>JAGRNT010000009.1 GCA_020440605.1 bacterium | reverse complement strand
GGTGGCGGCGGCGGCGGTGCCGGCTTCGAGGAGTATGACGGTCCTCCGGAGATCGTGTGCGTGACCCCGATCGCCTGGGACAAGGTGAATGGCAACGTGACGCAGGGTACCGCGGGTGTGGGTGGCCAGAACTACCCGGATCCGAACGGTTCCGATGTGTACGGTCCCGACACCACCCCCGGCTTCGACTACCCGGTTGAGTACGACACCCTGACGCGTACCCCCGGCGATGACGATGCTGGCGTGAATGGCAACGACCTTGACTTCCAGTTCCCCTTCTACGCCTACGTGGAGTGGGATGACACCCTGGGCGCGATCCCCGGCGACGTGGAAGCCTCCGAGATCCTCGATGTCAACTATGCGGGTATCGCGATGAGCGACATCTCCGCTGACTGGACGAAGTTCACCGCCCCCTACGGCGGCGTCTTCGACCCGACCGCGCTCGGTCTCAACCGTGCCGCGGCCTACTTCCTGAGTGAGACGGCCAGCTTCGGTTCCTTCGACACCGCCAGCTACGGCGATGGCTTCGGCCCGAACCTGACCTTCAACAACGACGAGGACCTGGTTGCCACCGAGGCGATCGCGCACTGGGCCCAGGGCACGCTGTACGGCGGTTCCCCGGCCTACCTGGCCTGGGCGATGTATCCCGGCCACAAGAGCGTGAAGTACGACAACGCCGACTCCCCCGTGGGTTATTACGGTGAGGGCAGCATCCAGTGGTATGACTTCATCGAGGACCACGACATCGAGGCCGGCCGTGACCTGTGGGGTTACCTGCGCAGCGATTACTCCTTCACCACCCCCGGCGAGGGCCGCACCGTTGACTTTGACTACGCAGTGGTCAAGGGCTGGGATGGCGACCTGAACCGCAACGGCGTGATCAGCGAAACCGCTGACAAGTTCCCGGTCCGTGTCCGCTTCTTCACCGACGTGGACGCCTACGACGACTACTTCGATGACCTGAACGGTTACCCGAACTTCTGGCCCGATGGCGACAGCTTCATTGAGGGTGGCTGCTACATGGTCGACGAAGGTGACCCGAACTACCCCGTCAGCATCTTCGATGATCCGGACCTGGATGATCCGAAGGACACCGTCACCGGTTCCGGCCCTGACTATGATGTGACCCTGAGCTACATCATCGCCAACGGCTTCCCGAACTACGACATGAGCCTTGACTGGAACTACGACTTCATCGGCTGGGGCAACAGCGGCAACGTGATCAACGACTACACGACTCACAATGCCAACGGTGCCTGGAGCGATGTCGTCAACGTCGACCCGACCGTCGCCGGCGGTGATGGAGACTACTTCTTCAGCCTGCGCGTCGATGACGGCGATGTGCCTTCCAGCAACGCCTCCTTCTTCTGGCCCGACGCGGTGCCGCTGAAGCCCGGCCTGACCTACGCGATCATTGATGACAACCTCAATGCTCTCGATGACAGCCCGACGCAGATGCTGACCGCCATCGATGCCTTCCTGCCCGGTCAGTCCGTGATCCCGCGTGCCAGCATCACCGCCGGTTCCGACCTCTACGGTTATGACCTGGTGATCTGGATGACCGAGCACGAGTGGTTCGGCCTTGGTAGCCCGGGCATCCTGGCTGCCGAGATGACGATCCTCAAGGATTACCTTGACAACGGCGGTCCCGGCGGCACGGGCGGCAACCTGCTGCTCTTCATGCCCGGCGAGACCTCCTGGGAGACCTTCGACACCGGTCTGGACATGCACACCAACTACATGGGTGGTGGTACGTCCTTCATGAACGAGCGTCACCAGTTCGACAGTGAGTGGTACAACCAGCACATCATCGTCGCCGGCCTGCAGAACGGCCCCGGTGGCTCCGGCATGATGATGGTCGACCACTACAGCTCAGTCGGCCCGAACCCGGGTGTCGATCCCTGGTACACCAGCGGTTACTTCGACACTCCGGCCCTGACCCCGGGTGCCACCCAGGGTTCCTGGCTGTTCAGCACGGACCGCTCCGACGTGACCCGCTTCGACAAGAACGGCGCCACCCCCGGTGGTGTCTGTGTCTGGGTCGGTCACTACTTCAAGGGCAGCATCCCCTACTTCGGCGGTGACATCTTCACGGGTATTGCCGGTACGCAGGATCAGTACATGCAGAACCTGATCAACTGGATGGATCCGACCCTGCTGCCGTAGTCCACGCGAGAATGATCAACTGAACTGATCAACGCCCCGGGGCCCTGTGCCCCGGGGTTTTTTTTATCCTGTGTCAGCCGCAGCGGTTCAGGTGTCCAATTGCCGGGAAGCACACACAGCGAGTCCGGATATCCGCCGCACAATCTTGACTGTGCTTAATCGCATGGATCTGCACTGCAATTCATTCAGCTGATGGAATACGCAGTTTCGCAGCACGGGGATTTGACTGCTGCTGGCGGGAAGCTGAGCCGTGGCTCAGACCTGAGCTGCCTACTGCTCCTGGACCATGTTGAAATGATCCTTGTCCTGCAGGCGCTTGAGACTCAGCGGCTTGTGGAAGAAGCGCCGGTCGAAGAAGGCGATGCTGCCGTCGGGATTGATCCCCACCACACTGCGTTCCTGCATCAGGGTCTCGCCACTGGAGGAAGCGCAGCCGTACAGCTCGGATATCGTCAGGTCCGGGTCATACAGCACGGGCAGGCTCAGTTCCTCGGACTGCAGGTAGGCCTTTGTCTCCGTGGCATCCGCCTGATTCAGGGCATAGACACCGATCCCCAGACCGGCTTCCTCAATCTCCCTGCGCACCTTGCTGAGCTGGCGCAGGTGGCTCGTCGTATTCGGCGTGTAGTTAGCCGGATAGAAGTAGAGCAGCACCGGTCCCCGTTCCAGGGCCTGCTCGAGTGCAAAGGCATTGCCGTCCTGGTCAACACTGCGGATCGGCGGAGCACTGTCACCAGGCTCGGGATGCACATAGCCTTCCTTGACGAGCTTGGCTTCGTTGGCCCGCGCCTGCTCCTCCTGGTTGGGCATCATGCAGCCCCCCAGCAGGCTCAGCAGGGCAATCAGCAGCATCACAAGCAGGATTCTCATGAGGGCAAGAGTATAACAGTGATCATGCCCTGGCCGGAGCTTCCGATCAGGCAGCATTCCAGCGAGCGATACAGTTTGGCTGCGGCTTTTCATATTGCACTTTATTTAGCTATAATCTAAGTAGCTGGCGCACATTTAACTGTCGGTGGATGACATCGACAATGATATGTGCACCAGATGACACACCAGGTGGGTCAGCTGGACTACACGGGGCAAGTTACAGGCGGAATCGGGATTTCGGTGGTGATCATCCTGCTCACCATCCGTGATGATGCGCTCAAGACCCTGCTGGTCCGGACGGATGGCGCTTCTTGGCGTCTGCCCGCCGGTACACCGGGAGATGCGGAGCCGCTCAGACGGGCGGCTGAACGGGTTGTCCGGGAGTATGCCACCATCAGCGTGGACTACCTCGAGCAGCTCTATACCTTCGGGAACCGTGTCTCCCCTGACCGGCAGCGCATGATCGAGATCGCCTACTACGGTCTGGTTCCTCCGGACCTGATCCCCGGTGTGGAGCAGCATGCCGCCGGCCGCCTGGCCTGGTTCTCCGAGGAGGATGAACCGGAGCTGCAGGGTGAGCACGGGCTGATCGTGCGTGTTGCGCGCAACAGGCTGCAGGGCAAGCTGGCCTATACCGCGGTCGGCTTTGAGCTGCTGCCTGAACTGTTTTCGATGGCGGAACTGCAGAGGCTGTACGAGATCATCCTCGGCAGGGAGCTGGACAAGAGGAACTTCCGCAAGAAGATCCTCGACCTGGGCATCGTGGAGGACACGGGTGAATCCCGTGCCGCGGAACACCAGCGGGGGCGCCCGGCGGCGCTGTACCGCTTCCAGTCACAGGTGTTTCGCAACCTCGAAGCCAAGCGGGATATCCTTGCGTTTTAAGGAGAGACGGATGTACGAACAGGATGTCAAACTCGCCAGGATGCTGGTGGACAAGATCAAGGCCATCAAATCCGAGGAAGGCAGCGTCAAGGAAAAGCTCGACACTGCCCGCGAGGAACTCGGCCAGGTTCTGAAGATCCGCGAGGAGCGTGATGCCTATCTGGCGATCCTCTCCGAGGCTGCGGACCTGCTGGACAGCAAGGATCTCGTCGTTGAGAACCCGGATACCAAGGACCAGCAGGAGCAGGTGGACTCCCTGGAGTACAAGCTCGAGGAGCTGGACGAGGAATCCTCGAAGTACAACCGCCTGATCGAGGCCCTGCGCGAGAAGGCCCCCCAGCTCTTCGAGAAGGTGGATGAGTCAAACCCGGATGCCGCGCCTGAGTTGAGTGAGGAAGCCCGCGAGGCCAGCAGTGAAGAGACCGTGGCCAGCGCGGAGACCGCCGAGGCCGAAACTGAGGAGGAGGAGGCTGAGGAAGCCGCCCCCGTCACTGAGGCCGTGATCGAGGATGCCGCCGCTGAGGAAGCTGAGGCGTCTGAGGAAGCGGAGGCCGAGGAGGCTGAGGCCAGCGAGCCGACTGCCGAGATCCAGGCCGAGGAGGAGACTCCCGAACTTGCCGAGCCCGAGGAGGCCGTGATCGAGGACAGCGGCAGCGAGGAAGAAGCTGAGGAGGAGGCTGCCGCGGAAGAAGCCGCGGAGCCCCAGACCGTTGAGGTGCATGTCGGCAGCAACGGACATGCCGGTGATCCCGAGTCCGTGAATGGCAACGGTGCCCATGAGGCCGTGGCCTCCGACGAGGACGGCGGCGAGGCCGTCTCCGAACCCGTGGCTCCCGCCGCAGCCGCCGTGGCAGAGGACCAGCCGGCCCCTGGAGTGGTGGAGCAGGTCGAGGCCACCGTTGTCAAGGTGGCCGTCGAGAGCCCGGAGCGCACGCTCAGCCGCTTCAACCTCGACCACCTGAAGAAGAAGGAAGCCTTCACTTTCGGGCGCGGTGCTGCCTATATCGTGGATGGCGACAGCGTGCTGGACCGCCTGCCCTACTATGACTACAGCCTGCGCGGCGTACTCGAGGCCCAGACCCGCGACGAGCTGGCCCGTGACATCGACGTGCTCTCCACCGAGCTGCACGGCAAATTCCACATCGTCTACAGCACGCAGTACAAGCCCAGCATCCAGCTCGGCGAGCATGTCACGCTCAACTGTGCCCAGGGTGATGGTGGCAAGGAAGCCGGCGACGAGCATATCCGCGAGCTGGTCAGTGAGCTGATCGCCCGCCATACCTGCGTCTGCGTGATCACCGGTGACGTGGCGCTCGCTGACAGTGTGCGCGGCCAGAGCATCCACATCCTGCAGCTTCACGACTTCTTCCGCGCCTGATCCATCACGCGCACCCCGGGCACGGCGGGAGCGCCCTGCCCTATAATCTGTGCCGTGCACAGACTGCTACACATCGCGCTGCTCCTGAGCCTGCTCACGGCGGGCTGCTACAAGCCTGAGGCTGAATCCCACGCCCTCGGCAGCGAGAAGAACCCCCTCACCATGGCCTTCGTGCCCTCCACCGAGGCCGAGAAGGTCGTCAGTTCCGGCGACGAACTCTGCGAACTGCTTTCCGCCGAGACCGGCCTGCACTTCCGCTCCATGGTGGCAACCTCCTACGTCGGCATCGTCGAGGCCATGGCCGCTGACAAGGTCCAGGTCGGCTGGCTGCCGCCGATGGCCTACGTCTTCGCCCACGAGCGCAACGGCGACCAGGCGATCCTCAAGGTCGTGCGCCACGGCAAGAGCAGCTACCGCGGTCAGATCCTCGTTGGCAGCGATAGCGGCATCGAGAACATCACCGACCTGAAGGGCAGGCGCATCGCCTATCCGGAGCAGGCCTCCACCAGCGGGCACCTCTACCCCGCCACGCTGCTGATCGAGGCCGGACTGGACCCGGAGGTCGATCTCGAGGAAAGCTACAGCGGCAGCCATGATGCCGCCGTCCTGGCCCTGGCCAAGGGCAGTGTCGACGCCGCCTGCTGCTTTGAGGATGCCCGCCAGAAGCTCGTTGACAACGGCATGGATGAGCTGATGCAGAGCACCCGCGTGCTGGCCTATACCCCGGAGATTCCCGCTGACAACGTCTCGGTGACCGCCGGACTGGACCCGGAACTGACGGCCCGGATCCGTGACGGGCTGCTTGCGCTGGCAGCGAGCGAGGAGGGCAAACGGGTGCTGTTCGAGCTGTATGAGGTGGAAGGACTGGTCACTGCCGCCGATTCTGACTACGATCCTGTGCGCAACATGGCAAATCTGCTCGGTCTCGACATCGAAAAGGAAATCGACTGAGCGCTTTGCTCACCTGCCCTTCACATTGACTTTGCCGGAAACACACAATTCATTTTTCCGGAATTTCCTGTATTGATGCGGGCTCAGCCCCCATCTTCACTTTCTTCTGTTACACTTCACACAGTCCCGACACATTCCGTGCAGGGCAAAGGAGTCCGTTCAGATGGCGAAGAAACAGAAGAAGAGTGTCAAGGTCCAGGCCGGCAAGGGCATCCTGCGCAGGATTCCCCGTCGCAAGCTGAAGGCTGACAAAAAGATCCACGGGCTGGCCGGGAAGGCCAATGACGCGGTATCCGCAGTCAACAAGGCGATCAGCGAAGCCCGGAAGCATGACACCCGCGTCAGCAAGCTGGCAGCGAAGCTGAAGGCTGAGCTGAAGAAGGCCCGCAGCCAGGCCCAGAAGGCCCAGAAGGCGATTGACAAGGCCCGCAGGGCTGAGAAGGCCGCCGAGAAGAAGCTGCGCGAGGCCGTCAATGCCGAGCTGAAGCGGATGGCGAAGGCGGAGAAGAAGGCCAAGGCCGCCAAGGCTGCCAAGGCGAAGAAGCAGAAGGCGGCGAAGGCAGCCAAGCAGAGTGCCCGCAAGCAGCAGAAGGCCGTCGCCAAGATGATCAGCAAGCGCCAGCCGGTCGCCCTGCTCAATGGCAACATGAGCAAGGGCAAGAAGAAGAAGGCGAAGAACAGCCTGAAGAAGCTCAGCTCGAAGAAGCTGATCAAGGCCGCCAGCAAGCTGAAGCTCAACCCGATCAAGGGCAAGAAGAAGGACCGTCAGCTCAAGCAGCTGAAGTACAAGGGCAAGAACGGCAAGGCCGTGCTGTTCGACATGCGCAAGCTCAAGAAGGGCAAGGTCCCGGTCTAGGACCATTTCCGAGAGTGGTTGAATGAGGAACAAGGGGAGTCCAGTGCGGGCTCCCCTTTTTGTTGTGAAAAGGAGCTGCGACACTTGTTGTCGCACAATTGAGGCGCGCAGTCATGCCAGCGGCGTGACACACATTTTGACAACTAAGCATGATTGAGGACCCGGCATGATTGTGCGACAACAAGTGTCGCACCTCCGCATCCCGGCAAACCACATCCACCTCCCACCTCCCTCAGTCTAGTTTCTCAGCCAGGGCGAGCATGATTCCCTCGGGGCCGTTCAGGTAGCAGAGCAGGTACATGTCGCGGTACTGGGTGACATCGCCGATCAGTTCCGCACCATGCTGCTGCAGGCGCGAAAGCACACTGCGCAGGTCATCCACGGCGAACATCAGGCGCCGGATCCCGAGTGTGTTGACAGGAACGGGAGTGCCGTCACCCTGCGCTTCCGGCGTGATGAAGCGGCTCAGCTCCAGCCGCACTCCACCGTCCGGCGTTGCCAGCATCGCAATCTCGCAGCGGGCGTTCCCGATGCCGATGGTTCTGTCCACCCACTCGCCCTCCACGGTCGTACGGCCCTCCACAATCAGCCCGAGTTCACTGAAGAATGTGATCATCCTTTCCATGTCGCTTACCATGATGCCGACGTTGTCCATCCGGAGCAGCTTTCCCGTTGTCATGTTTTCGACTCCTGTTTGTGGCAATGACCGTTGTCGGAGGTGCGACACTTGCTGTCAGCGTTACAGCTGAGCTCCAATCTCCTCCGGACGCCAGCCCAGGCACTGCACGCCAGCCGAATAAAGCACATGCTCCGGCTGCTCCGGCAGTTCCAGCCCAAGCTGCTGGAACACGGTGTTCTCCTCGATCTCCACCCTGCCCTGCTGCAGCGGCCAGGGTGGATGGTGCACATCGCCCCTGCTGATCCTACCCCTGTTGTCAGCGCTGTACAGGCAGTAGCGTTCGCAGAGCCAGTGCTCCAGGCTGCCCCGTTCGGCCTGAAAGGTCTCCCCTGCCCCGCTGTAGGAGACCCGCAGCTCCAGTTCCGCGGCTCCGCGGTGCACACGTTTGCAGCGGAAACTGACAACGCCGTCACGCATGGAATGTCGGATCCGTGCGTCGTAGTACGGCAGGTGGAACTTGGCCCGGGCCGTGCGCACTGCCAGCGGATTCGTGGCCTCCAGCGAGAAGAACCAGACCCCCGGTTTCCCGTTGGCAACGACGTAGGTCCGCAGGTTCAGTTCCGGGAATGCCGACATGATGCGCGGCAGCGGATAGTGCGTCGGGTTGACATTCTCCATCCGGAACGGCACCACGCCCAGCCAGGCCCGGCTATCCCAGGTGTCCAGTTCCAGCCCGGCCGGCAGCTGCGGTCTAAGCAGTTCTGGATCCAGCGACCAGTGCAGGAAGCTGAGCTCCAGCCAGTCCATCGTCATGTAGGGTTCGCCCTGCGGCAGCGGCCAGGGCCGGTGCTGTGTATGCTTCAGTGAGGGATGCACCATCTGAGCTTAGCAGCTCCCGGCAGCAGGGCCCGCGCGCTGCTACAATCAGATCAGTGAGCACACAGCATCCCGCAGGTCCCCTGGACACGGCCTTCCTTTCGGAGCTGGAGCGCCTGCGCATGCTCTCGCGCAAGCTCTTCCGCGGCCAGATGCGCGGCGAGCGCCGCAGCCGCAACAAGGGCCAGAGCGTGGAGTTTGTGGACTTCCGCCCCTACATGAAGGGCGACGACATCCGCCGCATCGACTGGAACCTCTATGGCCGCCTGGAGCGCCACTACGTCAAGCTCTTCGAGGAGGAGGAGGACCTGCGCCTCTACGTGCTGCTGGACTGCTCAGCGAGCATGGACTACGGCTCCCCCAACAAGTTTGACTACGCCCGCCGACTGGCGGCCGGGCTGGCCTACATCGTGCTCTCCAACATGGAAAGCGTGGCGGTCAGTGTCTTTTCCAGCGAATACGAGGTGATCCAGACCCCCTCCCGCGGCAAGGGCAAGATCCACCCGATCCTGCGCCGCCTGAACATGCTGGAGGCCGGCGGCGGCAGCTCGCTCAAGGGGGCGGCGGCACGCTTCGCCGCCCATACCCGCAAGAGCGGGATGGTGGTGGTGATCAGCGACTTCCTCACGGATGAAGGCATCGAGACCGTGGCCCCGCTCTTGGGCAGCGGGCACCAGATCGAGCTGATGCAGGTCCTGAGCCCCGAGGAGGCCAATCCCCAGCTCACCGGCGACCTGCAGCTCGTGGACCGCGAAACCGGCGAGCGCATGGATGTCTCGATGGGCGTGAATGTGCTGAAGCGCTACCATGAGCGGCTCTCCGCCCTGCAGGCCGAGCTGAAGAAGTTCGCATTGCGCAGCGGCGGTGACTTCTTCCCCTGCGTGACGAGCACCCCCGTGACCGAGCTGATCATGGGCGCCATGCGCTCCGGCAAGCTGATCCGCTAGGAGGCACTGCGAAGCTGTGCCATGGGAGGTGCTGCGGAGCTGCACCATCGGTGGTCGAGCGCAAGCCAGGCGCGGAGGTCGAGCGCTAGCTCGGCCCGGAGATCAGCTGTAAAGCTGACAATGAGCTCATCCGTCAGGATGACTACAGCGGTTCCAGCCAGACAATGCATCGTTAACTAGACCAGCATGGCCCTGTAGCTCTCAGAGCTACACTCCGTTCCCCTCCCAATTCCAACCTGCCCACTCCGCACTTTTTTTACTTTAACATTCATATTCCTTGACACCATACGATTGTTAAGGATAATAGGCATAGCTAGCGCAAGTACATGTACGACACGGATGGCTCCCTTTCCCACCTGCCATCCCGGACGCGGGGACGGTGTCCCACGGAGGCCTGATGTCAGTCAGGCTTCGGAGCTCTGGCGCAAGTCAGGCTTCGGAAGCCGGAAATCATAAGGGCTTCCACCAAAGGTAGTGTGCTCTCCGGAAGCCATCGCTGGCCCAGCGGACCTTCAAGGCGGTCCCGCCAGGACACAGGCCCGGGGAACATATCCGCTGCAATGCGGAAACTGCCGGCAGTTCTACTGCACGGAGCTGCGGCGCAAGTCGCACAAAGAAAGAAGAACCACAGAGAACGCAAAGTTCACAAAGCTGAAATGGAATCACAAAGCAGTCCTTCGTGATCATTGAAAACTTCGTGTACTTCGTGGCTTCGTGGTGAAATTCAGGCAATGGAGCAGCGGCGCAAGTCGCACAACGGAGTCCCGGAGCGATCCGGGCAAGGAGGACATGGGAACTGGGTTGCAGGGTGTAGCGGAGTTCAGTCCCGCGTAGCAGGAATCACCAGGGGGGCTGTATCCTGCGTAGGCAGGATGCGGATTGCTGCACCTTCCACGACAAGCAATTGACACATGAAGTACCGGCGGCACCACGCGACGCCTGCACGCGTGGAGCTGATTCGTGCGCAATGCAGGTCTGGTGGCAGTGTATGTTGCCAGATTGAATCCTGCTCTGCGCCTCCGTATTCCTCCGCGCCTCTGCGCCAATAAATCCCACACGCATGCCTCGACTTCACCCGAGCGCGCGCGAGGCATTGTGGCGCGCAGCCGCGCGAGAATATTCCTGAGTGCACGCAGGGTTCTTTTGGCGCAGAGCCGCAGAGTCGGAAGAGAGGCGCTGAGAAGATGGACAGCGTTGCCAACCCTGGCTACCCTGCGAACTTCGCGGCATTCCCTCCCAGGCGCGGCTGGGCTTCGCCGGTATTCTTCACGGTTCACTGCTCACTGATTCGCCAGCGCGCCGCACCGCCTCATCCCCTGACCACTGAAAACAAAAAGGCCGCCCCGCAGGACGGCCTCATTGAATTCCATTGTCCGGCTATCGCCGGTTGGCAATTACTCGCCCATCTGCACGCGGTGGAAACGCGCGACCGTGATGGTGTCGCCAAGCTCCTTGGCAACCGCGTCGATGATCTCGCTGACCTTCTTCTTGTCATCCTTGATGAAGGGCTGCTCAAGCAGGCAGACCTCACCGTAGAACTTCTGGATGCGGCCCTCGACCATCTTCTGCGCGATCTCTTCGGGCTTGCCCTCCTCCTTGGCCTGGGCGATCAGCACCTCGCGCTCACGCTTGAGCACCTCGGCGTCAACGCCGCTGCGGTCCACGGACTGCGGCACCTGGGGAGTGGCCGCCGCGATCTGCATCGCGATGTCCTTGGCCAGCTCCTGGAACTTCTCGCTGTCCTGCGTCGCGGGATTGCCGGTCGTCAGGCAGACGAGCACGCCGACGCGTGCGCCGTGCTTGTACTCCTGCAGCCAGTCACCGGCATCCGTGCTGCGCTCGGCAACCAGTGCGCCGATCATCATGTTCTCACCGATGCGCGCGATGGCGGCGGTCAGCTCCTCGCCCAGCGTGCTGCCCTTGTAGCTCAGGCCCTTGACGGCCTCCAGCGCCTCGGCATCGCCGAGCTTGCCGTTCACGCCCTCGGGCAGGTCGGCATTCAGCAGGAACTGGCCGATCTCGTCGACCATCGCCTTGAAGTCGTCATTGCGGGAGACGAAGTCCGTCTCGCAGTTCAGCATCAGCATGATCCCGTCATTCTTGTCCCTGCGCAGGATGCTGATGATGCCCTCGTTGGCGGCACGGTCAGCCTTCTTGGCGGCCTTGGCAAGGCCCTTGGTGCGCAGGAGATCGACGGCGGCCTCGACGTCACCGCTGGTGTCGCCGAGCGCCTTCTTGCACTCCATCATGCCCGCGCCGGTCATCTTGCGCAGTTCCATTACCTGCTTCGCACTGATCTCAGTCATCACTTTCTCCGAGTGAAATATTGTTCGGACCGGTGTACTACCCGGCCAGCCTACTCGTTATCGCCTGCTTCTTCCGCTTCAGCCGCGGGAGCTTCCTCAGCCGGGGCCTGGGCCAGCTCGGGAGCCGGCGGAGCGGGGGCGGGAGCTGCCGGAGCAGCCTCCACAGCGGGGGCGGGAGCAGGAGCAGGAGCGGACTCCTTCTTCTTGTCCTTCTTGCGCGGCTCGTCGTCCATGTCCGCGTCCTCATCCTCCTGGGCGCGGATGAACACGCTGTCCGGCGGCAGGTAGCCGTAGCGGGCCTCCATCACGGAGTCAGCCACGATCTGGCAGAACAGGCGGATCGAGCGGATCGCGTCGTCATTGCCCGGCAGCTTGTAGTCCACGTCGTCCGGGTCGCAGTTCGTGTCGAGGATTGCGATGATCGGAATCCCCAACCTGCGAGCCTCCTTGACGGCGTTGACTTCCTTGTTGGTGTCAACGATGAACAGGGCATCCGGCAGGCCGTTCAGGTCAGCCACACCACCGATGTTCTTCTCAAGCTTGCCCAGCTCCTCGAGCAGGAAGCCGCGGTCCTTCTTGGTCAGTGAATCGAAGTAGCCGTCTTCCTTCTGCTTGCGCAGCTCGCGCAGGCGCTCGATGCGCTTCGTCATGGTGTTGCGGTTGGTCAGCAGGCCGCCCAGCCAGCGGTTGTGCACATAGGGCATGCCGCACTTGGTCGCTTCCTCGCGCACGGCGTCCTGGGCCTGCTTCTTGGTGCCCACAAACAGGATGGTCTTGCCCTTGCCGACGATCTCCTGCACATAGGCATGTACGTCGTCGATGAAGCGGGTCGTCATCTGCAGATCAAGGATGTGAATCCCGTTGCGCTTGGTGTAGATGAACGGGGCCATCTTGGGGTTCCACTTGCGGGTCGGGTGACCGAAGTGGACGCCGCATTCGAGAAGTTGACGCAGAGAAATGAGTGCCACGTTGAAACCTCCGATGAGGGGATTTGACTCTCGCCCGTGAACCGTGGCCCGGCCTGGGCGAAGGGGAATTATAACACGCAGGCTGGCGTTTGCAAGCTGCATCCCGGATCTGGCCTGACCGGCGTAGCAGCCCATCCCGACATTCTGCTGCTGTGCTAGGATTTAGCTTCCGTGAGCAGCACCCAGAACAGCTTCATCCTCCGTCCGCTTGAGCTGAAGCACCTGTTCGACTTCACGATCCGCCTGCTGCGCTTCAACTTCGTGCCGATGTTCCTCGCGATGGCGATGGTGCAGCTCCCCGTCTCCCTGCTCGCGATTCCGATGACCGTCAAGCTGGTGGAATTCTCCGAGAAGCTGCAGGACCCCTCCTTCATTTCCACATCAGCCAGCGGCACGGACTTCTTCAACTCCCTGGTGCTGGAGTACGGCGACTCCTTCCTGTTCATCATGGGCAGCCTGCTCGTGGTGGCGGTCTACCAGCTGCTGGTCTCACCGCTCGGGATGCTGACCTGCATCCGCCTGGCGGCCAGAGCGCTGGATGGACATCGTGACGACTTCGCCTCCGCCTTCCGCTTCGCCCAGTCCCGCTACTGGGCCACCCAGGTCGCGCTGGCAACCTACTTCCTGCCGACCGTCGCCCTGGCGCTGGTCGTGCTGCTCCTCGTGCTTGGTGCACAGGCAACAGGCAACAACGGGCTGACAATCAGTGTTTCCGTGAGCGGCATCTTCCTGATCTGGGCCGCGGTGATGGTCACGATGTTCATGTATTTCCGATTCTTCCCGGCGCTCTGCGGCGCGCTGCAGGCCTGCGAATCCGGGCCGGACCCGGGCATGGTCGGCCAGGGCATCTGGTATCTCAAACGGGCCTGGGGCCTGACGCAGCATAACTATGTCCGTATCCTGTTGATGATGTTCATCATGAGCATCGCCTGGAACATGTTCAGCCGTGGGCTGAGCAGCACCATTGAGCTCAGCGTGCTGCTCTGGGACTACATGAATTCCGGGGCCGGCTTTGACGACTTCATCATGGCCCAGGCGGAGGGCCAGACTGATCCGCGCATCCTCGGGCTGCAGATGACCCTGATGACGGTCGTGCTGCTGATCTTCCCGCCGCTCTGGCAATGCTTCAAGCTGCTGCTGTATGTCGATCTGCGCTGCCGCAAGGAAGCCCTCGACATCTACATGCTGCTCAGGCCGGAATCCGAAAGCGCTCAGACCGGTATTGCGGCGCCGGAATGATCCGCTGATTCAGTGCCCGCAGTAGTCGATGCCCAGCTCGCCGGCCTCGACTTCCTTCCAGATCCGCTCCAGTTCCTGGGCGATGTCCGGACCATCCGGGTTGTAGCGCGTATACAGGTCGAGCGGCGTGTAGCCCACGGCACTTTCCTCCAGTCCGGGGCGGCTGCCCTTCAGACCGAACATGATCACCCCGTCAGGATTGGCCTCGGCCTGCAGCGCAGCTGCATCCGGGCAGTGCTGCAGCAGCCAGCCGAGTGCCACCTCCGGCCGCTTCAGGCCGAAGGTCAGCACGCGGGAGTCGCCGAGCACCCGCAGATCCTCATAACCACCGGAAATGTATCCATTGAGCGGTCCGTTGCGATCGGCAATCAGCGATGTGATGTAGGCATTTGAGCGAGTCAGGTCCAGAATGTAATGGCTGGAGTTGAAGTTCTGGCCGGCCTCATTGAGCAGGCGCACATGCTCCTGGCGGAAGGTCTGTGGAGTCACCATCCCGCGGCTGTCCACCGGCAGCACCGCCTGCTTGATCCAGGCACTGGGCGAGACATACTTCATGCCGGCCTCAGCAGCAGTCATGAATTCACCTGCCTGGGGATCATCCTCGGCCCCGAGCAGCACGAAGTGCGCCACGTTGCTGGAATTGGCAGCCGCAGCACCCGCCATGAAGGCGGCGTGGCAGATGTCAAAGCGAATGCGCATCACCGGCACACCGGAACCGTTGACGACGTTCTGGCTGCCAGCCTCGTCCATCACGAGCACAGCCCCTGCCTTCAGGCTGCCTGCAGAGATGCGCTGCAGCGCCGGTTCAAGCAGGTATCCGCTGCTCAGCAGCAGCCAGTCGCAGCTTCCCAACTGATCCAGAAGTGCCGCGCCCTCAAGGTCGGTCATGCTGCCCGGTAGTTCCGATGCTGGATCAGGGAAACCCACTTCCGGTGTAACCTCGCCGAATTCGATCTCGCGCGGCAGTTCACCTACCAACCTGTACCGGACCTCCGATCCCGCGGCCAGAGCACTCAGCAGACCATTCATCTGCCGCACACGCCAGCCGTCGCCGAGTCCCAGGTCGGATGCGATCAGCACCACGTCCTGATCATGAGCACGAGCGGCCTGCGGAGTGTTGGTGCCGGAAGTCTGACCAGTGCTACTGCCACCAGCACCGGTGCTCGTGCCCCCGGTCTTGCCCGCCGGCGGTGGGCAGCCGCAGAGCAGCAGCAGGCAGCTGATCGTGAATAGAGTGCAAAGCTTGTTCATCATGACTGTCCGCGGGTCCTGCGTCCCGCTCATTCAGCCAAGACGCAGAAGCAACCGTCGAAGTTTACCTGATTCCGTCCGCAGGGCCACGAGGCTGTAGCCAGCGGTATAACGTCCATTGCCTGATGCCGAGGGCGTGAACCGCGCATGATGCAGACCTTCCTCAAGCACTATGCTGGCGGCACACTCCGGTGGGATGTCGTGATACACCCCCACCACTTCCAGCTCACGTTCCTCGTCACAGTCATCACACTGCTCGTATACCTGCCGGAACATCTCGGCCGCTAGCTCCCTCGGGAGTTCATCCGCGAAATGCCTGGGCCGCGCCACAGGCTCTTCCCTGGCGAGTTCCACGTCACTTTGAACCCGCAGGCGCGACACCGGGATCTTCAGCTGCTGCCAGGGCGATGCCGCTTTCAGACCCAGCAGGCCCCTGCGCTGGGCAGCGGGCGGGCTGATGCCCAGTGCGACGCTGCTGAAGCTTTCGGCGACCTGCGTCTGCATCCGCTCCGTGGACATGACCCGGATCCGCGCTTCGAGCCCGGACTGAATTGCCGCGAAGCGGAAACTGGCATGCAGCGCATCCAGATCCTCCGCATCAATCGCGGATTCATCCAGCCCGCTGAGGCTGTCCTCAGGCACCCTGGGCCGCCTGCAGGCGCTGCAGTGAATCCAGGATGCGCCGGATGCGGGACAGCGGCTCCAGCACATCGAAGCTGCGTGCGCATTCGCTGAAGCCGGGCACGGTGCGCTCAGCCTGGAAATTCTCGCGGCTGTGGATCCGGAACAGCAGCGGGCTGCGGGTCTCATTGAGCTGCACCTGCAGTTCGGTCTCATTGAGCCAGTCCGTGGCCCCGCTGTCACTGAGCGGACGGTTCTCCGTGCGTTGCAGGCAGCAGACCGGGCGGCGCACCCGCTGAGCCAGCGGAAGCAGATCCGGGCTGGCCACCACGAGCGGCGCACCCTTCTGCTGGCTGGCCTCGGCCAGGCCCTTGCCGATCACGTCCAGCAGCAGGTAACGCCCCAGCGTGGAGCCGTAGAGGCTGGCCTGCAGATCCGTCGGGCGGATCTGCTCACTGTGGATGAATTCCACCGGGATTCCCAGTTCATTGACGCTCAGCAGGCCGCCGGCATAGCTGTCGGCACGCAGGTGTGCGATGTCGAGATAGGAAATGATCTGCACATATGGATTAACGGAAGCGAACGGGATGCTCTGAAGTGGGGAACGGGAAGGAAGAGATGGATTTTTCCGGAGGAAGAACAATCTCCGGCGGATTCCACGGGAATCGCGTCTGTGGTAGAATTTCAGCCCGCAATTGTGATTCACACTTGCTGGCTGGTCACGACTAAATCCAAGTAACGTGGTGTTGTATGAAGGGAAGAAAGGCCAAGCGCGCTAAGATCCGCAAGCACAAATACAAAAAGATGCGCAAGCGTCTGAGGCACAAACGCAAATAACTGACACCTGCCGCGGCAGGGGTTGTCAGTCTCAGTCTTGAACAACCTGCGCGGCCGGCGCCGTCCCCCGGGACACGCCGGCTGCGCTTGTCATTTTCTCGGCGCAGCCGGATCAGCTGTTCATCTGCTCGCGCCAGTCCTCCAGCATCACACGCAGGCGCGAAACCGCGGCACTGTGGATCTGGCAGATGCGTGATTCGGACAGACTCAGCACATCCCCGATTTCCTTGAGCGACAGCTGGCGCCGGTAGTAGAGGTCCAGCACCTGCTGATCACGTTCCGGCAGGCGCTCGATCGCCGAAGCCAGGCAGCGCGAGAAGTCACTGCGTGCGATGCTGTCCTCGGGACGCCCCAGGTCGCTGCCGATCTGGAACTCGGTGTCACCCTCCTCCAGATCACGGAAGCTCAGCACCGTCAGCACGCTGATCTCGGAAAGCGCCTGGCGGTATTCCGGGACCTTCATGTTCAGCTTCTTCGCCAGCTGCTCATCCGTCGGTGTGCGGCCGATCTCCTGCTCCAGTTCAAGCTCCGCCCGGCCGATCTCGCGGGCCCGCTGCCTCAGGCTGCGCGGTGCCCAGTCGAGCTTGCGCAGGTAATCCACGATCGCGCCGCGGATCCTGATCGAGGCATAGGTCTCGAACTTGACCTGCTTGGCGGGGTCGTAGCGGTTGATCGCATCGATCAGGCCGATGCGCGCCTCACTGAGCAGGTCGTCCCTGTCGACCGAAGCCGGCAGGTCCACGATCAGGCGCTGCACCTGGTAGTCGGCCAGGTGCGAGTAGGCCCTGATCAGCTGCTCGAGATACGGCTCGCGCTGCTCCTTCCCGTAAGTCTGCCAATGAATCGCTGTTTCCACTTATCTACTCCTCCATCCCGTTGGGGACAATCACTTCCACTTCGTCGTCCAGTTCGTGGGCATCCAGCCCGTCCTCCATGTTGACAACCTTCTCCTGCTCCTCCTCCCACTGCCTGAGCACCTTGATCACGTGGATGCTCACGACGCGGAACCAGATGTAGCCGAGCACGTCGCCGGCGAGGTAGAACATCACCCCCAGCAGCCAGGGCCAGACATGCGCGGCCGGGCGCTGGGTGTCACCACTGAGGAGAATGAGCGCATAGGCCGCGCAGAAGGCCACCAGCCCCATCAGGAGGGCCGTCAGCGTGCGGCTGCGCTGCTCTAGCGTCGTCAGGCTCTGCCTGATGTCATATTCCACTTTCTCCACCTCCGGCGGCTCCCCGCCGCCGCCAACCTACAGATTCGACTCGCCCATCCCCACGATCCTGATCATGAAGTTCAGGTCGTCCAGGCTGACGATGAAAGTCCGGCCCTTGTGCCCGCCGGTGTCACTGCCCGAGAGCTTCAGGCGGTGCTCGCGCAGGTGGTTCTGGACCGCCTCCGCATTGCGCTTGCCGATTGCCATCTTCGGCGAGTCGCTGCCGGCGAAGGCGAACATCTCCGCCCCGCCCGCCATCTTGACAACGAGCCGCTCGCGCTGGGCTCCGGCCTTGATCACCTGCTCCAGCAGCTCCGGCACCGCGGTGTCGGCGTATTTACCGAGCTGCTTGATCGGTCCCTGCACGATCTTCGAATCCGGCAGCATGATGTGCACCATCCCGCCGATGTGGCTGACCTTGTCAACGATCGCCAGCCCGATGCAGGAACCCAGGCCCAGGGCTTCCAGCCGGTCTCCCGGCCCTCCGATTTTCAGTTCGGCCATTCCGACCCTGTGAATTGCCATCAGGCGTCCCCCACCCCCAGGGTCTCCAAGAGCGTTCCCAGGGCACCGGGCTCCGGGATGAAGACGCACTCACCGTCGATCTGGTCGCCACCGACCTCGAATCGCGTGTCAACGATCATGATGTTCTCGGACAGCTCATACATGTTGCTGACGACATAGCTGATGATGCTGCCCGCGAAGTCCATCGCCACCGCCGGCACCGTCGAATGCATCACGAGCCCGGTCATGTCTGCGAGGCTGCGCAGGAAGCTGCTGGCGAGGATGTTGCCAAGCTCCTGCAGCGCGCTGCGGGCCATCTCGCTCGTGGCGATGTCCATGTCCGCGCCGGGCATCATCTGGTTGAGGAGCATCTGCGCGTCCCTGGTGAGGAAGATCATCACCAGGTGCCCGCGCACGTCGCCGACGACCTGCACGTAGGCCGCGCAGACCTCGACTTCCTCACCGCCCAGCAGGCGCGGGACCTCAACATCCGGCACAACCTTCACGTAGGGCACAGTGATGTCCACGCGCGTGTTGATCAGCTGGCTGAGGGATGTCGCGGCATTGCCCATGCCGATGTTGCTGATCTCACGGATCGTGTCCTTCTGCAGGTCGCTCAGTTCAAGTACAGAACCGCTCATGACTGGGTCCTCCCCTTGTCGGAGTGTTCACTGCCGAGCAGCCCGCCGAGATTCAGCAGGGTGATCAGCCTGTCGTTGATCGTGACCGTGCCGCTCACGAGGCGGCCGTCCACGCTGTTGCCGAGCTTCGCGGCAGAGTCGTCGATGTCGCGTGTGTTGATCTTGATCACGTCGGCGACCTCGTCCACCAGCAGGCTCGCATCGTCGCCATCAGAATCCACGACCATCAGCGACTGGTTTGCATACTGTTCATCGCTGGCCGGTGCCATCTGCAGGCGGGTGCGCAGGTTGAAGACAGGGATGATCCGGCCGCGCAGGTTGATCACGCCGTCTATGCACTGCTGCGAATTAGGCACGCGCGTGAATTGCTTCATCATGATGATCTCGGTCACGATGTTGGCAAACAGGCCGAATTCCTGGCCGCCCAGCCGGCAGACCACGAGGAGTTCCTCGATGTCGACCGCCTGCAGTTCCGGGATTTCCCGGACCATACTGACTGCTGCTTCACTGCTCATATTGCATCCACCGCGTCCACCACTGCCTGGGGGAGTTCATGTATTGGATAGGCCGCGTCCGCGATCCTGGTTTCGATCACGTTGCGCGGCATGCCGTAAATCAGGGCCGTCTCCTGGCTTTCCGCGAGGATCCGGCAACCGTTCTTCTTGAAGGCGTTGCAGCCTTCCGTTCCGTCCTTGCCCATTCCGGTCAGCACGACTCCGACCGCACGCCGTCCGGCCATCGGAGCCATCGTGCGGAAGGTCAGGTCGGCACAGGGCCGCAGTCCGCCGATGGCGGGACTGTCATTGAGCTTGACGATGCCGTCGCGGCTGACTTCCATGTGCCGGCCGCCAGGAGCTACGAGGCACAGCCCCGCACTGAGCCGGTCACCGTCAGCCGCTTCCTTGACCCGGATCTTGCAGATCTCGTTGAGTCGCTCAGCCAGCAGGGCCGTGAACTTGGCCGGCATGTGCTGAACCACCACCATCGCAGCGCCGATGTCGGCGGGAATGGCGGGGAGGAACTGCGCAAGGGCCTTGGGACCGCCCGTGGAACTGGCAATCGCCACAAGCTTGCGTGGTCCACCGCCCATGTGCGAAGCTGTGGCACGCTCAACTCGGTGGTTGACAACGATCGTGCGAGACCGCGTATTGGGCGTCGGAATGCGGCTGGCCATCGCCTGGTCGAGGACCTGCAGGAACTGCGGGCCGATGCCCTTGAACTCGATGGAGATCGAACCGCCGGGCTTGCAGATGAAGTCCACCGCCCCGTCCTCAAGGGCCTGGATCGTCTCCTGCGCTCCCTCGCTCGTGAGGCTGGAGACCATCACGACACGTGTCGGCTTCTGCTTCATGATCTCGCGCAGGCAGCTCAGCCCGTCCATGCGGGGCATGTTGATGTCCAGGGTCACGACGTCGATGGCACCGTTGTGGCGCTTGAGACTCTCCAGCGCTTCCATGCCGTCGCGCGCTGTGTCAACGACCTCGTAGCGGCCGGAGCCACTGACGATCTCGGTGATCACCTTGCGCATGAAGGCGCTGTCATCAACTATCAGAATGCCGTGTTTTCTGGACATTTCAAAAAGAACCCTTTCGTTCCTCAATACTACCCCAGCCCAGTCTGGTGCTGGAATAAATCCCGGTTTGATTACCGCCCGTCAGGCGTCACCGCACGCCGCACACCATCCAGCAGCCTGCTGAAGAATCCACGGCGCTCGAGCACGGGCAGCTGCACCGCCCGCCCGAACAGCCCCGGCAGCATCCCGGAGATCGCCACCGCACAGGTGCCCTGGGGATAGAGCCCCAGGAGCGGCAGCTGGCGACGTGTGCATTCATACATCTGGCTGTCATAGGGCAGCCCGCCCAGCAGATTGATCCCCCGGCCGAGATAACGCCGCGTGACCCGTTCCAGCGAACCATGCGTGCGCTCCAGCTCTCCCGGTTCGCGCAGCATGTTGACGACGAGGTGCAGCTGTCCGCTGAACTCGCGTGCGCAGAGCATCTTCAGCACGCTGTAGGCATCAAGCATCGCCGGCGGATCCGGGGTGCAGACCAGCACCACGTCGTCAGCCGGCAGTGTGAAGCGGGCCACGCCCTCGCCGATCCCGGCTGCGGTGTCGACCACAATGAAGTCGTAGCCGTCCTCCAGTTCACGCAGCTGGCCGAAGATCCGCACCAGAGCCAGTGAGCCGAGCTCAGCCAGCGCCGGGACCCCGGCTCCGCCGGGCAGCAGGTCGATCCCGTAGTCCGTTGCCAGCACCGTGGAGGCCAGCCGGCAGCTGCCGCTGGCGACATCCTCGAGCGTGCGCTGCGGCACCACCCCGAGCATCAGGTCCAGGTTGGCCAGCCCGAGATCGGCATCCAGCAGCAGTACGCGCTCACCGCTGCGTCCGAGGGCGATCGCCAGATTGAGTGCGACGCTGGACTTGCCGACGCCGCCCTTGCCGCCGGTGACGGTCAGCACGCGGCAGCGGGCCGCAAGCGGCCTGCCGTCCGTCTGGCGCTGCGCCATGCTGCGCAGCATCTGTGCCTGGTCGTTCATTGCAGCTCAACCCCCGTCTGCATCAGTTCAGTCATGAAGTCCGGATCCGCACTGCGGATGTCCTCCGGTACGCTCTGGCCCGTCGTGAAGTAACTCTGCGGCAGGCTGCAGAGCCGGCCGATGTTGTGGATCCCGCCCAGCCCGACGCATTCATCGAGCTTGCTGAGGATCAGCTGACCGCAGCCCAGTACACTGAAGGCCTCCAGGCTACGCCGGGCGTCGCCGAGCTGCATCCCGGCGCTGAGCACGAGATGCACCTCATCCGGCTGACCGGCTTCCAGCATCACACGGGTCTCGGCGATGTGTTCCGCACTGTTGGGCGAGCGGCCCGCGGTGTCAACAA
This sequence comes from bacterium, assembly GCA_020440605.1. Lineage (GTDB taxonomy): Bacteria > 4484-113 > 4484-113 > 4484-113 > JAFGCY01 > JAHEFU01. The sequence continues at coordinate 160,448 of JAGRNT010000009.1, read as the reverse complement.
GGATCAGGTCGAAGTCCGCCAGGCGCTCAAGCGTCTCCGCATACTCCTGCGGGCTGAAGACGATCTCGAAGCGCAGGCCCATGATCTCGGCATAGTTGCGTAGCTGCTCAGCAGCGGCAATGCGGTAGTTGTCCATGCTGACAACGGCGACGCGCAGGTCCTGGCTGAACACGGCCTGGGCGGCGAGCTTGGCGATCGTGGTGGTCTTGCCGACGCCGGTCGGGCCGACAAGCGCAACCACGCGGCGCTCACCGGGCTTGACGCGCAGGCCGCCGCGCAGCAGCACTCCCCGGCAGATCTCGCGGCGCACCGCTGCCAGCAGCGCTGTCTCATCCGCGTCGGGATCCAGACCCTGCTGTGCTTCCTGCAGCAGTTCGCGGCTGTCCGCGAGCGGGATGTTCCATTCCAGCAGCGTATTGAGCACATTGGCAAGAGGCCCCTCAGTGGGCAGCTGATTGCCGGCGGGGACAGCCTGCTCCTGCAGGCGCGCCTGCTGGCGCTGCTCCAGTTCCTCGCGCTGGGCCCGGAAGCTCTGCTCGAGGCGTTCCAGTTCAGACGCGAATCGCACGGGCATCCCGCGGCTGGCATCAGCCTGCTCACGCAACAGGCGCTCATGTTCGCGCTGGCGCTGGGCCAGATCCCCGAGCAGGCCGCGGATTTCATCCAGCGAGGCCCGCAGCTCCGCATCTTCCCTGCCGGTGTCGGCAAGGGATGGCTGCACGGCAACAGGCTGCGGCTGCAACCGGGGCTGCGGCTGGCTGGCTGGCTGCAGCGGCGGGGTTTCATTGCGCGCGAAGGCATCACGCAGGCGGCTGCCGGCATTGCCATCGAGGCGCGTGGTCATGTATTCACGGGCTGCCGCCGGACGTGGTGTTGCAGCGGCTGCGTTGTCAGCACCTGCCGAGTCGTAGCCGGCCAGTAGTTCGCGGCGGATGTCGTCATCGCTGGGATCCTCCAGCTGTCGCTGCTGGTCATTGCCGGGCTGGACTGCGCTGTCGGCCAGCACATCGCCGTGCTGCTCCTCGAGGCTGAGCGTGGCGATGATCTCCACCATGCGCTGCCCGCCGAGCCCGAGCACGCCGTTGCGGCGGAATTCGCGGGCCTCGAGCTGGGCCTGGGGTCCCATTTCGCGCTCGATCCGTGACAGCAGGCTGTCCAGGTTTTCGAGCTTCTCCTCATATCTTCTGATCCTAGTGGGCATGGTGGTTCACCTCAGGCCTGCTCCTCGGGATTGGCAACGGTTGCGAAGGTCCGGATCTCCACGTCACCCGCGATCTCGCCGTAGCTGAGCATCACGAGCCCCGGGAAGAGCTTGACGAAGACCTTGCGCAGGTAGGGGCGGATCCGCGGGCTGACGATGAAGGCCGGGACGTAGCCCTGGCCCTGCATGCGCCCGACCTGCTCGGTGACGAGGTCGATCAGGCGGCGCAGGTAGGCCGGCGGCAGCACGGGGATGGTGCCCGTCGTGGTGTTCTGCAGTGAATTGGCAACCTTCTCCTCGATGCGCGGGTCGAGCGTCAGCACCGTGATCCGGCCCTCGGCATCTGCATGCTCCGCTGCGATCTGGCGGCCGAGCGCGACGCGCACGTACTCCGTCAGCACCTCGGGGTCCTTGCTGATAGAGCAGTGGTCGCCGAGGCATTCGAGGATCAGCGGCAGGTTGCGGATGCTCACGCCCTCGGCGAGCAGCAGCATCAGCACGCGCTGCACCTCACCCACGCCGAGGCGGTCAGGCACGAGGTCCTGCACCACGGCGGGGAACTTCTGCTTCGTGAGGTCCAGCAGCTCCTGCACGGCCTGGCGGCCCAGCAGCTCGCTGCAGTTGCGGCGGATCAGCTCCGTGAGGTGCGTTGCCAGCACGGTGGCGCTGTCCACCACGGTGTAGCCGTCGGACTCGGCGATCGCGCGCTCGTCGGGGTTGATCCAGTAGGCGTCGAGCCCGAAGGCGGGTTCGCGAACCTTCACGCCGCTGAGTTCCGGGGCCTCGCCCGTGGGGTTCATCGCCAGGTAGCGGTCCAGCATCAGTTCGCCATGGCCGACGGTGTTGCCGCGGATCTTGACGTTGTAGTCCCCGGGCCTGAGTGTGATGTTGTCACGGATGCGCATCGGCGGCACGATGAAGCCGAGTGCGATCGCGATCTGCTTGCGGATGTTGTTGACGCGCTCCAGCAGGTCACCGCCCTGTTCGCTGTCAACGAGCGGGATCAGGCCGTAGCCGATCTCCAGCTCCAGCAGGTCGACGCTCAGCAGCTGCTCGAGATTGTGGCGCGCCTGATCCTCCTCGCTCAGTTCCTCGGCCTGAGCCTGGCCGCCCTCGCCGCCTGCCCCACCCGCAGCGCCGGAACCATCGGGACCGCTGCCCTGCTGGCCCTCCTCCATTTCCGTGCGCTTCGCCACCTGGGCGATCGCGAACAGCGTGCCGGCGGCGAGCGCCATGAGCAGCTTCGGCATGCCGGGGACCATCATCAGCACGAGGATGAAGCCGGCGCTGATCATCAGCGGACGGCTCTGGTTCGTGAGCTGCGTGATCATCGAGAGACCGACCGTCTCGTCGCTGGCGGCCTTGGTGACCATGATGCCGGTTGCGGTGGAGATCAGGAGCGCCGGGATGTTGGCAACGAGGCCGTCACCGACCGTGAGTGAGGTGAAGGTGCTGAGCGACTCGGCGGCACCCATCTTCATCTGCAGCATGCCGATGATGAAGCCCGCGCCGATGTTGACGATGATCAGGATGATCCCGGCCATCGCATCGCGCTGCACGAACTTCGAGGCACCGTCCATCGCTCCGAAGTACTCCGTCTCGCGCTCCAGCTTGCGGCGGCGGGCGCGGGCCTGCTCCTCGTTGATCACGCCGGCGTTGAGGTCGGCATCGATCGAGATCTGCTTGCCCGGCAGGGCGTCGAGGGTGAAGCGCGCCGCCACCTCACCGATGCGCTGGGCACCGTGGGTCACGACGACGAAGTTGATGATCACGATGATCAGGAAGATCACGAGGCCCACGACCTCGTTGCCACCCGTGACGTAGGTCGCGAAGGTGTTGATCACGTGCCCGGCCTCGGCGTTCGACAGGATCGAGCGCGTGGTGGCAACGTTGAGGAACAGCCGGAAGATCGTCGTGAAGAGGATCACCGCCGGGAAGATCGAGAAGTCCAGCGGGGTGTTGACGTACATCGTGTTCAGGAGGATCACCACGCCGCTGATCAGCGAGATGATCACGAAGATGTCGAGCAGGCCCGAGGGGATGCGCACGACCAGCAGCAGCACCGCTGCGAGGATCGCGAAGGGAACGAGCGCCTCCATCTGTGACTTCTTCGGTGCCTGCAGGCGCGAGAGGATTCCCGCCAGCCCGGCACCGGCACTGCTCTGTGCCGACATCTTCCGCCTATCTCCTGTAAGATCCGGTTCTTTCCGGATTCCAACCTGCTGTCAGTATTACACAGCTGGCCCTGCCCCCGTGGCCCCGCAGGCTGATTTTGGCAACAAATCGAGGTTAAGCGCGGGCGAGACACGGCCGAGACGCACGGGAGGGCTGATCAGCACTGGGCCGGGCCGGATTATGGCAACAGGTTAACTGGCGGTGAAATCAGTCGCAGCGGAAGCGCACGATCGTCCAGTGGCTGTCCTCGCTCCAGGGACTGCCGTCGTAGCCGCCGAGGAATTCCGGCTGCACGCCCTCGGGCAGCAGCTCCTCGATGCGCCGCCGGTTGAGCATCAGCAGCTCACGCTTGCGGCGGTGGAAGCGGCCCTCGAGCTTCATCTCGGTGACCTCGCGCAGCGGGCGCGTGCTGTTCTCGGTGAGCTGCCAGCTGCGCAGCATGCTCGGGGTGATCTGCAGTTCGAGCTTGCTCGTGCCGGCGGCGATGCTGCGCACGAGCCGGTTGACATTGAAGAAGTCGATGACGACGTAGCCACCGGGCCAGGCCAGGTCGCGCAGCTGCAGGATCACGCTCGCCACGTCCTCCTCGCTGTCCAGCTCCGGCAGGCGGTTGCCGCAGCAGCAGGCCAGCGCCAGCGGGCTGCGCACCAGGTCGAAGACCTCGAGCATCTCACCGTGGATCAGATGGTGCCCGAGCAGCGGGAAGCGCTCGCGCGCGAGGCTGATCATCCCGGGGTCGAGCTCCACGCCGTTGGCCTCATAGCCCTCGCCCAGCAGGCGCGCCACGGTGGATCCGTCCTGGCAGCAGAGCTCGAGCATCGCGGCCGGCGGCTTGGGCAGGCAGGCATGCAGGAACTGGTAGCGCTGCTCGTCGAAGCGGTCGCAGAACACCGGCTGCTGTTGGTTCGGCTGATCCATCCGGGCCATTATATCGGGCAGCCGCCGCGCGGGTGTTCTGGAACTTCAGTAACATTTCGACCCGCCCGGTGCTCCAGTAAGTGGAGCCAGCTAAGGAGTTCCGATGATTTCTGCGAGCGGCAGCGCCGGGGGGCGCTGGCTGATGGGACTGCTGTCCGTGGTCCTGATCGCCCTGTTGCTGTACACGGTGGTAAGCCTCGTGCCGGATCTGCGCGCAAGTGCACGGGAAGCTGAGGCGAAACAGAACCTGCATACGATCCAGCTTGCGCTGGAGCGCTACAGCGTGGATTACATCGGTTGGACATATCCACTCTGGCTCAGCGGCGGAGAGATTGACACTACTCTCGAGAATGCGCGTAGGGCCAGGCTCAAACTGGACCCGCTGCTCGACGAGGGCTACCTGCCTGCCTATCCCGCCAATCCATTTGCCAGGAAAGACCGCCAGCAGCGGATCCTGATCTGTGTGGCGCAGTCTCATACGGAAGACCCTCTACTGCTTTTCTGCAAGACCAGCGATCCTGCTCCGGTGATGCGCTTCGGCAAGGACTTTGCCCTGATGGGAAATGTGCTCGCCAATGCGCGGATGGCGCAGCAGTACTGCGGCCTGGACCAAAACGGCAAACCGCTGATGCGCCCTACTGGAGCAGACACATTCTTCTTCTGCGTTGATCAGCCGCAGGATTCGCCCAATCGCCTGATGCTGCAGGGCCAGTTTGGCTACATGCCCTATAGATATGGTGAATCACTTGATTTCGCCGTCTCGATGGACGATGGATCCCTGCTGCCTGACAACTATGAATTGCTGCTATGGGGCAGGCAGCGCGACAAGGGACAGGATATTCTCAGCCAGGCAAAGCTGCAGCAGCAGCAGGATGACAACGGGGCAGCGCTACTGTGCTGGCAACCGGCAGGTTCAGACGGCAAATCTCTGGAGGACACTGATCTGATCGGTGCCGTCGCCAGCAACCGGGAGCTGACGGAGCTGATCTATACTCACCTCGAGAAGCCGGAAACGCCAAATCGTGACGGAATATTCATGGTGCTAAGCAGCGGAACCCATTGCAAGTCCTACGTTGCGCCAGAAGAAAAAGATCCGCCTGGCAACAGTGCATCAGGGGACAGCAATGGCAGCTAAGGGCAGAAACACAGGCAGGTGGCTAATGGGGGTGAAGTTCAATGACAGATAAGGGACACGGTATCGGGCGCAGAGTCATGGGATGTGTGGCCATCCCGCTTCTGATCATCATTGCTGCTGTTCTCATCGAAAATCCATTCAGGATCAAGCCCGGCAAGGGACACCGCGAAGCCGAAGCCCAGCAGAACCTGCATGCAATCCAGCTGGCACTGGAGCGCTATGCAGTGGACTACGGTGGAGCATACCCACTCTGGCTGAGCGGCGGAGGCTTTGCAGACCCGGCTGCCGGAGATATCGATCCGCATTTCGTGATGGACCCGCTGATGGCGGAAGGCTACATGCCGCAATACCCGCGCAATCCTTTCAACAGGCATGGCACCGGGGACACGAATGATGAACTTCGGGCGATGCAGATCAGGCTCAGCGACCCATTCAGGCCGGGCTCTGGCAGCAGCGTGGAACCACCCGTGTATCGCTTCGGCAAGGATTACGAACTGATGGGCAATGTGCTGGCGGACCCGGGAAGGGGAATGATTTCGGTCGGGAAGGATGCTGCCGGCAACTCACTGCAGCAAAGTACAGGCACTGATGTGATCTATCACTGCTGGGACGCCGCAGCTCAGGACAAGCCGCAGTACTGGCTGCAGGGGCAGTTCTTCTACCAGTACGTCACGGCAGTCGGAGAGTCAGCTCGTGGGTGCCTCACAGTAGCCAGGCATCCTCCGATGTATGTGCTCGGGGCCTTTGGCAAGGCCGGCAGCGAAGGCAAGGATGTTTTTGGCGAGGCAAGGACAATTTCCAATAGGCCGGAAACATTCCATACCTGCGCTGCAGCGATGTTCGATTCAGCAAGCGGCAGCTTTCAGGGCTGCCCGCACGGGCTTGCATACAATGATGAGCTGGAACCCCGTTACAAGCCGGGCAATCCGAATGGCATCCCGGACCAGGTGCTGCGGATACTTACCAACTCTCCGAAGGTTGAACTGGATGGTAACAAGCTGAACTGGAAAACCGACGATGAAAGGGAGGAAATTAATGGCAACTGAATCCAGCGGCATCGGGCGGAGCATGATGTTCATCCTGACAGTGGCCATGTTACTGATCCTTGTCGCCATCCTGACACCGAATATCCAGAGAACCTCCTCCAATGCCCGCGAGGCCGAGGTCAAACAGAACCTGCATACGATCCAGCTGGCAATCGAGAGATATGCAGTTGATTATGACAACCACTACCCCCTGTGGCTCAGCGGCGGTGAGTTTTCTGAAGCCGGGAACAAGGCCATAGATGACCGGTACATTCCTGACCCACTGATGGCTGAAGGTTATATGCCAACTTACCCGCGCAATCCGTTCCGGCGCTCAACCAAGGCAGCCTATGCGGATCCGCTACTGCTGATGCAGAAGAATCTTGCGGATCCGTTCTGGCCCGGTTACGGAGCAAGGACCGAGCCACCTGTGTATCGCTTTGGCAGGGATTACAACCTGATGGGCAATGTGCTGGCGGATCCGCGTTATGCCGAAATGATGGACGGGCTGGACAGCGAAGGCAACCCCGTGATGAAACGCACGGCCTCGGACGTACAGTTTCGCTGCTGGGACATTGTTGAACTGGAAGAGCCGCAATACTGGCTGCAGGGGCAGTTCTTCTATCGGTCGGAGATGGATGAAACAGGCATTTATGGTCCCGCAGCAACCGAGGCAGTGCCACACTACCCGCCGGGGGCAGCAGATCAATACATTGTTGGCAGCTACGGCAGGTTCGACAATAAGGGACAGGATGTTATCGGACCGGTAAACAGGGTATTCCAGTATGGAGAAGACACGGGCATCTGGCAGTTCCATGGCAATGCGGATGAAACTGGCAATCCTGACGACATCAGGATGATTAGTCCATTCTCTGTAATCGGCGACCGCGAGTCAGGCTTTGACCTCTCGGAAGGAAATCCGAACGGAATTGACGACGGCGTGATCACTATCTGGTCCAGCCTCGGCTACACCTGCCACTACCCGCCAGATCGCGGCGATGAAGAGCCACAGGAGGCATGGCAGGAAGAGCAATCCGGATTCAATCTGGAGGAGGACAGCAATGGCAGCTAAGGGCAGCAAGCCGCTGGGCTGCATCATTGGCTGCCTCGGGACGGCGATCCTGGCATGCGTGGTCATTGGCCTGCTGGAACCGGTGATGCACGAGCGGACAATGAGCAAGGCACGTGAGGCTGAAGCCAAGCAGAACCTGCATACGATCCAGCTGGCAATCGAACGCTATGCGGTGGACTCGGGAGGCAACTATCCCCTATGGATCACCGGCGGCAGTACGATTGCTGGATCTGAGCGACAGATTGACAGCAGCTTCATTGCTGACAACTTGATGAGCGAAGGCTACATGCCGCGGTATCCGCGCAATCCCTTTCAGCAGGGTACTCGCAATAAGCCATCAATCGTGCAGCTTCGGGAATTGCAGGAATCAGTGAGTGATCCCCTGCGGCCGGATGAGAGTGCATCGATTCTCCCTCCCAGTTATCGCTTCGGAGGAGATCACAATCTGATGGGCAATGTGCTGGCGGACCCGCGCTTCGCCGAAGTGATTGTGGGCACGGACAGCGATGGAAACCCAGTCAGGAAGCGTACCGCCACGGATGTAATCTACCGCTGCTGGGACACCGAAGCATTGGACAAACCGCAATACTGGCTGCAGGGCCAGTTCTTCTACAAGGTCCCTTCAGGCAGGACTTCATTTGTGAATGACATTTCCCAGTTTTCCTTCAAGAGCGATGTAAGTGTAGATTACATCCTGGGCGCCTACGGTTCATATCGCAATAAGGGCAAGGACATTCTTGGGGACGAGTTGCCATGGCAAGTTATTCATAATGGCAATGCCACAGCACGATTGCTCTGGTCCTTCAATGGCATAGAGATGCCTGGAAAAAGCTACAGGCAGGGCAGCCCATACAACTGGCCAGTCGCTGGAGACTACTCCGGCTTCCCGATTTGCTATGGAAATCCAAATGGGCTGCGAGACGGCTTGATTCTCGTACTAACTGCTGAGAATCCTGCAGACATGCAATTCGACTATCCAGATTCCCAGGACATCATTCAGAAATCTGAAAATTCATGGGATTAGGAAGGTTCTGACAATTATGACAAGCAAGCACAGTAACACGGGCAGGTGGTTGATGGGCGTGATCTCCGTTGCGCTGCTGGCGGGGATTATCCTGATCGCGGTTCCGATGGTGTTTGGCAACCACCGTCATCCGCAGTACCAGGAGGCCGAAGTCAAGCAGAACCTGCATGCGATCCAGCTGGCAATCGAGCGCTATGCGGTGGACTCCGGCGGCAACTATCCGTTGTGGATAAGCGGCGGCAGTCATGCTCCGGGCAGCCTCGGTGGACCTGATGCGATGTACACTGCCGATGTACTGATCAGGGAAAGCTACATGCCGAGTTATCCCGCCAACCCCTTTGCCAGAACGGGACAGGCAAGGAATGAAACCCGACGGGCCGTGTGTGAGATGCAAGAACTGCTGAATGACCCGCTGCGGCCCGTTGAAGCTGGCGACATGCCTGCCCCGGCCTACCGATTCGGTAAGGATTACGAGCTGATGGGCAATGTGCTGGCGGATCCGCGCTTCGCCGAAGTGATTGTGGGCACGGACAGCGATGGAAACCCAGTCAGGAAGCGTACCGGCTCGGATGTCATCTACCGCTGCTGGGACATCGAGGCACTGGACAAACCGCAATACTGGCTGCAGGGCCAGTTCATGTACAAATCCTTCGGACCGCTGATTGCAATAGGCGATGCAGGCGCAGAGCCGGACTTTGGCAAATTGCACGCGGACATGTACATGCTCGCCGGCTACGGCAGTGTACGCACGAAGGGCCAGGATGTGCTGGGACCGGAGCAGCAGCTCAGGCCGGAGAGCGGGGCTCAGTCGCAGCTGAGTCTGCTCAACTACACGGGCCTGAGCATCCCGGGCTTCTCCGGGCGGCAGGCCAGCCCCTTCAGCTTCGGCAGTACGGATGCGGAGCAGCCGCTTGTCAGTTTCGGCAACCCCAATGGAATTGCCGACGGAGTGATCATGGTGCTGACGGCCGGGCAGCAGCAGTCGATGGCCATGCAGGAACGTGAAGCGGATTTGCTTGCAGTGCCGGATGGTGATGTGCGGGAAGAAGGCATGGAAGCGCAGGGATACAATTAGTAAGGAATCTGGCAACTGCTGATGTGGTCTTGATGAGAGTCTGATTTCTAAATTCTTACTTTCCTGCGGGCGGAATGCCCGCAGACCGGCGAGCTGAATGCTCGCGCTCCCTACTGTTCACGCTTCACGGTTTCCGGCGACAGGAGTGTCGCCGCTACTCTTCACTGTTCACTATTTACGGTTTACGCTCCACTGTTCCCGGCGACAGGAGTGTCGCCGCTACTCTTCACTGTTCACTGTTTACGGTTTACGCTTCAAGGTTTCCGGCGACAGGAGTGTCGCCGCTACTCTTCACTGTTCACTGTTTACGGTTTACGCTTCACTGTTCCCGGCGACAGGAGTGTCGCCGCTACTTCCCTCACTTCTTCCACTTCTTCGACTTCTTCCACATTTCACTTTCCGGGCGGGAACAAACTCCACGGCGCATGGTCTGACAATCTGCTAAGGGACATAATTACCGGTCGGCGCACTGCAAAGGAGGTGGGTCGAACCGCAGGAGCCTTGCGGCTCCAAAGCAACTGGTGGGACAGAGCCGGACGGGTGGCTGGCAGCAGACCATTATTGCCATTCTTTCCATTCATTCTTTCCGAAGCTGGCAGTACACCGCATTCCGCTCATTCCCACACCCGATCGCCGGAGGTCGGGCGCAAGCCCGGCAGGTGGTCACGCGCAGGCGTGGCAATACCGATCACCGCCCATCCAGCATTCACCACGGCAATGCCGCTGGCTCCACCGAATGCAGGCTGAGCAATTGATCAGACCTTGTCAGAATGACTGATGACCGCCATATGCCCGGATCGCTCCGGGCCTCCCAGGTTGTCAGAATGAATCCTGACCTGCTTGCCCGACTGACATCGGGCCTCCATTGCCCGGATTGCTCCGGGCCTCCCTATTCCGGGCGCCATCGCGCGCGGCAGTCCGCGCGCCCAGTACTGTCAACTGATGCATCATGGAATACCCTGCAATTGCCAAGAACCGTCGCGGCTTCACCCTGATCGAACTGCTCGTCGTGATCGTGATCATCGGCATCCTCGCCGCGATCGCGCTGCCGAACTACATCAAGGTCAAGGACAAGGCGAAGGAAGCCGAGGTCAAGGCCAACCTGCACAACATCCAGCTCTCCGTCGAGCGCTGGGCTGTTGACAGCGAGGGCCCCTACCCCAACTACCTGATCGGCGGCGAGCCCAAGTACAGCGCACTGGTGATCGAAAGCGCCAGCGCCGGGGCCTTCAATCAGATCACGGACATCGAGCCCACGGAGCGCGCCAGCGACCCGCTGCTGCGCCGGGGCTACATCGACGCCTACCCGAAGAACCCCTTCACCACCAACGGCGTTGCCATCCACCGCGTGCAGGAGAACCTGCCGACCAATGCGGTGAGCTCCACTGACCCGCTGCGCAACGGCCAGGGCAATCCCGGCGAGGACTACGGCACGCGCTTCGGTCCCTACTGCACCAGCATGGGCTCGGTGCTTGGCGACCCGCGCTACACGCAGTGGATCTACTTCAACCTCGAGAACGGCAGCCGCAACGTGGAGAACACGTATGCCAACATCGAGTACGACTTCTGGGACATGTGGGAAGGCAACAAGCCCTTCCCCTACCTGCCCGGGATGTTCTTCTACAAGAGCAGCGGACCGATCATCGCGGCGGGGACTGACGACGCTTCCACGGCCCCGATCATCCCGACCCAGAGCGACCAGTACATGCTCGGCGGCTACGGCTCGATCCGCACCAAGGGCAAGGACGTGCTCGGCGAGGAGCAGCAGATCATCTACTTCCAGCGTGCCGCCGCCGGCAACAGCCTGTGGCTGGCCGGGGTGACTGATCCGGGACTGTCCTCCGCCGGCCCGCTGGCTGAGGACATCCCCGATGGTCCGGGCGATATCGGCAGCGGCGGCAGCAATGGCAAGGTCGAACTGCGGATCTGGCCCTGGACCCGTAGCCAGAGCGGCGACCCGACCGCGCGGCAGGGCAGCCCGTACGCCCTCGGCAATGTGGGGGAGACCAACGACCAGCTGCAGTACGGCAATCCCAATGCGATCCGGGATGCGGTGATCCTCGTGCTCACCGCGGGAGAGGACTATGACGGCGACCGCTGATGCGGCAGCCGGCTGAAGGATGGGGGAAGACGCCGGCACTGCGCCGGTGTCAGGCGGGGGCGTGGCCAGCGGACGGCTGCGCCCCTGTCCGCTTGGCAGGAACCCGTCCGGCGGGACGGGTTCTGGAGGTAGGGGTTCAGTCAGATCCTACCGCCCCGGATTGGACCGGGAGTAAAGGGCAGATTGAATATTGCGTGAAACATAACGCCGTTTTCACAGAATAATCCGGAGCTGCAGGGGGTAAACCATGGACAGGATTCGGGCTGGCGGCCTGTGCTTTTCCTTGCAATCAGGGCCGCTACGTTATATAATCTCCGGTTCAATCCCCAGGGAGTGAAATCATGGCGACTACCAAGAAGACTACGACACGCAGAACCACCGCGGCCAGCAAGAAGACTGAGGGCGATTTCCCGATCTACGACGCCGGCGCGGGTGCCGACACCTACAAGAAGGGCGACATCGTGTTCTTCGAGAAGGTGCGCAACTGGCTGGACAAGGGTGCCTTCGTCTCCGCCCACGGCAAGGTCACGAGCGTCGGCAAGTTCGACGGCGAAGTGCCCTACATCGAGGTGAGCTTCGACCAGGCCAAGAGCAAGAACGACGTGGACCTCGGCAAGGACAAGCGCAAGTTCCTGCTCGAAGTCAAGGGCTGATTTCCCGGGAGCAATCCCGCATCAATCTGAATGCATGGGCCGGCCTGCGGGTCGGCTTTTTTGCGTTCAGCCGACGCTGATCTTCCACATCTCGAGGCGCTTGCCCTCCGCCATGTCCCAGACATCCACCTCGTCGTTATCCTGGCGGAAGCCTGCCGCGCTTTCCACGTCGCTTCTGCCGCTGATCGCCACCTTCATCGCCATGTTTATCGCCTGGTGGGCCACGATCAGCACATTGCGGGCAGTGGCCGCGGCGCGCAGCTTCTCGAGGTAGGGCCGCACCCGGATGGCACCTTCGATGATCGACTCACCGCCCGGGGGAGCCTCGGTGTACTGTGAGGCGCGCCAGGTGTCGTAGGATGCCCCATATTCCTCGCGCAGCTCGGATTCAAGCCGGCCCTCGTAGTCACCGAAGGAGACCTCCATGAAGCCCGGCTCCGGCTCGAAGGGCGTGTCCGTGCCCTGCACGATGATCCGCGCGGTCTCGACAGCTCGACTAAGCGGGCTGGAGCGGGCGAGGATGAAGCTCACGGAACGCGCCTCGAGCTCCTCACGGATGCGCCAGGCCTGGGCCAGGCCCGTTTCGTTGAGGGGCACGTCCGTTGTGCTCTGGAAGCGCTTCTCACGGTTCCAGTCCGTCTGTCCATGGCGCACGAGATAGAGGGCCATGCATCGATTATCCCATGCGTGCGTCATACTGGGTGCGCGCAGGCTCCGTGGCGGATGCAACCGCTGGACGGACTGCGCAATTTATAATCATGCCCTTGCTGATCAGCATCACAGCCTGCATCCTCTCCGCCCTGCTGCTGGCGCTGGCCTTTCCCCTGAGCCTGCCCCCGGAGCTGATGCAGCCGCTGACGGCCAGTGGCCTGAGCCTGCCGGGCTGGCAGGCGGCGAATGGCTTCGCCCAGCTGCCCGGGCTGGCCTTCCTGGCCCTGCTGCCCCTGCTGTGGGTGATCCGCCGCAGTCCCTCCCCCGCCGCCGCTGCCGGGTATGGCTATCTCACCGGCGCGTTGTGGCTGGTGCTGCATCTGGACTGGATCGGCAGTTTCGGCGTGGCCCCGGTGATCATGCTCACGCTGTTCTTCAGCCTGCCCACGGCGCTGTTCGCCTGGCTGGGACAGCGCATCTTCCATGAGCAGAGTGCGGGGCTGGTCTGCTGGGGCCTGCCGCTGGCCTGGACAGCGCTTGAGTACCTGCGCAGCTTCGGCTTCTGGGCCCTGCCCTGGAACCTGCTGGGCTACAGCCAGACCCATAACCTGCCGCTGCTGCAGGTGGCGGATCTAGGCGGCGTGTATGCCGTGAGCTTCCTGATCGTTCTGGCCAACTGCCTGCTGTTCCTGCTGATCAGCGGGCATGGCGGCCGTCAGCGCAGCTGGGCCCACAGCCTGATCGGGCTGGGACTGATCTGCCTGGCGCTGGGCTACGGCGAACGGCGGCTGGACAGCATTGACGGCAAGCCGCGTGAGGAGCGTGTGCGCGTGGCCCTGGTGCAGGGCGGCGTGGACACCAAGGAGCGCTGGAGCGGCAGCGAGCTGCAACGCATGCTGGCGGTCTATGAGCCGGCCAGCGAGGAACTGGCGCAGCAGTGGTCCGGTGAGCGCATCGAGGAACGGCGGCAGCTGTTCGAGGACAGCGCGGATGAAAGCGGCTTCGTCGCCGACTTCCAGGGTCCGCTGGATGAACCGCAGCTGCTGCTGGTCTGGCCGGAGTCCTGCATCCCGAAGCGCGTCGAACCGCACAACCCGGAGGACCTGCCGCTCGGGATCTGGAACTTCGTGGAGACGAATCAGAACACCACACTGCTGATGGGCGCGCTTTCCAATCCGCATGACCCGGATGACTGGGAGAATACGGCGGTGCTGATCCGCCCGGATCATGTGATCCAGTGGGTCTACAGCAAGGTGCGGCTCGTGGCCTATGGCGAGGTGGTGCCCTTCCGCGGACTGGTGCGCTTCCTCGACTATCCCTGGGGCAGCCGCGACCTGACCGGCGGGCGTGACACCGGCAGCTTCGAGCTGCGCGGGCTGCGGATCAGCCCGATGGTCTGCTTTGACAACATCTTCAGCTTCCTGTTCATGCGCGAGGCCCGGCGCGGCAGTGACATGTTCCTGCTGATCACCAACAATTCCTGGTATGACCTGAAGAACGGCATCCGCCAGCACGCTGACATCGATGTGCTACGGGCCGTGGAGCACCGCCGGCCGCTGGCGCGCGTCAGCACCACGGGCTGGAGCCACTTCATCGAACCGAGCGGACGGATCAGCCAGCAGAGCAGCACGGACGAACTGGCAACGCTTTCGCAGTGGGAGGGCCCGAGCAGCGGGCTGTCCTACTACACGCGGCTGGGGGACCTGTTCGCCCAGCTCTGCGTGCTGGCAACGCTCGTGATCGGCATCCGGCTTGTCATCGCGCACCGCAGCGAGGGCTGGCTGTGAGCGGGGCGCAGGCACATGACGGGCTGGCCGGCACCGCACTTGCGCTGTCCGGCGGCGGCTACAGGGCCACGCTGTTCCACATCGGCAGCCTGACGCGGCTCAATGAACTGGGCTGGCTGCCGCGCCTGGACATCATCGCCAGCGTGAGCGGCGGGAGCATCATCGGCGGCTGGCTCGGCTGCAACTGGCGCAGCCTGGAATTCCGCGACGGCGTGGCTGTCAACTTCGATGAAGTGGTGGCAGCCCCCGTGCGCCGGCTCTGCGGGCAGCGCATCGACGTTGCCAGCCTCTGGAGCTTCCCGCTGCACCTGCGTGGCAACGGCTCGCGGCTCGGGCTGCTGTTCGCCCGGCACCTGACCGGCCAGCGCACACTGGCGGACCTGGCCGGCACGCGGGAAGGCGAACCGCTGTTCGAGATCATGGCCACCAACCTGCTGAGCGGCGGCTCGGTGGCACTCTCCGCGCTGGGCGTGGAGGACTCGATGATCGGCGTGCTGCCGCGCACGGACATGCCGCTCTCGCGGGCGATCGCCGCCTCCTGCGCACTGCCGCCCTACTTCTCGCCGCTCAGCCTGCGCGCCGAACCGCATGAATGGCAGCTGGCCGAGGGTGAGCGCCTGGCGCAGGAGCCGCAGCACCGCCGCAAGCTGGTGCTGGCCGACGGCGGCGTGTTTGACAACCTCGGGATGGAGGGCGTGCTTGACCGCTGCCGGACACTGCTGTTCAGCGATGCCAGCTCGCTGTTCAGCCCCTGGAACTGGATGGCGCGCGACCGCATGATCCAGCTGATGCGCGCCAACACCGTGCTCGTCTCGCGCCTGCGGCGGATGCGCAAGCGCTACCTGCTGGAGCAGCGGCTCGGCAACCCCGAGCATCCGCAGAGCGGAGCCTACTGGGGGATCTCGAGCGAGATTGCCAGTTTCGGGCTTGACGACGCGCTGGGGGCCGACAGCCAGCTCAGTGCCTCGCTGGCCTATGTGCGCACGCGGCTGAGCACCTTCAGCGAACAGGAACAGGGCCAGCTGATCAACTGGGGCTATGCCCTGGCGGATGCGGGGATGCGGCGCTATCTGGCGGCCGAAGGCCCGGCACCGCAGTGGCCCTGCCCCGAACAGAGTTTGTAGGAGCTGGGTTGTAGGGTGTAGCAGACGAGGTTGTAGGAGCTCGGGTGTAGGATGTAGCAGAGGCCAGGCTGTCAGCCTGGCAATGGAATCCCTGATATTTGCAATGATAGCGGAAAGGATTGATGCCGGGTGGAGGTGCGACACTTGTTGTCGCACCATGGACTGCTACCTTACTTTCAGTTGTCAGGATCTGCTTCTCTATTATTGTGCGACAACAAGTGTCGCACCTCCCTATCGTCCAGTTCCTGATCCCTTGCCTGCTACACCCTACACCCGAGCTCCTATGTCCTATAGCCAGGCCAACGGCCTGGCCTCCGCTACGCCCTACAACCTAAATCCCATGTCCTCAGTTGGCAAGCAGACTGCCGGATTTGGCGGCGGTGTAGGCGAAGATCAGCCAGTCGGCAAACACATGCACGATGAAGGCCGGCCAGAGGCTGCGCCGCCGCCAGGTCCAGGCCCCGAGCAGCACGCCCCAGCTCCCGGCGAGGATCAGGCCCATGATGCCCTGCGGTGTGCCGTACCAGTGGATCAGGCCGAAGGCCAGACCCTGCAGCAGGATCTGGTAGCGCGCGCGCATCAGCGTGCGCAATGAGCCGAGCAGCACGCCGCGGAACCACAGTTCCTCCACCAGCGCATTGATCACGGCGAATACCGCACCGGCCACGAGGAACTTCACGCGGCCCGCCTCCGCCGAGATCCCGAATGGCGACCACTGACCGTGCGTCTCGCCGAAGAAGTGCTGATAGCCGTAGAGCCCGCCGAAGGTCAGTACGAGGAAGCCGAGCGTGATCAGGATGTCAACCGGCAGGAAGCGGAACTTCAGGTTGAAGTGGAAGCGCACGCGCTCGATTTTGCTTGAGTAGTGCAGCACGGCCAGCACCGCCGCCAGTTCCAGGCCGTAGTAGATGTAGTCACGGTGCAGCGGCAGGCCGGCCAGGTTCAGGAGGTTCGGCATCAGCCAGGCCCGGTTGCCGATGATGATCGCGTAGACGAAGCGCACGAGCGCGAAGTGCACCAGCATGAAGATGCTGAGCAGCAGCAGGTGCCCCGCCGGTTCGAGGTCGGAGAGCGCGGTGGGGATGAACTGCCCGTCGCGCTGGTCGAGGTACTCGCGGCGGGTGTAGAGCACCAGCCCGACGAGCATTGCCAGCAGGGCCATGAACTGCAGCTGGTGCATCTGCCAGAAGAATTCCTGCATCGCGGCGACGCAGGGCAGCATCAGCAGCACGAGGCCGTAGAGCGGCGAGAGGCGGGCATCGGGTGAACCGGGAACTGACACGGGGTCCATTATGGCAGGCACTGCCGCATCTGTGTAGCGCGCCCTGCGCTATGCTCTGGCAATGCTCCTCAGAATGATCTGCCTGTGCCTGCCTGGCCTGATGCTGCTCTGCTCGCCGGCGGCGGCTGAGCTGTACTACTACAGCGACTTCCTGCTGGAGATGCGCGGTCGCGACTGCCGCAGCGAGGACGGCGCGCTGTACCCCGCGCTGCAGAATCTGCTGGCCCGCGCCGAGCAGGAGCTGCAGCAGGAACCGCTGAGCGTCGTCAACAAGGAGCAGCTGCCCGCCAGCGGCGACCCGCATGACTACCTGAGCTACGCCCCCTACTGGTGGCCGGACCCGGATAAGCCGGACGGCCTGCCCTGGATCAACCGTGACGGCGAGGTCAGCCCCCAGAGCCGCGCACTGCCGGATGCCGGCAACAAGTCCCGGCTGTTCTCCGCGCTGCGCCAGCTCTGCCTGGCCTGGCATTTCAGCGGGGATGAGCGTTATGCCGGGCATGCGGCAGTGCTGCTGCGCGCCTGGTTTCTGGATGAGGAAACCCGCATGAACCCGAACCTCGAGCACGCCCAGGCGATCCCCGGACGGCGCGATGGCAGCGGCTTCGGGATCATCGACTGGTCGCAGACCGCCGAGCTGCTGGATCACATCACGATGCTGGAAAGCTGGGAGGGCTGGACCATGGAGGATCGCGAAGGCATCCGGCAGTGGTTCAGGGAGTTCCGGGACTGGCTCCTGACCAGTGACAAAGGCCGCGCGGAGGCTGCGACCTTCAATAATCACGGCACCTGGTACGACACGCTGATTGTCAGCATTTCGCTGTTCCTCGATGATGAGGAGACGGCGCGACGGGTCTGCAATGCTGCGGGTGAGAAGCGCTTCGCCCCGCAGATCGCCGCCGATGGCAGCCAGCCGCTGGAGCTGCGCCGCACCAAGAGCTGGGACTACAGCATCTACAACCTCTGGGCCATGGTGGTGCTGGCCCGGCTGGCACAGCATGTGGATGTGGACCTCTGGCATTACCGGGACGACGAGGGCGCCGGGATCCGCGAAGCGCTGCTGTTCCTGCTGCCCTATGCCCAGGGCGAAAAGGAATGGCAGTGGAAGCAGATCAAGCAGATCCACTATGACCGGTATACGAGCATGCTCAATGAACTGGCCTATGTGGATGCCGATGAAAGTCTGCCGTCTGAGATTGCCAGAATCCCGGAGGAGTACGACCTGAGCGCGCCGCAGGCCCTCTACCAGTGGTAGCCCGCCGCGGATCAAGCTAGAATCTGGGCATGGACGCAATCACGGCAATCAACCCGGGCAGGGACGTACTGGCAATCCTCTACGGCGGCGAGTGGGAACATGAGGACCCGAGGAAGATCCTCGGCGGGATCACGCCTGAGCTGGCCTGTCGGGAGATTGCGGGCCTGCCCTACACCATCGCCGGGCTGCTGGGACACATGAATTACTGGCAGGACCGGCGGCTGGAACTGTCACAGGGCATGGCGGAACTGCCGGAGGATTTTGAATTCGGTGTGACGGATTTCCCGGCGGTCGGACCCGATGCCTGGGAGGCCCAGGTGGCGCACTTCCATGAAGTGCTGGCGCAGCTTCTGGCAACGCCTGAGCGCGAGGGCGCGCTGGAACAGGTGCATTTCGGTGACCGCAATGTGGGGATCATCATCACGAGCCACGCCCTGCACAATTCATACCACCTCGGACAGATCGTGCTGATGCGGAGACTGCTGGGGATTTGGCCGCCGGTAAGCAGTTAGGGGGTATGGCTACCGGTATTGCTAATCTGCAAACAGTCCTGGTCTGAATCCCTCAACATATTCAACTGCTTGCCTGAATAGCTGTGCTGCCTCATTGCGTGCTGTTTCCAGCTCCGAATCTGATACTTCCACTGCACCTTCATACAGGATCAGGTGCCGTTTCGACCTCAGTCTTTGAAAATAGCGGAGCTTCACTGCATCAATTGCGAGTGTTCCCTGAAGACTGTCAAGCGTGATCACATGCACGTTTCCGGAATTGTCAGGCCGGTATTCATTCACTCTGAGAGCAAGTCTGGCACTCAGCAGGATTGCGTGATAGGCACTTTCCATTCGTCCTTCATTACTGACAACCTCGACAGATGCATCCTGCAGATTGCGCAGCACATTCTCGCGCAGATTTCGCAGTTCCTCAGTGCTGCTGACCTGTGGTTGCAGCTTGCCCTCAGCCTCCATTTCACTGAGGCTCATGATCCGCTCCGATCAGCATGAGTCTTTCACCATGATGGACATCATGAATGAAGCCCTCTCTCTCTGCAAGTTTCTGCTGATATTCCTTCTGCGAGAACACTGAGGAATTGACTTCCCGGCGCAGTTGATCCTCCGCATCAGCAAGGGCTTCAATCAGTTCGCTCACACTGATACTGCCCACCACCATCAGGTCAATGTCGCTGTGCGAGCGGCCGCTGCCCGTTGCCATACTGCCAAAGATGTACGCCATGCTGATGCGATCTGACAATGGCGCCAGGGCACGACGCAGCGCGTCCGCGATCCCGGCCGTTTTGGTGACCAGCATCAATAGTTCGTGGTGGACGGAACAGGCAATATTGGCCGAGTAGTAGATGCGGTTGCCACTGCGGCGGCTGAGGGCCACGCCTGCCTCCGCCATCGCGGCAAGTTCCTTGCCAACGGCAGCGTGATTGAGCCCCGTGACACGTGCCAGTTCGCGGGCATGCCATTCCCTACGGTCCAGCAGAAGGCGTGAAAGCACGGCCATGCGGACCTTCGGAAACAGCCAGGAGCTGAGCGGATCGGCGACAATTGTATGCATATCACATACGATTGTATGCAATTCATATACAAAGTCAAGCCTAGGGGATCACTGACCTGTTGCCGGCATGGTCCGGCGGGGTGACCACCTCGGCGAATTCCAGCTCCTCCATCAGGCGTGCGGCGCGGTTATAGCCGATCTTCAGCTTGCGCTGCAGGAAGCTCGTGGAGGCCCGGCCCGTGGAGCGCACGATCTGCTCCGCCTCGCCGAGCAGCGGGTCGTCATCCGGGCCGCCGCCGGCACCGACGGTTGAGCCCGCGCCATCCTCATCGTCGTCACCGAACTGCGTGATGCCCTCGTCATAGCGCGGCGGGGCCTGCTCGCGGCACCAGGCGGTGACGCGGTTGATTTCATCATCGGAAAGGAAGCAGCCCTGCACGCGCAGCGGCACGTTCTCCCCGATCGGCGAGAACAGCATGTCGCCGCTGCCGAGCAGCTTCTCGGCACCGCCGCCGTCGAGGATCGTGCGGCTGTCAACGTTGCTGACAACGGCGAAGGCGATGCGGCTCGGGACATTGGCCTTGATCAGGCCGGTGATGACCTTCACGTCCGGACGCTGGGTGGCGATCACCATGTGGATCCCGACTGCGCGGCTGAGCTGCGTGATGCGGCAGATCAGGGCCTCGATGGTCTTGCCGGCGAGCATCATCAGGTCCGCCAGCTCGTCGATGACGACGACCAGGAAGGGCAGGCGCTTGTGGCGCTCCACGCTGTCATTGAAGGTCGCGATGTTGCGCGCCTTGTGCGCCTGCAGCAGGCGGTAGCGGCGGTCCATCTCGGCCACGACCCACTTCAGCGCACTCTGGGCCTGGTTGACCTCGCAGACCACGGGACAGGCCAGCAGCGGCGCATCCTCATAGCTCGTCATTTCGACGCGCTTCGGATCGATCAGGATCATGCGCAGGGTCTCGGGCGTGTTGCGCATCAGCAGGCTGACGATCAGCGTGTTGAGGCAGACCGACTTGCCCGAGCCGGTGGCGCCGGCCACAAGCAGGTGCGGCATCTTGGCGAGGTTGGCGATGATCGGGTTGCCGGCGATGTCACGGCCGATGGCAACCGTGAGCGGGTGGTTGTTGTTGCGGAAGATGCTGCTCGTGAGGATGTCCTTGAGCGTCACGAGATCCGGGCTGGCGTTCGGGACCTCGATCCCCACGGCGCTCATGCCCGGGATCGGGGCCTCGATCCGCACGGCCTTGACTGCCAGCTCCAGCGCGAGGTTGTCAGCGAGGTTGCTGATCTTGTTGACATTGATGCCGGGGCCGATCTTGATCTCGAAGCGGGTCACGCGCGGGCCGACCACCCAGTTGGCGCAGCGGGCCTCGATGTTGAAGCTGGCGAGTGTCTTCTCGATGATCCGGGCGCGCGGAGCGAGGTGCTGCTCCTCCCCGCCGCTGACGACGGAGTCCTTCAGCAGTTCCACCCCGGGCAGGGTGTAGTCATTGGCAAGCTGCGGGAACAGGCTCTGCTGCTCCTCGCCGTGGGCCCCGTGGTCCTCCACCAGCTCGCGCAGGCGGCGCTCGGAGTCATCCACCTCGGGGATCTCAGCGGGAACGGACTGCGCCTGAGTCTGCGGCTGCTCTTCAGGCTGGGCTGCCACCGGCTGGCTGGCCGGGGATTCTATCTCTGTCTCCGCCAGGCTGTCCATGAGCTGCACTTCAGGGATGGCCTGCTCCCCGACGGACTGAGCCTCCACATGCTGTGCGGCGGATTGTGTATCGGAAGCATTGCCATTCCCGGCGGAATTGACGACCTCAATGAAGTCATCCTGGCTGCGCACGGCTTCCGCCGCCAGCACGGACTCGGCGGTGGTGAGACTCGGCAGGCCGGTGACACTCAGGTCGACGGGCGGCACGGGGACATCGGCAGTTTCAGTTATTGCAGGCGCATTGTCAGTCTGAGCGGCAGCCTGCACAGGCTCGCTCTGTGACTCAGCAGGCGGTGCGCTTGCCTCGGCAGTCTGGGTAGGCTTCGCCCTGGCGGGCTTTTCACGGATGATCGGGCTGTCATCCTCGGGGGCATCCGCGACTTCCAGCTCGGCATTGATCAGGTCCTGCTCCGCCTGGCTGCGCCGCTCATTCTGGCGTGCGACCTGTTCACGCGTACGGATCTCGCGCTCCTCACGCAGGATCGCGGCTTCCTCGGAGATCTGGGCCTTGAACTGGCCCGCGGCCTCCACGGCCCTGGCACCAGCCTGCACGCTGCCCCTGGCGATGCTTACGAAGGGCCGCCAGCCCACGATGCGCACGACCACGAGCAGGCTGATCGCGCCGACGAGCACGACGTAGTAGTTGCCCATGTAGCTGCGCCCGAGGCTCGCTGCACTGTCGCCGAGCAGTCCGCCCCAGTCGTGCAGTGTGAAGCAGCCGCCGATCAGTGCACCGAGGATCGTCAGCGCCCAGCTCCAGAGCCAGGCTCCGAGGAAGCGCGGCCGCCACTTGTTCTCGAAGAACAGGAATGGCACGCAGGCCATCACGATCGGGATCACGTACATCCCGATCCCGATTGAGGTTCGCAGTGAGTTGTGGACCAGCGGGCCGACGGGATCCGAGAAGCTCGGGTAGTAGACCGCGAAGCCCATGAACAGTGCCAGGGCCACGGATGAGAGGATCATCAGGTCGCGGCCGAAGCTGTGCCCCTGCTGCGCGGCGGGAGCCTTCGCGCGGCTGCTGCTGCGAGTGGAACTGCTGCGGCTCGTGCTGCTGCGCTTCTTCGCGGCGGGTTTGCGCGCAGTGCTGCCGGCCTTGCGTGGAGTGCTGGCCGACCGTCCCGTGCTGCTCTTGGGCTTGCTGACAGGCATCTGCTGGATTGTAGCAAACAGGTGTATAGGCCGCTAGAGCCTTGTGGACTGTTTTTGGATAACCCCGATAAGAATAATGCGCGGCTGGACTGAATAAGTTAAAACTATGGTGTGGTGGAGGCTGGCATGGCACTCGAAATGAAGACCCGCTGCGAGCGTTGTGATGCGGAGCTGCCGCCCGGGGGCAGGGCGTTCATCTGCTCCCATGAGTGCAGCTTCTGCGAGAACTGCGCCGAGCACCTGATGCACATCTGTCCCAGCTGCGATGGAGAGCTGGTGCGCCGCCCGCGCCGCAGCAGTTCCGGTCAGAGTGCCCGGCAACACGAGGATATGTGATGGCTGCTGTGAGAATCCTGCTGATCTGCATGCTGGGCCTGCTGGCTATCGGTGCTACGGGCTGCTCCGGCTATGTGTCCGTGGGACTGCGGGATGATGACTACTGGTGCGACTGCCCGGATTACGACTACCGCCACCGGCACGACTCCTGGTGGTACTGGGAGGACTATGACCGCGATGGCGTGGTCAACGGCCGCGACCGCTACCCCTACGACTCCTGGTGGTGGTAGGTCCCGGTGTACAGTCCGGAAAGCGGGCCAACTGTCCATTGACTTCGGCTGCAGGCGCGTCATAATTAATCTGGGTTGAAACCCGTTCTAACCTGAATTTGCATGGCCTTCAGGGTCTGCACCGCGTATTGGGGACCGTAACTGCGCGGCAAGCTCACCCCCCGGCTGGAGAATGTATGAAGCTGTCCCTGTTCCGTTCCGTGCTGCTGGCGATGTGCGGCTCCTGCCTGCTCGCGGCCTGTTCCGGAAACAATGCGCCTATCGTCGCCCCGCAGACCGAGCAGCCGCTGCTTTCCGCAGTGCCTGCGGAGCTGCTGCCACCCTTCCCCGTTGACCGCAGCGGTGCGGTGGTGGTGGACAACCAGATCAAGGGCAGTGAATTCTTCCAGAAGAGCAGTGGCGCGCTCGCCAGCCTGAATGCCCTGTCATTCAACGTCCCGGCGGACGGCCTGGAATATGCGATCTACAGCTTTGACAGCGCGGGCGATCCGCTCGTGAAGCTGGTGCTGGACATCTCACTCAGCTCCGGACGTGCTCCCTGGCTGGGCCTGGCGGATTTCAGCAGCGGGCGCTGGCAGTTCGGGGCACCGCTCAGCAGCGGTACTGAGGAGTTCATGCTCACGAGCGGCGGCGACTACACCTCGCCCACCGGCGTGTTCTACTTTGCCGTGGTGGGCTGGGATCTCAGTGAATTCGTGATCAACGGTGCCAACGTCCAGACCGACAGCACAGTGACGTACACCATCAGCGGTGTGGTCTATGACCCGCTGGATGCACTGAATGTGCAGGATGTCGAGATCTTCATCGAACCCGGTGCCAGCAGTGTGCTGTCTGACAGCGCCGGTGCTTTCAGCTTCAGCGGGCTGGCCCCGGGCAGCTACACCCTGACCCCGGCCAAGGCCGGCTACGGCTTCACCCCCGGCAATGAGGTGGTGGAGATCAGCATCGCCGACGTGACGGACGTGGAGTTCGCCATGCAGGATCTGGGCATTCCCAGCCACAGCGTGAGCGGCAACGTGCAGCTGGACCTGGGCGGTGGGCTGGAAAACGTGCTGATGACGCTCACCCCCGGCGGTTTCAGCATCCAGACTGACAACGCCGGTGACTTCAGCATCGGCGGGATCGTCAACGGCAGCTACACCCTGACCCCCAGCCTGGCCGGCTATGAATTCGCGCCGACGAGCATCAATCTCACCGTCAGTGATGCGGACAGCACCGGCAATGACTTCACCGGCAGCGAGGTCGTGGCGGCAACGTACAGCATCAGCGGCGGAATCAGTGTCGGCACGAGCAATCTCGAGAACGTGACGATCACGGTCAATCCAGGCGCGTATGTGACGACGACGGACAGCAACGGCCTGTACAGCGTTCCGGACCTGTCCCCCGGCAGCTACACGGTGACCCCGAGCCTGACTGGCTGGGTCTTCAACCCCAGCTCGCAGAACGTTGACATCGTGGCCAGCAACGTGACCGGCATCAACTTCGCGGCATCTCCTGACAACAACGGCACCTACAGCGTGAGCGGAGTGGTCAGTGGTCCTCCGGGAGGCCTGAGTGGGGCGACGATCACACTCACCCCGGAATCCGGCCCGCCGATCAACGGCGTGAGCCTGAGCGGCGGCGGCTACAGCATCAGCAACGTGCCGAGCGGAATCTACACCGCAACCTGCACCAAGGGCGGCTGGACCATCACCCCGTTCAGCCAGCAGGTGGTGGTCGTGGATGCCAACGTCACGGCAGTGAACTGGTTCGCCTCGCCGCCCTTCTAGGATCCGGCCGTGACTCAGCCCGCTTCGTAGACCAGTCGGCCGCGGTGGATCGTGGCGCGCACCTGTGCGCCGTCCAGCGTGCGGTCACCGTTGACAACGGTGAAGCTGGCAGCCTGCCCGGCACTGATGCCGCCGCGCTCGTGTTCGGCATGCCCCAGCCAGGCTCCCTCGCTCGTGAACATGGCAACGGCGGTCTCGAAATCCACACGGTGCCGCGGATTGTGGTGGTTCATCGCGGCATGCATCCCGCCCAGCGGGTCCAGCGGTGTGATGTAGCTGTCGCTTGATCCGCCGACGCGCAGGCCGCAGCGCTGCATCGTGCCAACAGGGTTCGTTTCCAGCGCACGACTGCTGCCCAGCCGCGTGGCATAGCCGCCAGACTCGCCGCCCCAGCGGGCATCAAAGGCCGGCTGCATCGAGCTGCAGAGACCGAGCCGGGCCGCGCGCTCGGCCTGGGCCTCATCGCCGAGGATGAAGTGGTCAACGCGGTGGCGGCTGGCGGCCAGGTCATGCTGCGGTGCCAGTTCCTCATAGATGCGGATCGTCTGTTCCAGCGCGCGGTCGCCGATCGCATGCACGCAGACCTGCATCTCATGCTCGATCCCGCTTCTGATCCAGGCCGCGAGCTGGGCGTCGTCAAAGTACAGCTCGCCGCAGTGCCCGGGCCGGTCGGCATAGGGCTCGGAGACCGCCGCACTGTGGCTGCCGATCGCACCGTCCACGCACCAGCAGCCGCCGAAGCGCGGCACGCCCAGTTCATGGGCCAGCTTCGGTGTGCTGTCACGGCAGTAGAGCGTCAGGTCGCAGCCCTGCCCGTCCAGTTCGAGGATGAGCTGGAAGTCCTCGCGGCGGAAGTCGCCGTAGCCCTCCAGGCAGTGAATGCCGGTCAGGCCCATGCGCCGTGCGGTGTCGAGCACGAGTTGCATCCCGGCCCGGCGCTCGGCGTGGCTGTAGCTGTCATAGAGCGGCGTGGTGTGCTTCTCGTAGGCACCACCATGCAAACGGCCCCGCTCATACATTTCGTCGATAGCTTCTCGGCTCAGGCCTTCCTCCGCCATGATCCGTTCATCGATCACCATCTCCCAGCCCCGCGTATTGAACCAGCTGGAATGGCCTTCAACGCTCTTGATGATCAAGGGCCGGTCGGCCACCACTCCATCCAGCCAGGCGCGGTCCAGCTGAGGATGCTCCGCCCTGTCCAGCCGCGAGAGATCCAGCCCGCCGAGTCTGACAACGCGCTCGCTGCGCTGCGCCGTGCGGCGGATCGCCGCCTCGAGCTGGGCCAGGCTCGTGACTTCCTGCAGGTTCTCGCTGAGCATGAACATCCCGGTGGCAATCGCATGCACATGGGAGTCGATCAGCCCCGGCAGCAGCAGTGCGCCGCGCAGGTCCAGCGCTGCGGATTCGCTGCTGAGCAGCCGTGCGGCATCCTCCGCGCTGACGGTTTCCAGGCTGTGGATCAATCCGGACTGGACCCGGATCGCTGTCAGGTCGCCGCGGCGGCGGCCGAACACATCATCGCTGAGCAGAAGCTTGACTTGTGCATCCATCCGCTGATTCTAGCGGGCAACCGTGATGGATCAGTCGTACTGGATGGGCTGGCTGCGCGGCTGCTGGCGGAAGACGTTCGTGCCTGCCAGCATGTCATAGAAGGTGCGGCGCCGGGGATCGAACCAGACGGTGAAGGCTCCGCCGAAGAAGAACTTCGAGAAGATGAAGCGGAACAGATAGCGCACGAAGGCCGAGCCGTAGCCGAGGCGGTGGCCGCGGGTGGAGAGCACCTGCAGCCCCAGGCAGAGTTTGCCGAGCGTGGCACCGGCCACGCTGTGGAAGATCGTGTAGTAGGCCATGCACAGGAAGACATTGAGCCAGCCAACGAGGCGGATCCCGCTCTGGATCTCCATCAGCTGGTCCATCATGTGGTCCGAGGGGGGTTGCATGCTCATGATCTGCGTCAGCATGCCATTCATCATCGTTGCCAGTTCAGCCTCGTCCGGTCCCTTGTAGCCGACGAGTTCCAGCAGCAGCGCACTGAAAACAGAGAGGATCACGAAATCTATCAGGAAGGCTCCCATCCGCCACCAGAATCCGGCCGGCTTCCAGAGCACGCCATCGATCAGCACACTGCCATCCTCGGCGGCGGATTCCACTGGCTGGCGGCCGGGCATGGGAGCACCAGGCTTCAATCCGGACTGGGGATATCCGCCGTGAACCGGGGGCGGGGACTGCGGTGATGACTGCTGCGGAGGGTGCGGTGCGGTTGGCGGTTCCGGAGGCGCAGGCTGCCAGGGCTGGGGATCATCCGCGACCGGCGGCGCGGCCTGCCCTTCCGGCTGATCATGGCTGTCCCGCTCAGGCCACTGCGGCGGCTGCCCTCCCCTGTTGTCGTCCTGCTGCACGTTTTGATTATAGTCAGTGGATACAATCATGCCGATGCGGACCGGGAGCGTGGTCGAATACCACCGAGAGTACTGCTGGATCCTGCCCGATGACG
Organism: bacterium; assembly: GCA_020440605.1. Classification (GTDB taxonomy): domain Bacteria; phylum 4484-113; class 4484-113; order 4484-113; family JAFGCY01; genus JAHEFU01. The sequence continues at coordinate 132,784 of JAGRNT010000009.1, read as the reverse complement.
GCGGTGCGGAAATCATCGCCCGGCCCCGCGGGCGGATGGAACTCGTCTGGCGGCCGCCGGCCAATCCCCGCCCCGGCTATCAGGAGCTGGCCCACAAACTGGCCCCGGGTGACCGCGTGCGCTTCACTGAGCCGGAGAGCGAGCACTACAAGATCGAGGAAGTGCTGGAACGCGAGACCTGGCTGATCCGCAAGAGCCTCGGCCGCTTCAGGCGCAAGCCCCAGGTGGTGGTGGCCAATGCCGACAACCTCGTGGTGGTGATGGCACCCAATCCCTTCATCCGCCTCAGCACGGTGGACCGTTACTTCCTGGCCGCAATCCAGGGCGGACTGAGGCCGATCCTCGTCGTCAACAAGATCGACCTCGACCCGGAACTGCCGGGGCGCGCTGACATCCAGGTCTACCGTGACAAGGGCTACAGCGTGTTCTTCACCCAGGCCACCGACGGCAGCGGGCTTGAGGAACTGCGCAGTGAGATCGCCGGTGAATTCAGTGCCTTCTGCGGACACAGCGGCGTGGGCAAGAGCACCATCCTTTCAGCCCTGACCGGTGAGACGATCGCCACCGGTGAGGTGAAGAAGAAATCCATGAAGGGCCGCCAGACCACGGTCACCGCCCGCGCCTACCAGCTGCCCGGCGGCGGGATGGTGCTCGATACCCCGGGTGTGCGGGAGTTCGGTCTGACCCAGCAGACCTGGACCGAGGTGCATGAATACTTCGAGGACATCGCGCGCATCGCCACGGAGTGCCGCTTCCGGGACTGCATGCATGATGCTGAGAAGTCCAGCGGCTGCGCCGTGCAGCGGGCCATCGAGGCCGGTGAGCTGGCTGCGGAGCGGCTGAAGTCCTACCAGAAGCTGCGCCAGGAGGCGGATGCCGAACTGCGCTCCCATGCCTGAGAGTTAACAGGCCCGGCTCCATGCGCGATTATAGTCAGGCATGGAATTCCGCCAGGCGAGACCACAGAAGCCCGACCAGCGCCGCCAGACCAGGATCTGGCTGGTGCGCTTCGCGCTGATCGCGGGATTCATCGCCGTAATCAAGCTGTTCACGGCGGTCACGGGCCGCCCGAACCCGATTGACAACGCCATGATGGCGGTCGGCACTCCGGTGATCAACGTCGTCAGGCGCATCGGCGAGGGCATCGGCGGACTCGTGCACGTCTTCCGGCTGCCGAGCCTGCTCAAGGAGAACGGGGAGCTGCAGAGCGAGAATGAACTGCTGAAGCGCCAGCTCGAGGAAAGCCTGCACTACCAGAACGAGGTGGCGGAGCTGCAGAAGCAGCTCGGCATCAAGCAGGCCCGCAACTTCACACAGGTGCATGCCAGCGTGACCTCCCGGCCGTTTGACCTATGGCTGGAAAGCGCGATGGTCAATGCGGGCAGCCGTGAGGGCGTGGCGGTGGGCGACCTCGTCGTCAACAGCGTCGGCGTGGTCGGCAAGGTCACGGACGTGCGCCGCACGAGCTCCCGGATACAGCTGATCAGCTCGCCGGAATTCCGGCTCGGGGCGATTGCCGGGGCCCAGGACGCCGTGCTGGAAAGCCGGGCGGAGGGCGTGGTGCGCGGGATTGACCAGCGCAGCATGGAGCTGCTCTATGTGAAGGCCGGTACTCCGGTGGAGGTCGGGCAGAAGGTCTACACCCGCGGCAATCTCTCCTATGAGGGCTTCCAGAATCTCTCACTGCAGAATGAGAACCGTCCGCGCGGGATCTTCATCGGCACGATCAGCGAGAAGCGCGTTGAGCAGAGCAGCCGCCTTGAGCTCGTGCTTGAGCCCGCGGCGGATGTCAACCGGCTCGGCAGCGTGACGATCTACACCTCGGAGCATGGCGAATGAAGCTCACCGAGCCGATCCGCCTTGCCCTGATCGGGATCTTCGCCCTGCTGCTGCAGCTCACGCTGATGCTCAAGCTGCCGGAATGGCGCGTCGGCTTCGACCTGTTCCTCGTCTACATCCTGATTCTGACAACGACCAGAGGACCGGCGATGGGTGGCAGCTACGCCATGCTCGGCGGGCTGTTCCTTGATGCCTTCAGCGGCCAGCACCTGGTGTTCCACCTGCTGTTCTACCTGCTGCCGGTGGGCATCGGCTCGCTGGTGCGCTCGCACATGCTGATCGAGTTCAAGTCGCTGGGCACGCTGACCGTGGGCGGCCTGCTGCTGTTCAAGGTGCTGGCGGAGCTGGCCAGCGGGATGCTGCTCGGGCACATTGACAGCCTCAGCTACATCCTGCGCGTGAACTACCTCTCGATCATCATCTTCTGCGGGCTCGTCTACGTCAGCTGGCCGGCGCTTGTGCGCCTGATGCCGCATGCCCAGGGAGGTCGACGCCTTGGGTACTAGGTTCGGACCGGCCGCTGACATCGACATGCCCGTGCTCAGGGTCTACATCGCCCTGATCGTGGTGGCCTTTGCGGTGATCCTCAGCAAGCTGTTCTCGATGCAGATCCTCACCGCGCGTGAGCACAAGGTGCGCAGCCTCAAGAACATCATCGTCACGGTTGACATCAATCCACCTCGTGGCGACATCCTAGACCGTGGCGGCAATGTGCTGGCTACCGATGAGAACGTCTTCGCGCTGCTCTACATCGCTCCGCTGAGCATCACCAAGCAGCAGCTCACGGACGATGAGCTCGACCTGCTGGAGCGGCTGGGTCTGACGAGACTGGCAAGCCTGCATGAACTGCGCGCCTCGGAGTACCGCCGCCTGCGTGAAGCCGGCTTCCAGGACCTGAGCGGATTCAGTGAGGAGCAGCAGAAATCACTGGGCTGGATCCGCAGCCTGCCGGCGGCGGACATCGCCCTGCTGCAGAACTTCATCGTCAAGCGCAACGTGCGCGGCAGCGTCACGAGCTGGGAGAACCCCGGCAACTACCACGACCTGATGCGCGTCGCCAGCTACCTGCAGGGTGTGGAGTTCCGTGACATGGTGACGGCGCTCAAGGCCGGGATGAAGCGTGTCAACCGCTACCAGCCAGTGCGTGTGGTCAGCGAACTGGACCGCAACCAGGTGATCTTCGTGGCCGAGAACAACCACGAATTCCAGGGCTTCTACGTTGAGGAGTTCGCCTACGCCCGCAAGTACCCGCTGGGACTGGCGACACCGCACCTGCTGGGCTATCTCGGTTTCTTCAGCGAGGAGAACGACCCGGAGTGGATCCGACGGATGGGCTTCGGTGACAACGAGTATGTCGGCAAGGACGGAATCGAGCGCCAGTATGAGGGCCTGCTGCACGGGATTCCCGGCCGGCGCGACATCGAGGTTGACAACCGCATGGCCTTCCAGCGCATCGTGCAGGACGTGGCCCCGACCAAGGGCACGGATGTCTACCTGGCAATCAACAAGAACCTGCAGATGGAATGCTACAAGGCGATGCAGGGCCGCCCCGGCTCCTTCATCGTCACGGCGCTGTCCGAGGGACATGAGGGCGAGGTGCTGGCCTATGTCTCCAGCCCGGGCTATGACCCGGGCCGCTTCAAGGAGAAGGGCTACTACCAGAGCCTGCTGGACAATCCGTACAAGCCACTGATCAACCGGGCCAGCGGGCTGGCCTATCCTCCCGGTTCGACCTTCAAGCTGGTGACATCATCCGCTGCCCTGCAGAAGGGCGGCTTCTCCCCGGGCAGCGGCTTCTACTGCCCCGGCTACAAACAGATCGGCAACTACAAGATGCGCTGCCACGAGGATGTTGGCCATGGCAGCGTGACCCTGCTCGAAGGCATCTCCAAGAGCTGCGACGTCGTGTTCTACGACATCGTGCTCGCCATGGACAAGGACAGCAACACCCTGCACGACTACGCCGAGCGTTTCGGCTACGGCAGCCGCACCGGACTGGACCTGCCGGAGGATGCCCGGGGCACGGTGCCCAACCGCAGCTGGAAGGAGAAGGCCTTCGACTGGGCCAACCCCGTTGACAGGCTGTGGTATGACGGCGACAAGGCCAACTTCGCGATCGGCCAGGGCTTCATGAACGCCACCGCGCTGCAGGTGCTGCAGTCCGCCACCGTCGTTGCCAACCGTGGCAAGCTGTATGAACCGCACCTGCTGGTGGCGACGCGCCAGGACCTGCAGGTCCGCCAGGAGCGGATCAAGCCCCCGCGGGACATGGCCCTGGAAACGAAGACCCTCGACATCGTCGAGCAGGGCATGCGCCTGGCTGTGACTGAAGGAACCTGCCGCAGCTTCAATGCGGGAGAGACCAAGGCATTGAAGGTGGCAGCCAAGACCGGTACCGCCGAGGCCGGACGGGGCAAGGCGGATCACTCATGGGTCGTGGGCTACTACCCGGTTGACAATCCCAGGTATGCGTTCGTGGCCTTCTTCCAGAACGGTGGCAGTTCCGGCGCGGCAGCCGTACCGGCTGCCAAGAAGGTCCTGACCTGGATGGCTGCCAACGAACCGATTCCGGACTAGAGCTCAGTGGCTGCGCCGCCCGGCGGCCTCTGCGATGTCCAGCAGCACATCCGGCTCCGCGAGCTGCATGCCTCTGATGCGCTCCGCGATACCCGCGAGCAGGCTGCCGAGATGCGCCTCGGCACCCTCCACCCCAAGCAGGCGCGGGAAGGTGGACTTGTTGCGCTCGAGATCTGTTGCCAGTGTCTTGCCCATTTCACTGTCGGTGCTGCTCAGGCTGAGCAGGTCGTCGCGGATCTGGAAGGCCAGGCCGATCTCACGGCCCAGCTCGCCCATTTCAGAGATGCGCTCAGGCGGGCTGCCGGCGAGGATCGCCCCGAATTCACAGGTTGTGCTGAACAGCGCGCCCGTCTTGCAGCGGTGCAGGTTGATCAGCTCATCAAGGCTCAGGCTGCGCAGTTCGCCCTCGAGATCCAGCACCTGGCCTTCCACCACGAGGTGCGTGGCCCGGGCCGCACTGGCGATCAGCGCCATGCGCCGCTCACTTCCGAGACCATTGGCAACACTGGCCAGCTGAAGGTAGGCATAGTTGGCAAGCGCGTCCCCGGCCAGCACGGCCAGAGCCTCGTCAAAGGCGATATGCACAGCCGGGACTCCTCGCCGCAGGCTGGCATCGTCCATGCAGGGCAGGTCGTCGTGGATCAGGGTGAAGGTGTGGATCAGCTCCAGCGGTGTGACTGAGGGAATCAGCGCTGGAATGTCTGCATGCCCGCAGGCCCGGGCCACGGCGAGCGCCATCAAGGGGCGAAACAGCTTGCCAAGCCCCAGCAGATGGTCCATCGCCGCGCGCAGGGACGGCACGGCCACGGGCGCTGTCTGCGCGCGCAGGCAGTCCTCGATGGCACTGCGGTGGGCGGCGGAGAATTCCCGGAAATTCACGCCGCAGAGTATATCAGTGACGGCTCCGGCCCCGGCTGGCCTGCTATGATTACGCCGTGGACACCTCCCGGCTTGCCACCAGCATCCTCTCAGACCGCGAGCGCCTGTTCGCGCGCGACTTCGAGACCTTCCGGCCCCGCCTGCGCGGCATGCTTGCCGACAAGCGTGTGATGGTGCTCGGGGCAGGCGGCAGCATCGGCCGGGCCACGGCGCGGATCCTGCTGGAGTGCCGGCCGGCGGCCACGCAGCTGATTGACCTGAGCGAGAACAACCTCGCCGAGCTGACCCGCCAGCTGCGCAATGCCTTCCCGGAGAATGCCCCGGAGTTCGACTGCTGGGCGCTGGACTTCACCGGCGAACCCTTCCGGGCCCTGCTGGAGGAAAGCCGGCCGGACATCATCCTGAACTTCGCGGCCTTCAAGCATGTGCGCAGCGAGAAGGACCAGTACACGATCGCCGAGATGCTGCGTGTCAACGCGCTGGGCAACCGGCGCCTGCTGGACTGGTGCGCGGCCGCAAGTGATGAGCGGCGGCTGTTCGTGATCAGCACTGACAAGGCCGTCAATCCCGTGAGCTGCATGGGGGCCAGCAAGCGTCTGATGGAAAGGCTGCTTTTCAGCGCCGCCGCCGCCCCGGAATTCAGCAATGTGCGGATCACGACCACGCGCTTTGCCAATGTGCTGTTCAGCGACGGCAGCCTGCCCCAGAGTTTCCTCATGCGCATGGAACAGGGCCAGCCGCTGGCCGGGCCGGATGACATCGAACGCTACTTCATCACACCTGAGGAAGCCGGGATGCTCTGTCTGCTGGCGGCCTGCCATGAAGTGAGCGGGGAGATCCTGATCCCGCGCATGCGTCCCGAGGATCTGATGAAGTTCGATGAGATCGCCCGGCGCCTGCTGGAACTGCGCGGCTACGGGTATCACAACTATGGGACGGATACCGCCGCGGCCTTCGCCAACCACGAGGCTGACATTGCCGCTGGGCGCTACCCCTGCCTCTTCAGTCCGAGCAGCACCAGCGGTGAGAAGGGCTATGAGGAGTTTGTCGAGGAGGGGGAGCTGGAGCTGGCTGAAGGCGAGTACCAGGACATCAGCCGCCTGCACTCCGAACCCGGCATCAGCTATGCGGAGCTCTGCACCCGCCTGGATGAGCTGCAGATCCTCTGCGGCAGTGCCGATGCCCTGAGAGGGATGGACAAGGCGGAGATGGTGGCTGAAGTGGCCAGGCTGGTCCCGAGCTTCCGGCATATTGAGACCGGAAGGAGCCTGGACCGCAGTATTTAACGCCGAAGCGGTACCCCTGTCACCCTGAGTCACATGTTAAAAATGGACTGCTGCTTACTCTACTTGAGCAAACGGCGATAATTAACATATAATCCACAAAGGCACCCTTCGGGTGCAACAGGGTTCAATGGCTATATCAGCAGACGGCCCGCGGGAAGCAGTGGCGATGGTCCCTTCGGACATGAACATCACTGAGCTGCACAGGATTCTCGCGGACAACAAAACCGGGCATGCAGTGATCTGCGATGAGGGCCGCTACATCGGTCTCGTGACGCGTGCGCAGATCTCTGCCGCTGACAACGGCAACGGTTCATCCAGCCGCCCCGTCGGCGAGCTGCCCAGCCTGGAATCCCCGATGCTGCCCGAGCACAGCTCCCCGCTCGCGATCCGCCATTTCCTCAGCCAGGAAAGCACCGAATACATCCCCTTCGTCAACCGCCAGGGGCATGTCACGAGCGTGCTTAGCCGGGATGAGGCGCTGCGCAACGGACTCTACGACAATGCCGCAGTGATCATGGCCGGCGGCTTCGGTGTGCGCCTGCGCCCGATCACCGACAGCATCCCGAAGCCGATGGTCCCGCTGGTTGACGGTCGCATGATCGACCGGATCATCAACCACCTGCTGGACTGCGGCTTCTACCGCTTCTACGTAGCCGTCCACTACATGAAGGAAATGATCATGGACTATCTCGGGGACGGCAGCGACCGCGGGATAGAGATCCGCTACATCGTGGAGGAGACTCCGCTCGGAACGGCGGGCAGCCTCAGGACCCTGATCGATCAGGAGAGCCTGCCGATCGTCGTCACAAACGGTGACGTGATCACCAACCAGCGCTTCGGCGACATCCTGCGCTTCCACAAGGGCAACAAGGCGGACATCACCGTCGTCTGCCGCGAGGACGGCGTGAACATCAGCTACGGCGTGGTGGAAAGCGATGAGAAGGGCAACCTGCTCGACATCAATGAGAAGCCGCGCCTGAACTACCTGATCAATACGGGTATGTACGTGGTCAACCCCGGCGTGTTCCGCACGGTACCGGAGAAGAAGTGCTTCATGACGGACGTGATCGCCGCCACGCGTGAGCAGGGCGGGACCGTGAAGGTCTTCCAGTGCCATGAATACTGGCGCGACGTGGGCACGATCGACTGCTACGCCCAGGTGATCAAGGACATCAAGAGTGGACTCGTACGCAACCTGCCGCCGATCATTCCCGCCAGCCGGGATGCTTCAGCGCTGGCGCATGGCGTGATCAGCCACGAGGAAATGCTTGAATCCATCAACAGCGGCGTCTGAAGATAGTCGCAAGCCCGCTTTTCTGGTACAATCCAGCCCCTTTACAGCGCCCGGGTGTGCTGTATAATACGAGGTTCATTCCAGCAGGATATATAGAAATGGCAGTAAAGATCAGACTGATGAGAATCGGCAAGACCAAGCAGCCCAGCTACCGTGTGGTGGTGAAGGAAGCTCGTACTCCGCGCAGCGGCAAGTACATCGAGCAGCTTGGCTTCTACAACCCGCTGAGCGAGCCCGCTGATGTGCGCCTCGACGAGGAGCGCGTACGCTACTGGCTCGGGGTCGGTGCCCAGCCCACCGAGCGTGTGCGCACCCTGATCAGCAAGAACACCAGCATCGAAATCAAGTAATCATGTACGGCGGAAGAGACAGAGACAACCGCGACCGTGAACACCGCGACTTCCGCGACCGTGGTCCGCGCGACCGTGACCACGGCGGGGGCGGCTACGGCAACCGTGACGCCCAGCTCTTCGAATACCTGGCACAGATCGTCAAGCAGTTCGTTGACAAGCCTGATGACGTGCAGATCACGGAGCAGCACACACCGATGGGCCTGCTGATCCAGATCAAGGTGGACGCCGAGGATGTGGGCAAGGTGATCGGCAAGGAAGGCCGGATCATCAACGCCATCCGCCAGATCCTCAAGGCCGCCGGCGGCAAGACCACCCGCCGCTTCAAGATCGACCTGGTCTCCTGAGCATGCCGCTGGTCCGCGTCGGCAGCATCCGCAGGCCACACGGAGTCCGCGGCCAGCTCAAATGCGATTACCGCACTGACCACCCCGAGTGGCTCGACCAGCGCAGCCACTATCTCATCCATGACCACCGCACAGGTGAAGTCATGCAGCTCACGCTCACCGCGATCGAGCATTACCACGACTGCTTCCTCGCAAGCTTCGCCGAGATTGACAGCCCCGAAACCGGCCAGCAGTACAACGGCTGGGACATCATGTACTGGGTGGCGCGCGGCGCTCTGCCGCGCGAGGAAGGCGAGGTCTACTTCTTCGAGCTCGAGGGCATGGAAGTCCGCACCAGCAGCGGGGCCATTGTCGGCACGGTGGTGGATATCGCGGAGTCCGGGGCCGGGATGTTCCTCGAGGTCCAGGGCGAGAAGCTGATCCTGATTCCCTTCAACATGGAACATGTGCCGGAGCTGTACCTCGAAGAAGGCTACCTGGTTTCCGACTACAGCCAGCTGGCCCGGGACAATATGCAGTGAAGTTCCACGTGCTCAGCATCTTCCCGGACTTCGTGAGCACCGTCTTCCAGTACGGCGTGCTGCGCCGTGGCGTGGATGCGGGCCTGCTGAAGCATGCCGTGCATGACCTGCGCGACTACACCCAGGACCGCCACCGCAGCACGGACGACATGCCATTCGGCGGCGGGCCGGGAATGGTGATGCGCTGCGAGCCGATCTTCAGCGCCGTGGAGAGCATCCGCGCTGAGGCCGGGAAGCCCCTGCCCCTGATCTACACCTCGCCGGCCGGCGAACCCTTCAGCCAGGCCATCGCCGAGGAGCTGGCCGCGGGTCCTGATCTGCTGCTGCTCTGCGGGCGCTATGAAGGCGTGGATCAGCGCGTGCTGGACAGCCTTGTGGACCGTGAAATCAGTATGGGCGACTACGTGCTGAGCGGCGGCGAACTGCCCGTGATGTGCCTGATCGATGCCGTTGCCAGGCTGATCCCGGGGGTTGTCGGCGACAGCCAGAGCGTGCGTGAGGAAAGCTTCTCCAGCGGACTGCTGGACTGGCCGCATTACACGCGCCCGGAGAACTTCCGCGAGCTGAGCGTGCCGGAGGTGCTGCTCAGCGGGCATCACGCCAACATCGAAGGCTGGCGGCGCGAAAAGGCCCTGCTCATGACCTACCGGCGCAGACCAGAGCTGCTGACTGAAGCGCAGCGCGAGCAGGCAAAACAAATTCTCGGACTCTGACGTCAGACCGCTGACGAACATTCCCGGATGGATGGTGTGGGATGCAGGACATCAGGATCAGTTTTGACAGACAGAAGGCCCCGGCCCGTCCGGCGCAGGTGATCACGGCAGTTGTCGGTGACTCGGAAGTTCCGCTGCGGCTCGAACTGCAGGGACCGGCCAGCTTCAGTGCCGATGCGCGCCTGCGCAGACTGGAACTGGCCGAAGGTATGCAGCAGGAAGTCCTGATCCATTCCACCGGCCGCCCGGGCCGCGTGATCCTGCGAGTCAATGGCAGCCGGCACATCCTGCGCTTTGAGCCCGCCAGCCTGCTGCAGGGCCTGGTGCATGACTGGCTGCCCACGCTAGGGCTGTCTATGGCGCTGGCCCTCGTGCTGCGCAGTTTCGCGTTTGCGAGCTATTACGTGCCAAGCCCGAGCATGGAAGGTACGCTCTACCCCGGTGACAAGTTCATCGCCGAGAAATTCAGCACGAAGATCCTCAACCGCAGCCCGCAGCGCGGCGAGATCGTGATCTTCCACCACCCGGAGCACCGCTCCGAGACCTGGGTCAAGCGCGTAATCGGCCTGCCGGGGGACATGGTGGAGATCCGCAACCAGAAGCTCTACATCAACAATGAAGTCCAGAGCGAGGATTACATCAAGGTCACGGGTCCGCTGCGGGACTACGGCCCGGTGGTGGTGCCCGAGGGCAACTACTTCGTGATGGGGGATAACCGCAACAACTCCCTTGACAGCCGCTTCTGGGGCTACCTGCCCCAGCAGTACATCGAGGGCAGCCCGGTACTGGTGTTCTGGCCACCCCGGCATGCGCGCAGCCTCGGCAGCGAGCAGCCTGAACCGGGGCAGTGATTTTCAGGCCCACCCTTGCAATCCCCGCAGCTTGTGCTAGAATTTCTGGCTCACGGGGCGGGCCTTAGCCCCTGCTTGCCTGTCCGTTCAGGACAGACTGGAGACCAAAGATGCAGCAGATCATCGCGCAGTACAACAAGAAGATGGCCAAGCCCGAGGGCGAGGTTCCCGTGATCGTGCCCGGCGACACCGTCCGCGTGCACATCAACCTCTACGAGGGCGGCACCGACCACATCGCCGGTCTGAAGAAGATTCACCGTATCGCCGCCAAGGGTAAGCAGGCCAAGCAGAACGTGGAGCGCATCCAGGTCTTCGAAGGCACCGTGCTCGCCGTATATGGCAAGGGTCCGATGCAGAAGGTCACCGTGCGCAAGATCGCTTCCGGCGTCGGCGTGGAGAAGACCTACTTCGTGAACAGCGCCAAGATCAACAAGATCGAGGTCACCCGTCACGGTGTGGTGCGCCGCGCGAAGCTCTACTACCTGCGCGACCGCGTGGGCAAGGCCACCCGCCTGAAGGAGAAGAGGGTCCGCTAGGCTGCGGCACCTTCCACGTGATACAACCGCCGGCGGAGGGCCGGCGGCGGGAGCAGTTTGCCAATGGGTTCCAGACCTGGAGTTGAAATACTGAGCGAACGGGCCAAGACACCGGCCGACGGTTCCAGCTCCACCAGGATCTGCATCCGCTTCAAGGACACACCCGGTGAAAGCGTGCACCTGCGGCTGAGCAAGGGCAGCTTCTCCGAAAGCGCGATCCAGCGCGAGATTGACGTCCCCGTCGAGAACAACGAAGCCAACCTGCTTGTATATGCACATGACCGTCCCGGGGTTGGCTGGCTCAGTGGCCCGGGCTTCCGCCACAAGATCGAATTCGTGGCCGTATCCTTCATGCAGGGATTGCTCTATGAATGGATCCCCACGATCGTGATGGCACTCGGCCTCGCGCTGGTGCTGAAGTCCTTCGTAGTCGCGAGCTTCTACATCCCCAGTGGCAGCATGGAGAACACGCTCAAGAAAGGCGACCTGCTGATTGCTGACAAACTGAGCTTCAAGCTGCTCGGACAGGATCCGCAGCGCGGCGACATCATGATCTTCCGTTACCCGAAGGATCCCAAGAAGGACTACATCAAGCGTGTGATCGGCCTGCCCGGCGACAGCGTCCGGGTACAGGACCACACTGTGTATGTCAACGGCGAGGCCCTGATCGAGGACTACATCGCTGAAGATCCTGATTTTGATTACCCTTCCGTGACCGTGCCCGAGGACAGCTACTTCGTGATGGGTGACAACCGCAACCACAGCTCCGACAGCCGGGTCTGGGGTTTCGTGCCACGCGACAACATCGAAGGCCGTGCCTTATTCGTGTTCTGGCCCCGTCCACGCCTGCTGGACAACCACGAACCGGTGGCGGTTGCCGCCGAACCTGAGCACTAGGCCCTTCCAGCTTCCCCCCCTTAACCCCCTGAATCCGTTCCGGGATGACATTTCCGAGCAGCGGTCAAATCCGGATGCAATCTGTCCTGCAAGCCCGTTTCGCCTGCCGGAGGAACTGACTCGCGGTTACAATAGTGCGGATGCAGGGGTTATTGTGAATGGATTCTCAAATAGTGACTCAACCTAGTGTTGATCGGATTGTCTTTCTGAGGAACTTACTCGAAGCCTTTCCTGTGCTATAATCCGCAGCATTCGCGAATTGAATCTCGAATAATCGCTCAGCCCTGTATTCATCAGGCTGAGCAACCAGGAGTTTAAGATGATCAGAGTTGCAGCATTCCTGCTATTCATCAGTCTGCTGCTGGCCTCCTGCGGAGGCGGCGGCACCGAGCAGCTGACCACCGGTATCGTTTCCGGCCAGGTGACGGTCGTCGGCCCGATCAATGGTGCTGTGGACCTGATGGTCGGTGTCTTCCCCCAGGGCAGCACCACCCCGGTCCAGTCCTCCTCGGCCGGTCATGTGACCAGCACCGCGAGCCTCAGCGGCCGCACGATCAGCTACGAATTCAGCGAGCTGCCCTTCGGCAACTACTACATCGGCGTGTACGCCGAGGGTGCCACTCCGACCTTCTACTACGAGAGCGGCTCCTTCAGCTGCAATGAGCAGGGCCAGATCGTCTCCGGTCTGAATGGCCAGTGCTCCTTCAGCGGCGCGGCTCCCTGGGGCACCGTCAGCGGCAGCACCAGCATCACAGGTGACTGGCCGACCGACGGCAAACTGACCTTCATCGGCATCTCCCCCATGAGTGCTCCGCAGAACGTGCTGCAGCACCTCGTCAGCGAGAGCGACGTCAATGACGGCCGCATCCACTACGACATCGAGGGCATCGCCTACGGGACCTACCTGGTCGGCTTCTACGGCTATGACCCGGTCAGCCGCCAGGTCGACACCTACGGCGCGTTTGACAACCCGGTGACCGTCAGCGGCAGCAGCCCGAACGTCGCCACCGTCAACTTCGCCAGTGACTTCGCCGGTGACCCGGGCACCGACCCGCAGCTCGGCACGATCACCGGCACGGTGAGCCTGAGTGCGGCCCTGCCCTCCGGCCTGTTCTACTACGTCGCCGCCAACACCATCCCGCCGGCCCAGGGCGCTCCGCCCGCCGTCTACGAGGTGTTCGAGGACCAGCTCACGGGCAGCAGCATCGACTTCACCCTGAGCTTCCTCGATGACGACATCTACAGCGTCTCGATCTTCGCCTACGACGTGACGACGCATCAGGCGACCTACTTCGGCGAGTACGACGGCACGGTCACGGTCAGCGGCGGCGACAGCCACAGCGGCATTGACTTCACGGCCGACGTCTCCCTGCTCAACTAGAATTCCATCTTTGGCGTATCGTACCGGTCCCTGCGGGGATCGGTACAGTTCCCCTCCCGCGGGCGGGGATCCGGAAGAGAGGCGATGAGGAACCTGACAACACTCTGCCTGCTGCTCTGCTGCCTGCCGCTGCAGGCCTGGGCCCAGCAGGACCAGGCCCCGCAGGGAGATCCACCACGCGAGGAGGAACCCGCTGATCCGGATGAACTGGATTTTGAGCTGGACCTCGATGATGGGGATCTGGAGATTGACCTCGGCGAATCCACCGTGGCCAGCGCGGCAGTGGCCAGTGCCAATGCCGCAGCTGCCGCGATCCGGCCCCCGAGCCTAGCGGAACTGCGCGAGGTGATCGACCGCCAGGCGATTGACGACAGCGGCGCGCAGGACCTGGCCGAGCTGCTCTCGCGCCAGGCCGGGATCCGCGTCAGCGAATACCTCGGCGGGACCACGATCAGCTACCAGGGCCTGCCCGGCAAGTTCACGACGATCCTCGTGGACGGTCAGCGCGTCCCCGGCAGCATCCTCGAACAGATGGATCTCTCCCAGTTCAGCCTCGGCTCGCTTGACAGCGTGGAAATCATCAGCGGTCCGCGTGCTGCAGCCTATGGCGGTGGCAACGCGGGTGTCGTGATCAACCTCAAGACGCGCAGCGGCGGCGGTCATGTTGCCGCGATGGAGCTGGGCTACGGTTCGCTGAACTGGCAACGCCAGCATTTCCGCATCGGCAACGGCGATGAGTTCCAGCACTGGCTGCTGAGCATCGAACACCAGTCACGTGATGCCTGGGATGTCAACTCCGCCCAGCCCGACACCGACCTGCAGAGTTTCGAGAACCTCGGCCTGCGCGGCCGCTGGGACTTCCGCGTCGGCCCCGATGACCAGATGGTCGTCAATGCGGACTGGTTCCGCGAGGAAGGACGCGGGCTGGACTACTCCCCGCCGAACCTGCTGCGGCCAAGCGACCTCGTCACCGAGCGCTGGGGAGCAGGTGCCTCCTGGACGCACAACTTCAACAGCGGCAGCAGCCTGAGCCTCAGCCAGCAGCATGGCGAATACAGCCATGGCCTGCACCGCTACTTCGAGACACAGGACCCGCTGGACGAGCGCACCGCCTTCAGGGAAAGCACGGACGACACGGAGCTGCGCTGGGACAACCACATGGTCTACTCCGACTGGAGCCTCGGCCTGCAGCGTCAGGCCGAGCGGCTCGAGAGCGACCGGATCAGCGTGCCCGGCGGCGGCGACAGCGCTGACAGCGAACTGCTGGGGGCCTATGCAGTCTACGACTGGTACATGACCGAGGACTGGACATTGTCAATGTCGGCGCGGCTCAACAGCCACTCCGACTTCGGTGAGGAGCTGCTGCCCAGCGCTTCACTGAGCCACAGCCTCGACCGTTACAGCACGCTCAGCGCCAGTGCGGGTCGCGGCTACCGTGCCCCGAGCCTGCGTGAGCGCTACTACGACTTCCCCAGTCCATTCAACTACACGATCCTCGGCAATCCGGAGCTTGAGCCGGAAACGAGCTGGAACTACGCCCTGGACTACAGCTACGCCAAGAGCGGGCGCAGCCTGCACCTCGGCCTGTTCCGCCACGAAATTGACAACCTGATCGACTTCGTCGAGATCCAGTCCGCGCCGCAGGTCTTCAGCCTCCGCAACTTCGAGGGCGTGACTACCCAGGGCCTGGCGCTGGGGCTGGAGCAGCGCTGGAGGGCCACTCGGCACCACGGCAGCTGCAATGATGCCTGGTTCGGGCTGGGCTATGACCTGAGCTGGCTGCCGGAGGCGGAGGTGCTGGAGACGGGCCTGCGGCTCGTGAACAGCCCTGAATCCGACCACGCGCTGCGGGCCTTCTACGAGAACCCGCGCCTGCGGGCGGAAGTACTGCTGCGCCACCATGAACCCTACTGGTTCGATGCGGAGAACACTGTGCGTGTGCCGCAGCAGGACAGCCTGAGCCTGACGCTCTCGCGCGAGCTGGGCTGCGGCCGCATGAAGCTCAGTGGCCTGAACCTGCTTGATGAGCGCAATGTGCGCTTCGGACCGCTGCCCGGCCGCGAACTGCGGGTCGAGTACAGCTACGATTTCTGACAACGGAGGCAATGCATGGCATGGATCGCCAAGGGCGGTTTCTTCATCTGGCCCATCCTGATCTGCAGTGTGCTGATGCTGTGGTTCATCGCTGACCGCCTGCTGCACTTCCTCGTGCGCATTCCGCAGATCAACCAGAGCCTGGATGCTGTCTGCCGCCGCAAGGAGGGCCAGCGCCCGCCGACGGGCAAGCTGTCCGAGCTGCTGAAGCAGTCGCTGGACCGCGGTGAGATTGACGGCGACCTCGTGGAACTGGCCATGGAGCAGGACCTGATTGACGCCGAACGGCGTCTGAACGGGCTCAGCGTGATCGCGCAGACCGCACCGCTGCTGGGCCTGCTCGGCACGGTGACCGGCATGATCGCGGCCTTCCGCCGCATCCAGGACCTGCAGGGCCAGGTGGACCCGGCGCTGCTGGCCGGCGGGATCTGGGAGGCGCTGATCACCACCGCAGCCGGGATGATGGTTGCCATTCCGGCGCTGATCGCCTACCTGCATTTCCGCAACCGGGTCTACCGCTGGGAGAACTACCTGCGCAGCAGCGTGACGCATGCGATCAAGCAGCTGGCGCGCAGCGGCGTGGAGGTCAAGTAGATGGCAGCCGCGAGGCGTGAGCGCCGCAGACTGCAGCAGGATCCGGTGATCCCGCTGGCACCGCTGATCGACGTGGTGTTCCTGCTGCTGGTGTTCTTCATGCTGATCACGCGCTTCCTCAACCCGACGATTGACCTTTCGCTGCCGGAAAGCACGACGGCGCAGATCAATGACAGCCAGAGTGTGCTGGTGGCGATTGATGCGGATGGTGGGCTGTGGCTGGACGAGGACCAGATCAGCTGGGCAGAGCTGACGCCGCGCCTGCAGGGGCTGAGTGCCGCGGAGCCGACCGTGCGTCTGCGCGCCGATGGCGGCACCGAACACCGGATGGTGGTGCGGGCCTTCGACTGCATCCGCCAGGCGGGTCTGGAGGACATCGCACTCGAGGCCGTGAAGGAGAATGGCAACTGAGATGGAACACGGCAGGCCGGCCCATGACCCCGAACCGCTCGTATGCCCCGTGCCGCGCAGGCTGCGCGGACGGCTGCGCAGCGGCTGGGGACTGCTGAGCATCTCCATCGTGCTGCATGCCGGGATCCTCTACGCCCTGCCCGCGCCGCAGGAAAGCAGGCTGCAGGACATGCAGGCGATCCGCATTCACCTGCAGGAGCCGCAGGTTGAGCCGGAAGTCCTGCCAGAGCCGGAACCTGAACCAAAGCCAGAGCCCGAACCTGAGTTGCCGGAACCGGAACCCAGGCCTGAGCCGAAGCCGGAGAAACAGCCGGAACCACAACCGCAGGCAGCAGCTCCACAGGAAGCACAGCCGGCCTTGGAAACACCGGAAATCATCGGTAAGGAAGGTGATAGCCCGGCGGCCCTGCCCTCCGGTGACAAACCGGCCAGTGACCCGATTGCCAAACCCCGTCCGCCGGTACCGCAGACGATGCCGGCCGATCCACCACCGAAACCACAGCCGCTTCCCGAACCGGAGCCGCAGCTGAGCGCCGCTGAAATCAAGGCCCTGCTGGCGGACTATGCGAAGAATGCCCGCTCGCGGATCGTCAACCGCCAGAGCATGCCGGAGGAGGCCCGCCGCCTCGGGCACAGCGGCTCCGTCAAGCTGAAGTTCGTGCTGAATGCCAGCGGACAGCTTGACAGCCTGGAAGTCGCGGAAGGCAGCGGCTATGCCGAACTGGATGAACAGGCAATGTCAGCTGTGCGCAGTGCAGCCCCCTTCGGCCGGCTGCCGGAGGGCATCGGGCGAGACAGCCTGCCGATGTCGATCACGCTGAAGTATCGCGTGGACTGAGTCTCAATCAGGAGGCAATTGCGTGAGCCAGGGAGAGCGGGAGGTATATCCTGTTATCCGGAGTGATCATGCATTTCCTGAAGGACATCCCGCGTTTCGTATTCCTGACCGGCATGGGCGGAGTCGGCAAGACTTCGCTTGCCTGCGCCATGGCAGTGCAGCTGGCGGATCAGGGCCGGCGCGTGCTGCTGGTCAGCACTGACCCCGCCAGCAATATCGGCCAGGTATTCAGCCAGCCCATCGGCAACAGCATCACGGCCATTGAGGGAGTCACGGGGCTGGACGCGCTGGAGATCGACCCGGAGGCCGCAGCCGGCAATTACCGCGAGCGGCTGCTGGCTCCGCTGCGAGGCACTGTCCCGGAGGAGGAACTTCGCAGTGCCACGGAGCAGCTCTCCGGAGCCTGCACCACGGAGATCGCCGCCTTCGATGAATTCACTGCGCTGCTCACGGATGAGGCATTGTCAGCGGCGTATGAGCATGTGGTGTTCGACACCGCGCCGACGGGGCATACGATCCGCCTGCTCAGGCTGCCCGGTGCCTGGAGCGGCTTCCTCGAAACCGGACAGGGTGATGCCTCCTGCCTCGGGCCGCTGGCCGGGCTGGAACGGCAGCGGGAGCGCTACCGGCTGGCAGTCGCTGCCCTGAGCGATCCGGGACGGACCAGACTGGTGCTCGTGGCCCGGGCCGACCGGGCCTCGCTGAGGGAGGTGGCGCGCACCCGCCATGAACTGGCGGAGATTGGCATCAGCGGGCAGCATCTCGTTGTCAACGGGCTGCTGCCGCAGCGGGAGGCGCAATCCGATGCGCTGGCCGAGGCGATATACGAACGTGAACAGGCGGCACTGGCGGAGCTGCCGGAAGGACTGGAGGGAGTGCAGCTGGACTCAGTGGAGCTGCAGGCCCTCAACATGCTGGGGGCCGGCAATCTGCGCAGACTGCTCGGTGGGGACAGCGCAACTCCGAAGACCATGCCCGAGCTTCCGGCTGGGCCGGAGCCGCCCGGCATCAGCGGGATTCTTGACGACATTGCCTCAGCCGGGCACGGGCTCGTGATGCTGATGGGCAAGGGCGGCGTGGGCAAGACCACTATGGCGGCGGCCATAGCGGTGGAACTGGCCAGCCGTGGCCTGCCCGTACACCTGACTACGACGGATCCCGCCGCACATATCGAGGAGACCGTTGCCACACTGCCTGGCAACATGAAGCTGAGCCGGATCGATCCACAGGTGGAGACGGAGAACTACCGCCAGCGCGTACTGGCAACGAAGGGCAAGGGGCTGGACAGCGATGCGCTGGCCATGCTGGAGGAGGACCTGCGCTCCCCCTGCACCGAGGAGGTGGCCGTATTCCAGGCCTTCGCGCGCGTGATCCGCGAGGCCGGCCGCAGCTTCGTTGTGATGGACACCGCGCCGACGGGGCATACCCTGCTGCTGCTGGATGCAACCGGGGCCTACCACCGTGAAGTCACACGCCAGATGAGCGGATCAGGGATGCAGGTCAGCACGCCGATGATGCAGCTGCAGGACCCTGCGCGAACGAGGATCCTGATCGTTACACTCGCGGAGACTACGCCCGTACTGGAAGCGGAAGCCCTGCAGAATGACCTGCGCCGCGCCGGGATCGAACCGGCGGGCTGGATCGTCAACCGCAGCCTTGCGGCAACGCAGACGCAGTCAGAGTTGCTGCAGCGCCGTGCCATCGCGGAGCATAGGGAGATCGCCAGAGTGGCGGATCTGAGCAATGGCAACTATGCCGTTGTGCCACTGCAGGCTGAGGAGCCGGTGGGCAGTGAGCGGCTGCAGATCCTGCTTGGAAGCAGAAGGTCTACAGCTCAGAGCTGAGTGGCCTGCTACAGGTTTGGCTGGTACCTGCCCCAGACTGACTCAAGCGCCTTGACGATCTCGCCCTCGGTGGCACCGGCCAGCAGTGCCTCGCGGATCAGCTCCAGGTAGCCCGACTTCGCCCCGCCTGCCGCATGCTGATGCAACCTGCCGCAGGCCGACTGCCAGGGAGCGCTGTCGCCCCCTGCCCCGCCGCCGTACTGCGTCGGGTTGGCACTGCGCCTGGCAATGTACTGCTCCAGACGCTCGCGCTGCTCATGCTCAGCCGCATCGTCGCGGTTGATCTCAAAGGGCGCTTCATCGCTGCTGCGGAAATCGTTGACACCGACGATCACGCGGTCCTTCGTCTCCACGCTGCGCTGCCATTCATAGGCACCCTGCTGGATCTCGGCCTGCGGATAGCCGCGCTCCACTGCGGCAGCCATCCCGCCCAGCTCGTCGATCTTGGCGATGTAAGCCATTGCCTCCGTCTCGATCCGGTCGGTCAGGTCCTCGATGTACCAGCTGCCACCCAACGGATCGACGGTGTCGGCGACACCGCTCTCATGCGCGATGATCTGCTGCGTACGCAGCGCGATTTCGGCGGACTGCTCCGTCGGAAGGGCCAGGGCCTCGTCGAAGCCGTTGGTATGCAGGCTCTGGGTGCCGCCCAGCACGGCGCTGAGCGCCTGCATGGTGGTGCGCACGATGTTGTTGTAGGGCTGCTGCGCTGTCAGCATCGATCCGGCAGTCTGCGTATGGAAGCGCATCATCATGCTCTTCGGGTCCTGCGCCCTGAAGCGATCCTTCATGATCCGCGCCCACATCCGCCTGGCGGCACGGAACTTGGCAATCTCCTCCAGGAAATTGTTGTGCGAATTGAAGAAGAAGCTCAGGCGTCCGGCGAAGCTGTCCACGTCGAGGCCGGCATTGATCGCCTGCTGCGTGTACTCGATCCCGTCCGCGAGCGTGAAGGCCACCTCCTGCACGGCGGTGCAGCCGGCCTCACGGATGTGGTAGCCGGAGATGCTGATCGTGTTCCAGCGCGGCAGCTTCTCCGTGCAGTAGCGGAAGCAGTCCGTTGTCAGCAGCATGCTCGGCTGCGGCGGGAAGATGTATGTGCCGCGCGCCATGTATTCCTTGAGGATGTCATTCTGGATCGTGCCGCCGAGCTGCGCGGGCTCGATCCCCTGCTTCTCGGCAACGACCTGGTACATCAGCAGCAGGATCGTGGCCGGGGCGTTGATCGTCATGCTTGTCGTGACCCTGTCCTGCGGGATGCCCGCGAACAGCGTCGCCATGTCGTCAACGGTGTCAATTGCCACGCCGACCTTGCCGACCTCGCCGAGCGCCATCGGGTCCGTGCTGTCATAACCCATCTGCGTCGGCAGGTCGAAGGCCACGGACAGGCCCGTCTGGCCGCTGTTC
This sequence comes from bacterium, assembly GCA_020440605.1. Lineage (GTDB taxonomy): Bacteria > 4484-113 > 4484-113 > 4484-113 > JAFGCY01 > JAHEFU01. Next base: position 112,125 of record JAGRNT010000009.1, on the reverse strand, counting down.
AGCAGGAAGTGGTAGCGCTCATTGGTTGCTCGCGCCGTGCTGAAGCCGGCGTACTGGCGCATCGTCCAGAAGCGGCCGCGGTACATGTTGGGCTGCACGCCGCGCGTGAAGGGGAATTCGCCTGGGAATCCGAGGCTTTCAGCGTAGTCCCGGTCATCAGCCCAGGGTCCGGCCAGCGGATCGGTTTGATAGCCGCTGCTGCTGCTGAAGCGCTCCCGGCGCTCGGGCCGTTTGGCAATGAATGGCTCGTAGCGCTCGCTGCGCCAGCTGTTGTATGCATCCTGCTTGCTCATCGGGGCATATTCTAATGCAGTGCACCTGTTGATAGCCGTTGATGGATTTGCCGATAATCTTCACAGTTCAGCAGTTCACTTGCTATGCTGTTCACAGAGCTGCCCGGGATCCCAGACACATCCACTGAATGAGCATTTGATTCGTTCAGAACCGGAATGTTGCGCAAGGGCGGGTATGCTTTCCGGGACAGTATTCATTTTCCGCAGATGTCTCGGCTCGGGATTCATCAATCGGTCCCGGGTATGGATTGAATGGTGTATTTGACGGCGGCAATATCGGAACCGCATTTGAATTGGAGTGATCCGATGGACAGTAGACAGATAGGGCTGATACAGGACAGCTGGGCACAGGTCACACCGCTTGGCGTTCGTTTCACCCGCCATTTCTATGACCAGCTGCTCAGTGACAACCCTGAGCTGCATGCGCTTTTTCCTGAAAGCATGGCAGATCAGGAGCAGCTGCTGTTCAGGATGATCAACTCCGCAGTATCCGGCATGCCTTCCCGGCAGATGTTCGAAGGCATGATGAATCGTCTCGGCAACCGACATCAGGAATACGGTGTGAATCACGAACACTTCCGGGTGTTCGGAGAGGCACTCATCGCAACCCTCGCCAACAGCCTCGGTGAGCGCTGGAATCCTGATCTGGAAGCCGCCTGGCGCGACATCTATGGCAGCATGGCGCAGATGATGCAGAGCAACATGGATGAAAGTCAGTCTCAGTAATTGAGATTTCACCTGTTCTGAACCCACCGCAGCTCCCCGCTCAGCTAGAATGCAGCGGATTCAACCACTGGAGCGCAATAATGAATGCAGAACAGATTGCCATGGTCCAGGACAGCTGGGCCAAGGTCACTCCCATGGGCACGAAGGCCACCGAGCTTTTCTATTCCCGGCTGTTTGAGCAGTATCCCGAAGTCCGTGAACTCTTCCCCGATGAAATGGAGAACCAGCACAAGCTGCTGTTCAACATGATCAACATGGCAGTCATCGGCCTCAAGCGCCTGGACGACATCGTGCCCGGCGTGCAGAAGCTGGGCAAGCGCCACGTACAGTACGGCGTGCGCGATGAGGATTACGGCAAGGTCGGAGCTGCCCTGCTCTGGACACTCGAGCAGGGACTCGGCGAGGACTGGAGCCCGGAACTGGCTGCGGCCTGGGCGGAGTGCTATGGCCTGCTGGCGGCGACCATGACCGCTGCCGCTTCTGAAGCACCGGCATAGGGAATCGGGAACAAGGCAGGCGGCTGGCTGGTCTGTATAGCCGCCTGCCGGAAATGCCGCTTGAGGATCATCCTGACAGGTGTCATAATCTTGGAGTGGGTGATAGCAACTTGCACACCGTCTTCCTGAGCTTTGAGGACGAATTCGAATTCTCGGCAAAGATGCCGGAGGAGCTGCTCGTCAAGGCGATGAACAGCACCCGGCCGATCTTCCTCACCGATGACTTCATGGGCCGTGTGGCCCAGAAGAAGCCCGACCAGGTGATCCGCGAAATGGTGCGTGACCTGCACCGTGACCGCAACCCCGACGAAACCGACGAGATCCTGCGCTGGTACTACCTCTTCATGGACTTCGAACGGGACTTCCCGCGCCTGCTGATGATGCAGGGCAACATCGACCAGAATAACTGATCCCAGTCTGCCTTTCACAATCCCCTGCACTTCCCATCTCACGCTTCGCGCGCGCGCAACCGGCGGATTGCCAATGCCGGTAATCAGATGAACTGCTGCGGGAATCTTCAGGCTGTGCCGCTGCCTAGAAGCGGCTGATCTCCACCATCTCGTACAGGCTGAGGATGTCGCCTTCCTGCACGTCGGCGTTCTCCACCATGAAACCGCACTCGAAGCCGCTCTTGACCTCGCGCACATCGTCCTTGAAGCGGCGCAGGCTGTTGAGGGTCATGTTCTCAAGCACCACCTCGCCACCGCGCAGCAGACGGTACTTGTCACCGCGCTTGGCAACGCCGTCGAGGACGTAGCCACCGCAGACGGTCTGGCTCTTGGCGGTCTTGAAGATCGCGCGGACCTCCAGCTTGCCGACCTGGCGCTCCTCGAACTCCGGATCGAGCATACCCTTCATGGCCAGCTCGAGATCCTCGGTGACCTTGTAGATGATGTCGTAGCTGCGGACGTCGACCTTTTCCTTCTCCATCAGGCGCTTGGCGTTGGAGGTCACGCCGGTGGAGAAGGCGATGATCACCGCTCCCGATGCCTGGCCGAAGTTGACGTCGCTTTCGTTGACCTGGCCGACACCGCTGGAGATCACCTGGATCTCGGCGCCTTCCACATCCAGCTTGTTGATCACATCCACGAGCGCTTCCGCGCTTCCCTGCACGTCGGCCTTGATGATCAGCTTGAGGGTCTTGACTGCCCCCTCCTGCATCTGGCCGTAGAAGGATTCAAGGCTCATGCGCTGCTTGGAGACGGCCGCCTTCTTGCGGATCTCCGTCAGGCGCTGTTCCGCAATCGCGGAAGCCTGCTTCTTGTTCTTGAAGGTGTAGACCTTGTCGCCGTTCTCCGGCGGGTCCACGAAGCCCAGCACTCGCACCGGGAAGGACGGCCCGGCGGATTCAACCTCACGGCCGTGGTCATCCTCCATGCGCTTGATGCGCCCGATGCTGGAACCACTGAGCAGGTACTGGCCCTTACCCATCTGGCCCTGCTGCACGAGCACTGTGGCCACGACACCGATGCCGGTGTCGACCTCGCTCTCGATCACCACTCCGAAGGGCGGTGCGCTGGGATCGGCCTGAGGGTTGACAAGCTCAGTCTGCAGCAGGATCTTATCCAGCAGATCGTCGATGCCATCTCCGGTCAGAGCGCTGATCGGGGCGAACATCACGTCGCCTCCCCATTCCTCCGGGACCAGTCCGTGCTCCGCCAGCATGTTGCGGACGCGCTCGGGATTGGCCTCTGGCTTGTCCATCTTGTTGACGGCCACGATGATCGGGACTTCAGCGTCCTTGGCATGGTTGATGGCTTCGACCGTCTGCGGCATCACACCGTCGTCAGCCGCGACCACGAGGATCACGATGTCGGTGATGCGCGAACCGCGGGCACGCATGGCCGTGAAGGCCTCGTGACCGGGGGTGTCGATGAAGGTGATGTGCTTGCCCTTCTTCTCGACCTGGTATGCGCCGATGTGCTGCGTGATGCCACCGGCCTCGCCGGCCACCACGTTGGCACTGCGGATCGCGTCAAGCAGCTTGGTCTTGCCGTGGTCCACATGGCCCATCACGGTCACGACCGGCGGACGGTACTGCAGGTTGTCAGTGCCGATGTCCTCGAACTGCTTCAGTTCACCCTCGGGCTCCGTTGCCAGATCCACGGTGTAGTCAATCGAGAAGTGGTCGGCGATCAGCTGGATCTCGTCAACATTGGCAACATAGTTGATGTTCGCCATGATCTCGAGTTCGCGCATCAGGAAACGCACGATCTCGGCGACCTTGACGCCCGTCGCCTTGGCGACGTCGCGGATGGTCATCTCACCGGGAATCTTCAGGTGCGGAACGACGGTGGAGGATTCCTGCATCTGCGATGCGACCTTGAACACGCGCTTGCGGCTGCGCATCCGGCCGTCATCCTCCTGGCCACCGATGTTCTTCAGCTTCTTGCGGCGCCCGCCGTGCTGAGCCGCGGCGGCGGCCGGGGCTGCTGGCTTGCGGCGCGGGTCGGCGGGCTTCTTCTTGATGCCACCGCCACCGATGCGGTTGTCCGACTTGTCATCAGGATCCGGCATGCTGATGATGCGCGGACCACCGGAGAAGTCAGGCTTGTCAGTGCGGGGCGGACGGCGCTTGTCAGCCTGCTGCTGGGCGGCACCGGCTCCGGGTCCGCCTGGACGGGGACCTGGTCCCTGGGCGGCCTGGCGCTCCTTCTCGGTTACGGGCGTGCGGGTCACACTGCGGCGCTGCGGAGCCTCGCCGGTGTCTTCCTTGGCAGCCACCGAAGGTTCGCGCTTCTCAGGCTTGCGAGCACCGAAGAAGTCCTTGCGGGCGCTGCGCTTGATCGGACCACCATCGAGGTCCACCTTGCTGTCGTCGGAAACGATGCGGCGTGGAGCCTTCTTATCCTGTTCAGGCTCCTCGCTGGGACTGGCTACTTCCCGCAGAGCGGAGTCATCGGCAATACCCTTGCGACCCTTGGCCTGGCGCATGCGCGAGACGACATCCTCTTCGATCTTCGTCATTACGCCGAAGCCTTCCACGGTTGTGTCGTAGCCGACTTCGCGCAGAAGCTCCAGCACTTCGCTGGTGCTCTTGACGCCGAGTTCCTTTACCAGATTGATGACTGATTTCGCCATAGACTCCCAGAATCCCCCGGCCTATTTTCCGGGGATGCGTCTGAATGCGCGCGCAAGACGCTGCACCTGTTCGCGGTTCAGACGAACGATAATCTTAGCATACTTCGAATGCCTGAAAACCAGCACTCCGCGCTTCAGCACGGCCCGCAGGCAGCCGTGATCTGCACAGAGATAGACGCTGCGACCAGCAAGTGACTGGCCGCTTGTGGCAATGTGCCTTACAAGTCCGTTATCCAGCTGGAAACGCAGCAGATCGGAGCGCACTGCCGACCTGCGGCAGGCCACACATGTCCGTTGCAGGGTTCCCGGGCTGACTGGAGATCTCTTCTCAGCGCAGCAGAAGACTATTCACCGGCCTCATCGTCTTCGGCGGATCCGGCCTCAGCCTGCAGGCCAGCCTCGTCCTCCGGCTCGTCGATGTAATCGCTCTCATCGTCGTCGATGTAATCGTCTTCGTCATCCTCACGCTGCATGTCAGCGGAGAAGTCCGCCATCTCGGACTGGCTCTTCACGTCCAGGAAGTAACGTGTCAGCTTGCTGGCAAGCTTAACGTTGCGCCAGCCCTTGCCGATCGCCAGGCTGATCTGGTCATCAGGAACGACGACGATGCCCTTGCGCTCCTCCTCGAAGAGCTCCACGCTCATCACCTTCGCGGGGCTCAGGGCCTCGGCAATGAACTCGAAGGGATCTTCCTTCCAGAGCACGAGGTCGATCTTCTCATCGTTGACGTCGTGGCTGATGGCTGTGATGCGGATGCCGCGGCTGCCGATGCAGGAGCCGACGGGATCCAGCTCAGCGAGCTTGCTGCGCACGGCCACCTTTGCACGGTAGCCCGGATCGCGGGAGATCGCGACGATCTCGATGTTGCCCTCGCGGACCTCGGGCACCTCGTTCTTCATCAGTTCGCGCAGCAGGTCGGCATGCGTACGGCTGAACACCAGCATCGGAGCCTTGCGCACGTTGCGGACCTCCGTCAGCAGGCACTTGATGCGCTGCCCGGGGTTGAGCCGCTCGCGCGGGATCTGCTCCTTGTAGGGGATGATGCCCTCCACCTTGTCCGGGGTCTCGACGTAGACATCGCCACGCTCCACGAACAGCACGGTGCAGTTGATCATCTCGAACAGGCGGTCTCCGTAGAGCCGCATCACCTTGTCGCGTTCAGCGTCCTTGATCAGGCTCTTGAGCTTCTGCTTGAAGGTGTGGATCGCCAGGTTGCCAAGTGAGGTCATGTCGGCTTCGAAGCCGATGCTGTCACCGATTTCAGCTCCTTCCTCGACTTCGCGCGCCTCCGCGAGGCTGATCTCCTCGTTGACGTCAACGACCTCCTCAACCACTGTCTTGGTGAGGTAGGCTTCAATCACGCCCGTGCGCAGGTTGACCTCGACGTCGAGGTTGCTGGCAGATCCGAAATTCTTCTCGTATGCGGCCTCAAAGCCCTGGCGCAGGGCGTCAACGATCCTGTCGCGGGGGATGCCGCGAGTGGTCTCGATCTCCTGTATTGCAGCTGCAAACTGCGGATCCAGCTTCATTTCAGAACTCCACATTCGGGACGAGGTTCACCTTCTCGACGGAACCCCTGTCCACCTGGACGGTTTCCCCGCCCTCAGTCGGCACGATTACCAGCATGCGGTCCGTAAAGCTCGCCAGCTGGCCACGCAGGGTGGCCTTATGCTGGCCGTCAAAGTACCGCACCTTGACCTCACGCCCCAGGAACTTCTCGAAGTCCCTGTCTCGTTTCAACACCCTGTCCAGCCCACCACTGGAAAGCTCCAGGCTGCACTTGTCGTTATAGACGCCCTTCATCTCGAGAAAGAGCCGCACCTGCGGCGCCATCCCGCTGCAGTCCTCCAGCGTCAGCCGCTCGTCACCCACGTGATCGAAAAGCACGCGGTAGATGCGGTTGGGTCCTTTTCCTGCAATGACAAAGTCAACCAACTGATAACCATAGTCATAGAGGAACTCGTCGAGCTCCTCCTCCAGCTGTAACATGTCTGTGTACATCGCAAAAAAAAGGCCACAGAGTGACCAGCGCCCGGAAACCGTTTGTCGCTAAGATAATAACACACTATATACATTTAACCGGCCGCTCGCGGCAAAACATGAATATTGCAGATTCGAGCAGGTGCCTTCCAGCCTTCTCTGCACAGGCAATGTTTGCCGTTTTTCCGATCAATTAGAATAGGAGCGGGACAAGTCCCGTCCTGACATCAATGAAGCTGATCCGCACAGTCGACAAGTACGTGTTCCTCGAGGCCGGAGGCCTGTTCGTGCTCGGATTCAGCGCTTTCCTGGCATTCCTGCTGATCAACAAGCTGTTCCTGGAGGCGGACAAGCTGCTCGATCCCAGCCAGCCTGGCAAGGCCATTGCACTTGTGACCCTGCTGGAAGCACCGAACTTCATGACCTGGAGCCTGCCGATCGGGATCCTGTTCGCTACGCTCATGAGCATGGGCCGGCTGGCCAAGGACAATGAGCTGACGGCCTTCTTCACGAACGGCATCAGCCTCTACCGTCTGTTCATGCCCTATCTGGTGCTGTCCTGCATCGCAGTGCTGATCGCCTATTTCACCCAGGAAAACCTCGTGACCCTGGCCGCGGCCCGCCAGCAGAAGATCATCGATGACAACCCGGTGATCCGTCAGGATGACAGCAAGGAGGCCGACCCCTTCATCACCCGCCTGGACAGCGGGCAGTTCCTGTCGGCAACATCCTTCGACGAAAACAGCGGCGCACTCAACAATGTGGTCTATGACTCCTGGAGCGAGAACGAGGGCGAGCTGCTCGTCACCAGCCGCGTGGGCAGCGTCAACAAGGCGATCCTCAACCTCGGCGTCAATCTCGCCACCCCGGCGCATGTCTTTGACCACTTCACCACTGACCCCAAGCTGATGAAGGAAGGCCAGGACACGACGAAGCTCTATGACAGCTACGTTGACGAACCGACCTACAAGGCCAACCTCGGGCTGGCACTGGCGGACCAATACACCCAGATCAAGACTCCGCAGGAGCTGACCCAGACCGACCTCGCCGAGCAGTCTCGCATCAAGAAGGCCCGTGGTGAGAATGTCGCCCAGGAAATGACGGATTACCACATGCGCTACAGCGGTCCCTTTGCCTCCCTGGCCTTCGCGCTAGTGGCAATGCCGCTGTCGCTCAAGGCCCCGCGCGACGAGCGCCTGCTGGGCCTGATCATCAGCTTCATGCTGGTGCTCGTCTATTACACGATCTACTTCCTGGCGAAACTGATGGGCTACAACGAGGTGCTGCCGCCCTGGCTCGCAGCCTGGGCCATGAACATAATGTTCGCCTTCATCTCATTCGGGATCTTCCTGTTCAGCCGCAAGTAAGCCATGTACGAGGACGACGACAGACAGGATCAACACGGCAGCCCGCAGGAGGCAGACCCGGAGCACGGCTCAGTGTCCATGCCGGAAGATGCGCCTGAACTGGATCAGGATTCCGGCGGGGAAATGCCAACAGAGCCCGGGACAGCCATTGAAGCCGGCGGACCGCTGGTTCCAGCCGCCCCGGAGCCGTCTGCTGCTGAGCCGCCAACACCATCCGCGCCAGTGCTGCTGACGCATTACGAGCGCCGGCGGCGCACGGGTGATGGCGGCAAGAAGCGCATCAACCTGGTTGCCGCCGAGGACATCAAGCGTCAGGAGAAGCTGCAGGGCCTGCAGCTCACGAAGTTCCATGACAGCCGCGGACGCGTGCAGAAGCTGGACAGCCCCCTGATCCGTGAGGCGCGCAAGGTGGTGCGGGACAAGAAGTCGCGCACCTACACCGGGCGCAATCTGACCCTGCACCATGACCGTCGCGGCCGTGTCAGCGACATCGGTATGCTGCTGGCCCGTGGTGAACACCGGCATCTGGGCTTCGGCCAGGCCCTGCTGGCTGCGCTGAAGTGGCTGTTCGTCGTCAGATTCAAGGTGCTGACTATCGAGAAGTACCTCTGGCTGGAAAGCTTCGGCTTCTTCATGCTGGGCACGATGGGCTTCACCTTCTTCCTGATCATCACCTCGATCTTCGCGCTGGGCGAGAAGATCTTCTCGAAGGGCATCCCGCCCTTCACGATTGCCAAGGTACTGCTGCTCTCTGCCCCGGCCTTCATCGTGCTGGCCATCCCCGTCGCCGTGCTGTTCTCGACACTCATGTCGATGGGCCGCCTGAACCGTGACAACGAAATCGTGGCCTTCATGACCAACGGTGTCAGTCTCTATCGAATATACATACCCTTCGTGACAATGGCGATCGTGGCCGGGCTGATGACCTGGACGATCTATGAGCATGTCGTGCCACCCACCAACCGTGAGTACAAGGAAGTGCTGAAGGTCTTCTGGACGGCGCAGGTCGTGGACTTCATCAAGCCCGGAATCATCATCAAAGCGCCGCAGAAGAAGTACTTCTACGTCGACGAAATCGTCAAGCGCCGCATCGAACTGCCGGAAGGCGGCAAGATGGACGAGAGCTTCATGCTCAACATCCGGCTCTATGACTACTTCGTCAACGAGGGCGGAACCCGGCGCTTCCCGCGCATCTTCGTTGCCAGGGAAGGTTACGTGCGTGACAAATTCCTCGTGCTCACGAATGTCACGCTCTACAACATCGATGAGTCCAACGGCGACAGCCTGGTCTGTGCGGAGATGCCGGAGGTCAAGATCGACATCGGCACGCGCGTGGTGGAATACGCCCTCGAACCCGCGCCGCAGGAGCTGAATACCAGTGAGCTGCGCTCGCGCATCGCGCGCACACGGGACCGCATCGCCGCGCTGGCCTTCCCCAATCCGGGCCTGCAGACCAAGTACGTCAAGGACTGGACCGAGTACTACTTCAAGTACTCCATCCCCTTCGCCTGCATTGCACTTATGCTCGTGGCCGTGCCGGTCTCGCTGCGCGGACCGCGCGATGAGCGCAACATGGGAATCATCCTCTCCTTCGTGCTGATGATGATCTACTACATCATCTTCTTCAGCGCGCGCGTTCTCGGTTCGCGGGGGGTGATCCTCTCACAGGATCTGATTGTGGGCGGGCACAAGCTGGCCGGCAAGGGTGACAACATCTTCCACCCGATGATCGCGGGCTGGATGGCGCCGACGCTGTTCGTGATCGCCGCCGTGGTGCTGATCATCAAGGCCCGCAAGTAGCGACTGGGCTCAGTCTTCGCGCTGTGCCGGCTCCAGCACAGGGGGATCACCGGGGGCGGGATCGCCAGCACCGGGATCCTCAGCGGGCGGATCCTCCGCTTCGGGATCTTCAGATGCGGGATCCTCGTTGTCAACGACCCAGACATCATGCATGTGCACAGTGCTGACATCGCCCTTGAAACGCACATTGCTGGCGCTGCCTCCACCCGTTGAGCGCACCGGGCTCGTTGAGCGGGTCACTTCCTCAGGTTTGGCAGCGGGCTTGCCGTACATCTCATACAGCGGATGATCCTTGTCCTTCGGAGCGGGAATCGGCCAGTAGCCATGCTCGTGTCCGCTGGTCTCACGCGCGATCTTCTCGGTGCGCTTCACGCGGTCATCCGTACTCGGGTGATCCGTCATCCATTCGCCGACATCTCCGGAGTTGCCGTACATCGCCTCCAGGCACTGCAGGCTGCGCATCATGCCGTAGGGGTCATAACCGGCGTTGTAGGCAATCTGCACACCGTGCCGGTCGGACTCCTCCTCCTGGTCGCGGTTGAACTTTAGGTAGACGATTCCGCCGACACTCTCCAGCAGGGTCAGGGCATCACGGTTCTTTTTGCCAAGCAGTACACCGAGTACGCTCAGGCCAGCTGCACCCTGCATGGCCTTCTCATAGCCCTGGGCCACGTGGCGCTCCATGACGTGCCCCATTTCATGGGCCATAACGGCGGCGACCATCGACTGGTCGTAGCCCATCACATCCATCAGTCCCTCCGTGACATAGATATAGCCACCGGGACTGGCAAAGGCATTGACGGATTCATCCTTGATCAGGAAGAACTGGTACTCGAACTCGGAACCATTCAGGGCATCCTTGTTCATTTCCAGCAGCTTGCGGCCCACGTCCTGCACGACGCGGTTACGCTTATCCTGACTGTCCGGAGCAAACACCCCCGGATCCTTGCGCAGGTCCTCGAGCATCTTGGCCCCGATGCGCTTCTCATCCTCGACGCTGAGCTTGAACAGCCCCTTGAGCTTCAGTCCGCCGGCGCTGGCCGGCTGGGCCAGCATGGCAAAAGATGCGATCAGCAGTATGCAGGTCCTTGCGAGCATAAAACACCCTACCCTCGGCGGTCCGCCAGGTACTCAAATGCATGCGGCCGCCCGCAGATGATTGGACGGTGCCGGCGCTGGTTTTGATCCAGCGCACCGGAAAAATGCGGTCCGGGTGCTGAGCTGACTACTGCTGCTCGGTTTCAGGCAGGCCCACGGTCTTGTCCGAGGCCGCCTGGGTGTCGCGGCTTTCCATACCCCACTCCACCTTGAACTGTTCGAGCAGCTCCTGGGCCTCGATGCGTTCCGCGCGCTTCTCGAGCTGGATCTCGCGCATGTCGACGGTCTCGATGGCCATGTCGAGCTTGCCTTCCGCCATCGCGGTCTTCTGGCGCAGCTTCTCCATCATCTCGTCGTAGTTGCTGTCGACATCTCCGACCTCGAAGGATTCGAAGACGCTGGCCACCTCGGCCTTCCACTTGCTGGCCTGATGGTCGCGGATGGCCTGCATCGCGGCGTTGATCTTCTTGTCCATCTCGCGTTTGTAGTCGGTCTTGAACTCAACGGCCTTCTCATAGGCTTCCTTGGCCTTCTCCAGCTGCTCGAAGGTCTTTTCCTTGCTGTTCTGGACCTGCTTCAGGCGGATCGCGTAGTCGCCCGCGAGCTCCTCGTCGCCGGCTTCGAGGGCAGCCTTGATGCGCGAGGTCAGCTTGCGCTCATTGTCGATGGCATCCTCGTAGTCCTTCTGCATCAGGTTCAGACCGCCGCGCATCTTCGCCAGGTTGGCGTTGATCTTCGGCATCTGGTCGCGCATGTCGCGGATGGTCTGCTTGAGAATCAGCTCGGGATTCTCGAGGGACTCAATTGCCCCACCGAACAGGGAGCGCATCCACCTTACGAAGCGTTGCCACATGACTGCATTTCCTCCATAGATCACGGTAATTGTAGCGTGTGCAGGCCGGTGGCGATCCGCACTCCGCCCGTCAGACGCAAGTCCTGCGACATCTTCGTCACGGCAGGAGCAAGGATCGGTGAAAATGTCGCGGGCATTTCCCGGAAGATGTGTTAATATTTCTGTTCCGCCTGCCAGGCACTATTGGCGTGCGCAGCGGCGGAAATCCGTAGAGAGGATCATCGAGGGGCTTACATGAAGCGCACCTATCAGCCGAAGAAGAGACGCCGCATGCGTCGCCATGGGTTCCGTGCCCGCATGGCCACCCCCGGCGGACGCCGCGTGCTGGCCGCCCGCCGCGCCCGGGGACGCAAGAAGCTCACAGTCTAGTGAGCCTGTGCGCCCTGCGCGGCCGCAACCTGTTCCGCAGGATACTTACCTCCGGATTCAGGAAAGGCAGCCGCGGTGTGGTTGTGTACTGGCAGCACAATGGCCTGCAGCACAACCGCTACGGCATCGCCGTTCGCAAGGCGGTGGGAGTAGCCGTTCGCCGCAACAGGATCAGGCGCTGGACCAGGGAGTACCTGCGGGAATGCCAGCCTGGCCTCGTGAACGGGGTGGACATGGTGATCCTGGTCAACCGAGACGAGTGCCTGGGGAGTTACAAGGAATACACGGATCATCTGTCCCATGTGTTTGACCTGTCATATCTCGCAAGCAGCCGGCCAGCCCCCGCTGGCCCGGCACCGGGGCCCGCTGGGCTTCATCCTCAGGCTGCCCGCGACACTGATGATCCTCGCCATTGAGTTCTATCGACGCTATATCTCGCGTTTCAGTCCACCAAGCTGCCGCTTCACCCCCACCTGCTCGCGCTATGCCCTGGATGCCGTGCGCCGCTATGGCCTGGTGCGGGGCAGCTGGCTTGCAACCTGGCGCGTGCTGCGCTGCAACCCGTTCAACCCCGGAGGTTATGACCCCCTGACATGATGAACCTCCTGTACACAGTTCTTCCCGGCTTCATGCTTCAGAGCCTGGACAAGATCCGCGACCTGATGAGCAAGGGCCAGAACCTGGCCCCGGACTACCAGGCCTACATCAGCAGCGGTAACATCTTCAACGATCTGATCGGCGTATTCGCCGTGTTCTTCCTGTTCAGCATCAACACGCTGGGACAGCTCACCGGGAGCTACGGCCTTGCGATCGTGCTGACCGCCGTGGTCGTGCGCCTGTTGCTCTACGCAGTGGGGCTGACCTCAGCCCAGATCCGCGGCATGAAGAACATGCAGCTGCTGCAGCCGGTGCAGAAGGCGATCCAGTACCGTTACCCGGACAAGCAGCAGCAGGGTTTCAAGACCATGGATCTGTACTCGAAGTACAAGATCAACCCCATGGCCGGCTGCCTGCCGATGCTGGTGCAGATGCCGATCCTGTTCGGTATCTACCGCGCGCTCTATGACCAGAGCTTTGCCGGACATGACCTGTTCGGGATCCAGCTGCTGTTCCCCGTGAATGTCACCGGCGTACGCAGTTTCGGCATGGGCGGCGCTGACATGGCGGACATCATTGATACCGTGATTTCCGTGGACAGGCTGCAGGACAGCCTGCTGCACATCCCGACTGCCGTGCCTCTGCTGGGCGGCAGCACATGGTATGCCCCCGCGCTGATCCTCGTGGTGCTGTACGTTGCCTCGAGCTTCTGGATGCAGAAGGTGATGCGCGACATCAACAAGCCGGACAAGAAGTTCGAGGAGGAATTCCTCGCGGCGATGAAGATGAAGGACGTCCCGAAGGATCCGACACAGGACGCCGCAGAGCAGATGCAGCGCTCGATGAAGTTCATGAACTTCATCATCGTCATCTTCGCTTTCATTTTCAGTGCCGGGGCTTTGCTTTATTTCATCGTTCAGAATACAATAATGGTCCTTGAGTACAAGGTCCTGGGCAGTGCATCCAACGTCAAGTTCGACGTGCAGGAGCTCAAGGCCTGGATCAATGAGCCTCCGCAGTCGCAGGAACAGAGAATGGCGGAACTGCAGGCCAAGCGGGATTCCGGTGCGGGAGCGAAATCCGCAGACGGAGACGAGGAAGATAGGAAAACTGAGATCAGCCAGGCGGACGATGCGGAAGATGGTACGGACCCCGGAGATGATGGTTCCGGTCCTTCCCTGAAACGTCCCCGGAAGAAGAGAAGGAAGAGATGAGCGAACAGCATGCAATCCCTGACGAGTCCCTGACGGGCTTCAGCGCCACCGGAACGGATCTGGAAGCCCTGCGTGACCAGCTGCGTGAGCAGGCCGGCGGCGCGGAGCTGTATTACCAGGAGGATCCCGCCGAGGACGGCAGCGGCACGGTCACGGTGCATGCCTGGCCGCGCACCCAGGTGATGGACCTGATCTACCGCCTGGCCTTCCCCGTCGTGCGGATATTCGACAACCGGGCCCAGCTCAAGATCAAGTCCAACCGCGCCGTGACGGACTTCTTCGTGATGATCAACTCACGCCGCAGCGGGCAGTTCATCGGCCAGCATGGCCGGACCCTCGACGCCGTGGAGACCCTGATCGGCCACAGTGTCAGCCGCCGTTTCCCGCGCTGGGTGAACCTCACGGTGGACATTGACAACTACCGCCGCAAGCGCCAGTCCTTCCTCGAGAACATGGTGACGAAGATCATCCGTGACATCGAGTATGACCACAAGGAACGCCCGGTGCCCGGCCTGCTTCCGAAGGAACGGCGTTTCGTGCACCACTTCCTGACGGACCACCCCTACCTGACGACCGAGTCCCGCGGCGACACGCGCGATACCCGCACGCTGTTCATCCTGCCGCGCTCGGACATCCAGGAATAATCACAGGCGATGCAGCGCACTGACAGGGTTCTGAGGCTTCCCCGCGGCAAGGGCGGGGTGCTGCTCGGGCTCTGCGCCGGGATGGGACGGCATCTGGCGATTGATCCGGTCGTGATCCGCTTCCTGCTGCTGATGCTGATGTTCCTGACGATCGGCGGGCTGGCCCTGCCCCTGCTCTACCTGCTGTTCGCGCTGTGCGTGCCGGTTGACAACGAGGCCTGAGCCTCAGTCACGCAGCTCGCTGAAATCCAGGGCGTTTACCAGCTCATCGGCATAGGCCTCCGCCCGCTCCTCAGTTCCGGCCTCACAGTAGAGGCGCAGCAGCGGTTCCGTACCGCTGATCCGCGCGAGAGCCCAGCCCTCCGCCGTGCGCAGCTTCATGCCGTCACGATGGTTGAGAGACTCCACCTCATCACCCGCCAGGCTTTCCAGCCGGCTGAGATTGCGGATGGCATCGCGATAGGCATCGCGGTCGTAGTCGGCATCCAGGGCATAATCCCGGCGGATGTACACGGGCCTGCCGTGTTTCTCATATAGTTCATCCACCAGTTCACTGACCGGCTTGTCACGCAGCACACGTTCATGCAGCAGCATCACCGCCATCAGCATGGCATCGCGTTCCGGCAGGTAGTGACCAAAGCCCGTACCGCCGCTCTCCTCTCCGCCGATGATGGCGTTGTATTCAAGCATGGCCTTGCTGACATTCTTGTAGCCGACGGGTACATCGAGCACGGTGCACTGCAGATCCCTGGCAACGCGCTCCACCAGACCGGAGAAACTCACGGAAGTGACAACTATGCCGGTCACACCGCGGGTCCTGACAACATGCTCGAGCAGCAGGCAGAAGATTTCATGCGTGCGCAGGAAGCGCCCCTGCTCATCCATCACCGCCAGCCGGTCACCGTCGCCATCGAAGGCGAAGCCGATGCTGTCCTTGCCGTCGAAGGCCACGATCCGGCTCAGCTCGTTGAGCTTCTCCTCCACCGGCTCCGGCTTGTCCCCGCCGAAGAGGGGATCAACACCGGTGCGCAGCTCATTCTGCGGGGAGAACATCTGCCTGAGGATCTCACGGTAGATCCCGGCAGCCGTGCCGTTCAGATAGTCAACGGCCAGTTCGCGCCCCGGATCCCCCTCCCAGCCTGCTGCCTGGCGGATAGCCGCGGCATATTCCCTTTCAAGGTTGAATTCCAGCGGAGCAGTCGCCTGCCGGCCGAGACGGAAGGCATGCAGTTCGTCCTCAGGAACGGCGTTGGCAAACTTCTCGATTTCGGCAACGTCCTCAGGCAGCATGCTGCCGCCGAAGGAGCTCTTGAGCTTGATCCCGCTGTAGTTCCAGGGATTGTGCGAGGCAGTGAACTGGACTCCGAGCGGTGCTTCCAGATGCTTCGTGGCAAACGACAGATATGGACTCGGGCAGGCCCTGCCCGCGATCACGCAACGCTGCCCACGGGCCTCAAGCACATCCATTGCCAGCAGAGCGAATTCCCGGGATAGAAAGCGTGTGTCGTAACCTATGGGAATCGCACGTGACTCGCAGCCGGGGTGGTGTTTACGCAGCCAATCCACGCAGCCATACAGGATGCGCACGGCATGAACTGCGGTCATGCCATGTCCGATGACCCCCCGGTATCCGTCACTTCCGAAGCTGACTGGCACTTAGGCGCAAGGCGATCAGAGGATCGCCTGCACTTCCTGCTTGAGGTTATCGTAATCGCGGAACCCGACGATCTTCTTGATCTCCTGGCCGTCGCGGAAGAAGATCATGGTCGGCACTCCGGAGATGTTGAACTGCTGGCTGAGGCCGGGGTTCTTGTCCGTGTCGACACCGTAGACGTCGAGCTGGTCGCTGAACTCAAGGCTGATGCGCTCCACGACGGGGTGCAGCATCTTGCACGGCGGGCACCAGGTGGCGGAGAAGTCGACAAGCACCGGCTTGCTGGACTTGACTACCTTGTCGTCAAACATGTCTTCAGTGATATCGATCACGTGATCCTCCTGTGCTGATCCAATTGCGGATTATAACATTCACCGATTCCGCAGGCACCATCCACACAGGTCTGCCGCATGCGAAGTCCACGGTTCAATACCCTACTGCCGTCCCATTATTTCAGAGCATTCCGCTAATGAGAATCGCTGTCAATGCGCTGCCGATGCCCACGGTGAAATTATCGTCAATTCCGGTCTGCAGCGATTCGAGCACAGCCACGACCATGGAAATGCTTGCTGCCATCAGCAGGGCCTGCAGAAGTGGCAGTGGAATCAGGCCCGCCAGCGGCACGGCAAAGCAGGCCAGCCCGGCGGCAAAACTTCCGAGCAGCGCGCCAAGGCTCCCGAGCCAGGTCTTGTCGGCATTCCAGGGAACGGTGCGGGCCACGCGCGGCCCGGGACCGAGCAGGCCGCTGAGCCCGTCACCCCATGACATTGCCAGCCAGCCGAACATCGCAAAGCGTGTTCCCTCAACATCGTAGTAGTCGAGCAGCGGGATCATCGCCACGAGAATCAGGATCACGATGGCGTAGACCTGGAAGCCGGTCATCTTGTTGAGCTCCCGGTCACTGGGCTTGGCCAGGCGGTTGATGAAACTGAAGCGGTCCGCCCTTAGCCAGAATGTGAAGAGCACTGCCGCAATCACGAAGACCAGGGCTATGTCATGGCGGATGAAGGGCAGCAGCAGCGCGGGAAAGCCCAGCAGCAGGTGCAGCAGTTTACGCGTCCGTCTGTCATAGCCGCTCCCGTTGGCCACCGAAGGATTGTCCCACATATCACGGATAATCTATGTATGGCGAAGAGGATCTGCCTGCTGACACGTGGCTGTCATGAATTCGGTATGGGCCATCTGCACAGGACTGTCTGGATGCATCAGGCACTGGCTGCCTGTGGCCGGGAACTGGAACTGAGCGTCTGCTGCCAGAGCGGCACTGAGGCACATGCATTTCTCAGCGGCCAGGGGATACACGCTGCCTATGCGGACTGGCTGTCTATGGAACACAGTCTGCCGGAATGTGATCTGCTGCTCGTGGACTGGCTGGACAGCCCGGCGGAGTTCCTGTTCAACTGCGCGCGCGTTGCTCGCCGCAGCATGCTGCTGGATGACTACGGCCCAGCCACTGAATCCGCAGATGTGGTTGTACGCAGCCTGCTGTCTGAGATCGCACCGGCGCATGGCCGCATCGGCCGGGCGGAAGTCCACAGCGGCATCACCTATCTACAGCTTTCTCCGGAAATCTTCAGGCTGCGTTATGGTGCCCAGGCAAGTCTGCAGGCCATGTCAACTGAGCTTGTGGATCGGGTGGAGAGCACACCTGGGCCGGTACGCAGCATCATGCTCAGTTTCGGTGGTACACCGCGGCTCCTCGAGACGCAGTTCGCGCTTAATCTGCTGGCTGAGCAGGGCTACAGCGGACGGGTGCTGGTCAAGCCAGCTCCAGATGAACTGCAGCTGCCGGACGGACTGGACATTGAGCTGCATCCGGATACTGACGGTTTCCATGAGTTACTGAGTGCCTGTGACATGTGCATCGTCAGTGGTGGACTGACGCTCTACGAAGCCGTATTCCTGGGGATCCCGCCGCTTGTGCTGCCCCTCGTCCCGCATCAGCTGGACACAGCCCGCAAGCTGAATGCCGCAGGCTGCTGCATCATCGGCAGCAGGCCGGACGAGCTGGATCACAACCTCGCAGCGGGGCGGCTGATGGAACTGCTGGGTGGCAACCATCTGCGTGGCCGGCTGATTCATAACGGCATGCGCCTGATTGACGGTGGCGGACTGCAGCGCACACTGGACATCCTGCTGGGTCTGCTGTAGCAGTTCCAGCCGCTTCCGTTGATTTCCGTTCACCTTAGCTGTTGACAAAGCTAGAGCACAGGACGGCGCTCAGCGGCTTATCCACCGGCAATTCACTCATTGACATACTCTTGATGGATTGTTGGTGGACAAATCACAGACATATATACATAAGATCAACCGGCGATCCGCGGGTGGGATAATGGCGCGATGGCACTGGCCGTACAGATTGAAGGGCTCAGCAAACGCTACCAACGGCGCCTGCCCTGGGATAGCCAGAGCACGCTTGCTGTGGACGGCCTTGAGCTGAACATTCCACAGGGGGAAATCTTCGGGCTGCTGGGCAGTAACGGCGCAGGCAAGACCACGACAATCAAGATGATCGCCGGACTGGTGATGCCGGATGCCGGCCGGGTGAGCTTCCCCGCCTGGCAGCGCCGGCCGCAGCTCGGTGCAGTGCTGGAGGGCAGCCGCAACCTCTACTGGCGCCTGTCCGTCTGGGAGAACATCGCCTACTTCGGGGAACTGAAGGGCGTTTACATGAATGCTCTGCGGCCCCAGGCGGATGAACTGCTGGAGATGTTCGGCCTGGCGGACAAGCGCGATCGCCCGGCCCAGACACTCTCGCGCGGCATGCAGCAGAAGCTTGCCGTGGTGCTGGCTCTGCTGGGTGAACCGGAACTGCTGCTGCTGGATGAGCCCACGCTCGGCCTGGACGTGAGCAGCTCGCTGACGATCCAGCGCCTGTTGCGCCAGCTCGTGCGGGAACGCGGCCTGACGATCATCGTCACCACGCACCAGATGGAGGTGGCGCAGGCGATCTGCCGCCGCGTCGGGATCATGAAGGCCGGCCGGATCGCGCTGGAGGACAGCATCGATTCACTCGTCGACCTGTTCCAGCGCTGGGATTATGTGCTGCGGATGGATGAGCCGGCCTACCGCATGGTGCAGCGCGACCTGCAGGAATATGAATATGAGGAACTGGAGGAACAGCGGCCTGGACAGGTCAGCCTGCGCTTCCGGATGCCTGACAACCTTGCCGTCTACCCGCTGATGGAACTGCTGGCAGCCTACCGTGTGCAGCTCACGCAGTTCAGCCAGGAGCAGCCTACGCTGGAGGAGATCTTCGTGAAGGTCACCGACGGCAGCCGGGAGGCAGGAGAGTGAGTACACGCTGGCTGAAGGTGCTGCGGGCCGAGTATCTGCGGGAGCTGCGCACCGCGCTGCGCTATCCGATGGAGATCGGCACCGGCCTGCTCGTGATGTTCCTGTTCTTCGCGGGGATCTTCTTCGGGGCGCGGCAGATCGCAGGAGGCAGCATCAGTACCGAGAACACCGAAATGCTGATGATCGGCTACTGCATGTGGTTCTTCGCGATCATCGCCCTGAATGCCATGAGCGTGGATGTGGAAAATGAAGCGCGCCAGGGCACGCTCGAGCAGGTCTTCATCTGCGCTCCGGCCTTCCTGCCCGTACTCTGGATCAGAGCGCTCGTCAAGCTGACATATGGATTCTTCACGGTGCTGCTGCTTGGTCTGTCCCTGCAGCTGCTGACCGGCCGCTGGCTGGCCTTCCAGGCAGCGGACATTCTGCCCGGGATCGTGGCGATCGTACTGAGCATCGCCGGCATCACCGGGCTCGGCCTGCTGCTCGGTGCCCTCTCACTGGTGCTGAAGCGCGTCGGCCAGCTTTCCAGCATCATCCAGTTCAGCCTGTTCATTCCTGCTTTTTCGGACCTTTCGAAACTGAGTCCCGCGGTCCAGGGCTGGGTCAGCCACTTCCCCTTCACGCGCGGCATCATGCTGCTGCGCAGCCTGCTGGAGTCTGAGAGCCTGCCTGAGAGCTACTGGAGCCAGTGCGGGATGCTGCTGCTGGATACCCTGGCCTTTGCGATCATCGGCAGCCTGGTCTTCCTCGCGATGGAACGCCTGGCCAAGCGGGATGGCTCCCTCGCCCACTACTGATCCAAGCCTGCTGCAGGACCATCTCAGTTAAATCCACGTAAAGCGATCGAACAGATGGCAGGCCTGGCCACGTCTGACAGGCTTCTGTGGATAACCCCACTGGTTTGTACTTATGGTTCGTTAAGTTAAATATCTGCCGTTTTTGGGGTTCGTGCGGTTTTTCTGTGCTATAAAACTGCACTTCACAGACGGGTGCACGTTCCGCAGGGAGATTTCCCAGCGGCGGCGGCACCGTTTTCGCTTTCTCAGAGGAGTTATTGAATCATGTTCATACTGGAGATACTGGCGCTCCTGATGCCGTTACTTCAGCCTGCGCCGCAGGCTGAACTTGCGGTGCAGGCTACGCAGCAGACCAACGCCGCGGCGTTCAGCGCCGCAATGGAAACCGCCGACTGGCAGATTTCGCAGCCCCGTGATGCCTGGCGCATCGCCCTGCAAGAGGAACTGTCCGACGATCAGGAATACGCTGCCCGCGTTGAGGCGGCGATCGACAATGCGGTGGAGCTGACGGGAGCCGATCCCGTGATGCTCTGGAGCGTGGCCCGTACCGAGAGCCACGGCCGCCACTGGAAGAGCCCCGGCAAGGTGAAGCGCGGCGGCTCCGGCGAAATCGGCATGATGCAGGTGATGCCCTTCTGGGCCCGCAGCCTGCAGAAGAAGTACGGTTTCGAGCTGGACCTCTACGATCTCGAGGACAACGTGATCGCAGGCGCCATCGTGCTCAGCCGTGGCGGTGAGAGCCCGCAGTACATGCTGAGCTACTACAACACCGGCCAGCGCATCCGCAGCAGCGCCTACCAGCGCAAGGTGATGAGCTACTGGAGCGGGCTGGAGGAGATCCCGGAGCGGATCGACTACCACGACGAGATCCTGCTCGTCAGTGCCCAGGCCTGGAAGTAAGGCCCCCGACAGCGAACATGCAAGGCCCCGCCATGGCGGGGCCGTTTTGTTTTCTCACCCAGGCCGTCTGACATCCGCCGGCATATGAAAAAGGCCCTGCCGTAGCGGGGCCTTCTGATTCCGAAATTGCCAGTAACGGCGGATTAGTCCCCGCTGGGCTTGGCAGGCTTCTCCTCCTGCTTCTCCTCGAAGGGCTGCTTGCCGGCTTTCTCCTCCGCCGCCTTCTTCTCCTCACTGGCTTTCTTGAGGTTGTCGAAGTACTTGCGGTGCAGGTCCTTGTAGTCACGCGGGATGTTCTGCGTGTCAATCGCCTGCTGGTCACCGATGTTGTCCGCACCGACCGTAGTCACGAACTCGCGCAGGGCCTGCTGGGTCTCGGGGGCACTCTTGACCTCCTCCACCTTGCTCGGCGGCGCTGCCTGGTTGAACTGGCCATGCACCTGCTCATCGTGGGCGCCGTGCGCCAGATCCTGTGAATCGTAGAACTGGTCAAACTGCGTGGTGCCGGTGTCCATCAGTGAATCACTGCCGTTCATGCGATTCGGGTCGCCCGCCATGCCCTGGGATTCGGAACCGGTCACGCCGTAGGGCGTGGTGCCGACACCCCAGCCGCTGCTGCCACCCTGGCCACTCTGGGCCATCTGGCCGAACTGGAAGGACTGCTTCATGGAGTTGAGTTGTGCGATCAACTGACCGCAGCTGCCACCACTTCAAGTGCCGCCCGACATCTGCTGCTGGCCCTGCTGCATCTGGTTAGCCATGTCCTGGCGGTTCTGCTGCATCTGCTGGTTGATGTCCTGGATGCTCTGCTGGCTCTGCTGGCCCTGTTGACCCTGCTGGCCATTCTGCTGATTCTGCTGCTGGAAGTTGTCCAGGGCCTGCTGCAGAGCCTGCTGCGCCTGCTGCTGCTGCTGCGGGCTCATCTGCTGGTTCTGCTGGACCTGCTGCTGGGCCTGCTGGAGCGCCTGCTGCATCTGCTGCAGACTCTGCTGGCTGACCATGCCCTGCTGCTGCATCTGCTGTTGCATCTGCTGCATCAGCTGCTGGAGTTGCTGGCTCTGCTGCTGCATCCCGCCCTGCTGAAGCTGCTGGGCGGCGTTATCAATATCCTGCTGCAGGGCATCCAGTGCATCCTGCATCATCTGGCGCAGTTCCTGTTCATTCTGCAGGGCCTGCTTGAGGTCCTCCAGCATCTGCTTGAGGTCCTCGGCACCCTCGCCCTCGGCGGCCTCACTTTTCAGGCTTTCACTCAGGGCCTTCTGCAGCTGCTCGAGGAACTCCATCTGCTGCTGGCTGAGCTTGCCGGACTTCATGTCGCTGAGCATCTTCTCAAGCTGCTGGCTGAACTTGCCGAAGTCCATGTTCTCAAGCGCTTCGCCCAGCTCGCGGGTCTGCGTGCCGTTCTGCAGGTCCTCGGCCAGTTCCTTCATCAGGGCCTTCTGGCCCTCGGGAATGCGCTCAAGGGACTGGCTCTCCAGTTTCTGGGTCAGCCGCTGCAGCTCCTTCAGGGCTTCCTTCTTGTTCAGGTTGTTGTTGCGCAGCTTCTGGCCGCTCTTCTCAAGCTCCTCGCTGGCTTCCTTGAGGACCTCGTCCTTTTCCTCCACGGCCTTCTTCTCGGTCTGCTGGGCCAGCTTGAGCAGCTTCTCGCCCTCATTGTTGACCACCTTGGCCTCGGCCCGGTCGCTGTCGGAGACCAGCCAGTTGAGCTGCGGTACGAAGGTCAGGCCCGCGGCCAGCAGCAGGGCCGGGACGGCGATGCGCCAGGCGCGGGGCGCGCGCCAGGGATAGACCTGCTTCATCTCCAGCTTCTCGACGGTGCCGGCGGCATCCGCCACAAGTGCCTTGACGAAGGCATCCTTGCGCTGCTTGCCCTGGTCCAGCGCCAGGGCGGAACTGATCCGCTCGCGGGTCCCGAGGCTGACGTCGATGTCATTGGCAACGCTGATCTCGCTCAGGCGGTGCAGCACGCCGCGTATGGTGAAGGCCAGCATCCCGGCCAGCACCAGTCCCCCGGCGATCAGGTAGTGCGTGGTCTCTCCGAAGGGCAGGATGAAGAGCTTTGTTGCCAGGATGAACAGTGCCGCGGGGATTGCTCCCCAGAACATGCCCACCATCAGGTATTCCAGCACGATCTGCATGCGCCGCACACGGCGCAGGCTGGAGACCCTGCTTCTGATCTTCTCGCGATCACTCATGTCTGCTCCCCACAGCCGCTGGCAAATGTCCGATCGTAAACCGGCCGGACTGCGGCCGCATAGCTTGCACGTTACACCTTAACATAGAGGACGCCCATTCGCGTGTTTCTGTTTCCCTCCGGAGCCCACTGAACCCCGATTATGCCGTCTGCCCACCTGGGATATGATCAGCGGATGCTGCGACGTCTGCTTCCCACCCTGTCCGTGCTGCTGATAGCTATGACACAGGCCGCCCTGGCCTTTGAACGTGATCAGGCCCACATCGTTAATGATGGCTGGCAGCTGGCGCTCACGCCGCCGCTGACGGAGACCGTGCGCGATCGCACTGCCCGTCCGGACTGGCCCTACCTGAGCCCCGAGATCCATGATCTCGTCAGTCCCGGTGATAACCGCAAGGCGCCGGACACGGGCTGGGTTGCAGCGGAGACAGGCAGGGCCTGGGAGCATTACGGTGGTCCGCGCTACAACGAGGCCGGCTGGTACCTGAACGTAATGGAGATCCCGGCGGAGCTGCGCTCGGTGGAGGGCGGACGGCTCTGGCTGGAATTTGACGCGGTCTCCACGGCGGCCGCGGTCTGGTGCAACGGGCATTACCTCGGCGGGCATGTCGGCGATTACGCACGCTGGCGGGTGGAGCTGACTGAGTACATCACCGAGGATCCGAGCTGCGAAATTCTCGTATATGTGGATGAGCTGCCCTTCCATACCACGCAGGGCTTCCTCTCGATGATCGCCCCTCACCACGGCGGGATCTGGCAGGACGTCAGGCTCTACGTCACGGGTCCGGCCAGCATCGTGACGGATTCCCTGAAGATTGAGCCGTTCCGCGAAGATGGAAGAATGTTTGTCTATCTGGACCTCGACACACAGATCCCGATGGACGAACTGGATGTGGTTGCCTTCGTTGCCCAGAAAACTGACAACCTTGATGTTTTTGAGCATGAGGTGGAAGTGGAAATCCTCGAAATCGAAGAGGGCACGGCATCCTTCATGCTCGCACTGGATTCCGACTTCGAGACCTGGTCGCCTGACAATCCACAGCTGTATGCGATCTATGTCGCCCTGCGCAGCAAGGGTCAAACGGCTGGCGGGCAGCTGTACCATGACAGCGCGGCGGGCAGTTTCGGCTACCGCAGGATCCGCATGGAGGGGCACCAGGTGCTTCTCAACGGTGAACCGATCCGCGTCCGCTCCGCCCTGCAGTGGGGCTACTACCCCGGCGTGTTCGGCCCGTTGCCATCACCGGAGCAGGTGCGCGAGGAATTCGCCTACATCAAGTCACTGGGCTTCAACGCCGAGACGGTCTGCCTCGTCAACATGCCGGACTACTTCTACGACATCGCTGACGAGATGGGCATCCTCATCTGGCAGGAGTATCCGAGCTGGCATGTGAAGTTTCAGCCCGGCGAGGAGCGCACGCTGCTCAGGCAGTACGGGGACTTCGTGCGCCGTGACCGCCATCACCCGAGCATCATCATGCGCAGCCTCTCGGTGGAAGCCGGCGTGGAGGACTGGGACGTGATGTCGCGCCTGCACTATCAGGTTCAGCCAATGTGCGTCACACCGGTGCAGGACAACAATTCCTGGTTCAGCCACAGCCGCCCCGAGTACACCGACTGGTACGGCGAAGACAACTACTTCAACAACTTTCAGTGGGAGAGGCACCTGATCGAGCGCCTGCCGGGCCAGCTGCTGGAGCATCCGGAAAAGCCCTACATCATCGGTGAGAGCCTGCTCTGCAATACCTGGGTGGATGCGGACAGCTTGGCCGCCGAAGTGCTGCATCCAACGCAGAGGCAACTTGACTGGTCAGCGGCAGATTATCTTGGCAATCAGGGTGAGGCTGACTGGCCCTGGTGGTTCCCGAGCTGCTTTGACAGCGTGCTGGAGATCAATGCCCAGCTGCGTGAGTTCTACAACGGACGCCTACCGGAGGGTGAGGACATCGTCGAGGACTACCTGCTGCCCCAGAGCACGCGGGCTGCGCTGAACATGCGGCGCTTCCAGATCGAGCTGCTCTCGGCCTCGCCGCGCTATGCGGGCTACACGCTGAACGTGGTTCGCGACATGCCGCTGATCCGCGCGGGGCTGCTGGACGACCTGGGACGCCCGCGCTGGACTGCCGCAGACTGGGACTGGCATGGGGATCAGACGCAGTCCCCGATAGAGCTGGACGCGGCTGGCAACATCCTCAGCGGCAGTTCCGATGATCTGCTGCTGCATCCCGCGGCTGGCAGCGAGATCCGCACTGAGCCCTTCCTCGTGATGGAGGAAGGCTACATGGACATGCATGCGCTGCTCGGGCACCTCCCGGATGCCGTATTCGTCACTGAAGCGGAGATCTACGCAACGGCGGGAATCGACAGCCCCGTCGTAGTCAGTTCCGTGCTGACACACGGGCTGGTGGACTACATCGGCACAGGTGGGCGCGTGATCCTGCTGACGGGCAAGATGCCGGGAGCGCTCGGTGCGCATCCGCATTTCTTCTGGCGCGACGCCCTGTTCGTACCGCCGGTCGGGCCCTTCGGCAATCCAGTTGACAACCAGGCCACGGCGAATCAGATCGTGGACTGGCAGGGTTATGACCTGAATCGCACATCCGGCAATGTGATCCCGGTGGATGCGCTGGGGATCCGCGATGACGTGGATCCACTGATCCGCCTGTATGACACGCATGATCTGAGCGAGGTGCAGGTCTTTGACCAGCTCTGGGGCACCCGCATCGGCCTCGGGACCCTCGTTGCCAGCTCCATCGACATGTCGACGCATGCCAGCCAGTGGGTGCTGGCGCGTCTGGTCTCCTACATGGAGCTGAACCGAATCGCCGGCCAGCCGCTTGAGGGGCAGCCTTCCCTGCTGTTCTATGCGGAGATGGACTGGCCGCGCACCGGGCTCAGCATTGAGCAGGCCCACAAGCTGGCGGTGCGGCGGGCCAACGGCATCATCGACATCACCCCCGGTTGGCGCTTCAGCCTCGATGAGGCTGAGCAGGGCGAAACGCTGGGCTGGCAGCAGGCCGGCTTTGATGACAGCGGCTGGGACTTGCTGGATGCGGGCAAGGGCTGGGAATCAGCCGGCTACTCCTACGACGGGATGGGCTGGTACAGAAGAGAACTCGAGATTCCCGCCAACTGGGGGGATGGCCAGGTGCGGCTGGTGGCCGAGGGCATCGACGATGCCTACACCGTGTTCGTTAACGGCGAAGCGGTGGCCACGCATGGTTCCTACACGGAACATGAGCTGACGGTCTGGCTGCAGCAGACCGTGACGGACATCACCGCCGCCCTGCGTTTCGGGGAAGTGAACAGCATTGCGATCCAGGTGATGGACATCACCGGCCAGGGCGGGATCTGGCGTCCGATCTACCTCGCCGTGGACTGAGACCGATCCGAGCCTGGACTGGTAAACTGATGGACTATGCCTGACACGCCCAGCAGGGACGGCTATGCTCTGTGCCGCCAGCAGTACAAGACCACGATCACGAGCCCCGGGGGAATCAGCCTCGGCTGGGGCAGCGGCCCGGGCCTGCGCCAGGCGATGTTCTGGAATCGCATCGGTTCGCTGTTTTCCTGCTACCGGCCCGCCGTCGGCCTGCTGGAACTGTTTGATGCGGATGATCCGCAGCGGCCACTGGCGCTGAGGGAAAAAAGCTCGGACTGGTCTCCGGGAATTGCCAGCGCCAGCTACAGGGCTCCCGGATTGAAGATCAGGGAACAGCGCTTCTCCGATAAGTGCGGCCTGCACAGCCGGCTGCGGATCCGCAACACCGGCGACACGCACCGCGAACTGCTGGCCTGCTTCCACGGCAGCGCCGAACAGTGGCCCTTCTTTGACTACTGGAAGGAACTGGAGCGGCCGCAGATCGAGGTGGCGATCGAGCGCACGCTGCCGCTGGTGACAATCACGCAGCCGCACAGCTTCGAGGGCCTCGGTACGATCAGCTCCGTGCAGCGCATCTGGCTGGAACTGCCGGACGGCGCACTGCCGGCGGGCGGCGGTTTTGGCAACAGCGAGCAGGACCTGCGTGCACTCTGGCGCGAGCACGGTCCGGCGGCCGACGTGCGTATGCGCCTCGGACAGACCGGTGCACGCTATCCCGCAGGCGCGGACCCGATCGTCTTCAGCTCCCCTGCCCCGCACTACTACATCACCGTGCGTCTGGCGATCGCCGCGGGCGACGAGCTGGAACTGACGCTGCACTCCGACTACCATACTGACGACGAGGGTGGCGACCTGCGCAGCGGGCATGCGCGGATCACGGACCAGGCACCGGCCCGGGAGTGCATCAGGGCCATCCGCCGGGACTGGCAACGCCATCTGCGCGAGGGCGTGCCGCAGATCGAATGCAGTGACGGCGAGCTTGAGCGCTACTGGTACTACGTCTGGTACGTGCTGCGCGCCAACCGCACCAGTGGTGGCCGGCTGCTGACGCATGAGTACAGCGCGCCCAGCAAGTACATGTACTGGGGCAGCTGGATCTGGGACAGCTACTTCCACGTGCTGGGCGAGATGTGGCTGAGTGACCCGCAGATCGCGCGCGGCAGCCTGCGCAGCGTGCTGGCAATGCAGTATCCCAACGGCTTCATTCAGGTCTGCAGCGGCAGCAACTACCGGATGGTCTTCCACGAGGACGTGGATGGCTACGCGGCGCCGCAGGGCAGCGGCTATGCCTCCTATGTGGAACCGCAGCTGGAGGACTACCGCGAACTGGACCACCCCTTCGAGGCCCAGCTCAGCTACTACCGCCGCAGTGCCGACGACAGCGCACCGGCACGGCAGCCAGGTGGCCGCGAGCGCCAGGCACGCCTGCTGGAACTGGAGGCCGACGCCCTGGATGGCCTGCTCAGGCTTGGTAACGGCTATGACGGCCTGATCATCAACCTCGGCGGTACGGCGATGCTCAACTCCGCCGAGCTGGGGCGGATGGTGGCGATGATCAAGCAAGCGCTGGACGAGAAGCTGCCGGTTGCCATTGCGGTGCATGGCGAGACGCTCACGCGCGTACTGCGCACGGTACGGCTGGACCGCTTCACTAGCATCTGTTCCAGCCTGGGCGAGGCGCGGCTGCTGCTCAATGCACGGCTGAGCGGGGCGGAGCCGTCTGCTGGCCGCAGCACGGGGCTGATGATCGGCAACGAGAAGACCCAGACCCCGCTGATCGGGGCCGCCGCGCATGAGCTGATGGCGATGCGCCTGCCCGGCACCGATGAATTCATGAATGAGATCCTCGAGCCGCTCAAGGCCTATGAGAACTGGCTCTGGCGGCGGCGCAGCGACAGCGAGGGGCGCTTCGTGCTCTGGCATGGCGACGAAAGCGGCTGGGATGACAGCGTGCGCCACTACCCGGTGCCGGCCCGGCCCTTCGATGTGCAGGTGCACTGCCTGCAGCTGCGCGACTTCCTCGTCAAGGCGGCGGTGAAGTACACCCCGCAGGACAGCGCCTACATCCGCAACATCAAGGAACGGCGCGACCTGAGCCTGGCGGCGCTGGACAGCTACTGGTGTGACAACGACAGCTGGCACTACGACCTGGATGGCGACGGGTCGGATGGCGACGAGTTCCGGCGGCGGATCAGCGCCAGCTCGATGTTCGACCTGGTGCTCTCGGAGCGGCGGCCGACGGAGCACGTCGTCAATGCACTAGGCAACCCGCGCGTGTTCGGCACCGAGCAGCCCGTGCCGAGCCTCGCGGCCTGTGATGAGGCCTACCGCCCGCACGGCTGGGGCTGGAACGGCCCGGTCTGGCTGCAGGTCAACTACTTCACGATCACCGGCCTGCTGAACCAGGGTGAGCACGCTGCGGCCTTTGCGCTGTGGGAGAAGACGCGCGGCATGCTGATCCGCCAGGGCCTGCCGCACTCGCATGAGCTCTACGATCCGCACAGCGGCACGGGCCTCGGCTGCCCCGACTATTCCTGGCAGGCGATGATCAACCACCTGGTGATCCGCTGGTTCGCCGGCGTGCATGACCTGATGCTGATCCCGCACCTGCCGCCGGGGATGGACTACCTGCGCATCTCCAACCTGCCGACGCGCATCCGCGAGGTGCGCTACCGCCGCAGTGGCAACAAACTGAAGATCGACGTGAAGTTCCGCGGCAGGCCGCAGCGCTTCGGGCTGGCCCAGGGCTCACTGGGCCGGATCACGGTCCTCGAGAGCGGGCTGCCGGAGGACACCGTGGGCTGGAGCAACGGCCGCTGGCTGTTCAGCCTCAAGGGCGAACACGAATCTCTGAAGCTGCGGCTGGAAACTGAGTAGGAAACTCTGCAACTGAACTTAAGGCAGGTTCTCTATCCTAAGATTCATGACCAGGATGTCCTGACCACCCTGACCGATATCCAGTGTCCCAGTGAATTCCTTCAGATTTCCTGGAGGCTCAGGCTGAAGAATCAGTGGGCCAGATATCTCCTTGGTGGTCGTCAGGTCAGAAATCGTGCCTGAGTGGTCAACTACCGTTGCAGCAAATGGTTCCAGTGCCACATTCGCGTCAGGTGCATAACCAGTGATGCAGATCTTGCCATTGGCGACGTCTAGCGAGAACATCTTATGGCTGCCAGTGTTTGGCAACTGCCATGCATCGATCAATTCACCATTACTGTCCATTGTATACAGATTGGAGGCAATTGCAATATCGCCAGTTGCTGCAAATGGGCAAACACCGTAGAAGTTTCCTGATTCGTCCACCCGGAGCTGTTCAATATGGCCACTCTGCCCATTCGGAGCACTATAACTCTTCTGCCAGAGTACGTTGCCATCAGTCTGGAACTTCACCAGCATCGGCTGGTACTGCGTTTCCGCAGCACTGGCACCGGATACTATCAGATTGTCAGAATCATCTATCATCAGGCAGTAGGGATGGTCATGTGCGCCTGTCTCCCAGCCTTTTGTCCAGGCAACATTGCCGGATGTGTCCAGTTTCGTGAGGAAGAACTCAGGACCAGTCAGATAGAAGTTTCCTGCTGAGTCCACGGCTACGCCATCCACAAAAGTCCCACTATGACCAAAATCACCATCATGATCCGTGTAGAATCCCAACCAGTTCTGGCTGCCATCTGAGTTCAATCTGTAGGCCACGATTCTTGCGTCAAGTGATGTTCCTGTCAGATCCCACATGGAATAGGTAACCAGAATGTTTCCATTGGCATCTATCACCACTTTCGGGTAGTGGCATGTAATGAACTGGGAGCCATGATCTGCCACATGTGCGAACTGCAGATCTCCATCCGTGTTCAGCTTGAAGCACAGCATTCCCGGTGTGTTGTTGTTGAAGTCCCCGTCAGAACCGACAACGACAACGACGTCACCTGCAGCACTCACATCTCCGGACACCTCAAGGACATTGACATCCGTCTCGTAGTACCGGGACCAGAGCAACTCGCCGGCATTGTTGAACTTGGCAACAACTGGCAAGCCAACTGAACCGATCACGTATACGTTCCCTGCAGCGTCATATCTGACATCAAATCCCTTGTCGTTGACGGCCGTACCAAAGGTATGCACCCACTCATCGGAAGTCACCGTCAGCTGGAAGTTGAAGGTATCGCTGTCGAGGTTGCCATCCACCGTCAGGCTGCACTCGTAGACCCCGGGATCGCCGAGCGTGATCATCGGTGATTCATCCGTGCTGGTGCCGGGAGTGGCTCCGCCGCCGAAGTCCCAGCTCCAGGCATTGATGCTGGCACCACTTGTCAGCGCCGTCATCTGGATGGCTTCGCCGGTCAGACCCGTGAGCGGGCTGACGCTGTCAATCACGGGCACGGCACCGTCGCGGTAGCCACTGTCCTTGTTGCTCTGGTTGGTTTCGCCGGCGGCGTTGACCGCCGTCACGTAGTACCAGTTGAGAGATTCGAGTGCAGCGGCGGTGTCGTCGTAGCTCAGCTCGGTCGTGTGCAGCAGTTCGGTGTATGTGCCGTCCTGCTCAAGGCTGTGGTAGAGCACGTACTCATCCGCGCCGCTCGAGGCTTCCCAGCTCACACTGACATGATCAGGGCTGGTGCCGTCGCTGGCGGCCAGGTTCTGCGGCACCGTCGGCAGGTCCAGCGGCCAGCCCTCGAACTGGATCGAGTAGTCGGTCTTCTTGTCGCCCTGCCAGCCCCGCACGATATAGAAGTAGTGCTGGCCGGTGACGACATCGGTGTCGCTGTAGCTGGTGCCGTTGTCCGTGGTCTCCGCGAGCGGCTCGAAGGAACCGAGCGTGCCGGTACGGCGCTGGATCTCGTAATACTCAGCATCCGCCACCGGGTCCCAGCTCAGGTCGACCTGCTCAAGCAGGCTGCCCTGGGTCGCCGCCGGGTTATTGGGACGGCCCGGCAGACTGAGGGACTGGGCCTGCACTGCATTGCTGGGAATGCCGATGTTGCCACCGTCGTAGGGGGCCACGCGGTAGAACTGGCCGTCGGCGGGGACATTGATGTGGAAGACGAAGTCACGCGCACTCGTGCCGGAGTTGATCGCACTTGTACTGAACTCCACCTGCGAAACCAGGTTCCAGGCGCTGTCAACATTGACCGCACGCTGGATCCAGTAGCCCTGCACCTTCCTGAGGAAGTTGCTACCGATCGGCGTGATGTCCGAGATGTTGACCTCATTGTTGCCATCGTTGTCAGTGTTGCGGGCCTTGTTCCAGTCAGGGCTGGCCCCGCTCTTGCCGAGGTGGATGCCGATCGGGGTCAGGTCCGCGATGTTCACCTCGCTGTTGAGGTCGCCATCACCCTGGTTGCGGTAGGTCCAGGCCAGGTCCGCACTGCCGTCCGGGTTGTGCGTGATCATCAGGTCATTCACGGCGCTGCCCTGGCTCTGTGGTGCCTCGGATACGAAGCGCTGGCTGCCCTGCTCGCGCAGTACGCGGGCCAGCTCATCCTGCAGCAGCTGGAAGCGCTGCGGGTCCACACCTTCTGGTGTGCTGAGCGCATCCACTTCCGCAAGGGCTTCGTCGAGGCTCATCACCCGCGCGGTCTGACGCGAGTCAGGCCCCGGTACCTGCGCGGACGGGGTTGTGCTGCCGCAGCCCATGAGGCTCAGCAGCATGCCTGCAGCAATCGTTCCGGCGATGATGCCGGAGTATTTCTCATTCCAACCAGCCACGTGTCCAACTCCAGTTGCTGAGATTGCCGAAGTCAGTAAGGCGTGTGCTTTAAGCTGAGTATAAGGCGCTGCGTCTCAACTTGCAAATCCGGGCCGCCCCGGCAGGACTGACGGACGGTACAGAAGCGGCGGGCAGGTCGTGCAAACTGAGACTCGGGGGCGAAGTTCTGCGTACAGTACAGTTGGCATGATGCAACTGGAAGGCTTCAACGAACTGCTGGCGCGCACGGACAAGTGGTATCTCGGCAACGGCGGGATGCTGCTCTACGCCCCGCCCTTCCCGCAGCACCTGCATGTGCCGGGCTTCTGGGATGAATGCCACTGGGGCGATACGGCGGTGCCGGCCCTGCTCTGCGTGAGTGTCGTGCTGGAGGAGAACACTGCCGCTGGAGGCAGGGTGCTGCATGAACTGCAGCCGCGCCTGCTGGACTGGCAGTGGACGCCTGCCGCGATCCGGGCCCGGCACGCGCTGGGCCTGAGCACGGGGCCGGCGGACTGGCGCGAGAGCGACATCGAACTGGAGGAGCGGCGCAGTATCGGCCCGGACAGCCGCCTGCACTGCGATATCCGGTTGCGGGGCCAGGCTGCTGCGGGACAGCGCCTGCATGTCATTGCCTGGACGATGCGCGAACGGCCGCGTGACAATGAACAGCTGTTGCTCAGCGATTTCTGGGCGGCGGACGGCAGCCTGAGCTGGCGGCAGTCCTTCGCCTCCCGGGCCCATGGGCGTGGGGATGAACCGCTGCAGCTGCGCATCGCGCTGCATGCTGACCGCCAGCCGGACAGCCTGCAGGTCACGCCCTCGCACGGCGCACGCGTACTGCCCGAGCTGCGCTACACGCCCCTGTGGGACAGCCTCAGTGCCGATGGACAGCTGAATGGAAAGCTCGAGGGCCGCAACCTGCTTGGCAACGTGATCCATGCAGGGATGCACTGGCAGGCCGCTGACAACACGGAGGAGTTCGCGCTGGAGCTGGACATCGCGCTCAGCGAGAGCCAGCCCGGCAGTGCGGTTTCCGGCGGGCCGCAGGATCCGGACAGCGCCTGGCGGGAGTTCCTCTCGCTCGTGCCGCACTTCGAATGTAGCGACCCGATGCTTACGCGCTACTACTGGTACCGCTGGTACGGGCTGCGCCTGAACGCCCTGCCCGCCGCTGCCAACTACGTGGCCCCCGCGGTGACGGAGGGCCTGTCCTACTTCCGCGGCGTGATCACCTACAGCCTGATGTGCCACATGTTCGAGGCCCGCTGGCTGCGGGACCCGGAGCTGGCGCGCGGCTGTCTTGACAACCACATCGCACACCAGACCCGCAGCGGGCATTTCCCGGCGCATATCTACGCGCGGCATGTCAACAAGAACGGCTTCTACCACACCGATGTGGGCCGCGCCGTGATGCTGACCCGCCTGCACCATCCTGACGACGCATATGCGGCCAAGATCTATGATCCGCTGAGGCGGCTGCTGGGCTTCTACCAGAAGGACCGCGACCGCGAGGGGATGGACCTCTTCGACATTCGCGACCAGTATGAGACCGGGCAGGAATTCACGAGCCGCTACTTCTTCGCCGACGACAAGGCTGACAGCTACGGCTGGGACCACAAGCTCCGGCTGAAGGGCGTGGATGTCTCGAGCTACGTCTACAGCCTGTCCGGCGAACTGCTGGAGCTGGCCTGGCAGCAGCAAAAGTCGGGCGACATCAAGGAGCTGACGGAGCTCAAGGCCCACATCCATGCCGCTGTCAACGCCTACATGTGGGATGAGAAGCGCGGCTGGTACATGGACTACAGCGCGCAGAAGAAGCAGCGCAGCCATTTCCTCGCCGCCGTGGGCTGCTACCCCGCCCTGTTCGGGCTGGCCGGCCGCGAGCGCGCGCTGCGCATCGGCGAGCGCCTGACTGACCCTGCGGGCTTCTGGACGGACTGGCCGCTGGCAACGGTGCCGCAGGACGACCCGTACTTCAGTGCGGACCCCGCCTGGCGAGGGGAGCGGGCCAACTGCCCCTGGAACGGGCGGGTCTGGCCGATGGTCAACAGCCATGTCTGTGAGGTGCTGGAGCGGCTGGCGGAGCTGGATGGCGATGTCTACCGCCCGCAGCTGGCGAGCTTCCTGCGCCGCTACATCGAGATGATGCATTTCGAGAATGGCGATGCTGCCGGGGCCGGCAAGGACCTGACGCGGCCGAACTGCTTCGAGCATTACCATCCGCACAATGGCAGCGCCTGCGAGTACCGCGGCGTGGATGACTACATGCATTCCTGGGTGGCGGACCTGCTGCTGCGCTACGTGGCCGGCGTGCGCGTACAGGAGCAGCGTGACAATGCGGTAGTGAAGCGCAGCATCCTGTTCGACCCCTTCCCCTTCGGGCTGGAGAGCTTCTTCCTCTCAAACTGCCTTGTGGCCGGACGCGAGCTAGAAGTGCAGTGGAACCGTGACCGGGATGGCAACAGCCTGCCGGGTTACCGAATCCACGTTGACAACGGACTCGTGCATGAATCTGAGCACATCGAGCGCTTCGAGTTCAAGCTGTAGTCTCAGCGCCAGCGCCGGCCTTTTCCATCTTAACGTTGTGTGAGGACACGGAGAAACCTACACTCTATTTCACTTGCAATCTAGTTCCTATAACTCTGCCGCAAGTTGTGATCTTGTGGAAAGCGAATTGAACCCTACAAAGCAACAAGTCAAAACTGACGTAGATTTCCTTGGCTTTGGCAATATTGATTTATATTACGGTGTCATTTCACTTTCAACTAATTGCGCATGCCAGTTAGTGCATTCTGTTCTTTAGTTTTAACAACTATAAGATTGCTGAATTCCATCTTCAACCATACAATTCTTCGTTACTTAATCCGTTTATGTTGTTGATTCATAACTCATTGTATGTAATTCAATCAATCCAGTTGCCTCTATATCCTTTATTACTCCGGAAATTAATATATTTTGCCCTTTTCTATGATCCATGTACATTTTCATTTCTTGATCAGTGATTCTTTGATAATATTGCAAGCCTCCTTTTTCACTACACATCAGAGCACGTGAACCCTCATACCCAACTACTGAATGGAATTCCACTTGTCTGGTTACATAATCTCCTACAAAGGCTTTTAAAAGAGTTTCCTTTCTTAGATTACTAACTTCCGTCAAACTTATAATTTCAATGATTCCACTAATTATCTGATCAGAATTGTGTGAAGAGCTAATTGCCTGAACTTCTGCCTCTTTATCAGTTGGAGCAGAATTCTGCAATGGAGTATCACAATTATTTTTCCTTGCATCTTGAATTTCACTAAGCTTCTTTTCTAGCTCCAAATTATGTTGTGCAAGTGCATGGATCTTTCTGCCTGAAATGATTACAAAAACAATAGAACAGAGAATTGACCAAAATGCACCAGTAAACAACCACTCATCTGCTGCCCCAAAATGTTTGATTTGAAGTTTAACTTCACCACTATTTCTAAAACTCATTAAACCCAAATACAAACGAGTAGTAATCACCCCAAGCACCGTTGTCCCCAGCGCAGAAACTGTGAGATTTACTCGATCCAATGTCTCTCTGAAGGGGCTCATAATCAGTGGATCTCCCTATTCATTTCAACACAACAGGTGCGTATCTAGATTCAAAAGTATATTCTATTCTAGCGCCAGCGACGCTCATCCTTCGGCTGCTTGCATTCCATCCACATCTCCGGCTTCCCGAGCGGCTCAAAGCCGCAGGGGCCGTATACGCCGTGCGCATCCCTGGTTGCCAGCAGCCAGCGGTTCACATCACGCAGTTCCGGATGATCCATCGCCGCCCGCACCAGCCGGCGGCCATAACCCTGTCCCTGGTACTGATCCGGCACCAGCACGTCAGCGAGGTATGCAAACCGTGTCAGGTCCGTCAGCACCCGGCAGAAGCCGCGTTGTTCGCCATCAACATACAGACCGAAGGTCAGCGAGGCTCCGAGCTGCCGTTCTACCTGCTCGCGCGTGATGCCTTCGCACCAGTATGCGCTGCTCAGGAAGGAGAAGATCATGTCGAGATCGAGCAGGGAGCGGTCCGTGCTGATCAGCACGCCGTCCGCTTCAACTGCATGCACGGGCAGGTCACAGGGGTTGAGCATGCAGCAATGATAGCGCCGCTCGTTATACTAGTAGGCTGTTTTTTCCACGAGGAATATTAAATGGATTACCCCAAGCCGATTGGAGACATAAACGAGCTGCCGAAGAACTACGGCGGGCTTGAGCGCGAGCGCTTCTGGCAGCAGTACTGGATGGACTGCGGCGTCTACCGCTTCGACAGGACGAAGTCCCGCGAGCAGATCTTCAGCGTGGACACCCCGCCGCCGACGGTATCCGGCGCGCTCCATATCGGCCACGTCTACAGCTACACCCAGACCGACATGAACGTCCGCTACCAGCGCATGAAGGGGAAGCACATTTTCTACCCCTTCGGCTTCGACGACAACGGCCTGCCCACCGAACGCCTCGTGGAGCGTGAGAAGGGCATCCGTGCGCATGAGGTCGGCCGCGAGAAGTTCATCGAGGAATGCAAGCCGATCGTGGAGGCCGCCGAGGCCGAGTTCATCGCGCTGTGGCAGAGCCTGGCGCTTTCCTGCGACTGGAACGAGTTCTACACCACGATCAGTGAGAAGAGCCGCGCCATCTCCCAGGCGAGCTTCATCGACCTCTACAACAAGGGCATCGTCTACCGCCGTGAGGCACCGACGCAGTGGTGCTGGGCTGACCAGACGGCAATCGCCCAGGCGGAGATCGAGGACAGGGAAGTCCCCGGCCACTTCCATGACATCACCTTCCAGATTGACAACGACGGTGAGCTGATCCCGGTGACGATCGCCACCACCCGCCCGGAGCTGATCCCGGCCTGCGTGGCCCTGCTGGCCCATCCCGAGGATGAGCGCTACAGGCACCTGTTCGGCAGGAAGGCAGTGACCCCGCTGTTCGGGGTGGAAGTGCCGGTGCTGCCAAGCGAGAAGGCCGATCCCGAGAAGGGCACCGGCATCCTGATGTGCTGCACCTTCGGCGACCAGGAGGACGTGGAGCATTGGGAGCTGTACAAGCTGCCGACGCGTGTGATCATCGGGACAGACGGGCGGCTGATTGAGTTTGCGGATCGATACACCGAGGCGGCCGAGCTGGACTGCAGCCTGGCCAGCGGCAGCTATATGGATGGACAGCGCAGCACGTTGGCGGCTCAGTGGCCCGTGCGTGATACGGCCAGGGCCCGGGCCTTCGCCGCTGAACTGCAGGGCCTGAAGGTCAAGCAGGCCCGCACGAAGATCGTCGAGCTGCTGAAGGAAGCGGGACTGCTTGGCAACGTTAAGGACATCGTGCATGTGGTGCGCCATTCCGAGCGCGGCGGCGTGCCGATCGAGATCCTCGTGACCCAGCAGTGGTATGTCAACCTGCTGGAGCACAAGGCACAGCTCATCGAGCAGGGCCGCAAAGTCAACTGGCATCCGCCGCACATGTTCAAGCGCTTCGAGAACTGGGTGGAGAACCTGAATGCCGACTGGTGCATCAGCCGCCAACGCTACAACGGCGTGCCCTTCCCGGCCTGGTATGACCGCGATGGCAACATCGTGATCGCGGATCATACCCAGTTGCCGGTCAATCCGCTGGTGGACAGGCCAAGTGCTGAAGGTGAGTTCACGCCGGACATGGATGTGATGGATACCTGGGCCACGAGCTCGGTCACGCCACTGCTGAATACGGAGTACGACTTCTCGAAGAGCGTGGCTGACAACGCCAAGCACAACCAGCTCTTCCCCTTCGACCTGCGTCCGCAGGCGCATGACATCATCCGCACCTGGGCCTTCTACACGATTGCCAAGGCCTACTTCCACTTCGGCGAGATCCCCTGGCGCGACATCGTGATCAGCGGGCATGCGCAGGATGCCAACCGCGGCAAGATCTCCAAGAGCAAGGGGCATGGCGTGTCGCCGGCGCAGATGGTGGAGCAGTACACCGCTGACAACCTGCGCTACTGGTCCGGCAGCCCGAAGCTCGGCACGGATACGATCTATGACGAGAAGAGCCTCGGCGAAGGCCGCAAGCTGATCAACAAACTGTTCAATGCAACGAAGTTCGCGCTCAGGCACTTGATCGGCGAGTTCGAGCCGCCGATGCAGGATGGTAGCGTGGACATGGCGGCGCTATTGGCAATGGTCAGCTACCCGACGGACATCTGGCTGCTGCACCGCCTGGATGCCACGATAGAGCAGGCCACGAAAGCCAATGAACGCTTCGAGTTCGGCGATGCCAAGCAGGCGGCGGAGTCATTCTTCTGGGCCGACCTCTGCGACAACTACCTGGAGTTCACCAAGGGCCGCCTGTACAAGGATGAGCTGGCGACGGGTGCGCATGCGGACCTTGACGCCGACGCCATGCGCCGCAGTGCCCAGGCCACACTGTTCATCGCACTGTCCAGCGTGATCCGCATGTTCGCCCCGATCATCCCGCACATCACCGAGGAATGCTGGAGCTGGTACTTCGCCCAGTTCAGCGACAGGCGCAGCATCCATGAGGAAAGCTGGCCGCAGCAGACCGGCATTGCCAGCGGCGCTGATGACAGCAGCAATTCCCAGACCGCAGCCATGAGCCGCCTGATTGACAGTGTGCGCAAGTGGAAGAGCCAGCAGAATGTGTCAATGAAGAAGCTGGTCGCCGAGCTGCGCGTCTACAACTGCGGGGATGCGGAGAAGCCGCTGGCTGAGGCGGACATCGCGGCTGTCAAGGGCGACCTGCTGGCCACGACCAACTCACAGGCGATCACGATCCACAGCGGCAAGGGCCCGGAGACTGAAGCCTACCTGGAGGGCTACCCCTTCAGTGTGGACTGCGTACTTGCGGAAGAGGAAGAGGGCTAGGAGGCGCGCAACTTGCTTGCGCGCAATCTTCATTGATGCCGGAGGTGCGACACTTGATGTCGCACAATTCCCAGTATAGGAAGTCAAAGAAGTAACCAATTCTTAGTGGTGGCAATACGTCGCGGGGAATTCGTTGCCAGAATTGTGCGGCACCGAGTGCCGCACCTCCGAAAATCACTGGATTGTAATTGCCTCTGAAAATCCTACCGGATTCGCCAGCCTCCTCTCAATCTCCTCATCGCTGGCAACCTCGAGGAATCCCTCAAGTGCTTCATTGAGCATTCGCCTGGCTTCCTCAGCCGTGCTGCCGCAGCTTGAGACATCAAGTTCAGGACAGATGGAGACGAATTCCTCTCCTTCGCGAATCACCCAGGCTGTCAGATTGAGAACGCGAGCCATGCCCTGATTATAACTTGGCAGGAACTTTTGTATCCAGCTATGCAAGCGGCCTTGACTGCGCAATCCTTCAACCCCCAGAATTGTGCGACAACAAGTGTCGCACCTCCGCTACTCCCTACAACTCAGCTCCCAAGTCCTCGGCCTACACGTAGGGCCGCAGCGCCTGGATGCGGTGCGTCAGCTCCAGCGGCTCGATCTGCCACTTCTCCGGGATCAGGCTGCGCGAGGTGCTTTCCGCCACCGCCTGCAGGATCTGGTACTCCACCTGCTGCGGATAGACCGGCGACATGTAGTCCGCCAGGCAGCTCACGAGGTCGTCAATCTGCAGCACCTCGCGTCCCTCCAGCAGCGCGATGCCCTTGGCCCGCACCAGCAGCGCTTCGAGGTCGGCCCCGCTGTGGCTGTTGACATCGCTGAGCTTGAGCGCGGCACCCTCGGGCGGCGGCCCGAACAGGGTCTCGAACTCCGTCTTGATGCCGAGCTTCTTCCTGAAGACCTTGAACAGGTCCTCATAGTGCTTCTCCTCATCAGGCGGGAAGAGCGGGATATGCTTCTCCGCGCGGCCCTGGCGCTTTAAGTCAATTGCCAGCAGGTCCGGGCGGTTGGTGATCAGGAACCAGAGGATCTTGCCGCGGTTGGCGGTGTCACCCATGAAGCTCGTCAGGCGGCTGAATACGCGGCTCGACACACCGCTGTCGCCGCCACCCTCACGGGTGCCCATGTAGGCATCCGCCTCATCGATGATGCAGGCCACCGGGGCCAGCCCCGAAAGGACGTTGATGATCTTCTCGAGGTTCTGCTCCGTGGCACCGACCCACTTGTCGCGGAAGTTCTTCAGCTCCACGCAGGGAATTCCTATCTCGCCTGCGAAACTCTTGATCAGGAAGCTCTTGCCGGCTCCGGCCGGCCCGGTGATCAGGTAGCCCATCGGCACCGCATCGAGATGCCCGGCCAGCACGAGCTTGCTGTCGCGCTTCAGCTCATCGACTGCGCGGTCATGCACGGCCACCATCGAGAGGTTGTACTTGGGTTCGATGAATTCCAGCAGGCCGCGGCATTCCGTCTCGATCATCTCACGCTTGCGCCTGTAGATGTAGTCCGGCTTGCCGAAGTCGACATTGCCAAGCTTGGCCTCCTGCAGCAGGCTGCGGATCTGCATCAGCGTCAGACCCGAGGTGTGCTTCTTCAGGACCTGGATCAGCTGGTCGGAGATCCCGAGCTCGGCACGGCCGTTGACGCGCTCGATGTAGTGCTCGCGGGCCTCCTCATCCGGCAGGGGGATCTGGATCGTGGCCCCGCTCGGCAGGGCCTGCACGCGCTTGCTCATGGCGAGCACGCTCTCGGTCACGAGCACGATCGTCACGTCGTTCATCAGCACGTCAGGGTCGCTCGCCAGTTCCGCGAGCGCGATGCTCGTGGCCCGGTCCGGGACGCTGCCGCCGCCGGCCTCGGCCTCGGTGAACACGGTTTCGGAGTACTTGATGATCAGGGCGATGCGCTTCTCCGAGGGCTTGGCTGAGGACAGCCGGCCGCGGATCACGCGCTTGATCAGCTCGATGGCCTTCAACGGATCCTTGGGCAGGCCGCGCTCGGCGTAGTCCGTGCCGCGGATGGTGTCCAGGGCACGCACGCTCTTCAGCATCGCGGCCCGCATCTCCTTCTGCGGGCACTGAATCCCGCTGGAGAGATCGTAGGTGATCACGAGGCTGCGCTGGGCGAAGAACACGTCCGTGAGGAAGTCCACCAGCGGCAGGAAGCGGCGCTGGCCCTCCTGGGTGTATTCCACCAGGTCGAGCACGTTGCCATGCAGCGTGAAGACCGACAGCGCGCTGGAGGCATACTTGCGCGCCATGTCATCCGCCCACTGCGGGGCGTCGATCAGCTTCGGTACGAGTTCACTCTTGTCGGACATGCTCATCATTTTACTTCCCAGTCAGATGAGGGAGCTATACGGAGTGTGCAGAGGCTGGGTTTCAGGATGCAGATGAATCGCCGGGGGAAGCGGATACTATATTGCCGTGCAGGCCCTGAAATTCCACAAGATGCATGGCTGCGGCAATGACTTCATCGTGTTTGATGATGCGCAAGACCGCTTCAGCTGGCATGAACTGTCCGAACTGGCACGGCGCTACTGCCCGCGACGCTTCGGCGTCGGGGCTGACGGCCTGATCGCCGTCGGCAGGCATCCGGGCGCGGACTATGAGATGCGCTACGTGAACGCCGATGGCAGCCGCGCGGAGATGTGCGGCAACGGCATCCGCTGCGTGGGTAAATTCGTGGGCGATGAGCTCGGAGATTCCCGCAGCCACATCAACGTGATGACCGGCAACGGCGTGCTGCCGATCAGCCTGAGCCGCATCGCCGGCAGGGTGGAGAGCATCACTGTGGGGATGGGCGTGCCGGGCCTGAAGGCCGCCAGCATCCCGACCACGCTCAAGCCGGTGGGGGAGCCGGTGCTGGCCACGGAACTGAGCGTGGACGGCATGCAGCTCGCCCTGACCGCTGTCAACATGGGCAACCCGCATGCCGTGAGCTTCGTTGACAGCATCAGCGACCAGCACGTGCTGGGGGTCGGGCCGTTGATCGAGCGGCACAGCGTCTTCCCGGAGGGCGTAAACGTGGAGTTCGTGCAGGTGCTGGCCCCGGAGAAGCTGCGCATGCGCGTCTGGGAGCGCGGCGTGGGCGAGACCTGGGCCTGCGGCACGGGGGCCTGTGCCACGGTCGTGGCCGCAGTGCTCAACGGCCACAGCCGTCCGGGTTCGGACGTGG
Source organism: bacterium (assembly GCA_020440605.1). Lineage (GTDB taxonomy): Bacteria > 4484-113 > 4484-113 > 4484-113 > JAFGCY01 > JAHEFU01. The sequence goes on along the minus strand of JAGRNT010000009.1, from coordinate 69,644 downwards.
TGGTCAAGCTCAACGGCGGCAAGCTGACGATCAACTGGCCCGGCGAGGGGCATGCGGTGCAGATGACCGGCCCCGCTGAATTCGTCTACCACGGCTTCCTCGGCCTGGACTGATCAGTCCCCCGAATAGACGCGGCGCACGCGCCGGCCCCAGCGACAGCAGATCTCATAGGGCACGGTGTCCAGCATGCGCGCCACATCCTCGATGCAGATGCGCAGCCCCCCGGTCTCACCGATGATCGTGACCGGCTCGCCGAGCTGTACATCCATCTCACCGACATCCGCCATCATGTAGTCCATCGTCACGTTGCCAACCACGCGGCAGCGCCGGCCGCCGATCAGCACCTGGGCCAGGTTGCCGAGCTGTCGCCACATCCCGTCGGCATAGCCGTAGGGGAAGGTCACGACCGTCGTCGGCTTCGAGCTGACGAAGCTGTGGGTGTAGCTCACGCCCTGCCCGGCCCCGATGCGGTGGATGTCCACGACCTCGCTCGTGAGCCGGAAGCACTGCTGCAGGCCCTCCGGTGCGATGCCAGCATCAGACATGCGGATCCCGTAGGCCAGCTGGCCGAGGCGCACGCTGTCATAGTGCAGCTGCGGCAGGTTGACGGTGCCCTCGCTGTTGGCAACATGGCACATGGGCCGGTAGCCGAGGAAGTCCTCGCAGAGTGCGACGGCCTCGGCGAACTGTGCTGCCTGGCTGCGATTGACTGCGAGTTCCGGGCGTTCACTGCTGACCAGATGCGTGAACAGGCCGGCCACGGAGATGTTGTCATACCTGGCAATCAGCTCCAAGAAGCCGCGCAGCTCACTGAACTGCACCCCGAGCCGCGTCATGCCTGTGTCGAGCTTGACATGCAGCTTCAGCGGGCGGCCGATGTCACTCCAGGCCTCGGCGATCAGCGGGATGTTCTCCGGCCGGTAGGCTGAAAGCTCGCAGTCGGAATGCTTGATCTGGTAGTAGCAGCGTGGATGGGTGTAGCCCATCAGCAGGATCCGCCCGCCGAAGCCCAGCGCACGCAGCTCAAGCGCTTCATCGGGAGTGGCAACGCCGAGCATGATCTGTTCGAACTCGCTGATGATCGGCAGCAGGCCCTCCACACCGAAACCGTAGGCATTGGCCTTGACGACGAGGATGATCCCCGCCGGTGCCAGCCAGTCCGTGAGGATGCGCAGGTTCGAGCGGAAGCGGTCGAGGAAGACCTCCAGCGTGATCAGGCTGGAGCCGATGTCGTCAATCCCCGCCAGCTTGGGCGTGTAGCTGAATTCACTGAAGGAGCCGGGCAGATCGCTCACGGGAGGATTATAGGCGCGGGCTTCAGTCCGCCCCCGCCTCGCTTGTGGTCTGCTGGGCCTGTTCACTGTCACGCGCGGCATGTGCCACTGCCAGCGCCGCTCGCTCCTCCAGCTCCTCGGCGAGCTCCAGCAGGCGCACACCTTCGCTGCGGCTCTCCTCCTGCTCGACGGCCTCACCGGCCGGGAAGGCGAACAGCTCGGCGAAATCCTGCATGTGCCCATGCACCTCGCCGAACACTCCGGCGGCCTCCTCCAGACTGCCGCGCGCGTCCGGCATGCGATCAGCAAGACGCGAGAGGAAGTCGCGGGCGAACTGCTTCTGTTCAGCCCAGCAGCTGGCATTGTAGGCGTTGCCAAATGCGTTGACCTTGTTGTTCAGCAGGGCATTGATCCAGCTCTCATATGCACCGCGGTTGCTTCTGTAGAAGCCCTGAAGATCCGGCTGATTGAGCAGACGCGCCGCGCGCCTGAGGGCTTCCGCATCGGAACGCGCCGGGTCCATCGGCTGCGCATGCGGGAAGCTCAGGCCGTAGACGATCCCCAGATCATGCAGTTCATCATGCGCCAGCGGTGGCTGTTCCTCGCCTGTCATCTCGCGGAAGCTGCTGCAGATGTAACGGTCATTCTCCACCGCTGTGGCAACGCCGAACTCAGGTACGTAGGTTCCCCAGATCACCACCGGGTTGCCAGCCTGCGTCTCATGGTGCACGAACTCCAGCAGATCACGGCGGGCTCTGTCCAGCGACGCCTTGATTTCCTCCGAGTCCCCATGATAGATCCCCATTTCGCTGCGCACGCTGCGTCCCAGGCACATGATTCCCTGGTTCAGTTCATTCCAGTCAAACACAGTCGGTCCACTCGGACAGACATCCCGTGCCACGACCATCCGGAAGGCATAGCCGCTGTGTCCGGCCACATCCACCTCGTCCACGTTCAGGCCGTGGTAGCGCAGGCAGGTCGTCGTGCTGGCCACCCAGCTCAGCCAGGCGGGATTGTAGTTAACCTTGATTGCCATCTCTCGCAGTCCTCTAATTCAGTCTTGTTGTCAGGCAGGACGTCCCGCGTGGCCACGCAGATCATCCGCCTTCTCGCACAGTATACGCAGTGCCTGGGGCAGGAAGCTGATCAGATCTGTGCTAGTCAGACCGTCCTCGCCGAATTCAGCCACCGCCAGGCGTGCCGCCAGTGCATGCCAGTTCACCGCGCTGACGGTGATTTCCGCAACGGTCAGACGCCGCGTGCTCGCAGTTGTCTCAAAGCGCAGTTCCGGGCTGCGCACCATGGCGTGGTAGCGCGCCAGCAGTGCCCCGAGCATGCCGGCCAGCACATCACCCGTGCCCCCCGTTGCCAGCGCCGGATGGCCCTTGTGCGGGAAGATCATTGCTCCCTCCGGCGTCGTCAGCAGGCACTGGTTGCTCTTGGCCAGTACCAGCGCATGCAGCCGGAAGCTCATATCCGTCGCCACCTGGAACAGGCTGTCCCAGGTTTCATCGGGAATCTGCCCCGCCAGACGGGCCAGTTCACCGATATGCGGTGTGAGCACCATTGGCCAGCCGCCGGGCTTGGGATTCTCCGGCAGAGCCCTGAGGGCATCCGCATCCACCACGACGGGGAAGTTGCGACGCTCGAGCAGGCTACCGGCCAGCTGCAGGCCATGCGGGGCATCACTCAGCCCCGGTCCGATCACCAGTGCATCGGCCCATTCCATATGTTCCAGCAGTTCCGGATCCGGCTCGGCAGCAAAGCCGCCGCGTCCATCCGTACTGTGTGCGCTGACCATCAGCGCCGGATTGTCACAGCAGACCGTGTAGATGTCCTCGGGTACCACCAGCCTGACGAGGCCCACGCCACCGCGCAGGGCAGCGTTGGCTGCCAGGCGAGGGGCGCCGGGGTACTTGCGGCTACCGGCCACGACCAGCAGGCGGCCATAGTCACCCTTGTGCGTGTCAGCGCTGCGCCAGGTGCGCAGGGGCTCCCACAGCGCTTCCTGCCAGGCATGGCTGGCAGGCGCGATACCCGCCTCGGAAATGCTGGCAAAACCCAGGTCCGCGACCTGCAGCTCACCGACGTAGCGCACTGCTCCGGGATGATAGAAGCCGCGCTTGGCATAGCCCATCGTCACGGTCAGATCGGCCCTGACACTGCGGCTGATGACTTCTCCCGTGGAGCTGTTCAGACCACTGGGGCAGTCCACCGCAACGATCGGCGAACTGGAAATGTTCATGCGGTCGATGATGTTGACATAGTAGTTGTCAAGCTGACCCACCAGCCCGGTGCCGAAGATCGAATCCACGATCACGTCGCAGTTGTGGTTGGCAAGGATCTCCGGGATCAGCACGGGCTTCGTGAGGAAGTCCATGCTGACATAGGCCCGCTGCGCGATGCGGTAGAAGTAGGTCGCATCCATTGACAAGGTAGGCGGGTCAGTGATCTGCGGGTGGCAGAGCAGCAGCAGAGGGTTCATCCCAGCCTGCTGGGCGTAGTAGGCCAGTGCGATTCCATCACCACCGTTGTTGCCGGTCCCGGCGAAGATCACGGGCCTGCGTGCCTGGGGCCAGCGCTCGCGGATGCAGTCCAGCACGCTGCGGGCGGCACTGCTCATCAGGATCTTGCCATCCAGGCCGTGGGATTCAATCGTGAACTTGTCAAGCTGGGCCATCTCGGCCGCTGTCAATACCGGTTTCATCTTGCTTGGCTCAGCTCCTTGGCGGCCTGATCCAGCCGCCTGAAGACGGCTGCCAGTCAGACACTGATGATCCCGGCACTGACATCCGCCTGGCCGAGCAGCCACTCATAGTGGGCCTTGTGGCAGCTCGTGACCAGCACCTGATGGTGGCCGGAAAGTGTATCCAGATAGTTCAGACCGGCGATGCTGCGCAGGTCGTCAAGTTCATTGAGCGGTTCATCCAGCAGCAGCGGGGCGTTGACCTTGCCAGTGAGTGCCTTGATCACGGCGCTGCGCATCGCCAGACTGAGCTGGTTCCGTGCTCCGCTGGAAAGCCGCTCCAGCAGGGCCCGGCCCTCCAGTCCAGGAGGTGCTCCTTCCACACGCAGGCGCAGCTCAAGTGCTGCGTCAATCTGAGCCTCGATCACGCCCTCAACGGGAGCCCGCTCCAGAATGCGCTGCAGCTCCTCATTGATGCGCGGGGCGAGGCTGCTGCTCTGGCGGCTGCGGATCTCACGGAAGCTCTCCCGGCAGAACTCGATCGCCTTCTGCCAGACGATCAGGCCGCTGAGGCGACTGGAACTGTCCTCCAGCCGGCGGAAGCTGTCCTCCACGCTGCGCATCACATCACTCTCAGAGGCGATGCGCTCACGCAGGGCGGACAGCTCGCGGGTCGCGTCTTCATTGTCATCATTCAGGCGACTGAGGAAATCCTCAAGCTGACGGCGCTGGTTGAGCTGTTCATCAAGCTGTTCTGGCGTACTGACAATCGAGCTCAGGCGCTGCTGCTCATCGCGGTCCAGCCTGCTCCATTCAAGTTCGAATTCGTCGCGGGGCATCACCGCGTGGCGGTGGTAACCCTCAGACTCCCTGAGCCTGTCGCTGATGGTGCGGTACTCGCGGGCCTGCAGCATCATTTCCCGGAAGCGGGCCACAGCCTCGTCAGGGCTGGAACTGGCAACGAAGCTCAGTCCCACGGGCTCGACAAGTTCCGTGAGCCGCAGGATCAGCTCGCGCCGGCGCTGCCCGTTTGCATCTATCTCACGGCGCATGTCGAGCTGCGTGGCATTCAGGTCCATGCGCTGCTTCTTGAGATCCTCGATGCTTGCCAGAGTGTCCTGGCGCTCCTGCAGCCAGGCCCTGTCAATCTGAGTCGGCAGGCCCTGCAGGATCCTGCCGAGCTTGCGCCAGCATTCCTGCTGCTTCTCGTTTGCATCCGCCATGCGGTGACCGGAAAGGGCGTAATTCTCCAGTCTGAAGCGCAGATCCTTGTAGACCGGGATGTCGCGCATCAGCTCAGCCCACTTTTCGTCAGTCAGTTCGAATTCGAGAATGTAGTGACGGCGGTCCCGGTCAAGCCGTGCCTGATCATCCGAGAGGCGGTTCAGGCCGGGTTTGATCTCACGATCCATTTCCTCGTTGGCCTTGCGCGCACGGCTTTTATGGCCGACGTCGCGGATGAACTGGTAGACCGCGAACACAAACACGAGCCCCGCCAGTGCGTAGCCCAGCAGCGGGCCGCTCTCTCCCAGGCGGCTGAAGATGGCGGTGCTGAAGATTGCAAGCAGGATGGCAATCATCATCAGACCGACGGCCACTTCGCGCTGGCCTCCCCTGCCCTTGCGGATCACCGGAGCGAGCTCCATCTTGCGGTGCTCCAGTGCCCCCTTGTCGGTTTCATAGCTGTGGTTGCGCTCGTACCAGTCAAGCAGTGTGTTGATGTAACTGCGGTGCTTGCGCATTGACTTGTCGAGAGCCTCGAAGCGCGTGCGGGTCTCCGGGTCGGCACTCTGGCCGTAATGCTGGCGCTCCTGCGAAGCCTGCTCATAGTCCGCCATGGCACTGTCAAGCAGCACGGAGATTTCATTGATGTCGCGCTGGCGATCCACCAGCGGCAGCAGATGCTCGTTGTTGCCAAGCGACAGCTCAATGCGCTTCAGGGCGTGCTCGGCGGAAACCAGCTTGTCGCGCATGCGGGTTTCCTGTTCGTTAATGTTGCTGAATTCGGTATTCCAGCGCTCGATCTCAACCTCTAAATGGAAGGGGAATTCCCGGATCCACGGCTCACCAGCCAGGCGTTCATTCCAGTCCTCAAGCTGCTGCTCAATGCGGGTCTGCTCCTTGTAGCACCAGAAAGCTCCGGCCAGCTGGATGTCGCGAATGCGGTTGATCAGCTTGCGGCGCTTGATCTGCTCCTGATTCTGGCGGAACTCAGCCTGCTCCTTGCGGGCCTGCAGCTTCTCCAGTTCGGCATACTTCTCGCGACCGCTCTCAAACTCCAGCCTGGCCACGGCATTCTGCTCGTCCAGGCGGCGCAGGATGGTACTGAACAGTACTGGACTTTCAGCCACGCCCTGCATGGTGAAGCTGGGATTCTCAAGCTGATTCAGGGCATGGTCCAGCGTGGCCTTCTCCGGGTCCTCAACGAGGCCGGCCAGGTCGGACGTGAGAACGGCGCGCAGATCGGCGTCGCGAATGACATCGTCAATCTGGCCCTGGCGCGAAAGCACGCTGCCCTGGAAGGCACCACGGGTCAGGCCCAGCAGCTGGCGACCGAGGTCCCATTCGCCGTTGGAATCAACATTGATGCGATCACTGAGATTCTCCAGGCTTTCCACGTCCTGGACGAAAATGTTGAAGCGGTCGAAAAACACCTGCACGCGGACCAGCTCAGGCCAGCCTCGGCGTTCAGGAGCAATGATCATTGATGCTTGCGGATTGCTGCCGTCCCAGGGAGCCCACTGCTCCACAAGTGCCAGGTTGCGCTTGCTGCCGCGTGATGGAACTCCGTACAGCAGCCACTCGACCATGGTCAGCAGCGTGGTCTTGCCGGACTGGTTGGGAGCCACGATGATGTTCAGACCCGGCTCGAAGCTGCGGCTCTCATCAACCTTCAGCTTGCCAAATCGGGCGGATTCAAGTGCGATCAGTTTCATCAGACCAGCTCCTCGGGCAGACCCTGGCCACTGAGCAGGCGGTGGCCCAGATAGCGTGCCAGCCGCCAGGCTTCCTTGATGCCATCTTCACTGGAGTCGTCGATTTGGTTCTCACAGTTGTCAAGAAATTCGTCCAGCAGAGGACTGACTCCGCGCGGGGCGAGGGGCGGCGTGAAGGCCGTGTCAGACCAGTCGATATCCGTGGCGTACCATGCCCGGCGCAGCAGGCCGTTGATCCGCTCGCGCAGACCTTCCTTCTCGGTGGCAGGCCAGCGACCGCGGATGTCAAGCCGCAACAGGTCCCGCTCCCCGATCTGGCTGCCGATTGCCTCAAGACGCTGGTCCAGCCTCAACCAGCTTTCACCGCCCTGCCAGGGGGGTAGCTGCAGCGGATGGCGCTGCCAGCTGTGGCGGGAAGTCTGGACCAATTCCAGATCCGCACCAACCTCGCGCAGCTTGCCCATCACGAATCCGCGTGAACCGGTCTCGTCCCAGCCCAGACCCTGCGCGCAGCCGCTGTAGGCGGCATAGGCCGGTCCGTCAGCCTGGCGGCTGAACTGCTGAAACGTGTGATAGTGACCAAGTGCGCAGTAGCTGAAGCCGCACTGCTCAAGTGCCGTGGTGGTGACAGGCAGCATTACGGATTCGCGCAGGCGACCGTCCCCGGCGTTCATCACCGAGGCGTGCATCATCAGGACACTCGGTCCACCTGGTGCCGCCGGAAGCGAGCTCCAGTCAATCATGCTGCCGTATTCACCGCTGCGGAAGGCCCGGCCGGCCACGGGGCATGCTTCGGTACTGACGATCGTGAATTCATTGTTCGTGAAAAGCGTCACATTGCGCGGTGCAGCAATCGTGGCATAGGGGCTTTCCAGGGAGTAGGGATCGTGGTTGCCCGGCGTGATCACCACTGGCGTGGGAGCCATACTGGCCGCGAGCTCGTAGATGAAGTGCAGCTGCCCGCCGGCGTCGATGCCGTTGTGCTCATAGAGGTCACCGGGCATCAGGATCAGATCTACGTTCTCTGCCCTGGCCCTGGCGAAGGCCTCCACCACCAGCTCCCGGGTGGTGTTGCGCAGCTGTTCCGCGATTTCCCCGGGCAGATTTACGAGCCTGGCACCGAGATGAAGGTCGGATAACTGCATGAAAACTAGGGACATAACGGCTGAGTATAGCGCATTTAACAAATTCTGATTAACATCTATACAGTGCGCATTGCATGGGACTATCAGGCCATCACAGGTCCCCGGCCTACCGGACTGGGGATCTCCGTTGGATTACTGCTCAAGGCATTTGAGGATCATTGCGCGCAGCATACGGTTCTGCCCATGCGACCAAACGAATCGGACCGCCCGCTCGTGGATGTCCCGGATCGCATCAAATGGGAGCAGATGCGCCTGCCTGCAGCACTGCGCCGGCTCAACCCCCGGGCATCACTGCTGTACAGCCCCGCGCTTGGCGCGCCGCTCACGAGTCCGGTGCCTGTCGTTGCACATGTACACGACCTGATCCCCCTGATGTATCCGGAGCAGTTCAGCGGTCCTGCCGGCTTCTACTGGAAGACCCTGCTGCCGCGCTGCTGGAAGCGGGCACGGGCGCTGACCGTCAGCAACATGGCGGTCAAGCGGGACATCATGCGTCTGCTGGATGTTTCTCCTGAGCGCATCCATGTAGTGCCGTATTACCCTGATCCAAGCTGGCGTGTCCATGCACAGCAGCTGCGTGAACAGCATCTGCGTGAGGACAGCATTCCTGACACATTGGAGGTTCCGGAGTTCCTGATGATTGCCAGCCACGAAGCCCGCAAGAACATTGAACTGGGCATCCAGGCACTGGCTGATCTGCGTCTGCGACACGGTATTCCGGCTCGGTTGGTCTGCATCGGCGGTCAGACGGAGCATACGGAGGTCCTGAAATCCATAGCGACGGAACTGGATGTAGCGGAAAGCCTGGAGTTTCCAGGATATCTGCCCCAGCAGGAAATCACACGACGCCTGCTGCGCAGTACCGCTCTGCTGTTCGTCAGCCGCTACGAGGGTTACGGTATGCCGCCGCAGGAGGCCCAGAGCATCGGTGTGCCGGTTGTGCTGTCGGACATCCCCTGCCACAAGGAAGTCTATGCAGACCGTGAGCGGATCTCCCAACTGCCGCTGGAACTGCAGTTCGCCCCGCCGATGACGGACACCGGAAACCATAGGAAGCTGGCGGATCACATGCAGCGGCTGGTGACGGATGCCCAATGGCGTGAGCAACTGTCGCGCCACGGAATTGCCTACAGCGGAACCTTCAGTTCACGACGCACCGCCAGCTCGCTGCTGGAAGCCTTCGAGGCCGCGCTGCGCTGAGGCTCAGTCCTCCGCCTGCAGACGCATGATCTGGGTGCTGACCTTGCGAGAATCCCTGCTGTCCAGCACGGAGTAGTAATAGGTGTCCTTGCCACTGCTGTAATCAATCAACGAGATGAAATCGCTGGTGGACAGCAGTTCTCGGCGGACCTTCGTGTAAGGCTCAATCTCGATGATCTTGAAGAGCTTGGCCTGCTTGTCATTGACCAGGGCGTAGATCGTATTGCCGCGATCCTTCCAGTCGAAGTAGATCAGGTCCTCATTGGGCTGCAGATCCACGGTCAGCACCTGTGGGTTGTCCTTGTTGCTGAAGTTGTAGATGCAGAGCTGCAGGGTCGGACGGCCCTCGGCGAATACGGTCGTGGCTGCCTGGCGGCTGGCACTTTCAACCTTGAAAAGTGCGTGGTCGTCAGCCGGATCCTTGTCATTGCTGAATGTGTACAGATTGCGGTAGGTACCGTCCTCGAGACTCCATTCCGCGATGTAGAAATCACCGGTATTGGCGTCGTGCAGATGCCAGAAGACGCTGTAACCGTCAGAGCTGAGATCGTAGTCGCTGCCGATATTGGCGCGAGCGACCCGCGGCACCACCTGGTTGACCCCGCTCAGGAACAGGTTGAAGCTGGGAAGAGATTCCGTGTTGATCGTCATCTGCATGGCCTTGGAGCCATCCTCCGCAGCGATCGGATCCAGCGTGTACATCTCGAAGAGATCCTTCATCTCGCCGACGAGCACATCAGCCTTCGTGTCCACGTTATAGGTGCGGTAGATCACGTTGTTGAGCTTGAGCTTCTCCTGGTAGAACGCGAAGGTGTAGAGCAGCACGTTCTTGCCGGGAATCCAGCACATCCCACCGGGGTTGTCCGCCGTGAAGATCTCGCGCTTCTCGCCGTTGTCACCATTGATCACAACCAGCTTGTACTCGTTGCCGACCTGGTTCCAGGCGGCAAGCCAGTTGCTGCGCGGCGTGCAGCGCACGACGGAGGCGTCACCTTCGAGCTTCGTAACCACGCTGGGCTTGGCGGCGAATGCGGACTGGCTGATCAGCACTGCCATGAGGAAGCTCAGGATGGTCAGGACAGGTAATCTCATTGGGATCGATGCTCCATTTGAATACTATTGGCCGGTCCGGCATATTACATAAGGTCCCGCGGCGTTTGTCAAACGACCGTCGCAATCCTGACGCGACAGGCGTCCATCTGTTCGGCCTGCATTGCATCAGATTGATCACGGCGGGCCGATGGTAACAGATACCTCGGACGGATCCGGTACCGGACAGAGAATCATCGCGGCTTGCGAACAAGGGTTAAAATGCCCACGTCCTAGCCGGGTACCGAATTCGAACTCACTTTCTCAGGAGCAAGGAATGAAGAACACGTCACAGGATGGATTCTGGAGGATCTTCTCCGTAGTTCTGATGGTTGCGGTGATCGCGCTCTCGATTGCCAACTACACCAGCCGTCCGAAGTACGACTACAAGTTCCATGAGTCGACCCAGACCCAGACCAGGACTGAACTGGCCTCCATCAATACCAGTGCTGCACTTGACCACGAGAGCATCTACTGGATCGCCGATTTGGCGCAGCAGTCGCTGCCCTATGTGGTGAGTATCAAGACCGCGATCAACCCCGACAAGCTCGACGAGAGCGAAGGCAATGGCTCCCGCGAGATGACCGAGCGCTTCAAGCACCTCGTGCCCCAGGGATTCAATCTGCCCGAGGATTTTGAGATGCCGGAGGATCACCCCATGCCGGGCGGCGAGGGCAGCGGCTTCATCATCCGCGAGGATGGCTACATCGTCACCAATGCCCATGTGGTGGAGGATGCCAATGAGTTCTCCGTCTTCATCGGCGAGGACAAGGATGGCATCCCGGCCGAGCTGATCGGCAAGGACAACTACAAGGACATCGCCGTTCTGAAGGTCGATGCCAATGGCCTGCCCGCCGCGGTGCTGGGCAAGAGCGCCGAGAGCCGCGTCGGTGAGCCGGTCGTCGCCATCGGCAGCCCGCTCGGGCATGCCGCGACCGTAACCGCGGGCATCCTCTCCAGCAACACCCGCAAGCTGGAGGAGGTCGGCCGCAGCTACGACATCCGCAAGCCGCAGATCTACCTGCAGACCGATGCTGCCATCAACCGCGGCAACAGCGGCGGCCCGCTGTTCAATGCCCAGGGTGAGGTGATCGGCGTGAACCAGGCTATCGCCCGCTGGGACTATACCGAGACCGGCAAGATTCCGATCGAGGGCATCGGCTTCGCGATCCCGATTGATGAGGTGAAGGACACCATCTCCCAGATCATGGAGAAGGGCAAGGCTGTCTATCCCGGCATCTCCGCCAACATCACGAGCGTGGAGGAGTTCCTGCACTTCAACACCAACACCAAGCTTGACGTCGAACAGGGAGTCTACATCAGCGGCATCGTCAAGGGTGGCCCCGCCGACAAGGCCGGCCTCGCCGCCGGAGATGTGATCACCGAATTCAACGGTGAGCCCGTGAGCGATGCCAACCAGCTGATTTCCATGATCAGCGAGCATGAGGTCGGCGAGCGAGTGAAGCTCACCGTCTCGCGCAACGGCACTGAGCACTTCGAGGAAGTAAGCGTCGTGCTCGGGGAGCTGGACCTCAACAACGTGCGCGCCGGCGACTGATCCGGCTGCCGGAGCAGTAACTGAAAGAGAGGGGGATCCCTGCGGGGATCCCCTTTTTCATTCCGGTGTCTGACCTGCGTGTAAAATCTCGGGAACAGGCGTATACCAATAGTGCGGATCTTCCGCACGGAAGCGGATCATGAAGAAATTGTCAGTAATCCTGTTCCTTGTCCTGCTATGCTGCAGCTGCGGCGGCGGATCACCATTCGTGGCGGAGACAGGTCCCTTCAGCGGGGATTTCGTCAACGACAACGGCCAGAGCATCGGAGCCTTCTCCTTCACGGTGATCAACAACGTACTGCAGGGTACAGGAATCCTCAATCACAACGGGGACAACATCACCGTCACCATCAGTGCCACGGTCAACGGCAAGGTCGTGAACGGCAGCATCAATAACAGCACCTTCGGTTCCGGTCCGCTGTTCGGAACCTTCTCCAACGTGAGCTTCGTCGAGGGCAGCTTCACCTTCACTGGCTTTGCCGGAATCAACACGACTACCGGCACCTGGTCCGCCAGCGTCCCCTGAACCCCCTGATTGAACCGGCTTGATATAATGGTCGTCTCGCAGGAAGCGGGCAATTGTGCATGCCTGCGGGAAGGCGGAGATGACCACAACAAGCAAGCTCAGGGCCGCTGTGGCGGCCATCATCATCACGGTTCTGGCCGGACTCGTTTCCTGTCAGGGCAACAGCGCAGGCGGAAACGGCGTACGTCCGCGTTCACGCTCGGATGCCGGCACCTATGACGAGCGTCCCCATGAGGAAGTGCTCAGCCACCGCGACAGCGTGGACAGCGATGGCGGTGAGGTGGAATACCGGACAGCGAAGGTCACTGTGCCGCGCGGTGCGGTGAGCGAACCGATCTTCCTCGAGATCTCGGTTCCGGCGGAGCCGCAGGACGATGTCTTCCCGGAGTCCGCCTTCCAGCTCAGCCCGGATGGCGTGCAGCTCAAGAAGGATGCCCTGCTGAGCATCTCCTACTACAACGACGACATTCCGCAGGGCAAGGATGAGAAGGACATCGTGATAGTGCACAAGATCAACGGTGTCTGGGTCGAGCTCTCAAACAGCGAGGTCTTCATCCACGAGAATCTCGTGCAGGCTCCGATCAGCTACCTCGGACTCTATGCACTGCGCATCACGCACGAGGATCCGCGCGTCGTCAACCAGCCTCCCGTTGCCAGCTTCGAATTCAGCCGCGATCCCTTCCCCGGCCAGCTCGGACTGGACCCCGATGAAGCCAGCAAGCAGCAGGCCGAGCAGGCAGTGAGCGGTGAGGTGCAGCCTGCCGAGGGAGAAGCTGAGGAAAGCTCCGAGGAAGACAGCGGGGACAAGGGTCCCAAGACTCCCGGTGATCCCAACTTCGATCCCGATGCGGCCGGTCGTCCCCCCGGGGCACGTCCGATCAGTCTGATTCCCCAGCGCCTGAGCGTCGGTGCCCAGGTCAGCCCGGAGGATCGCCAGCGCATGCAGGAAAGCGCCACTGCCAATGTGGTTGAGGAGGACGTGCCGGAAGCCACTGCTGCGGCGGACGATGTTGCCATGACGGCGGAGTCTCCGTTCGTGACCGTCTACTTCGATGCCAGCAAGAGCTATGACCCGGATGGTCATGTCGTGCAGTATGACTGGGACTTCGACAGCGACGGGATCTTTGATTACTCCAGTCATTCCAGCCCATATGCAGAGCACACCTTCAAGCACAACGGCGACTACAGCGTGGCCCTCAAGGTCACTGACAACGGTCGCTACAGCCAGGTCGGTTTCGGCACCGGACTCGTGCGGGCCCGCTCCAGCAGCGCCGAGCCCAAGCCGCTGAGTGCCAACATCAGCGCCTACCCGCCCTTCGGGGACTGCCCGCTGACCGTGCACTTCGCCAGCACGGTGACCGGCGGCACGGCACCCTACAGCTACGAGTGGACCTTCAGTGACGGCTCCGAAAGCAATCTGCCGAATCCGTATACGACTTACGCCGATGTCGACGCGCACATCGTTTCCTACCGCGTCACGGACATCCTCGGCGAGGAACTGACGGGCCGCCTGAGTGTCAATGCCTGGAGCGGGCATGACCCGAGTGCTCCGCTGGAACGGATGCGCATGGATATCGAACCCAGTGTGCGCCGGGGCCAGGCACCGTTCATGGCGACCTTCAACCTGAACATTGACCGCGCCACGGAGCCGGTAACCTACCGCATCACCTTCGGCGACGAGGCACCGGATGAACCGGAGACGGTAAGCCGCGGGCGGATCGTGAACCACGAATACACGAACGCGGGATTCTACATCGTCAAGATCATCGCCACCGATGCCGACCTGCGCACGGCCACTACCTTCGCGACCGTCAACGCCTGGCCCTCGGAGAGCCCGCGTGACTTCACCCTTTCAACCGGCAACGTCGGCGCGGATCCATTTGCCTTCGGGCACGAGATGACGCTTGAATTCGACTACACCAATGCCAGCAAGCGCAGCCTGCAGTTCTATCCCGAGAACACGCCGCTTCCGGTCGGTGAGCTGACATACCACTGGGACTTCGGTGATGGAACATACAGCACCGACAAGAAGCCGGAGCATACCTTTGCCAAGGACGGCATCTATGAGGTGCGGCTGCGCGCCAGCGACGGCCTGCAGGCCTGGCAGCAGCGGATCTGGCTGCCGATCAGCGCGGAGGATCCGGCCGCCGCGATCCAGCGACCGAGTTACATCGAAGGTCCTGCCCCGTATGAGCTTGATCTGGATGCGATAGTGACCCGCGGAGAGGAACCGCTGCGCTACGACTGGTACATCGGTGACGACCGGCGCAGCGACCCGAGCACCTGGTTCGCATTCCAGAAACCCGGGGAATATGAGATCCGCCTCGACATCAACGACAAGTTCGATCAGGTGATCCATGCCCCGCCGGTGAAGATCCGCGTCCGGCCCGGCCCACTGGAATACCGTCAGCCGGTAGCCGTGATCGAGCCCCTGACCGGCAGCACCCGTGCCGTGGTGATGGACTACACCGCTGCCAACGCCCTGCCGCTTTCCAGCCCCACAAATGAAGGCGGAATCGGACGCGTGGACCTGAGCGCGGACGGCGCATACATTGCGATCGTCAGCGACTTCGGACTGCTCGTGAAGGAGGTTGCCAGTGGCGATCCCGTTGCCAGCTTCCTGCCTGACAACGGAGAGATAGTTGCACTGCAGGCTGTCGAAGGTGGCCGGGCCTATGTCTCGATCGAGACGGCAGGCGGGATCGAGACCTGGCTGGTCCGTCCTCCCTGCGATCCGCTGTTCGTCTGTGACGGATTCCTGTTCGATGCCAGCGGAATCGGCACGGTGCTGGCCGTCGGTGACAAGCTTGAGAAGAACTTCCGCGAGCTGCGCGTGGTCAGTGTGGACCCGGATGGTGGCCAGGTCGGGGAACCGCTGCTGATCGGCAAGGCGGCGGAAGCCAGGCTGAGCCGTGACGGGCGCTACCTGTTCCATATTGATGACAAGAGCCGCATCGTGCGCCGCCATGTCCCCAGCGGCGACGTCGAGTTCCTGGCAACGGGTGGCGACCGCAAGCAGGCTCTGGCTGTCAGCGGTGATGGTGAGAGCATCGTCTTCGCCAGTCAGAGCGGCGAGCGCCAAGACATCATCCTCGGGCGCTATGACATGTCCGGCGTGTTCCAGCTGGCTTCCGTGACGGACCGCACCGGCTTCTAT
The DNA here is from genome assembly GCA_020440605.1 of bacterium. GTDB lineage: Bacteria > 4484-113 > 4484-113 > 4484-113 > JAFGCY01 > JAHEFU01. Next base: position 54,073 of record JAGRNT010000009.1, on the reverse strand, counting down.
TCCGAGCATATGCTCCTCAACGGTGATGGTGGCTATCTGCTGGCCTACGGCTCCCGCGATGAACTGCTGGCCCTGGTGCGCGGCGAGGACGGAGAGGCAACGCTTGCTGAGGATGAAATCGACGCCGAAGGCGAAAACGATGATGCTCCGCAGTACAGCAGTGGCCCGCCCAGCCGTCGTGAACGCTTCGGTGTGATACGCCTGGATCTGAGCGGCTCCCCGGATGGCTGGAGCATCAGCACGGTCAATCCGCGCTTCGTCGCCGAAGGCGGTGCGCAGTTCAGCATTGCAGGACCGTTCTAATCGTCATAAACGCCCAGATAGGCCAGCAGACGGACATGGATCGTCATCTGGCAACGGTAGCTGATCAGGATCAGCGGCAGGGACAGTGGTGCGGAGATCATGATGAGGGGCAGCAAAGGGAATATCACGCAGCCCAGGCATTCATGTGACCAGAGCCGCCCCATGAATCCCGTCAGCAGGCAGGCAATTGCCGCGCTGCGGATCCGGCCGTGATCACTGCGAGCAAGCTTGTCCAGCGCAGGATGCATCAGGGCTGAAGCTCGCAGCTGCTGCTCCGGGGTCATCGGCAGGTCCGGCACCAGCAGGCGGTACAGCCAGCTGCCGAGCATGGTCTCGCGCAGGTTGAGCCAGACCTCCTCCTCCATCGCGAGCATCTGGACATCCGTCTCGCCGAAGTCCCGCATCATGCGCAGTTCCAGGCGCTGCCGGTCACGCTTCATCCAGACCCCGGCGTAGTGGCAGCACAGCCAGGTCAGCAACGTCATGAATAGCAGCAGGCCGATCACGTTTACGGGATGGTCAGGATCGATGAACGCAAAATGCTTCATCCCCGCCGTATACAGCAGTGGGCTGAGGCAGAATGCCAGCAGCCCGATGATAGTGAACACAATCGTGACGGAGTCTTCCTGGTACCTGGAGACACTGGCTGCCAGCCGGTCCAGCAGTGGCTCAATTCCTTCACGTCGTGAATCCATCCGTGAAGATTATTGCAGGCTGCCCAGCCGGCTGGAAGGTATAACGCCGGGAATGCGCCGCGCGGCTTCCTCATCCAGCAGGCAATGGATTGCCATCAGCGGCCAGACCAGGCCGAATCCCAGAGCCCAGCACAGCTCAAACAGGGGAACACCGTACACCCAGCTTGAATGTACCTCCGCACGCTCCCAGGCCTGGCTGAAGTGTGGCCAGAGCCAGAAGCTGAGCCTGATCAGCAGGGCGTAGATCAGGGTGAAGCCCAGGCTGCCGAGCATGCTGCCGGCGATGAAACGCCTGCGTTTCCAGGACAGCAGGATGCCTGTGGCGGCGACACCTGCGAGCGTGCTGATCATTACTGGTGTCCCGGGCACGCCGAAACGTACACCGTAACCGATGGCAATTCCGATCAGTGAATAGATGATATAGCGGCGCCAGACCAGAGCCTGGTCCGTGCAGACCGTGTATGTCCCGGCCTGGAAGAAGAGCAGCATGCGCGTTGCCAGCACACCACCCGCGAAGGAAAAGAGCAGGTCCTCCGGACTGGTGATGAAATGGAAGCTCAGACGCGGGTTCCAGTACTGCGGGATGTATTCGAAACTGAACAGGCCGTAGGGGATGCAGAGTACACCGGCGAACAGCAGCAGCCTGCCGTTACGACGCGAGGTCAGCACGGAAACGGCTGCCAGCAGCAGCATGATCAGGCACATACCCAGATAGGGATGTGCATTGAGATACACCAGCACATTGCAATTATATGCCAGACATGGCAAGTCGTGGCATCATTCAAGCAGCAAATTCCGCCGTCTCGTCAGATAGTCGACGAGAGCAGTCATCCTGGCGCTGCGCTGGACATAGAGGTTGCTGAAGAATATCCAGAGCGGGATGTTCAGTGGAATCCCGGGAATGAAGTACAGGATGCAGCAGCAGCGGTCCAGCTTCTGCTGGAGCATGACGTGGTTTATCACGCCCCTCCAGAGGTTCAGCCTGCCGACCGGGCGCTGGCTGCCCAGGTCCTGCAGCGCATCCCAGAAGCAGGCACCCCAGACTGCGAAGTCCTCCAGTTTTCCCGGCCGTTGCGGGACAAGCCAGCGCATGCCGAAGCTTCCGTTGATGCGTTCCATCAGGCCATCCACCCAGTCACCGTCTATCAGCCGGACCAGCAGATCTCCATGCCTGAGTTCCGAGCAGGCCTTGCGATAGGCCGTTGCGCGAAACTCCGTGTAATACCCCTGCAGAGGCTTCTTTAGAAGGGACCATGCCCCCAGGGATACTGCGATTGCCAACAGGCTGATGATTGGCAGGAAACCAGCGTAATCGGTGACCGGTATGCCAACGACTTCGAGCAGAATGCTGAAGACCCGAAAGAATGTGTAGACCACCAGTCCGCCGAGACAGCTGCTGGATGATGTGGCGGAATTGACAACCTCGGATTCCCTCCACACCTGCTGTATCAGTCTCTGCTGATAGCCATGTTCCATGGCTGAGCCGGCAGGATCCGCATAGGCAGTCCGCTGGGCAGGCGGGACATTGATCCCGAATTCCGTCCATTCAGGCTCTGATCCTGCAGAAGGTGGCGTCCGGGACTCACGGTCCCCGGTAAAGCCTGGCTCCTGCCGCTGTTCCTCCTGCATCCTCTCCCCTTGAGATTCAGATCGCCGGAACGTCCCCACTGCCGGCGAAGCGGTCCTCTATCAGATAGTCGATCGTGCAGACCAGCCTGGCAACTCGGTACAAGTGATAGTTTGCCGTGATGATCGTTGCCGGAAAGGTGATGATCCACAGAGAGCCGCTCAGACAGCAGCAGGCACAGCAGGAGTACGGTGACCAGCGGCTGACCTGGTGGTTCCAGCTGCCGTGGAACAGCGAGGCGTTGTCAAGCCGGCCGGGGCCGTAACTGAGCTGCACGATGCTGTTCCAGTAGCAGGAACTGAATTCGAGCTGCTGCTCCAGGGTCTTCGGCCGGGATGGGCTGATCCACTTCAGGGAGGGAATGTCATTCACGGCATCGATGATTATGTGCGTGAAGTCCTCCTCGGCCACGACACGCAGGAAATCCGTGTGGTGCAGGTAGCTTTCCGCCATGCGGTAGCGCGTGAGATGCATGCCGTTGATCCAGCGCCTGATGCTGCCACCCAGTGCGTAGGCCAGGGAGATGCCGGCCACGATCCCGACTGCCACGCCGATGAAGGGCACGATGACCATCCACATATCGTCACCGGGGTAGTTGCCGGGTCCGCTGCTGCTGCTGGCAATACCGCCTGCCACCATGAACATCATCATGAAGATGTAGCTGACGTAGTACAGGATGTAGGTGACGATCACCACGACAAAGATCTGCACGATCGTACTCAGGGCATTATGCAGTTTCATTGCCTTGTCGCGCAGTGCCATCAGGCGGATCCGGTAATCCGGCTTGTCACGCCTTGGATCGTATGCCTGGCTGGGCGGAGCTGCAACCCCGGATGGTTCCGGCTGAGCGGGTGAGCCTTCCGGCTCCGGATCGAAATCCCCGCCCGGCAGCACCTGGTCTCCGGAGAGTTCCTCCGGGCTGTCCCCCGGCAGCCTGTCTTCTGGCCTGTCCATCACCTGTCAGACATTCTACTCTGCGCCTGGGGTTTCATATGACATCCATGCAGCCCGCTGGTATGCATCAATGCTGCAGCCTACTACAATATAGTCAGCCGGGAGCCGATATCAGAAACCATCAGCTCCACGGAGGAATCTGATGCCTTTGTATGAATATCGTTGCAAGGATTGCGGGGCCGAATTCGAGGCCCTGGTCGGTCGCACGGAGACCGATCCGGTTGAGTGCGAGCAGTGCCACTCAATGAAGACCGAGCGTATCGCTTCCACCTTCTCCTGCTGCGGCAGCAGTAGCAACAGCGATAGTGGGATGGTGCAGGCGCCGCTGGGCTGTTGAAGGCGGCCGGACTAGGCCCGTGCGGCCTGACTGAAACCCCGCAAGGCAAGCTGGCGTCCTAACGAGCGCCACCACAATAAGGAGCAGCGGGTATGGATTTCCCCCAAGTTCTAGTGATGATCCTGATGGCCGTGTCTTTGAGCGCGGCTGCCGGACTGCGGGCCTTCCTGCCGCTGTTCGCGATTTCGCTGCTGTCCAACACTGGGCACATCACCCTTGCCAGCAGCTTCCAGTGGTTGTCCAGCACCGAGGCGGTGATCGTCTTCGGGCTGGCTGTCGTACTGGAGATCGCCGCTGACAAGATCCCCGGCCTGGACAATACCCTTGACGGCATCGGCCTCGTGGTCAAGCCCCTGGCCGCCGCCCTGCTCAGTACCAGCCTGATCACCGGAATGGACCCGCTGCTGGCAATGGTGCTCGGGCTGATCATCGGCGGCAGTGTGGCCGGCACGATCCACTACGGCAAGGCACACCTGCGGGCGGGCTCAACCATGCTCACCGCCGGTGCCGGCAACCCCGTGCTTTCCCTGCTGGAAGACGGCATCTCCATAGTCGGCACCACCCTCGGGATCTGGCTGCCGGTGCTGATCGGCGCTTTCGTGCTGCTCGGGATGTGGATGCTCGGCCGGCGGATCATGCGCCGCCATCGCCGCAGTGTGACCGCCACAGTACATGGTCCCGATGGCGAACTGATCACGGAGACCGACGCCCGCAGCCTCAGCTGAGCTGCGCGTGAGATACTAGGCCGGTTTGACGCAGCGCGGACAACAACTGCTCGACGAGATCAACCTGGCCTTCCCCGTCGACCGGCGGCACATCCTCGAACGCCTGGCAACGGCGGCACGCCGCAGCGGACTGCGCATCGCCCTCGTCGGCGGCCTGCCCCGCGAGGCTCTGCGCTGTCTGGGTGGCCAGCGCCCCCGCGAGAACCTCTACGATGAACTGCGTGACATCGACGTGGTGGTGGAGGGTGACGCAATCCACTTCGCCCGCGAACTCTACCGCAACCTGCCCGGTGAACTGGTTGTCAACGAAGCCTTCGGCACGGCCACGCTCGTGACGGAAGGCATCGCGATCGACCTGACCAGCAGCCGCCGCGAAAGCTACAGTGCACCGGGCCAGCTGCCGGAAGTCGACACCGGAGGAGTGCGCCTGGAGGAGGATCTGCTGCGGCGCGACTTCAGTGTCAACGCCGTGGCGGTTGAGCTCAGCCCGGACCAGGGTGTGCTGCTCGACCCGCTGGGCGGTGAGGCTGACCTGCGAGCCCGCCAGGTACGGATCCTGCACAGCGCTTCCTTCCATGACGACCCGACCCGCCTGTTCCGGGCCCTGCGCTACAGCATCCGTCTCAATGCGGAACTGGAGCCGGCCAGCATGGCGGCCTTCCACCGCGCCATCGAGGAGGACATGCTCGATACCCTCAGCCCGGAGCGCGTGCGCTACGAACTGGAGTGCATCTGCCGCGAGGAGCGCTGGCACGAGATCTGGGCCGTGATGGACCTTGCGCAGATCCTGCCGGGCCTGCATGACGCTCTGGGCGGGATCAGCTCCTGGTGGACCCTGGAACAGGGCAGCTCGCTGGACATCGTGCTGCGCAATCAGCGCGAGGTGCTGGAGGGCACGGAGCTGGAACCCTGGCTCGTGCGCCTGGCCTGGGCTACGCTGTCCATGCGCGACACCTGGTTCGAGGCTGCGATGAACCGCATCGGGATCTTCCCCCGTCATATCCGCAGCATGCAGACCGCGCGCCACCTGCTGATCAGCGTTCCCGAGCGGCTGTCGAGCGACATGCCCCCGAGCGGCATCGTGGACCTGCTCGAGCATTTCCCGCGCGAGAGTGTGGCACTGGCGATGCTGATCCACATGCCCGTGGACGACCGCGGCGTCTCCACCCGGCGTGCGATGCTCAACTACCTGCTGGACTACAGCCTGGTGCGGCCGGAACTCAGCGGCCATGAGCTGATCCGCCTCGGGATTCCCGCGGGCCCGGCCGTCGGGGAATGCCACCGCCGGCTGCGTGCCCTGCGCCTGGACGGGCACATTGTCTCGGAGGAAGATGAAAGGAATGTCGTCATGCGCATGGTAAACCTCGGTGAGTCCTCCGCCGATCAAGCAACTACGGACGGTGACTGAGCCACTATGCATTTTGACCTGCTGTACTTCTTGACCGCGATCCCGCTGATCCTGCTCTCGCTGGCCCTGCACGAGTACGGGCATGCGGCGATGGCCAATGCGCTGGGTGATCCCACGCCGCGCCTGCAGGGCCGCGTGACCCTCAACCCGATCAAGCACCTGGACCCCGCCGGGACGATCATGATCATCATGTCCAGCTTCATGGGCTTCGGCTTCGGCTGGGGCAAGCCGGTGCAGACCAACCCGACCTACTACAGCAACTACCGCCGCGACACGATCCTCGTGGCCATCGCCGGTCCGGCGATGAACCTCTGCCAGCTGATGCTGACCGTCGGGATTGCCAATGTGCTCTTCACCATGGGCACGGAGATCGGCAGCTGGGGGCATCTCGTGCTGCGGATCTTCATCATGATCAACATCGTGCTGATGTTCTTCAACCTGATTCCCCTGCCCCCGCTGGACGGCGGGCATGTGGCCGCAATGCTGCTGCCGCATCCCTATGGCCGCCAGCTGCAGGAACTCGGGATGCGCGGCGTGACCTTCCTGATCCTGATGGCGCTGATGTTCACGGGCCTCTTGAGCCTGTATCTCGGCTTCATCGTGAACTGGGTACTGCGCCTGATCGGTTCGGGCTTCGGCAATGACTTCGTCTCCTGGCTGCTCGCCGGCTGAGGCGGTATAATCGCAGCGCGTGACTACCACCCAGCTCAGCATTGACCAGTTCACGGGGCCGCTCGACCTGCTGCTGCACCTGATCCGCGTCAATGAGATGGACATCTTCGACCTCGACATCTCATCCATCACGGAGCAGTACCTCGCCGTGATTGAGCAGGAGGGCGTTCGCGACCTGGAAGGTGCCTACCACTTCCTTGCGATGGCGGCGAGCCTCGTGGAGATGAAGAGCCGCCTGCTGCTGCCGCGTCCCGAGCCCGAGGAGGGCGAGGATGGCGAAGCCGGCGAGGCCGTGATCGATCCGCTCACCGAGCTGTCCCAGAAGCTGGCAGCCTACCAGGGTATTCAGGAAGTCACCGGCGACCTGCAGGCGATGTACCTGCAGACCGGCCGCCACTGGCCCAGGCAGATCGTGGAGAAGATGGAGGCGGAGATCGTCTATACGATGGACTCGCTCTCGGTCTACGACCTGATGACGGCGTTTCGCGAAGTGCTGGACCGTCCGCGCTTCCGCCAGGTGACGATCTTCCGCGACGACTTCGACAGCGAGGCGGCGCGCACCCAGGCCCGTGAGCGCATCAGCCAGGGCCCGCAGAAGCTCACGGACCTGCTGATCGAGCAGCACAACGTCTTCGCGCTGATCATCACCTTCATCGTGCTGCTGGAGATGATCAAGGAAGGCGAGATCACCTTCGCCCGCAGGGACGACGCCATCGTGCTGGAACAGGCGAAGCAGGACGACCTGATCTGACGGAGGCCTGGAGCAATCCGGGCAAGGGAGGTGCGGCGCAAGTCGCACAATTGGAGCTACCGGCTTCAGCGGTAGATGGAGCTACCTGCTTCAGCAGTAGAAAGAATCGGCAAGTTATTCCACCGTTTCAACCTTGGGACTGACAACCAACACCCTCTGGTAGTCCCTATCAATCACGGCAATGCTGTTGTTGCCATACACCATCAGACTGCAGTACAACGAAACCTGATTGTCAGCCATCTCCTTTCGCTCTGCAAGTTTTCTGTTTGGATACTTAAGGTCAATCGCATGATCTTTGTCAGATCTTCGTCTGCCGGCTGGCGTCTGGTCAGCCGAACTGAACATTTCAAGTTCAGCCGTCTCCCCGTTCAACAGCAGCACGTGGATCCTTCGAGTTTCCCGATCAACTAGAGCCGCTATTTCCCGGGAAGCTACCATCCGGTAGGATGAGTTCTGAAAGACTCTGTTGATGATCGCGGAATGCAATCGGATCCATTCAAATTCGGACTTCTCAGTCAGTGAATCCAAGTTGTCATCCAGCCCGTAGATTTTCGCATCAGCAGTTATGAACAGCACTTCCGCCGCATCATTACACGTCATGTTGATTTCTCTAAGTTCTGAGGCCGGCAATGCCACTTGCTTAAGTTCATCTTCCTGCTGCCACAGCTGAACGACGTTGCCATCCAGCGTTTTGATGACAAGATGTCGGCCGGTGGAGTCAACCACGAGACTCTGACCACGCTGACCAGGTCGCCCTGGGGCAGGGTCGAGCAGAAACACATCCTTGAAGTTTTCCGGAAACGGATAGTCCCGTATCTCAGCATCATTTCGAAAAGCCCGGGCTATCTGCTGATCCTTGTTGATGTCATCGAGAAAGTTCAGTCCACGCCAGGAAAGTACATCACCATTGTCCTCTATCCGAAAAGGCCGCAACAATTCAGGCTGCAGGAATTCGTGTTCCAGGTTTACAGTGAAGCTCCCGGCATCTTCCTGCAGGCGAAAAGTCTGTATCGCCCTCGGTTCTCCCTCCGCCTCACCTGCGCTGTCAAGCCGGTTGGAGATTGCCACAAACCGTCCGCTGTCATCCTGCAGTCTGACGCCGAGAAACTGTCGCTTGGATGCTGGAATCTCAGTGCTATGGATGATTATGTGTTCAGTGCGACTCTGAGTTGCCCTACATGAAGAAAGGACAGACGTAAGCAGCAGGATTGCGAAAATCTCCCAACGTACACTCACGGGTGATATGGCGAAGAGCATTGATCACATTATATGGTCCTGACCTAACCAGAACCTTCGCTACTTCCCACTCCAACTATAATTTCCCCATGCGCAACATCGCAGTGCTGACCAGCGGAGGGGACTCGCCCGGCATGAACGCCGCCGTGCGCGCCGTGGTGCGAGTCGGGCGTGCGGCGGATCTGAATGTCTTCGGCGTGCGCCGTGGCTATGAGGGCCTGATCCACGGAGAGATCGAGGAGATGTCCAACAGCGACGTCTCCAACTGGGTCAACAGCGGCGGCAGCAAGCTGGAATGCGCCCGCAGCCCGGAGATGTACGAACTGAGCGGCCAGCAGCGGGCGGTGCGGAACCTGCGCGAGCACGGCATCGACGGGCTGGTGGTGATCGGCGGCGACGGCTCCTTCCGCGGAGCGGCGAAGCTCGTGGAACTCGGAGCCCACGTGATCGGCGCGCCCGGCACGATTGACAACGACATCCCAGGGATTGACAACACGATCGGCTTCGACACCGCGGTCAACACCCTCACCTACTGCATCAACCAGCTCAGGGACACGGCCGAAAGCCACCAGCGCACCTTCGTGGTGGAGGCCATGGGCCGCCACAGCGGGCACATCGCCCTGCATGCCGGCCTCTCCGGCGGTGCTGACATCATCCTCGTGCCGGAGATCGCCTGGAGCCAGCAGGAAGTCGTGGCGATGGTGGAGAGCCGCATCAGCCAGGGCAAGAAGTTCCATCTGATCGTGATGGCCGAAGGTGCGGGTGAGGTGATCTACAACCCCGACTACGACGCCTACGACCTCGTGAAGTACATCGATGAGAACACGCCTGCGACCGTGACCGTGCGCGGCTGCATGCCTGGCCATATCCAGCGCGGCGGAGCCCCCACCGCCGCCGACCGGATCTATGCCACGCGCTGCGGCAAGGCCGCGGTCAGCGCACTGCTCCGCAATGTCAACGGCGTGATGGTCGGCGAACTGAACGGGCAGATGGTCGAGGTCCCGCTGGAGAACGCCACGCAGGGCAGCCGGCCGATTGACCGTGAGCTCTACGATCTGGCAATCGAGGTCAGCTGAGCACCCGGCCCGGCACCAGTTCCACTCCTGTTAAATCCCCGTATCAATCCGGCAATTCCCGGTAAAGCCACTGTGCAGCCCGGCTGACAACAGGTATAAACTCCACGTAGACATTCGGTGCCAGAAGGCACTGCGGGATAAGTGGATGATAGAGCTAACGAAACTCAACGGCGAGAGCTTCATACTCAACGCCGGAATGATCGAGACCGTCGAGGCCACGCCTGACACGATCGTGCGCCTGACAAGCGGCAAGCGTTTCATCGTACGCGAGAAGGTCAGCGAGGTCGTCGAGCGCGTGATCGTCTTCGAACGCCGCATCCACTACATTGCCATTCCGCAGCCCGGCGAAGATCCGCCGCAGCCTGCCGATAACTAGACCTAGAAGACGTCGTACGTGGAGGACCTGTGGCCGACATTCTGAGCCAGGAGGAAATTGATGCCTTGTTGGGCGCCCTGTCATCGGGCGAGCTCAAGGCTGAGGATGCGCGCGACGAGGCTACCGAGAAGAACGCCAAGGTCAAGGCCTACGACTTCTTCCGTCCGAGCAAGTTCTCCAAGGAACAGATCCGCACCATCTACATGATGCATGAGACCTACGGCCGGCTCTGGTCCAGCAAGCTCGCCGGCCAGCTGCGAAACTACGTCTCGATCAGCGTAAGCGCAGTGGATCAGGTGACCTACCAGGAGTTCATGCAGTCGATTCCCAACCCGACGATCACCTGCACCTTCAGCCTCTCACCGCTGGAGGGCCAGGCCCTGATGGAATTCTCACCGACGATCGGCTTCCCGATCATCGACCGCCTGCTGGGCGGACAGGGCCAGAGCAACGTGCAGTCCCGCGAGATCACGGAGATCGAGGGCCATGTGCTCTCCAACCTGATTGACGAGGGAATGATCTACCTGAAGGAGGCCTGGTCCTCCATGATCGACCTCAAGCCGGAACTGATCGACCTCGAAAGCAATCCGCTGTTCGTGCAGATCGTGCCGCCGGCGGACATGATCCTGCTCATCACCCTCGAATGCCGCATCGGGGAAATGAGCGGCATCATGAACATCGTCTACCCCTACGTGGTGCTCGAGCCGATCCTCTCGCTGCTCAGCGACCGCGTGCTCTACGCAGTCGGCACCCGCGGTGCCAGCAAGGAATCCCGCAGCAAGACCACGCAGATCCTGCAGAACGTCTCGCTCAAGGTCAGTGTGGAACTTGGCAGCGTCAAGCTCACACTGCGCGATCTGCTGGCGCTGGAGTCCGACGACCTCGTGATCCTGGAGTCCGGCACCGAGCAGGACCTGACGGTGAAGGTAGCCGGGATCCACAAGTTCAACTGCATTCCCGGCCTTGACGGCAAGCACTATGCGGCCCAGGTGACGGAAGTCGTGACGGACTCCGACCTGTGGTCAGCGAATCCCTTTGACGGAGGAATCTAGGTGGCAGACATCGGACTGACACAGGAAGAGATCGACGCCATGCTCGGTGGTGGCGGAGCTGACGACGCCGGGGACTCCGGTGGTGGTCCACCTTCCGGTCTTGATACGCGTGCACTGGCGGACCTCGAACGCGAACTGCTCGGCAGCATTGCCGATGTGATGAACGCGATGACCGGTTTTGACTACCGGGTCAGCAACGTCGAGTACGCCACCCTCGCTGCCAGTGAGATCCACGATCTGCTCGGAGATGACATTATCTTCAAATCCGGGATCACGGTGGATAAGCAGGCGCTGACACATTACTATGTCTATGATGCGGCGTTCGCGCGCAGCATCGCGGCCGCGCTGACAGGCGGCGATGACGACCCCGAGGCGGAGCTCAACGAAATGCAGGAGAGCGCGCTGATTGAGGTCGTCTCGCAGGCCAACGGCAGCTACATGACAATGATCAGCGGCCAGCTGAAACTGTCGACGAATGCCGAGGCCATCGCGCGCGGCGACATTGACGGATTGTCAGGGGATGTGGTGGATGGACATCTGATCTCCACGATCACGCTGGAGAACAGCGCGGGCAGCGCTGTCATGATCCGGCATGTGGTCAGTGGCGAACTGGCAGGGATGTTCATGAAGAAGCTCAATGGCGAGGAAGAGGCCCGGCAGCAGCCGGCACCCGCCGCTGCGGCGCCGCCTCCCGCGGCCGCACCGATGCAGCAGCAGATGCCGCAGCCGCAGTCGTCAATTCCGAATGCCGGCACCACGGAGTACCAGCCGGCGCAGTTCAGCCAGATCACGGAACACCGCACCTCGGCTGACATCAGCAACCTGGACATCCTCCTGGATGTCCCGCTGCAGGTGACGGTGGAACTCGGCAAGACCCAGCTGCCGATCCGCACGATCCTCGAGTACAGCCAGGGCAGCCTGATCTCGCTTGACAAGCTGGCGGGCGAACCGATTGATCTGCTGGTGAATGGTAAATATTTCGCAAAAGGCGAAGTTGTCGTGATAGATGAGAATTTCGGCGTTAGAATTACTTCAATACTATCGCCCGCGGACAGGCTTGCGCAGCTGAGCTGAGTCTGGCAGTGTTTTTGAGTTAGCCCGGAGGCAAGAAAGAAATGCCAAAAGTACTTATCGTTGATGATGCGGCCTTCATGAGGATGATGATCAAGGACATCCTCAGCAAGAACGGCCTCGAGGTTGCCGGTGAGGCCGAGAACGGCCAGATCGCCGTCAACAAGTACAAGGAGCTCAAGCCGGACCTCGTCACCATGGACATCACGATGCCCGAGATGGATGGCATCGCGGCCCTCAAGCAGATCCTCTCCGAGGATGGCAAGGCCAAGGTGGTGATGTGCTCGGCGATGGGCCAGCAGCAGATGGTGATTGAAGCCATCCAGGCCGGTGCCAAGGACTTCATCGTCAAGCCCTTCAAGCCCGAGCGTGTGATCGAGGCGATCACGAAGGTGATCAACAGCTGACAGAAGCTGGTAACTGAATTGATCCGGTAGAGGAACCGGGAAGGCGGAAGCAATGGGGAGATTGCGTTTTGGCCCGCGGGCGCGGGCAATGACTGCACTGTGGATGGCGGTCCTGATCCTGGCGGCCCTGCCCTCGCAGGCACACAGTGAAACACAGACGGATGGCGGCAAGCCGCAGCCGGTGAAGCTGCGCGACAGCGTGCTGGCGGATCTGGCGGATCCCGCTGTCAATCCGATGCAGGCCATAAATGTGCTGCTTGGCAACTCCGGGGAGCGGCAGGCCGGTCTGCGTGATCCGAAGCTGCTCAGCCAGAACAGCATGGCGGTGATCGGCAGCGCACAGCCGCAGCAGGATGAACTGGAGCGGCGTCTGGCTGAGCTGCAGCTGCTGCGCAGCCGCGAGCACATGAACGCGCTGACAATGGCAATGGCTCTGGACACTGATTCCGGCCAGCGCTTCAGCATGTTTCCCGACAGCTTGGCGGGCCTGTTGACGCCTGAACCCGCCGGTGCAGCACAGACGATACCTACTGAGGCCCACGCACCGGCCGTGGGAAGCAAGTCCGGCGCCGGCGTGAGAAATGCCGGGCAGGCCCGGATCGCGGGTCCCGACAGTGACCCACCTTCCTTCCGCGATGCACTGACGACGGATGAAGCTCCGGTCGTGGCCGGTGACCCGATCGATCCGCAGTACCGCGAGCAGGCCGTTGCCACTCTGACGGCAATGCTCGATAGCCTGCCGGACCCGGATGCCCAGAACCTTGCCACTTCTCCGGAGGTCGGCAGTGAGATTGCCGGCGACTCTCCGGCCACCGATGAACCGCTTTACGGCGGAGCGGGGATGGACGATGGCAACAATGGTTACCACGGCCTGCTTGACCTGAGCGGAGGCGATGCGGATGAGGATTCACAGTCCGCCGGTCACGAACCCGGCAGTGCCGTCAGCAGCTTCGGCGTGAAGATGGCAATCTTCACCATCGGCCTGCTGCTGCTGGCCAGCTTCCTAAAGGGCCGTGGCAATCCGCTGGCCCGGCTCTCGAAGCGCAGCATGAAGGTCCTGGAAACGGTCAGCCTCGGCCCCGGCCGGCAGATCATGATCGTGGAGACCGCCAGTGCCAACCTCGTGCTCGGTGTGACCTCCGGCGGCATCAATCTGCTGCAGAGCCTGCCCACGGATCCCGCGGGCCTCAGCCGCGACAGCGTGGAGGACATCATCTCCAGGGAGTCTGCCGCTGACGAGGATTCCTGGAAGCGCCGCCCGGAGCTCGACCTGCTGGACAGCGCCACCCTGCGGGGCGAGCCGCAGCATGAGCGCAGCGGAGGCTTCACCGTGAGCCAGCTGCGCAATGCCCGAGCCCGGGAGGCTGCCGGATCAACCACGGCAGCCGAGACGGACTTCGCCAGCCGCGTGCGTCGCCAGCTTGAGCGGGTCAGGAGCTAGGCCATGCAACTGACAATCAAGCTCCTGCTTTGCAGTCTGCTCCGCCGCAGCCTGCCGGTCCTGGCAATCCTGCTGCTCATGTGCGTCCCCGCCCTGGCCCAGCAGCCTGAGGCTCCGGCCAGCCCGGAGAACGGCATCAGTGTGAGTACCGGCGAACTGAACGTGACCGTCAACAGCGGTGATGGCGATGCGGCGAGCATCTTCAAGATCATCGCGCTGTTCACGCTGCTGACCCTGGCCCCGACCATGATCCTGATGGTCACGCCCTTCACCCGCGTGATCATCGTGCTTTCGCTGCTGCGCAATGCACTCGGCACGCAGCAGTCGCCACCGAACCAGGTGCTGGTCGGACTGGCCGTGGTGATCTCGGCCTTCATCATGATGCCGCGCCTGGCGGTGATGAACGACACGGTGATCAAGCCCTACAGTGCTGATGAAATCACGCTGGACCAGGCGATGGCGATGGGCACGGGCCAGCTGCAGGACTTCATGTACCCCAACACGCGCACTTCCCACAAGCTGCTGTTCGCGAAGCTGGCACGCCTCGACATGGACGGCATCCGCCTCGATGCTCCTGAGAATTCCCGTGCCCTGCCGCTGCACGCCCTGTTGCCGGCCTACATCATCAGTGAACTGACAACCGCCTTCCAGCTGGGATTCGTGATCTACCTGCCATTCCTCGTGGTGGACATGGTGGTGGCCTCGATCCTGATGAGCATGGGCATGATGATGCTCCCACCCGTGCTGATCTCCCTGCCCTTCAAGCTGCTTATGTTCATCATGGCCAACGGCTGGGCGGCGATCATCGAGGGACTCGTCTCCAGCTACTACGTGCCCCCGGGATAGCGATACAAAGTGAAAAGCCCGGACCATCACTGGGATGGCCCGGACTGATCAAATCGGGAGAGGTCAGTCGTTTCGTCTACTTCGTACCGTAGCGCTCCTCCATTGCCTTGCGGATCCGCTCGCTGGCATCCGCCGCGCCTTCCTCGAACCAGGCATGTTCCGGACGTGCCAGGATCTCGCTGATCACGGCATCCACCGCATCCGCACCAGCAGCGTTGCCACTGTGACGGGCCTCCTCGGCCATCTCTCGCGCCTGCGGGATCAGCTCCATGTAGAAGCGCTCCGCGACTTCGTACATACCGTGCCAGTGAGTGTAGTCCGGGGCCATCATGCTCGCACCGTGGCGAGCCCTGCGGCCCTCGTGGTGCCAGAGGTAGAACCAGGTCCACTCGATCTCCTCGTCGAACTGAGTGGGTGAAGTGATGTTGTTGCTGCTCAGGGCCTTCATGATCGAAGTACCGGGCTTGGCGAACTTCTCGTTGTAGAGGATCACGAGGTTGTCATACTGGTCATAGAACTTGTTGACATAGTCCGGGCTGTGGCAGTGGCTGCAGACCAGCTTCATGCGGTCGCGCTTGGCATCCGCCGTATCGGCGATCAGGCCCTGGCGTGCCTGGGGATCGGTCTCAGTGACGATCTTGTGATTCTCATCGGTATCCATGCGCACGCTGACCGGTGGGCGGTTGGTCCAGGAGATGCGCTCGCCCGGATCGTGGGTGACTTCCCCGCCGTTGCGGGAGTTGCCGCTCATGTGACAGGTGGCGCAGGTTGGTGCTGAGGAGTAGTCCTCGCCCAGCACCCAGTGTTCGGCATCGAGGTTCATATCGTCCTTGAGGTCGCGGAAGGCCACACCGTGCTTGCTTTCCTCGTAGATCTCCTTCTGCGGATGGTCGGGACCGAGGTGGCACTTGCCGCAGTTCTCCGGCTGGCGCGCACGACGCGGGCTGAAGTCGTGGCGGCTGTGGCAGGCGGAACAGGAACCGCGGGAACCATCGAGGTTGAGGCGGCCGATGCCCGTGTTCGGCCAGCTCTGCGGATCGAGTTCCGGCTTGCCCTTGGGATCACGCTTGACCATCGCGAGGATCGTCTGGTCCGTGGGCATGCCTTTCTCATCCGGCTTGAGCTGCTCGAAGGTGATCACACTGCCGTCGGTGCCCATCAGGCCGACCTTGCCGCCGTGGCACTGCTGGCAGCCGGAATTCGCGCTTGCCATCCCACGCACCATGTCAACATCCATCCCAGGGGTCGGGCTGTGCGGGTTGAACTCCACGCGTGCGCCCTCCACCGTCTCCGCGAGGAAGTTGTCAAGCGAGGCGAGGATGTTGCCGGCGGAGCTGTGGTGGCTCTTCTGGAACTGCTCGCTTTCCTTGGGATGGCACTTGGAGCAGTCCATCGGGGTAACGACGGTGGCGATCAGCTGTCCGTAGTGGTCGAATGCATCAGCCTCGCCCTGCTTGGCCTCATGGCACTCGTAGCAGGACACTCCCTTCTCGGCATGCGTGCTGCCGGTCCAGTGGTCGACGATCCCGGGAGTCTCCTTCGTGTGGCATTCCACGCACTTCGAGGAGGAAGCCGGGGCCACGACATGCTTCGGGGCCTGGCCCATCTCCACGCGCCGCCGGCTGACCTCCATGGCCTGCACGAGCAGCAGCGAGCCCAGGAAGATGAATCCGAGCACCGCGATCACTATCTGTTTCATGTTCAACGACATTGCCAGTCTCCCTTGACCTGCTGTCTAGTGCGCCACCAGTGCTTCCCAGATCGTCAGTCCGACGATTGCGAGCACCGCGGCGACACCGATCCACACACTCATCTCACTGCCCGGGCGGCGGCGGCGCAGCGCGCCGTCAATCCAGGGCCAGCCGAACATCAGGAACACGATCGCTCCCGTTGACAGGATGGCGAAGCTCTCGGGGAAGATCTTCAGCCAGCGGAACACGACGTAGAAGTACCATTCAGGCTTGATCACCTCCGGCGTCGTCAGCGGATCGGCGCGGTGGCCCATCTCCGCCGGCAGCACCGTTGCCAGCACCGTGAGCAGGATCACCAGCGTGGTGCCGATGATGATCTCCGTGTAGAGGTGGTCCGGCAGGAAGTTGAAGGTCTTCCTTTCCTGCTTCTTCTCGGCCTCATCCTCGAACTCGGTCACGCCCTGGATGCGGATCAGCACAATGTGGATGCCGATGATGGCGACGATCGCCATCGGCAGCGCGGCCCCGTGCAGGATGAAGAAGCGGCTCAGGGTATGTGCGTTGTAGCTGTCACCGGCGAGCAGCATGCGCTTCATCAGGCCGCCGATCAGCGGGACGTTGTCAGCGATGTTGGCACCGACCGTCGCCCCCCAGTAGCTGAGCTGCTCGTAGACCAAGCTGTAGCCGGTGAAACCGGTGATCACGGTCAGCAGCAGCAGCAGCATGCCCACGACCCAGCTCAGTTCACGCGGCTTGCGGTAGGCGCCGGTGAAGAACACCCGCATCTGGTGCAGCACCACGGCGGCGATCATCAGGATCGCGCCCCACTTGTGCACGCTGCGGATGTACCAGCCGTAGGCTACCTCGTCGGTGATGTAGGCCACGCTGTCCCAGGCATCCGCCGGACTGGCCTGGTAGTAGAAGGCCAGCAGGATCCCGGTGAAGATCTGCACGAGGAAGAGGTAGGCTGCCGTGCCCCCGAGGCAGAACCACCAGCGCTTGAGGTGGTTCGGCACCGGCTCGTTCGTCAGTTCGCGGACCTGCTCCCCGGTGACGGGTATGCGGTCGCTCCACCAGCGTTGGAGTGCATTCATCTCAGGCCTCCTCGCCGCCGCCGGATGGCAGTCTGGTCATCGGAACCAGGATGTAGAGCAGGCCGTCCTCGACCTTGAGCGGGAAGCGCGGCAGGCTCTGCCCGGCATCCCCCGGAGGGCCACCGATGCCCTTGCCGCTCGGGTCGAACACGCCATTGTGGCAGGGGCAGAAGTAGCGGTCGTTGTGGGGCTCCCAGTGCACCTGGCAGCCGAGATGCGGGCAGGTGCTGGACAGTGCGATGAAATCATCCGCCGTTCCGCTTTCAGCCTGGCGTGTGATCGTGACTTTGTCGCCGCGAGGTGCGCGATAGGCAAGAGAGTCTCCCTGCCGGAAGCTGGCCACGGAGGAAACAAACTGCCAGTCCTCGGCCGCTGGCTGGGATGGATAGAGGAATTCCATCGCCATCCCCGCGAAGCGACCATAACCGGCAACCAGCGCTCCGAGCATGGCAAGTCCGGTTGCCTGCCTCAGGAACCCACGGCGCGGTTCAGCGGCCGGGTCCTGTGGCGACTGCGATCCTGTTGCATCCCTGGCAGTCATAATGGCGATAGTCTACATCTCTTATCGTGCTTTGTCCAGTCATTTCTGCTATGAAATATATGTGATTTCTGGCATCTTCATTATTTATTCATGCTGGTTCAGCTTTTATGCCGCCACAGAATACATAGATAGTCCGTATCTCAGTTAGTGACTATCCCCGAATTTACGCACTTCAGTTGATCCATGTGGAAAGCTGTTGACCCGGTTCCACGCGTGAAATGCGTTTGTGATAAAATGTAGGCATCTCAGGGTTGAGATAAGGGTTGAAAAATGAGATATTCAAGGGGTATTGCGCTCGCTATTCTGCTGGCGCTGTCCGTACTGCTGTGCAGTGCGGGTGAGAAACCACCTGCTGAGTACATCAGCAACGGGGCGTTCAAGGGTGGAAGCTCAAAGGCCGACATGCTGCTCGAGGGAGTGCGCTTCGGCCGCCAGGGTAATGCCACCCGCATGGTACTGGATCTGGCAAAGTCCGACGGTTCCGCTGCCGATAAACACCCCGTATACAGCGTGGAGTACCGGGAGTTCCCCTATCGCCTGGTGATGCGGGTGGAAGGGCTGAGCTTCAATGAGTCGACCAAGGTCCAGAATTCACCGGCCCTGCCCTTCAGCGTGGTCACCGCGCCGGGCGGCGGGATCAAGGAGCTGCAGGTCTTCCTGTCTGGCCCCTCTGAATTCAAGGTGATCGAGATCGACGACCCAGCCAAGCTGTCCATTGATGTGCGTCCACTCAAGACGGACATCCCCAATATCTATTCCGTGCAGCTCACGGGACCGGCCAACGCCGCCGAGGCCTATGCCCTGATTGAACAGGGCAGCTTTCCGGAGGGCTTCCAGCCGGAGGCAGTAGTAATGGGGAACGTCGTCGTCGTGGAGCAGACCTTCAGTTCCGCCGGTGAGGCCGCCCAGATGGACGGACTGCTGCAGGAGATGGGGTATACATGTATCATCAATGAACGCCGGGGCAATGAACTCCCGCAGGTCTGAGACCGGGAGGCGGAATGGAAGCACAGACGTCACAACTGGGGCAGATGGCCATAGTGGGCCTGCACGTCGTTGCAGTCTCGGGCCTGCTGTTCTTCCTGCGCCGCCTGCACAGCGGCAAGCGCCGTCAGAGCCGGGCCAGCCTGATGCGGCTGGCGGACAATGCTGACATGGCCCGCCGCAACATTCAGCGCATTGAAGAAGAGCAGTGGCATGCCCGTCTCAACAGCCAGCTGCGCATTGTGCGCCACCAGCCTTTCCTGAGCCAGGAGCAGCTGGGCAGCTTGGCGGCGATTGACCGCTTCCAGGAATCACGACTCACCCGTTGATGAGCAGGACCGCAGACAGCACGGACAGCACCCGCAGGGCCAGCCCGCCTGCCCGTGGCAGCACGCGTGGCAGCGGTCGCCGCAGCCAGCGCAACTCTGCGGGCAGGGAAGTGCTGCGTGTGATCGGCAGCATCATCGGTATTTTGCTCGGACTGGTCATCGCCGCCTTCTGTCTCGGGGTCTGGTACGCCAGCCGCAAGGGTGCGGAGATCCTGCATGAAATTGCCGAGCGGGACGTCAGCGGTCCGCGCAGCCAGGTCGACAAATACGGGGAGTTCTTCTCCGGTCTGGATACCGAGCAGTTCATCGTGCGCCGGGATGAACCGCGCAACCTGCAGAATGTGATCACCTATCTCTGGACGGTTGAACATCGCCAGAGCGGCGAGGTCACGCAGTTCCGCTGGGAATGGGACATGTCCACCCTGGAGGTCCTGCCCCGCTCCAACGGTGCACTGCTGCTGGATCTGCGTCTGCACAACCTCGCCGACAGCGAAGCCCGCGAATATGGCTTCTTTGACCCGGACGACACCTTTGCGGTGGCGATCGTCAACCAGGACATCAGTGTCATAGGTATGGATGACATCAGTGACAGCTGGGGAGAGACGGAGTATTCCGACGGAGTAGCCCCCCCGCTGATCAGCCCGGATGATGCCAAGGGCCGCGCTGACAAGTACCTCGAGGACCAGCAGAAGAAACTCGAGGAGGAACAGGCCGCCTCCGGCAAAGGCAATGAAACTGAACGCAGTCCCGGGGAAAGCAGCGAGGTCGGAATCACCGGCAGCCATCCAGCCAGTCCCCCCGTCAGTGAGGATCTCTAGACCTTTTGAGGTGGAATTTCCGCAAATGTCCTGGCCCCGCGGGACAATCCACAAACTGTCCTATAATGCAGCGTAACTTCCGCGCGCCGGAAGCCTGAATCTGGAGGAAACATCAATGTCCCACGCAGTCAGTGAATTCATGGAGCAGGTCAAGGCCAAGAACCCGGCCGAGCCCACCTTCCACCAGGCGGTGCAGGAGGTCGCGGAATCGATCGTGCCGATTCTCGACCAGCACCCTGAATTCGTTGAGGCCCGGATCCTCGATCGCATCGTTGAGCCTGAGCGCGTCATCATGTTCCGCGTTCCCTGGGTTGACGACAGCGGCAATGTCCAGGTCAACCGCGGCTACCGCATCGAGATGAACAGCGCGATCGGCCCCTACAAGGGCGGCCTGCGCTTCCACCCGAGTGTCACGCTCGGGATCCTGAAGTTCCTGGCCTTCGAGCAGGTCTTCAAGAACAGCCTGACCACGCTGCCGATGGGCGGCGGCAAGGGCGGCTCCGACTTCGACCCCAAGGGCAAGAGTGACAACGAGGTGATGGCCTTCTGCCAGTCCTTCATGTCCGAGCTGTTCCGCCACATCGGCCCGCGCACGGACGTGCCCGCCGGTGACATCGGCGTGGGCGGCCGTGAGATCGGCTACCTGTTCGGGATGTACAAGAAGCTGCGCAATGAGTTCAGCGGCGTGCTGACCGGCAAGGCCCATGACTGGGGCGGCAGCCTGATCCGTCCCGAGGCCACCGGCTATGGCAACGTCTACTTCGCCCAGGAGATGCTGGCAACGAAGGGCCATGAGGTCAAGGGCCGAACGGCCCTGATCAGCGGCTCCGGCAACGTCGCCCAGTTCTGCGCCGAGAAGGTGATCCAGCTCGGCGGCAAGGTGATCACGATGTCCGACTCCGATGGCTTCATCGTTGACCGCGACGGCATCAACGAGGAGAAGCTGGCCTGGATCATGGACCTCAAGAACAACCGCCGCGGGCGCATCAGCGAATACACCGAGAAGTTCGGCGGCGAGTACGGCGACCGCAGCAACGGCAAGAGCGAGTGGTATGTGGACGGCGCCACGCTGGCCTTCCCCTGCGCCACCCAGAACGAGGTTGACATCAACGAAGCGAAGGCGATGGTCGGCAACGGCATCCTCTGCGTGAGCGAGGGTGCCAACATGCCCTGCACGCCGGAGGCCTTCATGCACATCCAGGAGCAGGGCCTGCTCTATGCACCGGGCAAGGCCTCCAATGCCGGCGGCGTGGCCACCAGCGGCCTGGAGATGGCGCAGAACGCCGCCTTCACCTACTGGACCCGCGAGGAAGTCGACGGCAAGCTCCACAACATCATGAAGAACATCCACCAGCAGTGCACCTCGACCTGCGAGAAGTACGGCAAGCCGGGCGACTACGTGTTCGGTGCCAACGTGGCAGGCTTCCTGAAGGTTGCCAACTCGATGCTGGCCCAGGGCGTGGTGTAGGAGGTCCGGAGCAATCCGGACAATGCAAGTGCGGCGCGAGTCGCACAATGTGTTAACCACAAAGGGCACGAAGTACACAAAGCAGGAAATGATCACAAAGTAATCTTTGTGAACCAAGGAGACTTCGTGACCTTGGTGCTCTTAGTGGTTTAAACCGTAAACAGTATTACGTCTCATGCAAGGGGACCCTGCGGGGTCCCCTTTTCATTTTCCGCTTTCCGGCATATGCTGAAAGCATGGGAAGGTTACGGGACAGCAACAAATGGATCTGCGATTTCGTTACATCGCTGCGGAGTATCGGTGACAATGGTCGATACGAGGAGATTGTTCCTGAGATGGAACAGCTCAGCTGATGTCAACCTTCGCTGACAACATCGCCGACTACCGCGAACTGGATGCACCGCTTAAGCGGGGTATGCGCCGCTGGTGGGCCGGCCCGGGACGCAACTGGCTTGTCGTCATCTTCTGCTCCGGAATGATGACAACAATCCTGGAAACCATGATCTTTACGCTGCAGCCGCCCGCATTCTGGCGGATCGTGATGGGACAGGTTGCATTTGCTGCCGAAACCGGTTTCTTCGCGGCAACCGCGCTGTCATCCATGCTCCTTGTCAACCTGCTGGCGAGGTCCTACTGGCCCCTGGTACGTGAGACGACACTGCCAAACCAGGTTCAGCGCGCCAGACGCTGCCTTGATGCCTCCCTGCTGTCATGCTGGCCGTTCATGGCTTGCTGCATCCTCGCCATGCTGCTGCGCCAGTTCATCTATTACCTGTTCATCAGCAGCGCTGCCCACCCTGCGGTGGGAATCCTCAGGGATGCGATGGAAGTGGTTGCCATTCTGGCTCCGGCCATCCTTGCGATACTGGCATTTGCAGCCTGCAGGTTCCTGGCCGAGGCGGAAAGGTGGTCCTGGCTGCTGGCAATCCTGATGCTGAGCTACCTGCCTATGCAGCTTGCCAGGGGACTGTTCGGCATCGGCGGTGACCTGGGGCAGATCTACACTGAGGGCGGGGCAATGCTGAGACCGGGCCTCGTCAGCAGTTGCCTCAGCATTATCCTCCTTTTCCTGGTCATTCGCGAGAGCTGCAACGCAGGCAGCAGGTTTCATTTGTTCTGTAATGGCTGCCTTGCAGCAATAATCCTGCTGGTACGAATCACCGAAGTACTCATGCAGCAGTCCTACGCGCCTGAGGACAGATTGCACATGTTGTTTCTCAGCGGGTTTGCCGCTGTGACGAGCGAAGCGCCATTTACCTATGTTGAGTACCTTCAGCTCTCTCCGAACATGTCGGAATGGAGAGGATACATCGAGCTGTTCTGGAACGATGACCTGATGCTGCACGTCCAGCACGGTGATCCAATGTTGTCAGCCGTATTCAACCTGGCCTGGCTGATTTCCATCTTCCTTGTGCTTCGATATCTTGTTGGTCGCCATTCCCTGAGGCCGGATTGCTGATGCGGGGAAGGATGGACATTCTCACCGACTTCCGTGAACTGGACGCACCGCTGCAGCGCAGCGTGCGAAGATGGTGGGCGGGCCCGGGGCGGCTTTGGCTGCTGGCGATCGCGGCCTGCGGGTTCCTGTCTGTTGTCAGCATCTTCTTTGTCCGCCAGATTCTCAACACAGGAGCTGGCTACAGTACCGCCTGGAGCTATGCAAGCGCGGCCTTCGCGAACCTGATGTTTCCACTGGCATTCCTTGGCTGCTTCTTCACATTGCATGGCAGGCAACGGATACTCCAGCAGTTGATCGAATCAGCAGCTCTGCCTGAGCAGAAATCCGCATGGAAGGCCATGTTCGTTGGTTCCCTTCTGAATTGCTGGCCGGTAGTGGCTGTCTTTTCCCTCACTGATCTGCTGAAGAACATCTTCATCCCGATGTTCATCACAGCAAGATATTCTCCGAACAATGGGCATCTGGACGGTATCATGCGCAATCTGGACAGCAGCCTGCTGCTGGTTTTTGCATTGATTGTGCTGGCGACCTGGATGCACTGCGGCAGGCCTTCGTACCTGGACTACATCTTTGTTGGCAGTTTCTGTATGAATCCCCTGCTCAATTCGGCTGGCATGCTGATGCTGCAGGCGAACCGCCTGCCGGGTACCAGCATGGCAGAACTACCCATCATAAATGTATCCAGCGGAATAATGCTGGCGCTGCTCATGATCGCTTTGACATTGCTGGCACGGGTATTGGGACGGGGCAGCTTCATTACATTGTCCCTGCTTGCCGCAACCAGATCGGCAGAGCTGTTCACCGGTTATTCGATGCAGAATTCAGCATTTGTGCGCGGCCAGCTGGCATTGCATGTGGAGATCCTGAGTGGTTGGCAACGTGTATTCATTGATATGCCATTCTCCATGCAGGAATGGAATTTCCGCCAGCGGTATTGGACCGGCAGCGTGGCGTTGGTTCCGTTCTGGCAACTTGATCTGGCCGTCCCCATCGGTCCCATTGGCTACCTGCTGGCACCGTTGCTCAACATCGTCTGGCTGGCGCTCGTATTCCTGTTCTGCCGCTGGGCGGTTGGCAGAAGTGCGATGAGGGAGGAGTAAGTGGGACTTCGGAGGTCAAAGCTTGCTTCGACAAAAATACATGGAACGGCATCCTGCCACACTGCAGTGGCGAAACGCCACATTTAATTGTGCTTCTGGTTAAGAATTTTGAGATTGTACAAGCAAGCTTGCACCTCCTGTTCACTGTTAAACTGTCCTACGGGCTGGGAGGCCCGCAAAGTCATGGAAGAACTGCGCAACAACATGATCAACCTGATGCAGAATCCTACGCACATGGGCGAGATGGAATCCCCGAGCGGCATCGGACATGTGCAGAGCGAATGCGGCGACTGGGTGCGGATGCAGGTCAGGCTCGCCGGTGACAACATCATTGAGGAAACCAGGTTCATCGCCTATGGCTGCGGCAGCGCGATCGCCAGTGCCGAGGCCATCGCCCGCATGAGCGAGGGCCGCAGCATCGATGAAGCCGAGCAGCTGACCCAGGAGGAAGTGATAGTCGCGCTCGGCGGCCTGCCGGAGCACAAGTCGCACTGCAACGCCATGAGCCACATGTCCTTCATGGAAGCGCTGAAGTCCTGCCGGGAGAACGTGGGCTGATGGAATTCTGGGAGGACTATGAGGTCGTCGAGGTTGAGACGCCGGAGCTCCTGAAGCTGCACCTGCCTCTGGCCGGTTTCGGCCCGCGCGCCCTGGCCTTCCTGCTTGACAGCCTGATCGTGGGCGTGGCCCAGGCCGTGATCGGCGGCCTGCTGCTGGTGCTTGTGATCACCCTCGTTGGTCCCTCCGCCAACTCCGGCAATCCGACCACGCTGATCGTCATCATCGGGCTCGCAGTGCTCTTCGTGCTGCTGCTCTTCCCGCTGTACTTCATCATCTATGAAACAATCTGGAACGGCCAGACCCCCGGCAAGCGCCTGACCGGGATCCGCGTGCTGCGCCGCGGCGGCCTGCCGCTCAACGCCCAGGCGATCTGGATGCGCAACCTGATGCGGCTCGTGGACATGCTGCCCAGCAATCAGTTCACTGGGTTGATCAGCTTCTTCGCCACCCGCTACCAGCAGCGCATCGGCGACCTGGTGGCGGACACGGTGGTAGTGCGGGAATTCTCGCAGCAGCAGCCCGTAAGCTGGGTGCGCAGCTATGGCGGAAACGAATCCCGCCCCGGCCATCAGGATCAGGGCGTTGTTACGCCGCGCATTGCGCTGGCGATCAACAGCTACCTGATGCGTGCCGTGAACTTCGAGCCCGAGCTGCGCCATAACCTGAGCGGGGCGCTGGTCCGCTCGCTGGGCTACAGCCCGGATACCCTGAGCCAGAGCCAGCGTGATTCCTACCTGGCCTCCGTGCTGTCTCAGTACCACAGCCAGGCCTGAGAAATCGGAACATTCAGGGCGATTCTCCGTCTATATGCTGTGCCGCAGTGCGGGAGCGCCTGCATGCGCCACTGCTATGATTGAGGTGTTGGACACAATCTCCGGGAGCCGTCCCGGACAGGGTTGGATGTAATCATGAACGTACTGCTATTCCGCAACTGGATTCCCGGCTTGCTGCTCTGCGCCGCCGTACTAGGCATCTGTGCCCCGGCCAGTGCTGCCACCGAGAACGGCATCTCCCGCCTGGACAGCCACTTCTCAAGCCTCGGCACCGTGGAATACAAGCTCTACACGCCGCTCGGCGGCCCGGAGATGGGCGCTGCGGTGATCCGCGACGGCGGCGGGCTGGAAATGCGGGTGGTGGAACTGCGTAACGGCCAGCCCGTGAATCGGATCAGTGAGCGCATGACTGAATACAACGGCAAGCGGCCCTTCACCTTCCTGCTCACCGGCCGGCAGTTCCTCTCCTACCCGACCCATGACTGGACGGACGAGCGTGGCATCAACCACCAGATCGGCGACCTGAAAATCTATGACATGACCGGCGAGAGCCCGCAGGTGATCTTCGAGCTGCCCCGGGTGACTGACCTCTCCTTTGAGGCCAAGGGTGCCCTGACCGCCAGCAACCTGCTCTGGCAGCCGGCCTTCCATTACCTCAATGAGGACGGGAAGTTCCCGCTGAAGTACAACTACTTCATCGTGCGCCAGGACCAGACGGGCAAGTACGACATCTTCCACCACCTGGAGCTGCTGCCGGACAACGGCCTCGTGGAGGCCGCCCGCTACAACAACCGCGCCATCTACTACTACATGAAGGATGACCTGATGGGTGCGATCAACGCCATCAGCAATGCGAACATCATCACGGACCGCGACCAGTCGATCATCCTCAGCAACACGGATTACCTCAAGAGTGAGCTGGCGGACATCGAGTACCAGACTGAGCACAACCCCGACCCCGTGGTGGACGAGGCCCGCATGTACTTCTGGACCGGCCAGTACCAGTCCGCCCTGCGCGTACTGGAAGCCCGCCAGCGCTACATGAGTGATGCCGACTGGGCGATGAGCGCCCTGAGCCTGGCCCGCCTGCGCCGCTGGCCGGAGGCTGACAACATCACTGCGGAACTGAAGCGCCGCAATGTTGTCTGGCTGGGGGATTACCTCGCTGACATGCTGAGCATCGCCGAGCTGCAGCGCCTGCCGCGCGTGCTCGAAGTGCAGCTGCGGGCGATGGAGGCCCTGGACCCGACGCATCCCGCGCTCGTGGCTGCCAAGGCCCGCATCCTGCTGGGTGCCGGCAAGACCGGTGAGGCCCAGCGCCTGCTGGAGGGCTACCTGGCCCGCCGTCCCAACCGTGAGGTGGACGAGGCCCGCTATGAACTGTACGGAATCTACCACGCTGCCGGGGACCAGGCCGGGATGGACCGCCTGCTCGCGGAACTGACCACGAGCCAGATGACGGACCTGCGCGACTACGTGAACCTCAAGGACTACCATGACTTCAGCGTGGTGATGGAGGAGCTCGAAGCCGACGACACGGACTTCATCAAGAGCCCCAGGAACCCGCTGCAGGATCTCACCGTGCAGTAAAATTGCCGCGTGGCAAAGCTCCTCGACGGCAAACTGGCAGCAAAATCCATCCGCATGCGCCTGCGCAGGCAGATCCGGCGCTGGGTCGCGGATGGCCACCCCCAGCCTCATGCCGTGTTCATGCAGGTCGGTGACAATCCGGCCAGTTCACAGTACGTTGGGATGAAGAACCGCCAGGCCGAGAAGATCGGCTGCCGCTCAACGATCGAACTGCTGCCGGAGGACACCACCCAGCAGCAGCTGCTGGCGCGTCTGGCAATTCACAATGCCGATCCCGGTGTGCACAGCATCCTTGTGCAGCTGCCGCTGCCGGGGCATATGGATGAGCAGCAGGTGGCGGAGTCGATCTCCCCGCTGAAGGACGTCGACTGCTTCCACCCGGAGAACGTCGGGCGCGTGGCCCTCGGCCTGCCGGCCCCGCGTCCCGCCACTCCGCAGGGCATCATCAACCTGCTGGATGCCTCCGGGATCGAGCTGCAGGGCAGGCATGCCGTGGTGCTGGGGCGCAGCAACCTCGTCGGCAAACCGCTGGGCCTGCTGCTGCTGGAGCGAAACTGCACGGTCTGCTACTGCCACAGCCGCACTCCCGACATCGGGGCGGTCACGCGCCAGGCTGACATCCTGATCAGCGCTGCGGGCCGTGCCGGGCTGGTGACCGGTGACATGGTGAAGCAGGGCGTGGTGGCGGTGGATGTCGGCACGAACTTCGTGCACATCCTTGATGACGCCGGCGAGCCGGAATATGACGAGCAGGGCGAGCCGCGCATGCAGCTCGTTGGCGACCTGCTGTTCGACGAGGTGGCGGAGAAGGCCAGCTGGATCAGCCCGGTGCCGGGCGGCGTCGGCCCGATGACGATCGCCACGGTGCTGGAGAACACCGTCGCACTCTACAGGCGGATCGAGGGAGTGTAGGGAGGTGCGACACTTGCTGTCGCACAACCCACAGATTCACATTGCCATTATTGTGCGACAGCAAGTGTCGCACCTCCTAGTCCGGCAGCTGGGCCTTGCCGGAATGGATGATGCTGATCCGGTCCAGGATCTCACGGCCCTTGGCAACATGCCCGAGCGCCGCCACCTTGTGTGCGCAGCCCGCCGGCACATCGCGATTGCCGAAATGCGTGGCACTCACCCGGCAGTGTGCGGCGGCGTTCTCGAACTCCTCAGCCGCCTGGCTGAACAGCTCAGCCACTTCAATCGGTGTCACATCGTTGTCAGCCATTGATCACCCCTTGAGTTTCCAGCGCGCACCCTCGGCGGTGTCCTCCACTTCGAGTCCGCACTGTGCGAACAGGTCGCGCAGCATGTCGGCCTTGGCCCAGTCCTTGTCAGCGCGGGCCTGGCCACGGGCCTCAACCAGCCTGTCAATGAAGGCATCCTGGGCCGCGGTGTCACTCTCGCCTCCGACCGGGAAGCAGTCGGTGGCCAGCTGCGGGTAGAGCAGCTCATTCGGGCGCTCGATGCCGAGTACGTAGAGGTGCCGGGTCAGGCAGCGGTAGGCCGCCAGCACGGAGGGCATGTCGTCCGCTGACTCGATGCCGCCCCTGTACAGCTCATTGACATACTCGAACATCGCGGCCGTGGCCTGCGGGCTATTCACGTCGTCATCCATCGCCTCGCGGAACTTCGCGATGAACTTCGTTGCCAGTTCACCATACTGCCCATATTCATAGTAATGGCGCAGGCGCGGCACGCGCATCTCCGG
Source organism: bacterium (assembly GCA_020440605.1). Taxonomy (GTDB): domain Bacteria; phylum 4484-113; class 4484-113; order 4484-113; family JAFGCY01; genus JAHEFU01. The sequence continues at coordinate 24,983 of JAGRNT010000009.1, read as the reverse complement.
CTCACGCAGCGAGGCGTAGTCCCCCCGCGCCGGCACACCCTCGGCAACATCCTCCCACTTCGAGAGACGGCCCTCAAGGATATCCAGCAGGTTCGTGATCTTGCGGTAGCCCTCGGCCGCGCTGTCGATCAGCTCGCCGCTGAAGGCCAGCTTGGTGCGGTAGTGGTTCATCGCGTAGAACCAGCGCAGCTTGTCATAGCTGTGGCGCTCCAGCAGGTCCGGCACGCCGACCACGTTGCCAAGTGACTTGCTCATCTTCTCACCGCGCAGGTCGAGGTGCTCGGGGTGCATCCAGTACTTCACCCAGGTCGAGCAGCCGCAGAGCGGCTCGCTCTGGGCGATCTCATTCTCATGGTGCGGGAACATGTTGTCAACGGCCCCGCCGTGCAGGTCGAAGGTCGCGCCGAGCGTCTCGCTGGACATCACGGAGCATTCGATATGCCAGCCGGGGCGGCCCTGCGGCCAGTCCGGATGGCCGGTCTGCCAGCTGGGCTGCCCGCCCTCGCTGGGCTTCCAGAGCGTGAAGTCCGCCGGGTTGCGCTTGCGAGAGACATCCTCGCCGATGCGCCCGGAAGCGCCGACCTGCTGCTCCTCCACGGTGCGGCCGCTGAGCTTGCCGTAGCCGGGGAAGCTCGCCACATCGTAGAACACCTCGCCGTTGACGACGTAGGCATGGCCCTTCCCGATCAGCTGGGCCACCATCTCGATCTGCCCGCGGATGAAGTCCGTCGCGCGGGTGTAGACGGCATAGTCCTTGATTCTCAGCATCCGGCAGTCATTGCGGAAGCTGGCAATCACGCGCTCGGCGATGTCAATGCTGCCGACGCTGTCCGTCGCCCGCTCCATCAGCCGGTCGTCGATGTCGGTGTAGTTGATCACGCTCATCACGTGGTAGCCGTTGTACTCGAGGTAGCGGCGGAACATGTCCCAGAAGCAGTAGGTGCGGGCGTGGCCGATGTGCATGCGCGAGTAGACGGTCAGGCCGCAGGTGTAGATGCGCACGACTTCCGGCGAGGCCGGGACGAAGTCCTCTTTCTTCCGTGACAGGGTGTTGAATACGCGAAGCGCCATGCCGGATATTTTAGTGCCAGCCATCAGCGCACTGCAGCCGCCGCCATACTTCCCAATTGCTGTTGCGGCAGCCGGGTGGCCAGGCCGAGCGAGTACATGCTCCAATTGGACCGAAGCATTGGTCAGATTGTTTTTACATTGGTTTGCAAATTCCTATGCAGAAAGGTATCCATGAGTCAACATTCGTGCAATAATCGTTGCAATTCATTGCTGCTTAAAGGCAGATCGGAATAATTCCGGCAGGAGCACGCCATGTATAACCCGGAAGTGAGCCACTACCCCTGGCTGATGATCAATTTCGCATCGATTGCCTATGATGCCCCCGATCAGATCACGAACGTGATCAAGAACAAGACCAACAATGTCTGGAATGTACGTTGGGGACCCGTGGCCCTCTACTCCGGCCTCGGTGTGATCTACAGCCTGATGTATGCAGCGGTGGAGCGCGTCACCGGCAGCTATGCCGTGATCATCCGCGGAACCACCATGGACAGCCTGGAGGCCTGGTGCGACGAGGATTTCCGCATCAAGCAGCAGCTGCCTTACAACGCATTTGACCCGCAGGCGCCCGGTGACGCCCTGATTGCCAGGGGCACGCATGACGGCCTGAAGGACCTGCTGAGCATGCAGGACCAGAAGCGCGGAGGGATCAGCCTGCTTGACTTCCTGCTGAATGTGCGCCCGCCGAAGGTCTATGTTGCCGGCCACAGCCTGGGAGGCACGCTCACCGGACCAATGGCTCTGCTGCTGCAGTCGCGCCTGCAGGCGGTGCAGCCCTCCACCGTGGTCCAGCCCTACAGTTATGCCGGTCTGACCCCCGGTAACCAGGCCTTTGCCAGTTACTTTGACGCCCGCTTCAATACCGCCGGCGCCTGGCGCTTCCACAACACGCTGGACATCGCCCCCTATCTCTGGAACAACAAGCAGGCCGTGTTCGACATCTACAATCCCTGGGGCGTCGGAATACCCAGCGCGATCCTTGATGGCTTGAATTACCTCACGGAGGGCGCCCCGCCCTATGCGCAGCTGAATGGCAATGGTTATCCGCTGCCCGGCAAGTGGGAGACACTGGACATCTTCACCTGGGAGCGGGAGGCTGCCCATCAGCATGCGAGCACGACCTACATCAAGCTTGTCGGTGACAACGCCATGCCCGATCCGCAGCCGGAAGGCAGCTGGGCCCGGCAGATGTGGAATGCCAATCTGCAGGATGAGGACTGCTGAAGCTGCGTCCTGAGTTGAAAAAACGATCTGAAGCCAGGCAGAGACTACTGCGACCCGGCGTGTGTACGTACTGAACCGACTGCCGGAATGATGAATCTGCCTGTCTGATTACGAAGCAGCAAGGCTACCGAACCTGTTCGCTCTCCCATGGCTCAATATAAGCAGCAATGCATGAGCTGATCGACAGATGCCGCAATGGTGACAGGGAAGCTTTTTCCGAGCTGGTACAGCAGCTCCATCCCTGGGCCCTGCGGTACTGCGCTGCCATGCTGCCTGACGAGAGTCTGGCACGCGACGCCGTGCAGGAATCCATGGTGCTGCTACTGCTGCGCATCAGGCAGCTGCGCAGCAACAGCGCTCTGCTGCCCTGGCTGCGCAGCATCCTCAGAAGCCAGGTCCTCAGGATCATGCGTCAGCCTCAGCCTGCTGAACTGAGTGGCGCTGAGCCAGCCGGCAGCGGGACTGACGCCCAGCAGGAACTGGAACTTGATTCGCTGCGGCTATCGGTCAACAGGGCGGTATCTGCATTGCCAACGGTCAATCGCGAGACGGTGGAACTCTTCTACATCCAGGAGCGCAGCGTGGCAGAAGTCTCGCTGCAGCTCGCCGTGCCGGAAGGCACAGTCAAGCGCCGCCTGCATGATTCACGCAGGCTGCTCAGGGATCTGCTGCCGCGCGAAGGCATCACAAAGGGCAGCCTGCTGCCCTCGGACAGTGACGAGAACATCAATCTATGAAACGGAGCAAGCGATGCTGGTACAAGTCAAGCCTACTGATGAGATCCGGGAATTGCTGCGGCCGATGGTCAGCAGCGAAGCCCAGGAAATGCTGATGCTGGCGGGCGAGCCTCCAGCCCTACGCATCCATGGAACGCTTGAGCGCCAGGGCGAGGAACCGCTGGACCCGGCTGAGCTGACGAGCATGGCAGCGCAGCTGTTCGGCGAGGAAGCGGTGGCTGGCCTCGGCGGCAGCACCGGCCTGCTGCGGGGGATTGCCAACATTGATGGTTCGGCCTACGGGCGCGCCGGTGAGAATCTGCGCATCATGTTCACTGCCAGCCGCAGCGGCGGCGAGGTCTCCCTCGCGGCGCGGATGGCAGCCTACCGCATTGTCGGCCCGGACCAGATCGGCCTGCCGCAGGCCGTGCTCGAATCGGCGGATGCGCCCAACGGTCTGCTGATCTTCACCGGTCCGACCGGCAGCGGCAAGACCTCCGCGGCGGCGGCGGTGCTGGAGCACCTCAATGCCACGAAGTCGCTGCACATCTGCCTGATGGATGATCCCATGCAGTTCCAGCTGCAGCCCAAACTGAGCATCGTCCAGCACAAGGACCTGCATATCGACATGCCGGACTTCGTTTCCGGGATGCGCGCCGCGATGGCCCAGGACATAGACGTGATCTACCTTGCGGAAATCCGCACGCTGGAGGAGCTGCGCATGTGCCTGACAATCGCCCAGACCGGCCACCTCGTGATCACCGTGATGCATGCCAACACCGCGCTGGATGCCGTGCAGCGTATCCGCCGCGTCTTCCCGGATGATGACAACGGTGCCGGGAGGCGGGACCTTGCCGATGCACTGCGCTGCGTCACCGCCCTGCGCCTGCTGCGCCGCAGCTCGGGCCAGGGACGCGTGGCGGCCTATGAGGTGCTGATACCGGATACGGAGATGCGCGAGGCGATTGCCAGCGGTGATGCACTGCAGGATCACGCTGCCAAACTGCCGCGGGGCAGCCAGTCCTTCGCTGACAGCCTGTCCGCCCTGCTGGAGTTCGGTGCAGTGACACAGGACGAAGTGGATCGGGTGCAGAGGGAACTCGGCTGCTGAGCTGGCAGGCTTGACAGGCATGAGCGGATAGCTGATCATCGGGTGGTATGAAAGGCAAGGAGTCGGTGTGTGGTTCTTGTGAGCCACATGGCCCTGTCGGTCTACGGCCGACACTCCTTCCTTCCAGGCGGGCACGGGGCAAGGACGGGAGCAGCATGAAATACGACATCAACGAAAGCATTGCCATCCTGGAGCGCACACCGGCTGTGCTGCACAGCCTGCTCAGTGGGCTGCCGGGCTGCTGGACGCAGGCAACGGAAGGCGGGGAAAGCTGGAGCGCATACGACATCCTCGGGCACCTGATCCACGGTGAGCGGACGGACTGGATTGAACGGACCCAGCGCATTCTCGAGCATGGCGAATCAAAGCCGTTTGAGCCATTCGACCGCTTCGCCCAGTTCGCGGATTCACAGGACAAGTCACTGGATCAGCTGCTGGAGGAATTCGCAGCGCTGCGTGCTGCGAACATTGCCAGGTTGCGGGAAATGGCAATCAGCGAGGAGCAACTCCCGCTGAAGGGCAGCCACCCCGCTCTCGGCACAGTCACCCTATCCCAGCTGCTGGCAACCTGGACCGTGCATGACCTTGGACACATCTACCAGATCGTGCGTACGATGGCAGCGCAGTACAAGGCAGAAGTGGGTCCGTGGGTTGAATACCTGCGGGTGCTGCAGGAGAGCGGTATAGGAGGTCAGGCCTAAGCCTGGCAATCCTTCAGTTGCCAAGCAGTCTGAATCCTGCAATGCGGTGTATTTCTTGCTGGATACCGCATTCTTAATGCAAACACTCAAGTCCGAGACATTCCTTTCTTCCTTCGCACGCACCTTCAAGCACTCCTGGGTAAGCTGAAACTCGTAATCAGCCACATACCACCATGACCAGGCATGCCAAATCCAGATTAAATAACCAATCATATTGAGATTTGTCTCACTTCTGAATATATATTCATGGCTTCGATTGGGAAACATCCCAGGAAGGAAGCCATGAAGAAACTGTTACTGGCTTTGATTGCTTCGTTGATTCTGGTTGGTGCTGTCAGTGCCGGGAATGCGGCGTTTGCTGGCAACATCGGCGGTGCGGCCTCCGCGCTGATGCTGCAGGAACAGCAAAGTGGCCATAGGGATATCGATCCGAAGACATATGTCGTCTACATCACTAAGACCGGCAAGAAGTACCACCTTGACGGCTGCCAGTATCTGAAGAAGAGCAAGATCAAGACGACGCTGGCTGAGGCACGCAGGAACTACGACGCCTGCAAAGTCTGTAAGCCGCCCAAGTAATTGCGAATCCTGATTTTGGCAGTTCTCGGCCTGCCCCTCCTGACCGTATCGCTGGCCGCCGGTGAACGGCCGGCACCACCGGTGCAGGACCTGAGCGGCCTGCCACGCCATCCGGTGCGGCGTGTCGTAGATGGAGACACCATCCGAGTCGAGTTGGATGGACAATCGGAGTCGGTGCGGGTCATCGGCCTGGATACTCCGGAGACAGTGCATCCGTCGAAGCCCGTCGAATACTATGGCAAGGAGGCATCGGCACGGGCCGGCGAGCTGCTTGCGGACCAGCTGGTCTGCCTCATCCCCGACCAGGGGGAGGAACTGCAGCGCGACCGTTACGGCCGGATCCTGGCACATGTCTGGCGGGAGGATGGTTTGTGCTTCGCTTTCGAGATGATTGCCGATGGCTACGCGCAGGACTACCCGAAATATCCTTTTCGTGAGGACTACATGGAGCTGTTTGCCGAGGCGGAGGCATTTGCTCGTGACAATGGTCTAGGATTGTGGGGTGAACAACCCCGATAGACGGAAGCATGGAGAAACTGCATCCACGATAGTTGCGTTGCTGAGCCTTGTGGCAGTGGTGCTGCTTGAATATCCCGTATCAAGATACAGTATTGCTCCCAACCTGCAATTGTGGCAGCTGTTGATTCTGGCGGACACTGCGGCCTGTGCCTACTTCTGGTGGGAATACATCAGGGGTTACAGAAACGCGGAAGACAGAATCATGTACGCCCAGCAGAACTTCATCAACCTACTCGGCGCCATACCAATTGTAACCAGTCTCAGATGGCTGCGACTCGTCCGCCTGCTGAGGATTTTCCGCTTCCTGCATTTCGGGCGGCTGCTCGCCCGCCTGCTGCGCAACTGGGGCCTGATGCTCAGCTCAAACCCCATCCAGTCGCTCATGATGGCAACGCTGGCTATCGTCTTCCTTGGCAGCACGGCATTCTACTATTTCGAACACGGCAGCAATCCCGGCATACAGGGCTTCTTTGATGCCGTCTGGCTGACTGTTGTCAGCTCCACAACGGTCGGGTACGGGGACATCTACCCGGTTACAACCGCAGGACGAATAACCGGTGTACTGATCATGATTGTCGGTGTGGGAATCCTTGGCAGCCTGACAGCCGCAGTATCTGCCCTGGTGCTGAGAGCACCGGAACCCGTCGAGCCTGACCTGACGGAAATCGTGGAAAGGCTCGAGAGAATTGAGAGAAAACTAGAGGAAATGAATTGAAAAGGGAGGGGTGATTACCCCTCCCCAAGTCATCGTTGAATCATTTGCCAGGATTGCTCCGGGTCAAGGCTGCATCCTGCTGGCGCGGTATGCAGCACCCCTGGCCAGTCCTGCCTGCGGCGGGACTGACCTCCCTGCCGAGCTTGCGCTCGACCTCCGTCTACCGCTGAAGCGTGCAGCTCCCGTTGTGCGGCTTGCGCCGCACCTCCTATTCCTCGCGGCGGCGTGCGACCTTGTTGTCAATCTCCAGGCGCATGCGGGCTTCCAGCGCGTTGACGGTGGTGATGTCCGCCAGCTTGCCGTCGAAGTAGCCCTCCACCGTGATGGTGTTGTTCTCCATTTCCTGGCCGCCGACCACCACGAGGTAGGGCACCTTGTGGGTCTTGCCCCCGCGGATCTTCTTGCCCAGCTTCTCCGAGCTGTCATCCACCGTTGCCAGCAGGCCAGCGCGGCGCAGCTCATCACAGACCTGGTGCGCGTAGTCATTCTGCGCATCGGTGATCGGCAGCACCCGTACCTGCTCCGGCGCCAGCCAGAGCGGGAAGGCCCCGCCGAACTCCTCGATCAGCAGTCCGAAGAAGCGCTCGAAGCTGCCGAGGATCGCGCGGTGGATCATCACCGGGCGCTGGCGCTCGCCGTTGCTGTCAACGTACTCCAGCCCGAAGCGCTCCGGCAGGTTGAAGTCCAGCTGGATCGTGGAGCCCTGCCAGTTGCGCCCGAGGCTGTCGCTGACAACGAAGTCGATCTTCGGCCCGTAGAAGGCGGCATCGCCCTCCTCGATGTAGTACTTGCCAGGCGCCCGCCTGTCCAGTACCTTCTTCAGTCCGGCCTCGGCCATCTCCCAGACCTCATCAGAGCCCATGCTCTTCTCGCCGCGGGTCTTCAGCGCGACGTGGTAGTCGAAGCCGAAGGTGTCCCAGATATGGCAGCAGAAGTCGAACACGCCCTCGATCTCAGCCTCGTACTGCTCCGGGGTGCAGAAGATGTGGGCATCGTCCTGCGTGAAGGAGCGCACGCGCAGCAGGCCGTGCAGCACGCCCTGGCGCTCATAGCGGTAGACCGTGCCGAACTCGAAGAAGCGCACCGGCATGTCGCGGTAGCTCTTGGTGCCGACGTTGTAGAGCATCACGTGGCCGGGGCAGTTCATCGGCTTGAGGCCGTAGTTGCCAAGTCCTTCCTTGCTGTTCTCGTTGTCACCGCCGATCATCCCGCTCTCCAGTTCATCGAGCGAATAAACCATGAACATCGCGTCGCGGTAGTTCTCCAGGTGGCCGCTGGTATGCCAGGCATCCGTCTTGAGTATGTGCGGCGTGTTGAGCGGCTGGTAAACCTTGTCAGTGTGGCCGTAGCCACCCTTCTCATGCAGCTCCCACATCCAGTTCTTCAGCGACTGCAGGATGTGCGCGCCGGGCGGCAGGTAGAACGGCAGGCCGGGGCCGGCCAGCTCAGGGAAGTCCACGAGCCCGAGCTCCTTGCCGAGCACACGGTGGTCGCGCTTCTTCGCCTCGTCGAGCCGGTGCAGGTAGCCCTTCAGCTCGTCCTTGCTCTCCCACGCGGTGCCGTAGATGCGCTGCAGGCGCTCGCGCTTCTCATCGCCACGCCAGTAGCTGCCGGAGCTGTGCATCAGCTTGAAGTGCTTGATCTCGCCGGTGTGCTCAACGTGCGGTCCTGCGCAGAGGTCGATGAAGTCGCCATCCTGGTAGAGCGTGATCTTGCCGTCCTCAAGGGTCTCCACATGCTCGGCCTTGAGCTTCTCACCCATGTCCTGGAAGCGCTTCAGCGCATCCGCCTTGGAAACCGGGATGCAGACGAACTCCGCCTTCTTCTGGCGCAGCTCCTCCATCTTCTTCTCAATCGCCTTGAGGTCATCCTCGTTGAAGGTGTGCTCGGTGTCGAAGTCGTAGTAAAAGCCGTCCTCGATCGGCGGGCCGAAGGCCAGCTTCGTGCCGGGGAACAGGGCCTGCACGGCCTCGGCCATCAGGTGCGCGGCCGAATGGCGGATGCGGTAGAGCCGCTCATCCTTCTCACTGCGTTCAGTACTCTTTGCCACGATAGGCATAGCAATCTCTCCTGGGCGGCGGCAAATACGACATGCCGCGCGCGCGTCAATGTTAGATGATGGGTTTCGAGGATCTGGGAGCTGGGTTGTAGGGTGTAGCAGATTTCCAAAGTGGTTGTTCCAGGGAGTACGCTCCCCACTACAACCGATGTCCTACAACCTAAGCATGAGCGGTTCCATCGCCGCGGGTAGCGGCGAACTGGATCACACTCCTCTGTCGGCAGGATGCCATGGCAGAGGGATTATACCCGCGGAGACCAGACTTCGGTCTGGCACGGGATCAGTGACCAAGAACTATGGATCCGGTTGCAGGTTGAGGGTGGCAGGCTGCGGGTTCCGGAGGCGCGGAGCAAATTGCACTATCAAAACTCACGGTAGTCCGAATACAGGACCGCCGTGGAAGGAAACCAACAACCCGCCATCCCGCCTGATCAGCAGGCTCTGCGGCCTACTCCAGCCTACGCTGCCATCATCAGGCAATTGAATTGAGCTGATCTGGATTCCATCTACGTCATAGACAAGAATCTCGAAACCAGTGAGCAGGCAGGCTCTTCCGGTGCTGTCCAGAACAAGTGCTTTCTGCAGGGAGTGTGGTCCGGGTGAAAGAACTTTTGTCCAGAGAGTATTGCCATTCATATCCAGTACGGTCAGATCGGGATCACTTGAAGGAAAGTTTGAGGAAGGAATGTAAATCCTCCCTTCGCGTGAGACGCAGGGCCAGATTCTCTCCTGCTGTTCGGAGATTTGCATTGGATGGTGCCATGCCTGGCTGCCATCTTCATCGTTGACAGCTAGTATTCCATCCTCTGCAGACAGCAGCCATAGGCCGTTGGCATAGACAGAAAAGTCCCAGCTCCTGGCACCGTGATTCCTGATCGGGGATTCCCAGACGAGTCTGCCTTCTGCATTCAGCAGTTTCAGCTCCCGACCCCGCAGCAGCACACTGCCATCTGGGGAAACGGCAAATCCATGCTGCTGGCAGGACTCCGCATCGTGGTTAATCTCGCTTTCCCAGATCAGCTCTCCCTTGCTGTCGAGCACCAGGAAATTGCGAGCACCTGCAAAGTGGATACGGTTGCCAACTACAAGAAATGCTCCTTCTCCGGTATCATAACTCCATGTGATTTCACCTTGGTCACTGACTGCCAGCAGATAGCCATGCGTGCTGAGGATAATGATCTGTCCATCAGCGCAGATCTGGGGTTCAATCCCATCTACAGGTTCGATCCACTGCTGACGTTCATCGTTGTAATCGAGCGACCAGCGAAGTTCTCCATCTGGTTCCAGCGAAACCAGTCTGTAGGTATCCTGAAAGTAGAAGTGACCCTCATCATCCATCGTGACATGGCTGAAGTTCTGCTTGGCAAGATAGGAATGCAGGCTGTCATAGCGCCAGCTACTCTCGATGCCTTCCCCGGGTGCTGCTTCAAGCAATAGCTCATTCAAACTCTGACCCGTGTGCTGGGGATTGCCACCCCTCACAGGCCAGGAGACTTGCTCTGTAGATGCTTCAGCTGGTTTAAAGGAATGATTGACAGCGCAGGAAACGGTGCATGACAGCAGCACAAACAAAAACAGATATTGCATCCAAGCATTACCACCCACTCAGTTTGACATTGGGCTTTCCTGTCGCTGGGGGGATTATACCCCGGATATCTGAGTTTCCAGCACTACTGTTTGCTCGTCATTGAATATGTACTAGCGCATGCCGACTATCCCAGCGCTACGAGCACCAACGATCAACTTGTTCTGCGGAGTGATTGAAAGTGTCCAGAACTGCTGTGGCCAGTCCAGATCCAGATACTGGAACGCACCCAGTTTGTCGCCGCTGCTGCTGTAGACGGTAACGCCCCTCAGGTACATTGCATATATCCGGCCGCGTGCATCCACCATCAGATCCTGCCCCTTGCTGTTGCTGCCCTGCAGGTTGTCCTTACTCCACTGAATCTGCCCGTCGCGATTGCAGGCAACGAGGTTTCTGTGCTCACCGATCTCTGCTGACATCAGGAAATACAGCTGGCCAGCCGGGTCCACAACCGGGGCGGAGCGCACGCCGGCGGCCGCTGTCTCGTCTTCGAGTTGCCAGAGCAGCTCCCCTGCTTCACTGAGTGCAGTCCAGCCATTCGCATCGGGGATGATCCACATCTCCCCTGCATACATGATGTTCGATGCGAGCTCAGCCGCAGGACTGGCAGGCAGATAGCGCCAGAGCTCGTTGCCGCTTGTGTCCAGAGCCACGAAACCGTTTTCGTCCATGGACAGCAACAGATTGCCGTCAGGGGAGATGGCGGGCAGGATATCCCAGCTGATCCAGTTGCCCAGATCAGTCTCCCACAACTGATTTCCTGCGTTGTCAAGGGAATGGATACTGAATCCTGCAGTTGCATAAATGCGTCCTTCTGCAGCAATCAACTGTGTGCCGTCCCCTTCCAGGCTGGTTTTCCACTTCAGGTTGCCATCGAAATCCATGCATAAGATGTCTTCAGCACCTGAAGCGAAGACCAGGAACTTCTCGTCGTAGATGACCGGGGCACAGTTTGTATCCATGTAGTATCCGGCATCGAACTCGTCATCAAGGACATTCCGGGTCCAGCGCGCTGATCCATCTGAGCCGAGAGCGTAAATGGTGTCCAGGGAGGCAAAGTATATGTTGCCATCATCATCCACCACATGCCGGGTTATTCCACTAAAAACATCTGCTTCAATGTCATCAAATACCCAGTAGTCTTCAAGCAGTGTGAAAGCGCTGCCGAGCTCGGGGCCAGGCAGCGTGCTCTGGCCATTTCGCTGCGGGTTGCCACCGGCCATCGACCATGCAGGCTCAGATGGTGCCGGGCCGGGTTCGAATTTCGGCCCGCCGCTGCCGCAGGATGTGATTGCCAGCAGGATAGCCAGCAATACAGATGCAGTTTGAACAGGTCCCATCTGATTCCCCTTGGTCGATCTGCATATATGATGCGGCACGGACGGCAATAGTTCAACAGAAGATTCCATCTCTCTTACTTCACCGGGACCAATATATAGCGACGTTTGTCATCTATATGGCCGTTCCAGCAATCTCCTGGGCGATCTCGAGTCTCATCCCAATACTGTCACAACATGTCACCAGCATGTGTATGGCAGCCCACTGGGGCCATTGCCTGCGGGATTAAGCTCTTCCGGATTCCTTTCCTGGGAGACCCAGATAGATGAAACTGATGTATCCGGCCCGCAACCTGGTACTGGCTGGTACCTTGCTGCTGTCGCTTTCCTGTAGTACTGCTCCGCCCGCGCAGTCGCAAATGACGGCAGTCCAGACAAGCAACGCCGGCATGCCCGCGCTGCCCTCAGGCCGCACAGCCAGCGGACTGCGGGAAAGTCTGATCCCGGGAAATGCAGCGCTGGAGCGTGGACCGGGGACACAGGATGATGACAACGGGCTGCTGCTATCAGCGGAGGAGGGAGTACTTGCCTGGGCGCTGTATGGCTTCGATCCCGGCTCACGCAGTGCGGACAGCATCTCGGTGCTGCTCAGTATGCCGCCGGGCAGCGCAGCCTGGATTGCCCTGCCGGATTACGAGCTGGGCCGCTGGGAATGGCATGGCCCCTTCAATACAGCGAAGACCCTGGCGATCGACGAAGCGCGCTATCTCTCACCCTCCGGCCAGCTCCACTGCCTGCTTTCCAATTCCTCGGGTACTCCGTTCACGGTCAACGCGCTGTCCTTCCGGACTTGGAGCGCATTCAACGCCGTGCCGACTGCCAGCCTGAGCGCGGACCTGACCAGCGGGCCTGCCCCGCTCAGCGTGAATTTCGACGCCTCGGGTTCCGTGGACAGTGATGGCAGGATCGCCTTCTACCTCTGGGATCTGGATGGCGACGCCGCTTTTGAGCTCACGAGTCTGGAGCCGCATGCCAGCAGCAAGTTTCCGCTGCCTGGCCAGAACACCGTGACGGTGGCCGCCGTGGATGATGAGGGCGGATACGGGCTGGCGGAACTGGAACTCAGTGTGGATACTCCCCCCAGTGCCGCTCCCCTGGCCCTGCTCACGGCTGACCGCCAGTCCGGGCTGGCGCCCTTCGTTGTCAACTTCGATGCATCAGCAAGCTCTGATCCGGACGGCGAGATCCTGCTGCATGAATGGGACTTCGATGGTGACGGCAGCTTTGATGCCTACGGTCCCGCACCCCAGGCCCAGCATGTCTACCCGCTGCGCGGCACTTACACAGCACGCCTGCGCGTGACTGACAACGACGGCCTGCAGGCGGAGGCCAGCCTGCAGCTGACACTGCCTGGCGAATGGTCCCAGTTCGGCATGGACCTCTCCCATTCCCGCCAGAGCCCATACAACGGTCCGGCAGGCAAGGCCCTGCACTGGAGCTTCGATACAGGCGATGACGTATTCAGCTCTCCCTCGCTGGCCCCGGATGGCACGGTCTACATCGGCAGCCTGGACTTCAGCCTGTATGCGATCAACCCGGACGGCAGCCTGAAGTGGAGCTTCCCCACCGGCGGCATTGTCTATTCATCGGCCGCCATCGCTGATGACGGGACCATCTACTTCGGCAGTGACGACTACTCCCTCTATGCGCTCAATCCCGACGGCAGCCTGAAATGGAAGTTCGAGACCGGCTTCACGGTCTTCAGCTCCCCGGCCGTGGGCAGGGACGGCACTATCTATTTCGGCAGTCTCGACAACCACCTGTACGCGCTCAGTCCTGACGGCACGCAGAAGTGGGCCTTTGCAGCCGGGGACTGGGTGCGCTCCTCGCCGGCGATCGCTGCCGACGGCACAGTCTACTTCGGCAGTTACGACTACAGCTTCTATGCCCTCAACCCTGACGGCTCGCTGAAATGGAGCTTCCCGACCGGCAAGGGCATCTATGACTCACCGGCAATCGGATCCGATGGCACGGTCTACTTCGGCAGCTTCGATGACAACTTCTATGCGCTGAATCCCGACGGCAGCCTGCAGTGGTCCTACCCGCTGAATGACAACATCTCCTGCTCGCCCTCGATCGCCGCGGACGGCACGATCTATGTCGGGGGCTGGGACACGAACATGTATGCCCTCAGCCCGCAGGGTGAGCTGAAATGGACCTTCCCGACGGGCCACTGGGTGGTCTCCTCCCCGGCGATCGGCGCAAATGGCAACATCTACTTCGGCTCCGCGGACCATCGCGTCTACTGCCTCAGCCCCGATGGCAGCCTGCAGTGGCAGTACGGCACCGGCAACTGGGTACGCTCCTCACCGGCCATCGCCGCCGACGGCACGCTGTACATCGGCAGCGAGGATGGCAGGCTCTACGCCTTCGGCAGCTGATCCGCATCAGGAAGCAGCCGCCATGGGAACGCGCGGGGCGGGCAGTGCACAGTCCGCCCGCCCCACTGGATGGAGGTGCCCCTTACTGCACGCAGATCAGGATTGTCACTGTTGATTCAAGTCCGCCGGAATCCTTCACACGCAGGATCGGCAGGAAATGCCCGCTATTCGTATAGACGTGACTGATGCTTTCCAAGGAAACCACTTGCCAGTCCAGCGGACCTGAAAAACCATCGAAATCCATCTCATACAGCACGATATCGTCATTGCGGTCAGTCGTGGCGGACGCATCAAACTGGACAGCCAGCGGAACAGTGCCACCATAGGCTGATGCACTCAGGGCCGCCTTCGGGGCAAAGTTGATCGTCCCATCCAGCGTGACGCTGCCGATGCTGATTCCATGCTCGCTGTCATTGCAGCTCATCACTGTCGTGGGAGTCTGAAACTCACCGCCACCGATATTCTCGCCATAGCTGGCATTGACCTGTACTGTCGAGTCTATCCGGCAAGGGATGTGGGCTATGCCGCTCTCATCCGTATAGCCGAAGCTCCTCCCTGTGTAGTCAACTCCGACCACTTCCACGAGTGCTCCCTCGACTGCATTCTGCGCGTTGTCAAGCACCAGCACCTCGATGCAGGTGGTGATAAGCGGCTGGTCACAGTTCCACTGCGAGAAATGCGTCAGCTCACCTGAGTAGCTCTTGCCACCCGGATCCTTGGTGACAATGCCCTCTTCGACCCACATGCCGGTGGCCTCGTCAAATGAATAGAGCGGCATTGTGTCAGGAGCGGTGGCCTGCTGTTCAGGCTGGATCGGGAAGCTCACCGGGGCTGCGCTTCCCGGCGAGAGATTCGCCTGCCCGCCGATGCCGTCGTCAATGAAAACCTCGACCATCCCGAAGCTTTCCAGCATCGCAATCGAGTCATCCAGCTGGCGGGCGCAGAAATCACCGGGTGCGGCATCCATCTGAGCGTCATCCGTCGGATCAATGTAGGAGAACTGCACGCTGACATTTCCGCTGAGCTGCTGGCCGAGGCTGTCGACAAGGCTGTCCGCCGGGATCTGCAGGCTGCTTTGCGCTGTGCCCAGCACGAATCCACCAGCGGAGGCATCAATCTGCTGGCCCGGCGCGCGTGTAAGCATCTCGATGCGCTGTGCACGGGTGGTGCCGGCCACCACTGCATACACCGCAGTGTTGTCACGGAATCCGTCAGCGCTGACCTGGATCGCCAGGCGGGCGGACGGCTCAAGCCCGCTGAAGCTGAATCTGCCGTCAGAGCCTGTCAGTACGGGGTCCTGACCCTCCAGCGTGACAGTCGCCGCCAGCGGGGACTGGTCCACCCCGCTGACAACGGTACCGGCGATGCTGCCTGTCTGCACCACTTCAACGTCCTCGATGATGTCGATGATGCCGTTTCCGGGATACAGTGCAACGGACTCCTCGTTGTCTACTGCGAGGGGCACGAGACGGTACTGCATGCCGCCACAGGGATCTGGCAGCTGGTACTTCAGGCTGGCTCCCTCGCGCTGGCTGCGGGAGATGATGTCCAGCGTCTGCCAGCTGTCAGGGTCACCCGGGGTATGCGTGCCCTGCACCTTGTAGTTGAACACCGAGCAGCCAAAGTTCGTGCCGATCGGTGTTATGTCCGCCAGACTGATAATTCCGTTGTTATCACCGTCAACCCAGAAAGGGAATCCGGGCTGGCTGTCATCGCGACCGAGAAATGTTCCAAGTGGCGTCAGATCGGAGATGCCTACCTCACCGTTCATATCGTAGTCTGCGGTGAAGTAGCAGTTCCAGTTCAGGTATGCCAGGCTGTCCTGCTCAATGAAGTTCAGGTCGGCATAGGGAAAGGCGAATGTGCCCGGTGCCCTGGCAGCGCTGCGATCTGCCCACTCCTGCTTCAGCACCCTGGCAAGCTCCCGCCGCAGCTCCTCAAAGCTGTCGGGGTCCGTATCGGCGGGGACAGGCATCGCCTCCAGTTCCGCCAGTACCTGCTCAAGTGACTGAGCAGCGGATTGTCCATTCTCCGGTGCCTGAGAACGTCCAGCGCAGGCAGCACTGAATGCAATTGCCAGCAGCAGCGCGCCTGCCAACGCCAGCATGGAGATGGTGCTGCGCAATCCAGCACCGGTGTTTCCCAACTTTCTGTCCATGATAGTCCTCCCGTTATTTGGAGAAGGCCCGTTGAGAGGATGATAGCGGGATCAGCAGCAGGGGCACAGGAACACTAGCGGGGAGAAATGGGGGGGACACATGGCATGACCGGTCTGCTTCAGCTGTCTGTCTGGCTCATCGAGCGCAGCCTGCCTCGCCAGAATTCGAAGCGGGCCAGCACGTCGTCGGGTTGCCAGGCCACGCTGCATTCACCTGGTACAGTGAAGCCATTGGCAGTGAAATCCGCGCTGCTGTCCATGCCGAACTCCAGCACTTCGGAGCTGCCGTCATCCTGGTTGCGCAGCCGCTGCATGCGCAGCCGCAGCACACGCCCCTTGCCATCAAGCATGAAGCGCAGCTCGAAGTCATACTTGTCAACTGACAGCTGGCAGCGGATCTCGTTGACATTGTCCGCCACCCACTGTACGCCGTGCTGCGGCAACAGCATGCCCGGCAGCCAGATCATCTCCGCCGCCATCCGTCCCGCCGCGCTTTCACTGATGGCATCACCTTCCGCGCTTGCCATAGGGTACAGTCCGTGCATGCGCCAGCACATGCGGCCTTCACCGGCGCGGTACATGTCGTATCCGTTGAAGCCCACGGCACCCATCCGCATGCGGGCTTCCCAGAGCAGGCCGTGGCCATGGCGGATCAACTCGGTGGAAGTGAACGGGAACCAGGGCTGGCCCGGCCTGATCAGCATCTCGCCGTCGATTGCCAGAATTGCGCCGTCGTAAATCTCAGTGCCTTCCGCGATCGCATGACGGAAGTAGCGGCAGACCGGTTCCGGCAGGCCGTCCAGCATCTGCTCGCGGAAGCGTTCACCAGCCGGCTGCGGTACAAGGTTGCTGCGCGCCTGGCGCAGGCGTTCCCGGTCTCGCCGCCCACCACTGGCAGCCACTGCGGTCCACACCGCCATGCCAAGGCAGAACAGCAGCAATATGACCGCCGGCAAGATCGGCATCTCAGCCATCCCTGTCCAGTCCGGCACTGACCAGCCGGGCCAGCGCGATGCTGCAGACCCGGTTGGCAACTTCGTCCGCGCGGCTGCCGACGATCACCGGGAACGGTCCGCCGAGCACCAGACCGCCCCAGGGCTGCCCGGTGTAGATCACCGCGAGCTTGACCGAGAAGTTGCAGGCCTCGAGGTTCGGAGTGACGATGATGTCGGCACGGCCGGCCACCGGGCTGCGGATGCCCTTGCGCATCGCCGCCTGGGCGCTGAGTGCCACGTCCATCCCGAACGGGCCGTCCACCACTGCATCCGGCCAGCGTCCTTCCTCCCTATGCATGCGAACCATCTCCACCGCGTCACGGATGGCCGGCAGGTCCTGGCCCTTGTCCTCCATCCCCGCTGCCAGCATCGCATGCGGACGGCGATGCCCCAGGGCATGGAACATGCGGATGGCGTTGCCAAGCATGCCCATCTTGCCGAAGATGTCCGGTGCCACATTCAGACCGCCGTCGGTGATCCCGATCAGGCGTCCGCTGATTTCGTCCTCGAACACGGCACAGTGGCTGAGGAAGGGCTTCTCCTCATGCGGCAGCGTGCCAAGCACCCCACGCAGCAGGCGGGCCGTGTCACACTTGCCCTTGACGAGCACACTGCCCCGGCGGGACTGCACCTCGCGGATCGCATCGGCAACGATATCCGTGCTGTCAATGATCTCCACCGCGGCCTTGTCCACACCTGCCTCAGCCAGCTCCTGTTCGACCGCGGCTCGCTCGCCGACGAGCACGAAACCACTGAAGCCATGGGCATGCGCCATGGCAACCGTCTCGGCGACCTCCTGGCTGGCGGCACCCGCCACCACGAATCCAAGGGGCGGACAGTCCGCCGCGCGGCGGATCAGTTCGTTGAAACCGTGCGGTGGAGCTTCATGCGGAGTGGGAATCTCCGAGTATGCGAATGCGGTCTCGCTACCTTCCAGTACTCCGGCAACTCCATCAGCCAGGGCCTGCAGCTCAGCCTCTCCGGGAAAGCTGTAGACAGGCGCGATCCAGGCAATGCGCTCCCGCAGATCGTTGAGGAAACGGGTGCTGTGCAGCATTGCCCCCGTGATCACTACGGCATCCGGGCGCTGACCAAGCGATCCGGCGTACGCCGCCACGTACTTCGCACTCTGGAAGAGCATCGCATCATAGCTGCGCAGTGCAGCGTTGTCACCTTCCTCCAGGCGCCGCTCGATTTCCCGGAAATCGCCGGTACCCGTATACCCCGCCATGCCACTGTAACGGGACAGCGTCCGGCGCAGAGCCACATGGTCCTCATGGTCCTCCGCCAGTTGCAGCAGGCCCTCAATCGGCAGACTGCCGGCCCGTGCCACACTGAAGGGTCCTTCCCCGAGCTGGGCGTCATTGACGTCAATCACCCGTCCCCGACGCACTGAGCAGATGCTCACGCCGCTTCCGAAATGCGCGACCACGAGCTGCAGCTGGTGCAGGGGCCGCTTCAGACGTTCCGCAGCCTGCACGGCAACATGATGCACGTTCAGAGCATGATGCCGGCCACGGCGTTCGATCCCGGGTACGCCGCTCATGCGCGCCTCATCACTCAGTGTATCCACACTGACCGGATCAACCACGAAGACCGGAAGTTCCCCGCCGCACTCCCGGAGCAGTTCCACTGCGCACAATGCGCTCAGGCTGGAGGGGTGTTCTCCATAACGGCAGGATCGCAGGTCATCGAGCATCGCATCGTCAACGCGGATCACCCCACGGCGCGAGAGCGGCTTCATCATTCCACCACGGGCCGCAACGGCACTGAAACTGCTGATCTCCAGAGAGTGGTTTTCCAGGAAAGCTCGCAGCTGAGCCAGCCTCAGGGGCAGCTGCTCAAGCAGTGGCAACCTTGCCTGCTGGTCATCCAGCCGCAGGTTGTCCTCATGCAGCATTTTACGTCCCTGGAAGATAGCCAGCTTGCTGCTGGAAGCTCCCAGATTGACGACGAGAATCAGGTGTTCATCCATCGAGCTGAGTTTAGCACCGGCCAGTCCGGGCGATTTTCCGCCCGGATGCTTCCCGGTATCCCACATCAGGTTAATCCCAGGCTCAAGCCTGATTAAATCAGGGCAGATCGGTTACAACCGGAGTAAGTGGCAAGCAGTGCAACCCTACATACATATACTGTGGCATAGTGTCTGCCCGGGTACACGCTACTGATTCCGGTTCCCGCAGCCGCCGCCACAGCAACCGGATGTTCATCGCCGTGATCGTGCTGAGTGTGGCCGGTTCGCTGCTGGCCGGCATTGCAGCCAGCGTCTGGGAGCGTCAGCGCAACCTGGCTGAATACCGTTTCGGCTGCAGCAGGCTGAGCAGTGACATCCAGTCAGAGCTGAAACGCAAGGTGGATGTCCTGTATGCGGTGCGCAGCTACTTCGACAGTTCCACTTTCGTCGAGCGCAGTGAATTTGAGACATTCTGTGCATACCAGCTGCGCGAACATCCGGACATCGAGGGAATTCTCTGGGCTCCACTGGTGCATGACACGGACCTGGATAACTTCGTGGAGTCCGTGCGTGCCAACGACTTGCCCGATTTCACTCTGAAGCGGATTGAGGACAATGCAGTCCTGCCTGAGCTGGACCGGGATTTCTATTATCCCGTGCTGTATGCAGCTCCGGAGGAGAAGAACCGGCCGATCATTGGATTCAACATCGCCGGCTACCCGGGCCGCATAGAAATGATCCGGCGCAGCAAGGCCAGCAACATTCCTCTGGCCAGCCGGCGCATCGACCTGATCCAGGTTGACCACAAGGATTCCTCAGTAGTCCTGCTGCTGCCCGTCTTTGACAATCAGAATCCCAGTGGACCCGGATATGAAGGCAACCCGCAGATCATGGGTTTCATTGAGGTTCTGCTCAACCTGGACCATTTCAATGAGATTCTGCTGGCGCGCCACGGTATTACTGATCGGGCGATCGTGATAGATGATCGCACCCCGGGCGAAGCCGTCACGGAACTCTATTCAAATGGACTGACTTCACAGCCTGGAAACCAGACATTCGATTACAGCCACGACATGGAATTCGCCGGTCGCAGCTGGCGCATCAGTTTCCGGCCGGTTGCCGGTTCATTCGCGACTTCGGGGCGTGGTGCCGTGCCCCTTGCCATCGGTATCATTTCCTTCATCTGCCTGTTGATCATCACCTATCTGCGTGATCTGCAGATGCGCAACATCGAGATCGTGGAACTCGTTGAGCAGCGTACTGCAGGTCTGCTGGCAATGCAGCAGGCGCTGCGGGAGGAACAGCGGCGCACGGAGAATGTTGCCAACATCCCCCGTGTCAACCCCTTCCCGATCATGCGCTGTGACCGCGAAGGCGGGCTGGTGTTTGCCAACAACGCCGCCTGTATGTTCTTTGACATTCCCTGTGCAGAGGGCCAGAACCTGCACAGACTGCTCGACATCCCTGACAGCGTGAGCTTTGATGAAATGATTGAGGAGGATCTGGCGCTGCAGGTCCACACTGAACTGAAGGGCCGCAACTTCAATTTCCTGCTGTTCGGGATCAGCCAGCAGAACTGCGTCAACATCTACAGCTACGACACCACGGCCCACAATGAGATGGAGATGAAGCTGATGGAGGCCCGGCGCCAGGCGGAATCTGCAAATGTCGCCAAGAGCCAGTTCCTTGCCAACATGAGCCATGAGATCCGCACGCCCATGAACGGCATCATAGGCATGGCCGGCCTGCTGCGTGAGTCACGGCTCAGTCCGGAACAGACCGAGTACATCGAGCTGCTGGACAGTTCCGCCAACTTCCTGCTGCAGATCATCAATGATATCCTTGACTTCTCAAAGATCGAGGCAGGCAAGCTGGAACTGGATCCTCATGAGTTCAGCCTGCGGGACTGCGTGCGTGACGTAGTGACCCTGATCGGGCTGCGGGCACAGTCCAATGCCCGGCTGCGGATCGAGAAGCGTGTTGATGCCGGCATCCCGGACCGGCTGGTCGCGGATTCAGGACGCCTGCGCCAGGTGATGATCAACCTGCTTGGCAACGCTGTGAAATTCACGGAATCCGGAGTGGTTTCACTTGATGTGAGCCTGATTCACAATGCCGGCAATCAGGTGAAGCTGCTCTGTCGCGTAGCGGATACGGGAATCGGACTCTCTGATGAGCAGATAGCCAGGCTTTTCAGGCCCTTCAGCCAGGCTGACAGTTCAACTACCCGCCGCTATGGCGGCACGGGTCTGGGACTGACCATCAGTCGCCAGCTGGTCGAGCTGATGCATGGTGACATCGGGGTGGAGAGCCAGAATGGCCGGGGCAGCACCTTCTGGTTCACGGTGCTCCTGGATGTAGCTGATGCCCGCCAGGATAAACCATCCCGGCTCGTGAGCGGCTGCCGCGTACTGCTGATGGGCAACAACAGTGAAGCCGTCACCCAGCTTGCCGGAACCTGCCGAGAGCTCGGCATCATCGTGGAGCGCGTGCCGGTCAGTGAAGAACAGCGGCGGGATGCGGACCTGCTGCTCTGCTGCCTGCCGGGTACCAGCAACAATGCAGGCGGACTTGAGCTGATGCTCAGTCCCCGCGGCGAACTGGCAAGCCTGCCTCAGCTGCTGATCATGCCTGCGGACTGCCTCGTGCAGCCGATTCTTCCTCCCGGCAGCAACCTGCGTGAGATCACGGGCTGGCCCGAACGCAGCCAGGACCTGCGTACTGCCATCGAGAATCTGCTTGTGGATTCAGGCCAGATTGTCAGCACAGCCCCCCGGGATCTCCCTCAGGCGCCGGAACCGCCGCTGCCCGAGGCGGGAGAACTGCGGGTGCTGCTGGTGGAGGACAATGCGGTCAACCGGCGCATCGCTCTCAGGTTACTGGAGCAGAATGGCCTGAAGGCGGATACTGCGGAGAACGGGCAGCTGGCATGTGACGCACATATTGCAGCGCCGTATGATCTCATCCTGATGGATTGCCAGATGCCGGTAATGGACGGCTATGAAGCCACCCGCCAGATCCGCGGAACCGAGGACCTGCAGAATCATGTGCACATCATCGCCATGACGGCCAATGCCCTGGCCGGCGACCGCGAACGCTGCCTGGAATGCGGAATGGATGACTACATCAGCAAGCCCATCGACCGCGACCTGCTCAAGGACAAGCTGCGCGAGCTGATCAGTGGCAGGCTCAGCCCCGTGGAGGGCTGAGAGCGCGCCCCGTATAATAGGCGCGCATGCATCTCGGCGCAGAACTGGCACTGACCGTGCTGAGCCTGGCGATGATCCTCATCGCCGCGGAAGTCTTCACGAATGCCGTGGAGTGGCTCGGAGTACGTCTGCGCCTGGACAGCGGCGTGGTGGGCAGCATCCTCGCGGCGGTGGGCACGGCGATGCCGGAAACGATCATCCCCGTGGTGGCGATTGCCAAGGATATCTCGACGAACCGCCTGCACAGCCCGGAGGGTGAAAGCCAGGCGATCGGCATGGGAGCGATCATCGGTGCTCCGTTCATGCTGGCCACGCTGGCCTTCTGCATCGTGGGCCTGACCTACTACATCTCACGCAACAGGAAGACCCGGCCGACGGCCTTCACAGCCAGTCCGAGAGTCTTCCGCACGGACATCGAGTTCTTCCTCGTGGCCTTCTCCATCGGCGTCGGAATGGGGCTGATCAACCATTTCTGGCGACTGCCATACTGGATCACCGCGGCGGTGGGACTGTGCACCATCGTGCTCTATATCTACTACGTGCTGCAGATGTTCCGGCTCGGAGAACAGGAAGCTGACAATGTGGCAGTGGACGATTCCGCCCAGGATGATCACGGCGAGCATGGAGAGGAGCTGCATCCGCTGTGGCTGACGCGCTGGTACCTCGGGCCGAAGACTGAGCCGAAGAAGCGCTTCATCGTGGTCCAGCTCGGCATGGCCCTGATGCTGATGTTCTTCGGGGCGCACATGTTCGTGGAGCACCTCAGCCCGCTGGCCCTGGCCTGGGGCATCGACCCGCTGATCCTCGCGCTGCTGATCACCCCCGTTGCCACCGAGCTGCCGGAGAAGTTCAACAGCGTGCTGTGGGTCAGCCGCGGCAAGGACACCCTGGCGCTTGGCAACATCAGCGGAGCGCTGGTGTTCCAGAGCACCTTTCCCGTGGCAATCGGCCTGTGGTTCCTGGACTGGAACCTCGGCCCCGGATCCCCGGCCTTCATCGGCAGTGTGCTGGGTCTGGCGGGGGCACTGCTCGTCTACATCGGACTACGGCGCAGCGGGAAGATCCAGCCCCGGCTGCTGCTGGCCGCCGGCAGCCTCTACCTGCTCTACATCCTGATCGTCGGCCTGCACATCGGCGGAGTGATCCACCTTGACGTGGCGGAAGCGCTGATCGGCAACGGCGGGCACTGAGAGCCGCGCAGATCCGGATATGGAAAATGCTGGACCAGGGCATTACCCTGATGCTCAGGCCTGCGGAATGTCCGCGACCTCCTCAGAATCCTCGAGGTCAAATGGACCGTATTCCCGTCGTGGCTCCAGTCCCGCTGCCTCAATCAGCCATTCCACCGAGTCAGGCTTGAGCCAGAAGACCTGGGAGTAAAGCCCCAGCACGTTCTCCACTTCCTCGACATCGCCGTCACAGTACTCGAGATGGAAGGAATCCTTCACGCTCAGCGGATCCACCATCCACTGCAGCAGATTGGAATGCGAAGCCTGAAGAATGGCAACGGATTCGAGCTCGACTTCACTGCGCAGGCCACTGTGCAGATTGGCAAGCAGCCAGCCCAGATTCTGGAGGCCGTCCTTGGGGTCATCCCATTCCTCAAGAATTTCCATGGCGGATTCATAATCACCGCAGGCAACGGCGCAGGCGACGCTGTAGTAGTGGTTGCCGAGGTTGTCATTCTCATCCAGCAGGATCGCAAGATTGAATTTCTGCCAGGCATCCTCATAGAGAGTCAGATCCACAATGCTGCGGGCCAGCATTGACAGTGCCTTGATGCTGATCCTGCCTGCTTCGTCATCCCACAGCTTGCCCGCCTGCTGCTCCAGATCGACCTCACCCATTGCGCGGGATGCCGCGTGGAAGGCCTGGCTGCACATCCCGGCCGCCTGGTACTGATCCTCCGGCAGGTACATAGCGAGGAACATCAGTGCTTCAGCGCAGTCCGGCCAGCATTGCGTGGCCTGCAGTGCCAGATCGATAGCCTTATCGATATCCGGGTGAGTGTAAGCCTGATTCATGAGCGCCTTGGCGCGCACCTGCGGATTGCTGAGCAGTCCACGGCTTCGGGAGCTGCTACCCTTGCCTTTAGCCATTGGCAAATTGTAGCTCGCAGCCGGCTTCAGGATCTGAACCGGCCCAGAAAACAGAACGCCCGGAAGGCACAAGGCCTCCCGGGCTGGATTGACTTGAGTTTTGCACTAGGTCACCGATCCCCGCCGAAGGACATGATGCCTTCGGTCAGGTTAATGAAAGGTGATCGACCTGAGATGGAAACGGTGTTACCCGTTTCTGTAAATCTCTTAAAGGAGGTGATCCAGCCACAGCTTCCGCTACGGCTACCTTGTTACGACTTCACCCCAGTCATCGATCCCACCTTCGGCCGCTGCTTCCCGAGGGTTAGCTCACGGACTTCGGGTGTTACCGACTTCCATGGTGTGACGGGCGGTGTGTACAAGGCCCGGGTACGTATTCAACGCGGCATGCTGATCCACGTTTACTAGCAATTCCAGCTTCATGCAGGCGAGTTGCAGCCTACAATCCGAACTGAGGACGGCTTTGGAGATTCGCTCAACCTCGCGGTCTGGCAACTCGTTGTACCGCCCATTGTAGCACGTGTGTAGCCCAGGACGTAAGGGGCATGATGATTTGACATCGTCCCCACC
>JAGRNT010000099.1 GCA_020440605.1 bacterium | reverse complement strand
CCTACGTGCCGGTGGGGGAGCCGGTCCTGCTGCGCGTGCGGGGACGTGCCGGCGACGGGCGCGTCACGGCCTGGACCAAGCCGGCCACCGGCGTCGGCGTGGGCAACTGGTTCCACACCGGCAAGACGAACATCCTCGTGGCCACGCTGGCCTTCGGCGTCGCGGTGATGGTCTTCATCGCGCGCTCGCGCCGGGGGCGGGAGCTCTACATCCGTCCGATCCCCGGCCTGAGCGCGGTGGATGAGGCCATCGGCCGCGCCACGGAGATGGGCACGCCCATCCTCTACGTGCTGGGCACGGGCACGGCCAGCGACATCGCGACGATCGCGGGCTACACGATCCTCTCGCGCGTGGCGCGCCGCACGGCCGAGTACCAGACGCCGATCCTCGTGCCCGTCAACGACCCGGTGATGCTGGCCATGGGGCAGGAGGTCGTGAAGGAGGCCTACGTCCAGGCCGGCCGCCCGGAGGTCTACAAGCCCGACAACATCAGCTACGTGTCGGCGATGCAGTTCCCCTACGTGGCCGCGGTGAACGGCCTCATGCAGCGCGAG
>JAGRNT010000098.1 GCA_020440605.1 bacterium | reverse complement strand
CACCTTCGCGGACCGCATGCTCCTCGAGGGCGATCCCTTCAGTCTCCTCGAGGGCATGACAATCGCCGCGTATGCCGTGGGCGCGAGCGAAGGCTATGTCTACGTCCGCTCCGAGTACCCCGACGCCATCGCAACCCTGCGCCGGGCCATCGACGTGGCCCGGGCCGGCGGCTGGCTCGGGCGGCACATCGCCGGCCGCGAGGGCTTCACTTTCGACCTGCACGTGCGGGCCGGCGCCGGGGCCTACATCTGCGGTGAGGAGACCTCGATGCTCGACAGCCTCGAGGGAAAGCGCGGCGAGGTGCGCGCCAAACCCCCGATCCCCGCACTCGTCGGCCTCTTCGGCCAGCCGACCGTCGTCAACAACGTCCTGTCGCTCGCGACCGTCCCGATGATCCTCGCCGACGGCGGTCAGGCGTATGCCGCTCTCGGCACCGGCCGCTCCCGCGGCACCCAGGTCTTCCAACTGGCCGGCAACGTCAAGCAAGGCGGCATCGTCGAGGCCGACTTCGGGATCACCCTGCGCGAACTCATCGAGGGCTACGGCGGTGGCACC
>JAGRNT010000097.1 GCA_020440605.1 bacterium | reverse complement strand
CCACCAGACCACCTTGTGGCCCTGGTAGAGGAGGCCGCGATCAAAAAGCTGCTTCAACGCCCACCACACGCTCTCCACATAGCTCTGGTGAAAGGTGACATAAGCCTCATCCAGATCCACCCAGAACCCGATGCGGTCGGTGAGCTGTTCCCATTCCTTCTTATAGCGGAACACCGACTCGATGCAGGTGCGGTTGAACTTCTCGATGCCGTAGTTCTCGATGGCTTCCTTGCCGCCGTCGATGATGCCGAGTTCCTTGCAGACCTCGATTTCCACCGGCAGCCCGTGCGTATCCCAGCCCGCCTTCCGCTCGCAGAAATGCCCCGCCATCGTCTTGTAGCGCGGGAAGATGTCCTTGATGGTGCGCGTCAGGCAGTGGCCCGGATGCGGCATGCCATTCGCCGTCGGCGGCCCCTCGAAGAAGACAAAGCGCGGCGCATCCTTCCGCTGCTCCAGACTCTTATGGTAGGTCTGGTGTTCCTTCCAGAACGCAATCGTGTCCTTCTCCGCCTGGGAGAAGTTAAAGGGGGACGGTACCGGCTCAAAGGCTTCTTTGGACAT
>JAGRNT010000096.1 GCA_020440605.1 bacterium | reverse complement strand
CGCACGCATGAGTTGGACGCCACGTTGAAACGGCTGGAGGACGTCAACCAGCGGCTGGAGGATTTCAGCCGCCGCGATGGCCTGACCAACGTCTACAACCGGCGTCATCTCGATCAGCTGATGCGCGATGCCGTCGACCATGCGCGGAACGGGAACCATCCACTGGCCCTGCTGCTGCTGGACGTGGACCACTTCAAGCAGATCAACGACCGCCACGGCCACCTGGCCGGCGACGACTGCCTGCGCGCTGTTGCCCGCAGCTGCCGCGAGCTGGTCAGCGGCAGTGATGGATCGGTGGCGCGCTACGGCGGCGAGGAGTTCGTGATCCTGCTGCCCTCGGCGGGACGGGATGTGGCCGCACGACTGGCCGAGGATGTCCGCACGCGCATCGAACGACTGGCGGTGACCATCGATGGCAACACGATTCCGCTCACCATCAGCATCGGCCTGCATTGCGCCACGCCGGACAACCTGCCCGAGCATGCCGAGCAGCTGATCGCCGCCGCCGACGAGGCGCTCTACAAGGCCAAACAGGCAGGCCGCAACCGGGTGCAGCTCTGCGCCGCATCC
>JAGRNT010000095.1 GCA_020440605.1 bacterium | reverse complement strand
CGCTCGAGCAGGAAGGGCCGCAGCGCGAGCAGGATCGTGTTGTCCTCGCGCGGCGGCGTCATCTCGCGCCAGAGGTTGGCCGGGACGACGCCCCACATCGAGCCGCCGTCGAGGCGCAGGAAGCCGTCGCTCAGCGCGGTGATCCGCCACTCCCCGGCGCGCACCGTCCGGCGGCGCCAGGGCGGCGGCTCGTCGCTGGCGACGCGGCGCGTCACGACGGCAGGCCGCGCAGGATGCTGCGCGCGATGATGAGGCGCTGGATCTCGCTCGTGCCCTCGCCGATCGTGCAGAGCTTGGCGTCGCGCCACATGCGCTCGACGGGGTACTCGCGGCTGAAGCCCATGCCGCCGTAGATCTGGATCGCGTCGTAGGTGACGCGCATCGAGACCTCGGAGGCGTACAGCTTCGCCATCGACGCCTGCGTGCCGTAGGCCTCGCCGGCGTCCTTCAGGCGCGCGGCGTGGTAGACGAGGTGGCGCGCCGCCTCGACCTGCACGGCCATGTCGGCCAGCTTGAACTGCACGGCCTGCTGCTGGTTGAGCTTCTTGCCGAAGGCCTCGCGCTCGTTCGA
>JAGRNT010000094.1 GCA_020440605.1 bacterium | reverse complement strand
GTGGTCTGCTCGCGACCACCCCATTTCCTTGGTGAATCCCAGCGCCAGCAGGTGCTTCCGATCGACCAGATGTTCATCGACGTCGGTGCGGAGTGCTACGGGCAGGCGACCGAGGAGTTCGGCATCGCGTTGGGCGATCCGATCGCGCCGGTGAGCGGATTCAGCCCGATGGCCCACCCGGACTATTTCCTCGCCAAGGCCTTCGACAACCGCGTCGGCATGGCCGGCGTCATCCAGGCCGGCCGCATGCTGGCCAAGGACCCGGGTCCGAATTCGCTCGTCCTCTGCGGCACCGTGCAGGAGGAGGTGGGCCTGCGCGGCGCGAAAACCGCGGCCTATTTCGCCAAACCGGATGTCGCCCTCGTGCTCGAAGGCCCGCCCGCCGACGACACGCCGGGTTTCAACCGTTCCGACAGTCAGGGACGTCTCGGCGGCGGCGTGCAGATCCGCGTGTTCGATCCCACCGCCATCACCAACCCGCGGCTCGCACGCTTCGTAACCGAAACCGCACGCTCCGAGGGCATCCCGCACCAGGTCACCGTCCGCCGTGGCGGCGGCACCGATGCCGGATCGTTCCACC
>JAGRNT010000093.1 GCA_020440605.1 bacterium | reverse complement strand
AGGTGGATGATGCCCTGGGCCGCCGCGATCAAATCCAGCCCCAGCGGTTCGGCCACTTCCGTGCGGATGACGCGTTCGGCCGCGGCGCGGTCCAGCACCATGCGCTTGCTCAGGTAGTTGTCCGGGTCCAGATAGCCGAGCAAGACCTGCGCGTCGGTGACGGTGGCGTCGGTGCCGCCCAGGCCGTAGCAGGCCGGGCCGGGCACGGCTTGTGCGCTCTGCGGGCCGATGCGCAGCCCGCCTTCCGCGTCGATCCAGGCGATGCTGCCGCCGCCCGCGCCGATGGAGACGATGTCGATGGTGGGCTGGAGCACGGGCCGCCGGTTGATGCGCGTGCTGCTCTGTTCCAGCGAGCGCCCGCCCGCGATCAGCGCCACGTCGAAGGTGGTGCCGCCCACGTCGGCCGAGACGATGTCGGGCAGTTCCAGCGCCGCGCCCACCGCGGCCGCGCCGATGACGCCGCCCGCCGGTCCCGACATGACGGTGCGGATGGGCGCGTCCTGCGCGGCGCGGCTGGAGGTCATGCCGCCGGACGACTGCATGATGTTGAACGCGCCGGTGAAGTCGGCCGCCTGCAAGC
>JAGRNT010000092.1 GCA_020440605.1 bacterium | reverse complement strand
GTACCTGCACCACCAAGAGCAGATGAAAGTCCAGACGCTCGCTGTTGGAGCAAGATTGTTAGAACTAAGAGAGCGCCAGTACCGATCTGAAGAATTGCGTAAATATTCATAGTGAACGTAGTATAAAGCTTTTTACCTCAAAGCAAAGAAAAAAGAAGGTAATGAATCTCTTTCCTCTGAGCTCTTTTTTCAGTACACTTTGCCGGTCCTGTGACAAAGGGCGCATAGCTCAGTTGGTCTAGAGCGACTGGTTTACACCCAGTAGGTCGGGGGTTCGACTCCCTCTGCGCCCACCACTCTGAATCCACATAAATCAGCCTTACAAGGCTGTTTTTTCGTATATGCTAGCTGTGTTAATGATACTTGACACATAATACAAAAGTCATTATAGTAGTCGCCTTTGCCATCCTTTCTACCCTCTTTTATGGCTAAAGCTACTACACCTCGCATGCGCGCATTCGCAGCTCTCACGACTGCTGGACTGCTCGTTGTAACACTCCACAGCATTTCTGTTGGAGTTCCGGCTGAAGAAGCCTTGGCCGTATTCTCTGAGTGTGCGGATGGTATCGATAACGACCATGAT
>JAGRNT010000091.1 GCA_020440605.1 bacterium | reverse complement strand
CCCGGCAGACGCCGTTCTCGTCGAGAATTGGGGAGAGGAAGTCCCAATACTCGTACATCGTGACTTTGCCTTCCGACTTCCAACGCCGAACTTGCTCATCCAGCGCGTAGAGCAGTTGCTGCCCAGTGGTGGCGCCGGCAAAGGCGGTTCGCTTGTACAGCGTGCCGCCGAAGCGACGCCGATCGAGAAAGCCCTCCAGCGTGCGGTTGAAGGTGACGCCCAGGCGATCCATCAAGTCGATCACCTTCGGCGCCCAGTCCGCCATCTCCTTGACGGGCGGTTGATGATTCAGGAAGTCGCCGCCGTAGACGGTGTCGTCAAAGTGCTGCCACTCGCTGTCGCCCAACTGGCGCGTCTGATCGTTGCAACTGTTGATGCCGCCCTGAGCGCAGACGCTGTGCGAGCGTTTGACCGGGGTGAGGCTCATCAGGTCGACGTCGATGCCGAGCTCGGCGAGCTTCATGGTCGCCGCCAGTCCGGCCAGCCCGCCGCCGATCACCATTACGCGTTGCTTCGCCATCGTTCAGTTGTCCTCGTCGCTTGAGTCCGCTAGTCCGCGGGGCAGTTCCGCGCCGCGGCGTTGTA
>JAGRNT010000090.1 GCA_020440605.1 bacterium | reverse complement strand
GGATGGCCATGGGGACCATGATGTCCGAACCACGGCCCGTGGACGTGAGCACGGGCAGCAGCGCGATGAGCGTGGTCGCCGTGGTCATCATGGCGGGACGTACCCGTTTCATGCCGGCCTTCACCACCGCCGCACGCACGGCGGCCACATCCGTGGGGGTGCTCTTCCTGAACTGATCGTCCAGGTAGGTGGCCATCAGCACACCGTCGTCCGTGGCCACTCCGAAGAGGGCGATGAAGCCCACCCAGACCGCCACGCTCAGGTTCACCGGGTGGATCTGGAAGAGGTCGCGCATGGAGCGCCCGAAGAGATCGACGTCCATGAACCAGTCCTGCCCATAAAGCCAGATGAGCATGAACCCGCCCGAGAAGGCGACCGCCACACCCGCGAAGACCATGAGCGATGTGGGCACGGCGCGGAACTGGAAATAGAGGATCAGGAAGATGGACAACAGCACCAGCGGCACCACCACCATCAGGCGCTTCTCGGCCCGGAGCGAGTTCTCGTAGCTGCCGGAGAACCGGTAGCTCACCCCGGCCGGGACCTTCAGGGAACCATCGTCGATGCGGTCCTGGATGGCACGTT
>JAGRNT010000008.1 GCA_020440605.1 bacterium | reverse complement strand
TGCCATACACCTGGCTTCATTCCCAGATATCCTGGCCGGATATTCCGAGAAGCTGGCTTCCGCCTTCAGTTCATGGAGTCCAGGCAGCTAGGGCTTCGCCTGCGCAACTGGGCTCGCCTTGCCACCCGTCCCCAGCTTGCGGCGCAGCTTGCCGTCGTAACGGGCCAGGTGTGCCAGCACGCGGGCCACGGCGCGGAACAGATTGGCAGGCACGTACTGTTCGAGCTCCACTGTGTACAGCGCGCGGGCCAGTTCCGGCTGCTGGTAGACCGGGATCTCCAGCTCCTCGGCATAGCGGATGATCCGCAGCGCGGAGTAGTCCACGCCTTTGGCCACCACCATCGGTGCCGGCCAGTCCAGTTCGTAGCAGACCGCCACGGCGTAGTGCGTGGGATTGGTGATCACCGCGTCGGCCCGCTGCACCTGTTCCTGCATGCTGCTCATGGCGTACTGCCGGCCCATTTCACGGATGCGGCGCTTGATCTGCGGGTCGCCCTCCATGTTCTTGTATTCTTCCTTGATCTCCTGCTTGCTCATCTTGATGCTCTTCTCGAACTCGAACTTCTGGTAGATGTAGTCGAGGATCGCGATCACCAGCAGCAGCCCGCAGCAGAACATCCCGATGCGGTAGCCGATGGTGGTGGCGAAGGCCACGGAGTCGAAGGGCTGGCGGTCCACGCTGACGATGATCCCGGGGTAGGCGGCATAGAGCACGCTGAAGCCCACGAAGCCCACCGCAGCGAGCTTGAGGATGTTCTTCAGGAAGTCCACCACGGCCTTCATGGAGAAGATACGCTGGAAGCCCTTCAGCGGGTTGAGCTTGCTGAGCTGCGGGCTGAGCGGCTCGGCCGAGAACACCAGGCCGACCTGCAGCAGGCTGGCGAGCAGGGCCAGCACGAGGCTCGCGATAAGGTATGGTGCAAGGATCTTCAGGAAGCCGATGATGTTCTCGCGGATCAGCAGCGGCAGTCCATCGGCGGAGATGTCGGTGGTCCAGGCCTTACCCGCCGTGTCGGTGAAGTAGGCGCTGAACTGGGCAGCGAGGCCGTGATTGCGGTTGAAGAGCAGGATGAACATCCCGAACAGCAGGATCGCGCTGACGAGCTCGGTGGACTTCGCCACCTGTCCGCGTTCCCGCGCCTTTTGTCGAGCCCGCGGTGTCGCGGCCTCCGTCTTCTCTCCCTGATCAGCCATCTAGCAAGTCACTTATCTCCACCAAGAGTCTAGGAACAGCCGGGCCTGCTGTGGTTAAGCCGGCATGAATCAGCGGTTAGCTTCCGGCAAAGTCCCGCGCGCGCTGTACTACAATCGGCGGGTGTCACAGAACCTTCCGCTGCTTGCCACTGCCGTCGTGCTGGGCATCGCCACCGGTGTGCTGTTCGGCTTTACTTCGAAAAGGACCGAGAAGCAGGACCGCAGCGGCGAGGACCCCACGGGACCGGTGGTGCTGCGTGAGCTGATGGGCCTCGTCGGGGTCTACACCCTGGGGGCCTGCGCCTTCCTGCTCGGCTACATCGGCTGGTGGGGCGGGGTGGACCCGCCTGAGGGCAGCCTGCCGGGTCTGCAGGGAGCACTGCGCAACCCGGGGCTGATCCTCGTGCTGGGCGGCTGGCTGGTGGGTTTTGGTGCCTTCCGTAGCTGGAAGCGCTGAACATCCGCAGCAGCGCTGGGCTACTCCAGGATGTTCAGCAGTTCCCGCGCCACATACCAGCGATGGTTGTTCTGCTGTGGATGCAGGGGTTCCAGCATGCCGGTGCTGAGCAGGTGATCCATATAGCGAAAGGCCGTGGTCCGGCTCACGCCCAGATGCTCCATGATCTCCGGCTGGCCGATCAGCGGATTGCTGAAGATGTGATCGAGCAGGCGCTCAAGCCGGATCGGGGCATTGCGCCGTACCAGCTGTTCGCGGTAATGTCCATGCAGTTCCCGCAGCAGCCCGACGCGCTCCAGCGCTGAGCTCGCCTGGCTGGCGATGCCCTTCAGGAAGAACACCAGCCAGGCATGCCAATCGCCCTGCGTGCTGACCCGCAGCAGCAGCTCGTAGTACTGCTGGCGATGCTCCTCCAGATAGGCGCTGGGGTAGATCAGCGGCTGCGACAGGCGGCTGCCTTCCAGCAGCATCAGCGTGACCAGCAGCCGGCCGACCCGCCCATTGCCATCACTGAAGGGATGGATCGCCTCAAACTGGTAGTGCACGAGCGCGGTCTTCACGAAGATGTTGATGTCATCCCGGTTGATGAACTTCTCCAGCTCCGACATCGCCGGGGCAACTTCCTGAGGGGGCGGCGGAGTGTAGATGGAATCCGCCTCACTGGCTCCGCTGCGGCCGATGGAGTTCTGCACCCTGCGGAATTCGCCGGGATCCAGCGTGGCTCCGCGCACATCCTGCATCAGGCGGGCATGCAGCTCGCGGATCAACCGGCTGCAGATCGGCAGGGCATCGCTGCCGAGCAGCCGCGCCTGGCCGATGCGCAGGGCATGCAGGTAGTTAAGCACCTCGAGGTTGCGGCTGACGATCAGATTCGTGACGCTGCCCCGGCGCTCCTGGCGGTAGGCCCAGAGCAGATCGGTGATCGTGGTCTCAATTCCCTCGATCCGGGATGACATCTGGGCCTCGATGTTGGCGCGCAGGTTGCTGATGGCGGCGATCAGGGCGGAATTGCGGATGTCATTTGCGGCCTGGCCCAGGGCTGAGACATTCTCGGCGGCCAGCAGCAGGCTGTCCAGCAGCTCGGGTTCGCCAAGATCCAGCTTCGGGGGCAGGGGCGAGGGCAGGAATGCAGGATTGCCGCTGGCGGTAGTCACCAGCCTCCCGGGCATTCTCTCAGTGAAATCTTCCCTGCGCATTGCATTCCGGCAGTTGCAGCTGATGTTTCAGTGATGCAACACTCCATTAATTACTGTTACATACTACCACTATTATGAAACAAATAGTTACTAATGATTCATAATCACAATATTCTGAAACACTGCCTTATTCACTGTTTCACCCCTGAAACACTTCCAGGAGAACTGTTTCAAAATTCTCAGATTATGAAACAAAGTAATGAAATCTCACATGGTCAGGAGTGTCCGGTACACTGCCGCATTCAGTCCTGAACTGAAGTTCAGGCAGCAGCGCTGCGATTCCCCTGCAGGATTCCGAGGGCATGCTATAATCCCGGGTTCGGGGTAACCTACCATGCTTGCAGCCATCAGTATATTGATCATCATCGTCGGGGCCGTGATGGCCTACGTCACGCTCACGCAGAACACCAAGAGCGAGGGTCTCGGTGCGGCCATCACCGGCCAGACCGACAGCTACCGCGGTGCCACCGGTGTTGAGGAGCAGAAGAAGAAGCTGCTCTCCTACTGCGGATACGGCTTCATGGGCCTGAGCATCGTCTACATGTTCGTCAGCCAGAACTCCTGGTAGGCCGCCTCTTCCCCCGTTCCATCTCCCGCATTCCGCTCGGGCCATGCCCGGCATGCTAGACTGCGCCATGCGCCGAATTCCCGCAGTGATCCTCTGCCTGCTTGGCATCATCTATTGCCTGCCGGCCCATGCCCAGGACGGCGCGGATCAGATCATCGAGCATTACGAGGAAGCGCGCGAGTACAGTCTCGACCTGCTCAATGAACTGCGCGCGGAGAATGGCCTGCCCTCCGTCAGGCTCGAGGCCCTTTCCAGCGAGCTGGCCCTGCGCCACGCCCGAGACATGGCGGAAAACGGCTACTTCTCACACTGGGACCGCGAGGGCCGCAAACCAACCCGCCGCTACAACCTCGCCGGCGGCATGCACGGCCTCGGCGAGAACATCTTCTTCTCGGAGTACCAGCGCGGGGACTGGCGCAGTTTCATTGATGAAGCGATGCAGGCGCTCGCGGAATCGCGCGGCCACCGCGCCACGATGCTTGACCCCTCCTATACCGATGTCGGGTTGGGGCTGGCGGTGGAAGGCAGCCGCTTCTACCTGGTGCAGGAATTCATCTGCCGCGCCGGTGGTGATTACAGCTGCCCGCTGAAGGCCTATGTGGGCGATGTCGTGAACTTCAGCGGACGCTTTGACAACAACCGCTACCAGCTGAACTACGTGGTGCTGCGCCATGAGGGCCTGCCCGAGACGCGCGAATCAAGCTGGCTGAACGGTACCGGCAGCTACAGCGACGGTGACACCATGTTCGCCGTATATACCCCGCATACCGACCGGCGCTTCAATGTGGATACCTATTACGACATCCGCGTCGATGCCCAGGGCCGCTTCGACTGCAACCTGCTGCTCGACTACAAGGCCAAACCCGGCACCTATTACGCGATCCTCGTGCTGCATGACTCACAAAGCGGCAGCGAGGTCAAGGCCGCCGCGGTGGCCCTGGAAGTGCTAAAGTAGAGCCGTGAAGGACTGGGAGCACTCCAGCGTCGTCTTCAACTTCCGCGTGGCGGGCGTTGCCATTTCCCGCAACCGCCTGCTGGTGCACCGGGCTGAGAGGGAAACTAACTGGAGCCTGCCCGGCGGACGGATCCAGCCCCTTGAATTCAGTGACAGCGCGCTCGTGCGCGAGATGTCCGAGGAACTCGGGGCCAGTGTGACCGTGGAGCGCACGCTGTGGGTGATGGAAAATCTCTTCGGCTACGCCGAGGGCAAGCAGGTGCATGAGGTCTGCTTCTACTACCTGATGCGCCTGGCTGACGACGACCCGCTGCATGACAACGAGTCCGACTTCGACGGCGAGGAGGCCGGCGAGCGCCTGGTCTTCCGCTGGCTGCCGCTCAGTGAACTGGCGGCTGCACCCTTCAACCCCGAGATGCTCAAGGAGCGCCTGCTGAATATCCCCGACAGCCCGGAAGTGATCCGGGCAAATGACCTGGGGTAGGGACCGGGGACCGGGGACCTGGTTGGAGGTTGGAGGCGCGCAACTTGATTGCGCGCAATGGGAAGCAGCATCAATGCCGATCCTCGTTGATCAGTGACTGGTTGCATTCAATTACGTGACCTGAAGCTGCTTCCGGACATTGCAGCTGTTGTCAATATGCCCTCGTGTGCAGGCATTTTGCACAGCTCCTCACTCCAAACTACCCTGATCCCCGGTCCCTGATCCCTGACTTACTATTCCTGTTCCCCGGTCCCCGGCCCCAGGTCCCCATGTGTTCCTCCCGCTTCCGGCTTGCCTTCCCTGCGGTTGTCATAGAAGCGCGTGGTCGGGTAGGCATAGTCAATGTCGGGATGCTGGGCGAACTCATCGAGGATCGCCTCCCAGAGTTCCTGGGTGGTGCCGCGCCGCCGGCGGGCATGTGTCAGGTAGCGCAGGGTCAGTTCGACGCCGATGTCGACGACACGTGTGTAGACAATCGGCGTGAGCTTGCCGGCGATGATCATGTAGCGCTGCGCCGTACTGCGGATCTGCTGCTCGGCCTCGGGGCTGAACTGCTCGCAGTGCCGCTGGGCAATCCCCGTCAGCAGTTCCTTGGCCATTCGCCAGTTGCTTTCGAAGGTCACCACCACCGGGATCTCGTTCCAGATGTACTCGAAGCCCGCTGTGTAGTTGGCCAGCGCCTCGGTGAAGACCTTGCGGTTCGGGATGTGCACGATCCGCCCCGTGCTCTGGTCTGCATCCACCCAGTTGCCGACCTCCACGATCGTGAACTGGAACAGGCGGATGTCGATCACGTCGCCGCGCAGGCCGCTGATCTCGATGCGGTCCTGCACGCTGAAGGGCCGCCGCCACATGATGAACACGAAGCCCGCCATGTTGGCAACGCTGTCCTGCAGCGCGATCACGAGCCCGGCGGAGATGATCGAGATGTAGGTGCCGAGATCCGCGATGCTCCCGAACCAGATCGCCACGAGCAGGATCAGCACGCTGATCCCGGAGAAATAGCGCAGGGCCACCCGCGCGCGGTAGACGCTCGTGCTGTCCTTCACGCTGCTGCGCACGACCCGCAGGATGAGCGAGTTCAGCAGCGGCACGATGATCAGCAGGAACAGCGACAGCAGCAGCTTCTCGGCCGTGGCAACCGAGACACCGGCCAGCTCGGAGACGTAGCCCACCAGCGGGTTGTGGTCCAGCACATGGCTGGCGAAACCGCCTTCCTCTCCGGCTGGATTTCCCTGCAGAAGCATCGCGGACTATCCTAGTCCATGCTCCAGGCTCTCAGCTTCGGATATGATTGGAGCAGGAACGGAGTCTGCGACCTCCAACTGAAGACCAGGAGTGGAACAGTATGAAGCGATTTCCCGGCTTGAGCCTGCACATTGCCCTGCTTTGCCTGCTTGCCGGCTGCGGTGGTGCAGCCACTGGGCCTGCCCCGCAGCCAGTGTTGCTGCAGGCTGCTCCTGAATCCGCACAGCACCTGGCAGCCCTGCCGCAGGACGGCCTGCAGCCCTGGGAGGAACTCGATGCGATGGGCCATGCCGTGCCCCGCGCACGCAGTCTCTCGTCGATCACCGTGAACACGATCTTCACGCCGGGCGTGGAGCGCTTCCTCGCGGCGGGGGATGTGGCAGCCAACGGTGAGGCCCTGCGCCTGAACGGAGGCGCGGGGAATGACAATGCCTATGCGATCTACCGCATCGGCCTGCAGGACGAGCAGCCGGCGGTGGTGGCCATCGATGCCAACCTGCTCGGCAGCGGCAGCAGTTACTACGTCGGGGTCAGCAACTACGGCGGTGTGCGCTGGGAGTGGACCGGCCCATTCACGGAAGGCAGCATCCGCCTGCCGGTGGTCACGGACGGCAACGGCGACTACACCTCCGATCTTGGCAACACCTTCGTCACCGTGCTGACGGAGCCCGGTTCCTCGCTGGACATCGTCGGTGTGGGGGTCAACCAGTTCGAGCCGGCGGATGCGATCGCTCCCCCTGCTCCGGCCGGCCTGGTGCTGACCCCCGTCAACGGCGGGCTGGAACTGCAGTGGAGCCCCGTGGCGGAAGCGGATCTGGCTGGCTACATCATCTACTACTCCGATAACTCGTTCTCCAACCCCCACAGTGTGGGTGTACAGCACCTGCGCTGGCTGGAAGGCAGCACGCGGCTCGTGCTCGGCGGACTTCAGAAGCGCCAGTTCGTGGCGGTCAGTGCGCTGGACTTCGGCGGCAATGAAAGCCCGCCGACCACGGTGCTCAGCGCCCAGCCCCTGCCGGGCGATCCCGGCAAGCTCAGCCTCAGTGTCAACGGCGTGAGCGGCGGAATCAACACTCCGCTGACCCTGACTGCCACGGGTGCGGCGATCTACGACTGGGATCTTGATGGTGACGGCGTGTTCGAGATCACGGGCGACCTGACCGGCAGCCGCCAGGCCTATACCGGCCAGAGCGGCGTGATCCGCCCGCGCGTGCGCAGCCGCGACGGCTCCGGCACGGCAGTGGCGCTGGGCAGCGTCTCCCTGCTGATCATCGGCAACAACCGCCCCGTGGCCAGTGCCACGGCGGATCCGCAGAGCGGCCCGGCGCCGCTCAGCGTGCAGTTCACGGGCATTGCCGAGGACCTTGAGGATGATCTCTCCGCGCTGACATTCGCCTGGGACTTCAATGGCGACGGAATATATGAGAACGGCACCGACCTGCTGGAGCCGGCGCTGCAGCAGTACGGCATTGACGGCACATGGAATGCCAAGTTCCGCGTGACGGACAGTGAGGGTGCCTGGGATGTTGACAGCGTGGCGGTCACGGTCGGCCCCGGACTCGGCGGCTGGCCCACGGCGGTGCTGACGGCCAGTCCCGAGCGCGGCGAGAAGGGCGTTCCCTTCCGGTTCGATGCATCCGCCTCCAGCGATCCCGGAGCTTCCATTGCCAACTATCACTGGGACATTGACGGTGACGGCCTGTTCAATGAAAACGGCAACGGCGAGGACACCTTTGAGGGGCTGCCGGAGATAATGCTGAGCTGGCCGGAGTCCGGCGCATATCCCGTGAGCGTGCGTGTGTTCGATGCTGACGGCAATTCAAGCGATACCACAGTTATGGCAACGGTTGCCGGATGGCGCATCACTCCGCTGAACCTGTCGTTCGAACCGGTGACGGACATCGCAATGATTGAGGTGCACGGCAGGCCGGCTGTCTTCTGCTACAGCAATGACAATGACGACATGCTCTACATCAGGGCAGATGACGCCGTGGGCGGCAGCTGGCCGGTGACAGGCGTACTGATTGACACGGACAGCTACGTCAGGGGCAGGCAGAGTGCCCTGATGGTGGATGGCAGGCCTGCCATCGCCTACCAGGACACCAATGTCACCGGGCTGAGTTTCGTGCGCGCTGCGGACAGCAGTGGCAGCAGCTGGGGCAGTTCAGTCGTGATTGATCCAGCTGCGACTTCCGGTCTGAGTGTCTGCGGCCTGACAGTTTCCGGCAGGCCCGCATTCTGCTACAGGAACGGCAGCAAGTTGAGTTACATCCGTGCCACGGCAGCGGACGGTACCAGCTGGGGAGCTCCTGTCGATGTTGACACCGCAGATTCTCCGGGCAACAGCAGCTCAATGGCCATCGTCAACGGGCATCCCGCGATCAGCTACCTGCTCACGAACGGCCTCGATCTGGCCTATGTCCGCGCACTTGATGAAACCGGTTCCGCCTGGGGCAGCCGCAGTGTGATCGACACCACGAATGACACCGGTTACTACTCAAGCCTTGCCGTGGTGCAGGGAGCTCCGGCGATCGCCTATTACCGAACCACGGGTTCAGTGCTGTTGTATGTAAGAGCCACGGATCCCGACGGTGACTTCTGGGGCAGCATCCGGGAGGTGCAGAGTGCCAGCAATGCCGGTCGCTACTGCTTCCTGACCGTATACGATGGTCTGCCCCGCATCATCCATGAGGATTCGACCCGCAAGGCAGTGATGCTGTGCGAGGCGGAAGGCCTCACCGGCAGTAGCTGGGCGGACCCTGTCTCTGTGGATGACAGTGTGGATGCCGGGGGCGGAATCGCCGTGATTGAGCTGGACGGCAGGCAGGCGATCTGCTACTACGACTCTGACATCTTCAATCTGCGCTTCGCCCTGCAGTACTGATCCGGCAGGGCAGCAGTGGAAGTGCAGCTGCGTCATGCAAGCGCAGCTGTCCGCAATCCTGCGGTCTGGACTGGCCAGAATGCAGTCCTCGCGTTAGGATATGTTTTACTGATTCTTAATCATCGGGGTAGGCCATGCTGAGGAATGTCTGTCTGCTGCTGTCTGCAGCTCTGTTGCTAGCCGCCTGTACCACGGGCCGGGTAACAGGCCTCAGGCCTGAATCCGTCCAGCTCACAGCACTTGACACAGGAGAACCGGCCGGACTCAGCCTGCCGGCGGACGGAGTCCAGCCCTGGGAGGCAGTGGATGCCGGCGGGCATGTGATCAGCCCGGAGCACAGGTCCTCCTCATCAGTCAATGGCAACACGGACTTCACGCCCGGTGTCGAACGCTTCCTCGAATCAGGTGATGTCGCGGACAACGCTGAGGCCAGCCGCATCAACGGCACGGACAGCTCCGCTGCCAGCTATGCCATGTACCGCATCAGCATGGGAGCGGCCCAGCCCGGAGTTGTCAGTGTGGATGCCAACCTGCTGGGGAATGGCAGTCTGTACTATGTCGGACTGAGCAACTACGGCACGGACCGCTGGGACTGGCAGGGTCCCTTCACTGACAACCATGTGCGTCTGCAGGCCGTGACGGAGCCCTCCCGAGAACTGACAAGCCCGCTTGGCAATACCTTCGTCACACTGCTCTGCCCGGCCGGCAGCAGCATCGATGTGGTCGGTATCGGCGTGAACCAGTATGATGCGGCGGATGCCCAGGCTCCGGCGGCTCCGACGGGTCTGGTGCTAACTCCCGTGGCGGGCGGGATTGAACTGAGCTGGTCCCCCGTGCTGGAGCCGGATCTGGCGGGCTATCTGGTCTACCACGCATCCGCGGGCTTCAGCAATCCGCACTCCGCCGGAGTCAGACGCGTGAACTATCTTGAGGGCGGCACCCGGCACCTGCTGGCTCCCCTGTCAGGCAGAACCTGGCTGGCCATCGCGGCCGTGGACTTCGCTGGCAACGAAAGCGCGATCACGGCCGTACTGGATGCCACGCCGCTTGCCGGCCAGCAGATGGAGCTGCAACTGATCAGCGACTCAGCTTCCGGACTGATCAATGCCGCAATCCAGCTCAGTGCCAGCGGGGCGGACAGCTATGACTGGGATCTCGATGGCGACGGTGTGTTCGAGATCCAGGCTGATGCCCTCGGGACACAGTTCGCCGATACCACCGCAACAGGCATCATCCGTCCCAGGTTGCGTGGCAGTGACGCATCCGGCGAGGCGGTGGCACTGGGCGGGCTCTCCCTGCTGATCACCGGCAATACGCGGCCCGTGGCCAGTGCAGTGGCGGATCCGCAGAGCGGCGTGGCCCCGCTGGACGTGGCCTTCACGGGCAGTGCCGAGGACAGTGAGGATGATGCTTCCGCGCTGGAGTACGCCTGGGATTTCGATGGCGACGGGATCTATGAGGCAGGCACAGACACGCTCACGCCTGACCCGCAGCAGTATGCCAATCCCGGCATTCACGGAGTCAAGTTCCGTGTGACCGACAGCGAGGCTGCCTGGGATGTTGACACCGTGCCCGTGCTGGTGACGGAGGCGGATGGCCCCGTGGCCGTGCTGGAGATCAACCCGGATGCCGTGGAGGCCGGTGAACTGTTCACCCTGGGCGGGGGGAACAGCACCTCTCCTTCCGGGATCGTGCTCTATGAATGGGACACGGATGGCGACGGCAGCTTTGAAAGCAGCAGCGGCGCTGTTGATCACCACACGACATCGCTGGGCACTTACGGCTACCACACGCTGCGCCTGCGCGTGACGGATGGCGAGGGCCTGACGGCCACGGACGAGGCCCTGCTGGTGGTGCGCGGCTGGACCCAGCCCCGCACGCTTGACGGCAGTGGTGGTATCACCGGATATTTCAGTGACATCATTGAAGTAGCCGGCAATCCGGCAGTCGTCTACGTGGACCTCGGTTCCGATGAAGTGAAGTACACGCGGGCACTGGACCCGCAGGGCAGCACATGGAGCAGCCCGATCATCCTGGCCACGATCGTCGGCGCCTCACCCTATTACGCTGAAATGCAGCTGATCCAGGGCAATCCGGCGGTCTGCTTCGGGGTGCCTATCGCTGAAGATGCCTACTACCTGCGCAGTCTGGATGCGATCGGCAGCTCCTGGCCGGCAAAGCAGAAGATCACGGGCAATTCCACGAGCCAGGTCACGAGCCTGCAGGAGGTCGGCGGGCTGCCTGCGGTTGCCTATGTGAATGACGTCAAGGATCTGCTCTTCATCCGGGCCCAGAATCTCGCAGGCAGCAGCTGGGATGGAGCGGTGACGATTGACACTGCTGACAACTATGCCTATGTCAACATGGAAATCGTGGATGGCAATCCGGCGGTGACTGCCTATGCCACGACTGCCAAGCAGCTTGTCTACAAGCGGGCGACGAATGCCCTGGGCACCGCCTGGGGAACGCTGAAGACCGTCGATGCCACAACGCAGTCAGGTGTATTCCCCGACATGCTGATCGTGGATGGCAATCCGGCGATTGCCTATCTGGATGACGCGGCGGACAGGCTGGTATTCATCCGTGCCACGGACAGCACAGGGGCTGGCTGGGGCTCACACAATCTGCTGTGGGATGCCACCGTCACCAACTCACCCGTGGAAATCGCGCTCGTGAATGGCAATCCCGCGATCATCTTCATCGACCCGGATCAGCAACTCTCATACACCCGGGCCATTGATCCACTCGGCTCCGCCTGGTCCTACCCCGAGGTGCTGGACAGGTATGACAATGCGCAGTTCCCCTCACTGACCTTGATCAATGGCAGTCCTGCGGTGAGCTACCTGCGCGGCACCATCGAGCTTGGTTTCACGAACTACCTGCCCTGAGCGGATTGAGGCAGGTGTAGCCGGATACAAAACGGGGTCCCTCGCGGGACCCCGTCCAAGTGAATAATTGCTGATGGCGTCCGAACCACACCTGTGAAGTGCTGAGTCGAACGTGAATAATCACGATTCTTTTTCCCGCTCACCCGAGGGCTCGCGGGTCTAAATTCTCAATCCCGCTCAAGCTAGCTTTCGCGGGTCTGCAAACCGCTGCGAAACAAGTTCCGCAGCTCTTGCACGGGGCATCTTGCGGATGCTCCGTTTGCCAGACTGACATCTGGCCTCCCATTCAGCGCGACCCGGACGGCTTAGCCGGCCGCAGCGCCAGCCCCGCGAGTGCTTGCACGAGCGGGAAAATGAAATCAGAACCAGGCGATGCCGGCAGCCATGCCACGCCGGCGCTCCTCCGCCACGAACTTCTTCAGGCGCTTAACGGCGCGTCCGTGGAGGATGCTGATGTTGGCCGGGGTGCACTTCAGGCGCGTGGCCAGCTCGCGCTGGCTGAGGCCCTCGACGTACAGCCCGTTGATGATCTGTGACTCACGCGGTGACAGCGCCGGCAGGTGTGCGAACACGAACTCCAGCCGGTCGATGCTGTACTTGTCCTTGCCTTCGGCAGCCAGTGCGCTGAAGAAGTCGAACTCCCGCAGCTCCCCGCCCTTCACGGCGATCTTCTGGCTGCGCAGGTAGTCGATCATCGCGCCCTTGACACGCAGGTAGGCGTAGCTCTTGAAGGGCACGCCGCGGCGGTAGTCGTAGTTGTCCACGGCCTGGATCAGTCCGACATTGCCCTCGCTGATCAGATCCACCGCTTCCTCGCCCAGGTTCAGGCCCAGGCGGCCGAAGATGTGGAAGACCAGCGGCTGGTAGGCCTCGACTATCCGGGCGCGCGCGCGGGAATTGTAGTTCTCCCAGAGGTTGAGTTCCTCTTCAGGAGTCAGTCCCGCGTTCTTCCCATTGCGTTCCACGAAGCTCATTGGACGAAGATTTCCACCCGTTGTTCTAAATATCTCAACCCTGGACGGTCAGATGACCGTTTTCAACGGCGATGCACACTGCACCTACCGTACAAATTGCCCCATAACAGGCGATAACTGTAGCACTCTTTCAATGGCAGGGCAAGTTTGTGTTCACAAACAATCAAAATTGAATCCGGGGGCAAAGTCAGTTCAGGCCACCTGCCTGCCATCCGGCTAAACCCGGTTTTGCTATACTGCTCCCATCATTCCAGGGGGCGTTCCATGCGTCATCTGTCCTTACTTCCGCTTACTCTGTGCCTGGCCTGCCTTGGCCTATCCTGTTCAGGATCACAGGGCGATATCGACCCGCAGCTCCAGCTGTCTGCACCGCTGTCCCAGCCCGATGAAGCATTTGATCCAGGCTTCCCGGGCGGGCTGCCCGAGGATGCGCAACAGCCATGGGAGCGCAGTGCAAGCGGAATCGATGCGAATTCCGAGTTTACTGTCGGTCGCGACTGGTTCAGCGGATCAATTGGTGGAATTACTGAGAATGGAGAGGCGGCCCGGCTGGAAAGCGCAGCGGGCGGATCAGCCTATGGAATCTGGCGCATCCCGCTAGCAGGAGAGCAGCCGGGAACGCTCAGCGCGGATGTGAACCTGCTGGATGACGGAAACGGCAGTCCTTCACAATACCTAATAGGACTTGCAAACTACGGCACTGGACGCTGGGACTGGCATGGGCCGTTCGCCGACAGCCATGTGCGCCTTTCACTGGGCAAAGGGATCTCAGAGGGTGACAGTTTCCTGTCGAGCGCAAGCAACATCTTTGTAACAGTGCTTTGCTTCAACGGGGACAGCGTGGACGTGGTCGGGCTTGGGCTGAATCCATTTGACCCGGCGGATCTTACCGCCCCGCCGCAGCCTGCCGGGCTGGTGGCCAGTGCGGTGAGCGGTGGACTGGAACTGCAGTGGAATCCTGTGATCGCGGCAGACCTGGCCGGCTACCGCATCAGTTACGGCAGCAAGCCATTCATCAATCCTGATGCAGTCGGAGTGCGGCAGCTGGATTACCTCGAGGGTTCGACCCGCTTACTGCTGGCGGACCTTTCCTCTGAGACCTTCGTGCGCATTGCGGCTGTGGACCATTCCGGCAACATCAGCGAGGCATCTGAACTGCTTTCCGCTGTGCCACTTGCCGGTGCGGCGGGAAGCCTGCTGCTGGTGGCGGATGCCCCGAGCGGTGGCTTGAGCAGCCAGATTAATGTGACTGCCAGTGGGGCTGACAGCTACGACATCGACACTGA
Organism: bacterium; assembly: GCA_020440605.1. GTDB lineage: Bacteria > 4484-113 > 4484-113 > 4484-113 > JAFGCY01 > JAHEFU01. The sequence goes on along the minus strand of JAGRNT010000008.1, from coordinate 170,184 downwards.
CGGTGACGGGATCTTCGATATCAGTGGCCAGGCCAGCGGCAGCTTCTCCGTGGACACCGGCAGCTCGGGCCTGATCCGGCCGCGCGTGCGTGGCGTGAGCGGCGAAACGGTCGCGCTGGGCAGTGTCTCACTTGTGATCAGCGGCAACAGCCGCCCGGTGGCGCTGGCGATTGCCGACACGGCGACCGGCAGCGCACCGCTGGAAGTGAACTTCGACGGCACTGAGAGCACGGATTTCGACGGCAGCATCGTCGGAGGTGGCTGGGACTTCGACGGCGACGGGATCTACGAGCTGTGGAATGAAACGGACACCGCGGTGCTCAGTGCCGTGAACAACTACACCAGCCCCGGCGTATACAACGCGAAGCTCAGGGTGCTGGACGACGGCGGTGCCTGGGATGTCGACACGGTCAGCATCGTTGTCACAAGCCCGGACTCCAGTGTCGATGCCCAGCTCAGCGCCGACAACCTGCTCGGACCCGCGCCGCTGACGGTGAACTTCAATGCCACCGCCTCAGTTGGCAACGCTCCGCTGAAGTACTACTGGGACTTCGAGGGTGACGGCACGATTGACCGGGTGGACTTCGACGGGCTGGAGAGCCACAGCTATCCCGTGGACGGCAGCTTCAATGCGACCGTCACGGTGGAGGATGCTGACGGGGACATCGGCAGCGCCAGCGTGGAGATCTCGGTGACCGTCAATCCCAACTCTCCCCCGACCGCCTCGTTCGCGGCGGACCGGACCGAGGGATACGCGCCCTTCGTCATCAACTTCGATGCCTCCGGCAGCAATGACAGTGATGGCAGCATCGTGCTCTACGAATGGGACTTTGACAACAACGGTTCGATTGACAGCTACTCCACACTGGCCACCGAGCAGCACCAGTACAACCTGCGCGGGACTTACAGCTGCCGGCTGCGGGTGACCGATGACGATGGCGACAGTGACGAGACAACGCTCGTAATGCGCCTGCCCTGTGAGGCCGGCCAGTTCCACTACGGCGATGGCATGAACCGGGTGAGCACAATTACCGGTCCGCAGACCAACCACGGCTACTGGAACAAGTCAATCGGCACAGATGCTGGTTATTCATCACCGGTGGTCGGCCCGGACGGCACGATCTACGTCGGCGGCGGCGGGGGCCTGCTGTTCGCCTTTGAACCGGACGGCACCCTGAAATGGGACTACGACCTGGTGGCCGGCACAATCTGGTCCAGCCCGGCCATTGGCGACGATGGCACGATCTACATCGGTGACCCGGGAAATGGCCTGCACGCAGTGTCTCCACTCGGATTCCAGCTTTGGGTGTACGCCAGTGCCGGAGGCGTTTTTGGTTCACCGGCGGTCGGACCGGACGGTTCGATCTACTTCGGCAGCGATGATGGTTTCCTGACAGCATTGCGTCCAGATGGCAGCTTGCGCTGGAAGTTCCCAGCAGGCTTGATATCTACTTCCTCGCCGGCGGTTGACAAGCAGGGCAATGTCTACTTCGGCAGCGATGACAACATGTTCTACGCACTGGACAGCTCGGGCAGCAAGCTCTGGGACATTGACATGTTCGGACTCGTGCGTGCCTCACCAGCCATCGGACCGGATGGCCGGATTTACATCGGCGCTGATTCCGGCTTCTTCCGCTGCCTCAACCCGGACGGCTCGATCTCATGGCAGGCCATGCTGCCTGCCGGCATCCGCTCGACTGCGGCCGTCGATGCAGACCATAATGCCTACTTCGGCTGTGACAACGGTTCGCTCTATAAGTTCATTGATGGTGGATTCGAGGACTGGCCCTATCCGACCGGCAACCTGGTGCGCTCCTCGCCACTGCTCGGGGCCGACGGAACGATCTACTTCGGCAGTTACTCCGGCAACATGTATGCGCTCAATCCGGACGGCAGCCTGAAGTGGTCCGAGGGTTCCATCAGCACCGTGCTCTACTCATCGCCATCCCTCGGCCCGGATGGCTCACTGTACATCTCGGATTTCTCCGGCAAGCTGCTGGCTTACGCCGACAGTTAGGGAGCAGCAGGCGGGCAGGCGCGTACATACCTGCCCGCCCCGAGGATATTGATGATGGCGGCATCATGCTTCCCCGAGGCAGACTGCGCAGCGTGGCGCAGAGCTGAAAGTGCTTCCCCAAAGCATTGTGTCTACAGCCGGTTGTCCCCGCTCCCATCCCGTTACCGGTATCCTCCCGGGCGCGTGTCCGGCCCTGCTTCCCAGGCAGTGCTCGTTATTCGTATAGATGCCTGATTCCGGCCCGCTGTGACGAACTGCTCTTTAATTGCGAGGAAGCCGGAGATTATTCAACAATCAGCAGCTGGGTGCCGCTGCAGACCGCGAAGCGGCCATCGCTGAGCGGTACCGGCGTGCCCAGCGCATCCTCGAAGCCGGCCTGCAGGCGCCAGAGCTCCTTGCCATCCGCATCAAGGCAGACGAGCCAGCCCCCGGCCTCCGTGCAGATCCGCCCGCTGCCGTCCACCAGCACCTGGGAGCTGAAGGAGTAGGGTCCGTTCAGGCTCCAGGCCAATTCACCATCGGGTGTGATGCAGTACAGGCCGCGCCCGCTGCCGTTGCGTTCAAGCTGTGGTGACTCCCGCCGTCCGCCTGAGCTGTCACTGCCGGCCAGCAGCCGGCCCTGGCTGTCCAGCGCGAGGCCGGGGCCGAGGTCAGTCCCGAGATAGAGGTCCCACAGCAGGCTGCCGTCATAGGCATGCAGGGCGAAGACCCGGCCGGAGGTCGTGGAGCCGAACACGCGGTAGTCCCCGTCATGTACGAGCGCGCTGGCCAGCGGCTCTGCGAGGTTGCGCTCCCAGGCCTCGATGCCGTCGCTGTAGACGGCATGGATATGCCCGTCCTCCGTGGCCACATAGACCGTGCCGCTGGCATCAATCGCCGGGCTGAGCCGGATCCCGCTGTCGGCGTGGAACTGCCGCTGCGGGCTTAAGTCCGCGCCGAAGCTGTAGAGCTCTCCGTCCGTGGTTCCGACATATATCGTGCCGTCCGGGCCGACCGCCGGACTGCTCAGCACCTGGCCATCCAGAATGAACTTGCTGTGCCGGGTGCCATTGTTTTCATAGAAGTAGAAGAAGCCCTCGCTGTCGCCGAAGGCCAGCTGGCCCGAGGGCAGCAGGGCCGGGGCGGCCCAGGCTTCGCCATCCGCGGAGACCTGCCAGAGCTGCTGGCCATCGCCGGCAAAGGCATACAGGTTGCGTCCGCCGCAGCTGTAGATCCGCCCGCTCTCCGAGACACTCAGGCCGGAGAGCGTTCCGCCATGGATACGCTGCCAGTGCCGCCGCCCGAGACTGTCCAGCGCGAAGAAGCTGCGCTCGTCACCGCTGAAGAGCATTCCGCGATCATCCAGCACCGGGTAGCGGAAGCTCCACTGGCTGCTCAGGCGCCAGAGTTCACTGCCGGCGGGATCGGTGCTGGTCAGCAGGTATTCACTGAAGTCGTCCGGCTGGGCCAGCACACTGAAGTAGCGCTGGGGCAGGCTGGTATTGATTCCGAAGGGGAAGCCGTAGCCCGGTACCTGGCGATCCAGCAGTTCGCCCGTGAGACTGTAGCGGCTGATGCTGCTTTCACGGTCGTAGAGCAGCAGGGCGCCGCTGTCGTCGGTTCCGGCGAAGCTGAACTGCTCCCCGCAGGGCCAGCTGCCCAGCAGCTCGCCCTCAGTGCTCAGACGGCTGATGAGGAAACTTGCATCCTCGCCCTCCCGGCCGCTCAGCAGCAGGATGCTGCCATCGGGATGCAAGAGCCGCGTATTCGTCGTCAGGCTGCCGGTGGCCGGTTGCGGCGGGCTGTAGTCCCAGCGCGGCTGGCCCGCGCTGTCAAGGCTGAACAGGGCCTGCTGATCACTGCCGCAGTAGATGTTGCCTGAATCATCGCTCAGGGCATTGTAGAGCGCACTGACTCCCAGATCGCGTTGCCAGAGCAGGCTGCCACCGGGGCTGAGCAGGCTGAATTCACCGCTGGCACTGCGCACCAGCAGATTGCCATTCCCGATCCGGGCATAGAGCAGGGCCGGGTAATCCCCGGTCATGAAGCGCCAGCGGGTCTGGCCGGAGCTGTCGATGGCCTCGATCCAGTTCCCGCGTTCAGCGCTGTCCAGCCAGGCGGGGTCGCCACCCGGGATCACGATCTGGCCGTTGTCATCCACGAGCGGACGGCTGTTGAGCTGACGCAGCAGGCTGCGTTGCCAGCGCAGGGCACCGTCCGGGGCAAAGCTCAGCAGGCTCTGGCCGCAGCCCACGAGCACGCTGCCATCCGGGGCCACCGCCGCACTGCTGCTGGTGCGGTCACTGACGCTTGTGACAGTGCTGATCCGCGGCTGGCCGGCCGGCAGCTGCAGACTGCTGCGGCCAGTGTTGGCAGCGTCTCCGCCCTGGCCCTGCCAGAGCACGGCCGCGCCTGCTTCGATTGCCAGCGGGTTCTGCACTTCCGAAGGGTCCGCCAGCTGCGGCTCGAGCGGTGTCACGGGATCGGGAACAGCCGGATCAGGAGCAGTTCCGCCGCCACCGCAGGCGGAGAGCAGCATGACGAGCAGGATGCAGGGAATCAGCCGGTGAAGCATTGCCAGTTCATCCTACCTGAGTGCAGGAGGCAGGGCAAGCATTGCAGGGGCGCACTGCCGCGGCAATCGCGGGAAACACTTCGCGAGTCAGGCCTGTTCCTCGCCGGCACAGTCCGCTTCCACGCAATCGCTGTGCTGCTCGTCATAGGCCAGCCGGGCGGCCGTGATCCCCGGCAGATGCTCACGCGCCCAGCCCGCCAGCTCATCCAGCGGGCAGCGCAGGCTGTGTCCGAGCTCCGTCAGGCTGTACTCCACGCTGGGCGGCACACTGGGGTGTACGGTGCGGTTCACGAAGCCGTCGCGCTCCAGCGAACGCAGGGTGCGGGTCAGCATCCGCTGGCTGATCCCGTCGACGCGGCGCTTCAGCTCATTGAAGCGCAGCGGCCCGCGGGACAGTTCGCCGACCACGAAGATCGTCCATTTGTCGCCGATGCGCGCCAGTACTTCGCCGAGGGCACGGCAGGCCGGTGATGTGACGGTGTGCGTGGAATCCATTGGAGATACCTCCAATTGGAATATACCATAGTGACGAATTCGCCCTTGGTATATTTCCGTAACCAGATATAAAATAGTAACCGCAATACGGGATATGTAACAGGGTGCGCAGCAGCGCGCGAATTCACTGAAAGGCAGGCCATGGCATGCAGGACATTCTCTACATCAGAAGCAGCCCGCGCGGCGCGGACTCCATTTCCGGGCAGATCGCCGATGAACTGGTGCAGCGGCTGATGGAGCAGCAGCCCGGCTCCGGCCTGAAACTGCGCGATCTGGCAACGCAGCCCGTGCCGCATATCGACGCCCTGTTTGCCAGCGGCACACTGAAACCAGCAGAGCAGCGCAGTGCAGCCGAAGTTGATGCGCTCAGGCTCAGCGACAGCCTGCTGGAGGAAGTGCGCCAGGCGCAGCATATCGTCGTCGCGGCGGCGATGGTCAACTTCAGCATTCCCTCCACGCTCAAGGTCTGGATCGACCAGCTGATGCGGCTGGGGCTGGCCTTCCACTACACCGCCGAGGGACCCGCGGGCCTGCTGGGCGGGCGGCGGCTGTATCTCGTGCTGGCGCGCGGCTCCGCCTATGGCCCGGGGCGCGGGGACTGGGACTTCCAGCAGAGCTATCTGCGGAAGATCTTCAGCTTCATGGGCATCGACGAGCAGCAGCTGATCCTGATCGAACCCACGCTCGCCGGAGAGGACAGGGCCGCCGAAGCCCTGGCCAGCGCCCGCGCACGCATCGCCGAGATCACATCACAGGCGAGGGCGGAGGCCTGATGTCAGTCAGGCAGGGGAGGCCCGGGGCAATCCGGGCAATGGAGGTCAGCTGTGAAGCTGACATGGAGGTCAACCGTCAGGTTGACAACGGCGGGGCGGAGCAATCCGGGTTAGGGAGGTGCGGCGCAAGCCGCACAATGGACTGCTCACCACAAAGAGCACCAGGCGCACAAAGGGTCTGTCGGATCACAAAGCCATACTTCGTGAGCCTAAGCAAACTTCGTGCACTTCGTGACCTTCGTGGTGAATCTGGCAACGGAGGTGGAAGCTTGCTTCCACAATTGAGCTACCCGCTTCAGCAGTAGTTGAGGCCCGCTGCACTTCGTTTCATGTCGCGACATTTCCGATCCCCCGGAAGATTCCCATACAGTGTAACTGCATGAGGGCTTAATCAGCCATGGTGTTCAATTGCCATGGTGGATCGCCGGCCTCGGGGAATGGCCTCAGTCACCGATGCAGAAGAGCGCGCCGTTGTACATAACGACCAGTCGACCCAGGCCATCGATCACCACGCCTGTGCCGTAGAGTGAAGGGAACAGCGAATCCGGCCTTGGCGGATCCAGTTCCAGTGACCAGAGTTCGCTGCCCGTAAAGCCATCGAGGCAGTAAACCTTGCTTTCAATCAGGATGTAGATTCGGAAATCGGAATCGCAGGCCAGGTCACTGCCGGCATAGCCCTCCAATTCATGTGTCCACAGTGGTTCACCATGATCGCTGAACATGCTCAGTCGACTGCCGATGGGACGGAACCTGGATATCTCAGGATCAATCAGCTTACTGATGCCAAGTACTTCTCCTGCCGGGCCAAAGGCCAGTTTGTCAAAGCCTTCGTCAGACAGATGCTGCCTGTGAAGCTTTCCCTGCGAGTCATACAGCAGGATTTCCCGATTGCGATTGATCAGTGCAATCCGCCCACTTGAGGTTATTGCGGGTGGCAGACTGCATTCCCCCGGGACTTCCTGCTCCCAGAGCATGTTGCCATCGAGGTCGCAGGCCAGCAGCCGGTCCACTGCGCACATCACGAGGAAACCATCCGGATGCAGGCTGGGACTTGATAGCTGCGCGACGTCCGGCTCTGAGAGGATGCTGAAGTTGCCATTGTGGTCCACCCTGACAAGCCGGCGATCAGCGGTGGTCGCATACAGGCTCTCTTCGACGCTGATTGAGCCGTACGAGAAGCGGGAGCTCATGTCGCTGTACAGCAGGGAGTATGAATCATCCAGCAGGGATATGCTTTCCACGACACCCTGCTCATTCCCGATCAGCAGAATGCTGCCATCACTCCGGAGTTGCACTTCCCTGCGGTCCAGCCCATCAAGCAACGGCAACACTGTTGCAGGCAAGACCTGTCCTGCTGCGCTGAATCGCTGGATTGCACTGCCGGTCCGCAGAAGCAGATTGCCATCCGCGTCCACCAGTAAGCCGTCAGCATAATCGCAGAATTGCTGCCATAGTGGCTGGCCGGCATCGTCAAATGCATGGACTTCATAATCGTTGTGCAGCAGCACCAGGCCTGGCTGGGCTGCTATGGCATAACCAATCCTGCTACGGGAATGTTCCCTGGACCAGATGAGCTTGCCAGTGGAGTCGTACATTACCAACAATGAGCGATCGAAGGCCTCCTGCCGACCATAAACCAGCACATTGTCACCCATCACTGCGAGTGAGTTGAATGTCAATCCGGTCCTAACCTCATGCAGTGACAGCGTGTTCACATCAATGAAAGCAAAGCTGCCGGGGATGGTCTGTACAACTGGAATCCCCGCATCCGTGATCTGAAGCTTCCTGCTTCCTCTCGGCAGTTCCACCGTTCCGACCTGCTCCTGGCCGTTGAGCACGGAAACGGACTCGCCGCCAAATGAACTGTCAATCAGGTATGACCTGCCGTTTGCATCGCGGACTTCCAGCATTGGATTGCCAGGACCAGAGGCAACAAGGTGGGCGGTACTGTCAAATTCATGCCTGAAGTACTTACCGCTCATGATCAGGCCGCCGTCAGGCAGCAGCCTGTATACATGAACTGCCTGGAGATTGCGCAGGTCATCCACCTGCTCGGAGCGGCTAACGAGCCTTCCGCTCGTGTCAAGCAATCCGACACTGCCATCCAGCAGTACGAAGAAATCATTATCAGCGTTTGCACAGATCGGGTTGCTGTCATGCAAGCGACTTATTTCCTGACCGGTGGGATCCAGCAGGATCGATTCCGGTTCCGGACTGTCGTAGCTGGAAACCAGTGTATGCCCATCCGGGCTGAGCGCGAATCTTCCCAGTCGAAGACCACGGTCCCGAAATGTCCAGTTGGTTGATCCTGTGGGAGCGACACATCTGAGCATGTTGTAGCAGTGCTGCACAGCATTTCCATTTCCATCCAGCTGGGGCGCTTCCTTGCCGGCGCGGCCAACAGGCTGCTGCCAGAGCAGCCGGCCGGACTGTGGTCCGCTGAAGGGACTAAGTGAATTGCGCTGAGGGTTGCCCTGCTGCATTGGCCAGGCGGCTGGCTGGGCCTGGGTCGTCTGCTCCCGTGCTCCGTCAGAGCCGGAACCGCAGCCTTGCACCAGCCAGCTACAGGCAAGTACAAGCAGGCAGGTTCGAAGCAGCCTTGTTCCCATCATTTCCCCACCGCAGCGCCTGTGCTGGTTGCATCAGCGCTCGAATGTGAATTGCTTCCCCTGTGCCAGATTGCAGACGGCTGCCTGGGCAGCTATGCGACTATTTTACCCGACACAGCGGGTCGCCAACCACCACGTCCATCCAGCTCAGGCATCTGAGACCCTTGTAGGCGGACTCGATCCAGTTGTCACCCTTGACGCAGTAGCGGTAGAACACGGCACGCTCGTCGCCGACGGCGATCGTCCAGGGCTCATAGACATGCCCGATGGCGACAGTGCCGCCCTTATGCAGGAAGTCGCAGATCTGCCCCTGGCCCTTGCGGTCGATGTCTGAGCGGTCGCCGTCCACGGTGGCACTGGCGAAGTCCGTGCCGTTGAAGCTTTCATAGCTGATCCAGGCACAGCCCGGCAGGTAGCTGAACAGCAGGTCATCGAGGATGTACTGATTGCCGCTGGGCCAGCTGCCGCCGGTGTGGTTCACGCCCCAGCCGGCATAGGCAATCACGTTGTCAACGCAACCCTCAGGCAGGCCGTCGCTCTCCTGGCCGATCACGCGCGTGGTCGTCAGGTCGATGTAGTGCTGGAATGCCACGGAGCTCAGCAGTTCATCGCCGCAGAGCGCGTCGCCATCATTCGCGAAGGGCCAGACCGGATCTGACATCGTGTCGAGCGAGAAGCGTGCAGGTGTCGTGTCATAGACGATCCAGCCGTTGCCGGAGGTGTCCGCCGCCTTCGCGCGGTCCACGAGAGCACGCGAATCCTCAAACGTATATGCATCCAGGCGGCCCACGAGGTAGTCCAGCGGATACTTCATACCGCTGCCATCGGTGACCTCGAAACCGCCGTGGCTGAAGGAATAGTCCGCATCCGGGCTGCCCAGTCCCAGGTAGAAGCTGCGGCTGTTATTGCCCCCGAGCCGGAAGTCCTGCCATTCCTCCTCATTCCAGAGGAAGCTTTCATAGGCATAGCTGTCATCGGAGAACAGCGTGCAGAGTTCGCTGTCAACGGAGCTGAAGGAACTGAGGTTGTAGTCCCCACCGTTTGATCCAGGAATCTGGTGCGGGATGCCATCCAGCAGCAGGATGTACTTCAGGCTGTCGGTCAGGCCGTTGCCAGAAATGAATGTCTTGATGGGTTCACGGATGTCTGATTCATAGTCCGCCCTGGCAATCGAGGGGCTGATGCTTTCCCCCAGCGGCAGCTCCAGGCGGTGGCTGGGCGCAATCCCGCGGCCTGTCACTGGCGACATGTAGTAGTCCGCCAGCGCCTGGCTCTCCGGCATGTCGGCATTGCAGACCACGAGCAGCTCCGTGCGCCCGCCGCCGACCTCCAGCACTGCATTCGCCACATCCGTGTAGCCGAGGTCGTTGTAGAGGCGGAGCTGCACGCTGTAGCTGCCGGGGCTGGCATAGCTGTGGCTGACGATCTCATCCACGCTGCCGGCGTTGACAACGCTGCTGCCATCGCCGAAGTCATACTGCAGCGCCGTGAGCACGGCCCCGCTCCCGGCCACGCTGCCCAGCGCGCTGAACTCCAGGCTGTAGCCCGCGATTGCCGGATCCGGCAGCGTGAGCTGGGCCAGCGGGCTGCCCGGCACCTCGCCGCTGAACTGCAGCTCCAGTGCGCTGAGGCTCGTGGGCTGCTCGGAAGCGAGGGCGGCGACATACACCAGCCCGGCCGCTGAGATGTAGCGTGCGCCATCCGTGAGCGTCAGGTTGCCGATGCTGTTGCGGCGGTGCCATTCCCAGCGCCCGCTGGAGAAATCGGCAATGGCAACGTAGAGCGGCTTGTTGAAGACGGTCAGCAGGCCCGTGGGCAGCACACTGCCCTCCGGCTGCAGACCGGGCGCGGCCAGGACCACCCAGGCCGGATCAGCGGCATCAGGCGTGAGCGTCAGCGAGCCCGGAGCCTGGGCCACGCCGTTGTCAGAACTGAACAGCGGCAGCGTCGTCAGCAGCTCCAGCTTGCTGGCACTGACGCTGCGCCGTCCGGCGGCGCTGGCATCAAGGCTCGCCAGCGGGGGCAGGCTGACTGGCAACACGGGCGCGGCAGGCGCGGCATTCAGCGCATTGCCCTCACCGGATGCGGATCCACTGCCGCAGGCGGCAGTCAGAATCGCGAAGCAGATCAGCAGCAAGCTTGTCAGGATCAGTCGTGTCACGCCCATCTCCCGGGCGGTATGCCCATACTGATAATAGGACGCCAGCGCGGGAATTGCAAAGGGGGGGGGAATGCGGGCCGGAAAAAGGGGACGCCTGGAAAACTCCACCGGGTAGGCCAGGCCCAGCCCTGCCCAAATGGAATTATCCAGGCGAATCGGCCATACACACATACAGCCGGTAGCGGGGAACACTTGCTCCACTCAGTCCTTCAGCAGGCGCGGTACCGTTCCATAATACACAGCCGGCTTCCGGGAAATCATCTCGCTCATGCTTCCCTGATTGGTAATTAGCTCCAGGAACACGGGTCCCTGTTCATATTTATTGTCCCCGAATAGCCGGATTGTGAAATACACACAAGCAGGCCAAAATGAGGAAACACTTGCAGGGAACAGTCTATCCGGACTGGATATCGGCATTTGTGGAAGCTACTTTACATTTGTCTACAAGACATGGATAATATCCAAATATGACAAAGTACCTGGAAGCGGTTTATCTGTTGTCGCTCACGCGCAATGTCGCGCGGCGGATGCTGGAGGATCTGGCGGAACATCTGGGGGAGCTCGAGGAACTGCCCGGTCTCGCGGATGACGAGCTGGCGCGCCTGCCTCTGCCAACGGGGGTGCGCGGGCGGCTGATCGAGGCCATGCACGGCTGCGATCCGGCCAGCGACATCGCACGCATGCGCGAGCAGGGCATCGCCATGCTGGCGATCGGCACGGCGGACTACCCGGAGCTGCTCGGCGACTGCAGTGATGCGCCGGTGCTGCTCTACTGCCGCGGGCGGCTGGAGATCCTTGAGGGTGAGGGCATTGCCGTGGTCGGCAGCCGCAAGTGCAGCGAACGTGCGCTCAGGCATGCCTGGAACTTCGGCGTCGAACTCGGGGAATGCCGCGTGCCGGTGATCAGCGGGCTGGCGCTCGGTGTCGACGGGGCCTCGCATGAGGGTGCGCTCAGCGTGGGCGGGCCCACCGCCGCGGTGCTGGGCTGCGGCGTTGACATCTGCTATCCGCCGCGCCATCACGAACTGTTCCAGCGCCTCAGTGTGGAAGGCCTGCTCGTCAGTGAATACCCGCCCGGCACCGAGCCGCACCGCACGCATTTCCCGCAGCGCAACCGCATCATCAGCGGGCTCTCGCGTGGCACGCTCGTGATCGAGGCCCCGATGGGCAGCGGCGCGCTGATCACCGCGCGCATCGCCGCCGACCAGGGTCGCGAGATCTTCGCGATGCCCGGTCCCGCGCTCAGCCCGCAGGTCGCCGGCAACCACCATCTGATCAAGTCCGGGCATGCCAAGCTGACCGAGACCCTCGATGACATCCTCGTGGAATTCGGCACGAACCGCAGTGCGCTGCTGGATCTCGCCGGCGGACGGCGGCGCACAGGTGCTATTGTGGAGCCCGCGGTCCGGGAGGATGGGAGCCGCGAGCCGGGTCCGGCCGTGGCTGCCGGTGCGCTGGAGCCTGATGAACAGAGGGTTCTGGCGGCCCTGAGCTACGAGGGCACACACATCAATGATGTCGTGCGCCGGCTGGGAATGAACACCGCGCAGTGCTCCGGCCTCTTGACGATGCTGGAGATCAGGGGTTTAATCTCCTCGGCCAGCGGCGGATATTATGTCCGCCTTTGAAATATTTCCGCGGACACCTTATATATAGGCAGTGAATTCCAGATTCAGGCAGTAGGCACATATGGGACATAAAGCACTGATCGTCGAGTCGCCCACCAAGGCCAAGACAATCGCGCGCTACCTTGGCAAGGAGTTCAAGGTGGTATCAACGGTCGGCCACATCCGCGACCTGCCGAAGAGCAGTCTCGGCGTGGACGTTGACAAGAACTTCGAGCCGGAGTACCAGAACATCCGCGGCAAGGCCAAGACCATCAAGGCTCTCAAGGACGCGATCAAGGATGCCGACGAGATCTACCTGGCAACCGACCCCGACCGCGAGGGTGAGGCGATCGCCTGGCATGTGGCGCAGATCCTCAGGAAGCCGGTCAAGCGCGTCGAGTACCAGGAGGTCACCAAGAAGGCCGTGCTCGAGGCGCTGAAGAATCCGCATGACATCAATGCCGCGCTCGTCGACGCCTACCAGGCACGCCGCGTGCTGGACCGCCTCGTCGGCTACCAGATCAGCCCGCTGATGTGGCGCAAGATCAAGCCCGGGCTCTCCGCCGGCCGCGTGCAGAGCGTGGCCGTGCGCCTGATCTGTGAGCGCGAGGAGGAGATCCGCAGCTTCAACCGCGAGGAATACTGGAACTTCGAGGCCGATTTCTCACGCGGCAGCGACAGCTTCTCGGCGGCGCTCGTGCGCATCGGCGACCAGCGCATCAGCCGCCCGAGCGAGGAGCACCGCCGCGAGGAGGAATCCTCAAGCGGCGAAGGCGGGCGCAGCGTGATCATCCGCAGCCAGGAGGAGGCGGACAGGCTCGTCGCCGACGCCCGGGCCCAGAGCTACAACGTCTCCGACATCTCCAGCCGCAAGCACACCCGCCGCCCGGCCCCGCCCTTCATCACGAGCACCCTGCAGCAGGACGCCGCGCGGCGCTTCGGCTGGAGCGGCAAGCGCAGCATGCGCATCGCCCAGCAGCTCTACGAGGGAATCGATCTCGGCAGCGGGCCCGAGGGTCTGATCACCTACATGCGAACCGACTCCGTGCGTGTCAACCCGGCGGCGATTGACGACGCCCGCGGGCTGATCGCCGGACGCTTCGGCCAGGCGCATCTGCCGGAGAAGCCCAACTACTACAAGAGCAAGAAGGATGCGCAGGATGCGCACGAGGCGATCCGCCCCACCAGTGCCGAGCGCTCCCCGGAAGCCCTGGCGCGCTTCCTCAATGAGGACCAGATGCGGCTCTACCGCCTGATCTGGCAGCGCTTCATCGCCAGCCAGATGAAGCCGGCGGAGTTCGAGACGCATTCGATCGAGATCACCGGCGGGCTCTACACCTTCCGCCTCTCCAGCACGAACACCCTGTTCAAGGGCTTCCTTGAGGTCTATGGTGACGCCCGCAATGAAAGCGAGCAGCCGGAGCTGCCGCCGCTGTCAGCGAACGAGGGTGTCAACCTCGAAGAGCTGCGTCCGACGCAGCACTTCACCAAGCCGCCCCCGCGCTACACCGACGCCTCGCTGATCAAGGCCATGGAGGAGTACGGCATCGGCCGGCCCTCGACCTATGCCTCGATCATCGACACGATCATCTTCCGCAACTACGTCGTCAGGGTCCAGAAGCAGTTCCAGCCCACCGAATGGGGCTTCGTGACAACGGAGATGATGGAGCACTACTTCCCCGAAATCGTCGACGTGGGCTTCACGCGCGACATGGAGGGCAAGCTCGACGAGGTCGAGGATGGCAAGATGGACTGGCGCAATGTGCTTGGCAACTTCTACCAGCCCTTCAAGAGCAAGGTGGATGCGGCCGGCGAGGAGAAGAAGTACTTCAAGGCCAAGCCCCAGGAAACCGAGCACAGCTGCGACAAGTGCGGCTCCGTGATGCTCCTGCGCCACGGCAAGTTCGGGCGCTTCCTGAGCTGCTCCGCCTACCCGGAGTGCTCCAACATCAAGAACATCGACGAGAAGGGCAACATCATCGACCGCCCCGTCAGCGAGGCCGGCCAGAAGGTCGACTACCCCTGCCCGAAGTGCGGCAAGGAACTCTCCGTCAAGGTCAGCCGCTGGGGTACGAAGTTCATCGGCTGCAGCGGCTACCCGAAGTGCGACTACACGAGCGAGCTGCAGACGAAATGCCCGAAGTGCCAGGGCGAGCTGCACAAGAAGCGCCTGCCCAACCGCCGCGTGATCCTCGTCTGTGGCAACAACGAGAAGCCGGATGGCGAGAAGGTCGGCAACTGCGACTTCGTGCTGTGGGGCAAGCCGCTCCTCGAGAAGTGCGAGAAGTGCGGCTTCTGGCTCGCCGAGCAGAAGATCAAGGGCACCGACCGCTTCCGCCGTTACTGCTCGAATGCCATCTGTGACAACCACAAGGGCATCTTCACCGATGAGGACAAGGAGGAGGAAGGCGCCGCAGTCAGCGCTGAAAGCGCTGAGGAGTAGGATGTAAGGATGTAGGATCTCGGATCTAGGGTGTAGTGGAGGTGCGACACTTGCTGTCGCACAATTCCGGGATTGGCAATTGCTTTTGTGCGACAACAAGTGTCGCACCTCCTTCCTCGCCTGCTACACCCTACACCCCAGCTCCCACACCCTCGCCTGCTACACCCAACACCCTAGCTCCTACTCCCTCGCCTGCTACGCCCTACAACCCAGCTCCTGGATCCTAATCAGGCAGCACAGTCTGCCTGACAACGCTCCCGCCCGTCTCGCGTGACAAAAGCGTTGCCATTTCGTCCACGGCGGCCTGCACATCCTCACGGCTGAAGCCCTCGGTTGAGGCATACATCATGGCGATGTATTCAGTCGCACCCTCGAAGATCTTCGTTGCCATCGAATCCTTCACCGGCCCGCCGGTCGGCTCCCCCTCACCCGCGCCACGGCAGAGGCAGATGCTCTTCTTCATGTCGATCAGATGCCCGGCGTTGTTGAAGACATAGCCCTCGCCCTCAGCGGCGATCCGGACCGTCAGCCGGCCATCCAGCTTGCCCGCGTCGAGGATGCTGATCGGCAGGCAGTGCTTCAGTGAAATGTAGTTGTTCACGTCCACGCAGTTGTTGATGAGGTTGAACTCCCCGCGCTCCCGCACATCCGCCAGCAGGAATTCCTGGGCCGGCTTGTTGCGTCCGGTGGCGGAGAAGCCCGCCAGCTTCAGGAGCTTGCGAACGCTCGAGCGCCGGCCCTCGTCCAGACTGAAGTCCTCCACACAGACCGTGGCAGCCAGTGCAGTGCAGGCCTGCTGCAGTTCCGCGGAGGAAGCGGCGAGGGTCCCGCCCGAGATTTCCACCACGCCGAGCAGCAGGCGCGGATCATCGATCATGATATTCAGTTCCAGTGGCATCCACCTATTTTAGTTATCGCGCCCTATGACCGACCGTATTCATGTGAACATCCTCAGCCATCTGCCCGGCAGCCTCCCGCGCGCGGCCCTGCTGCTCCTTTTCCTGCTGGCTGGCCTCTGCCGGCCGGCACTGGCCAGTGTGGTGGATTCACGCAAGGCCGAGCAGACCTACCAGAGCGGGGACTACGCCGAGGCCCGCCGGCAGTTCGAGTTGCTCAGCGAGGAATTCCGCAACACGAACACCGACACCTCAGACTTCCGTGTCTACCGCGAGGCGATCTACCTCTATGACCGGCTGGCGGACACCGCCTTCACCCAGAAGGACTGGCCCGCGCTGAAGCGCTACCTGGACGGGATGCTCGTGGTTTCGCATTCCGAGCGCAGCATGAGCGAGGCCGCGCTCTCCGGTGCGCTGGCCTCAGGCATCGCCTATGCCACGGCGGGTTATCTCTCCGAGCAGCTCGATGAAAGCGTGCGCATCTCCAGCATCATCCAGCTCAAGCGCAGCCTCGTGCTCGTGCTGCTGGACAGCGAGGGCACTGGCCCCGCAGGCCAGCTGGCGATCGAGCAGTACCAGCTGCTGGCCGCCGCGCTGCGCAGCGTGGTCAGCGTGGGCGAGGGCTACTACGCCATCGACCGCCGCAGCCTGGAGGATCGCTTCGATGACTTTGACGCGATCTTCGCGCGTCTGGATGAGCTTGGCAATATCGAGGAGCTCTGGGAGAAGTATCCGCCCGCGGCCCGCAATGGCTCGGAGGAGCAGGGCACGCCCCCGCCTGCGCCCTGATCCGGCCTGCCTTCCGGCCCCTGTGCGTGGGCCTTTTGTGTGGAACTCTTGAACCGCCGCCAATACCCATCAAGTGAATATGGAAATATTCGCAGAAAATTGTTATGATTTAATCCCGGGCAATCTGACGAGGGAGGAATGGAATGGGTAAAACCACCGACCGCAATCCGCTTCACAACTTCTATTTCACCTTCGAGATGATTGATCTCGCGGCGAATCCGCACGTTTTCTTCGACTTCCGCCTGATGGGCAAGCTCGTGCACCTCGCGATTCCGCGCCTGCCCACCGTGCGCCTGTTCGGCCCCTCCGACTGGAAGGTGCTGGCCACGGTCTGCCAGGTCAGTGACATCGTCGGCGGTGAATACGTCAAGAACCTCTGCGCCCAGGCGGCGCTCAACAATGAGGACTATTCCGAGACGGAGTATGAGGAAGGCCTGCGCCGCTACGTCGTCGCCGCCAGCGGCGAGAGTGAGCTCGACACCCTGGAGCCCTTCACCCGCATCGAGGGCTGGGAGGGCGGCTACCTCGCCAGCCGCATGAGCCACATCGCCTTCTACCGCCGCGACAGCCACATGCTCGGCCTGGCGGTGGACCGTCTCAAGGAGATGGACTACCCCACGAGCGATGAAAGCTGCCCCGCGATGGACTACGGGATTGCCAACCAGATGCAGCGCAAGCTCTCGAGCCATGTCTGCAACCCGGCCCCGCTGTTCGCCACGGCTGACATGCTGAAGCCCACGCTCAAGAAGCGCTACTACCTCGACATCAAGCGCACCCTGCTCAGCCGCCAGTAGGAGCTCCGGAGCAATCCGGACAAGTGGAGGTCCGGAGCTATCCGGACAACGGTAGCGGCGGCATCATGCCGCCGGACATCAGTAGTCAGTGGTCAGTGGTCAGTGGTCAGTAATCGGGAGCCAGTGGTCTGATGTCAGTCCCAGCCGGAGGCGGACTGACCAAAGGAGCTGAATCCCGCGAAGCAGGATGCAGTAGGCCCGCACAAGCCACGCGACAATTCGGCAGCGCTCGCTGCATAATGTCAGGCTCTCAGCCTGCCAACCGCTTACTGCCAACTGCTCCCTGAATCTGCTTGACAACTCCTGAATCACGGGTATAATCCCTCGACCCTGCCATTGGCGGGGATATTCCACCCGGAGGTGCAGCATGAAAGCAGTGAAGCGAAACAGCAAGCCATGTGCAGTGCGGCAATCCGGGTCGGCCATACTCCGATATCTCCTCGATAGATAGCCGGCCGTCCTGAACAGGACGACACCAGCCGGCAGACCGCACTCCACGCTACCAACAATAGCTTCGCGCGCGCATGTATTCTCATTCCGTGACGACGGGATACAGCGAAAACCAAGGAAAACGACATGGAGATCATGGGACATGAATCAACGCACCAGGTGATTGACTGCGGCAACGGCCGCTTCGCCCGCTGCTGGGCGGACGCCTCCGCCCTGGAGGGCAGCGCCGCCGAGCAGATCCGCAGGATGGCAACGATGCCGCAGCTCTACCGCCACCTGGCGATCATGCCGGACTGCCACTACGGCAAGGGCGCGACCGTCGGCAGCGTGATGGCGCTCGAGGGCGCCGTCGTGCCGAACTGCGTCGGTGTGGACATCGGCTGCGGAATGGCGGCCATCAACACCGGGCTGAGCTTCGAGGGCGAAATGGCAACGCGCGAATTCTGGCAGGGCTGGCTCGCGCGCACCGCGGAGGCGGTGCCGGTGGGCTTCTCCTGCCATGATCGCGACCGCCGCGGCAATCAGGGCGGCCCGGAGCGTGAGGCGCGGGCCGTCGAGCACTTCGGCAGCGAGGACTGGCACCAGCAGCCGCGTGCCGCCGGGGGCCTGGAGACCGGGCGGAAGTTCCGCTCGCTGCATGAGCAGATGATCCGCCAGGCGGGCACGCTCGGCGGTGGCAACCACTTCCTGGAGGCGCAGCGTGATGAACATGGCAATGTCTGGATCATGGTGCACTCAGGCTCGCGCAACATCGGCCTGCGCCTCGCCGGGCACTACGACCGCCGCGCGCGTGAGCTGAATGCGCAGTGGAAGAGCGAGGCCCCGCAGAGCCTGAACTGGCTGCCGACTGACAGCGAGGATGGCCGCGACTACCTTGCCGACATGCAGTGGGCGGTGCAGTATGCCCTGTTCAACCGCAAGGAGATGCTGCGCTCGGCGCTTGGCGCACTGGAGCTGGAGTTCGAGGAGGAGCGGATGCTCAACCTGCCGCACAACTTCGCCGCGATGGAGAACCATTTCGGCAGGAACGTGCTGGTCCACCGCAAGGGAGCGACCGCGGCGCGGGCCGGCCAGCCGGGGATCATCCCGGGCAGCATGGGCACGGCGAGCTACATCGTGGAGGGGCTGGGCAACCCGGACTCCTTCCATTCCTGCAGCCACGGCGCGGGACGGGCGATGAGCCGTACCCAGGCGAAGCGTGAGTTCAGCGCCGAGGACATGGCAACGAGTCTGAGCGGGACCTTTACGCAGGCCGACAGCGGCTGCATCGATGAGACGCCGCAGGCCTACAAGGACATCGATGAGGTGATGGCCCGCCAGCAGGACCTCGTGAAGGTCGTCCACAGGCTTTCACCGGTGATCACGCTGAAGAGTTCTGACAACGCCGTCGACTGACACGGAGGTCAGTCCCGCGCAGCAGGACTGACCAGGGGAGCTGCATCCCGCCGCAGGCAGGATGCAGTGGGCCCGCGCAGGCCGGGCTGTCAGCCTGGCGATCTGTGGTCAGTGGTCAGTAGTCAGAGGTCAGATGGAAGCAGTCTGCAGAATCAGAAGCAGCAGACCCGATCTATCTGTTTCCGCAGAACCAGACCTGATTCTCATTCTGATTCTGTTTCTGTCAGCCCACTGACCACTGCCCACTGACCACTCCACGGGGACATAGGGACAGTACAAGGGGGGGCCGGGACCGAGTGCGGTCCCGGCCCTGGCATGCACTGGCATCACAGTCAGTCCTGGTATATGATCAGGGCATCACATTCCTGGAGCTTCCGATGCATCTCTCACTGCGGACCATCCCCGCTGCCCTGGCTGCCCTGGCCCTGCTGGGCTGCCTATCCGCCTGCGGCGGGGGCGGCAGCACACCGCCCATCAACAACAACAATAACGGCGGCGGCAACAACGGCGGTGGCGGTGGCAACAACGGCGGCGGCCTGACGATTCCGCCCGTGGAGAGCTTCCAGGACCTCAGCCCGGCCGGTGATGACAACACCACCTCCTGGCTCAAGGATGTCTACCACACCCTGCCGGATGTGACGGACGCCGACGGCCCCTACCAGAACAGCTCGCTCCAGGCTTATGCCGACAGCGTGTTCGCGATCGTCAACACCGAGCGCGCTGCCAACGGCAAGCCCGCGCTGGCGCGCGATGCGCATCTTGACAACCTGGCCCAGGCGCATGCCCGTGACATGGCTCTGCGCGACTACTTCTCCCACGACACCGAGGGCTACGGCCTGCAGTACTTCCAGCGCCTCGATGCCATTGATCCCGCCCCCTACAACTTCATGGGCGAGAACATCGCCGGCAACCAGCAGACGCCGGAGGCCGTGATGAACACCTGGATGAACAGCGCCGGGCACAGAAGCAACATCCTGCATGACGACTACGACTACGTCGGGATCGGCTGCTACTACGATGCCGGCAGCGGTCCCTACAACATCTACTGGGTGCAGGTCTTCGCCCGCTTCAACGGCGACCCGGATGCCCACAGCTGGATTGAGCCCTGATCAAAAGCCGCAGTCTCCGTTGAAATCGCCATGAAGTGTCCCTGACACTCAGATTCCGCGCGGTTAGTATCTGCATGGCAACCTGCCCTGGGACTTTATGGCATGCGCAATTCATGGAAGAACGGCACGGTACTGCTGCTGGCAGCCTGGCTGCTTGCGGCCTGCGGCGGCGGAGGCGGCAGCGAGATCTTCATCGCGGACAACGGCTCCGGCAATGGCAACGGCGGCGGCAGCTCGCTCCTGCCCTTCAGCCGGCCTCCCGCGGAGAGCTTCTCCGACAACAGTCCGGCCTCCGATGATGCGGCCACGAGCTGGGTCAAGGATGCCTACCTGAGCCTGCCGGACAGCAGCGATGCCGACGCGGCCTACCAGAACCTCAGCCTCGCGGGCTGGGCCGATGAGGTGCTCAGACTCACGAATGTCGAGCGCGAGCGCTACGGCCTGCCCCCGCTTGAGCGCAGCCGCCACCTGGACTACGTGGCCCAGGCGCATGCCCGCGACATGGGCCTGCGCGACTACTTCAGCCATACTTCCCAGGGCTACGGCCTCTCGCCCTTCGACCGCATGAATGCCGTGCAGACCGCCTACTACGACACGGCGGGCGAGAACGTGGCGGCCGGCCAGCGCACTCCGCAGGAGGTGCTGATCGCCTGGATGGGCAGCAGCGGCCACCGCGCCAACATCCTCAATCCCTCCTTCACGCATATCGGGATCGGTGTCTACTACGACAGCGCCGGCGGCCTGCACACCGAGCAGTGGGTGCAGCTCTTCGCGGGCTTCCGCGGGGATCCCGAGGATGCCAGCTGGATCGTGCCCTGATCAGGGCCCGGCTGCCCTGCGGCGGTGAAGAACAGGCGAAATAATCCTGTAGTTCCTGTCAAATACATGGCAAAGTGCGCGGCATTTAGGTACATTGTCAGTAATGGCACGCATTCTGATACTGACACTTTTCCTGCTTGCGGCCAGTCCGCTTCACGCCCTGGCCACGGACAACGCAGCTCAGCAGACAGCGGTGATCCACGCCGCCCGCAGCTTCGCCCCCTGGAAACTTGAGGCCTACCGCCGCCGGGATCTGGCCTGGCAGCTCAGCCTGAGCAACAGCCAGTTCGCCGACAGCATCCTCGGCAACCGCCGTGCCGGCATCAGCCAGTCCCGCCGCGAGCAGAACCCCAGCGGAATCTGGCGATCCTGCCCGGAGGGTTTCCGCAGTGGGGCATTGCAGCTTGAGCTGGAGCTGGGCTCCGCGCCTGCGGGCGTGCTGGAGCTGAGCCTTTACAATCATGACAACGGGCTGATCACGAGCCTGGAGCTGAATGGCTTGCAAGCAGGCTTGAACTCCCTGAGCCTGGATCTCGATCCCGCGCTGGCAGATGCCAACCCCACCAGTCTGATCCTGCACCTGCAGGACGGCGAGCTGCTACAGCTGCAGGGCCTGACCCTCAGTGGCGACTGTCAGCGCTTCGGCCATCATCATTTCGCACATTTCAGCCTGGATGGCTACCGGCTCAGCGCCGGGCAGAGCCTGCTGCTGCGCTGAATCCGCACCTCGCTGAATCTCCGTCCAAATACTTCGATTTTTCTCGAATTACTTGCACTGCGGCAAAAATGTATTTATAATTCGAAGGGTATTGAAATAAGTAAGCATGTATATTCAGGGAGGAACGGGCAATGCAGTATGAGGAAATGCTCAGCAAACGCTGGGATACCGTGATCGTGGGCGGCGGACCGGGCGGCATGGGTGCCGCGCTATACACCAGCCGCGCCGATCTCTCCACCCTGATAATCGAGAAGCAGTTCGTGGGCGGACTGATCGCGCTCACGCATGAAGTGGAGAACTATCCGGCGGTGGACTTCGCCTCCGGGCTGGACCTGACCCAGAAGATGGAAGCCCAGGTCAAGAAGTTCGGCACGGAGTTCCTCTACAAGGATGTACTGAAGATTGAGCGTGATACCGGCGGCAGCGACTTCCTCGTCAATCTCAGCGATGGCAAGCAGATCCGCGCACGCAGCATCGTCGTGGCCTGCGGTTCCGCGCCGCGCCGCCTGCCCGCCGCCGGCGAGGAGGAATTCTACGGACGCGGCGTAAGCTACTGCGCCACCTGCGACGGAGCCTTCTTCCGCGACAAGGACATCGTGGTCGTGGGCGGCGGTGAGTCGGCCTTCCAGGAGGGTCTGTTCCTGACCCAGTTCGGGCGCTCCGTGACACTCGTACACCGCCGCGACAACTTCCGTGCCACCGAGCTCGCCAAGCGCCGGGCCCGTGGCAAGGAGAACTGGAAGGAAATGACCAACTACACCGTGGAGGAGATCTACGGCAACGGTACGGTGAACGGCGTCAAGCTGCGCCACACCGAAACCGGGGAACTGAGCGACATGAAGACCGACGGCGTGTTCGGCTTCATCGGCTATGAACCGGCCTCCGGCTTCGTTTCGCACCTGATCGACACCGACGAGGAAGGCTACATCGTGGTCGACGGCCACATGCGCACCAGCTGCCCGGGAATCTGGGCGGCCGGGGACATCATCAAGGGCAGCCTCAAGCAGATGGTGATCAGCGCGGGCAACGGGGCCACGGCGGCGATCGACATCCGCGAATACCTCTCCGCCATGGAGGAGGAGACTGAACTCGTGGGCGCGGCCGGGGACTGAACTGCCGCGCAGCTGCTAGAGTCTCGCTGTGAGGATGCTGAACCGGAACTTCCCGTCACGGCCGCAGGGCCTGACCCTGCTGGAGCTGATGATCATGCTCGCCATCGTCGGCGTGCTGATCTTCATCGCCCTGCCGACCCTCAGCCAGAATGAGGAGGAGGCCACGATCAGCTTCGCCAAGCAGCAGCTGCAGTATCTGCACAACCTCGAGCAGCAGTATTTCGCCATCAACAACAAGTATGTGCCGTTCAGCGTGCTGGCGGAGGACGAGCAGGTGCGCAGCAATTTCGACCTGCGCTTCAAGTCCGACGTGTCCATAGTTGAAGGCATCAAGTTCACGGGCCCGCTGGAGGAGCAGAAGAACTTCTATGTGATCTTCGCCGAGCTGCCGGACGGCACGAAGTACAAGGTCGATCAGACCGGTGAGATCCGCCCCGACGATTCATAGATGTATTGAATCGATTGTGGAGAACTGCTATCATTTCCGGTTGTAGGGTGGCCTTTTCGGAACCCTGCGGCGGATATCGGGCAACGGGGTAATACTGGTGACAAGTGCGGCAGATGTCTTAAGCATGATGAAGGAGCAGCTCGGCGGACAATTGTCCCGGCCGAAGTACGAGCTGCTGGTACGTCCCCTCGGGATCCGGGGCATCGAACAGGACGTCCTGCATCTGACGATCTCCAATGAGGTGCTGAAGGGCTGGCTGCTGGACCAGTATGCGGACCTGCTCAATGAGCTGGCGAGCCTGATCCTCGGGCGTCCCGCCACCGTCAGTGTCAGTGTTTCCACCCCCGCCGCCGTCGGCCAGAATGCCGGCATCTCCACTGCACCATCCGCTCCCGTTTCCGGTCCGATCCTGCTGGATGCCGAGGACCAGTTCGGCTCCGAGCGCGCCGGCTTCGGCCAGGCTGAGCGCCGCATGCAGGCTGAGGAACAGCGCGTGCGCCGCCCGCTGCTCAACCCGCGCTTCACCTTCGACAGTTTCGTGGTCGGCAGCAACAATACCTTCTGCTATTCCAGCTGCCTGCAGGTCGCGCAGAACCCCGGCCAGAGCTACAACCCGCTGTTCATCTACGGCGGCGTGGGCCTCGGCAAGACGCATCTGATGCAGGCCATCGGCAATGAGATCTGGCGCCGCAACAACGCCGCGCATGTGATCTACGTCACGAGCGAGAAATTCACCAACGACTTCATCGAGCATGTGCGCACCGGGCGCATGAGCGACTTCCGCAACCGCTACCGCGATGCGGATGCACTGCTGATTGACGACATCCAGTTCCTCTCCGGCAAGACCGAGACGCAGATCGAGTTCTTCCACACCTTCATCCACCTGGTGGAGGACGGCAAGCAGATCGTGATCTCCAGCGACCGCCCGCCGCGCACGCTGAAGGGCATGGAGGACCGGCTCGTCAGTCGCTTCAGCATGGGGCTCGTGGCCGACGTGGACGAGCCGAGCCTCGAGACGCGCATCGCCATCCTACAGAAGAAGGCCGAGGCCGAACAGGTCCGCCTGCCAGAGGATGTCTGCAGCTTCATCGCCGAGAAGGTCTCCAGCAACGTGCGTGAGCTCGAGGGCTCGCTGATCCGCCTGCTGGCCTTCTGCGACATCAGCAACAACCCGCCGACCGTCGAGGTCGCGGCGCGCGTGCTGGCGGACTTCATCGACACCGGCGGCTTCCGCCAGGAACTCTCGATCAAGCAGATCATCAGCGTGGTCGGGGAGTACTTCAACGTCAGCGAGCAGCTGCTGCTCAGCCCGAACCGCTCCAAGCGCGTGGCCCTGGCGCGGATGGTGGTGATGTACCTCGCCCGCGAGTACACGAACCTCACGCTCAGCCAGATCGGCAACGAACTCGGCGGCCGCGACCATTCCACGATCAGCCACGGCGCGAACAAGATCGCCGGTGAGATCGTGGAGGACCCCTACGTCGAGCAGACCGTCACCCAGATCAGCCGCCTGCTGAAGTAGGAGTTCCGGAGCAATCCGGACAACGGGAGCTACCCGCTTCAGCGGTAGGCGGGAAACGGAGGCCGGAATCCATTCTGGCAACAGGAGGTCAGCTGTAAAGCTGACAATCTGAATTGAAGCTTGATCCCCAAGAAGAAGCCGTACCGGCGCTGCCTCGCAGCGCCTGAATGGGAATGCCGCGAAGTGATTGCCAATTCCCGCTGATCATGTTCCAAAAGCTCTGTGCCCTCTGTGCCTCTGTGTTTGAAATGCCATCCATGCGAGCAGTCTGTTACCCGCACCTCTGCGCGCCTCGCGCTGCTCGACTGACAACTTGCTAACTCGCAGCGGTCTGAATCAAACACACAGCCGCAGAGAACACAGAGAAATGCAATCAGGGTTGCCAATCCCGTTAGTCTGCTTGCTTCGTTATGCCCTCTCCCAATCGCGGCTGGGCCGCGCCGGTACGGCATCTATTTGAAGTATCCTGATCCACAGGCATTGGGAATGCGGAAGCATCCAGAACCGCTAGTACCGCCGCTGCCCCGCAGCGCCTGACAGGGAGTGCCGCAAAGTGATTGCCACTTTCTGCCGATCAGATCCGCAAAACTCTGTGCTCTCTGTGCCTCTGTGTTTGAAATGCCATCCATGCGAGCAGGTTATCCCCCGTGCGACTGCGCGGCTCGCTTCGCTCGACTGACAACACAATTACCCCCAAGGGAATAATCAAACACTGAGTCACAGAGAACACAGAGGATTACAATTCGGTTGCCAATCCCGTCAGCCATGCGTACTTCGCTGCATTCACACCCAATCGCGGCTGGGCCGCGCCGGTACCATATCGATTTGAAGTATCCAGATCCACAGGCAGCGGGAATGCGGAAGCATCCAGAACCGCTAGTACCGGCGCTGCCTCGCAGCGCCTGTCAGGGAATGCTGCGAAGTCATTTCCACTTCCCGCCGATCAGATCCGTAAAACTCTGTGCCCTCTGTGACTCTGTGTTTGAAATGCCATCCATGCGAGCAGGTTATCCCCCGTGCGACTGCGCGGCTCGCGCTGCTCGACTGACAACACAATTACCCCCAAGGGAATAATCAAACACTGAGTCACAGAGAACACAGAGGATTACAATTCGGTTGCCAATCCCGTCAGCCATGCGTACTTCGCTGCATTCACACCCAATCGCGGCAGGGCCGCGCCGGTCCTGCAACTTTGTGGGATTCCTCCCCCTGAATCAGGACTCTGTGCCCTCCGTGCCTCTGTGTTCGAATTGAAAGCTTATGAATTGCTCATTGGCAGCCGAGCGCAGCGAGTCACGTTGCGACTAACTACCTGGTCTGCTTTCTGCCAACTGATTGCGGAAGCAAGCTTCCGCATTCAGTTGGCAGAATGAATTCTGACCTCCATTGTCAGCCTGACAGCTGACCTCCGCCGTCCCCCAGCAGCCTGCCGATGAACTGCACCTGGGCCGCGAACATCCCGTTCTGCCCGTCATCGGCGATCGCGGCCCCGCAGAGCTGCCAGGTGATTGCCGCCGCCAGGCCCCTGGCCTTCTCCGTGTCCGCCAGGCGGCTGTGGCCCTTCAGGCCCTTCAGCAGCCGTCGCCAGAATTCCGTCAGTTCGCGCTCGTAGGCATCCACCAGCCCGGCCAGTTCCGCCGGCAGGGCCGCCCGGTCCAGGCGCAGCGCCGCCAGCAGCCGCAACTGCGCCAGCTGCCCGCCCTCCGCCAGTCTCCTGATACAGAAGCCCAGGCGGCGCGGTGCATCCGGGAAGACCTCGGCCGGCATCGCCAGTTCATTGCGCCAGATCGTCAGGGCCTGTTCCAGCGCGGCGGCCGCCAGGGCCTCCTTGCTGCCGAAGTGGTAGAACAGGTGGTTCTTCGTCAGGCCGGCGCGCTCCACGATCTCGGCCACGCCCGCCGCGCCGTAGCCGCTCTTCGAGAACACCGCGAGCGCGGCCTCGATCAGCGCACTGCGGGCCCGCTGGCCCTTCTGGGTCACCTTGCGTGTTGCTTCAGACATATTTCACCAACCGATTGATTTGTTCATTCTAGCAGGCGCGGACAGGCCGGACGGGGAGCACGGCCCCCGGCTGGGCTACACTATCCCTGTGGAAGAGGAACAGCCGCGCCAGCCGATCCTGGCGCTCAGTGAGGAGGAGGCCCGCCGCATCAGCGCCGGCGAGGTCGTCGAGCGCCCGGTGAACGTGGTCAAGGAGCTCGTGGAGAATGCGCTGGATGCCGGCGCCACTGAGGTGCGGATCGAACTCGAGGACGGCGGCCGCCAGCTGATCCGCGTGACGGACAATGGCCACGGGATTCCCGCCCTGGAGCTGCCGCTGGCCGTGCTGCCGCATCACACGAGCAAGATCCGCAGCCTGGATGATGTCTTCGGCCTGTCCTCGCTCGGCTTCCGCGGTGAGGCGCTGGCCAGCATCGCCGCGGTCTCCCGCCTGCGCATCGCCAGCCGCCACGCCGCCGACGAACTGGGCACGGCGCTCAGCCTCGATCCCGCCGGACTCTCAGCGACGGAACCTGTCAACCTGCAGGGTGGCACGGAGGTGGAGGTCCGCGAACTGTTCCACAACACCCCGGCGCGCCTCAAGTTCCTGCGCTCGCGCCAGAGTGAGACCGGACAGGTGGCACGCATGCTCGTGTCCTATGCCATCGCCTGGCCCGAGGTCCGCTGGGAGTTGGTCAGCGGCGGCCGCAGCCTGCTGGCAACGGACGGCTCAGGCGATCGGCGGCGCGTGCTCGCGGACCTGATCGAACCGGGTTTCCGCCATCCCCTGCATGAACTGGACTACGAATTCCCGCCCTCCGCGGTGAGCGGGCTGATTTCCGACCCGACCTACCACCGTGGCAACCGCAGCCGCCAGTGGTACTTCATCAACCGCCGCCCGGTCACCAACCGCCTGCTCTACAAGGCCGTTGACGACGCCATGCGCGAATTCCTCTCCAGCGGCAAGTATCCCGCCGGGGCATTCTTCGTGGAACTGCCGCCGGAGGAGGTGGATGTCAACGTGCATCCGATGAAGCTCGAGGTCAGCTTCAGCCAGCCCCAGGCCGTCTACCAGCTGCTGACGACCGCCGTCCGGCGCGGGCTGAACAGGGCTGCGGGTGAGCGCCAGAGCGGCCTGCGCCAAAGCCTGAGCAGCGTCGTGCGCCCGCTGGATGCGGGGCTGAGCAGCAAGCCACAGCAGCCGGAATCAATGCGCCGCCCCAATCTGAGCCTGGCCGAGGCCGCCCGGCAGTACCCCCTGCGTGATACTGCGGAGCAGGCCCCTGCCGCTGTCACTCCGGCAGTCCAGCCCGTCCCCCGTATCGAACTGCAGCCCGAGCGCAGCCTGCAGCTGCCTGAGAATGCTGACAACGCCGGATTCGACGACACACCCACGCTCAGCCTGGTCGGCCAGGTTGGCAACAGCTACCTCGTACTCAGCAGCGGTGAGCGGCTCTACGTGGTGGACCAGCACGCCGCGCATGAGCGGATCCTCTTCGAGCGGATCTATGCCGCCGTCGACCCCGGGCGCGCTGCAGCGATCACGCGCCAGAGCCTGCTGTTCCCGATGCTCGTCAGCCCCTCAGCGGCCGTGGCCGCCGATCTCCCACCGGTGCTGGAGGCCCTGCAGCGCTGCGGATTCAGCGTGGAGGAGGGCGCGGGTGGCAGCCTGATCGTCAGCGAGATCCCGCAGTTCCTGCGCCAGCGCCTCGATCCGACCCTGCTGGCTGACGCCCTGGAGGAATTCGCAGCCGGCGGCGTCAGTGCGCTGCTGGAGGACCGCATCAAGGAACTGGCCGCCAGCATCTCCTGCCGCGCCGCGATCAAGGCCCGCATGCGGCTCAGCCAGGCCGAGCAGCTGGCCCTGCTGAACATGCTGCTCTCAAGCTGGAGCAGCCTCTCCTGCCCGCATGGCCGGCCCACGATCCTCGAGATCGGCAGCCGCGAACTGGAGTCCATGTTCCTGCGTTGACAAGGTTGCCAGAAGTTGCTAGGGTAATGTCGGACACGGTAACCTAAATGTAACCGCATAGGTGCAAGGAAAGTTTCAGATGAGCAAGCAGAAGGGCTCAGATCTCGTTCGTGAGCGTTTCTATCGCGTGTTTCTTGAGCATAACCTCAAACTGACGCGTCCGCGCCGGGCCCTGATCGAACACCTGATGGCCAAGAAGGGCTGGCATTTCCAGGCCGAGGATCTGCTGCGCGAACTGAATGAGAAATCCCCCGGTGTTGCCAGCCGGGCCACGGTCTACCGCACCCTCGACCTGCTCGTTGACAGCGAGGTCCTGACCCGCACTCGCGTGCATGAGAACAGCTACCGCTATGAACTGGCCGATGTCGAGGGCCATCACCACCACATGGTCGACATCCGCACGGGCCGCGTGCTGGAATTCACCGGCGATGAGGAGCTGCACCGCATGCTCGACCGCATCTGTGCCGAGCAGGGTTTCAAGGAGCACTACCACGTGCTCGAGGTCTACGGTGAATTCGAACAGGCCCAGCAGTCGGGGGAGGATGTCCCGCTGCATGATCCCGGCCAGCTCGGAAATTGAATCCGGCAACAACGGGCAGTTGCCTGATTCAGAACCCGGTTCCTGATAGCGAGTTTTCAGCATCAGCGCTTCCAGCCTGCATGCAGCTGGCAGGCTGACTGGCAAGTCCGCTATACTTGCCTGACCCGGGCATGCGCATTACGACACTCCTACTGCTGCTCCTGCTGCTGTGCTCATGCACGGATGGAGGATCCGGTGCAGCCCGGATCATGCTTCCGGCGGATACATTGACCCCCAGGGCTGATACTGGCCGGCAAGTGCTTGCCGGTCTTGATGACTTCACCCTGAGCCTGATTTCCGATCAACAGCTCGGAATTCCGGAAGGGAATTTCCTGCTGCATGCCGTCCGGACCGAAGGCACCCTGCAGCTGGAGCTCAATGTGCAGGATGCCCGCGCCCTGCGGGGACTGATGCTGCAGCTGGACTATAATGCGCAGCGCTGGCAGGCGCTTGCCGCGGAAGCCGGCAGCCTGCTGGAAGGGGGCGGGACCCTGCTGCAGCTAGCCGATCTGGACAAGCCGGGACAGGCCAGGCTTGGGCAGGTGCTTGCCAACTGGGACGAGTGCGAAGGCGTGGATGGCAACGGAGTGCTGGCGCGGTTCAGTTTCCGGGAGGGCAGCTCCGCGATTGAGCGCCGCTCCTCACAGGTGGCGGACGCGGACAGCGCGCGGGCCAGGCTGGAATTCCTCCAGGCTGGGGACACGCAACGCCTGATCTGGTTCCATACCAACCCCGGCGACTACAACCAGGACGGTGTTGTCAGCATCTCGGACCTGACTCCGCTCGGGCAGAATTTCGGCGACAGCGGGCCCTTCGCCCATTCCAGCGCGGAGGCTGTGGTGGACGGCGATGGCAACGATGAGATCAACATCTCCGACCTGACGGTGATCGGGCAGAACCTCGGCAACGAGGTAATGGAGTACGCCGTCTACTGGAGCAGCCGCCCCGATCTCGATATTCCTGAGAACAACAGCGCTGACCTGGGCCAGACAGCTTCAGCGATCCTGGATGGCAGCGAACAGTTCAATCCCTTCACCCGCCGGCGCTACATCTGGGACATTGACAATGAATCGGCCCTGCTGCCGGGGTCGGTGCTGTGGGTGCGGCCGCTGGACGGGGCAGGGCATCCCGGCACACCGAGCAACCATACGGGCGAGGACAATGGCGACCCGGCGGGCCAGGCAGCGGTGGTGCACCTCGCAGTCAGCCAGTTCAGTGGTGAAGTCCCGCTGACAATCACGATGGACGCCTCAAAGTCCTTTGATCCGCGCGGTGGCGGGATCGACAGCTTCAGCTACATCGTTGACAACGAACCGCTGGCCAGCTTCAGCGGATATCAGCTTTCCGACGAGAGCTACACGGTGGAAATCACGGAGGCGGGCAGCTACATGCTCAGCCTCAGTGCCACGCATGCCGGCTTCACCAGCACCACGAGACCGGTGCTGCTCTCCGTGACGCAGGGCGGCAACAGGGCTCCACTGGCGATTGCCAGTCTGCCAAACATCTTCTCATTCGTAAGGACGCCGGCCACTTACCTGATCGACTTCGCAGACAGCTACGACCCCGATGGCGACCCGCTCAGCTTCGAGCTTGATCTCTGGTCCGGCACCAGGGCGATCCCCCTGCCACGCGGCGATTTCGAGATCAGCAATCCGTCCGGGACGCAGTACGAACTGACGATCGTGGAACCGGGCTCCTATGCGATCGACATCCGGGCCACCGACGACAAGGGCCTGTCCGACATTGACACGCTCACACTGGAAGTGCTGGCTGAGGACAGCTTCACTGTGCCAAGAGCCGCGCTGTACCCGGACGGCTATGCAGGTACCGCCCCCTACGAGGTGCAGTTCGAGCTGTTCACGGCTGCAGCGATTCCGGAATTCACGATTGACAAACTGGAGCTTGATCCGCAGGGCCAGGGCAACTGGCAACTGCTGGATCCGGCCCAGCAGAGCTTCAGCTACACATATCAAGGCTCTGGCAGCATGCGCCCGCGCCTGCGGGTGACTGACAATCGCGGCTACCAGGGCTACAGCGATGCGGGGCTGGAACTGCAGATCAGCAGCCAGGCGGGGATTGCCCCGACGGCCATGCTCACGGCGGCCCAGACTTCCGGCCTGTTCCAGCTCAGCGTCAACCTCGATGCCCGCGCAAGCTTTGACCAGTTCGGCCGGATTGTCAGCTACGAGTTCGATCCGGGCGATGGCTCGGGCTGGCGGGATGATCCGGACAATGACGGCTGGTTCCCCTGGCTGTACCTGACCGGTGAATATGATGCACTGGTGAAAGTCACAGATGATGAGGGCCTGAGCGATACCGCCAGCCTGCACATCAGTGTTTCCTGAGCAACACTGTTAAATCTGCGTAAAACAGGCCGATCATGTCAATAACAGGCGGGCCGGTGCATACCGGTCCGGGGTGATCCTATGCGCAATCCGCAACTCTGCTGTCTGCTGGCCCTGCTGCTCATGGCTGCCGCTTCATGCTCCGCTGGTTCATCCGCGGGACTGTCAGCTCTCGGGTCCGGCTCCGGTTCCGCCGACGAAGAATTGCAGAGCCGCTCCGGTTTCAGCCTGGAGCTGCTTGGCGATCACAGCGTCCTCGGTCTGGATCCGACTGCCCTTGAGCTGAAGGAAGCGACTGAACCCGACGGCACACTGCAGCTCAGTGTACACAGCAGCCAGCGTGCTGAGCTGCATGGGATCTGCCTGCGTATCGCCTATGACCCGCACCGGTACACAGCCGTGAGCGCTGAGCGCGGCCCTGTGCTTGCTGCTCTCGATGGTGAACTGCTGGAACTGAGCGAGTTGTCCGTTACCGGCCGGCTGGACTACGGCCTGCTGCAGGCCGGCCCGGATCAGGCAAGCGGCGTGATCCCCGCTTCCAGCGGCAGCGAGCTGCTGCGGCTGGACTTCCTGCCAGTCCCTGCCCCGCAGCATCGCGTCGTGGCGGCCGCACCGAGCAGTGAGACTGCGCGGGCCAGGCTGGGTGTGACTTCCTTCAGCTCGCAGAACCTTGTCTGGTTCTTGGAATCGCCCGGTGACTATGACGAGAACGGCGAGGTCAATGTGGGTGACATCACACCGCTGGGCCAGTACTTCGGCGCCAGCGGGAACTTCAGCTTCACTTCACGCGAGTTCGTGATTGACGGTGATGGCAACGGCGAAATCAATCTCGCCGACCTGACCACGATCGCCGCCAACTACGGCCGCCAGGTCGCCTCATACGCCGTCTACCGCTCCAGCGCTCCGGACAGCGACTACCCGCAGACCAGCAATGCCCCGGACAGCATCGAGCCCGAAACCGTGATCCCGCTTAAGAACTTCATCCGCAGTGTGCCTGACAACCGTTTCGGCTACAGCCACCAGATCGGCGATTTCGCCCCGGATGATGTCTTCTGGGTCCGCCCGCTGGACCAGCAGGGCCTGCCCGGCATCGCCAGCAACCGCACGGACCAGCCCAGCAACTGGCCCGGCGGCTCGGCACCCTTGGCCTTCATCAAGGCCGATGTCTCCGGCGGGGAAGTGCCCTTCACGGTCAACTTCAACCTCAGCGACAGCTACGACCCCGACGGCGATCCTCTGGAATTCTCAGTACGCCTGGACACGGATGAGGACAACATCATCGGCAGCACCGGCGCCAGTGCGCTGCAGTCCCTTGACGTGCTCGAGCCCGGTAACTACATCGCCCGGGCCACGGTCAGCGACGGCAGCCACAGCTCTGCCTCGGCGGAGCTCCTGATCATCGCCACCGCCGGCGGCAACCATCAGCCTGAGGCCCATGTTGTGATCCCCCAGCAGCTCAGCGGTGATGCGCCATTCACGCTCACGCTGGACATGAGTGCCAGCACGGATGTGGACGGCGGCAGCCTGCGCTACGGCGTGGCAATGTTCAGTACAGCCAACCCCGAGGCCTACTTCTCCGGCGATGGCTATGTGCAGTACAACGGTGCCAATCCAGTGGCGCAGTACACCTTTGAAGAGCCGGGCTACTACGAGCTGTATGGCCGGGTCTGGGATTCCGGCGGTCTGACTGATCTCAGTGAGCATTTCAGCGTGGTGGTCACCGAGGACGGCAACCAGCCGCCCAGCCTGTTCCTCTCCGCCAGCAAATCTTCGATTGCTCCCGGCGAGGAGGTCACATTCAGCTTCCACGAGGAGCTCAACTTCGATCCGGACGGCGAAATCGTGAAGTACGAATTCGACCCGGAGGGCACGGGAGACTGGATCGAGTTCAACTGGGAGAACAACTCGTTTGTGCATACCTATCTGGAGGGTGGGACCTACATCCCGCGGGTGCGCGCCCTGGACGATGACGGCCTCTACGGCTACCACTACCGCTCCGGCGGTATCCGGGTCAGCGGTGACACCGGCGCAGACCCGCTGGCGGTGCTCGTAGCCTCATCGCTCAGCGGCAAGGGTTCGCTCACCGTGGACTTCAGCAACCTGCCCAGCTCGGACTCCGACGGTGTGATCCGCAGCTTCGCGATGGACTTCGGAGACGGCCGGGGCTTAATGCAGCTGGGGCTCAAACCGGGGGCCAGCCGCAGCTTCGGCGTGGGTACGCATCTCGTCAAGCTGCTGGCGGTGGACAACCGCGGCAATGAGCATCAGACCAGCGTGCTCGTGGATGTGGAGGAGTTCGGAATCGGCTTCTGATACGCAGGTGTGGATCACGATATTTCCATACTTATCAGGTAGAAAGTCGCGTTTCGGATAGTAGACTTACAGCAACTTCACCACAGGGAGCGCGCTGTGTCCCGGATCCTGTACACAAAGTCGCATGAATACCTCCGCGAGGAGGGCTCGGACTGGTTCCTCGGAATCACCGACCACGCCCAGGAAGCTCTGGGCGACATCACCTTCGTTGAATTGCCCGAAACGGGCGCGGAATTCGGCGCGGGCGATGAGCTGGCCACGGTGGAATCCGTCAAGGCGGTCGCGGGCGTGATGGCTCCCGTCTCCCTGCGCATTGTTGAAGTCAATTCCTCGCTCGAGGATGCCCCCGAGGTGATCAACTCCGACGCCCAGGGGAGCGGCTGGATGGCGAAGGTCGAAGTGCTGGATGCCAGCCAGCTCGACGGCCTGATGGACCAGTCCGCCTACGACGCGATGGACAAGTAGTCCCAGCCCGCACAATCTGAAGGAAGGCAACAGACGATGACATTCGTTCCCAACACGGCGGCTCAGCGCGCCGAGATGCTGAAGGAAATCGGCGTCGGGCGCTTCGAGGACCTGCTCGTGGCAATCCCCGCGGAGCTGATCATGCAGCGTCCGCTGCGCGTGCCCGAGGCCCATGGGGAAGTCGAGCTCAGCCGGGCGGTGGAAGCCATGGTTGAGCGCAACCTGCGCATCCCGCCCAGCCGCGTCTTCGCCGGCGGCGGTGCCTACATGCACCACGTCCCGAGCGTGGTTGATGAAATCAGCTCGCGCGGCGAATTCTACACCGCCTACACCCCCTACCAGCCCGAGATCAGCCAGGGCTACCTGCAGAGCATCTACGAATACCAGAGCTACATCTGCATGCTGACCGGGATGGACATCTCCAATGCCAGCGGCTATGA
Organism: bacterium; assembly: GCA_020440605.1. Classification (GTDB taxonomy): domain Bacteria; phylum 4484-113; class 4484-113; order 4484-113; family JAFGCY01; genus JAHEFU01. The sequence continues at coordinate 135,378 of JAGRNT010000008.1, read as the reverse complement.
CGGCGCCACGACGCTGGCCGATGCCGTGCTGATGAGCAACTACGTGCACAAGGGCAAGCGCAAGCGCGTGCTGTTCGCGCCCTTCGTGAATGCCGAATTCCGCAATGTGGTGGACACCTACGCGATCGGCATGGACATGCAGACCGAAGTCCTGCCCGCCGACAGCCAGGGCCGGCTCGATCCCGCCAGCCTGCGTGAGGCCCTTGGTGACGACGTGGCCTGCGTGATCTTCCAGTATCCGGACTGCCTCGGCTACCTCGAGGAGGAGCTGGAGGCCCTGAGCGCCATCGTCCGTGAAAGCGGAGCGCTCAACATCTTCAGCTTCTACCCCTACGCCGCCGGCCTGCTCAGGACCCCCGGCGAGCTGGGTGCGGACATCGTCTGCGGCGAGGCCCAGTGCTTCGGCAACTATGTCAACTACGGCGGGCCCTACTGCGGCTTCCTCGCCTGCCGCGAGGAGTACGTGCGCGTGCTGCCCGGCCGCCTGATCGGGCGCACGGTCTGCCAGCGTGACGGCGAGCCCGGGATGGGCTTCGTGATGACCCTGCAGGCCCGTGAGCAGCACATCCGCCGCAACAAGGCGATGAGCAACATCTGCTCCAACCAGGCCCTGCTGGCGCTCAGAGCCTGCATCTACCTCGGCTGCGTGGGTCGCAACGGCTTTCGCCAGCTCGCGGCGCAGTGCCATGCCACGGCGCTCGCTGCGCATGAGGCCCTGCTTTCCATCGGTGGGGTGCAGGATGCCTTCCCCGAGCGGCACTTCTTCAATGAATTCACGTTGCGCTTCCCGGCGGGCATGGCCCGGGCCATCCGCAGCCGCGGGCTGGAGCAGAGCATGCTGGCGGGGATCTTCCCTCTGGTGGAAAGCGACGGCAGTTCCCGCACTGATGCCAATGCCGCAAGCGTGGAGGAATGCCTGAGCTTCGCCTTCACCGAGATCCACACCCATGAGGACATCGAGGCCCTCTGCGGCCTGGTACGTGAGGTGCTGAATGCAGCCTAACCAGAGCAAGCTGATCTTTGAATATGATGTTGAGAACCGCCACGGCACCCAGGTCGTGGGCGGGATGCGCAGCGGCCGGCTGGAGGACCATCCGCGCCGCCTGCCCCAGAAGCTGCTGCGCCAGGAGCCCCTGCCCCTGCCCCAGGTGGGCGAGCTGGAGCTGACCAGGCACTATGTGAAGCTGGCCCAGGACAGCTTCGGGATCGACACCGGCTTCTACCCGCTGGGTTCCTGCACGATGAAGTACAACCCCAAGGCCTGCGAGCGCTACGTCAAGCATCCGGGCTTTGCCAACACCCACCCGCAGCAGCCGGTGGAGAGCCTGCCGGGCTTCCTGCAGATCTTCGCCGACCTGCAGGACTGGCTGGCTGACATCACCGGCATGGACCGGATCAGCCTCACGCCCGCAGCCGGGGCCCAGGGTGAGTTCGCCGGGATGCTGATCTTCAAGCGCTACTTCGAGAGCCGCGGCGAGCACCAGCGTACGGTGATGATCGTGCCGGACAGCGCGCATGGCACCAACCCGGCCAGCGCCGTACTGTCGGGCTTCGAGGTCGCCGAGGTGAAGTGCGCCGATGCCGACGGCATCATGAACATGGAGATCCTCAATCAGGCCATCGAGAAGCACGGTGCAGAGCGCATCGCCGGGATCATGCTCACCAACCCGAGCACACTCGGCACCTTCGAGAAGGACATCCTCGCCGTCAGCGAGCGCATGCATGAAATCGGCGCGCTGCTCTACTACGACGGTGCCAACCTCAATGCTCTGCTCGGCATCGCCCGGCCCGGTGACATGGGCTTCGACCTGATCCACATCAACACGCACAAGACACTGTCAACGCCGCACGGCGGGGGCGGTCCGGGAAGCGGCCCGATCGGCGTGAAGGAGCACCTCGCGCCCTTCCTGCCGCATCCGCATGTGCGCACGACGGAGAACGGCCATGAGTTCTACCGCCCGGAGCAGAGCATCGGACGCATGAAGCTCTTCCACGGCCAGTTCGGGATCCTCGTGCGGGCCTGGCTCTACATCCTGCTGCACGGCCCGGATGGCCTGAAGCGCATCAGCGAGAATGCGATCATCAATGCCAACTACCTGCAGGCGCGCCTCAAGGAACACTACCCGGTGCGTTATGACAAGTGGTCCGACGGCCGCGACCGCTACTGCATGCATGAATTCGTTGCCAGCTGCGGGCGTCTGAAGAAGGAGGTCGGGGTCAGCGCGCGGGACATTGCCAAGGCGCTGCTGAACGCCGGCTACCACGCGCCGACGACCTACTTCCCGCTGATCATCGAGGAAGCGCTGATGATCGAACCGACGGAGACGGAGAGCAAGGAACTGCTGGATGCCTTCGCGGACGTGATGCTCGATCTGCACCGCCAGGCCCGCGTGGATGCGGATTCCCTGCGCGAGCTGCCGAACCTGAGCATCAAGAACCTCGATGAAACCTACGCGGCCCGGCACATCGACGTGCGCTGGCAACCGCAGGAACAGGCGGGACGGAGCTCAGCGGGCTAGGGGAGCCGGAACCATGGACAGTGAAGCGTGAACAGTGAACCGTAGCGGCGACACTCCTGTCGCCGGAACCGTGATCAGTGAAGCGTGAACAGTAAACCGTAGAGGCGGCACCCTTGCCGCCGGAATTCCTGAGAGTCCCCCATGTGAATCAGGACCGGCGCCGTCCTGCGGCGACTGAGAGGGATTGCTGCGAAGAAATCCTGACATGCGGGATCGGCAGGATGGGAATCTCCTTCGTGACTTCGTGGTAAGACCTGTAGCGCTACTGTCACGAAATCACGGCGAAGCGAAGATTCTGCAATTGGGACTGGAAAAATGTCCTGCCACGCGGAGCGTATTGCGCACGAAGTTCACCCTCGCGTGCTGGCGTCGCCAGGCGCCGCCGGTACATACATCAGTGGACAGTGAAGCGTATATAGTGAAGCGTATCTTCGCGCCTCGCATATGCTCGGGTGACAACGAGGAAGCATGCAGCGGAATTTCCAACGCAGAGCCGCCGAGGCGCAGAGGAATTTGGGGATTGGCAACGCTAAGGCACTAAGGGGTTCAGGAAGGGCAACATCCAAATGGACAAAGTACCGGCGCGGCTCTGCCGCGCATGCGAGAGAGCATAGCGAAGTAAGCGTTGCCGACGGGATTGGCAAGCCCGTCGTAATCCTCTGTGTTCTCGGTGCCTCTGTGTTTGATCCCGGTATGCCATGGGGCCAGGAGATTCTTGCCGGTGGAAGGCCGTTCACGGCCGCATATCCTTCAGCTGTGCTGGCGGCTGAAGGCCGCCGGTCCTGCGAGCTGAATGCTCGCGCTCCCTCTGCCAACTGCCAACTGCCTACTGCCCACTTTTCAGGGATAGAGCAGCAGGCGGTTGTCAAGCAGGATCACCAGGTGCTCGCGGCCCTGGCCGTCGGTGATCACATCCATCTGCTCCAGCATCGCCCCGAATTCCTCGTAGTACAGGCAGGTCCCGGCGTCGTCAAACAGGTGCAGCGCGGAGTCCATCCCGTAGCCGCCGCTGCCCGTGGCATACTCCCGCCGGCCGTCACCGTCGATGTCAACCGGCACGATGCGGCTGACCCCGCCCATCGTGTTCGACTGGGCCGGGAAGTTCAGCCGGGTGTAGGCTCCGCTGGCGAGATTCAGATAGGCCCCCGTGGAGCTGAACAGCTCCTCGCAGCCGTCGCCATCCACGTCATGCGCGAGCACCGGCCAGCCGCTGTCCTGCCAGAGCCCGGACAGCAGCTCCTCCTGCTCCTCCGGCCGGCGGCGCACGAGGATCTCGCCGTTGGCCCCGCTGCGCGTGAACAGCAGCTCGGCGCAGCCGTCGCCATCGGTATCACCCCACAGCGGGCTGTAGTCCTCGCGGCGGGTCTGCATTTCATGCAGCAGCTGCCCGTTGCTGTCATAGACCAGCACCTTCGTGCCGTCACTGCTGGCCAGCACCAGTTCCAGCGCGCCGTCCCCGTTGACATCGACACAGGCCCGGCCGTTGCCGGCGCTGCCGTCCATGCTCACGAGCGCCTGGTGCTGCAGGTCGTAGACGGTGACCTGCTCCGAGCCCATCTGCGTGCCGGCCATCAGGTCCACCAGCTCATCGCGGCCGTCGTTGCCATAATCCCAGACCGCGGTGCGGTACATGTAGAGCGGTGAGTTCGTGCCGCTGCTGAGCGTGCTGCCGTCGGGCAGCACCGTCACGTCGCTGTAGCTGAACTGCTGCGCATTGTTCATGCTGCGGAACATGTTGCCGGAGGTGATGTTGCTCAGGCCGGGCAGCAGGGCCTCCTCGCTGCCGTCGCCATCGAAGTCCCCGCAGAGCAGGGCCGGGCTCATCATCATCCGGCGCCCCAGCGGCTCCTGCCAGGCGAGCTGTGTGCCGACCTGCACCCCGGGTTTCGGCAGCATCCCGGCGCTCATGCTGGTCTGGCCGCTCATCATCCGCGAGAAGTGCACCGCCCCGTAGATCAGCCCGCCGATGCCGGCCAGCAGGGGAATCACGAAGCAGCCGATGATCAGCGGCAGGTAGTTGGGTTTGCGCGGCGGCGGCAGCTCGCGGCGCCAGCCCTCCGGATCAGCCTTGTACTGGTCGAATGACATGCGTGATCAGCATCATAGCCGATGTGAACAGGGACCGGGGATAGGGAACCGTGATCAGTTGAGCGTGAACAGTAAACCGTAGCGGCGCGGCCCCGCCGCGAATGGGAGAGGGCATAGCGAAGCAAGCATGGCAGCCGGATCTGGCAACATGCATTTCCACTCAGCGCCTCCTTTCAGACTCTGCGGCTCTGCGCCAATAAAACCAGGTTGGCGATCACGCTTACGCCCGCGCGGCTGCGCGCTTCGCAAGTGCTCGGGTGACAACGAGGAAGAATGTAATGGAATTTTAAACGCAGAGCCGCAGAGATGCAGAGGAGTTCTGGGATTGGCAACGCGAGGGCACAAAGGCGCGAAAGAACTCATGGAGTGGTACATCCCAATGGACAAAGGACCGGCGCGGCCCTGCCGCAATTGGGAGAGGGCAAAGCGAAGCAAGCATGGTTGACGGGATTGGCAAGCCCATTGAGATTCTCTGTGAGCTCGGTGCCTCTGTGTTTGATCCCGGTACGCCATCGGGACAGGATATTCACGGCCGTAAACGCCCGGCTACCACTGGCAGACAGTTCACGGGCGTAAACGCCCGGCTGCCGAATGATGGCGAATTGCAGGCGCATTCACTTTGCCAGCGGTGGAAGGCCGTTCACGGCCGCTTTTCCTCCTCCGCCCCCCATCAGGCCCAACCGCCCCCCATCCCCTCCCACACCCCTATCCACTAGCAAATTCTCCCGAACCCACCGGTGAATGCATGTTCATATTGCCAAACAATGTTAAATAAATTGCTATTATATTTGTTTTCCGGTATAATACCTAACATTAGTTTGGTTCAAGTTGTATTACTGCGAGCCTGGAGGGGCATATGAAACTCTGTGAAAGCCTGCATGAGGATCCGAGCATCCGCGTCCTGCTGTGGTGCCTGCACGACGCAGGCGAGCTCAGCGCCGACAGCCTGCGTGAATGCGGGCTGACCCGGACTGAAGCGGATGCCCTGATCCGCGATGAAAGCGGCCTGCTACGGAGGCTGAAGCAGCGCGCCGCCCTGGCCACGCGGCTGACCGTGGAGCGCCTCGCGAAGCTGATCCGCAACCGCCTGGCCTATCATCTGGAGAACACCCAGAAGCAGTCCGAGCTGGCCTGCCTGCTGCGCAGCCTCAGGGGCCTGCCGGACTGGCTCTTCCCGGAATGGCAGCAGGGCAATGAACGGGATTTGGAATCGCTGCTCAAACTGGGCGAGCCGTCTGCCATCAGGAGCTGAAGCAGCGGCAATCCTGTTGAAAGAGCCGAATCTGGATCAATATAGTTGACCGGATTAGTTTCTAAGAGAAGCAACTTGTGAGGTGCCAAGGTTTCATATATTGGAGCAAATGAAACGATCTGCACTCCGAAACTTTCACGGTGGGTGAATTGTTGATAAGTTTTGCGACTCGTGCACACTCATCAACAAAATTTGGCGATTTCAAGCGTTTCCGTTGATAAAACTATAATTTTGTATGCATTCCGGCGCATTTTCACGCTTGCAGATGCACGTGGGGGTGATATTTTCTCTCAATTGTGAAATAATGTCCTGTCGGGAAACGGATTTCCCCAAGGGTTGATTGAGCAGAGGGAATGTGGTGCTGAAACTTCGGGAAGTAAGCATTAAAAAGGGACCTGTTGCCAGGTCCCCAGTGAAGCCAGTTGAGCCGCTGGCTTGTGGTGCTACTCGGGTTTCCGAGCTGGAGGATCTGGAGGGATCGTCCCATGATGCCGCCAGTTTGCCAGATCGCGACCGGCGACAGGGTCGCGAAGCAGCTTGAGCCTTTTGCCCGCTCTGGAAATTAGCCCAGGCAAAGGCAAGTTCAATTGTTTAAAACTCATAGTATCCTCCGACGGGAAACTTCCCGTCGCGATGGATTTAAGATAACCGGACGACTAAATCGTGGTTGAGGCGGTCGTCCGGTCTTTTTATACATCTTCCAGTCAGAAATAGCTAGTTCATCATTTAAACAAATGCTACACAAACGTGAAGATTATCCTGAATTGCTGTTTCACGAAAATTATTTTGAAGCGCTGTTAAGTGTTTGTCCACTACACAGTTAAGTACAATTCTCAAGAAAATCTTTTCACGCTTATTCACACAATAGTTCACAAATCAAAAATGTGGCCTCTGCCTTCACTCAGATTCCTTGTTGGGTACTTGATGGTTATTCTGAGCTCACGCATATCCTTTTCCGTACATATCCTCACAAAGAAGAGCGCCAAGCTTACTTTAAGAAATTCTGGCAGACCCGCAAGCTCGCCAAAGATCTGGCAGAATACATCTACCAAATCAGTTAGTACAGCGTGCTAAGAAAACTGGAATTCTGAATCACAACAAGCCGTCTTTCCTCATGTCGGCGAGCACATCCTCAAGATCCCGCAGTCCGCTGGAATGCTCCACGGCAGTGTCAAATGTGATGGAATCCCGTACATCCTCCAGCAGTTCCAGCAGGGCTTCATACTCCTCGATGCTCAGCAGTACGGAACGCGGCCTGCCATCAGCATCCAGGATGATTTCCGGCTTCAGGGCTATGGGATTGTCGTCAGACATAACGTGATTATTCCGGGATGGCTTACAGCAGGAGTTCTCAGGGTCAGTCGGGTTCCCCGGCTGTATTGATGCCTTAAGCTAGTCATCTGATGTCTGAAGTCTGACATCTGTCCACTGGCGATTCTGCTACTGCTGAAGTAGGTAGCTCCCCTCAGCTACCGGAGTCGGGGGCGGCGGCCACGCACGAGATCCGAAGGCGATTGCCTTACTGGTTGGTGGGTGGGTGGGTGTGGGTCGTTGGTTGGTGGATGACGGAACTTCGTCAGCCCCGTCCGCATGACCGCCGGGTATTCAACGCCTGACACCAGTTTGCTTTCAGCCGTCTCATACTCTTACCCCCAAGGTACATCAACCGGTAGCTGTGAACATAGACACGCCGTCAGCGCGCTTTGTTCCCGCCCACGGCCGGATTTAGCCGGAACCGACCGTCTATAATCAGCGCGGTGTTCTCCTCCCTGCGCAAAGTGGACAAACTGATCCTCTCGGAGCTGTATGCTCCCTTCTTCTTCGGCGTCGGGATGTTCTCCATGCTCACGATCGTGGTGGTCGTGCTTCAGGAATCACTGAAGTTCATCATCAAGTACAACGTGCCCTCCGGCGTGCTCTTGAAGATGCTGATCTACGCCGCGCCGCAGTTCGTGATCCTCTCGATCCCGATGGGCGTTCTGCTCGGTGTGCTGATCAGCATGGGCAAGCTCAACAGCGAGCTGCAGGTCACGGCGCTGCGGGCCTGCGGGGTCAGCCTCTACCGCGTGCTCGCGCCCTACTTCATCGCGGGGGCCTTCCTCTCCGGCCTGACCTTCCTCGGCAATGAAACCGTCGTGCCTTGGGGCCTCGAAAGCCTGCGCAACCTCAAGAACAGCCTGCTTTCCGGCGGGGCCAGCGGTGTGAAGATGGGCGCGATCAACCAGCCGAAGTATGAGGACGGCGTGCTGCGCTGGCTGCTCGTGGCGGATGACAGCGAAGGCAGCAAGCTCTACAACGTGATCCTGCTGCAGCGCGACCCCGATGACCACACCCGCGACCAGCTGATCATCGCCGATGAGGCGGAGTGGGAGGGCAGCACCTGGATCTTCCGCCGCCTGCAGACCTATTACCTCAGCAACCCGGATACCGGCGAGGCGGGGATGGTGACGGGCAGCATGGCGGAGATGCGCATCGGCAATCTCGACATTTCGCCCGAGAGCCTGCGGATGCGCAAGCAGGACGTGGAGAACCTGCGCATCGTGCAGCTGATGCGCCTGCTCAATGAGGAAAAAGCAGCGGGGGCGGATCCCAATGGCAAGCAGGTGCTGGACATCCGCACCAAGCTCTATTCCAAGTACGCCATTCCCTTCACGCCGCTGGTGTTCATCATCATCGCCGTGCCGCTCTCGATCCTGCCCCAGCGCAGCTCGACCAGCATGGGGATGGGCCTGGCGCTCCTGATTGTGATGGTATACTACGTGCTCCTCAGTGTCTGCCAGAAGATGGGGGCCAGCGGGGTGTTGCCACCACTGCTCGGGGCCTGGCTGCCGAACCTGCTGATCAGCTCGGTGGGCCTGTTCCTGATGCAGCGCCGGGAACGAAACTGACACTGTGCGGGATTTCAGTCCTGCCTATTGACAGCCCTGCTCCACTCAGCTATACTACCGTCACGGGGTGCTCCATGTGGAGCCCAACTGAGAGCGGCTGGCCGTTCTCACTGAGGAAAAGTAGCAAGGCGAAATTCTGAAGGCGGACTGTCCGGGACTGCGTCCCGGTATCGTGGAACCCCCCTGGAGATCTGATATGTCAAGAGTTTGCTCTGTAACCGGAAAGCGCGCGATGAGCGGGAACAATGTCTCCCACTCTCAGCGTCATACGCGCCGCAAGTGGCAGCCGAATCTGATCCAGGTGACCCTGGTGGACAAGTTCGGCCGCAAGAAGCGGGTCAAGATGTGCGCCAAGGCTCTGCGCACCCTGAACCGCAGCCCCAAAAACTAGCTATCCCCTTTCATCTCAACCCTCCTAGCTCACCCGTCCCCTGGGTGAGCTTTTTTTACCGCGCCGGATGCCCGTCCGCGCACGGATCGCGATAGCGAGCGGGCATTCCCCAGACCAACGCAGATGTGGAAACGCATGTGTGTTTTCGCGGAATCCCATGATCCTGCCACTGGCATTCCCCTGCATCTGCTAGGCTCTTCCCGTAGGTGTTGGTGGAAACATTCTTCCACTGCATCCGGACAGGCGTTTGAGCCCTGTCGGTGGATTCTCTCTGCTTTCCTGATGATGAGAGCTTGCTGTCCTGCGGACCAGGAGCTTGCAACGGACAGCTGACATGCCCGCCCAGGGCGTGCTTCCTCCGCCAGGCCCGGCCTGCGGCCTCAGATAGGCCAAATCAGAAGCAGGAGAGAGCAATGCGTTACTTGATTCCCTCAGCATCACTGTTGATGCTGATACTCGCCCTGGCGGGATGCGGAGGCGGAACCGCTCAGTTCAGCCTTGTGCCGGCCGAGCCCGCAGCCACGCCGCAGGACAACGGCACGGAGACCAGCTGGCCCTCGGCCCTGCCGCGGGATGTGATCCAGCCCTGGGAGCAGCTCGATGGCAACGGCCGGATTGCACCCGCTCGCTCTTCCAGCGGCATCAACCAGCAGAGCGACTTCACGTCCGGCGTTGACAGATTCAGCCAGAGTGGCAACGTCACTGACAACGGTGAGGCCAGCCGCATCGAGAGCACGAGCGGCGGAATCAGCAGCGTGCTGTACCGCATTCCCTATGGCTCCCAGCAGCCAGGCGCGGTCAGTGTGGATGCCAACCTGCTCAGCGGCAGCGGCTACTACCTCGGGATCGCGGATTATGCCACGGGCCGCTGGCTCTGGCACGGGCCCTTCACTGACAACCATGTGCGGATCTCCACGGCGCGGCTTGAGCCCTTCACGAGCACGCTCGGCAGCCTGTATGTCAGCGTGCTGGTGCATGACGGTGCCGCCGCCGACGTGGTCGGGATCGGTGTCAATCCCGCAGACTTCGCCGACGCGGCCGCTCCTCCGTCTCCCACCGGTCTCAGTGTGCAGCCCGTCTCAGGCGGACTGCTGCTGGACTGGGATCCGGTGCCCGCCGGGGACCTGGCAGGCTACCGAATCTACCACCACAGCCAGCCTTTCATAAATGGCAATGCGGTGGGTGTGCAGCAGCTTGACAGCCTGCAGGGCAGCCCTCAACTGGAAATGGAGCTCGCAAGCGGGGAGCGCCGCTTTCTCAGGGTCAGCGCGCTTGACTTCACTGGCAATGAATCCCCACTCAGCGAGCTGGTCTCAGCGGCTGCGCTCGACGGCGCAATGCCCGAGCTGCAGCTCAGCATCGAGCAGCCCAGCGGCATGCTCAATGACAGCGTGCAGCTCACCGCCAGCGGTGCGGAAAGCTATGACTTCGACCTTGATGGCGACGGGATCTTCGACCTGACCGGCAGCAGCTCGGGCAGCGTGCAGGTTGACACCTCCGCCACGGGCATCATCCGCCCGGCGGTACGCGCCACGGGCCCTGACGAGACAGCCGTTGCGCTCGGCAGCATCAGCCTGCTGATCGCCGGCAACAGCCGCCCGGTGGCGGAAGCGATGGCGACACCCACGAGCGGCACGGCCCCGCTGGAGGTCAGCTTCAGCGGCGGCGGCAGCACGGATTTCGACGGCAGCATCGTGGGCGGCGGCTGGGACTTCGACGGTGATGGTGCCTATGATGTCTGGGATGACAGCGACATCGTGCACGTCACGGGCGCGATGCATACTTACATGGAGGGCGGTGTCTACAATGCCCGCCTGCGCGTCCTTGACGACAGCGGCGCCTGGGACGTGGACACGCTCACGATCGTGGTTGACGGCGTGCCGGTCTCGAACGTGCTGCCGGTCGCGGACCTGCAGTCAGATGTCAGCAGCGGCAATGCCCCGCTGACGGTCAGATTCGACGCCTCCGCATCAACTGACGGCGACGGCGGCATCGTCGAGTACGCCTGGGACTTCGATGGCAACGGCACCTACGAGGAAATCTCCGACTCCCCGTTGGTTGAGCACCTCTTCAGCCAGCCAGGCAGCCCGCTCGTGCGGATGCGCGTGGAGGACACGGACGGCGCACGGGCCACTACCACCCTGCTGATCGAGGTCAACGCGGTTGACAACTCCGGCCCGCTGGCGGATCTGCAGGTCACACCTTCAGCCGGCGATGCCCCGCTGCCCGTCACACTTGATGCATCCGGCTCGACGGACCTCGACGGCAGCATCGTCAAGTACGAGTGGGACTTTGACGGCGACGGCTTCTTCGAGTCCTACGGTTCAGGCAGCAGCATCAGCCATGTCTACAACAGCCCCGGCGTCTTCAGTGCGAAGGTTCGCGTGACGGATGACGCCGGTGCCCAGGATCTGGCAAGCAGTGATGTGACTGTCTCCGTGCTTGGCAATGACAGCCCCACGGCGGATCTGCAGCTCTCCAAGTCCTCCGGCGTTGTGCCGCTGGGGATCCTTCTGGATGCCTCCGCTTCGATGGACACTGACGGCACCATCGTCAACTACGAGTGGGATTTCGAAGGTGACGGATACTACGACACCTATGGCGAGGTCGATTTCATCTACCATACCTACCAGAGCAGCGGTATCCTCCAGCCAACGGTGCGGATAACGGATGACAAGGGGGCGCAGGACCTGGCCAGCACCACGCTGACAGTGAACCCGACTAACAACATGTATCCCATACCTGTTCTCACTCTGAGCGAGAGCTGGGGTTACGAAGGACTGACTGTCACACTGGACGCCAGCGGATCAAGTGACCCCAACGACGAGATCGTCAAGTATGAGTGGGACTTCACCGGGGATGGCGCTTACGATGCAGTGGGCGAGAATCCCATCATCCAGCATTCCTACAACAACCACGGCGTCTTCAACGTGACGCTGCGCGTGACTGACAGCTACGGCCTGCAGGACTTCACCAGCGCCATGCTGCGTATCAATGAGGAGTTCGACCTGCCCCATCCGTGGGGCATGAACGGACAGAATCCACGCAGTACGGGCCGCAGTCCCTGGATCGGGTCCCAGTCCGATAATCTTCGCTACACCATGCCCAGCAGCCAGGAGAACCGCAGGACTCCGGCAATTTCGGCTGATGGCAACATCTACATCACGGACAACGGCGGACTCATTGCCTATGACAAGTACGGCAATGAGCTCTGGAGCTTCGCGTCCGGCGCTACAGCGACCGCTTCGCCTGCGATCGGAATTGACGGTGCGGTCTACTTCGGCAACTGGGGTAACCGCCTCTACGCCATCAACCCTGACGGCACGGAGCGCTGGTTCCAGAACACCATAGGTGACATCCGTGCGGGATCAGTTCTCGGTCCGGACGGCAGTATTTACTTTGCCAATCTCGACGGCAGGCTGTACGCCCGCAACCCGGATGGCAGCATCCGCTGGTTCCTTGACATGACGGGCGCTTGCGTGAACTGTCCAGTGCTGGGTCCTGACGGTGCTGTCTACTGCGGCACCCAGGACGATGTCGTCTACGCGGTCAATCCCGACGGTAGTGTGCGCTGGACCTTCCCCACAGCTGACGCCGTAAATGCCCAGATGTGCCTCGGCCCTGACGGTACCCTCTATGTGAGTGCAGGCCTTTTCTATGCAATCAAGGCTGACGGTACCCAGGCCTGGAATTACAATCCCACAGGGGATGCAACGGGAGGCCCCTCCCAGGCAGCGGACGGCACGATCTACTTCGGTGACAGCGCGGGAGAACTGACTGCGCTCAATCCGGACGGCAGCCTCAAGTGGACATACACCGGCAGCGGCCAGTTCAATTCATGCCCGACGGTGGACGCCAGTGGCAACATCTACTTCGCTGACGGCGACGGCAACCTCACCGCCCTGAAGCCGGATGCATCCGTGATCTGGACAGTCAACGAAGCTTCCCAGTTCTCCACCCCGGTGATCGGTCCTGACGGCACTGTCTATTCAGGCAGCGGCGGCATCACCTATGCCTTCGGCAAGGGCCCGGTCAACCTGCCACCCACCTCAACCGTGATTGCTACCCCGACATCCGGAGACCTGCCGCTCACGGTCTTCTTCGACACGACCGGCTGCGCGGACCCCGATGGCAGCATCGTGCTCTACGAATGGGACTGCGACGGTGACGGAGCCTACGAGAGCTACGGCACTGGCATTACCCACGAATTCACCTATATGAATGCCGGAATCTACTCAGCCACGCTGCGCGTGACTGACAACCTCGGTTCGATTGACGTTGACTCGCTTGACATCACCGTCAACGTACCCGGCAACGACTCTCCGACGGCGGACCTGCAGGCGGACGTCACGAGCGGCGACCTGCCGCTTACGGTGAACTTCGACGCCTCAAACAGCAGCGACCCGGACGGCACGGTCGTGCTTTATGAGTGGGACTGCGACGGTGATGGCAGCTACGAGGAGTATGGCTCCGTCAGCTCCAATTCATTTACCTACCAGCTCGCAGGTGTCTTCACAGTGACCCTGCGTGTGACTGACGATGCGGGTGCGCAGGATACGGACACGATTGACATAACGGTCAACGTACCGGGTAACACTTCACCCAATGCCGATCTCAGCGCTGATGTCTCTTCCGGTGACATCCCCCTGACAGTCAACTTCAATGCTTCGGCCAGCAATGACCCGGACGGCACGATAGTGCTTTACGAATGGGACTTCGATGGCGATGAAATCTACGACGGTTACGGCGATGCCACGGGTGCGACCCATGTCTATACATCAGGTGGCAGTTACACTGCCAAGCTGCGTGTGACTGATGACGATGGCGCGCAGGATACGGATACATTCACAGTGACTGCGACCGTGCCTGGCAACAACGCACCCAACGCACTGCTGTCCATTGACCAGCCCTTTGGCCCTGTCGGGCACATCGCCTATCTGGACGCCTCCGGCAGTACGGACAGCGATGGTTCCATCGTGGAGTATGCCTGGGACTGGGACGGCGATGGCAACTATGAGAGCATCGGAAGTAATCCGCTTGTCTCGCATCAGTTCAACCAGCTGGGCTTCTTCAATGTGACAGTGCGTGTGAAGGATGATGATGGTGCAGTTGACACCGCGCATGTCATCTTCAGCACTCCCAGTGAATGGGGGCAGTTCCGCATGAATGCCCAGGGCATTGCCCACAGTGGCATTATCGGTCCCCAGACCAACAACGAGTTGTGGACGTTCACAACCGGAGATCAGGTGCAGTCCTCTCCGACAATTGCAGCAGACGGTACGATTTACGTCTGCAGCCAGGACAACAGCCTCTATGCCATAAATCCTGATGGCAGCCTGGCATGGAGCTATGCAACCGGAGATTCCATTACCAGATGTGCTCCGGCAGTCGCAGCCGACGGCACGATCTACGTCTGCGGTCTTGACAACAAACTGCATGCCGTGAATCCGGACGGCAGCGGGAAGTGGACGTATACGAGTGGCAACGACATCATCAGTGGACCGGTGATCGACATGAACAACCGGATATACTTCGGCAGCCGGGATGACATGGTCCACTGTGTCAATCCTGATGGCAGCCTGGCCTGGAGCTATCTGACCGGTAATGAAATCCGCGGTTGCATCGCCCTGGGCCGGGACGGTTCCGTCTATGCCGCCAGCCAGGACGAGAACCTGTATGCCATCACACCAAATGGCAATCTCAAGTGGACCGCCAGCATCGGTCAGCAGCAGTTGCAGAGCCCGCTTGTCGGTGCGGATGGCAACATCTACATCAGCGCAAGCTCAGGCCTTGTGTTCTGTTTCGACCCCGCTGGCAACCAGCTCTGGTCCATCAATCATGGGGCACACCCCAACGGTACCATTTCGGCTGACAATGACGGCTTCATCTACGTAAACCGTGGCAATGGCCTGCGCAAGATCGATGACGACGGCAACACCATCTGGACCTTCAACACGGCTGACTGGGTATCCTGCGCCGCCAGTGTTGATGCCGCGGGCAATGTCTATTTCTCCTGCCGCAACGGCAATGCCTACTGCCTGGATTCCGCAGGCAACCTGGTCTGGTCGGCAAGCATAGGTGACGTTTCCTTCTCCAGCCCGGCGATCACACGAGATGGCCGAATGCTGGTTGGAAGCCATTTCGGCGACCTCTACTGCTTCGGTGCTCCCTAGGCCGGACTGACAGTCTGAACACGCACGCAGGTGGCGGGTCGAACATGCTTCGCCCGCCACCTGTAACATTTTCTACGCTGGTTCAATCTAGTTAAGCGCTGTAGGGCGGACATTCCCTTCGGGGGGAGGCGCAGATGCGCAACCGTGAAGAACTGTCCGTTCTTTTGATGATGCTATTGATGCTGCTTGGATCCTGCGGGGGTGGGAAACAGGCAGTGGTCCCAGGATCACCTGATCAAGGGGCCGGGGAAGCGGGATATCTGAATCCGGGAAACCAGGACGCAGTCTTGCGCGCGCCTGGAACGGAGGCTTCTCTCGACCCCGGCGCAGGCCCGCCGGGGGTTTCACTTTCTTCGCGCACGCTGAATCTGGAAACAGTGCTCGCTGAAATCGAGGCAGTACAGTCGAATACTGCAGTGCAGCCAGATGTTTTTCCGCAGTTATCCGCCGAACTGCGCCGCCTGCTCACCGCACGCTCCGTGGAGGATCCCAACCCGGCAATCAGGCAGGCTGCCGTGGTTCAGGCCGGAGCGTTGCCGGCTGCCTTGCGCTTCGTATCCATCCCACCTCAGGATGCGCGCGACCGGATCAGCCTCAGCTACTCAGATGGAGCACTGCACTGGCAGTACCGCAATAGCGGTGACTACGACCAGAACGGCGAGGTGAACGCCGCCGACCTGATTCCGCTGGCGAAGCTGCTGGGCACAAGCGGTCCTTTCCTGTACAGCTCCCTCGAATCCGTGGTGGACGGTGATGGCAACGGGGAGATCAACATCGCGGATGTAGCCCCGATCGCACTGCACTACGGCACACGGGTGACTGCTTACTCGATCTATGCCAGCAGCAGCCAGCTGGACTATCCGGAGAGTGGCGGGGTCAACGGCCCGGGGTCGGCTGAGCTTGGCACGTTACTGCTCACGGACTCCACTTCCAGCCCCACGGGCAGGCGCAGCTTCAGCTACACGACCCCCCGCGTTCCGGGCAACTCATACTGGCTGGTCACTGCTGGTGATGTTGTCGATGGCGCCGTCAGTGAGCGGCTGGGGATTGACAACTGGTTCTCCTACCAGGCTGACAATCGCAACAGCGGGCAGAGTCCCTTCTGCGGCCCGCAGCATGGCATCGTGCGCTGGAAGAAGGATTTCGGCACGACCCTGCAGGACTCCGTGCTGCTGACAGCGGATGGCAGCGTCATAGTGGGAACGCTGGATGGGGCACTGCATTCCCTGGATCCCACCGGAGAGCTGCAATGGACAGTGGAACTGGAGAATCTGTACTGCTCGGTGCCGGCAATCGGTCCGCAGGGTGACATTTACCTGTCGACAAAAGAGGACACACTGCTAAGCATCAGCCCGGATGGGGTTGTCAACTGGCGAGTGCCGGGGGAACCGGCACGTCATCGCTGGAACAACCCGGCTGTTGCCGCAAGCGGCGATATCTACATCGGGCTGGAGGAATCCGAACTGGCGGCGTACAGTTCTGCCGGCAGCCTGCTCTGGACAGTGCCGATGGAAAACGGCATGCATGGCACACCCGCCATCGGCGATGACGGCAGGATCTATGCAGCCCGCGATCAGATCATCGCCATCAACCCGGATGGCAGTCCGGACTGGCGGGAAGATCTGCAGTCCCGCTGCGTGGGGTCAGTCTCCATCAGCATTGAGGGTCTCCTGACCCACTATGACCAGTACGGCATCCTCAATATCCGCAGCGCTGGTGGACAGTTGTTGTCAGACCCGCTGGATTTCGACCTGGACTTCGGCGGGGCCCGGGCCAGCCCGGTGCATGCCGTGGATGGCAGCATGTTTGCCGTATCCGGGACACGCTACCTGGCGAAACTGGATCAGCTTGGCAGTCTCGAATGGAAGTACGGCACGGAGCAGTACCAGCTCACACCTGCGGTGGTCGATGCGGCGGGGCGGATCTACTTCTGCAGCAATGAGGGCCTGCTGAGCTGCCTCAGTCCGCAGGGACGGCTGGAGTGGAACTACCGGACGGCCGGCAACATCAACTCATCTCCTGTGATCAATGCCCGGGGGGAGCTGCTGTTCTCTGATTCCACCGGGAAGCTGTTCTGTATTGGCGACCCACAGCCTGTCGGAGGGCTGACGGCCCTGCCAGACAGTGAGCAGCAGCGGATCGTACTGGGCTGGGAAGGAAGCGATGGGGCCGACGGATACCGCCTGCAGCTTCGCACCGGAGGCATGCAGCCCGGGGCCTGGCAGGAACTGGGTGAACCCGGGCCGGATGCACGGACATTCTCGCACGATGCCACGCTGCCAGACGAGTTGGCCTGCCTGCCTGGTGTTGATTACCAGTACAGGATCTCCGCTGTCCATGCAGGCCATGATGCTGAGGCCTGGAGCTCTCCTGCCAGTGCCCGGCTTGATCCGGCCGCACCTGGCAGGCCACAGTGGGCAACTCTGGGAAATGACAACAGCCGGCGTGGATCCACGCAGAACATCGGCTCGCGCAATGCGGAGCTGCTGTGGCAGTACGACCTGCAGGACATCCACTACAACTCCTACTACTACGGCAGTTCACCGGTGATCGGCAGCGATGGCACCGTCTACATTGCCGGACTGGACCGGATGCTGCATGCCTACCGGCCGGATGGCACGCTGCGCTGGGAGATCGAGACATACAACCCCGCGGTGTCCACGCCGGCACTTGACGAGGATGGCAACATCTACCTCGGCCTGCTGGACGGCATGATCTGCTACAGCCCGGATGGCAGCTTCCGCTGGAACTACCTGACGACGGCAGTGGTTGGCGGCTCCGTGCTCGTGACAGATGATCTCGTGGTGTTCGGCTGCCGGGACGGCGTGCTGAGGGCACTGTCGCGGGAAGGTGAACTGCAGTGGGAATACGACACCGGCAATGCAATCGAGTATGCTCCGGCACGGAGCCCGAGTGGCCGGCTGCTCTGCACGAATTCGAGAGGCAGGTTGTTCCTGCTGAATACGGACGGGCAGCTTGAATGGGTGAGCGCTGCCGCCAACTCCGGTGCGAGTGCACCTGTGGTCGGATTGGACGGAACGGCATACTACATTGATGGAATTGGCCAGTTGCTTGCGGTCAGTGCCGCTGGCGGGTTGATGTGGAGCTTCGAGCTCGGCGGGCAGGCTGAGGAACGCATGCCTGTGATCGGGCCGGATGGCTGCATCTATGCCGGCGGAGCCAAGGGTGAGCTGCACAGGATCAGCCCGCTTGGTTACAGCCTCAGGACCTACCTGGTGGATGGCACGGTGGTCAGTCCGGTGGCGGTGGACGGGGCTGGCAGCATCTTCTGCGGTACACAGGAAGGAAGCGTGCTGGCATATGACAGCAGCGGAGCATTGCTCTGGAAGCGATCGACGGAGAGCGGAATCATCTCTGCCCCCGCGATATCCGCATCCGGAAATGTCTACATCGGTGGACTGAACAACCGCATCTTTGCATTCGGGGTGGGAAATGGCAACTGAACGGAGAGGGACTGGTTGTCCGCCTGTGCACATCCTGATGACATTGCTGCTGGCAGTGTTGCTGTTGATTGCCGGGTGTGCTGGCACATCAGCCCAGGTCCAGCAGGAGGAACCGGCTGATGGGACACGGCAGGGTAATCTCGACGATTCAGTGCTGGCAGCGATGCAGACTGAACTGGAGCGCTACCTGGAGCTTGAGAAAGCTGCAGCTAACGCTACGCCAGCTGCGCAATCGAACTGGCCCATCAGCCTGGATGGAAACACACTGAGCTGGCGGGGCCAGCTGGATGGCGATTACAACCAGGATGGCGAAGTCGGCCTGGCTGACCTCGTGCCGCTCAGCCGCCACCTGGGTGAACGCGCACCATTCGAGGCGGACAGCATCCAGCAATTGCTGGACGGGGATGGCAACGGTGAGGTGAATATCGCTGACGTGCAGGTGATCGCCCGCAACTATGGCAGGCGGATCACGCATTACGCAGTCCTGGGCAGCAATGAGGCCCGAGACCATCCTGCGGATTCAGGAACTGCCGGTCCCGGCGCGCTGCTGCTCGGCGAGCTGGAAACGGCGGATGGAACAGGCGGGGGCCGGTTGGCTTACAGCTGGCTGCTGGACAGGCAGGCCGGCTGGACCTACTGGGTCACGGCGCTGGATTCCGGGGTCGCCGTAAGCAGCAGCCTGCCTGTCGGGATTGACAACTGGGGCATGTTCGGCGGGAATGCCAGGCATACCGGCCGCAGTCCGTTCAGCGTCGCAGCGCCGGTCGTAGTTTCGCAGCTGGCCCAGGACGGACAGGATGAGGAGATGCAGCTGATCAGCACGCCAGCCGGAGTGCTGTACCGGGCCACAGGCTGGGCTACTGTGTCCGCTTTCAACCTGCAGGACGACACTGAACTGTGGCGCGTGCAGGCACCGTCGGAAGTGCGTTCGCTGGCTGCTGCGGCGGATGGCGGATTGCTGCTGGCAGCGGGGTTCTTCATCCACCGTTACTCGGCGGATGGCGACCTGCTCTGGAGCTTTGATGCCGGGAACTGGATCTCCTGCGCCCCGGTGCCGCGTTCCGACGGAGCGATCATCTGTGCCGATGCCGGCAGGCGTCTGTTCTGCATCAGCGCAGCGGGCGAATTGCTCTGGTGGTACTCCATCGAGCAGACCCTGGACCACTGCCCGGCGATTGCGGATGACGGCACCATCTACTGTGACAACGGGCAGGACCGCTTGCTCGCGATCTCCCCATCCGGTGAGCTGCTGTGGGAGCTTGAGCTGGAGGAGTCGATTGACAGTTCCCCCAGTGTTGCCGCGGACGGCACGGTGTACCTGATCCTCTACTTCGGCGACCTTGTGTCAATCAGTCCGCAGGGCCTGCTGAACTGGCAGGCGGAAATACGCCGCGGGCCCTCACCCTATCCCGTGCTTGACGCAAATGGCAACATCCTGCTGGCCTCCTACGAGCAGGTGCAGTGCTTCAGCCCGGCTGGCAGCCTGCTCTGGAGCTACCAGCCGACAGGAACCGTGACAGCCGGTCTGCTGGCTGATTCGGCCGGCAGGGCGTACTTCGGCAGCAAGGACGGCCGCTTCTTCTGCCTGGAATCCACGGGTGAGCTTGCCTGGCAACTTGATGGACTGCCCGGTGACTGGTCCACTCCGCTGCTGGATGGACTGGGGCGGCTGCACCTCGTCAATGCGGGTCATTACCTGCAGATCGGCCCGCCGGCTGTTCTCTCGGGACTCACTGCTTCCACGAGCCTTGTGGAACAGATCACGCTTGGCTGGCAGGCGCAGTTTGGCACTGATGGCTTTGAGCTGCAGTATCGTCCCGCTGGCAATCCGGCTGCGAACTGGCAGGAGCTCGCTGTCCTGAATGCAGGGGAGCGCAGCCTGTACAGGCATGTGCCTGCAGTAAAGGCCGCCGGCCTGCAGGGATATGAATACCGTGTGCGTGCCGTCTTCGCCGGGGATGTCTGCTCTGACTGGAGCAGTCCGGTGACCGGCAGGCTGACTGCGGGTGATGAGCCCGCAGCGGGCTGGCCGCTGCAGGGTGGCAACCCGCAGCGTACGGGGTTCAGTACAGTCAATGGTCCGGCGGATGCGAAACTGCAGTGGAAGTTCCAGTGCGGTGCCGCCATCCAGGGTTCAGCCGTTGTCACACCAGCTGGCGATGTCTGCTTCGGCAGTGACAACCGCACGCTGTTCCTGCTGGATCCGGAGGGCCGGCAGCAGTGGCTGTTTGAGACCATGGGGCCGATCACTGCCAGTCCGGCAATCCGGGATGACGGCCGCTTCTGCGTTGGCAGCATGGATGGAGCGATTTACTGTGTCAACCCGGACGGCACTGAGAACTGGCGATACCAGGCCGTTCGCCCCTTCGCGGCCTCCCCGGTGTTCGGTCCGGACGGCCGCCTGCACATCTGCGACAGCGGCGGGGACCTGTTCTCGCTTGACCGGCAGGGCCAGCTGCTGTTCATGGCACCGGCGGGCGTCGGTGAGTCCTGCAGTCCCGCAGTCAGCGAGGCCGGCGACGTGTTCACCGGCAACCTGCTCCTGCATGGCAATGGCAGGCTGGATTACCGGCAGGTGATAGGTTCGAACCTGAATTCTCCGGTGCTCGCCCGGGACAGCAGCTTCTTCCACACCGGCGCGGATGGCAGCATCAATGCGATTGACGCGCAGGGCTTTCCGCTCTGGACCTGGGGCAGGGATTTCCCGTCCTACATCGGCCTGTTCAATACGCCTGCTCTGGACCCTGATGGAAAACTGTTTGTTGCAGTCGGCAAGCAGGGCATCCATGTTTTCAATGATGAGGGCATCCTGCAGTACATCATTGGCGCAGCGCTGCAGGAGGAACTGCTTGGCATCACGCTCGATTCCTCAGGCCGTGTATACGCTGGCAGCAGGGAAGGCTTCATCCACTGCTTCGACCCATCCGGCAGCCTATTGTGGTCCCATGACCTGGATGGCGCCGTGACCGCTGCCCCGGCCATCGGAGCGAATGGCACGCTGTTTGTTGGCAGCGCTGACGGGCACATGTATGCATTCGTGGACTGAGCTGGCCTTACGCTTCAGTCCTGCCGCCATGCGCTAAGCTCATTGGCGGTCCAGCAATGGACCGGGGACAAGCATGGCTGACAGGGACTACAACTCGCCACTGCCCTGCAGGGGGCCGGCGCCGCGGCGCATGCCGCGCTGGCTGAGGACAGCGCTGTGGCTGGCAATGCCTGTGCTGATTGCCGGACTGTTCTGGCAATGCCTGATTCCGGCCTTCAATGCCATGCAGCTCAATGCACGGCGGGCCGAGCTGCGCCGTGCCCTGCTGGAGACTGATGAGGATGGCCGACTGCGGCAGCGTTTCGATTCCCCGGGGCTGCTGCTTGGCAATACACTGAACTGGCGGGAGCTCTGGCGGGACGGAGCATACGAGCCCGATGCGGAGTTCAGCTTCCTCGGCAGGCAGCGCAACGCCGTCACTGCGGACTTCGATGGCGACGGCGAGGATGAGCTGTACATTGCCATTTTCGGCGAGCAGTCCGTGCTGCTGCGGCAGGACGGGAGCGTGCAGCGCCTGCCGGCCATCTGGGATGCGCGGACCGCTGCGCCGCCGATCTGGGACCATGACAATGACGGCATCCCCTCATTCATTCTCCAGCATGAGATCGGCGAGGATGGCAGGCGTGTGAAATGGCAGTGGGGAGACGATGCCCTGCTGGCAAGCAGCATCAACGGAGCGGAAGTGGAAGTGCTGCGCGACCCGGACAAGGTACGCAGCCATGTGCTGCTCTGCGCGGATTTCCTCGGCACGGGCGACAGGCAGCTGGCCTATGGCGCATTTGCTGAATCAGGATACTGGGATCCGATCACGACACGGATCCTGCCAACCGGCGGCCAGCCGCAGGGCGGCTTTGGCACCTACAACCACTTCCACAGCTACCTGCTGGCTGATGTGGATGGTGACGGGATGGACGAGCAGGTCTTCCGCCGGGATGGATCACTCAGGTGCTTCGGCTTCGGCCAGCAGCCTCAGGAGATTGCCCTGCCCGGACATTTCACTGTGACCACCGCTGCGGATGTTGACAAGGATGGCTGTGATGAACTGCTTTACTGCAGCGGCGACGGCATGCTGATGGGCGAGCGGCTCGAGCGGCTGGATGTGGCATCGCGCTCGCAGGAATTCATGGACAGCCTGAGCAGTGCTGATCCCCTGAGCGGTGACTTCGCGGACCGCAGGGAGCTGCTGCGGATCCAGCTTGCCGACCGGGACCGCTGGATTGACAGCCATCCCGATCTGGAGCGCTACCGTGGCATGCTGCACAAACTGACAAGGCAACGCTACGAATCAGATATCTTCATTTACAGCACGGAAGACGTGATAAGCCTGGCGATCGAAACCCTGCCTGACATGCTGGAGCCACGCGGCGGGATCTTCGACCCGCAGAGCGGACAGCTGCTCGAGCTGAGTTTTCCTGATGCGATGTCCGACAGGCAGGTCTGCCTCGGCTACAGCCAGCCGCTGGTGGTAGCAGATACCTCCACGGGATCCCGGGTTTTCACCTGTAGCGTGGGTGGCGGGCTGTTCGGCTTTGATGCCGCGAGTGGCGACTGCATCCATTTTGAGACGTTCGGGGAGAACATCGTCAGCATCCGGCTGCTGCATGGCGCTGCCGGTGAGAGGCTGGTGCTGGAGCTGACGGACCGCTACCTGATCTCCGCTCCTATAATCTAGCGGTGACTCCCGACCCACAGTCCCGTCCGCCGCTGCGCCTCGCCGTGCTGATTTCCGGCGGCGGTTCCACGCTGAGAAACATCCTCGAGCGCATTGGTGAAGGGCGGCTCAATGCTGAAGTGGTGGGCGTGGTGGCCAGCCGCGACTGCGGCGGACTGCAGCATGCGGCGGACTTCAATGTGCCCTCCGCCATCGTCGAGCGCGGCCAGCCCTTTGATGCCGCGGATTTCGCCGCGCGCATCACGGCGCAGCTGGAGCAGTGGCAACCCGGGCTGATCATCTTCGGCGGCTTCCTCTCGCTCTACCTGCTGCCGGAGCAGTACCGCGGGCGCGCCATCAATACGCATCCCGCCCTGCTGCCGGCCTTCGGCGGTCAGGGCATGTACGGCGACCGCGTGCACCAGGCGGTGCTGGACAGCGGGACAAGGGTCACGGGCTGCACGGTGCATCTCGTTGACGATGAATATGACCACGGCGGAATCGTGCTGCAGAAGGTCGTGCCCGTGCTGCCCGGTGATACGGTGTCGAGCCTCGGGGAGCGTGTGCGCCTGGCGGAGCGGGAGCTGCTGCCGCTCGTGATCAGCCTCTGGGCCGAGGGCCGGATCAGCGTGGACGGCAGCGGGCGGCTGAGCATCGCCGATCGCGAACTGTTCAGTACATCAGACTGAGCAGCATGGCGGAAGCCAGACTGAGGCTGCTGAACAATGCAGTGGCGGGGCTGGTCTGAGAATCAGCTGCGGCGG
The DNA here is from genome assembly GCA_020440605.1 of bacterium. GTDB lineage: Bacteria > 4484-113 > 4484-113 > 4484-113 > JAFGCY01 > JAHEFU01. The sequence goes on along the minus strand of JAGRNT010000008.1, from coordinate 111,142 downwards.
CATGGAGCGGCCTGTAAATAAATAACCGCCACCGGGCTCTGTGAGGGATCAACCATACAGACCGGCAGCGGCTGGGATGGGTATGGGATATACCGTTACGGCCCGCTTCAGCCGTTGCGGGCCGGTGCCAGACGGGATCACACCCCGGGCCGTACACTAAAAGGTGCTAAACCCCTCTGACAATCCCAATTTAACCGTTTTGCCCCGGCTTTGACAGGGACAGTTCCGGGGTTTATCACCAGAGACACTTTCTCAGCTGGCTGGCCCGGCAGGGGGACACTTCCTCAGGGCTGATCAGCACTGGCCAGCAGCTCCAGCACGGCGGGCCAGATCCCAGCCAGTTCCCGCGCATTCCGGCCCGCTGCATCCCGCGCTTCCGGGTCTGCGCCCTGCTCCAGCAGCAGGCCGGCCAGCTCCGCATTGCCGTTGGCGCAGGCCGTGAGCAGGGCCGTGCGGCCCTCGCGGTCGCGGGATTCAACGTCCGCACCGAGCTTCAGCAGCACGCTCGCGCTCTGCAGGTCGCCATTGCGCGCGCAGTAGAGCAGGGCATCGCGTCCGTCGGGACCCCGCTGTGCAATGTCCGCACCGTGATTGATCAGCAGTTCCAGCATCCCGGGCTCGAAATTGCGGGCTGCCAGCAGCAGCGGGCTGAAGCCCTCGTGGTCCACGGGATCAGGTTCCGCGCCACGCTGCAGCAGGCGCTCCACCAGCAGGCTGTCCTCGAAGACCACGGCATTGTGCAGCGGAGTGCGGCCGCGCTCATCCAGGGCATTGATGTCCGCACCGCGCTCCAGCAGCATAAGCGCAATGCTGTCCTGCTGCTGGTTGCAGGCCACGTGCAGGGCCGTCGAGCCGTCCTTCAGGTTGTGCAGGTTGATGTCCGCCCCGCGCTGGATCAGGTCCGTGATGATCTCCGGCTGGCCCGTGAATACGGCGAGCTGCAGCGGCGGCCAGTACCATTCGCCGCCGAGCGGGGCATCAATGTCCTCAACTTTCTCGATCAACCTGGTATAGCGCTGCAGGTCCCCGGAGCTGATGGCTGCGGCCAGGGCATCAGGGTTATGCCGCGTGCAGGCCGCTGCCAGCAGGGCCAGCAAGCAGATCAGCAGGGCGGGCAGGACGCGCACCCGGCAATCCTAGCAGCCGCGGCGGACTGGCTATACTAGACGGCAATGCCCAGGCTGACGATGCTTCTCGGAAAGGCCGGCAGCGGTAAGACGGAGCTGCTGCTGGAGCGGGTGTGCCGCCGCGCGGCCCAGTCCCCGCTGGCCTCCGCGCAGCATCCGCCCCTGCTCGTGATCGTCCCGGAGCAGCAGGCGCTGATGACGGAACAGGCCCTGCTCAGCCGGCTCGGGAAGCTGCTCGGACGGCCCGCGGCCACCGGCCGGATCCGCGTGATGAGCCTCAGCCGGCTGGGGAACTGGCTCAGTGCCGAAGCCGGGCAGCAGCAGCGCCGCGACGGCGATCTGGGCCGCCGCCTGCTGATCTGGCGCATATTGACTGAGATGGAGGGGACAGAGCGCCGCGAAGGCCGCCAGGCCTGGGTGGAACAGCTCAGTGAAGTCCTCGCCGAACTGCGGCAGTTCGGGACCAGCCCGGATCAGCTGCGTGAGCGCAGCAGGGAACTGGCCGGGCAGCCGGCCCCGAGCCGCAGTGCCGAGGAACTGCCCGAGCGCCTGCTGGAGCTGGCGGAGCTGCAGGAGCGCTACCTGCTGGCCTGTACTGAACTCGGCCTGCAGTTCGCCAGCGGTGCCGCGGAGATCCCGCGCCTGTTGTCATCCCGGCTCTGGCCACTGCTGGAACACACGGAAGTACATATCGACGGTTTCGCCGGCTTCACCCCGCCGGAGGAGGATGCGCTGCTGGCCCTGTTGACGCGTACCGCGGGTGTCAGCATCAGCGTGCTGCTTGATCCGCAGCGGCTGGAAGGCCCCTTGCCAACGGACAGTGCGGACTGGTTCGCCCCCGGCCGCGAGCTGTTCCGGCGCATGGGTGAACTGGCAACGCGGGCCGGGATCCGCCCCGAGCTCGTGCCCCTGCAGGACAGCCCGCGCTGGCAGGGCGATGCGGCAGGTCTGGCAGTACTCGCCGATCAGGGCGCGATGCCGCCCGGCAGGGCCACTGAGCCCGTGCCGCTGGAGTTCGTGGTCTGCAATGATGAACGCACCGAGGTGCAGGAGGCCGTGCGCCGCGTGCGCCGCCTGATGCGCGAGCAGGGCCTGCGGGCTTCGCAGATCAGCATCATCGCGCGTGACCTCGGACCCTATGCCGAGCTGCTGCAGATGCGGCTCGCCGAACACGGCATCCCGGCCTTCATCGACCGCCGCATGCCGCTTTCCTACCACCCGCTGCTGCAGCTCCTGCGCGGTACGCTGCGGCTGGCCGGTGGTCTGGCCGGCAATGAGGAACTGGCGGGCCTGCTGCGCTGCGGGCTGCTGCCCTTTGACGACGAAGCGCTCCCGCAGCAGCAGGCAGTTGACAGGCTGCTGAACTATGCGGCCACCCATGGCCTGGGAGTTTCGCGCTGGCTGGATGAGCGGGACTGGAACTGGCACCGGGAAATGGCAACGGAGGAGCGGTGCGCCGGGTCCCGGCGCGATCCGCGGGAACTGCGCGCGGAGCTGGCCCGGCTGGATGCCTGGCGGCGGATGCTGCTCAGTCAGGTTGTGGCCCTGCGTGACTACCTGCAGTCCGGCACGGCCCGGCTCGGTGAGCTGCTGTCACGCCTGCTGGAGCTCGTGCCTACGGACGGAGACCCGCGCCTCGCTTCCGAGGAGGATGCGCTGGTGCTGGAACGGGTGCGTGCCCTGCTCACGGAGATGCAGCTCGTGGGCTCGGCACTGGCACTCGGCGGAGAGGACGGGCTGGAGCTGCGCACGCTCGTCAACTGGCTGGAGTACGGTTTCGCTCGCCTGCAGCAGGCCCTGCCGCCCCTGCGCCAGGAGCATCTGCTGGTCACCGAGGTGGAACGCGGCCGTCATCATCCCGTGGCCGCCAGCATCCTGATCGGGCTTGCCGATGGCAACTGGCCCGCCCCCGCCGTGGACAGCCCCTGGTTCAGCGACCTGCAGCGCGGCCTGATCAACGGCAGCGCGCGCCTGCTGAGCGGCGGTGCCCGCGAGGACTGCCAGCGGGAACCCTGGCTGGCGATGATCGCCCTGACCCGGGCCTCCGGACGCCTGCTGCTGCTGCGGCCCGCCGCCGATGCCGAGGGCCGCCAGCGTCCGGCCTCGCCCTGGTACCGCGGACTGCTGGGCTGGAGCGGGCTGCGCGAGCAGCCTGTTTCGCATGAACAGTCTCAGAAAATTGACAATGTGGAAAGCGAAGGCGACCTCGTGCTGGCCCTCGCGCTTGGCGGACATGAACCGGAGCAGCTGCCCAGGCTTTCGCCGGCAACGCAGCGCGGGCTGGACTGGGCCCTGGCCTGGCGCAGCCAGCGCCGCCGCAGCCTGCAGCTGGAGCGCAGCCTGCTCGGCACACAGCTGCAGGACGGCGTGCTGAGCTGCAGCGCCACGCGGCTCGAGCAGTTCGCAGCCTGCCCCTGGAAACACCATGCGCGCTACTGGCTGCGCCTGGATGAGCAGCGTGAGCCGGCCTTCGATGCGCTCACGCTTGGCAACATGTATCACGAGGTCTTCGAGCGCACGGTCGAGCGCCTGAATGCGGAGGGCTTCGACTGGCTGAATGGCGACTGGCAACGGATCCGCGAACTCAGCCAGGCTGAGCTGGCCGGGCTGCGCAGCGAACTGCTGCGCGAGACGGCCCGCGAGCGCGTGGACTACGTGCTGGAACGCGCCGGGTTGCTGCTTGAACAGCACAGCCGCGGCCTGCAGGACTGGCTGGCGGCACACGCGGAGCGCCAGCCGCGCCAGACCGAGCTCGGCTTCGGGCGCAGTGGCGACCTGCTGCCGGCCTATGAACTGGAGGGCCAGGGTCTGCGCCTGCGGCTCAGCGGATTCATTGACAGGCTGGACATTGACAGCGAGGGCCGGGCCACGGTCGTGGACTACAAGCTCGGGGCGCGCCGCCAGCAGTGGAACCGCCTGCTGGCTGGGCAGCAGCTGCAGCTGCTGGTCTACATGCTGGCCCTGCGCGGACGCAGCATCGGCAACGGACCGCGACTGGAACCGGCGGATGCGGAGTACCAGCCCCTGGAGGTGCAGTGGGACCGCGATGAGCATGCCGACTTCAGTGCCAGCCCCGCGCTGAAACCCGCAGGCCGCGTGAAGGAGGAGGATGCGCCGCAGATCCACGAGGCCCTGCGCGACTGGGCCCTGGATGAGACGCAGCGCGTGCTGATCGAACTCGGCAGCCGGCTGGCAGGGGGCGAGGTGCGGGCCTGGCCGCTTTCCGACGGCCGCAGCTGGACGGCCTGCAACGGCTGCCCCTACCGCAGCGTCTGCCGCTTCGACCCCGTGGCGGGGGATGCCTACCGCGAGATGCTGCCGCTGGGCAACCAGGATATCCAGAACCTGATTCTTGAAGGCCGCCCGGACTTCAGCGGATCGGCCCTGCGCAGTCTTGCCGCGCCGGAACTGGCGACGCGGCCGGAGCCCGGCGATGACTGAACGGGGCTGGACGGAACAGCAGCTGCAGGCCATCACGGAGCGCCGGCGTGAACTGGCGGTCGGGGCCGCGGCCGGCTCGGGCAAGACCGCCGTGCTGATCGAGCGTGTGGTGCGGGCCGCACTCGGACAGGGCGTGGACGGACCGCTGGAACCCGTGGCACTGGACCGGATGCTGATCGTGACCTTCACGCGGGCCGCTGCCGCCGAACTGCGGGCCCGGCTGCATGCCGCGCTGGCAGCGGAGCTGGAACGGCGGCGCAGCAGCGGGCAGGACACGGCGCAGATCCGCGAGCAGCTGGCCCTGCTGCCGGCGGCGCGGATCAGCACCATCCACAGCTTCTGTTCAGCCCTGATCCGCAGCTACGGGCATGAAAGCGGCAGTTCACTGCAGCGCCTGCTCAGCGAGGATGAAACGAAACTGGCGCGGCATGAACTGGCCGGCGAACTGCTGGACAGCCTGCTGGCCGAGGACAGCGAGTCCGGGGCACGGATGCGCGAACTGGCCCTGGCCTGGGGCGGCAGCGAAGGCGTTGGCAGCGAGGACATCAGCGGCGGGGAGCGCGGCTCCAGCCTGCGGCGCAGCGTGCTGAGGCTGGCGGAGTTCCTGCGCTCCCTGGATGACCCGCAGCGCTGGTGGGAGGAACTGGCGAGCCTCAGCGAACTGGACCCGGATCACTGTGATCCCGGGCATCCGCTGCTGCAGGCGCTTGACAACATGCTGCGCAGCTGGGCGGGGGAGATGCTGCGCCGCGACGGCGAGGCGCGGGAGTATCTGGCAACGCAGGCCCCGGACTGCAGTTTCATGCGGATCATCTCCCGGCGCGAGCCGCTGCTGCGCGGATTGTCAATCAGCGCGGGCTGGGAGGCCTGTGCGGAACTGCTCGGGCGGCTGAAGCAGAAGCAGGATGACCTGCCCTGGAAGCCGACGCTGCTCACCGCAGAGGCCCGCGACCTGAAGAATGAGCCGGAGCTGCAGGCCTGGATCCGCGCGCGCAGGGAACCGCTGGCGCGCAGCGCGGCGGACTGGCTGGATTACCTCTCCCAGGACTGGGCGGAGCTGGCCCGGCGTGAGAACAGCGTGCGTGGATTGCTGGCAACGCTGCACCGGGCCACGCTCGCGCTGCTGGAACACTATGACGACTGGAAACGCTCGCGGGCGGTGATGGACTATTCCGACCTCGAGCACGGGGCCTTCGCCGTGCTCAGCCGGCGTGATGCCGATGGCCGGCTGCTGCGCGATTCCGCGGGTGAACTGCTGCCCTCGGACAGCGCACTGGAACTGCGCGCCCAGCTGCGGATGCTGATGGTCGATGAGTACCAGGACACCAATCCGCTGCAGGATGCGATCCTGCGGCTGGTGACTCCCGCGCCCGTCGGTACGGGCCGTCCGGCATTCGTGGTCGGCGACGTGAAGCAGAGCATCTACGCCTTCCGCCTGGCAACGCCGGGCCTCTTCACCGAGCGCCTGCGCCTGCTGGAAGTGAGCCCCGACGGACTGGCGATCACGCTCAACCGCAACTTCCGCAGCCGCGCTGCCGTCGTCCGCGCGGTGAACAGCGTGTTCAGCGGGCTGCTGACGGAGGAGTTCGGCGGGCAGGACTACAGTGCCAACCGCCTGGTGCAGGCCGCCGTCTATCCGGAGCCGGAGACAGAGCCGCGTCCGCGCCTGCATCTCGTCAGTACTGATGCCGCGGAGGAGAACGAGGATGATGCGGATCTGGCAACGGACCGCCTGGTCTACCGCCGCGTGGCGCGCATCCTGCGCGGGATCCACAGTGCCGGGCGGCCGGTGACGGACCCGCATTCGGGGGAACTGCGCCCCGTGCAGTGGCGCGACATGGTGGTGCTGATGCGCAGCACCAGCGGACGCAGTGAGACGCTCGTGAGTGAGCTGGAACTGGAGGGCGTGCCGGCCTATGCCCCGGGGCGCAGCGGCTTCTACGAACGCCCGGAGGTCAGCGACGTGCTGGCCCTGCTGCGCGTGATTGACAACCCGCTGCAGGACATCCCGCTGGCGGCCGTGCTCAGCGGTCCGGCACTCGGGCTGGGGGTCAGCGAACTGGCAGCAGTCGCCCAGCAGGAAACTGCGGACGGATCACGCATGCTCTGGGACAGGCTGCAGGCCTGGCTGGCAGCGCATCCCGGCCTGGAGCTGGCACAGCGGCTGCAGGACTTCCTCGCACGGCTTGAGCAATGGCGCAGCGAGGCCCGTAGCCAGCCGCTGGGGCAGCTGCTCTGGCAGCTCTACCACGAGGCGGGCCTGCTGCCGGCGGCCGCCGCCCTCGAGCGCGGCTCGCAGCGCGTTGCCAATCTGTTCGTGCTGCACGAACTGGCGCGCGGCTTCGAGCAGAATGAGCGCCAGGGCCTGGCCCGCTTCCTGCACTTCCTCGAGCACAGCCGGCGCAGTGCCGGGGATCTCGGCGAGGCCCCGCTGCTGTCCGAGGCCCAGGATGTGGTGCGCCTGATGACCGTGCACCAGTCCAAGGGCCTGGAATTCCCGGTGGTGGTCCTGCCGGACATCCACCGCCGCTTCAACATGATGGACCTCGCCGGTGACGTGCTCTGGGAGCGCGGCAGCGGGATCGGCGGACGCTATGTGAACCTGCGCGGAGCTGATCCGCTGCGCAGTGAGACCCTCGGCCGCCGCGTGGTGGGTCAGGCCCTGCGCCGCCAGCTGGCGGCGGAGGAGCTGCGCATCCTCTACGTGGCCCTGACCCGTGCCCGCGAACAGCTGGAGCTGGTCGCCGCCGTGCGCCCGGACTACCGCGACACGCTTGCTGACAGCCATCCCGGTCCGCTGGCAACATGTGCCCTGGACTGGATCGGCCCGCAGCTGGCGGGGGCGATCTGCCCGGAGCGCTTCAGCGGAGCCGGCAGCTGGGAAGTCGTTGACAGCCTGCCGCGTCTGGAGGAGGAGCCGCGCCCGGCGGAGTCGGAACCTCTGGACAGGCCGGGGCTGGAACAGGCGCTGGAGCGCATCCGCTGGCGTGATCCCTTCGCGGCGCTGGCTGAGCTGCCGCGCAAGCTGACCGTGACCGGGATGGAGCGCCTGCGCGCTGCACATGATGTGGAGGCGGAGGCCGAGGAGGAACTGCCGCTGCCGGCGGTGCAGGTGCCTGAAACGGCTGAGCCTGAGCTGGAAAGTACGGATGCTGCCGAAGCGGAGCCGCCGCAGTTCGACCCCGAGGCCCGGGCCCGCGCCATGCGGCACGGTACGGCGATGCACCTGCTGATGGCCCAGCTTGATCTGCTCCAGCCGCCTGATGAACAGGGCCTCGAGGAACTGATCCAGCGCCTGCTGGCCGAAGGCCTGCTGGATGCGGAGCTGGCGGATGGCATTGAGCGCGAGGCCCTGCTTACGTGCTGCCGCAAGCTGGCCGGGAGCGGCCTGCTGGACGGGCTGGAGCTGCACCGCGAGCTGCCGCTGAGCATGTGCCTGCCGGTCAGTACACTGCCCGCCCTGCCGCATGGCATCAGTCCCGCGCTGGCGGAGGCTGCGCAGGAAGTGGTGCTGCAGGGTACGCTGGACCTGCTGGCGGTTGGCCCGGAGCATTTGCTGATCCTCGACTACAAGACGGACCGTACCGGGCGGCGCTTCCTGCTGGAACGGCACACGGCGCAGCTGCAGTGGTACTGCCGGATGGCCCGGGCCCTGCTGCCGGAGCATCGCGTGCAGTGGGCGCTATACGGATTCCACGGCGCGGGCCTCGTCGGCCCCTTTGACTGGACTGAGTGAGGCGCTGCAACAGTCGCCGTGCTTCTGCGGTATAGAATCAGTCCCCTGATGCCGGCCTACCGTACAGTCCGCGACTTCCTGATCAGGCAGCTCGACGCCACCCGCCTGCTGGCGGTGCTCGGCGTGGCAATCGGCTGCGCCAACATCATTGCGCTGATCGGGGTGACGGACACCGCCAAGTACCAGACCTTCGCCATCCTGCGCGATGTCGGTGCCAACACCCTGTTCATCACGAGCTTCGTGGAGAACGAGGAGGAGGACGCCCCGCAGCGCAGCCAGGCGATGGCCTTCCTGCCGCCGGACTATCCGGCCGTGGCCCGTGCCAATGCGGACGTTGAGCTGGCCGCCGGCGTGCTGCTGATGAGCGGGCATGTGGGGATCGGCGCGGACCGGATCTACACCACGATCGAGGGGGCCGAGCCGGACTACACGGAGATCCGCGGGCACGGGATCGCCAGTGGGCGCTTCATCGAGCAGGCGGATGAGGACAGCCGTGCGCTGGTCTGCTGCCTGGGCTCGGAGATCGTGCAGGAACTCTTCCCGGATGGCAGCGATCCGCTCGGCCGGGAACTGGTGCTGCGCGGCAAGCGCTTCGAGATCGTCGGCACGATGATCGAGAAGGGGCTCGTCGGCATCGAGCGCATGGACCACCGCGTCTTCATTCCGCTGACGGTCTGCCAGGAGCTCTACAACACGCCGGGGGTGCATACCGTGCTGGCCCGCGTGCGCGAGCAGGCGGAGCTGGAGCAGGTCAAGCAGGAACTGGAGCAGGAGCTGCGGGCCAGTGCCGGCATGGCGGAGGATGCACCGAGCGACTTCACCGTGGCCAGCGTGGAGGACCTGACGGGGATCATCTCCTCGACAACGGGGATCTTCGAATTCCTGCTCGTCGGCATTTCCAGTGTGGCACTGCTCGTGGCCGGGATCGGGATCATGAATGTGATGCTGATGCAGGTGATGGGGCGTACGCGTGAGATCGGCGTGCGGCGTGCGGTCGGGGCCCGGCGGCGCGACATCTACCGCCAGTTCGTGGAGGAGGCCGTGGTCCAGACCCTGCTCGGCACGGCCTGCGGCGTGCTGCTGGGAATCTGGAGTGCGCGGGCCTTCCTTGTCTACATGGACTGGGTGCCGCATCTGACAACGGCCACGGTGCTGCTGGCCGTGTTCTTCAGCCTGCTTTCCGGGCTGCTGTTCGGGCTCTACCCCGCGCTCTACGCCTCACGCCTGAAGCCGATTGACTGCCTGCGCTACGAGTGAAGCGGCTGCGCCGTGCGCTGGCCTTCGCGCCAGGCCTTCATCCCGCCCTCGAGGATCCCGTAGCTGCTGAAGCCCCGGCGGGCCAGGGCTGAGGCAGCGACCGCGGCCCGCACCCCGCCCTCGCAGACGAGGATCTGCGTGCGCTGCGGATCCAGATTGCCAAAGCCGCCGGAAACCAGCTCAGCCGTTTCGATGTTGACAGCGCCGGGAATATGCCCCGCCTCGAATTCATCGGCGCTGCGTACGTCGACGATCTGGGCCGAGCCCTCCGCCAGGCGGCTGTCGGAGCCGGTCAGCAGAAGAGCACTGCGCAGGCGCGGTCCGAGGCTGGCCGGGTCCAGCACGCCGGCGATGTTGTCAAAACCGACGAGTTCCAGCGCGCGGCGTGCCGCGGGATGCGGATGCGCATTGTCAGCGAGCAGCACGATCGGCCGCCCAGGGTCCAGGCTCCAGCCGGCCCAGTTGGCCTGGCCGCTGTCAACCGGCAGGGAGAAGCTGCCCGGCAGATGCCCGGCCATGTACTGCTCCGGCGTGCGGATGTCCACGAACTGCAGCTGCGGGTCATTCAGCACATCCTCGCCCAGATGGTGCAGCGGACGGTTGAGATCGCCGAGCAGGGCCGGGCCTACGCGGTTGATGCGCTTCATGTTGGCAAAGTAGGGCGGAGCGGCCGGCATGCCCTGCATCAGTTCGTCGATCCAGGCCTCACGCTGCAGCTGCCTGAGCGCGGGGTTGGTGCGCCGCTCATAGCCCAGCGTGGAGCTGGCGCGGCCGCCGAGACCCTTGCCGCAGAGTGAACCGGCACCGTGCGCGGGGAGGATCTCCGTGAAGTCCGGCAGCCCGCTGAGCCGCTCGAACAGCGTGTCATAGAGCTGCGTTGCCAGAAGCGCCCGCGCCTGCTCCCCGAGCAGGTCCGGCCGGCCGACGCTGCCCACGAACAGCAGGTCGCCGCTGAACAGCAGCCAGGGGTCCTGTGCGCTGCGCTGCAGGTCGTAGAGTTCGAGCACGATATGCTCCGGGGTATGCCCCGGGCTGTGCCGGGCCACGAGCCGGATGCTGCCGATCTGCACGCTGTCGCCATCGGCGAGCACGTTGTCAGCGAAGGCCTGGGTCCATTCCTCGCCACCGAGCCCCGAGCTGTGGATCGTCAGCGCATCGCCGAGGATCGCCTTCAGCTCCGGCCCGCCGCTGAGGAAGTCGGCATGCACATGTGTGTCGATGCTGTGCGTGATCCGCAGCCGGTGGCGCTCCGCCAGGGCCATGAGCCCCCCCACATGGCGCGTGGGGTCGATCAGCACGGCCTCGCCCGCCGCCGGGCAGCCGACGAGGTAGCTGTGGATTGCCAGTCCAGGTGTTGTCAGTCGTTCGATGATCATTGTGGTGTTGCCCCTTCAGATGTGCTGGCTGCGGCGCTTCAGCCCTTGCGGTCCTCGCCGAAGCGTCTGTCGATGCAGCCCATGATTTCGCTGAGAGTGCAGTCCCCGATGCTGTAGTAGCAGCTGCGCCCCTCGCGCTCCAGCCTGAGGAAGCCGCAGCGCTGCAGCAGCCGGAGATGCTCGCTGGCCTGGTTGGGAGGAATGCCGCAGGCACCGGCCAGTTCGCCGACGCTGTGGCGACCCTCCCGCATCATGCCGATCAGACGCAGCCGGGCGGGGTGCCCGATCACGCGCAGGCATTCCGCCGCATTGTGAAGAGCGGCATCACTGAGCGGGCTGTCCGTCATGATACTCATACGTATCAATATATCGCGATATTCCGATATATTTCAGAGGGCGGGAGAATTCGGTACGCTAGATGGGGGCAGGCAGCGCTGGGCGAGACAGGGACGGTTCCTGCTTCCGCACGCCAGGCTAACCACCTGGCCTCCTGCTTCACAGCCGGATATAATGCTTCTGATGCGCATCACGCTGATCATCCTGCTTCTGGCTGTGGCCGGGCTGCTTTCCGCCTGTCCCGGCAGCGTGGCCATGCCCCTGCCCGCCGGCAGTGGCCAGGGCGACTACATCGGGCAGTTCCTGGATGACACGGGGACGCTCGTGCTCGGCTCATTCGAGATGGAGATCGCCGACAGCGGGGCGATGGAGGGCGACGGCCAGCTCAACGGCCGCGACATGAAGCTCGTGGGCTTCTTCGACGGCAGCCGGCTGGAGGGCTGGGTCAGCGACGACCTGACCGGGCGCACGGGGCAGTTCGACGGCGCACCGGAGGGCAACAACATGCTCGGCAGCTACGAGCTGGAGGGCCCGGCCGGCGAACGACTCGAGGGCTTCTGGGACGCGAACCCGGATAACTGAGGGAGCTCAGAATTCATTCTGACAACTGAGAAGCCAGGACCCCGGTTGCAGGTTGCAGTACGATTTTTTTATCTGTGAAATGGCACGGGGACTTTGATGGGTGAAATGCTGAGAATTGAACATGTCAACAAGGTGGCGGAAGGAGTGTCCAAGGTGAGCTTCAGTTCCGGTGCGGTAGTGCTTGTTCAGTGGAAACAGTTCGCCAAACGGGGAACTGTCTTTGAGAAGCTCGCTGATCCTGCGTATGCAACCAGCTGCCGCAAGGCCGAAGGCGGCTATGCCCTGCGCTGGCCGGACGGGATTGACTGGAGTGCTGATGCGGTTTTCAGGGCCGGGCAGAACAGTGCCGGGGCCCTCTTGGTCGAAAGTTCTTCCCTGCCAGCTGGAAAATGAAATCGCTTGCCTGGTTGGGTATCCATTGATAGCCGGCATGTACCAATTAAGATCTTTTTTGGCTTAGCGGATTTCCTCGACACCCGACAACCCAACTCCCACTTCCTCGCCAGGCAACTGCCTGACCTCCGTTACTTCCCGAAATTGCGGCGCGGTGATGCCCCGAGCGGGCGGTACTCGTCGTCAGGATCGAGTTCGGCGTACCACTTCATGAAGCGCAGGTAACCGAGCTCGTACTGCGAGACATCGTAGCCCTGCGGGCTCTGGAGGATGTCCTCCAGCAGCTGCGGCAGCTGCAGCCGCCCCTGGCCGGGCGTTGCCAGACCGTGCTTGCTGCTGTCAACGGCCAGCAGGCCGTAGGCCAGTTCATGGCTTTCCAGGGCACTGCCGTCATCTTCGTCACTCCAGCTCGAACCCGGGCTGTTGCCCATGTCGCGGCTGATGTCAGCCTCGAAGCTGCGGTTGAGCTCCAGCAGCAGGTCGCGGGCCTGCTGCGGATCCACGCTGGAATCGCCGACGCGGGCGAAGAGGTCCAGCTCCTCGATGGCCGGCAGCTCGAGACGCACCGGGTCGACCTCGATCTCGCGGACCTCCGTCCAGCTCGGCAGCACGCCGGCCTGCACATGCCGCGAGGCATCCTCGAGCTTCGTGAGGCCGCGCTGGATCATCTGCTTCTCGGCATCGGCCACGCGCGTGCGGGTCTCGGCCAGGCTCTGAACCAGCAGGCTGTCCGGAGCGTTGCCGGTGAAGCCCTCCGCCGGGAAGAGCGGTGTTGTCAGACTTGAAGGTGCCGCCAGGCTGCCGATCCCGCCGGCATTGCTGCCCGCGCTGACAAGCTGCAGGTCGCTGGCCAGCTCGAGATCCAGCACGCCGCGGCGGGCCTGCCAGGCCGTGCGCAGGCGCTCGATCTCACCGAGCATCGTCTCGCGCACCAGGCGCTCGTCACCGAGGCTGACCAGCTCGTCGAACTGCTGGCGCGGCAGCTGGGCCAGACCGAGCTGCAGGTCGAACTGCTCCAGCAGCAGGTCCAGCCTCGCGAACTGGCTTTCATACCAGAGCTGCTTCTGCTCGGCGATGTTGTAGCTGCGCTCGCTCAGCACGCGCGCGGCCTCCAGCTCATGCCCGCTGTACTTGCCGGCCAGGGCCCCGGCCAGGCTGCCCACGGGCGGCAGGCCGCTGTCCGCGGCGTTGGCATTCCAGATCCCGTCCACGCCCTCCTCGAAGGCATTGCGGCCCTCCTCGAAGCTGAGGCGGCGCAGGCGCAGGCGGTTCTTGATGTCGTTGATGTCGCTGACGCGCTGGCGGATGCGCTCGATGCGCTCCTCCATGTAGACCGGCTCGCGCTGCGGGGCGCTGAGTTCGATGGCAACCACCCCGCGCCGGCTGCGACCGTAGATCAGGCCGCGCGTGACGTCCGCCGTGTAGATGAAGCGGCCCTTGTCGTCGAAGTAGCCCAGCCCCGCCGGTGAGACCTCATACTTCCCCTTCGGCAGGTCGAGGTTGATCGCCACCGGGCTGCGCTGCGTGAGATCCACGCGGTCGTAGTAGACCGGGATCGTCAGCGGGCTGAAGGGTCGTGAGACTGAGGGAACCAATACGGCGGCCAGCAGCAGCAGGATGCTCAGGTTGCGGCAGCGTTCCAGCCAGACGCGCCGGCCGTCCTCCGGGTAGACCGGGAAGGGCGCGGGACGCTTCAGTTCAAACTCTGGCCGGTACTGCTTCATGCGCTACGCTGATTTCCTCGCCCGTGAAGGCGCTGACCCGCACACCGCGGATCAGGGCGCGGGAGTATTCCCCCACCGCCTTATCCGTTTTCGGCATATATACGGGCTTGTTGAATGATGTTCGACCGATTGCCCCGTCAGGATTAACCGCCTCGATGATGATCTCCAGCTCCTGCCCGATGTAGCGCAGGCTGCGCTCGGCGGAGGTCTTCCTCTGCAGCTCGATGATCTCGGAGAGCCGGCGGATCTTCACCTCGCGGCTCAGGACATCCGGGAAGTGCCGCGCACTGTGGGTGCCGGGCCGCTCGCTGTAGGCGAACATGAAGGCATCGTCGAAGCCGATCTCCTCCATCAGGGCATAGGTCTCGCGGTAGTCGGCCTCCGTCTCCGTGGGGAAGCCGACGAGGATGTCCGTGGTCAGGTAGAGGTCCGGTCTGACTGCACGCGCTTTGGCCACCATGCGCTTGTAGGTTGCCACGTCATGCTTGCGCTTCATGTCCGTGAGCACCCTGTCAGAGCCGCTCTGGATCGGCAGGTGCAGCAGCGGCGTGATGCGCGGGTGCGCGATGATCCGCTCGCAGATCTCATCCGTCATGTCGCAGGCCAGGCTCGTGAGGAAGCGCACCCAGGGGAAGCTCGTATTCTCCAGCACGGCCTCCATCATTTCGATGAAGCGCTGGCTGCCGTCCCCGCTGCTCCTGCCGTAGGCCATGATGCTCTGGCCGAGGATCGTCACATCCGGGGCTCCGCGCAGCTCATGCGCCTGGGCCTCCTCGACGATCTTCGCAATCGGTTCATCGCGCTGCGGACCGCGCGCCCAGGGCACCACGCAGAAGCTGCAGCGGTGGTTGCAGCCGCGGATCGCCGTCACGAAGTTCTGGGTGCCGATGCTCGTGGTCATCGCCGGGGAGAATTCGTCATCCAGCGCGGCACTGCTGAGCAGCTCGAACTGCTCCATCAGCTGGCTGAGCACGAGATCCGGGTCGGAGTAGTTCACCAGCAGGTCGATGTGCGGGTAGGTCTCGGAGATCTTCTTCTGGTTGCGGGGGATCACGCAGCCCATGGCCACGATGAAGGGCCTGCGGCCCTGCGGGTTCAGGGTGTGCTTCAGCCCGCCGAAGAAGCTCATGGCCTTGTCCTCGGCCTTCTTGCGCACCATGCAGGTGTTGACCATCACGAGGTCGGCTTCCTCCGGCGTCTCAACGCGGCGGCCGCCGTAGGCATTGAGCCGCGCGGAGATGTCGTCCACGTCCGCCACGTTCATCTGGCAGCCGAAGACCCGGGAGAAATACGTGAATCTATCCGCCCTGGTGCTGATCAGGACATTATAACAATAAAGGTCAGGAAAACCGGCTGGAATGCCCGCACAGCTGCTTTCTGACGAACGGTATTGTCCCGCCATGTCACACAGTGATTTGCTGAATGAGCTATGCAAAGCGCAAATCTCGGTTAAAATGGACACGGGTCGCGGGCCGGCCGTGGTCGCGACCGACAGCTTGGGGTATATGGAGCAGATCCTCCGATCCGCTGGGATGTGGAGAGGACGGATTCGGTCAGGCCTTGCTTGACCCGGCTGAGTCCTGCGACTATTATGCTCCCGTAGATATTACAAATCTGAGGTAGGACCATGCTGAAAAGGTACTGGTTAAGCGCGGTGCTCACGTTTGCTCTCGTTCTGAGCGCATCCTGCAGCACCCTCAATGTTGGCAACAGCAGCCCCGAGCGGGAAGTTGACGCCTTCACACTGAACGTCCTGGAAGACAGTTACTTCAACGGTTCCTCCGTGGAGGGTTACTTCCTGACCACCGAGGAGACGGACACGGATGTCATGGTCAGCGTCAACGCCTACGGCGCCGCTGACCTGAAGGCCCTGTACTTCGAGATGGAGTACGACGCTGACCAGCTCCGCCCGATGGGTGTGCACTACAGCGAGGGGATCGCTGATGATGCCGACCGTCTGTCCCTGACTTATCTCAAGGACCGCGGCTCCGTCACCAGCGGCCAGATGGTTGCCAATCCGGACTGGCACAGCGGCTTCAGCGGCGACGGCGTGCTGGCCGTTGTCAACTTCCGCAAGGCGGGGACCCCGCTGATCCGTGAGACCAGCAAGGTCAACACCAGCCCGGCGGGCGGTGCCCTTGAGATCACCTTTGACGGCACTGACCTGCTGGAGTGGTGGTACAACAACCCGGCTGACTATGACCAGAACGGTGAGGTCGGCATCTCCGATCTGACTCCGCTCGGCATCAACCTCAACAAGGACGCCTCCGGCGCAACCTTCATGGATTCGCTGAGCGTGGTTGACGGTGACAAGAACGGCCTGATCACCCTTGCTGACATCACCCCGATCGGTGTGAACTTCGGCAACTCCTGCAACGGCGGTTACAACGTCTATGCCGGCAACTCCGCTGACAAGCCCAGCGGTGGCGACCCGGATGTCGTTTCCGCGCTGGATACCGTTGCCTTCAGTGCCGCGACCGGCACCAATGTGCAGCGCAAGAAGTTCAGCTACACGGTTGCTTCCCCCAATGCCGCTGACGAGTACTGGGTGCGTGGCGTCAGTGCCGCCAGCGAGCTGGGCACACCCAGCGATACCGTTGGCGGTGACCCGAATGCCAAGCCCGGCATCGAGCTGCTCAACCCGACCCCCGACGGCGGCGGTACCGGCACCGGTGCTGATCCCTTCGTGATCACGAGCCTGGCCCAGGCCACCGGTGACTTCACCTTCGAGGTGACTGCCTCCCCCAATGACGGTGGCGGCGTGGTCACCGGCGATGCCGGCGTGACGATCTCCACCAACCCGGCCGGTGCCAACAGCAACATCGACCAGGCCACCGGCGTGGTGAGCTTCAACAACACCGAGACCAGCTTCACCGTCTCCGCGCTCGTGAACGGCGTTGCCACCAACAACCTGAGCTTCAGCATCCAGATCGCCCCGGCCGGCCTGTTCATCTTCACTGACCCGGCCGACACTGACTGGAGCACGGTGACCGGTGACGGTGCGACCACCGAGACCGCCTACATCATCGCCACCAATTCCTTCAACACCGACGGCAGCACGGAGTTCAGCTTCATCGCCAACTCCATGAATGACGGCAGCGGTGACGTGATCGATGTCAACACCCTGACCTGGGGCGCGGACATTCCCTTCATGGTGACCAACGGCTGGAGCACTCCGGGTACCGCGACCTTCGAGCCCAACTTCACCAACACCTTCGTGTTCGCCCAGGACGCCGAGCTCAACAACAGCAACGACGTCTACGTGGCTGCGGAGAACCTGCCTGAATAAGGCCGGTTGACAAATCAGGCTGCGGGAGCGCTTCCCGCGGTCCGCTGCACCGAACAGCATGGAGCCCCCCGCCACGGCGGGGGGCTTTTTTTTCGGTGGGAGGTCAGCTGTCAAGCCGACAAGGAGGTCACCCGTAAGGGTGACAATGCAGCGGAGGTCAGCTGTCAAGCCGACAAGGAGGTCACCCGCGAGGGTGACAATGCGGCGGAGGTCAGCTGTCAAGCTGACAGGGAGGTCACCCGCGAGGGTGACAATGCAGCTTTGCCCTTCCGTCAGGCTTCATTAACCTCCGATCAGCGAAGTTTCTCCAGCACGGCTTCCCGGCTGAATCCGTGGATGCTGCTCATTTTCCAGTGCTGTGGATCGCTGACCAGCCCTGCCTCAACTGGATTGTTATGGATGTAGTCGATGGTTCGCCACAACTGATCATCACTCCGGATCATCCTGTCGAAATAGCCCCTTTGCCAGAATTTCCCGCTGCTGCCGCGCAGGCGATTGATGCTTGTTGCTGAGCCGGATTTCAGTCTGTTGACTATTCTTCCTATGTCTGATTCCTGGTTCACGCGTGTCAGCAGGTGCAAATGATTCGGCATGATTACCCAGGCCAGGGGATTGTGCTGTCCATCTGTGGATGTTCTGAAAATGGAATCCACCACGCAGCTTGCATAGTGCTCATGCTTCAGCAGACAGCTACCGCTGTTTCCGTCCACTTCGCAGTCAATGGCATGGATGATTTCGATGCCTGATTGGAACTCAGAGCTTATGCGCCGAATTTGTTGCTTCTTCGGGGCAGCGTCAGCCATGACGATACTCAGGAACTGCACAGCTCCAGGCAGATCCAGATGCGGCAGGTTTCCGTGTTTGTAGAAACCCCGGGATTGCTTATATGTCATTTTTCGAATATAACATTAATAACTTAATTAGGCAAGATATGTAAATACTGAGTGGCGGAACTCTTGATTTGGGGAGATTTTCAGCATGTCGAAAGGCCGGCGCTGCGTGTTGTCACTCTGACGGGTGAGCATATTGTCACCCTGACGGGTGACCTCCTTGTCAGCTTTACAGCTGACCTCCTTGTCGGCTTTACAGCTGACCTCCACGCCCCGCTACCCGTCTTCCTGTTCCAGTTCCTCGCGGCGGATCTGCAGGGCCAGCTTGTAGGCCCCGATGATGTCGGAGCGCGTGATGATGCCGTAGGGCCGGCCCTCGCGGTCCAGCACCGGGATGCGCCCGATGTGGTTGTCCTCCAGCATCGCGATCGCCGTATGGCAGTTGTCGGTATGCTTCAGGTAGAACAGCTTGTGGCTGCAGATCGCATAGACGCTGGCATCCGCCGCCTCGTCGGCATGGCTCGAGAGATCACTCGTCGTGACCATCCCGCAGAGCATGCCGTCCGTGTCAACCACCGGGAAGCCGTGGTGCTGGCTGTCCTCGAAGATCCCGCGCACCTCGGCGAGCGGGGTGTCCTTGACGATGGTCTCCACGCCGCGGTGCATGGCGCGCGTGACCGGGATGGCTTCGAGGATGTTCAGGTCCTTGCCGCGTCCGAACTGCACGCCGAGCTTGGCCAGCTTGTGGGTGAACACGCCCTTCTTGCGGATCGAGTAGAACATCACCTGGCTGAGCGTGCCGGCCAGCAGCATCGGCAGGATCAGGGTGTAGTTGCCACTCATCTCGAAGACCATCAGCACCACGGAGAGCGGCGCCTGGGCAATGCTGCCGAAGATCGTGGCCATGCCCACGATGGCATAGACCCCGGGCTCACTGGAGCCGTAGTGCTGCGAACCCGCCACCAGCAGGCCGAAGGCGCCGCCGAGCGTGGCCCCCATGAACAGTGAGGGCGCGAACTTGCCGCCCGCCGCCCCGCTGCCGAGCGTGACGGAGGTGGCCAGCACCTTGAACAGGCAGAGCAGCAGCAGGAAGGGCACGGGGCTCAGCCAGTTGACGGCGCTCAGCAGTTCCGCCTCCGGTAGCGCCGTGCCGTTGATCAGGCTTTCCACCACATCGTGGCCGGTACCCATCACCTCGGGGAAGAACACGGCGGAGAGCGAGACCAGCAGGCCGCCGATCATCGGCTTGAGCTGAGGCAGGATCCGCCAGTTGTTGAAGCGGTTCTCCAGCCAGTGCAGGCATTCCGCGAAGCCCACCGCCACCAGTCCGCAGACCAGGCCGAGCACCACGAAGATCCACATCTCCGTGAGCGGGACCTTGCCGTAGTTCTCCACTTCATAGATGCGGCGCTCGCCCATCAGCCCGAGCATCGTCACATTGGCGCTGACGCTGGCCAGCACGATGGCGGCGACGGCCTTCTTGGAGAAGTCGCCGAGGATCAGTTCGAGTGCGAAGAAGAAGCCGGCGATCGGGGCATTGAACACTGCGCTGATGCCGGCCGCGGCCCCACTGGCCAGCAGTACGCGGGTGCGCGCCGCACTGAGGCCGAAGATCCGAGAGACATTGGAGCCGATGGTTGAACCGGCGGAGACGATCGGCCCCTCCGGTCCGACGGAGAGCCCGCTGATGATGCCGATGGTGCTGCCCACGAATTCCACGCTGTTCTTGCGCAGGCTCAGGCGTCCACCGCGGCGCGCCACGCTTTCGATCACGGCGCTGACCCCGCGGAAGCGGCGGTGGCGGCCCCAGTGCCGGAACAGGATGCCCACCAGCAGGCCGCCGAGCGGCGGCAGCAGCAGCACGAGCCAGGGCAGGCCGGCGATCACGGACCACTGCGGGAAGTCCCCGTCACCGCGCAGGAAGCCGTTGCCCAGCTCCAGGAACCAGCTCCAGGCATAGACCAGCAGGCCGACGATGATGCCCGTGGCCACGGCCAGCAGGTTCAGGTAGAAGTTGTCTGAAAGCCGGATATTGCGGTTGCGAAGCAGCTCCCCCAGTTCCCTGAACAGTCTGAACCTGCTGAAATACCCGGACAGCTCCACAGCGCGTAATTGTAACCGCCGCAGATGTTAGGATAGGCGCGCATGCCCACAGCGGTGTTCGCCGGTCTGCTCTTCATCTCGATGCTGCTCAGCGCCCTGATCACTCCGCTGGTGGTGCGGCTCTGTCGCAGCTATGACCTGCTGGACATGCCCGGTGAGCGCAAGGTGCATACCTCCGGCACCCCGCGGCTGGGGGGCGTGGCGATCTTCACCGCGATCTCCGTGGGGATGACGCTCACGACCTTCGGGGTCTGGGGGGAGCTGATCCAGCTCACCGCGGTGCAGGCGCGGCTGATCCCGCTGATCTACGCCGGGCTGTGCGGCTTCTTCTTCATCGGCTTCTTCGACGACCTGAAAAGCATCCCGGCACTCTGGCGCCTGCTGATGCAGCTGGCGGTGGCGAGCTTCGTGGTACTGCAGGGCGGGGCCGTGGGCCTGCGCATCGGCTCCGTGTTCGGCAGCCTGATTCTTCCGGAATGGCTGAGCGTGCTCGTCAGCGTGCTGTGGATCGTGGGCGTAGTCAATACCTTCAACTGGATCGACGGCCTGGACGGCCTCTCCAGCGGGATCGGGCTGATCTGCAGCCTGGCCTTCATGTTCATTGCGCTGTTCCGCCCGGACCTGCCGAATGCCGTGCTGAGTCTGGCGCTCTGCCTTGTGCTGGCAGGCGCGATCATCGGCTTCATGCCCTGGAATTTCCACCCGGCGAAGATCTTCATCGGCGACGGCGGGGCCTTCTCGCTCGGCTACATGCTGGCGGTGATCAGCCTGATCGGCCTCTACAAGCAGGCCGCGGTGATCAGCTTCGTGCTGCCCGTGCTGATCCTCGTACTGCCGATCGGCGACACGCTGTTCGCCATCGGCCGCCGCCTGCTGGCGCGCCGCCCGATCACGATGGCGGATGACAAGCATATCCACCATCGCCTGCTGGCCAGGCTGTCGCGGGCCTACCGCAGCCGGATGTCCGAGCCGGACTACGGGGCACTGCGCGATGAACTGCTGCGCAGCCGCGCCCATCGCAACACCGTACTCTCGCTCTACGGCTTCGCCGCGGTCTTCGCGCTGATCGCCGTGTTCGTGGGGACGCGCACATGACGCGCCCGCTCGTTGTCAGCATCTTCGGCACGCGGCCCGAGGCCACCAAGATGGCCCCGCTGGTGCGCCTGCTGATTGACGACCCGGAGATTGACCACGAACTGATCGTCACGGCCCAGCACCGCGGCCTGCTGGATGACGTGCTGCAGCTGTTTGATCTCAGCCCGGCAGTGGATCTCGATCTGATGCAGCAGGAACAGAGCCTCGATTACATCACGGCCGGAGTGCTGAGCGGGGTCGGGGCCGCGTTGGACAGGCTGCAGCCGCAGCTGGTACTCGTGCACGGCGACACCACCACGAGCTTCGCCGCGGCGCTGGCAGCCTTCCACCGCCGGATCCCGGTCGGGCATGTGGAGGCCGGGCTGCGCACGAGCAGTATCGCCGAACCCTTCCCCGAGGAATTCAACCGGCGCGGCGTGGACATGCTGGCAACGCAGTACTACTGTCCCACGAGCGAGGCCGCTGCCAATCTCAGCAATGGACGGATCTGGGGCGGGCAGGTGCATGTGACCGGCAACACCGCGCTGGACAGCGTACGCCTCGTGGCCAGGCCTGACTACGTATTCCCCGATGAGCTGCGCGACTACACGGAGCATGTCGGGCCGAAGCTGCTCGTGACCAGCCACCGCCGTGAGAACTGGGGCCGCAACATGGACGGGATCTGCGAGGGCCTGAAGGGCATCCTCAGTGACCACCCCGAGGCGATGGCCTGCTTCTGCTGGCATCCCAACCCGCAGCTGCGCAACCAGATCCGCAGCCGGCTGGGCGGGCACGGGCGCGTGCTGCTGACCGATCCGCCGCGCTTCGACGCCTTCGTCAATCTGCTGCGGGTCAGCACCCTGATCCTCACTGACAGCGGGGGGATCCAGGAGGAGATCACGATGCTCGGACGCTTCGCACTGGTGCTGCGCCGCGAGACAGAGCGGCCGGAGGCCGTGGCCGCAGGCTATACGCGGGTGGTGGGCACCCAGGCCGCCGAGATCCGCCGCGCCGCCCATGAGGAACTGCCGCGCCTGCTGCGCGGAGACTTCCCGACGGCCCCCAGTCCCTTCGGCGACGGACAGGCCAGCGAGCGCATCCTGCAGGCGATCCGCGGCCTGCTGCTGGATGCCGCTGCCGGATGATTGTCAGCCCGCAGGGGGCGTGGTAAGCTTCACATATGCCGGACCCCTCCCTTGAAATCCGCAACCTGCTGCAGCAGGACAGGCTGATAGTGCTCGAGCTGCTGGACTCCAGCAACAGGCTGATCTTCGAGCTGGAAACCACGCACCACTGGATCCACCTCACCCTCGAGAACTACAAGATGCTTGCCAACATCGGGCAGAACCTGAGCCGGATGCTGGAGGAATGCAGTGGCAACTGGGGCGAGGGCAAGAAGATCTTCCAGCGCGAGCCGGCCATGAAGCTGTTCAAGACCGCGCTCGGACTGTACCGGGCCCTGCCGCCGATCAACGCCAAGTATGCCGAGCAGCTTTCCCGCCGCCGCCGCCAGCGGATCATGGGTGAGGAACTGGTTGACATGGAAGGCCTGGACCCGGTGGTCGTGGAAAATGACAAGCAGCAGGCCGGTCGCGAGTTTGCGCGCCTGCGTGAGATGTTCAGCAGCATGGAAGCCCGCATCGCTGAGATCCCGGAAGGGCTGATGCCTGTGCTGCAGGCTCCGGCGGCGGAGCCCAACGGCCATCATGAGGAAAGCGGGATCCCCGGCGTGCAGATCGGCGACAAGGTTGCCAGTTCCCAGGCTCCGGCTCAGGCGCCTTCGGAGACTCCCCCGGCCGAACCGGATTCCACCGGCAGCTCACCGCTCTGAATGATCTGCCGCCGCAGCTTCTCCACCCGTGAGCGCAGGCTCGGCAGCTCGAGCTGCGTGGCATCGGCCAGCACGAACAGATAGGCTGCCAGCACCTCACCGAACAGACGGTAGGCCAGCTGCGCCGGATCCCCGGGCGGGCGGATCATCTCATAACTCAGGAAGCGGTAATACTCCGCCGTGGGCTGCACGTCGCTGTGCATCTCCCCGGAGAGCCTGAGTACGGCCTTCCAGAGTGCGGCGATCACCGGCAGGGCACCCTCGGCGAGATTGTTGCCCAGCAGGCAGGAGATCCCGCGGATCAGGGCGTCGATATGCGAGGCCGAGGCCGCCACGGGGGCGGGCCAGCGCGGATCGCGGGGCAGGGAGTCGTGGAACAGTTCCAGCCGGAAGGGACCGGCCGGCGAACTGCGCGTGTACATCTCGTGCAGATCCTGCACCGCGCTGATCAGTGAGTAGGGCACCCGCTGCACGGATAAATGATAGCGCAGCCTGTCAGCTAAGATTTAGTTCGCATGGACTCCAGCAGGCAGTTGCCGAAAATCCCCGGCCCCGGGGCCGGCTATGCACTGCAGCCGGAGATACCGGCGAAGACCGGGAAGAACCGCGCGCGGGGCTGGCTGATCGCCTGCGCCAGCTGTGTGGTGGTAGTCGCCGTGCTGATCGGGGTGGGCGCTTACCTGCTGGTGAAGCTGGTGCAGGATGACCTGCCGGATGTCCGCCGGGCGGCAATGCACAGCGGGGAACGGCTCGGCTGGCGTGAACTGCCCTACCACCCAGAGAACATCATCACGATCCGTACCTATATGTGGGACATTGACGCGGATGGCGATGGCGACCGCGAGCTGCTGTTCCTGGATGAGAATGATGCGGAACTCACCGTTGTTGAAGTTGACGGGACCATCGTGTCCCGCCATTACTGGGAGTGGGAACCCACGGCGGAGCACCTGCTGACATGGGACTACGATGGCGACGGTGCAGAAGAGCTGGTCTACCCATGGTCGAGCGAGGACAAAGAGGAACACGAAGTGCAGGTGCTGGACTTCGAAGGGGATGCAATCGACTGGTACGAGGACATGACCCTGCCGCTTGGCAGCGCAAGCGGTGACGTTGATGGCGACGGGCTGGAGGAACTGTTGCTGGTCTACCATGATGGTTCGAGCCTTGAGCTGATCTCCCAGTATGGCGAGCTGCTGCTGGAGGCTGACAACACCTTCGGCCGGGAAAAGGGCAAGTCACTGGATGACCCCTTCCTCGCCGATCTGGATGGTGATGGCCTGTACTCAGTTGTCTATGGCACAGGGTATACGAAGCGCGTACAGGGCCTGGAAGGCGGATACCGTGAACTGCTGATCCCACAGGATGCCCGGCTGGCGGAGCGCCAGGCATTCGTCAGGTCCATCGACCTGGATGGAGACGGATCGACTGAGCTGCTCGACATGCAGGGCCGGCTGTACTTCGACCCGGATGTGAATGAACTGCGCGAAATTGCCAATCCACTGTCAGAGAACGTGCTCAGGCCGCTGCGCCGGCGTGACCAGCTGGAGATGTTTGACATTGACTCAGACGGAGAGCCGGAGATGGTCTGCGTACCGGGTGGGCGCTTCGGTGCTGAGCTGCTGGGTTTCGGAGCGGATGGCACGCTTGACTACCACGAATCCATGGCCAAATACTGTGGCGGGATCGCCGTGGTCGACCGGGACGGCGTGCAGTACATCGCGGTCTGCGCCTTTGAGCGCGTCTGGATCTATCCATGAGCCCTGTAACCGTGCGGCGTGCAACTGCATCAATTGAATCAGCACTGACAGGGGGTCAGCTGTATTCTTCCTCATCGGACATGTGCAGATGATCCACATCGGCGCATCCTTCGCCGAGCTGGAATACGTTGACACTGGCGCTGCCTGGTGGTTGCGATCGAAAGCTTCTTCGTGATGCTCGTACTCGGTATCCTGCTTCAACCGCTGCTGCGGCCGGCGCTGCATTGCTGTATGATCTGGGCGGGACATGTCCGGGGGAGGACAGTGAATGAACCATGGCAGTTACAACGATCCAGTACGCTACGTGCCGCCTTCCGCTCCGGCTGAGCCCCGGCGGAATCCGCGCTTCTGGCTGATCGGCTGCGGGAGCTGCGCGGTGCTGATCGTGATCACCGTCGTGCTGCTGGTGCATACCCTGCGCCGCAGCTTCGAGGAACTCGCACCTGACGTGCCGGAGGCCGGAGTGCAGACCGGTACGCAGCCGGCCTGGCGCAGGCTGGACTACTGGCCCGGCAACCTGTTCATCGTCACTGAATACATGCGCGTGCTGGACAGCAATGGCGACGGCGAACAGGAGCTGCTGTTCTACAATTCCATGGATGGCACGGTGGAGCTGACCGACCTGGATGGCAAGGTGCTTTCCAGCCATCAGTGGGATGAGAATCTTGACAACGAGCACATTGAGTTCTGGGACTGTGACGGCGACGGCCGGGATGATGTGGTGGTGTTTGAGTGGGCGGACGCCGGGCCGCTCACGCGCTGCCTCGACCTGGACTTCAATGAGCTGCAGCGCTGGCCCGACTGGTGCCTGTCCGGCCAGCGCTCCACGGCGGACTTCAATGGCGACGGCCGTGATGAGCTGCTGCTGGTCTCACAGGACGGGGACCGGTTCGCCGTGTATGGCCCCGGCCCGCAGCGGCTGGAGCTGCGGGACAATCCGGCCACGGCGCAGGGCCACTTTCCCTGTCCGCCGCTCTGGGCTGACATGGATGCCGACGGGCGCAGTTCGGTGCTCTACGGCCAGGGACAGAACCGCATGCTGCTGGACAGCGGCGGGCGGCGCGGCAGCTTCGGCATCCGCCCGCATGCGCTGCTGGAGTACGGCTACGACTTCAATCTGGCAATTGACATCAGCGGCGACGGGATCAGTGACCTGCTGAACCAGGACAATGAGTACTACAACGCCGCCACGGGTGAGGTCATCGTGCTGCAGAACCCGGTCTCCGGCGCCTACCGGGACTACACCGGAAGACGTGCGGCCGTCAGCTTTGATCTCGACTCCGACGGGGAGGCTGAGCTCTGCATGGTGCCTGACAACGAGGACGGCAGCGAATTCCTGTCCTTCGCCGCCGATGGCAGCCTGGAGTACCACGAATCGCTGGGCACGCTCTGTGCCGGGCTGGAGGTGGTCAGGCGCGGCGGACGGGAGCACCTGGTGCTCTGTGCCTTCGACAGGGTGCTCGTCTACCCCTGAGCCTGAAACCGGGTGCCGTGGGACTGCGTCAATTGAACAAGTACTGACAGGGGGTCAGCTGTGCTCTTCTTCATCGGACATGTGGTGATGATCTACATCGGCGCATCCTTCGCCGAGCTGGAATACGTTGACATCTGGCGCTGCCTGGTGGTCGCGATCGTGAGCTTCATCGTGATGCTGGTGCTCGGCATCCTGCTTTCCCCGCTGCTGCTGGTACCGGTGCTGTCTGCGGTGTTCGGCAGCGCGGTGCTGTTCCTCGGCACGGCCTGCGCCGCCAAGATGGTGCTGAGCTGTGACTGGAAACCGGCCTGGATCATCGGCGCCACGGCGGCGGTTGCCAACCTGATCGGCACGCTGATCTTCGGCTAGACTGCTCAGGTCAGATGAGTTCCGAACAACACAAGGGGGGTGCGGGCGGTGGGCGGCTGCCGGACCTGCTGGTCTATCCGCTGGCGGTGCTGCTGCTGGTGATTGCGATCAGCGTGCATCTCTCCGGCCTCAACGCTGAGCGCGAAGCCAGCTGGGCGGAAACTGACGACTGGCTGCAGCAGGCCCCACCCCGCCAGCGCCAGAGCAGGCAGGATAGGGATGCAGCGCAGGAAGCGCCGCCAGCGGCGACCGGGCAGCAGCTGGCCGAAGAGCCGCGGATTGCCGAAGTGCCCGGGGAACCCACGCCGGCCGCGGAAGATCTGCCAGTGACGGATATTGCAGTCTCTGCGGATGACAGGGAACCGTATCACGGCTCGGACGACATCTGGATCTGGACAAGTGGCCGGCGGCAGCTGCAGTGGCGCTGGCTGGCGCGCCGCAGTGATGAACCCTACCTGCTGCCCGCCAGAGGCAGCATGAGCAGTGCCGATCTGGACGGAGACGGCGAGCAGGAACTGTACATTGCCAACCCGCAGCATGGACTGATCAGCCGGCTGGATCCCGTCAACGGGGTGCTGCACCGCCATGCGCTGCTGCCGGATCTCAACGGCATCAACATGGAACTCTGCTACGCCTGGAACAGCCCGGACGGCAGCATGCCGAGGCTGATGCTGTACAGTGCCCGCGGCGCATTCGCGATCATGCCGGACGGTGGCAGCCGCTGGCTGGAGGGGGCCGTAAGGCTGCTCGGGAGCTTTCCACCCAGGGACTTCGATGGCGACGGGCTGGATGACCTGCTCTGCATGGCGGAGGATGGCAGCTGGTATGAACTGCGCAGCCCCGGGGGCCGGACCCTGCTGCGCGGACCCCTGTCAAGGGAGCATCTCGGTAACATACCGCGGGGCTATGCTGACATCGATGGCGACGGCCTGGCGGAGCTGATGGAATGGGATTTCGCGGCCGGGCGCACGGCTCTGCTGCAGTGGGGTGCGGAGCCGCAGGTCCTTACGGAACACAATCTCAGGCAGATGAAGGCCGCCTGCGACCTGAATGGCGACGGGCGCGAGGAGCTGGTCTTCGACGATGGCTGGTACGACGCAGCCACTGATGAACTGCATAAATACTCCGGCAATTCTGACATACTCTACGGAGGGCGCTTCTTCATGCTCACGAAGGAGCAGGGACGGCAGCGCTTCCTGATTGCCCTGCCCAGCCGGCGCAGTGGCGGTGAGGAACTGCTCGTGTATTCCCTTGAGGGGCGCGAACTGGCACGCTCGCGGACGCTGGGCGAGTTCCAGGATGCAGCCGTGGTGCGGCTTTCCGGCGGGGAGATCTTCTGCGTGCTGACCACTGAAGGCGTGCTGGAGATGTACCGCAACTGAGAGGAAGCCAGCTCGGAAACAAAAGCTGCTGCGGCGGGTCTGATGGCAGGACCAGGGAGGGCCTGTATACTGCAGGGAATGATACGGGGGTGTGCATATGCGCCGGATGATCACAGTCATGCTGACGACAATCGTGGCTCTGGGCCTGCTGGCCGGACAGAGCCTGGCCCAGACCGAATCCGCTGCTGAGGAAAGCAGCATGATCCCGCTGCTCAAGGGGCCCTTTGCCGCCGGCAACCCCTACATCGCTGACTACATCGCCGTGGACCACTGGCTGTTTGCGCAGCTGGCTGCAGGCCTGGCGCCGCGCAACATGCAGGATGTCAGGAAGCCGGGCTTCACCGGGTTGACGGTCTACATCGATCCGGAGGGCTACATGATTCCGCAGCTAAGTGCACGGCGGATCCGCCATGAGGAAATGCGCGGGGGGACGGACACAGTGCTCGATGACTACGTGTGCCTGCATGTGGCTGAGGTGCTGCCGGAGGCGATCCGCAATGAGCTGCTGCTGGCCCAGGGCCTGCTGGACGGCAGCTACCACGAGCGGGTGCCGGACTGGCTGGGCAGTGATCCCGCGCTGGATGCGATGCTGCTGCCGGAGGGCTACGTTGTCACCCGGCGCTCGCGCACGAGTGAGGTGCTGGAGGAACTGCGCGCGGCGGATGGCAGTTTCCCGGAAGGTGCGCTGAAGCAGGCCATCGATGCCTGGGAGTACAGCATGTATGGTGAGGATGGCAGCCTGCTGGGCCGGGAGCACAGCCTGCCGGGCCTGTACTTCGCGCTGGCCGGGCTGGAACTGCCGGCGGGTGAGGCGCGGATGACGGAGCAGGGTTACTTCGTGTTCCTAGATGGTGACAGCAGTCTCGGGCAGGTCTATGACTACGACCTGCAGCCGCTGGCAACGCGTGCGATGGATCAGTCACGCGACAGCCATCCATTCATCTTCATCAGGCCGGAAGAGCTGCGCATGATGTATGCGGCGCAGCAGGTACTTGAGATCAGGTGAGTTCGCTCTGCCTGATTTCCGGGGAGTTTCATCCTGATGAATGACAACATTGTCAGTGCACCAGCTCCGAATGGTCCACAGCCTGCCGCAAAACTGCGCAATCTGCTTCTGGCGTGTGGATCATGCCTGCTGCTGGCAGTGATCGGCATCGGTGTCGGCACCTATGCATTAGTTCGCAATTTCAATGAAATGATGAGTACGCCGGTACTGGAGGGCATGGGTGACATGCCTGAGCAGAACCGGGCCGGCCTGAAGATCGGTGACAGGCCGCAGTGGCGCGTTCTGCCCTACAGGCCAAAGGCCGGGCTTGGCCGCAGTTACCTGATGCGCTCAATGGACTATGACGGCGACGGCAGCAGGGAACTCGTGTTCTACCAGGAATTCGCCTTCATGGAATCACCAGTTGCCGAGGTGGTTGACATCAACGGCAGCGTGGTCGCACGCTTCAATCTGCCCGAAGCACGCAGGATGGAGGATCTCGTCTTCTGGGATTTTGACGGGGATGGCTGTGATGAAGCTGTTCATAGCGATTACTCTGACACCATTGTCAGTGGCAGGGACGGCGCTCAGCTGCACATGTTTGCAGGCTATGTCCTGCCGGAGGGACGTGTCACGGCGGACTGTGACGGGGATGGGGATGATGAGCTGCTGCTGACGCGGGACTTCGGCGGTGGATTCATACTTGTGGACAAGGGTGGTGTTGAGCTGCAGCGGATTGACAGCTTTGAGGAGAAGCTCGGCAAGGGCATGACTTCAGTCCTGCTGGCGGATCTGGATGCGGATGGCCGCTCTTCGGTGTTTTACAACTGGTTCACGGAATTCCACATCCTGGATGCCGACGGTACGGAGCAGCATTACGAAGTTGATGAGTACATTGACTACGCACACATGTTCTACGAACTGGCAATAGACGTCAACGGAGACGGTGTGTCGGAATTCTTTGGAAGCAGCGGTGACTTCTATGACCCGTCCAGTGGGTACTACGGAGAAATGGAGCTGCCTGAGGGAGTCGACGGATTCTACAACCTGGCTGACCGTCGCTCAGTCCGCTTTGATCTGGACAGGGATGGGGAGTGGGAGCTGTGCTGCCTGCCGGACCTGTACGAGAGTGAGCTTGTGGCCTGCAATCTGGATGGCAGCCTGTCCTACCATGAAGCTTTCGGGAAGAGCTGCGGCGGGCTGGTGGTACTGGAGGAGAACGGCATGGAACACCTGTTGATACTGGTTGGCAATGAGGTGAGGATCTACCCCTGAGTACATTGGCCCTGCCTAAGCGCAGGCCCGGGCCGTATTCCTCTTCCGTCTCGTGCAAGCACTCGATTCCCCTTCCGTCTCGTGCAAGCACTCGACGGTCTGCAATACAGCTCGAAACAAGTTCCTCGCTGATTGTGCATATAGGAGGTGATCACCTGGAGCGGTTGCCAGGATGGTGACAGGTAGCAGGCCGTTTACGGCCTGAGCCGGCGTGAACGCCGGACTACCATCGGAGCAACACACTGGCGGCTGAATGCCGCCTGTCCGGCGAGCTCAATGCTCGCGCTCCCCTTGCTCAGATTCCCTGCTACTTCCTCAATCCAATCCACGAACTGCTGGAGCAGCTCATTGTGCGCAAACAAGTTGCGCACCTCCGGCTTCTGCCCATTGCCAGACTGACATCTGGCCTCCAGTAACTTCAGCGCGACCCGGATGCGCGAATGCGCAGCCGCAGCGCCAGACCGTATTCCTCTTCCGTCTCGTGCAAGCACTCGACGGTCTGCAATACAGCTCAAGGCATAGCCTCTCGCTGATTGCACGATGAACCTTCAGGGGCTGCGATGTTTCTTCAGGCCGACCCGCTGGCAGCGATAGCGCCAGCGCAGGCCCAGACCCGCGAGCGCTTGCGCGAGAGGGCAGAAAAAAGTGAAGCCCGGATTGCTCCGGGCTTCGGCCCCCGCACTGGGCGGGGGTGACGGCGGGCGAACCCGCTGTCGTTTTGGTCGTCAGCATCGGTGTTGCCACCGTTGCCGCCGGCCTGCGGCACTCCGGACTGACCGAAGTCAATTCCTTTCCGGTGTACTGTGTTGCCACTGTACGTGCCCCGTGTTGCCACGGTGCGGATGCCGTGTTGCCACTGCATCTCCGGACGTGCCGTGGATCTGCCTTGCGGCGCGATCCGCAGGCTGGCCAGTTGGGTGTTGCCACCCAGAAGCCGCCTCTTCCCCGACGGAGGACAGGCCCCCGCGGGATGCACGACGGTTGTTGCCAACCGTATGCCTGTCTTGCCCCGCTGCGGCCCGGGGGCCACTGCGGAGGGCGGTGACTCCGGCGTTTCCGCCATCAGCATCACTGCCTTGACAATCTGATGATAGCCCGCCAGCCGGGCGTTGTCAATGGATTTTCCGGCCGATTTCAGGAATTCCCCGGAATTCCCTCACTTATCAACCACGGAACCGTGTTGTCAACCGGGCCGGTTGATAATCCCGGCTGTCGCATGGGCCGCTGGGGTGTTGTCATCCTGCTCGGGCCGCTCCCGGACGGGCCTGCGGGCCGTTGAGGGTCCGGAGGGGAGAGTCAGCCCTGAATCCCCGGCAGAGAAATTTCCCAGAAGCAATCCCGCGCACAGATTGTCAACAGGGCAAGGGGCACTTATCAACCGGGCAGGGTCCGGCCTGTTGACAACTTGACCCAGGAACGCCACATGAAAGCGTTTCACGCATGAGGGTGGGCGCGGTCATAGACCTCGCGCAGCCGCCGCTTGTCGATATGCGTGTAGATCTGCGTGGTGGTCAGGCTGGAATGCCCGAGCAGTTCCTGCACCAGGCGCAGGTCCGCGCCGCCCTCCAGCATGTGGCTGGCACAGGAGTGGCGGAAGGTATGCGGCGAGACATGGCTCTTCACCCCGGCCAGCAGCGCGTACTTCTGCACGAGCCGGAAGACCATCGAGCGGCTGATCGCCCCCCGCCGAGTGAGGAAGAGCTCGGGATGCAGCGGGGCCGCCGCACAGATTGACTCACGCACGGGGCCGAGGTAGGCCTGGATTGCCTCGATGGCGTAGTGCCCGAGGGGGACGAGACGCTGTCTGCTGCCCTTGCCGGTCACGATCGCGAAGCCCTCCGGCAGGTGCAGCTCGGCGAGGCGCAGCGTTGTCAGTTCACTGACGCGCATCCCGGAGGCGTAAAGCGTTTCCAGCATCGCCGTATCGCGCAGTGAGAGGGGGTCCAGCCCGCGCGTGGCATCGAGGATCTCCTGCACCTCGCCGCGGGTCAGGGCATGCGGCAGGTCCAGCCCGCGCTGCGTTGCCAGTTCGGCAGGGACGGGGTCCCGGGCCAGATGCCCGTATTCCATGGCCCAGCCCACGAAGCTCTTCAGCGCACTGAGCTTGCGGGCCCGGCTGCGGGGTGCCAGTTCGCGCTCCGCCAGGGCATTGAGCCAGCTCACCACGCGATTGCGGTCCAGGCCACTGAGTTCGATGAGCCCACTGAGTTCCACGAACTGCCGCATGTCGCGTTGGTAGTTCTCGACAGTGACACGGCTGCGCCCGCGTGCGGTCAGCAGCCAGGCGGACCAGTGGCGCAGGGCGTCGTCAATCGGCATCAGCCGATTCTAGCGCAGTGCAGCTGTTCAGTCGGTCTGTGGCGGCGGGTCATGGCGGTGCTTCAGCCAGTGCGGGTAGCGCGCGTTGCCATCCGGCAGGCGGCGCATGTACCACTCGCAGGTGGAGACGGTCTCGCTGTCCTGTTCCTGCTCGGCGGTCTCATGCAGCTCCACGAGGTAGTCCCACGCGGCCTCAGGGTCGCGCACCTGCAGATCATCCACGAGTTCCAGCGGGCGGTAGCGGTAACCACCCGTTTTGCGGCTCATGCCGGACTGCGGGTCATAGACCGTGCCGGGGCCTTCCTGCAGCTGGGCCAGCATGTATTCCCGCTCCATCGCGGTTTTGCCGAGCACCTTCGGCATGCGCCGCATCTCCAGCTCCTCCGCCACATGCTGGGTGCGCGGCCGCTGGTGCCAGACGAAGAGCAGCAGGTAGTAGAGCGGGAAGAACACCGGCCAGCAGATCATCACCATGATCCCCCAGAGCGCGGGGTAGTCGGTCTTGTCGGAGGCATCCACCCAGACCCAGATCCCGAGGAACAGCCCGGCGGCCGGAATCGTCCAGGTCCAGGGATTGGCCGTCAGCCAGACATAGTCGAACATTGCGGGAAGCATGCCGCACCCTCCCCCGCGTTTATCTTCGCGGTATCATTTAGCGAGAATTGATCTGCGTCCGCTACATTCTAACGCCGGGGCGGGACCTGAGGTCTGGGGCAATGTCAAGACAGAGTTACAGCATCATCCAACTTTGCGCCGTGTTCGCGGCCCTGCTGCTGGCGGCCGGCTGCTCCAGTTCGCAGTATGTGCCGATCGCGCAGCAACCCACCCGCCGCCCGGAACTCGGCGAGATCCGCACCGGCAGTGCGCCGCCGGTCAGTGGCGAAGCCGGGACGCTGAGCGTGAGCTGGGAACTGGGCACGGCGCCCTTCCGCGTGGTCTGGACCTTCAGCGGCGGGGTGGAGGAGCAGGTGGTCTGGGATACGGTCAGCACCCGCAGCTACAGCCTGCCGGTGGTCTGGGACAATCCCGGCGACAGCGAGGCGGAGTACAGCGTGCGCGTCGAGATTTCCGACGTGGGCAACGGTTACGGTACCAAGACCTTCAATTTCAGCGTCCAGCCTGACTGATTTCCTCCGCCGCGGCTTGCCAGAGCTTTACCATATATGCATATGAGCCGGGATGTTGCTATAATGCAGTACCGCCGGATCAGGGGCATGCATCCGGTGTCAGGGGCATCTATCTCCCCCGCCAATCCGCCTGGAGTTATGCGCGATGCATATTGACGAACTGCTGAGAATCGTGATCAAGAAAGGCGCATCCGACCTGCACCTCGGTGCCGGCCGTCCGCCCTTCCTGCGCCTGGACGGCGACCTGATGCCCGCCGACTGGGACATCCTCGACGAGGATGAGATGGAGCGCTTTGCCAAGCAGCTGCTGACTCCCAAGCGTGAGTACCGCCTGGAGGAGGAGAACGAGATCGACTTCGCCTACGTGTACCGTGGCGAGGACGGGCTCACCGGCCGCTTCCGCGTGAACATCTACCGCCAGAAGGGCTCCGTGGCAGCGGCACTGCGTCTCGTGAACGACGTCGTGCCGAGCTTCGAGGACCTGAACCTGCCGCTGATCCTTGAGGAACTGTCCCTCGAGCGCCGCGGCATCATCATCCTCACGGGAACCACGGGTTCGGGTAAGTCCACCACGCTGGCGTCGATGATTGACTACGTCAACAACCGCCGCCCGGTGCACATCCTCACGATTGAGGACCCGATCGAGTACGTCCTCAAGGACAAGGAAGCGATCATCAACCAGCGCGAGCTGGGCGTTGACACCAACTCCTTCATGGACGCGATCCGCGGCGCGATGCGAGAGGATCCGGACATCATCCTGATCGGTGAGATGCGTGACCGCGAGACGGTCAACGCCACCTTCCAGGCGGCCCTCACCGGCCACCTCGTGCTCTCCACCCTGCACACCCTGAACGTGACCCAGACCATCAGCCGCGTGATCGACTTCTACCCGGAGACGATGCAGAAGCAGGCTCGCCTGATGCTCTCCGAGACCATCAAGTCCATCATCTCGATGCGCCTGCTGCCGATGGTCGGCGGTGGCCGTGTGCCGGCGATGGAGATCATGAAGGTCACGGGCCGCATCAAGGAGTTCATCGAGGACGAGGAGAAGACGGAGCTGATCAAGCTCGCGATGGAGGAAGGCGAGGACGAGGGCATGATCACCTTCGACCGCTACCTGCTGAAGATGTACCACCTCGGCCAGATCACCTACGAGACCGCACTGGCTGCGGCCTCCAGCCCGCACGACTTCAAGCTGCTGGAGCAGCAGAACACGGACTTCTCCGACAAGGTGCTCAACCGCGTCGAGCAGTTCACCGGTACGCGCGGCGACGGTACGCCGTCCGGCGGCATTTAGGAGCTGCGGCGCAAGCCGCACAACAGTTGCCCGGTCAGCGGAATCGTCTAACCACCAAGGGCACGAAGGGCACAAATATAATGATGCCTACTAAGAACACTTAGTGATCTGCAGATCACTTTGTGCTCTTTGAGATCTTGGTGGTATACATCCAGCCGCTGACAAAAGATTCGAAATACGCAAGGCTCCCCGCAATGGGGAGCCTTTTTCATTTGCCCGCTCGCCCAAGGGCTCGCGGGTCTGGCGCTGCGGCGAAAGCAAGTTTCGCCGGGTCGCGCTGATCAAAGATTGCTGCGCGACTGAGCTGATTCACGCATCTCGAAATTGATTTCCACCCGTCACAATGAACCGCGGGGGTTGTTTGCCGGACCTCTGTAGCGGTAATGGATAGAAGTCCACAGCAGGTATACAGCGAGCTGCTGGTGCTGCGTTGCCAGCGTGGTGAGCGCGAGGCCTTCGCACAGCTCGTCGAGCTCTGGCAGTCGCGGCTGCTGGGCCAGGCGATCAGCCTGTGCGGTGAGCGCGAACTGGCACTGGATGTGCTGCAGGACAGCTGGCTGGCAATCGCCCGCGGCCTCTCCCGCCTGCAGGACCCCGCCAGTTTTCCGGCCTGGAGCTACCGCATTCTGCGCAACAAGGCTGCCGATGCCATCGGCCGGATCAGCCGGGAGCGCGGACGCAGTGCGGATTCCGACACGGAAGCCACAGCCGCTGCCCTGGATGCTGATGACCCGCAGCTGGAAGAGCTGCGCCTGGCGATCCGGCAACTGCCGGACGCCGAGCGGGAGCTCCTGCGCCTGCACTACATGGACGGACTGTCCCTTGCCGACATATCCGGAGTCCTGGCGATTCCCGCCGGGACGGTCAAGTCGCGCCTGTTCAAGGCGCGCACAAGACTGCGCAGGCAGCTTGAAGGAGCAGAACATGACTGAATTCGATGACAGAATCCGCAAGGCACTCGACGCCGAATACGGCGCGGAATGGGAGAAGCTCAGCGGTGAGCAGCGCATTGACGAAATGCTGCTGGAAAACTACCGCGGACGCAACCGCGGCATGAACATCATGATGACCGTCGTGATGCTCGCCATCTTCGCCGGCTTCGTGTACTGCATCACGCGCTACATCGCCGCCGTGGACACGAAGGATGTGATCAGCTGGGCGATGCTCTCCGGCTTCGCGATGATCGCGATGGGCATGCTCAAGCTCTGGCTCTGGCTGGAGATGGAGCGGCATGCCACGGCGCGCGAGATCAAGCGCCTGGAACTGCAGCTGGCGATGCTGGCCAGCAGGCTTTCGGACCAGCAGGGCTGAACTGCACTCCAGCCCGGCCTCCCAATCCGGTGAAATCCGGAAAATTCCTTCCTCCTTGAGAATAATCAGCGGCGCAGTGCAATATATCAATCTGATATATGCTGGAACTGGCCGCACTTGGGGCACTCCTGCGTGAGCCGATGCATGGCTATGCGCTCAGGGAATGGCTCGAGCACTACATGGGAACCGCGCTGAGCGCCAACTTCGGCGCGATCTACCCGCTGCTCAGGCGACTGACGGAGCGCGGGCTGATCCGCCGGAGCGGCAGCGGCGGGCGGCGCACGGTCTATGAAATCACCGATGCCGGACGAGAGTACTGGCTGGAGCTGATGACGGAGGAAGCCAACGACAGCTGGGTCAATGCCCAGGCGCGCTTCATGACCCGCATGTGGTTCAGCGACCGTCTCGCCCCGGCCCAGCGCCGCCAGCTGATCATGAGCCGCATCGCGGCCCTGCGTGAGCGGATGAACTACAGCTTTGACAAGGCCACTGAACACGTGCAGCAGAGCATGCGCGGCTATGTGCAGCGCAAGCTGGCACTTGAGCTGGACTGGCTCGAGGAGCTGCTGGCGGAGACGGACGCGCAGCTGGAAGCGGAAGGCAAGGGAGAACAGGATGAGCAATGAAGCCAGGCAGGCGCAGCTGCAGGCGGCAAATGGCAATGGCAGGGGCCGGCCCGCGCCGCTGAGAATCGTGCTGCCGCTGCTGATCGTCGGCGGGGCACTGTTCTACGGCTGGAAATGGTGGCAGCACCAGCGGCTGTACGTCACGACTGACAACGCGCAGATCAACACCAACGTGCTGCCCGTCGGCAGCCAGCTCAGCGGGCAGGTGCTGGAGGTGCTCGTCGGCGAGAATGACGAGGTCACGGAGGGCCAGCTGCTTGTGCGGCTGGACCCGGCCGCGTTCGAGATCCGCCTGCAGCAGGCTGAGGCCCAGCTGCATGTGGCCCGGCAGCAGTCCGCGGCCGCCGAAGCGCTGATCGCTGTCAGCGCGGCCCAGGCCGGAGCACTGGACAGCACGGCGGATGGTGCCGAGCAGCAGGCCAGTGCCTCGATCAGTGGGGCAAAGGCCACGCTGGAACAGGCCACCTCCGCACGCGATGCCGCGGAGGCGCGCATCCGCGAACTGCAGGCCGCGCTGGACCAGGCGCAGACGCATCTGGGACGGCTGGACAGCCTCTACGCTGCCAGCATCATCCCGCGCCAGCAGCTTGACGATGCCATCGCCGCCCGGGAAACCGCGCAGGCCCGGCTGGATGCCGCCCAGGATGAGCTGCAGAGCGCCGAGGGCCGGATCGCCCAGGCCCAGGCGGGGATCGAACAGGCCACGGCCCTGCAGGCCGGCAGTGAGGGCGGACGGCGTTCCGCACTGGCGGCACGGCGCCAGGTGGGCTACAACGAGGCACAGTACGAAACCGCGCTGGCAACGGTCGAGGTGCAGGAGGCAGCTGTGGCCCAGGCCAGGCTGGATCTGGCGCACTGCGAGATCCGGGCCGTGCGCAGCGGCCGCATCGGGCGGCGCAATGTCGAAGCCGGGCAGCAGGTCAGCCCGGGCCAGAACCTGCTGGCAATCGTCCCGGATGAGATCTGGATCGAGGCCAACTTCAAGGAAACCCAGATGAGCCGGCTGCATCCGCAGCAGGCGGCAGAGATCGAGATCGACGCCCTGCCGGGCCTGAAGCTCAGCGGCACCGTTGACAGCTTCTCCCCCGCCAGCGGTGCGACATTCAGCCTGATCCCGCCGGAGAATGCCACCGGCAACTTCACCAAGGTCGTGCAGCGCATCCCCGTGCGCATCCGGCTCGACGACGATGCGATTGACGACACCGCCAGGCGGATGCTGGCACCGGGCATGTCCGTCGTGGTGCACGTGCGCGCGGGCTGATGGCAACGATCGCAGGCGGCTCGCATGCACAGCGCATCCGAGAGAGTGAATGGTACAAGTGGGCGGTGGCGCTGACGGTCAGCCTCGGGGCGCTGATGGAGGTGATCGACGTCAGCATCGTCAACGTGGCCCTGCCCTCCATGCAGAGCAGCATGGGGGCCACGCTCAGCCAGATCGGCTGGGTGATCACCGGCTACGCGATGGCCAACGTCGTCATCATTCCGCTGGGGGCCTGGCTCTCGGACCGCTTCGGCCAGCGCAACTACTACCTGTTCACGCTCGTGGCCTTCGTTGCCAGCAGCGTGCTCTGCGGCCTGTCGACATCACTCGGGATGCTCGTGGTCGCGCGCATCCTGCAGGGCCTGTTCGGCGGCGGGCTGCTGCCGAAGGCGCAGTCGATCCTGTTCGAGACCTTCCCGCCGCACCAGCAGGGCATGGCCCAGGCGCTGTTCGGGATCGGCGTGGTGGTCGGCCCGGCCTTCGGCCCGACGCTCGGCGGCTACCTGACCGACATGCTGGGCTGGCGCTGGATCTTCTTCATCAACCTGCCGGTCGGGATCCTCGCCGTGCTGATGGCGTTACTGTTCGTGCCGGACAAGCCGAGGAAGGCCACGGGGCGGGTTGACCTGCTGGGGATCCTGCTGCTGGCAGCGGGACTCGGCAGCATGCAGGTGCTGCTGGAGCAGGGCCGGGAGTATGACTGGTTCCAGAGCGGCTACATCGTGGGCCTGGCGGTGCTCTGCGTCACGGCGCTGTTCGCCTTCGTGCGCCATGAGCTGCGTGTTGCCAACCCGGCTGTCAACCTGCGCGTGCTGAAGTACCGTCCGCTCTGGGCCGGCAGCCTCTACAGCATCGTGCTCGGCGTCGGCCTGTACGGCACGACCTTCGTGATCCCGGTGTTCACGCAGAACATCCTGCACTTCACGGCGACCCAGACCGGGGAGCTGATGATCCCCGGTTCGCTGATCATGATCATCTTCATGCCGCTGGCCGGCATCCTGCTGAGCCGGCTCGATGCACGGATCCTCGTGGGCATGGGCAGCCTGATCCTCGTCGGGATGATCCTCAGGTTGTCACATGTCAACAGTGAAACGGCGGCGCAGTTCTTCTTCTGGCCGCTGATGTGGCGCGGGATGGGCCTGCCGCTGATGTTCATTCCGCTGAGCGTTGCCACGCTCGGCACGATCCCGAAGGATGACGTGAGCAGCGCTGCCGGGCTCTACAACCTCACGCGCCAGATCGGCGGCAGCCTGGGGATCGCCGTGCTGACCTTCATCCTCGACCGCCGCTTCGAGTTCCACTACCTGCGGCTCTCGGAGAATGTCGGGGCCTATGACCCGGCGGCGCTGCAGTTCCTCGGCGGGATCCAGGGCTTCCTGCAGGGCCGGGGTTACGACATGCTGCAGAGCCAGACGGCGGCGCTGAAGATCGTCAGCGGGCTGGTGCAGCAGCAGGCGATGGTGCTGTCCTTTGAGGATGTCTACCTGTTCGTGGCAGCGCTGTTCATCTGCGCCCTGCCGCTGCTGCTGATCCTCGGCAGGGGGCATGCCGGCAACCGCAGGAAGGATGCACCGACCCCGGCGGGGCATTAGGAGCTACCCGCTTTAGCGGTAGAGGAAGCCCGTGCGTAAGCCGGGCAATCGACATCATCAACCACAAAGCTCACAAAGTCTGACAGGGCTCACGAAGCATACTTTGTGACCCTGGAAATTCTTCGTGAACTTTGCGTACTTCGTGGTGAATATTCCCAACTCGCAAGCTCGGCGTGGATGCCCGGAGCAATCCGGGCAAAGAGAACACAGAGAGTTCAACCACAGAGCACACTGAGAGCACAGAGTATTTGGAATTCTGGCAACACCCGCATGCGCGTGGCGACATCATGGATGCGGGAGCGGTATTGTCAAACACAGAACCACAGAGGACACAGAGCATTGTTGAACTCTGGCAACGCCCGCATCCGCGTGGATACATCGAGGATGAGCGGGCGGTATTGTCAAACACAGAGCCGCAGAGGTCACAGAGCATTGTTGAACTCTGGCAACGCCCGCATCCGCGTGGATACATCGAGGATGAGCGGGCGGTATTGTCAAACACAGAGCCGCAGAGGTCACAGAGTTCCACAGAAGAATTGGCAACCAAGATTGAATTGGACTCTTTTCCTCTGTGATCTATGTGCCTCTGTGTTGAATGATACTGTGGCAACGCCCGCATGCGCGTGGCGACATCACGGATGTGCGGGCGGTATTGTCAAACACAGAGCCACAGAGGACGCAGAGCTTATTGGCAAAGTATCCCGCCCGCTTGCGCGGATTGGATCGTGGTCCCGCGAACGGTTCTATCTGACGCAGAGGCGCAGAAGCGCAGAGAGTTCCGGATTGTCAGGGAATCAGCCGTGTAGCGGCGCGCCCCCGGCGCGACTGGGAGGGGCTGGCTCGATGTTCCAGAAGCTGGCCGAACATGGCAATCTGAACTGGCATTCTCTGTGAGCTCTGTGCCTCTGTGTTGAAACATGTGTTTCCACGTCCCCATTCGCGTTGACACGGCGAGCCCGCGCGAACGGTTATATCTGACGCAGAGGCGCAGAAGCGCAGAGGTGTTGGCAATGGAATGTTCCC
Organism: bacterium; assembly: GCA_020440605.1. Lineage (GTDB taxonomy): Bacteria > 4484-113 > 4484-113 > 4484-113 > JAFGCY01 > JAHEFU01. The sequence goes on along the minus strand of JAGRNT010000008.1, from coordinate 70,245 downwards.
CATGTACTTCTTCTGTGGATCTCTGTGGGATTCTGTGGACCCATTTGTCAGCATCCCCCGCAGTATACTGGCAATATATCCCCCTCCTCCTCTGCGATAATCCTGTTTCTCCTTTCACGCAAGCGCAATTCGGCCTGGTTGCTGCGCAGTCTTCTAGTGACGATCTATTGCCATAGATCGAGTAGTAGTTCAATTCCGGGGATCCACTCTTTCCCTGATAAATGCACCTGGGCTTGCTCCGGTGTTGGGTATATTGCTGTATTCATCACTGTTTGCAGAAATTACTGCGAAAAGTGTTGAGGGGAGTAACTCAAATACTCCTGCTACTCCACCCGATTCAAAATTTCCCTGTTGTGGAAGGAAAAAAAGATTCTCATTAATTGTCTTCGGTCCTTCAATAGCGAAGCAGGGAGCCCAATTTTTAATGCCCTCAGGTAATAATCCATTGTTGTAATTGCATGTCACAATTCTGTTTCCTATGATTTCGTGCAAATCATATCGTGCAAGTGTCCTGTATTGGTTTTGAAGATACTGGATACTCCAGTCTCCGCTCTGCACATTTGCCAATACCAGTTGTTCACTTTTCATGTCATCTGCCTCATTGCTGATGAGCAGAGTGGGTTCCCCTGATGCCTTAACCAGAAGATCCCGGATTAGCATCGTAACATTCAATTGAGTTTCTTCTGGAAAGCTAAATTGCTGCAATTTCCAAATTCCGCTATTGTCCCGAACCAAGTATCGGATTTCCGGGATGCCAGTGCTGAAACCCGCGTACTCTAAAGGAATATATGCCTTGCCATCCAAGCCTGTCGTAATCAATGATGTCGTTTGGCGAAATTGATTCTCCTTATAAATCAGGTCGAGCGACGGATTTTCAACGCTAATTTCTCCATTATCGTAATGTACTGCCAAGTAACGTGCACTTGTACTAGGTTCTGGGCGACTATCATAGTTTTCGCCAACCAGAGCCAGAAACTCACTTGGACCGATTCTGGTGACGGCATTTTCAATAGTTGCTGCAAGCGTGGCATTGTTGAACCCCTCAGGACTCTCATAGAGGACACTGAGATCCCATGTGCCATTGTTTTTTTCTGCAAGGAACAGTGCATTTGCAAATCCGATCGTGTAGGTGACAGTGATGAACACAATCGGGCTGCCGTCGGCCCTGAAGACGGGATGTCCGTAGTTATAGCGGATGAATTCATCTCCTACCACTGCGTGAACAACTGGGTCGTCCGTGTCGAATACTTTTTCCTCTTCCCATTGTTCAAAGCCGGTGCGGATACCCAGATATAGCGCCCGTTGGTCACTCGAAGTTCCGGTACAGAGTAGCTGCCCCGTCAATTCATCGTAAAAGTACCGTGCTGGAGTGAAGCTGAATGGATTGTCATTTGTAGCCCAGATGAACTCTGAATCCACCCATCCTGAAATGCCAAGCTGGGCATCTATGGGCAGGGAAGCTGCTGACAAGTCATCAATTGCTGTGACACTTGGATGAAGGTAATCTGCATTTCCACGGTTATAACTGGCTCTCATCTTACCAGTCTTAACTTCCACGAAGCTGTCCACAGTCCCATCGCTGCTCGTTTCGGGTATTGGGTCAGTGCTCAGCCAGTCTGTGATGCCGTCGCCATCAAAGTCCCATTCCCAGGCGGCGATGCTGCCGTCCGGGTCGTAGCTTGCTGAAGCGTCCAGGGTGATTTCCGCTGGGGCTCCCGCGAAGTCCGGGGTGACGCTGAGATTGGCAACCGGGGAGCTGTTCACCGTGCCCGTGTCGAGGTCAATGCTGACAATCCCGCTGGCCGGTCCCTGCTGCTGGGACTGCAGGTCAAATGGGGCGACATAGTAGAGGTAGATGCCACTGGCGCTTGCGTTTTCATCCTCGAAGCTGTATAGCACCGGCGCATTGCCTGGCGCTGTTGGATGATTCACGCTGAGGCCATCAGAAGTGCCGGGCTGTCCCGGCAGGATTGTGAATTCAGTCTCACCGGGAGCCTGGCGGTAGATACGGTAGCCGCTGAGTGCTTCCTGCCAGTGGACGGCAATCGGCGTGATGTCAGCCTGGGTCAGCAGGCCGTTGCGGTCTCCGTCAATGCGTGCCTGCCTCCAGTTGGCCGCAGGGCTTTCTGTGGCTGGAGGTGTCTCTCCGCCATCGTCAGTCGGGTCACCTGTGGGCCAGCCTGCGAAGCCACCGTGCAGGGTCTTGTCGTCGTAGACCACCGTGCTGTTCAGCTCACGGCCAAGTGGTGTCAGGTCGGAAACGTTCACCTGACCGTTCTGGTCATAGTCTCCGATCAGCACTTCGCTCCAGTTAATGGAGACACCCGTAGGTGGATCTCCTCCAGGACCATCAGGGTCGATCAATGCAAGGTCGAGGTCGAATACGCGGTTGGCATCGCCTTTTGCGGCCTCGGATGTAGTCTTTGCGGGGTCCTTGCCCAGACGGGCGAGTTCACTCATGAGGAAGTCGTGCAGCTCGGAATCAGGAGGCCTGATGTCAGTCAGGCTGGATTGATCTGAGCCGGAACCACCCCTGCAGCCCGCCAGCAGCATTGTCCCGAGCAGCAGCGGGAGGAGTGCGAGCGTTATGGCCCGGCAGCATTTCATACTTTGATTTTACCTTGAATTGTCGGAGTGTAGCTCTCAGAGCTACAGAGCCTTGTCGGTCTCAGGACCGACACACCGGATTGGCAATCCAGATGATTGAGAATCACGATCTCACACGCGGAGCGGCTTGCACGATCGGGGCTGCTCGCGTGTTGGCGTCGCGAGGCGACGCCGGTACCTGGGAGGATGTGGGAGCATGAGTGCAGGAGCCGTGTTCGGGGACAGTAGTCCCATCGTCGGATGAGCGGAGTGTAGCTCTCAGAGCTACAGGGCCTTGTTGCTCCAAGAGCAACACACCATGCCCCAAGGGCAACACACCTTGCTCCAGGATCGACACACCGGATTGGCAACCACGGCAGGGCCTAGAATCTATCCATGAGCCGCTTCCTGCCGATCCTGCCCCTGCCCGCGCGCAATCCGGATGAGTCGCATCGCGCTTCCACGCAGCTTGAGCTGTTCTTCGACCTCGTCAGCGTGATCGCGATCGCCTCCGCCACCGCCGGGCTGCACCACGCGATCAGCGAGGGCCACGGCCTGGAGAAGCTGCCGATCTTCATCTTCCTGTTCACCGGCATCTGGTGGGCCTGGATGAACTTCACCTGGTTCGCGTCCGCCTTTGACAACGACGGCCCGGTCTACCGCCTGCTCGTGATGCTGATCATGTGCGGGGAGCTGCTGTTCGCCGGCGGCGCCGGGCATATCTTCGAGAGCCAGGACTTCAGCTGGGGGATCCTCGGCTGGTGCATCATGCGCATCGGGATGGCGGCGCTGTGGCTGCGGGCCAGTGCCAACCCGCAGTACCGGCTGACGACGCTGCGCTATGCCGGCGGCATCCTGCTCGCGCAGATCTGCTGGATCGTCTACTACTTCGGCACACGCAGTGTTTCAGCGGAGCTGTTCTACGGGCTGGCGGTGCTGTGCTTCCTGATCGAGTTCAGCGTGCCGGTGTTCGCCGAGCGCGCGAAGGGCACGCCCTTCCACCGCCACCACATGATTGAGCGCTACGGCCTGCTGACGATCATCTCGCTCGGGGAGATCATGCTGGCAATCAGCCTGGGCTTCGGCCAGCTCTACGGTGAGCACCCGGGCTGGGCTCCGGTCTCCACCGCGATCTCAGCGCTGCTGATCGTGTTCTCGCTGTTCTGGCTGTACTTCGAGGAGCGCGAGCACCTGCCCAAGCGTGAGTTCACGACCGTGTTCATCTGGGGCTATGGGCACCTGTTCATCTTCGGTTCGCTGGCGATGATCGGGGCCGCGATCGCCGCCGAGCTGGATCTGGCGGAGCATCACGGGCATGCCACGCAGGCGGACATCGCCTGGTGGCTCGGCGTGCCGATGGCGCTGTTCTTCCTCACGCTGTGCATCGTGCGCGACCGGCACTTCCAGCTCGGGATCTGCGGCTATGCCCTGCCGGTGATGGCGGTGGTTGCGCTGGCGGCATCCGCACTCGGGCTGAGCAGCTGGAGCTTCGCCCTGATCGCCGTGGTGGCCGTGATCTGGCGCCTGCCGGTGCGGGAGCAGGCCGTGCAGGAAGTGCGGCTGAGGATCGAAGGTGCACCGCTACCCAGCGGCCGGGTGATCTGACGGAGGCCAGAATTCATTCTGGCAATTGGTGAAAGCAGAAACAGAATGAGAAACAGAAGCAGAATGAGAAGCAGAAACAGAAGCAGGAACAGAAAGAGAAGCAGAAGCAGGATTATTTGGCAGGCAGCCTGCCTGTAATTGAGACTCCAGCCTGATGACTTCATCTTCTGCTCGTTCTCAAATTGAGACTCCAGCCTGATGACTTCATCTTCTGCTCATTCTCATTCTGATACTGATTCTCCTTCTGATCCTGGGAATAACTCAATGTCCATGCAGCGCATACTCGTGATCGGCAACTGCGGTTCCGGCAAGTCCACGGCCTCCGTGGAGATTGCGCGCAGGCTGAAGCTACCGGTGATCCACCTCGACCGTGAATTCTGGAAGCCGGGCTGGGAGCAGCCGGCGGACAGCGAGTGGGAGGCCAGCGTGGCGCGCCTGCTGGAGGCTGAGCATTGGGTGATCGATGGCAACTACACCGGCAGCCTGCCGCAGCGCATCGCGCGCGCAGACTGCGTGGTCTGGCTGGATTTCCCGCGCCTGTTCTGCATGGGCCAGGTGCTGCGGCGGGTGATGCGCCACCGGGGCCGGGAGCGGGCGGACTGCGGCGCGGGCTGCCCGGAGCGCTTCGACCTGGCCTTCCTGAAGTGGGTCTGGGACTACCCGCTGCGCAGCCGGGGACGCACGCTCGAGATCCTCGCTGCCAACACCCATGTGGAGCAGCATGTGTTCACGACACGGCGGGAACTGTACGAATGGATCAGTGAGCAGTAGGCAGTGGTCAGTAGTCAGTGGTCAGTGGTCAGTGGTCAGTATGAGTTTGCAGAATCAGAATGAGAAACAGGAACAGGTCCGAGGTTCAGGTAACAGGTTTCTGCTGATTCTGTTTCTCATTCTGCCAACAGGTCCTGACCACTGACCACTGACCACTCAGAGGGGCCAGCGGTCCATCGTCCAGCCCATTTCCCAGAACATCCATTCATAGCGGCAGCCCAGGTCGAACTTCGCCTGCAGGCGGGGGATGCGCGCTGGTCCGATCTGTGTCGCCAGTGAGTCCAGGGTTGTTGTCATCCATGCAGCGTAATCCTGGAACTCCGCTGAGGCATAGGTTTCGATCCACTGCCGGTAGGGGTGCTCCTCTCCGTCAGCGAGCTGCGTTGCCAGGCGCGTGCCGATTTCCGCATAGCCCACGCCGCAGGGGATCATGGCAACGAGCACATCCATGAAGTCGCCGGTGGCGGCCGTTGCCAGGCAGAAGTCCACATAGGCCTGGCAGAGCGGTCCGGCCTGTTCGTTGTCAAGTTCGCTGCGGCTGATCCCGAAGGATTCGCAGTAGCCGCGGTGCAGCTCCATCTCCATCCCGAGGGTGTCGTTGACAAGCGCGGCGGCAGCTGTCAGCAGGGGCAGCTCAGGAGCCCTGGCGGCGGCGATGGCCCAAGCCCGGGCATAGCCGATCAGGTAGACGTAGTCCTGCAACAGGAAGTGGATGAAGCGTTCGCGGCTGAGGCTGCCATCGGCCAGGCCGTCCACGAAGGGATGGGACTGGGCGGTTTGCCAGAGCGGTCCGGAGCCGGTCCTGAGGGTTGCGAAGAGGGAAGACATGCGGGGCATTGTAGGTGAGGACATAGGAGCTGGGTTGTAGGGTGTAGCGGAGGTGCGCAATCAAGCCGGTGGCATGACGCACAATGGGATGCGGGATGGGGAGGGAAGAGTTGCCAGACTGACATCTGGCCTCCGGCAACTTCCACCCGACCCGGATGCGCGGATGCGCAGCCGCAGGGTTAGACCAGAGTCTGTTTCCGTCTCGTGCAAGCACTCGACGGTCTGCAAACCGGAGCGAAACAAGTTCCGCTCCTCTTGCACGGTGCATCTTCCAGCCACCTGCAACTTCAGGCCGATCACGCCTGCGGCGCGACTTCGCCTGCGGCTCAGCCCTTATCTTCAGGCCGATCACGCCTGCGGCTCAGCCCTTATCTTCAGGCCGACCCGATGAAGCTTGCCTTCATCGCAGGCCCAAACTGCTGAAGCTTCAGCTGAAGCAGAAAATCAAAAAGGCGGGACTGCGTAGGCAGCCCCGCCCGTTACAGGGGGGAAGTTGGGAAAATGGAAATGACTTGCTCAGTTGCCGGATTCCGCAGTGGGCGGGCCCGTCACCGCAGTGACGGACCCACGCAATACAGGGGGGGAAGTTGGGAAACTGGTAAGTATCGTGGCTTCTGGCGGACCGGAGCTGTTCACCGTTTTCATCACTTCAGGGTCCGTATCAGGCGGGCCGGCAAGCGCCGACCCGCCCGCATACAGGGGGGAAGTTGGGAAAACTGGTAAGTGTCGTCTTGATCCGCTGGACCCGCGGGTCCGGGTTCGGGGCTTACTGCCCGCAGCAGCTACAGAGGGTGAGATCGGCGCTGCCGGAGTGGTCTGCCACCGCGGTGCTGGTACAGTAGCGGCTAAACAGTTCCGCCGTCAGCTCCTCGATGTTGTTTCTCAGATCCACTGCCATTTGCTCTACGCTCATCTGATCTACCTCCTGTATGTACCTTCCGGTACATTATTCTACCCATCTCGCCGGTCAATAACGCATCCGGCGCTGGGATAAGGCCGTCTGCGGAATTCCCTTTCCGCAGGGGGTGAGGCTCAATCCTCCGTACAACACATAAGACCGGGGGTCAATGCGAATTGTTCGCAAATCAGGGGAAAATCCAGGTTAAGGGTCCAATTGGACCAGGCAGGCCAGTCAGCGGAAGAGCGGACGGTTCAGCTGCGATGGGACTGCAGGTAAAGCAGCATATGCCGGAGCGAGGCCTGGGCGCAGTCAGCGCTGCGGCGCACCTTGCTGAGCAGCTTGGCACCCTGCAGGACGACCACCACGAAGTCCGCCAGACCCTGCACATCCGTGTCGGGACGCAGTTCGCCGCGCAGCTTCATCGCCGTCAGGCCGCGCACGATCGCCGCCTTCTTGCGGTCGAAATACTGCTCAGTGTCCATGCGCACCAGCTCATCGGAAGTGGCCAGCTCGCTGGCCAGGCTGCCGATCGGACAACCGTCCTGGAAGCGCTGGCTTTCCAGCAGGTGCAGCACCGTGTCATTGAGCAGTTCGAAGCCTTCCCAGCTGTCGAGCTGCTCGAAGATCACGCTGTGCAGGGCCAGCATCCGCTCGATCTGCATGGCGTGCACGCTGCGGATCAGCTCGTCCTTGTCGCGGAAGTAGTGGTAGAACTGGCTCTTGCCCGTCCCGGACTCGGTGAGGATCTCGTCGATGCTCGTGCCGCGCGCTCCCTGGCGGGCGAACAGCCGGGCGGCGCAGACCATGATGCGTTCACGGGTCTCGCAGCCCTTGCGGGTGGTGGGCCTGTTCATAGGGAGGATTATACCGCGCAGTACAGATGAATTCCGGGTTTTGCCGGCAATCAGCGAATCAGGGCCAGCCCTGCAGCTCGATACTGCGCTCCACGGCGAGCGTGGTGTCATCCAGGCGTAGCAGCAGGATCCAGGCCCGGCCGGCTGGCAGCTTCGAGCCATCCGGCAGGTCGAGGCCATATTCGAAGTCGCCACTCTCCCGGCCGGCATCCGTCAGGTAGTCCCCGCCGAGGTACACGCCACCGGCTTCGCGGATGGCGCTGAAGTAGGGAGTGCTGTCCGGGAATTCACCGCTGATTGCCTCAGCCTCAGCGGGCAGCAGCACCAGATCCATGCGGTCCGCCAGCGGCAGCTCCGCCGGACGGTTGCTGTGTGCGCCGAGGCTCAGGCGGGAGCCGCTGAGCTGCGGTTCCGTATATTCAAGACTGGCCGGAGTCCGGCAACCCGCCAGCAGCAGGCTGCCCAGCAGCAGGATCCGGTGCAGGCCGGGCATACGCATCGGAGTCAGTTGGCGAGCTGCTCGAAGGTATTGACCCCCGTGCTGCCATCCTGCCAGGTGAAATGCTCCACGAGGCGCAGGCGGCCGTCGGGCAGCTGGCCGATCTCTGCATGCGAGCGCCCGCCGCAGACCGTGCCGTTGTCATTCATCTGGCAGTAGCTGAATTCCAGGCGGCTGCCGCTGCAGCGGCCCACGAGGTAGCCGCGCTGCACGCTGCCCCCGCTGTATTCAGCGGTCACCAGTTCCTCGTTCTGGCTGAATCTGAAGACCGTGTCCACATTGACCACGCCCTTGGGGTCGGTACTGACGGGACTCATCCGGATCCCGTCCAGCTGGCTGAAGCAGCCGTCTTCACTGAGCAAGGCGCACATGCAATCCTCCGCAGGATAACCTGCCCGCCATGCGGGCCGAATGATTATAGGGCTCCCGGAAGAGCTGAGCGCCGTCGGGGCTGGCCTGTCCTAGAAGTACCAGGGCAGGAGGATATCTTCCTCAGGCACGAGGTCATCCTCCAGATAGGTGATCCAGAGCTGCTCAACGGTGGCATCCAGTGAACTGTCCAGGTCGGCGATCCCGCTGACGAGGAAGCTGGTGCTGTAGTAGGTGTTGCCGATGTAGGTCAGGTAGTTGACCATCGTCGCACCCTCGTCGTCGGCAACCACGAAGCGGTCCCAGACGCGGTCGAGAACCTCGACGCCGTCCACCTCGTACATCAGGTTGGGGAAGTCTGCCTGCACGTTCGTGAAGAACTGGTCGAAGTAGAAGCCGTAATCCTCATCAGTGATCTCGCCGTCCACGTCCAGCGCACCGAACATCACCATGTTGAAGGGACGCTCCAGGTCCTCGATGATCCAGATCAGCGGGTAGTTCATCGGGTCATCCTCGCTGCTGATCCCGAGATCCTCCGGGTCGTAGTAGGTCCCGCCCTCAGGCAGGAAGACCGTCAGGCCCCACATGTCGTTGGTGAAGATGTCATAGGTGACCGGACGGGTCTCCTCCACGGCTGCCTCCTGCGCACGGGCCGGAACACAGAACAGGAGCAGCAGGGCTGCGATGATGGTCAGATGTCTGTACATGGATGTCTCCTTGCCTAGATTCTAGGCCATTCCATCCATCGGCGCGATTGGCTTTTGCTACAGTCATGTATATAAGGAGATGACATGGAAACTCGCAGGATCGGACAGCTTGATGTATCAGTGATCGGACTGGGCTGCAACAACTTCGGCGGCCGGCTGGACGCGGCACAGACCAATGAGGTGGTCAGTGCAGCGCTGGACAGCGGAATCAACCTGCTGGACACGGCGGATATCTACGGCGCGACTCTGAGCGAAGAGTACCTCGGCCTGGCACTGCGGGGCCGGCGGGAGCAGGCGATCGTGGCCACCAAGTTCGGGATGCGGGTGGACGACGAGCGCCAGGGGGCTGCGCCGCAGTATGTGCGGCGGGCCTGCGAGGACAGCCTGCAGCGCCTCGGGATCGAGACGATTGATCTCTACTGGCTGCATCAGCCGGATCCCTCCGTACCGATCAGTGACACGCTGGGCGCACTGCATGAACTGGTGCAGCAGGGCAAGCTGCGGGAGATCGCCTGCAGCAATTTCTCCGCGGCCCAGCTGCGTGAGGCCCGCAGTGCAGCGGATCAACTCAATGGGCCGGCCTTCTGCGCCGTGCAGAATGAGTACAGCATGTTCGTGCGTGAGCCGGAGGGCGAGATCCCGGCGGATGACGGAGCAGTTGAGCGGGAGAGTACCGACAAGCGCGGCGTGCTGCAGCAGTGCGCTGAGCTCGGGATCGGTTTCGTGCCGTACTTCCCGCTGGCCAGTGGCCTGCTGACGGGCAAGTACCATGCCGGCCAGCCCGCGCCGGAGGGTACACGCCTGAGCAGCACGGGGGCCTGGCAGCGCTTCGGTGGGGATGAGCGGATCGCCACGGTGGAGAAGCTGCGCGGCTGGTGTGCGGATCAGGGCATCACACTGCTGGAGCTGGCGCATGGCTGGCTGCTGCGGCACGAATGTGTGGCCAGCGTGATCAGCGGAGCCACGAAGCCTGAGCAGGCTGTCGCGAATGCCGCAGCTGGCGCCTGGCGGGCGAGTGCATCCCAGCTGCAGGAGCTGGAGGAGATCCTCGCCGGATAGCTCCGATTTGCGCCCGCCGCGGGTTTAAGGCAGAATTAACCAAGCAAGCAGCGGAGCGCACTCATGACTACTGCAAGACTGACTCACCTACTGCCAGGCATTCTGATTGCCATCTTCATCAGCAGCTGTTCAACGGGCCGCTCCGGCGAATCCGTGATGCAGGCCGTCCAGCCTGCAGAGAGCTGGCAACTGCCGGATGTGTTCAGCGCGGATCCCGTACGCGATGCATCCGTGACATATACGCATTCCGTCGCCGGCTTCCAGTGCGAGCTCAGTTCAGGCGGCACGGTCAAGGATGAATACAAGCTGGCCCTGGACGGCGGCGGGGCTCCGGCCTGGGGCATCGCGCGCTTCAATGGCCTGCCGGCTGAGCCGACGGAATATCTGCAGGCGCGCATGAACATCAGTGACGTGCTGCTGGGCGAAAGCTACTACCGGCTGCTGGCGGACTTCGGCAACGGCCGCTGGGACGTGCAGGAAGTCACTCCGGCCACGACGGCTGCGGGGATCAACATCCTCGCCGGCTTTGACCCGGCCCTGCACATCAGCCCGAATGGCAACACCTACGTCGGCCTGCTGACGGCCGCGCCGACGGTCACGCTCGACATCATCTTCTTTGACATCATTGTCGATGTCCAGCCGCCCATGAACCTGCAGGCCAGCGGCAGCGAGAATGGCGACAGTATCCAGCTCAGCTGGGAACTGCCGGAACTGTGGGACAGCTACAGCCTGTATGTGCGGCTGACCGGCGAAACTGACGACGACTGGCAGCTGCTGCTGCAGGGCAGCGTGGAGCTGGCGGGCTACACGCATGACTTCGGGGACTTCGTGCTGCCCTGCCAGTACGGCGTGGACTACGACTACCAGCTGACGGTGACGGTTGCCGGTGAGGAGTCAGCGCCGAGCAATGTCGCCAGCGCCCGGCGCGAGCTGCCGGCGCCGGAGCTGCGGGTCTCGCAGGGCCTGTACCGCGGCTTCATCCTCAGTGTCTGGCATATGCCTGCAGGCACCGGGCCGCTGGATTACGACATCTACCGCGACGGCGTACTGCGCCAGGCGGACATGAACTTCATCCTGCCGGACGGCGGGACATTCGCGGATTTCGATCCGGCTGCCAACGACGGGGAATTCCACTCCTACTACGTGATCGCCAAGGGGCCTGAGGGCAACAGCCCGCCGAGTCAGACGGTGGATGGCTACGCGGCGATCGTGGACGTGCAGCGGCTCGTGTCCTTTGACAGCCTGCATGATCCGCATGCAGATGTGTTCTTCACCGCAGGTTTCAGTTCGCAGCCGGTGATTGCCTACTACAACGAGGCACCGAGGAAGCTGGTCTATCACAGGTACGATCATGACAATCCGAGCTTCGGCGCGAATGTGGCCGATGCGGAGATCACGGTGGACATCAGCTGCCAGTCGGACTTCAACCGGCCCTGGATCGCCTACAACAACCAGGACAGCGGGATCAAGGCCCAGGGCCTGTGGATCGCCCGCGGCCAGGATGACAGTCCGGGCAGCGGTGACTGGGACAACTACCTGCTCTATCCGGGCGAGATCGTCGGCAGGCGGGTCAGCATGGCATTTGTCAACGGACAGCTGGCGGTGGTGTTCACCGTGCGCGTGGACCTCACGCATTACGATGTCAAGTTCGCCTATGCACTGAACAGCGACCCGCAGTCCGAGCTGGACTGGAAGGTCAAGGACCTGCTGGCCCCGGGCCTGAGCAGCTTCCCGGACGTGATGATGCTCAGGGAGCAGGACGGCCTGCCGCTGGTCGCGATGGCCCGCCAGGACATCCTGCGCTTGCTGCGCGGCAAGAACGGCGCTCCGACTGATGAGGCGGGCTGGGACAACAGCAACCTTGACAACACACTTGATGGTGCCCGGGATCTGGACATGCTGCTCAATGACGGGATCGTCAGCATCTCCGTCGGCGGCTGCCAGGTGGAGGGCACGGGCGACCTGCGCTTCTACCGCTGCACCGGCACGGATCCGACCACCGACCCCTTTGAAAGCTGGGTGATCCGCAGCTACGACGACGAGAACGCGGAGATGACCGACCTCTACTACCGCGACGGCATCCCGATCATCAATGTGCCGCACGGCATGTTCTCCTCCGCCAACACATTCGTGCTGGAGGGCGTGGACGAGTACCTGCTGGAAGGCAACTGGTGGAGCTACTACTACGACGGTTTTGACAGCAGCGTGAATGTGCGCTACTTCTCGCGGATGTTCGGCGATGGACCCGTCTACCGCACGGCCTACATGCGCAGCTGGGACAACGGTGGCAACACTGACTGGGGGATCTACGTGGCGACGAACACGCCGAAGTAGGGGAGGCCAGGCTGTCAGCCTGGCAGTAGGCAGTAGTCAGTGGTCAGTGGTCAGAGGTAAGTAGGCAGTGGGCAGTGGGCAGTGGGGAGTGAGGAGGATCGCTGCCAGACTGGCGTCTGGGCACCATGCCTGGCTAGCGCCAGACCTCCGACGGGCGGCTGAATGAACATCAGGCAGCCTGCGACACATCATGCTGCATGGTAGATTGTTAGTGATATCGGGGGAAACGGATGCCCAGACTGAGATTTTTCCTGTTTGTATGCCTGTGTTCGGGGGCGGGGCTGCTGGCCGCCTGCTCCGGTGGACACGGATCACAGCAGCAGCTTGAAAGCCCTGCTGCTGCCTTGTCTCCGGCAACGGAGGTTCAGCTGGAAACTGCCCTGGCTGACGTGGAGGCCCTGCAGGCGGGCAACGAAGTCGACGAAGCGGTGCTGGATGAGCTCAAGCGCGAACTGAGCCGCCTGCTCAATGAAAACAGCCCCGACGGGAAGCATGTGGCAGCAACGCAGGAAACTGCTCAGCGGCAGATAGAACTGGACTTCAGCCTTGGCCGACTTTCATGGTATGGCGTGATCCGGGGCGATTACGACATGAATGGTGAAGTGAACGCAGCGGACCTGCGGCCGATCGGAAAGAACTTCGGTGCAAGTGGTGATTTCGTGCCCGGTGAATTGCTGTACTTCGTTGACGGCAATGGTGACGGGACGATCAACATCAGCGATGTCGCGGACATCGGCAGGTTTTACGGCATGCAGATTTCCGGCTGGAACCTGTATGCAGGTGCCAGCCCTGATGATCATCCGCAAAACGGAGTTGGCAGCAATGGCCCGTCAGCCAGCTTGCTGAAAACCATTGACTACTTCAGCCATGCAGGCGGAGGCTACCCCATCCGCTTTGAGTATCTGTTTCGTAGTGAGTATGAGCCTGGCAGCACCTACTGGCTGAGGCCGACTGACGGCCAGAAGGAAGGGCGAGCCAGCACAGCTGTAAATGCTCCGGAATCAATCACAGGCCTCGGCGGCTGGTGCATGCAGGGGGGCAATCCGCAGAGATCACGTCTCAGTCCCCATCCAGGACCCAGAAGTGGAAGCCTGCGCTGGACTCGCAGACATGACCAGCGCCTTGCCGAAGTCAGTTTCGCGGCGGATGGAACGGCATATGTCCAGCCGGTGGACGGTAACCTGCTGGCCATTGACCCGCTGGGCAATGAACTATGGTCAAGTGATCTGGTCCAAGGCGCGTACTTCCCCCCAAGCGTTGACATAGACGGAACTCTGTATTCCTCTGATGGCATCAGGAAACTCATCGGTATCAATCCTGATGGTTCAGAGAAGTTCATTTACAACGGTGACAACTACGGCCAGACGTTTGATGCTCCGCTGCTGGCTGCGGATGGTCTTGTTTATGTAAGGAATTCCGATACCAATACATACGGCTTCACGCGCAGCGGGGAACTTGACTGGGTTTTTGAGAGTGACCGGTCTTTTGGATCAGGCCCATCCTGTTCCCTGTCCGGTTCCGTGTTTGTCGGTCAGGGAAAGTCCTTCTGGCGCATACAGCGGGAGCAGCCGGTATTTACGGGATTTTATCCGCTCGGCTATGAAGTCCTGGAAGCCCCGGTGTTTGCCAGTGATGGCAATGTATACACGGGTAGCTGGGAAACTGGCACCTTCACTGCGATCACTGCATATCCCGGTGCTCGATGGACTGTGGAGAATAAGGGCGGCAGCGCGACTCCGCCGGCGATTGCTGATGATGGCACGCTGCTATTCGGTACAGGTACCGTAGATGGCAATGGGTACATCAAGGCCTACACACCCTCTGGCGAGGAGCTGTGGAGTTACGAGGCAGGGGCTGCCGTGCACTATGCTCCTGCAGTCGATTCCGATGGCTACATCTATGCCGCCAGCAATGCAGGGCGGATATTCTCGCTGAGCCCCGCGGGCGAGCTTGCCTGGACCTATGACGAAGCGCCTGCAAGCGAGTTCCAGTTGTCACTTTCACCGGGTGGGATGCTCTATGCGGCCGGATGGGACGGTAGTCTTCTGGTCTTCGGTGAACGCATAGCCCCGCGTGACTTCACTGCCAGCGATGGAACCTACCAGGAAGAAGTCCACCTGCAGTGGACCGGCCTGCCTGATGCTTCAGGCTATGGCATTGAGTATCGCTCAGCCGATGGCAACGGTCCGCCGGACTGGACCGCGCTATACGAGACAGCTGGCCCGGATGCCACGCAGTTCAGTCATACGCTGGATGCTCCTGCCGGCAACGAGGCAGCGTTTGGCAATCAGTACGACTACCGTGTCCGTGCGCTGTATGCGGGGGCTGACCCCGGTCCCTGGAGCGACTCCGACAGCGGCAGCTTGCAGGAGAGCTGGACGCGCTGGGGCCATGACCTGCGCAACTCCAACCAGGCCCTGGTGGATGGCCCGGATTCCAGCCACAGGCGCTGGGGCTACAGCGGAGTGACCTTCGCGCACTGCAGTCCGGTGGTGGCCGGCGACGGCACCGTGTATGTCGGCAGCTTCGACAGCTTCTTGTATGCACTCAACCCGGATGGCAGCCTGAAGTGGCGCTACCAGACCGGCGACAAGATCGGCTCGACGGCGGCCATCGGCCGGGATGGCACGATCTACTTCGGAAGTTACGACGGCAGGCTCTATGCACTCAACCCCGATGGCAAGGAAATATGGTCACGGGGCTACGGCAACTCCATCTCCAGCAGCCCCGTGATCGCCAGAAATGGCAACATCATCTTCACGGACCGCGGCGATCACGTGAATGCCATGAGCCCCGAGGGGGACTACCTCTGGTCGGTGGATGCGACAGCCATCATCAAGGGAGCACCGGCAGTCGGGGGCGACGACACGATCTACATCGGCGGGCATGACGGGATGCTGACGGCAATCAGTCCGGCAGGCGCGGTGAAATGGGTCTTCGATGCCCCGGGGCAGATCATCAATCCTCCCTGCCTCGGAAAAAATGGCAACATATATTTCACCTGCAATGGCGGACTGTTCGCACTCTCGCCATCCGGAGGGAAGCTCTGGGAATATGACGGACCGGGCATCGGCAGTTATGACACGCTCGCGATTGATACGGCTGACAATGTCTGCCTGCTCAACGGCGGGGAATTCAGCAGGATCTCGCCGGCAGGCAGCCTGCTGGATCAGCTGCAGCTGACCGGAGCGCCACTTGAACCAGTCAGCTTGGATGCCGCAGGCCGGATATACATGGGAACCTCGACAGGTTACATAAAGGCTTTCAACCCGGATGGCAGCGAGGCCTGGCAGTTCGATATGGAAGGTGAATGCTATGCCACCCCGACGATCGGTCCGGATGGCACGCTCTATGTCGGCAGCAAACGCGGATACCTGTACGCCTTCGGGAGCTAGGTGTCAGCGAAAGTTGGTGCCCCGTTGCCAGACTGGCGTCCGGGTACCGCGCCTGGCTAGCGCCAGACCTCCAACGGGCGGCTGACAGCTCGCGCTCCGATCACTTCTCCCACTTCTCCAGCGGCAAGGTGCCGCTGCTACCAAGTCACCGATGCATCTGCAATGAGCAAGAGAGCACTATCCCGGGCTACTGCGAGAGAAAAGACTGTCGGGCCCTTGGGCGAGACAGAACGATGATTGGCAACAGCGTAAAGAAGCTATCTCAGCATCTGCAGTGAGCAAGGGAAGCACTATCCCGGGCTACTGCGCGAGAAAAGACCGTCGGGCCCTTGGGCGTGAAGTTATTGATGCACATGTGACGAGACCGGGAACTCGTTTCCGGCTCGTCGCGCAAACCAAGGCTGCTGAGCCTTCAGGCGAAGCAGAACGAGGATTGGCAACAGCGTAATGAAGCTATCTCAGCATCTGCAGTGAGCGAGGGATGCACTATCCCGAGCCACTGCGCGAGAAAAGACTGTCGAGCCTTTGGGCGAGACAGAAAATGAAACAGGAAACGCGAGGCGCAAGCCCCGCGTTTCCCATGCCTTCTCTTCAGAGTGATTGGATATCTGACTGACCAGTCAGCAGCCCCGGGGGCCTCAACCACGACGCCGCACCGGCTGCTTCGGTACCTGCCGCGTGTTGTCAACGGCGGCGGCACGGCTGGCCGGCTGCTTCGGGTTCTGGCCCTGCATCTGCAGGATCTGCTCCCGGGTGATCACCGGATCGCCCTGGCCGGGATCGATCCAGTCATGCGTCAGCGGGTCCTCGCGGTAGGTGGCGAAAACCTGCACCCAGTACCAGCCGTACTCGCTGCCCGGCAGGTAGTAGGCACCGACGCCCATGTAGCGGTAATTCTCATTGCGGATGTTCTTCCTGTGGCCGCCGGAGTCCATCCAGGACTTGTGGGCTTGCTCAGGTGTGCGGTAACCGGCGGCGATGTTCTCGCCGGCATGCCACCACTCCGGCCCGTCCGGGGCCTCGATGCGGTCGAAGATCGTCATGCCCTGCGGGCTGTCATGCTCGAAGTAGCCATTGAGCGCCATGTGCTTCGCCTGGGCCTGGGCCACGGCGTCCAGCCAGGGCACGCGCTTGAGCGGGGTGTGCTTCTTGTCAACGCGGGCCTCATTGGTGTAGTCAAACACCTGGGCGGCGTACTGCTGCTGCTCCGCATCGTCATAGACGGAGAACTGGCTGTCCAGCGCGGGCAGCGTCAGGTAATAGTTCGTCAGCCAGTCGAGATCCACCTGGCTCGTGGGCCAGTGGTTGCGGGAGAGCGCATCATTGCTGAGCGTGCTCGCGGCGATGCTGACCTCGGGGCTGTTGCCACTGACCATCAGCAGGTGGCTGCCGATCAGCTGGATGTCATTGATGTCAATGATGCCGTTGCCATCACCGTCGACGCTCGTGAGCGTGCCCGGTGGGAAGTCGGCGGCGCGCTGGCCGAAGTACTCGCTGACGCGCAGCATGTCGGCGAGGTTGACCTGGCCGTCGGCATTGTAGTCACCGATGCTGGCGCTCAGGCCGCTGGCGCTGGAGCCGGGACTGGCAACGCCCTTGACGGAGCTGTACTGGCCGATGGGGCTGAAGCGGGCCTCTAGCAGCTCGAAGGTCCCGGTCACGCCCCGGGCCTGCTGCGGACGGGGCAGCACGGCCCCGTGATGCAGGCTGCCGGGCAGCTCGGGCACGCTGAGCTGCAGGGGCTGCTCGCCGCCGGGCCACTGCCCGCGCTCGCCGTCCACCAGCTGCCAGTGCTGCTCGTCGAAGCCCAGCTCCACGAGGCAGGCCTTCATCTCACTGGCGAAGACCTGCACCTGGACCTTGATGAAGTCGCCATCGGGCAGCACGCGCAGGGTGTAGTCCGCCTGGCCGCCGTAGCTGAAGCTGTCATCGAGGCTGCGCAGTTCGAAGCCGTCGCGTGAGGCCACGACGCTGCCGGCTGCGCTGGAATAGCGGGAGGAATCCGCCGCCTGCAGGGACGGCGCGTCGCTTCCCTGCGCTCCGGCGGCGGCCGGAAGAATTGCTGATATCAATGCGGCTGCGAGGACGAAGCCGCGCAGGCCGTGCCTGACTGTGCTCATCAGTGAATCATCCCTTTCTATACGAACTGTGCGCGAAACCCATTCCCACCGCAGTTGCCTGCCCCGGCGCCAACGGGGGCGTGAAACGGTTCCTTCCCAGAAAGCCGCTTCACAGGTCTCGCATATCTAATCCGCCGGTGCTCGCAGAAATTAAACCCGGCTCCGGTTAAAAACCGCTGATGCCTGTGGATAACACGTTCACATGTTGGTAACTTTGCAGGATCTGGAAAGAACGCACACAAAAAAACGCCGGTTCGCGGCCATTCTGGAATATATGTACAAGAAAACGATACCGGGAATCATTGCGCGAGTGCTGATCCGGGCAGGGCTGCAGCTGCCTGTGAAACCGCATCCACAGGCGGCTGCCCTATAATGCTCGCGTGACGCAGAAATCGATCATCCGCCGCCGTGAGCAGCTCGAGGCCCAGGAGCGCGCCTATCTCGCCCCCTTCGCGGTCTGCAGCGACACGGTGGGGATTGCGGGCCGCGAGCATGGTGAGGATCCGCCGGCGGACCGCACGCATTTCCAGCGCGACTGGCACCGCATCACGCATTCGCATGCCTTCCGCAAGCTGGAATACAAGACCCAGGTGATCGTGTTCGGCGAAGGCGGGGAGATGGGCGACGTGATCCGCAACCGTCTCACGCATACGCTGGAGGTCAGCCAGATCGCGACTTCGATGGCGCGCACGCTGGGCCTGAATGAGGACCTGGCCAGCGCGATCGCACTGGCGCATGACCTCGGGCACACGCCCTTCGGGCACAGCGGCGAGGACAAGCTGAAGGAGCTCGTGCGCAGCTTCAACCACAATGACCACTCACTGAAGATCGTGCGCCAGCTCGAGCACCGCTACCCGGACTTCCCCGGACTGAACCTGAGCGTGCACACCCTGGCCGGGATGGAGAAACACGACACCCCGCACGACAAGACGCATACCAACCACTTCCTGCCGGGCCAGGCCCCGAGCCTGGAATCGCAGGTGGCGAGCATCGCGGACCAGATCGCCTACCGCAGCCACGACCTCGAGGACAGCATCGTCAGCGGGACGTTGACAATCCAGGACTGGGCGGGCAGCGGGCTCGCGATCTGGGAGCAGGTCTGGGACGAGATGGGGGAGATCGAGGACAGCCGCGTGCGCCTGCCGCAGGTCACGAGGCGGCTGATCAACCTGATGGTCGGCGATGTGCTGGCGGAGACCGAGCGGCGGATGCGGGAGGCACAGGTGGCAGGGGTGGAGGACGTGGCGGCGGCGCAGGTGGACCTCGTGGGCTTCAGCAGTGGCTTCGCGCCGCTCAATGACGAGCTCGGGCACTTCCTGATGGCCCGCTTCTACCAGGACTACCGCGTGCGGCGCGGCACGGTCAAGGGCCAGATGATCATCGAGCGCCTGTTCCACCATCTGCGCGAGAACCCGGTACTGCTGCCACCGCTGCAGTATGGCGACTACTCGGCGGCGGTTGACAAGGGCGAGGACCGGCTGCACCGCGAACCGCTGCGCGTGATCGTGGACTACATCGCAGGGATGACGGACCGCGAGGCCTACAACCTGTTCGTGCGCCTGTTCGAGGTCGGGCACGCCTAGCGGAGGCCAGAATTCATTCTGGCAACGGAGCTGCGGCGCAGGTCGCACAGCAAGCCCACGGAGTGATTAACCACAGAGAGCACTGGGGACACAGAGTTTTTCTGGCTAGCATTCCTGGCGGCGGCCATGGTTCATTGCTCAGAAGAGCTACGGCGCAGGCAAGGCAATGGGTAGCCGGATGTCAGTCTGGCAACGGACTCCCTGGAGCCGCGCAGTCGGCTGTGCTGCGATTCTGACCTCTCCGTCCGGAATGCGTTCCCGGCTTGCCAATGAAGAAAGCCCCGGCTGGTTGTCGCCGGGGCTCCCACATCAGACTCCTTACTGCCTGCTCCTGCTTCTCATTCTGATTCCGCCTCTGCTCCCTAGGGGAAGAACGGCGGGTTGTCATCCCACTGGTTGATCGGAGTCAGCTGCACTTCCTGGCCGCCGCCGCTGATTTCCACCCGGCAGACATGCCAGCAGAAGCCGAATCCCTCAGGGATTTCCGGCACGACGTACTTCTTCGGTGTGAAGCCCTCGCCAACTATCTGCACGGATGCTCCACTGCCGGGCAGCAGGCCGGTCTGGCCCTCGAACCAGTCATAGACGTAGAGGTCATAGATTCCGTCCTCTCCCTGCCAGATGTTCATCCGCTCGGGTCCGAACTTGTACTTGTCATCCTTGTACAGTTCGGAACCACCGACCGTAGGAGTGCCGTAGTAGCAGTGGCCTGAGGGTGTCAGCAGGTGCAGGTCCAGGTCCTGCGGCTCCTCCTGCCAGTTGAGGACGAAGGAGACCAGCTGCTTGTCCGACTCGATGAACATTTCAATCGGGATGATGGAATCCGGATCACCCGGAGTGAATGGAATGGAAGGGGTATCGATGAGTTTCTCGATCTTCTTGCGCCTGGTGGAGGAATGCACTGTCAGTTTCACGACGGAATCAATGCGGACCTGGAGCGTGACCTTGCCCTGTTCATCCGTGGTGGCGTACATGATGCTGTTGTAATCGACGCCTTCAGCCTGCACCCTGACGCGCGGCAGGGGATTGCCATTGGTATCGGTCACCACCACCTGAATCGCAGTGACCTCAAAGGGCCTGTCCGGATTCCACCAGCTCAGGTGCGGGATGTTGGCAATGTAGAACTTCCCGTCCGGACTCCTGCTCATCGTCCCTTCCTCGATCCACTCACCGCTGACCTCGTCGAAGCTGTACATCCCGACGGTCTCGGGAGCCGTGGCCTGGTCCTTGTCGGCGATCGGGATCTTCAGGTCAGCGAGTTTGCCGTCGGCGATGTTGCAGGCATTGCCAAAGCCGTCGTCAACGAAGATCTCCATCATCCCGAAGGTCTCGAGCATGGCACCCGTACCGTCCATCTGTCTCGCGGTGAAGTTTCCGGGCACGGCCGCCAGCGCCACCGGGCTGGAGGCGTCGATCGGGGTGATCGAGACGTCCACCGGACGGTCCAGCAGCGTGCCGCCGCCGTCCACGATCGCGGATGAGGGGAAGGTCACGGAGGCCACGTTGCTGAGGCTGACGGTGCCGCCGCTGCCGGCGTCAATCGTGTCCTCCACGCCCTGCGCCAGCACGGTGATGCGCAGGTAGCTTTCCTGCGTGCCGTCCACGCGGGTGATCGCGGTGGAGCGGGCGATGCCCGGGCCCTGCACGCCGACCGGCACGCCGTAGCTGGCGGCCACGTTGCCACCGGCGAAGGCTCCCTGTTCATTGCTGACAACGGAGCCCATGCCCGGGATGCTGACGGTGATACCCTCCAGCGGATTGCCGAAGATGTCCACCACTTCGCCATTGATCACTCCGGCTCCGGGAAGCGGAGCAGGTTCGGTGTGCAGCAGCGGGTTCAGTGTGTAGTCAGGATCGGGGTCAGGATCCGGATCCGGGTCCGGGTCTGGATCCGGATCGGGGTCGGGATCAGGGTCAGGATCCGGACCTGGTCCCGGACCGACCCCGGGTTCGCCCACCTGAAGGAATTCCGTGCGACTCGTGACGGAATGTCCCACCCCGCGTGGGCTGACCGCGTAGAAGCCCACGTTGTCAGGCTTGAATGAATAGACCGTCGTATCAGCGGTGGCGCCGGTTTCAGAACCCGGCGGATCAATGATGCCGATCTCGCTCGGAGTGGCGTTGGCGGTCGGCATGTAGTAGAGCGCATAGCCGGTCACCGACTCCCCGATGTGGATCCCGATCGGCGTGATGTCGGAGATCCCGACCAACCCGTCGGAGTTGCCATCGATGCGCCGCAGTGCACTGACAGCAGGTTCCGAACCGTCCAGGCTGTCACCGTAGCGGATGCCCAGCGGCACGAGGTCGCTGATGTTGACCTCGCCGTTGTTGTCATAGTCCCCCGGCAGGCGCTGTGTCCAGTTTAGCCGCTCACCGTCGTAACTGAAGTCCGCCGGCAGCTCAAGCATGTTCGTTGCCTTCAGCACACCGTCCCGGCGGTCCTCGATCACTTTCGTCAAAGCTGCCACCAGCCTCTCCCAGTCCTGGCTGTCCACGCCCGCGGGCCGCTCAAGCTGCGCAGCATCCAGTGCTGCCTGCTCCAGACGGTCAACGGGAACGGGGTCAACGGACACGGAGTCCTGGTTGGAGTTGCCACCACCGCACGCACTGAGCAGCAGCGAGCAGATATACAGGAAGGTTATCCCTACAGCGTTCCTTACCATTTCCAGTTCCACCCTTGGGTGGCAGGAAGGCCACCCGTGACAGATGACGAAGGAAAACGGTTACGGTTACATCAGGTATCGAATCCCCGGATGCCTGAGTAAGACTGAATCCGCTGGCTGGCGGCTGCAGGTCAGTGCGCCGCTTCAATGGCAGGCGGAATGAGCCCGTACTCCCAGAGTTCAAAAGGCTGGCTGAGCAGTTCCTCATCGCTGGGCGGCGGAAGTTCGATGTGTTGCCAGTATGGCTCCATGTGGATCAGGCTGTCATCGAGGCCGAGATAATCCGGGGCCTGCCGTCCCGTTGGCAGCTCAGAGCCGTACTGCGGCTGCTGATGGTAGAGCCCGTCAGATGCGCGGGGCGGGTCGCCTGATCGGTAGGGCGAGCTGCGCAGAGGCAGCTGGCTGAGCGTGGGCCCCTGCTCATCCAGCCAGTCGGCGAATAGAATCATCCCGCCGATCAGCAGGAGCGCGAAGCGTGATATGCGCCGACTGTGCCAGAGCATCGGACTTCCCCTCTGCGCTCAGGACAGGACAGGGAAGCGGATTGTTCATCAGGGGATGAGGTAGCACAGCAGACCGTCGCTGCCCCCCGCGCCGCTGTCCAGCACGCCCTGCTGCGCGACCTCATCAACGATCCCGAAGCCGCTGTCCATGCTCCAGTTGATCGCCATGTCCGAGCCGTTGTCGTCATCGAAGCCGATCGTGAGGATCTGTGCGCTGGGGATCGGCTGGCCGACTGTCATGCTCAGGTCCGGGGCATAGCCGCAGAGCAGGAATCCCTCGCGGAAGGGCGCGAGGCCGTGACCGCGCACGGCGCCGCCGGCGTGCATGAAGGCGAAGCTGCCCAGCAGGTTGAGCTGCTTCGAGAGCTGGTAGATCGCGAGATCGAGTGCTCCGTCGCCGTTGGCACTGCCCGTGGCCAGCAGCAGCAGGTTGCCATCAGGGTCCGTGATGATGTCACTGACCCGCTCCGGTGTATCGGGGAAGAAGGCGAAGCCCAGATCCGCACCGCTGCCATCCGTGTCGCTGAGAAACAGCCCGCTCGTACCTTCGTAGATGATCTGCCCGGCGATGTAGTTGTGGATTTCGTTCGTGAGCACGTTGCGCTGGTGCAGCAGGGCGAACTCCGACTTGGGGTACTGCGCCCCCTGCAGCAGCTGGCCCTTGCTGAGACTGCCATCCGTGCCGTAGCTGAGCTTCCAGCAGTTGGGGACGCCGCCGCTGCTGGATTTGCAGAGCACGATCAGTGATGTCAGCCCGCCGAGCAGGGTGTAGCTGCCGTCCAGGTCCGCGATCCCGTCAATCGCGCCGCTGTTGTCACGCGCAGCCTGCCAGAGGAGGTTGCCGTCCCCGTCCAGCTTGAGCAGGAAGATGTCGCTGCTGCCGCTCAGGCTGCTGCTGGTCCCGGCGATGTAGATGTCCGTGCCGTCGAGCAGGAGCTTCTCGCAGTTGTCAAACTTCGCGCCGCCGAGACTGCGGCTCCAGATCATGCTGCCATCGCCGGCGAACTTCTGCACGAGTCCGTCCACATCCGGGCCCTCGCCGGTCTGGCCGCAGAGCACGAGATCGCCGGCGGAGTCCTGGGCGATGGCGTGGTAGAGGTCGTCCGTACCGCTGTCGAAGCGCTTGGCCCAGAGCAGTTCGCCAACGGTGCTCCAGTGGCTGAAGAGGGCGTCGTAGTCGCCGCCGAAATCCGGCTGGCGGCTGGTGCCGCAGACATAGGCCGTGCCGTCCGCCGCTTCCACGCAGTCGGCGAATTCATCGGTATCGCCCCGGCCCCAGGTATGCGCCCAGCTGCCATAGGCGGTGACATAGACCGTACGCTCGGCGCTGACGCCGGCGGAGTTGGTGGCCCGCACGCGCGGGATGTACACGCCATTGTTGTTGTAGGTGGCCTCGATCTGCGGAGTGCTGCCGGTGTCGCTCTCGAAGATGCCGTCGCCATCGATGTCCCAGCTGAAGCTCAGCGTGCTGCCCTCCACGGGCTGGCTGGCGGAGGCGTTTAGCGTGGTCGTGAAGGGAACGTCACCCTCGGCGGGGTCGGCACTGAGCTCCACCACCGGGGGATAGGGGCCGAGCCGCAGTGAACCGAGCTGCAGCTCCGGCTCGCCGTTGACGACGATGGCGGCCAGCAGGTTGCCGCCGAGGTCGAGGTAGGGCTCGAAGCCGCTGGTCACGAAGCTGTTGAAGTTCTGCACCTTGTAGAAATCCCAGCGCCGGGTCTCCCAGTTGGCCAGCGCCAGCCAGAAGTTGTCAAACTCAGCGCCCTGGTCGTACATCATGCGCAGTTCCGGTGCCCGGTCATAGCCGGGGACGCTGTAGTGGTAGATCGCATAGGCGATGCCGGGATTCTCCACATCCGAGGTGTCCGGTGAGAACAGCAGCGATGCACCATCCAGGCTGACATGCGAGCTGGGCAGGCTTGTGTCGTAGTCCGCGCCTTCGCGCAGCAGGTCACCCTCGCTGTAGGAAGCGGCACGCGGGGCGGATGGGTCGGGCAGCAGGCTGGCGGGATCCGGCAGGCTGAAGGCTGCGGGCGCGGAAACGGGAGCCGCCGGGGCCGGCCTGGCCGGCAGCTGCACGGAGGCGGGCGGCAGGGCAGCGCTCTGCGAGGCAGTCGATCCCGTGCTGCAGGTGCAAAGCTGCAGGAGCACTGCCAGCAGCGGCAGCAGACTGGCCCGGCGCATGAAGGTTCTCATCATCTGTAGCTCCACTTGGAGAATTCCATTTCAGCTTACCCAGCCAGCGGCCAGCGCAAGGGCAGGTGCGCGGGCCGGCGGGTGACATGCGGTGTCATGCTGAGCTGCTGCAACTAAGCGCGGCGGGGGGCGATCCAATGGGCAGCTGTGAAAGGAGCGGGGTGAAGCACCCGGCTCCGGGGAGATGAAGATGCTGCTGCGCCGGATCCGCCGCCGCCGTCGCCGCCTGGCCCTCGGGCTGGGCCTGCTGATGCTGATGCTCGTACTGGGCCTGGGACTGCGCTCTTGCGGCCGGGTGGCAGCCGGTATCAGCTCAGCGAACAGCCTGCAGCCCGCGGCTGGCGTTCAGGAGTCCACGGGCCTGCGGGATCTGCACACCATGTAATAATGTCTCCAGGGGTCAGTGCCCCGGGGGACAACATGGAGAGAATTAAGAATCCGGCTGGCAACAGGGCAGTCAGGGTGATTTTCATTATCTCGGTCTGCGCAGTCCTGCTGTTTGCGGTATTGCGCTTCTTCAGAGCACCAGCCGATTACAGTACGGGGGATGCGCTGTTTGACAGATTGCAGGCTGAAATCCAGCACAACATGCGGGGCAGGGGTAAATCAACGGCATTGATGTCCCAGTTTGCCTGGCCGGCGGCTCCTGACATTTCCGTTGTTGAGTCATGGGAAGCTGAATTCGGAGAGCGCTCCGATTACTGGTGCCTGCTGGCAGTCTGCCACTCGGTGCAGCAGGGCGGTTCCAGTCTCAATCGTGGCCTGCTGGAAAGAGCCGCACGCTGTGCTGACAGTGGGAGCGCTGTCCACGGCCGCCTGATGGAAATGCGCCTGCAGGCAATCCGCATGGATCGGAGCCTTGATGCCTGGCAGGAAGACGAGAAATCCGCAGCGATCATCATGGAATACCGGGAGCGCTTTCCTGACAGTGCCTGGGTCTGCTACCTGGCGGCGGACCACCTGGCCTATTACGGAATGACGGCCGAATACGTAGAGATGCTGGAACTTGGCAACAGTCTGGATGAGCCGGGGGTGGAGGATCCATTCCCGGTGTCATATGTGCTGGACGGGATGGCGGATGGCGGTTTCAGAGGAGATCCGCAGGTGGCCGGATCCATCCTGCGCATGTGCAGTCGCTCGATCATCACGCGGATGGGCGGCATGATCAGGCCAAAGGACCAGTACAAGGAAATGCTGGCTGCCGGTACGGATCTGGGCATGGTGCGCGGGCTGAATGCCCTGTACCGACGTGAGCTGCGCTGCTGGGAGGATGACCCGTTGCCAACAGTGCTCTCGCCGGCGGTGTTCTATCTGGCGAACGAGGGTTTCACGGCCGACCTGCCTGAAGGCCAGACGGCTGAATCTGGGAGTGGATTTGAGCTGTGGCGGGCGGATTGCAGTGCCTTCATTGACTGGAACTCGGCAATGACAGTCAGGTTGCAAACAGCCGATCCGGAACTGGCACGGGTGGTGCTGCCCGGTTCTCCGGAAATGGGCCTGCCCGGCCAGCGGATGCTTGACCCCGGGTTTGGTATTGTTGATTCGCTGCTGAACAGCACGATTGACAGGGGCCGGCTGTCCCGCCATCTCGCATACACGGAATATGAATACACGAGTTACATGCTGGAGTACGAATCACCTGTCAGGATCAGCATGCTCGAGCACCTCGCCACATTCGACTTCGAACACCCTGAGCTTTATGAGAGGATGGATGATCATGGGAACCAGGCACATGCGTATTCTGGCAACACTGCTCAGTCTGCTGGCAACGCTGCTTCCGGCGCAGGCCGGGGCGCAGCAGCCCGGTGAGCTGATCCCGACCGGGGACCCGCTCTACGACCGCCTGCAGCAGGCGGTGCTCGATGAGCACCGGGCAGAGCTGGCAACCGGGGTGGACTTCAGTTTGCTGCACTTCAACTGGGCCTGGGCTCCCGCCCTGGCAACGGTGCAGGCATGGGGGCCCGATTTCGCCCAGCGTTCCGACTACTGGTGCCTGCTCGCCTACAGCCGGGCGGCTGCCGATGGTGCGCGGGTGCTCGACCGCAGTTTGCTGGAGCGAGCCACTGAATGCCAGGATGCCGGCGACGCCGTGAACCAGCTGCTCATGCGCCGCCAACTGCTGGATATCCGTTCCGACATGAAACTCAATGCCTCTGCCGAGGACGCGGCCACCCTGGCACTGGTCGAGGCGTACCTGGAGCGCTTTCCGGGAAGAGCCTGGGTGTATTACGAAGCAGCTGACCATCAGGCGCGCTATGGCCTCGACCGGCGCTGGCTGGAGCTGATTGAAGCCGGCAACAGCCTGCCGGCGCCGGTTGCCAGCGAACTCTTCCCGCTGTCCTTCTTGCACGAGCGCATGCTCAGCGGTGAGGAAGTTGGCAACACCGCCGTGGCCGGCTCGATCCTCGCGATGCGCCTGACCATGCCTGATGCCGCGCTGACCCAGTTCATCTGGATCAAGGATGCCTACAAGGACATGATCACCGGCGGCTGCGAGGGTGGCATCGAGCGCGGCATGACCGCCCTGGCCCGCCGTGAGCTGCGCTGCCGCGCCGCCACCGGTATCCCCTGGATCTGCTGCACAGCCCAGCTGGCCGGGATCATGCCCCCGCTGCTGCTGGAGGCACTCGAGGCCTGGCAGGAGGAGGATCAGCCCCTGGGCTTCGCGGAGTATCTGCAGGACTACATGGACTTCGAGGGCCGGAGGGAAGGCATTCACGGACGACTGCAGGCTGTGGATGCCGGGCTGGCAAGGTACCTCGCTGACAATCCGCAGTGGAGCATGCTGCGGGACTATGCGGAGTTTCCCGCCGTGCCGCGCAGCATGATGCGCGAGGTTGATCTGCAGAAGGGACTGGAAGAGCTGCTGGGCCAGTTGAATGATCACAGCCTCTACCACCGCTACGAGCAGGAATACGCCCTGAACCGCTGGCTGCTGGACAGTGAAGTGCCGCGCTGCCGGGAGATGCTGATCCATCTGGCGAGCTTCGATTACGAGCATCCTGAGGAGTATGTGGGGATGGAGCAGGCTCGGTGAAGGACTTCATCTGTCGCCATCGCAGGCTGCTGCAGGTTCTGCTCTCCCTGCTGCTGCTGCTGCCACAGCTGCGCCTGTTGTACCTCACCCGGGTGCAGCCCACCGGTGATGCGCTCTACGACCGCTACCAGTCGGCAGTCCTAGGCCGGATGCGCTGGCAGCTCGACCTGCCCGTACTTGGGGACTGGATACCATGGCGGCTGTACAAACCGCGTCAACCGCTGCCATATGTGCTTGACGACGGCTTGCTGGCATCATGGGAAGCGGACTTCGGGTCTGACCCGCGCTACTGGGAGCTGCGCTATTGCAACGACATGATGGCCGGGCGGACTCCGGAAAGCGGGACATACGGAACTGACAACGCAGCGGATGCCTGGCAACGCAGGGACGCGGTCCGCCACCTGGCCCGTGCCGAGGAGCTCGGGGTTGACGACGGGCACCTGCAGGCCCTGCTGCTGCCCTACAAGTTCAGCAGCCTGAACAGGCATTATGCTGAACTCTGGAGCCAGCCGCTGTCGCATGGGGAAAGCCTGGACCTGACGGTGCAGCAGGAAGATGAGCAGCGCAGGCTGATTGAGGAGGCGGTCAGGGTCTCACTGGACAATGCCTGGCCGGCCTATGATCGCTGGGAATACGAGGCGGGCTTCGGCGTCAGTGATGAACTGTATGAGCGGCTGGACGCTGCCAACCAGCTGCCCTGTCCGCCGCGTGTGCCCTTTCCGCTTTCGTTTGTGCATGAAAACCTAACGGGGAAATGTGGCAATCCGCTGGTGGCCGGCTGTGTGCTGGAGGCGGGCATCGAGCTGGACTTCGGCAGTGTCAACCTGATCAGGGTCAAGGACCGCTGCAAGGAGCTGCAGATTGCCAGCCCGCTGCGTGGTTATGAGCCCTGCATGGATTCGATCTGGCAGATGATGCTGCGAGAAGGCTACCTGCAGAATCCCGGCTACCCCTTGCTGGGACTGGCAATCTGCAATATGCAGGCTGGCATGCTGCTGGATGAGGTTCCGACCCAGCTGGAACCCCACGAAGCAGCAATGTTGGAGGACCAGCGCGAGAAGATCCACTCGATCTACAAGCTGTACCTGCAGTGGCGGGACGAGGCCCTTGCCAACCATACACTGGCCTTCAGCGAACTGCAGCACAGACAGCATGATGAACAGGGCGTGTTTGCCGATGCGCAACGCAGCGGGCCGCCGAGTCTGATGGAGCAGGCCTTTGGCAGGCATCCATCCGTTGAAGAGGAGCATCCGCAATCAGAGCGCCTGCGCTGGCGCATCCCGGCGGTGCGTTATCGGGAACTGTTTGATTTGCAGCGCTCGCAGGCAGAGTTCCTTGACAGCCAGGTCATGCCGCTGATTGAGGAGTTGCGAGCCTTCCATATCGGGCAGTACGGTGCAGATGCCCGGGACGAAGTGCGCAGTGATCAGCTCGAGTGAACAATCTGCCGCGCCGGTAGTCTCTGATTGCATACCTGACTGAATTCGCACGGGGGTGCGGGAATGGCTGTACGGAAACACTTGATTCGCCTGATGCTGGCGGCGATGGCAACACTCTTCACCTGCGGACAGGCACGGGCCGAGCAGCAGATCCAGCGCTACAACTTCGAGCTGCACGGCACGGAGCCGCTCACGGGCAGCCGCTGGGAGCAGCCGGAGCATGAAGTCTGGCGCTTCCTCGATGCCGTTGAGCAGTTCGCTGCGGCACATGAGCATGAAGGCATCTTCGGCGCGAAACTGCACAATGCCTGGTGGAATATCACCATCAATGACGAACCGGAGTACTGCCGGGCCTTCCTCACGCTGGTGGTGGAGGATCCCGCCCTGCAGGATGCGGCGCTCAGCTGGCTCAGGCAGCAGGACGGTGTGCAGGCTGACACGATCAAACCGGAACTGGCGGATATATCCGACCCCTATGTGGAGTCCCCGCCGGTGGATTTCAGCATCAATGGCAACACCTACCGTTTCCCTGGTGACTTTGAGGGCATGGAGCGCGAGTGGGCGGAATCCTTCGCGCGCACCAATTACCCGAATCAGTCCCTGTTCATCGTGCATCCGCCGCAGGCCATCGCTGAGCGCTTCGGGCTCGGGGAACTGAGCAGGGCACAGACTTTCGGGGATGGCCAGCCGATCGTGATCAGCACCCTGCAGGAGAAGTTCGAGCTTGGCGAGATCGTCATTCCGACCGGGATGGAACTCTACGCGCAGTTCCTGCCGACACACCTCGTGCCGGACACGGACGAGGGTCTGCGCAACTGGCTGCTGGGGGAGATCGGCCGCCGGGTGCAGTGGTACAACTCAAGCAGCAATGGCGGTGCCGGCAAATGGGAGGTCTACGGCTTCCCGCTGGAAATGGAGGGGGAATCCGGCCGCAACAGCATTGAAGCTGCACGTGCGGTACTGGACGACTGGCTGGTGGACTATCCGCTGCATGCTCCGGGCGGTACGCAGTTTGGCAACGTGACCCTGCAGACCATCAGCGAGGGCGACCGCCCGGTGGAACTGCTGCTGCGCCTCTACGACATTGAGCTCGAGGGCAAGTACAGCCTGCTGGCTGCGCTGCAGGATATCCGACTCAACCCACAAACGCATCTGGCAACCAGCGATGGTCTGATCGGACTTGGCCAGCCGCTTGAGAAAGTGAACCAGTTCGGCCTCAGGCTTGCCGACCGCGAGGGTCAGCTGCCGGATAAGGATGAACTGCAGGTAACACTGGAAGCCTACCGTGAGTATCGTGCCAGTTTCCATCCGCCGCTGGCTGAGCTGGCACTGGAGCTCTCCACGAATGCCAACCAGCAGCCCGTGCTAATGACCGAAATGCCGAGCATGGCGGAAATGGAGCGCATGCGGGGCTGGCTGCAGGCGGCGCTGCCGACACATCCGGACCTGTCAGTTTCGTCCGCGGCCTGGCGTTCGGAAAGCATGGAGCAGGAAGCGGTGAGCGGCTTCGTGGAAATCAACGGAACACGCTACCAGTACCCGGAGGATTTCGCGGGGGTGCAGGCCCGCAACCTCGATAGCATGCTTCGCTATCAGCCCGGAGGACGGGCCATTGCGCTGTATAGCGGGATTGACTTCGGAGAGCAGAATGAAACCGAAGCAGCTGCACAATTCGCATTGGGCGATCTCGCCGTGATTGACATTGAGGAAGGGGGGATCATCGTAACAACGATTGCCAGGAATTGGGAACATGGCCTGGACCTTTCAGACCTGGGACTCCCGCCGGATACCATGCCGACCATGAGCGGCAGCATGCCGAGCTGGATCGGTATGGAACCTGAGGCCATCAAGGACTATGCGAAACGTCTGCTGGCGCACAGCAAGAGTCGCCAGTATGAAGTCATGCGACAGCAGCAGGAGCCTAGACGCTATTCGATAGTGATCAATCCGCTGCCGACCACGGAGCAGGGAACACTGGCACCCGGGATTCTCGCCAGCGAACTCAGCGAGGAGCAGAAGCAGGCCACCCGGAGTGCCACGCGCATCACCTGGGAAACCCTGCTCAGCTGGCTGGAGGAAAGCGAGGGCTACAGCGCGGAGGATGCCGTGATGGGCGAGTTCGACACCATGGCACCGGTCACCTTTCAGGCCAATGACTTCGGTGGCTTCGTGCAGCAGATCCGGATCGGGATTGCCGACGCCAGTGAGGAGCAGCTGATTGAGCTGATGGACCGCATCTGCCTGGCAACTGGCATGCGTGACATCTGGGGCCGCTACAATGGCAACATCTACCCGAGCGTTGTGCTGGATGATACCGTGGCCAGCGCGGGTGACAGCTAGGCGGCAGTGGATCCGCCAATCCTGGTCCGTGCTAAAGTCAGGGAGTGGGTGGCAGAGGGGACAAATGGAAGACAGCAGGGAACCGCAGAAAGTGGTGGCTGATCGCCGCCCTGCTGCTGCTGGCAACGGCCCTCGGTCTCCAGCTCTGGATCACCCGTGTGGTGCCGAGTGGCGATCCGCTCTACGACCGCTACCAGGCCGCCTGGCTGGCACGGAAACGCTGGTCGGTGGGACTGGCAATCCTGCCCCTGTCCTCCACTCCGGGGCCGCAGGGCCTGTACTGCGGAATTGACGACGCTATCCTCGCCGGCTGGGAGGACGAATTCGGTGATGATCCGCGCTACTGGGAGCTGCGCTTCTTCAATGAGGCCGCACTGCGCGGCGCTCTGCCGCTGAGGCTCCGTGCCCCCGATGAGCCGGAGGATCCGCAGAGCTACCGCTCCGCGCCTGCGGTGCGGCATCTGGCCCGGGCGCAGGAGCTGGGAGTGGCGGATGGCCATCTGCTGGATCTGCTTGAGCCGTACAGATATGCCAGCCTGTTCAGGCATCATGCCTACCGGATCGAGCAGGCCGGCAGCCGCGAGGCGACGGTTGCAGCCAACCGGGCGTTTGAACAGGCCGAACTGGAACAGCTCGACAGTGCGATTGAGGCCAGTCCCGGCAGTGCCTGGCCCTGCTATGAGAAGTTCCTCGCACTGAACAGCTACGGCGTTGACAGCGAACTGGTCGAACTGCTGGAGCGCGGCAACGGCCTGCCCTGTGAGCGGCGCACACCCTTTCCGCTGTCCCTGCTGGAATCGCGAACTGCAGGCGGAAACATCGGCAACCATATTCTGGCCGGCAGCATCCTTGAGGTGCAGCAGCATCTCGTGTTCGGCAACTGGAACACCCTGGAACTGAAGACCGTGATGAAGGAGCTCGTGGTTGCCAGCCCCGACACGGGACTGGAGCGCTCGATGGATGCCGTCTACCAGATGAGCCTGCGCGAGGGGGTCGCCGATGACGCCTTTGCTCCCGCACTCGCTTATGTGGCCCTGCAGCTGACGCTCGTGAATGCCGGTGACGGGCTGGATGCAACGGGGCGGCAGCAGCTGCTCTACCAGGTCGGCCTGGTGGATGCCCTGCAGGCGGGACGGTTGCAATGGCAGGAGCTGGCCCGTCATGAACACCCGGATGCCTGGTATGAAACCATGATCGGCTGGCTGGATGACTACCCCGAAAGCAAGGTCAGTTTCAGCCGGCAGGAATTCAAGCCCCTGTCCTGGAGCGGGCGTGGCAACGGCAGCTTTGACGAGCCGGAGCGCAGCAGGCTCCAGCGCTGGAACTGGCAGTGTCCGCTGCATCGCTATCCTGCGCTGAGCAGGCTTTACCTTGCACAGCACAGTTACCACGAGCAGCATATCGAGCCATACTTCGGGAAGCTGCGCGGCTACCACATCGGCCGGTATGACGAGCGCAACTATCATCAGGGAATAGATCCCTAGCAGACTGCGAGTGTATTCGGGGAAGGAAAAGGCCAGATTGCAGCAGGCTCTGAGGCATCACAGACCCTGACTCCGCCGCGTGTCCAGGCGCGTTAAATCGCCTCCATCCGTGTTGTCAGACCAGTGCTGGCGGGCTTTGTTCCCGGGCGCGGGAATTTTCCCGTCCCGGCAGAAATTCCACATTTGCCGAGGCTCAAGTCCCCGGAAACCGCGCGGCCCAGCACAGGACTGGAAAAAGCGGGTGGAGTTATACCCCTGATTCGCGGATTTCACACGCTTTCGTGAGCGCTTCGGCGAAAAATCTCCCGAAAGGCAGGTAACTCGATCCGGTGCGTCGCGTCCCCTGAACGCATGGGCCCAGGAATCACCAGGGAGTCAACCGGCGATGCGTTGTCCTGGCAACGAACAGTCCGCCGGCAAGGAGACGACATGCGAAGCAATACGGTATCAATTCTGGCAACAGGTCTCACGGGAGGCCTGGCCTGCCTCGCGGCCTGCCTCTGGCCGCTCACACCGGGCAATGCCTCGGACCACTTCGAGGCACCACTGGTGCAGGCGGATCCCGCGATGGACATCACCGACCTCTACCTGTTCGGGGGCAGCGCGGGCAAGACCGTCGCCGTGATCAACTACGCCGGGCTCAACCAGAGCCTGACGCAGCCCACGCAAAGCGGTACATACAGCGACCAGGCGCTCTACACCCTGCACATTGACAACACCGGTGACGACGTGGAGGACCTGCAGGTGCATGTGCGCTTCGGCAGGGACTCCGGCGGGAACTGGGGCGTGCAGGTCACGGGACTGCCGGGCAGTGACGGGCCGCTGAGCGGTCCGGTGGAGCAGGTGCTGACTGACGGCAGTGGCAACATGCTGTTCGCCGGCCGCCGCGACGACCCCTTCTTCTTCGATGCCCAGGGCTACCTGGACACGCTCTCCAGCGGGGATCTGATGATCCGCAACGACCGCGACTTCCTCGCGGGGATGAACTGCACGAGCATCGTGCTGGAGTTCGACACCGCCGCGGCGCTGCAGGGCGGCAGCGCGCTCGGCTGCTGGGCGACCAGCGGGAGGCTGCAGTGATGAAGCAAGCGACCATCCGGATGAACATGAAGCATGCCGCGCTGGCAACGCTGGCGCTTGTGAGCCTGGCGGGCTGCGGTGGCGGCGGCAATGGCGACGGTGACGATGGTTTCGCCTTCTCCACGGCCAGCGCCTCACAGTACGTGCAGATTGACAGCCATGCCATGCCTGAGGCAGGCACGGCGCTGATCGAGGCTGCCAACGGTCTTGGCGGCACGGCCCTGCGGGACAGCTACAACAGCATGTCCCCCACGCAGCGCGGCAGCAGCTTCAATGCCGAGATCGGCGCCAGCCTGGAACTGTTCCACACGGCGCTCGATGACGACCTGACTGGGCTCGGGCTCAGCCCGGCGACTCCGCAGCTGGCGCTTTCGCAGGGTGCGCCGCTGGTGGTGCCGGAGGTGATGCGCTACAACCCGGCCCAGCCCGCGAGCTTCCCCAACGGCCGCGCCCTGAGCGACCGGGTGGTTGACATCACCCTCGCCGTGGTGCTGCTGGACCTCACGGCCCAGGGCCAGGGGGTCACGACCTTCGCGGACCTGCCGCTCAACCCGGCGGGGAATGACAAGGCTTTCCTGCCGGCCTTCCCTTACCTCGCGGCACCGCACGACAGCTGATGATGGAGGCCGGAGGAGGTCCGGGCGAGGGAGTGCCCGGCCTCCACCGGAGAAGTTATGCAACATATCCCGATCAACCCAACAATAATCCTGCTGGCAATGCTGCTGCTGGCCGGCTGCAATGCCGCCCCGGCGGAGCCCGTTGCCAGACAGGTTCAGCAGGCGGACGCGGCGCCGGACTGTGAGTCAATGCTTCAGGAGCTGGACCGGCACATTGCCAGTGTGCAGGTCCGGCTGGCAATGCAGCCGCAGAGCTGGCCGGATCATGAGCTGCTGGCCAATGACCACTTGCTGCGGGCCCGGCTGACAGGTGACTACGCCGCCTACGGCCTGGCGCAGCAGGCCCTGGAAGAGGCCTTTCAGTGCGCCGCTCCAGGCTGCGGTCCCTTCCTGACCCGGGCCAGGCTGAACTTCAGCATGCACCGGATTGACGAAGTGGAGGCGGATCTGCGGATGCTGGAGTCCGCCGCGGTCCCGGATGCAACCTCGCTGGCGGAAGCAGCTGTGCTGCGGGCTGATCTGGCGCTCTGTCATGGCGAGTTCCGCCATGCGCGGGAGCTGTTCCGGGAGGCCGCAACACGGTCCCGTACGCCGCAGCTGCTGGGGCGGATGGCCCAGGCTGAGCTGGACTGCGGTAATCCGCAGGCCGCGGCGGAGCTGCTGGATGAGGCACTCGCGCTGGCGGAGAATGGCAAGCCGCTGGCCCGGGCCGTGCTGCTGCTGCAGCGCTCCGAGCTGGAGCAGCTTTCCGGCAGGACTGAGGATGCACTGCACAGTGCGTGCCAGGCGGATGCAGTGCTGCCCGGCTGGTGGCAGGCTGAAGCCCGGTTGCTGGCATTGCAGGCGGATGCCATGGATGCTGAGAGCGCAGTGCAGCGCTGGAGCAGTCTGGCAACGCGCAGCGGGCAGCCGGAACAGCTGGACGCCCTGGCCCGCCTGCTGAGGCAACTGGGCCGCGATGAGGAGGCCCGGCGCTGGATCGCGCTCAGCAGCCGGATCCACATGCAGCGTATCTCGGAGTTTCCCGAGGCCAGCTACGGGCATGCCCTGGGGCACTATCTGGAGTTCGGCGAGGATCCGCAGCGCGTGCTGCAGATTGCCAGAACGGCGTATGCGGCCAGGCAGGATGCGGCAACCTCCGTCGGCCTGGCGCAGGCACTCCTGGCTGCGGGCCAGCCGCAGGTCGCGCTGCAGCTGCTTGAACAGTGCTTCGCTGCCGGGCTGGACAATCTGCCGGCGCATCTGCTGGCAATGCAGCTGTATGCCGAAGCAGGCGATCAGGAAGCTGAGGCACTGCAGCGGAAAGCCGCATTACGGCTGAATCCACAGGCATTGACGGTGGATGCTGAGCAGCTCTGGCATGGGCATGTCCACTGAGGGAATCCGGCAGTCGGACATGCAAGGGTGCGTGTATACATATATGTATATGCGCTGAGCAGGAAGAACTCCCCCATTCAAGGTGAATCAGCCTGAGCGGTGTATGCTGGACGCATGCACGGCAAAGCTGCCAGAAGCAGACTGCGCACCATTGCCCGCCTGATCCGCTGGGGGCCGCCGCTTTTGCTGACGCTTGTCCTGCTGCTGCTCATACAGCGGCAATGCACGGCCGGGGATCAGCCACTGGACAAAAAACGGCAGGCCATCGGTACGCTTGTGCTCGATGCCGGCAATGAAAGCATCGAGGTCCATGGACCGCTGAACCGCGAGGATGCTGCGCCTGCCGCAGCTGCGGACAGCTTCTTCCATATCGGTTCCAACACCAAGGCCATGACCGCCACGATGCTCGCGATGCTGGTCGAGGAGGGCCTGCTGGACTGGGACAGCACGGTGGCGGAGGTCTGGCCGGAACAGGCCGCGGACTTCGATGAGCAGATGCGCGATGTGACGCTGCAGGACCTGCTGACGCATCGCAGCGGGATGCAGGCCTTCACTGATGGGGCGGAATGGAAGGCGGTACCGGCCCGCAGGGGTGATGCCCGCCAGCGCCGCCGGGAATTCTCGCACTGGCTGCTGGGCCAGCCGCCGAAGCTGCGGCGCGGGAAGTACCTGTACAGCAATGCGGACTACGGCGTGGCGAGTGCGATGGCGGAGGAACGCAGCGGGCAGAGCTGGGAACAGCTGATGCAGGAGCGCCTGTTCGGGCCACTGGGGATGGATGTGCAGTTCGGCTGGCCGCTGGACCGGGACAGTGCGCAGCCCACGGGATACTACTCCGGAAAGGGTCAACTGAGAGCATACGGTCGGGCCCAGGGCTACGTCCTGCCGGTGGAAATCGCTGCCGCCGCAGATCTGAGCATGCCGCTTGGGGAGTATGCGAAGTTCCTGCGCCTGCATCTGGACGGACTGTCCGGCAGCCCGCGCCTGCTCAGTGCGGAAAGTTTCGCACATCTGCATGAGCCGGCCGGGCACTATGCCTGCGGCTGGATCGTGCTGGACAGGGATATCGAAACGCCGCAGGGCAGCAGCACGGAACGCATCTCCACACACAACGGCAGCACGCGCACCTTCTACATCCATGCCCTGATCAACCAGACCCGCGGGATTGCCGGGGCGGCGGTTGTCAACTGCGGTGGCGATGCGGCAAGGGAACTGACCACCACGCTCGTGGATGGACTGCTTGGCGGGGAGGATCAGACCGGAAGTGTCCAGGCTGCGCAGCCCGCCGATCCACGCTAGAATTGAAGCAGGCTGCTGTATGTGGCCGCGAGGCGCTAGCTGCGCCTACGGCAACCTGCTGATTCCGGAGAGAATATGAGACAGGCCCTGACATTGGCAATCCTGAGCTGCCTCCTGCTCTGCGCAGCCTGTGGCGGAGCGAAGGAGCGGAGCAGCACTGAGCTGGCCCCGGTCCTGGGAGAGAGCGCCCTGGCGGGACAGCTGCCCGGGCTGCCCGAGGATGCCTGGAGCGAGGCGGCGGAGCGCAGTGCGCGGGCGATCTTCAGCTACGAGCTGGAGGCCACCAGCGCTTATCAGACCAATGGCGACTTCCTCTTCCCCAGTGATCTGGCGCTGCTGCCGGACCCCGGTGAACTGCGCTATGCGATCTTCCGCTTCGGCGGGATCGATCCGCAGGCGATCGTCACAGCGCTGGAGGTGCATCTGCTCAACAACGCCGAGGAGGCCGAGCTGCACTTCGGACTGGCGGACTTCAGCAGCGGCCGCTGGGAGTTCATCACGCAGACCGCCAGTACCAGCCCAGCGGATTTCGAGCTGCGGGACAGCTTCGATCCCGAGCGGCATGTCAGCCCCGGCTTCGCCTGCTATCTGGCGGTGGTGGTCACACAGCCGGACAGTGCCGTGGAAATTGACAAGCTGGTGATCAGCGCGGACGGCGACTCAGTGCCGCCCCTGAATTTCCTTGCCAGTGATGCGCTGTATGGCGACCGGGTGCAGCTCAACTGGAGTGCCGTGCCGAATGCTGACAGCTACCAGCTGTTCTACAAGCTGGCCAGCGCCGGAGAGGAGGCATGGGAGCTTTTGAAGACGGTGCCGGGGGACAAGACGACGGTCAACCATGAGGATGACTTCACGCCGCCCTGCCTGTATGACGTGCTCTACGACTACAAGCTGCGGGCCCTGGCCGGTGAGCAGTTCTCGCAGTTCAGCAAGGTTGACAGTGGCTACCGCCGCACACCTGCGCCGTACTTCCTGCAGGCGACGGACCGCATGTTCCCTGACCGCGTGGAGCTGTGGTTCCCGCAGATCTTCGAGGACAACTTCACGATCGATGTCTTCCGCGACGGGCTGAGGATCGCCGACGACGTGACGGTGGACCCGCCGGATCTTCTGGAACCCTACATGATGTGGGCTGACACTGCAGCGCCGGACGTGCTGGAACATGAGTATTTCATCGTTGTCAACGGCAGCGAGGGTTCCAGTGAACCGAGCCCGCAGGACACCGGCTGCCGCGGCCAGAGCAGCAATTCCAGGCTGCGCGTGGCCTTCGAGCCCGCACAGTTCCTGGCGAGCGGCCTGATCATCGGTCCGGAGGGCAGCGAGCAGATCGCCTATGCCTTCCACAACACGGATGATGACACCGTGGAATTCATGCATCTCGATCCCTTCGTGATCGGCCTGCCTGCACTTGAGGTGGTGCAGTCGGTCTCGCTGACCTCCAATGACATCAGCATCGAAAGCCTGGCCCGCGATGGCCGGCCCTACCTGGCCTACTCCAGCGATGATGACAACTTCGCCGCGGAGGGCCTGTGGCTGGCCTGGCCCACGCCGGTGCTGCCCACGGAGGATGAGGACTGGCAGACCCTGCTGCTGGATGAGGGCAGCCTGCGCGGCGACCGGATCGCAATGGCGAACTTCGCGGGCGGAATCGGCATTCTCTATCTGATATCGCCGTTTGAGAGCAGTGATACGATCCTGAAGTTCTGCTGGATTCCTGATCCAGACGGCGGGCCGATCACGGATGTTGAGCTGCATCCGGTGCGCACGTATGCCGATCTCGAGGAGCATATGCTGGCCTTTGACATGGTTGAGCTGCAGGGCCTGCCCTATGTGCTCTATGGGCTGGGCATCCAGGGGACATCCCGGCTGTATGCGATGCGGGCGGGGCATGTGCCTCCGCAGGGTGATCTGGACTGGCAGGAGCACCTGGCGGTGGACTTCCTGCAGCAGTATGGCTCAGCCCAGGACATCGACATGGTGGTGCATGACGGCCGGCTGCATGCCGCGGTCGGAGTGGGCAACGGCGAGACTGATACCTTCCTGGTCGCGATCAACGGGATGGTCGATGTGCCCAGCTCCGGCAACCACTGGGGCGGCAGCATCGTGGCCGACACGGAAGGAATAACCGCCCAGGGTGTATCGCTGCTGTTCAGTGGCGATGTGCCCTACATCGCCGTCAACCTGCCGATCTTCCGTTATCCGCAGCTCTACACTTCCGTCGGTCCTGACAACGGCTTCGGTTTCGGGCCGCAGCAGTGGATCAGGTTCGAGCTGAACAACAATCCGGATCTGGATGGGATCCGCGGCCGGCCCAACCTGCTGGATTACAAGGGCCTGCTGATCATGAGCGGTGACCTGAAGGACATCGTGGCCGATGATGAGCGCGAACTCACACTGTTCTCGGTGCATTCCAAGGACATCGTCAACTGAATGCTGCCGCAGTCCGGTGGGCAATTCCGGGTCGGGCCTTGCGGTCTGGCCTATAATCAGTCATACCAGATAGAAATGGCCGAGGCCATTAGCGGAGTTGACTGATGAAGTTCGCACACCCCTCGCTAGTCCTACTGTTCGCCTGCCTGCTGTATGGTGCCTCCTGTGCCGGTGAGCGGCAGGCCAGCCACAGTGCTGCGCTGCAGCCTGCACTGACGGAACTGCCCGCTGAGCTGCCGGCGCCTGCCGATCTGCCGGCCACACAGGGACCAGACCGCGATATCTCGGCAGTGCAGAGCCGCAATGGCGATGAGACCTTCCTGCAGAGCAGCGGGGCCCAGCTCAGTGGCGGTGAAGCGCAGCTGACGAGTACGGCAGGCAGTGTGGAGTGGACGATCTACCAGTTCGATACGCTGGCCCCGCCGCCGCAGATCCAGGCGATAGACGTCACCGTCAGCGCCGCGACTGAGTATCTCGTCGCGATTGCCAACTACAGCAGCGGGCGCTGGGATTTCCACGGCCCCTTCGCTGCCAGCCAGCAGATCAGCACCGCCGGGCAGAGTGACATGCTCAGCAACGGCAGCCACAGCTACGTGGCCGTGCTGGCATACGGCGGAGCCGCTGCCACGGTGACCGAGGTCAGCCTCAGCACACCTTCCCCGGTCACGCCGCTGTGGTACGAGCAGTACGGGGTGTTCGAGGATGGATTCTCCAACAACGTGGATGAGACGATGCACGGGCTCACGACGGACAGCAGTGACAATGTCTACGTGCTCAGCGCCGCCCGCCGGGCCAACCAGCCACGGGACAGGGCGCTGCAGGTCCTGCGCTATGACAAGGATGGCACCCGCAACCTCGCCAAGCTGGTTGAGTTCGATGACGAAATCAACCCCTATGACATTGCGGTTGACAGTTCCGGGAACATCTACCTGCTGTTCATCTATGACCAGCTGGAGCTCGTCAAGCTGGACAGCACGGCGGCTCTGGTCTGGGCGTACTCCTACAGCTACGCCGGGGACATGGAGGAGCTGACGATGCGCATTGACAGCGAGGACAACCTGCTGGTCTGCGGCACGAATGAGGAATTCGCCGTGGGGGACTATGCCTTCCTCGCCAAGTTCGATACGGATGGCAACGTGGTCTGGGCCAGGCGCTGGGAGCATGCGACCTTCTTCTACGATGTCGAGATGGCTGTGGCCGGGACAGACATCATGGTGCTCGGTGATGCACCCGAGAGCGGGTCCTTCGAAATCCAGTACCCGCGCGTCAGCAGTTTCGACAAGGATGGAACACATATCGGGTCAAGGATCCTCACCCGCGATACGGATGATGAGCCGGTCGGCAGCGCCTGGGGTTCGGAGAGCATCGCCTCCCGCAACGGCAAGTTCTACGTCGGCGGGATGTCGCAGGTGCACATCGATGGCAACTTCACCGTCGTGCACCAGATCCTCGTGATCAACCCGGACCTGAGCGTGGACCGCTGGTTCAGCGGTGAAGCGGACATCCCCGGCAACCTCGGCCTGCAGACCCTCGACATGGATTTCTCGGCCGATGGTGACCTGTACATGATCGGCAATGACTTCGAGGAGCGCTTCAGCCTGGCACGCTTCGGCAGTGACGACCAGCTGCTCGGTGCCTGGACGATCTCCGGCACGACGCCGACCTCCGTGATGGTGGAGGGCGAGTACAACCAGGATGGCCACCGTGCCGTTCTGGCAACGGCCCCCGGGGCTGGCATCTTCATCGCCGGAACCTCAATCGACTCTGACGGCCTGACACTGCTGCCGGGTGGCACCAGCAGCCTGGTAACGATGGGCCGTGTGGTTGATGCACCGCTCACGCTCCTCGATCTGACGATCAGCTCCGCGGAGCTCAGCCCCGTCAACATCACTGACGCGACGGGCGTTGTGAACACAGCCAACCCCGACGATGAGGATACGCTGGTGATGCGCATCAACCCGTAGGCAAGTTGTTTCATGTTTCGAAGTCAGGTTTCAGGTACAACTGGATGATTGACGCTGACCCTGTGTCACTCTAGAATCCTGTCTCATCTGAATGTTCGACATGAGGGAATCCCGATGCACCTGCGCCTGTCCGGTCTGCTGCTCTGTGTCCTGCTGCTTGCTGCAAGCTCCTGTGGAGGCGGGCAGTCCGGGGCACGGCTGGAATCCGTCTCCGCCGGGAACCAGTCCCTGCAGCAGCTGCTACCCGGCATCCCGCAGGATCCGCTGGACGGAGAGGAACTGCGCGATGCCTCGGCGCTGGTGAATGACAGCATCCAGGGCCGGGAGGCAGTCAGCCACAATGGCAGCATCGTGAACCAGAGCCTGCTGCTGAAGCCGGATGTGGATGCCTCGATCCGCTATGCGGTCTACAGGATTCCCGGGATCGGCCCGCAGACACCTTTCTCGGGCCTGAGTGTGGAAATGAGCGGGATTGAGAGCGACGGGCTGTACTACTTCGCCCTGGCGGACTTCAGCCTCCAGCGCTGGCAGTTCAAGGCGATTGGCGCTTCGGCTGATTCCGAGACCTTTGATCTGCTGGACATAGTCGATCCGCTCAGCCAGAGCAGCCCGCAGGGCAATCTATACGTGTCGGTTGTGGTCGTCGGCAAGGTGGCCGCCTTCGGTAGCGTCGACCGGGTCCATGTGGAGTACACGGCAGCGTTGCATGCACCGGAGGTACTGACGGCAAGTAATGGACTGTATGCCGGCTTCATCCGGCTGGAGTGGTCGCAGGTCCCGGGAGCGCAGAGCTATGAAATCGAGTACCGGCCAGCCGGTGCGGATGAGTCGGCCTTCAGCTTCCTCGCGGAACTGAGCACGGAACTCGAGCCGATTTTCCAGCATGCCTCGGACAGCCCGGTGGGGGATGAGGCGGAGTACGACTTCGCCTATGACTACCGCGTACGTGCGTTGACAGCGGAGGAGCAGTCAGACTGGAGTGCTGTTGCCACGGGCCTGCGCCGCACGGGCAGGCCGGAGCTGGCCGTCAGCCGCCGCCAGATCCATATCGGCGTGGTGATTGACGTGATTACGCAGGAGATCCGCCCCGGCTCCACGGTCACGATCTATAGAAACGATACCGAGCTCCACACCGATCAGCCGCTCAGTGGAGGAGACAACCGCTTCTTCGACTTCTTCACGGACGACTACAGCGCATACAGCTACACAGCGATCATCACCTCCGATCTGGGTCCGAGCCTGGAAAGTGAGCCCGCGCTGGGTTGCTCCGGCCAGTGGATATCACGGGAAGTGGCCACGAACGACCCGGGCTACGGCGGCTTCGGGGACATTGACCCGGATCTGGACCCTGCCCTGGCTGGGCCGGCCA
Organism: bacterium; assembly: GCA_020440605.1. Taxonomy (GTDB): domain Bacteria; phylum 4484-113; class 4484-113; order 4484-113; family JAFGCY01; genus JAHEFU01. The sequence continues at coordinate 26,836 of JAGRNT010000008.1, read as the reverse complement.
TCTGCTACTGGGATGACGACCGCAATACGATCCGCTACGGCGTGCTGGACCCGGGCGGAGACCTGTTCGTGGATGTGATCAAGGCCGATCTGCCCGAGATCCATATGGCGCTGGCGCACCATGCTGAGCGGCCCTGGATCGCCTGGCCCGCCAAGGCCGCAGAAGGTCTGACGCAGGGCCTGTACATCAGCCGCGGCACGGGCCCCAATCCGGCGGCGGCGGGAGCCTTCATGAGTTACCAGCTGCAGGAGGGCGAGGTCGCTGCTGACAGCATCCGCATGAACAACGCTTCAGGCCGGCTGGAGATCATGTGGAGCAGCCGGCTGCTGTCCGGCTCATTGGAAGTGCTCAATTACGCCTATGCCCTGAAGGATGACCCGCTGGATGCTGACGACTGGCGCATCACACGCGTGCTGGAGGACGTCCCCAGTTTCCGCAGGGTGCCTCGTGAGTTTGACTTCGGACATCTCGAAGGCCGCGTGGCCGGGCTGTGGGTCGTTGACAATGACGACGAGGTGCAGATGTTCCGGGCCCTGGTTGACAATCCGCAGCTGCCGGCGGACTGGGAGGTCGTGACCGTGACGGCCTACGGGCCGAGCTACGAGTATCCCAGCGGGCTCTGCCTGGAGCAGGAGGGTGAGCTGCTGCACTGTGCCTATACGATTCCGCCCGGGTCCGGGAACGGCGGACTGCTGGCCTACCTGCCGCTCAGCATTGGGGACGGGGAACTGCAGCATGAACCGCTGAAGATCCTCAGCATGGGAAATGATGTCAATTACGAGGGCATCTGCATGAGCCTGCTGGACAGTGGACAGCCCGCTGTCTTCAGCAGCATCGATGGAAACCACGCGCCGCTGATCACGAGTCCGCTGCTGCATGGCGGGCTGATCCTGCCCGGTCCGGACTGGCTCGCCGACTACTTCACGGTGGATATCGGTGACAGCCCCTACCGCGATCCGGCCGACATTTCCGAGCCGCGCTCCTGCCGGATCGGAGACAGGCTGTATGTGATGCACGAACTGGAGGACGGCCCCGCCCCGCCCCTGCACCGGATCTACGTAAGCGAGCTGCAGCCGAAGAGCTGAGCTGCAGCGCCGCTGGCCTGCGGATTACTGCTCAGTGACGGAAAAGAGGTTGCCATCGCGGTCCACGATGATCGCCATTGCGCGGTTGTCAAAGCTCAGGAGCGCCTGCGGGGCATCGAAACCTCTGCCGAAGCCGACAATCTGCGGGTCGTCGAAGATAACACCGCTGCTTGATAACCCGACCGCCATCATGTAGCGGCCCTGACGGTCAACCCAGAACACGTGCGGCTTGTTGTCAACCTCGGCGAGCACCGAGCGCTCCAGGTGCCCGCTGTTGGAGGCAACGAGCACGGAGCTGCCCCAGCTGCTGCCGTCGGCGTCACTGGCGCGGATGAAGCGCGGGGCCTCGAAGAAGCTGCCGACCGTGACCGCCGGGCGGCCATCGATGATCGCCACGCTGTAGCCGTCGTCATGCCGGCTGCCAGGGATCTCCACCGGCGTACCCCAGCTGCTTCCATCCGCAGTCGCTGCACGCACGTAGCGCAGGTTCGTGAATTCGGAATCATGGGTGTAGAACACAGCAGGGCGGCCGTTCACGAACAGGGTCTGCATGTCAGACAGGTCGTCAAAGCTGGAGTCAGCCACGGCGGCGGTGATCTCCGTCGCCGGCCAGCTCGCTCCGGTGGTGGAGGTGGAGCGCATGAAGCGGATCTCATCCGGCGTCGGGCCCTGGTCAATGAAGAGGATCGCCGGGTTGACGCTGGCCGTGGTCAGCACCGCACTGAACAGATTGCCACGGCTGACAACCGTGATCGGGTCCGCCCAGTCGAATCCGCTGGTGTCGTTGGCCCGGGCGAACAGCACGGCGCCACTGGTCGTGAGGGAGGTGGAGGGTGCGAGGAAGACGTTCTTCAGCGAGAGTCTGTTGCGCAGTCCGTCTTCCTTGAAGACCACGCCGGGACTGTCCCATGCGGTGCCGCTGGTGTCAGAGGTGTTGCTGAAGTGCACCTTGTCGCTGGAACCGTTGTAGTAGATCAGGCTGGCAACGGAGGCCGAACCGGAGCCGTTCACCCTGGCTGAGACGGTGTCGAAGGGAAAGAAACTCTCCTCGACCGTGCCCTTCTCGAATCCACCGGTGATCGTGTATGTATCAGTTGCGACGCCGGTGCCGCCGTCGTCGTCAACGACCGTCACCCGGGCGGTGATCGTGCCGTTCAGATTCAGCTCAGGGATCGTGACCAGCGGATCCTCGGAGGAAATGTCCGTGTCTCCGTCACCGTCAATGTCGAACTGGTAGGAGACGATCTGCGAATCATCGGTGCTGGCCGTGGCGTTGAAGGTCACGTCGCGCGGGCCGCTGCCGTTCTCCGGGCTGACGATCAGCACCGCTGTCGGCGGCGGGTTGTCCGGGTCGCTGGTTTCGACGGTGACGCTGACAATGCTCTGCTGGCCGTCGTCATCCGTCACGAACAGCCGCACCGTCCGGCTGCCGGAGGATGTGTAGAGCTGCTCGAGTGTCGGGTCAGTCCCGCCGTCGATGTCAACCACGAGGTCGCCGTCAATGTCCCATTCGAACTTCTCGATCGTGCCGTTGAAGTCGATGCTGCCGGAACCGTCAAACAGCACGGTATGCGGGTCGACGCCGATGCGGGGCGTGGCCGTCAGCTTCGCCAGCGGGGCCAGGCCGAAGTCGCCCACCGGCACGATCTCGAACACGGTGGTGTCATCCGTCGTGCCGTCGCTGTTCTTCTGGCGCACCGTCAGCCGCGTCGTGATCATGCCGCCTAAGATGTAGGTATGCTGCGTGACCGGCTCGGTGGTGACCAGGTCCTCATCGAAGTCGCCATCGAAGTCCCAGCGGAACTCCAGCGTGCCGTCCTCGCCGTCACCAATCGTGCTGGCGCTGGCGTCCAGTGTGCGGCTGACGGCGGTTGTGCCCTGCAGGGGATCAACCGTGAAGCTGGCGAAGGGCGGCATGTGATCGCTGTTGGTGTTGCGCGAGCGCAGGATGAGGCTGGTCTCGCCCGTCAGGCCCTCGTCGTCGGTCACGATCAGCTTCAGTTCATGCAGGCCCGGCGGTATCGTGATGTTGATGAAGGGGCTGTCCCCGGTGTCGCCGTCAATCAGGCCGTCGGCATCGAGGTCCCACTGATAGCGCACGATGCTGCCGTCGGCATCCGTGCTGTTCTCCGCGGAGTAGAACTGCAGGCTGGTCTCGAATTCCGTCTGGCCCTGCAGCACGGCGAGCGGGGCCTGCGGCCCGAGCACCAGACTGAGCGATGCGCTGGCGCTGTCCTCCAGCCCGAAGTTGTCAACGACCTTCACGCTCGGGCTCACATTGCCGGCGGCGGTGTAGGTGTGGATCGCAAGCGGGTTGCTGCCCGTCGTGGCATCCACGCTGCCATCCCCCTCGAAGTCCCAGACATGGTTGAAGATCACACCGTCGTCAGTCGAGCCCGAGGCATCGAGCGTCACCTCCAGCGGGATGGTGCCGCTGGCCGGGTTGAGCTGCAGCACCGCACTGGGGGACTGGTTGTCAACAGTGGAGGCCACGATTTCGAGCTGGGCTGAGCCCGTGGCGGCCCCGTCATCGGTGACCTGCACGCGGGCGGTGAACACCCCGGGAGACTGGTAGGTGGTGCTCACGGTCGGCACCGTGGTCGTGTCATCGAACAGGCCGTCGCCGTCGAAGTCCCAGGCGAACTGGATGATCGTGCCGTCGCTGTCAGTGCTGCCCGAGGCGTCGAAGCTGACCGCGAGCGGGGCGTTGCCACTGAGCGGGTCGGCACTGAGCTGCGCCGTGGGCTCCGCGTTGTCAGGCTTGCCGCCGCTGCTGACGATGTTGCTGGCGATGCCCTCGAGGCCGGCGCCGTCCTTCGTGTCACAGGGGCGCACCCAGTAGAACCAGCCGCTGTTCAGCGCCTCAAGCTCGAAGCTGAACTGCAGCTGGCTGCCGGTCTCGGCGCTCACGCCGTCCGCGAGGTTGACGAAGCCCAGCGGCTCGATCGTGCTCGGGTCCTCGCCTGCCGGGATGTCCGCCGGGTCGAGGCTGCGGTAGACGTTGTAGCTGGCGGCGCTGCGCTGGAAGTTCGTGCCGATCGGGGCGAGGTCGGCGATGTTCAGCTCACCGTTGCGGTCGCCGTCGATCATGAAGAAGCGGCTGCCCGTGGGGAAGGGGCCGCTGCCGCCGGTGTTCTCCTGGAAGAAGGTTCCGAGCGGGGCCAGGTCGGCCACGTTGACCTCGCTGTTCTGGTCGTAGTCGCCCTCGTTGGCATAGCCCCAGCTCAGCGTCTTCGCGGTCACGTCGAGGTTGAGGGTGGCCTGGCTGAAGCGGCTCTTCGGGGCCTTGCTCAGGGAGCGGGACGGCTCGAAGGGCTCAGCGCGGAACAGCAGCTCGGCCACGCCGGCGCTGCCAGTCAGGCCATCCTGCTCCAGTGCGTGCATGATCACCGCGCCATGCTGCAGGCGGCCGGGAGTCTGCATGTCGGCGGCCGTGAGCAGCTGGTCGGCCGGGGCCAGGCCGCTGAGGAATTGTGCCGCTACTGGGTTGAACCGCTCAGGGTCGTACTCCAGTTCATAGAACAGGCCGCGCAGGCCCTTTGCCTCGCTCACGCTGATGCTGGCGAGCACGCTGCCATCGGACAGTTCGCGGGTGCTGAGCGAAAGTTCCGCGCTGCCGAGCGCCGGATCGGCGGGGAGCCAGTGCAGGCTGAACTGCGGCACACGCTCGAGCGGCAGGGCGCTCTCCGCCGGATGCTGGGCCTGCTCCAGGCCCGGACCTGAGCGACCGCAGGCTGCAAGTGCCAGGCAGCCTGCGAGCACCACGAAACGAATGAACGGATTCGACATGGCAACTCCCATGAGCCGCTGACAGTCCGGCGGCAGATGGAATATTACAACAGGAATGAGCTGGGGAGTGGTGAGTGGTCAGTAGCGGCGACTTCCAGTCGCCGGGAGCAGTCTGGAATAGTTTGAGTAGTTTTTGTAGTGGAAGAAGTGGAAGAAGTGAATCCCGTAGCGGCGACTTCCTGTCGCCGGATCAGTGGTCAGTGGTCAGATGGAGCGCGAGCATTCAGCTCGCCGGGAGTAGTCTGGAGCAGTTTGAATAGTGGAAGAAGTGGAAGGAAGTGGGGGAAGTGGAAGAAGTGGAAGAAGTGATTCCTGTAGCGGCGACTTCCAGTCGCCGACCCTTCGTACCCGTAGCGGCGGCAGCTTGCCGCCGATCAGTGGTCAGTTACAGCTGCATCCTGCCGCCGTCTGCAACACCCTACATCCGAGATCCTATATCCTCGCCAGCCGCCGGCCGGATTGACATCCCCTCCGCAGTGATCCGCCGTCTCATGCAAGCATTCGACGGTCTGGCGCTGCGGCTGCGCATCTGCGCATCCGGGTCGCGCTGAACCGGCACCCCACCCGGGATGACCGGCGACCTTTCGGAGGCCCGGTGCAAACCGGGCAAGGGTGCTGCGGCGCAAGCGGCAGAATGCTGATCAGGCTGTTGGTCTTCCTCGGTCCTTCCAGCAGGGCATGCACAGCGGCTTTTCAAGGCTGGACTTGTGTGCCTTGCCGCAGCCGTGGCAGAACTTCTCTACAAAGGCCGGGTTCTTGTACTTGCTCCAGGACTTGTAGCAGTTGTAGCAAAGCGGCTTCTCCATGTTGAACTTCAGGTCCTCGCCACACCTGACGCAGAAAGCGCCAGCCTCGCCCCTGGCTGAAACCTTTGGCGTGCGAGCCACTTTAGTTTCTGAAGTTGCATTCGCCTTTGCACTTGAAGACTTCGTTGAGCTTGCTGCAGACCTGGATATGGAGGTTGATGCCTCCGTTTCCTTCTTGCCAACGCTGTCGAATACCCTTCCGACCTTCTTTGTGTCCAGGGGAATCGCTCTGCTCCTGAGTTCGGCAATGTACTTCTGGGTCTGCTCAATCAGCTCGTCCTCAGGCGAAGTGAGTGCGAACTCCTCCGAATTCTTGGCTGAGTAGTCGTACAGGTTCATGGAAGTGATGATCACAGTACGCTCGCTGCAATAGACCTTGGTATGCAGCTTGTCCACCATGTAGACATGCGCGCCGATGTCCATCAGCCACTTCGTGATGTCCTTGTACTTGTCCTTCATCTCTGCCCGGAACACCACGTTGATGATCACATCCCGCTTGGCCGCAGCTTCGAGACTGGATTGCAGGTGATTCCAGAGATCCAGGTAGGGCGAGATGATGTCAATCTGCTTCTCGGCCTTGATGATCAGATCAATGATGTCAGGAGAAATTTCGTGGTTGGTCTTGATTTTGAAATACATAATCTACCTATTAAGAATTGATCAATACTCTAAAGAAGATCTAACTGACCCTTAGCAAATCTATCTACAACATTAATCGTATCTTTACAAGCTAGTAATAAATCGTCATCAGTTGGTGATTCATCGAAATAAGTACCGTGACTCAAGCTGTTTATCATTACACTTTTAATTGAAATTCCCTCTTCGCCAGCTATTATCGTTAGAAAATCGGTCAGACTTTTCTTCGGATAACAAAATCGGCCAACAGCTTCAAGAACAGATCGAATTGAATTGCCAACTGAAACATCTGGCTTCTTTTCTCCAATTGAAACTTTGTGAACCAACATCAACTGTTGTTGAAAAGGGGCAATGTAAACGGATTGCTTATGTAATCTGTGGCATGCATCCGTAGCTTCTAAGAGAAATGCTGATTCATCTTTGACTGCGCGATTTGACAGCAACATGTTATAATAATAACTGCTGTGAGTTAGAATCAACATATCAGGTCTATGGAACTTTGCATCAGAAATTTTGGATGGATTGACAGAGATTGTTCCTTCTTCTGAAATAGTCAAATTCTTGATTATCTGGGCAACATCATATATGTAGTCAAAGGATAGAGAGTTTACAGGATCATCTATTACAAGGAAAACATTCTTATACTGGCTGGATTTAGATACCTTGCCGTGAATACTTGCTATAAAATAACAGAAGGCAATTATTGATTTTTCTCCATCACTAAGTGATCGTATTAATCCTCTCCTAAAGTTAGTACTTCCAAGAGAGATTTCAGATGTCTTTTCGTCGAAAACATACTTATCCTCAAAAAAGTATCTTAATAAATATTTAAATGTTTTTGAAATTTTCTCATACACATCTTCGGTTGGCATTTTTTCTTCCAATTGCTGCAATCTCTTATTTAGTGCTTTGATATCATCTTCCAGATCATGTCCAGATGTTATTGTGCTCCAATTGTCAAGGATCCATTCTTCGGCGAATAACCTACATGCTTCTCTTTGAAGTTTTCTTCTAGCATTATCAGTATTCTGGAGCTGTTCATTGAGTATTGTCACTTTAACGTTATTTGCAGTGACATCGTTGATTAAACTATCCAAAGTCCTTTCCATTTCACTTGTTCGGACGATATGTGACTGGTTTAATTTGCTCTTTTTGCTGGATAAAGCTAACACAAGTTGTTGAATAGAATTTTGAAGCGTTGTCACTTCTTTTGCAACTGATGTTAAGGACGTTTCTCGATAATCAGGTAAAATTAATTTTAATTGTGAATAGATAGCTATTTGTTTTGCGGATTGATAATTTATTTGAATAATATCATTTTCAAGATTCTTTAATTGTTCAATCCGTTTTTGTAACAATAATCTATGTTTCTCTTCTTCTCCTGCAAAATACTCGGAATAGATTTTTAGTATTAATTGCACGTTCTGCTGGCTAATATTCTGTTCGCAAAATGGGCAGTTAGCCGGAAATGTTTCTATTATAATTTTATTGCCTATTTTATAGAATTCCGGGTACTCTTCAATTTTATTGATCACCTCTAGTGGTAATTCGGACTTCGGAGTTTCTCTTTCGAGTAGTAATTCAACATCAGCCCAGTCAATAACTTCATGTAAATTGGTGTTGACAATCCGGATAGGTCTAATATCACTAGGAAGGTTTTGTAGTCTTGTTAAGTCTTTTGAGATTTGTGCCAAAGTTTTCTTGTTTCGTCTGGGTCTTTCATCTGTAATTGCGATAGTATTGGCCTTTAACGATTTGTATTCATTTAAATTTGGATTAATCCCGATTTCATCTCTTAGCTTCATTGCTTTTTCAACTTCAAGTGCCTTTCTTAGATTTTCTCTAATGCTCTCAAGTGATAGTGATTTTTCCTCTATTTCAGTTCGTATTTTGTTGATTTCTATATTTTCCCTATCGATTAGAATACTTTTCTTACTCACACCTTTTAGGCTATAGTCCTGTTCATGTACTTCATTTTGAACAAAATCATGGCAAAACACATGAAAAATTTTATCGCCTAGTGTCATTTCATGTGAACGTGGGTCTTTAGTGACTTTGATCGAGCCATAATTAACAAGTTCTGATCCGAATGAAAATGACCCAATTGGTGATTCATCGGAGATCAAGTCTAGTGGTGCATTCTCAATCTCTAAGTCTTGACCTTTGAAATCCAGATACAAGAATGCTCGAGAAATAAAAGATTTTCCAGTTCCATTTCTAGCATATATCAAGTTTTGTGCTCTTGAAGATAATTGGCCATCAAGTTCGTTAATTGGACCAAAGTGGTTAATCGTAATCTGCATGAGTGGACATTCGCCTCCACAAAAATCAAAGATAAAACATTAAGTATTGTCTCGTAACCCCCTCCCCTAATTCACTTGCCCCTTGGTCACCTTCATGAAGATATCCTCGAGGCTGTTCACGCTCTCCTTCATCGAGCGGACCTTGATGCCTTCGGCCAGCATGTGCTGCATCAGTTCGGAGAGGTCGTCCTGGCTGCCGTCGAAGTGTACGTCCAGCTCGGTGGCACCCTTGGTCTCGACGTTCAGCACCTTGCTGTGGCGCTGGGCCGCCGCGGCGGCCGCCTCCAGCTGCTCCGCCGGCACGCTGATCGTGACCAGCTGGCCCTGGCTGACCGCCTGCAGGATCTCATCCACCGCGCCCGAGACCACCATATGCCCGGCCTCGATGATGCCGACCTTGTTGCAGAAGTCGGAGAGCTCCGTGAGGATGTGGCTGGAGATGAACACCGTCTTGCCCATGCGCTTGAGTTCCTTCAGGAGCTCGCGCATCTCGATGCGGGCGCGCGGGTCGAGACCCGAGGCCGGCTCGTCGAGGATCAGGACCTTCGGGTTGTGGATCAGGGTGCGCGCCAGGCAGAGGCGCTGCTTCATGCCCTTCGAGAGCTCGGCCACGAAGGCGTCCTTCTTGACGGTGAGGTCGGTCAGCACCAGCACGTCGTCAATGATGCCGACGCGGCGCGTGCGCGGGATCTTGTAGGCGGCGGCGAAGAAGTCGAGGTATTCCCAGACCTTGAGGTCGTTGTAGACGCCGAAGTAGTCGGGCATGTAGCCGAGCATCTGGCGCACCTTGTCGCTTTCGCTGACCACGTCATAGCCGCCGATCTGCGCCGAGCCGCTGGTGGGCAGCAGCAGGGTGGCGAGCATCTTGATGGTGGTGGTCTTGCCAGCGCCGTTTGGCCCGATGAAGCCGAAGATGTCGCCCTCCTCGACGTGGAAGCTGATGCCGTCCACGGCCTGCACCCGCTTGTAATGCTTGACGAGGTTGTTCACTCTGATCATGTCTTCCTGCCCCTGTGGCGAATACTCCCACGATTATACATTTGAGTTACCGTCTCATGCGAGCATTCGACGGTCTGGCCCTGCATTCCAGCGAAGCTGGAATGGGTCGGGCTGAAGTCACACGGCTCGCAGGCTATGTGTCACTGCACCCGAGCTGTTTGACGATGATCTAGGCTGCTGTGTTGCATTCAGAAAATGCACCTCCTGCCACGGAACATAGCTGTCACAGGCTGGTCTGCTTGGAGGGATGTGGTCGCAGGAAAGGCAGTCTTTGTTTGCAGTCGTACTTGCTTGCAGTCTGGCGCTTGGCGGCGGCTGGCACCATGCCCATCGCCCGGTGCACTACCCGCCGGAATGGCCGCTGGAGTATGTCCAGGCCCCGCCACTTGCGACCGCAGGAGAGATCCGTGGGTTCGACGGCCTGCCGGATGTCATTGAGGCGGAGTACAGACCCTGGCAGGAGCTCAAAAGGGACGGGCAGGTCAGCAATACATGCAGGAGCTGGCGGATCGGGTTCAACACGCCCAGTACGTTCAGTGAAGTGTCAGCAGGTCTGGAAGCACAGCTTGCCGGGCGCGGCTGGCGGGTCTGGCGGCCAATGGCGGAACTGCATCATTACTATTCCAGCGATGGCCATTACCGGATCATCCTCATTGGCAGGGAAAAGCCGACACTGCTGCTGTCCACGAAGTCCTGTGTCAGTCCCGGCTACTTCCGTGGATACGCCTGGCAACTGAGTATCGATGAATACAGCCAGCCTGTCGATGTGGTGCGGCATGGGAAAGTCGTCGCCCTGGATCCCTCGGGAGAAGTGCCGCAGGTGATTCAGCCCTGATCCGGCACGAATCAATCCGCAGTGGGCACGCGTCATGGTAAGCAGGATGAAATGGATGCGACTGCCGCCGCCGCTGGGATCGGGCAGAAGTCACATTGCTGTCCATATACAAATGTATGGATGCGAATGCCTGTTGGACGATGCGAAAGGCAATCATGTTGCAAAGCTGAGGTTCGCATGCGCTCGGGTGAGAGCGTGGCATACGCTGCGGTTATGTTGGCACAGAGGCGCTGAGGGAAAACGGAGACGCGGAGGGAATTGAATGTGTGGTCAGTCCGGGGCATGATTGCTGCAAATCACGTCCCCTCGCGTGCTTACGAAGCCGGACACCACAGCTTCCCGACCCCATGACTTCTCAGGGCCTCTTTTCAATCTCTGCGCCTCTGCGCCAATAAAACCAGACTGGCGATCACTAAGTTCCTCGCGCGACTGCGCGCCTCGCATTCGCTCGGGTGAGAGCGTGGCATGCGCTGCATCTGCCGCTCAGTTCATGCGGTGCAGTTCCACCCTGCGGTTGAGCGCGCGGCCTTCCTCCGTGTCGTTCGTGGCCACCGGCCGGCTCAGGCCGTAGCCCTTCGAGATCATCCGCGCGGGATCGATCCCGAACAGGATCAGGAACTCGCGCACGGTGGCGACGCGGCGGTCGGAGAGCTTGAAGTTGTAGTCCGCGCTGCCGGTGTTGTCAGTGTGGCCCTGGATCTCGATGCGCAGCTGCGGCTGATTGCGCATCAGCTTCACCATCTCCGTGAGCACTTTCTCGCTGCCGGGTTCGAGCCTGTCGCTGTCAACGGCGAAGTTGATGCCGTAGATCACCACGTCGCCATCGATGTCAATCTCGCTGGCCATCTCCTCCGCCCCGAACACGAGCGTGGGATCAAGTCCCTTCTCATCGACGATCGTCAGGTCGTAGTTGCCATCGCTGGCCTGCAGGTTGACCCAGGTCTCGCCGCCATCCTCGCGGGTGAGCGAGAACACCAGGCGCCTGGCGTAGTCATAGCGGATCGTCCCGCCGCGCTGGCGGCAGGCATTGCGGTAGTTCTCGAGGATCTCCTCAGCACCGACACTCTTGTCCAGCTGGCCGGAGGCATCCGTGATGCGGTAGCGCAGGTACCAGTACTTGCCCTGCTTCGTGACCTTGTCGGTCTTCTTGCCATCTGCAGTGCTGACAAGGAAGTCGTAGCTCTCAAAACTCACGGTCTTGCTCGGGGCATCCACGAACTCGGCTCCGCCGAAGGGCTTGATCACGGGATGCTCAGTGGCCCCCTTGGCGTTGGCGGTCCGGCTGCCATTGATGAGCAGCGCGCAGAGCAGCAGGGAAGCGAAAATGAATCTATACATCTCCAGGTCCAGTCCTCATGAGAGCGGCCAACTGGCCCGGCCGCAATTGATAGGGGCGGATTATGGCAGAGGGTCAGCAGAGCGGGCAAGTCGGGCAATGATGTTTAATCCTGATTTAATGAACCGAGAGGAAAACAGCTTCCATATACTCCATGGTGGTTTGCCGAATGCCGGGAGGCAAGGCCAGCACAGTCAGCAGAGCATCCGGGAAGAATTGCCGGTGTGTGCAGGCGCAGCAGGGCTGCTGTCCGTTAGGTATATACTGCTGGCATGAGCCGGTGGACAGTCGGCGTACCATGACAGCCCGATCATGAAAAGGACCGCTTGCCATGAATCAGATCAGGATAGGCATTCTACTGACCCTCGCTGCATTCTTCCTTGCTTCCTGTACAGGACGCGGGATGGATTCCCAGCTGCAAGACGCCACACCGGCCGGGCTGCTGCCTGCGGTGGAAGCACTGGACTCGCTGCACGAGGACGCACGAAGCGCCAGCGCCTCCATGGAGGTGCCTGGCAAGGATGCGCAAGCCAGCGGCGGTGATGCCACGGTCAACGGGGACGAGCTGGAGCTGGTTTCCACTTCCTCCGCCAGCGCCTGGGCGATCTACCGCTTTGATCTGTCCGCGGGCGATCCGGTTGAATCGCTCGAGGTGAACGTCGGTGCCCTGTCAGGGGAGTACTGGCTGGCAATTGCTGATTATGACAACGGCCGCTGGGTATTCATTGACAGGTTTGATGTGGATGTTACCGCAAATCTCGGAGGCGTTGCCGGGCGCTATGCCAGCGGAATGGACCACGCCTTTGCGGCCGTGCTCTGTCACGGAGGGGACTCGGCGAGCGTTGCCAGCCTCAGACTGAATGTCAGCGGACCGGAGCCGCCGGACTGGATTCACACTTTCGGTATTGACAGCCTGCATGAGGTCGTGGAATGCAGCACCTTCGATGCTGCCGGCAACATCATCCTCGGCCTGCGTAGCTATGAGGATGCCGGTGAGCTTGGCTACCTTACGCTGCTGCGCTACTCTGCCGATGGAACGCGCACGGCTGCCAAGCGCCTGCATTTTGCATCGGACACGACCGCCGAATTCATGCTCACGGATGCTTCAGGCAACATCTTCATTGCCGGCATGAACGGCTCTGACCCCCACATCATGCAGCTGGACGGCGACTTGAACATCGTGGCTCACAAGGAGTTTGACTGCCAGCTCAGCATGCTGAGCGGGGTGGCTATGGATGACAGTGGCAATTTCTACCTGGTCGGCCACGGCGGCTTTGACATCTACCTGCTGCGCGTGAATGCTGACTACACGCTTGAATGGGGCAGGACCTGGGGAGCCGACATCGACTTCAGTGACAGCCAGGTCTGCGTCGCCAACGACAGTGTCTTCGTGTATGACCGCCTGGATGGAGGGATCATTGAACCCTGGGAGATCCTCGTCGCCGAGTTCGGTCTGGATGGTACATCCAAGGGTGTCACCTCGTGGGAAACCAGCTCAAAGTCAGGGCCGCGTTCGGCCAGGATGATCGCGCATGGCGGCGGAATCCTGTTCGTTTCGCAGTATATCTGGACCGAGAATGACATCCTGCAGAACTACATTGAGCTGCTGCAGTTCGACAGTTCCATGGAACTCAGCAGCCACCAGCAGCTACGCTACCCGACGGCTGAAACAGGCATCCGCCTGCGCGACCTGCTGATTGACGGCACTGGTGCGATCTGCGCACTGCAGACTCCGCGCATCGGTGATGACGATACGGGCATCAGCCTGCTGCGCATGCGCAACGGTGCCGGAGAGGGTTCATTCCACATGGCCGGAACCGGTGGCGACAGGACCCTGCTGTCCCTCGGCGATTTCGGTTCGCTGCTGGCCGGTCCGTCAGGCGAGCTATACATCAGCGGCGGGTCCCAGGTCGTGGGTGATGTCAATCTCTACCCGCTCTCCCTGGAAAGTGTGCCGACTGAGTTCAACCTGCTTGACAACAACATCGCGATCAGCGACTACAGCGCCAATGGAGTGCTGGACATCAGCCTGGCTTTCGAGGACCTGCCGCTGGGCACGGATGACACACCCGATGCGGGCGACCTTGATGCCATGCTTGCAAAGGTGCAGTTCTGATTTCCTCTGGTCTGGCATTCTGAATTTCCGCTGATCACGGAGCGGTTCGCCCGGGCGAACCAAATGCGCAATCTGAGGCGTCATAGTAGATGGGATGAAATGGACTCGAGTGCTGCCGCTGGTGGTGGGACTGGCCCTCATGGGCACGATTGCGGCCGTGCTCAGCGCCGTGCGCAACCCGGCCCCGCTCCAGTATCCGCCGGACTGGCCGCTTGGCTGGCTGCATGCCCCGCGTCGTGCCGGTGCAGCGGCGCTGCCGGCCAGCCTGGAGCTCAGGCGCACAATGCTCAGCGAAAGCAGGACCTGGCATCCCATGGAAAGTATGGGAATTGCCAACGAAAGCCGCTCATGGCATGTGGGCTTCGCTTACTCCGGCAGTTTCGACGCAGCGCAGCACGACATCGCCGGGCAGCTCAGTGGGCGTGGCTGGAGCGAGCACGCGGGCGAGGGTGTCTGCGAGTGGTTCGCGGCTGACAAGCTGTGGCGGATTGAGTTGTCGCACCTGCCTGCGCGGACTGAAGCTGACAGGCAATGGCCCGAGAGCTGGGAGCTGTCGGTGCATGAGTATCGCCAGCCCGTGGACTACCTGCCGGCGGCGAAGGGTGCGGTGGCAATCGATTGAGCAGGAGGCCGGATGTCAGTCCGGCAGGCGGATCGCTGCGTTCGGGTGGCAACGAGGATGATTGAAACGGTTATACAAAACGCAGAGGCGCAGGGGCGCAGAGTGAAGACGAGCAAGAAACATATATGGTAAATTCCGCGCCTCGGCGTCTCGGCGTTGTCAAACCCGCCGAGCTTGCGCTCGACTTCCGAGTCCGGCTTGCGCCGGACCTCCATTGCCATTTATTCACCACAAAAATCACAAAGTTCACGAAGTGGTTTCCAAGATCACCAGGAGTACTTCGTGAACCAGAGGAGGACTTCCTGTGCTTCGTGCCTTTGTGGTCAGACCGTTGTCATTTACTCCCCCAAAGATCGCTAAGTTCACCAAGAGGTTTCCGGATCACCAGGAGTTCTTCGTGAGCCAGAGGTGAACTTCGTGTGCTTCGTGCCTTTGTGGTCGGACCATTGCCAGACTGACATCTGGCCTCCATTGTCAGAATAAATTCTGTCCTCCTCCCTAGCCCGCGCCGCGGGGCAGCTGCGGCATGCCGAGCAAGTGCCTGGCGACGGCGTAGACGATGCGGCCGAGGTCGGACTTGTGCCGGTTGCCAAGAGCCACGATGTGCATCCGGCTGCGTGGCAGCCACAAGAGCTCCGCGCGGTAGCCGACAATCCCGCCGTGATGCCCGATGAATTCCAGCCCGTCGTTCTTCACATAGCGCAACAGCCCGAGCCCGAAGGCCAGCTCCGAGATGTTGTACAGCCCGACATCCGGCCCGCGCGAGAGCTCGACATCCTCCCAGTCCTGCATCGCCGCGGTCAGCTGGGCCCCGAGCAGGCCAGCGCTGAACAGCGCACGCGAGTAGGCCAGCAGGTCGCTGGCCGTGGACACGATTGCGCCTGCCCCGCGCCAGAGCGTCGGTGCATGCAGCTCCGGGATGGCACGGTAGCCATCACGGGAGGAGAGATGCGGCACAGCCAGTGGACCGGGCACTTCCTGTGTTGCCATGTAGAGCGCGTCGGCCAGGCCGAGCGGGCCCGTGATCTCCTCGGCCAGCAGCGTTGCCAGATCGCGGCTGTGCACGCGTTCCAGCAGCATCCCGAGCAGCAGATAGTTGGTGTTGCAGTAGTTCCAGCCCGCGCCAGGGGCATAGAGCGGCTCGGCCTTCTCCAGCAGGGCGAGGATCTCCGGTTCACGCCACTGGCAAGTGAGCAGCTTCTCATCCACGATGCGCGGCAGGCCTTCCAGCACAAGGGAGTAATTGGGCAGGCCACTCCTGTGGTTGAGCAGCAGGCGCACCGGAATTTCACCGGCGATCGGCAGCAGCTCGGCCAGCTCCGGCAGATGCAGCCCGAGCGGTTCGTCGAGGTCCAGCAGTCCGGCCTGCCAGGCACGCATGGTCAGCACGGCGACGAAGGTCTTGGTCACGCTGCCAACGGGGTAATGCTCAGCCAGTGTGGCGGGCCTGCCGTTCGCGGGATCACTGTAGCCGGATTCGATTCCGGTTGGATCAGACCCCGAACCGTCGTCAACGAGGATCACGCAGCCGGGGATGCGCGCTTCCTCGCGCAGGCTGTCAACGAGCCGCTGCAGCTCCGGGCCGGGTTCTCTGTAGCTAAGGGACACCCGCAGATTATAGTGGGGAGAGCATGTAGTGCCTCATCCCAGCCGATCAGCGCGCTTCACTTATCCGCATAGTGCCGTCCTCATCCAGGGACAGGGTTACGTGCAGTCGTCCGCTGTCCTCCTTTTCGTAGCGGATATCGATCCGGCCGTCCTCGAGTCTCGCCATGCTGCTGATCCTCAGGTTGACGGGAAAGTCCTCCACGCCGACAGGGCAGGATACGAATCCTATGCGCAGCCCGAGCCGTTCAAGATAACTCTCCAGTTCCGGGCTGGGGAATGAGACGGATCGATGAGCGCCGCCTCCCGGCGCATCCTCCAGGACCTCGATTGTCAGCGAGTACTCGGCGTCCTGGCCGTCCCTCAGGCGGCAGTACTTCAGCAGCAGGGCGATGGCGCAGAACTGTTCCGCGCTGCTGAGCTGCGGATCAAGAAATGGAAGCGTGACCGGCACACCGGCTGGATGCCCAGCCTTCCGATCGGCGTACTGCTGAAGGATCGAATCCCTGAGCTGCGCATGTGCCAAGCCTCGTGCACCGGTAAGTTCCCTGCGGGCAATCGCCTGCCTGCGAAGTGTGGGAAGCAGCAGCAATGCGGCAATCAGCAGCGGAATAGCGAGCCAGGGCAATATCCGCCGGACAGGGAAAGCCCTGCCTGTCGTCAGCATGTAAAGCCCACCCCGTGTGTCCATGGATTCATGACGCCTGCAGGGTTCGGCCAGTTCAGCCAGATTTACCGAGTGTTTCACAAAGGCAAACACAATGCGTGTTAGGCTCTCTGCAGAATCTCCAGGTGAACAAAGTGAACAGAAACCTCGGCGTTGGTGCAAAGCTTGTACTGCTGCTGCTCCTCTTCGGCCTGCCTCCCGCAGCCCTGATTGCGCTCGTTGCCTACAATGCGACGCGGGGCATCGAGGAAAGCAAGATGTCCGCGCTGCAGGCGGCGGCGGCATCCGTGGCCGACAAGATCGACCGCAACCTGTTCGAGCGCTATGGCGACGTGCAGGCCTTCGGCTACAACGAGGTGATCCGCTTCCGTGACAACTGGTACAACACGGACCCGGCCGCCAATGCGATTGCCCACGCCATGGACAAGTACAATGCAGCCTATGGCTGCTACTACCTGAGCATTCTCGTGGACACGGACGGGCGCGTGATCGCCGTGAATTCCCGGGACAGCAGCGGCCATCCGATTGACACCGGCTTCATCTATGAAAGGAACTATGCCGGGGCTGAGTGGTTCCGGGCCTGCATGAAGGGCGAGTTCTACACCAGCATGCCCTTCTCATCCGAAGGCAACGACATTGCCGACGGGACATTCGTGGAGCATCTGCACATTGACGATGATGTGCACCAGGCCTATCCGGACGACGATGCCATGACGATCGGCTACAGTTCGCCGGTGCTTGACGAAGCCGGGAACGTGATTGCGGTCTGGAGCAACCGCACCAGGTTCTCGCTGGTGGAGGACTTCTTCGTCGTGGCCTATGACGACCTGGAGCAGTCCGGATATCCCGCTGCCCGGCTGCTGCTGCTGGATGCCGACGGCAGGGTGGTGATTGACTACGACCCGACCGTGCAGGGTGACAGGGCTGTGCACCGGGACTTCGAGGGAACGCTGTTCAAGGCCCTGAGCGCGAGTGCAGGCAGCATTTCGCCCGGCCGGCTGCTGGACGGTGAGTCCGGCTACTGCGTGGAAAGCGACGGCCGCAGCGGCCAGGAGCTCGTTGCCGGATACGCGCATCTGCAGGGTGCGCTGGGATTCCCCGGCATGAACTGGGGCGTGCTGATCCGCGTACCGCGCCAGCAGTTCTCCGGTGATGTGTTCAGGACCCGCTCGCAGCTGCTTGCGGTGCTCGGAGTCAGCAGCGTACTGCTGATTCTGCTCGGCTGGCTGGTGGGAGCGCGGGTGGCACGGACCCTGAAGCAGCTGGCGGCAACGGCCCAGACGATGAGCAGCGGCGACTTCAGGGTGGAGATCCCGCAGTCAGGCAGCAGTGATGAAATCGGCAGGTTGACAGCTTCCATGCTGAAGATGCGGGACCATACCTGTGAACTGATTCGCCAGGTTGAATCGGCCGTGGCGCATGTTGCCAGCGCCAGCGAGGAGCTGTCCGCCGGCGCGGATGAAACCAACCGCTCCTCCCTGGCTGTCAGCAGGACCATTGAGCAGGTTGCCAGCGGAGCCCAGCAGACTACGAGTGACCTCGCTGGCGCGCAGGACAACCTGAGCCGCAGTGCGCATGCCGTTGAGAATGTCACAAGCGAGATCAACGCCGTGGCGCAGTATGCCGGCGAGGCTGCCCGGGCGGGCCGGGAAGGCAAGACCCAGGCGGAGGGAGCGGCGCAGCTGATCAAGCGTGCCACGGAAAGCCTGCAGGGAACCACCCGGGTCGTGCAGGCGCTCGGAGAGAAGACATCGCAGATCGGCCAGTTCATCGGCACGATCACGGGTATTGCCGACCAGACGAACCTGCTGGCGCTGAATGCGGCGATCGAGGCCGCCCGGGCCGGTGAGGCCGGGCGCGGTTTCGCGGTGGTGGCCGAGGAAGTGCGCAAGCTGGCGGAGGAGAGCAACGTGGCTGCGGTGAGCATCACCGGGCTGGTGAAGAGCATCGAGGAGGAAATGACGGCCACGATCAGCTCGATGTCAGCCAGTGACCGGGAGGTCAATGAAGGCGCGGACATGGTGCTGAAGACCAGTGAGGTGCTGCAGCAGCTGGTGGACGGGGTTGAGGAACTCAGCCTGCGCGTGCAGGCGATCAATCAATCAGCGGTTGAAATCAGGTCCAGCACGAATGATGTCGTCAGTTCCATGCAGGCGGTGGGCGTAGTTGCCGAGGAGAATGCCGAGGCCTGCGGACAGGTGATCAGCTCCACCCAGCATCAGAGCAGCAACATGCAGGAGATCACCGACAGCGCCTCCACCCTGGCAAGCCTCTCCCAGGACCTGCAGGAGATGATTTCACAGTTCCAGGTCTGATGTTCGAGCCAGCCTGAGGAAGCCCGGGCTCGCGGGAATCCGCTCCGTGCTTCTGCTTAACTCAGATATATGAGTTCCGTTGGCAGGACCGCTTCAGCCGGGGCTGGCAATGTCGATCAACAGGGAATGAACCACTGCATATTTCCCTGCCTGTGCAGGGCTGCACTGCTGATCGTGCTCACCGTTTCCCTGGCTACAAGCGCAGCCGCGGAATCGCAGACTGACTTGGCCGCAGGCACGGAAACAGCACAGCAGGCCGGCAATGAGCTATCGGATCTCAAGCAGCGCATTGCCGCGCTGGAGGCGCAGTTAGCCGTGCTCGCCGAATGCAGTGCCTGCCAGCCGGAGGATCCCTGTGAAGTCCCACTGGAGAATGCGCTGTATGGCGACTTCCAGCTGCAGGGATTCTGGTCCAGCGTCTCAGGCAATGACGCAACGGATGTCAGCGACATCGGGCTCTACTGGGGTGAGATCGGCTGGGACCTGGCGCAGGGGCCCTGGAGCGGACATTTCAGCATGATGCTGGATGAGGAAGCCGTCGAGCTGTATGAGGCCTGGGGAATGTACAAGCAGCCGGAGAGCGGGGCCTTTGCCCAGTTCGGCCGGATGCTGCTGCCCTTCGCTGACAACGATTCATACTTCCCGACCTACAGTGCCGCCAATGACCTGGGCGTGATGACCGCCAGGGGCATCGGTGCCGGAATTGACGACGAGCGCTACCGGGTGGCCGCCTGGCTCTACAAGCCCGAGCTGGAACTGCTGGAGAATGGCAACCCGGACGCGGCCGGCGTGCCTGCCGATCTGAGTGAGTACTGTCTGTGGTGGGACATCAGCCGCCGTGAGGCCACGGATTGCGCGGACGGCTGGCAATTCAGCGCCGGCTGGCTGTCGCAGCTGGCAACCCACAACTACGGCCTGGTCGAGGGACCGGTGGCCGGGCGGGTTGCTGCCCTGAACCTGTACGGCAGGTATGACTGGGCCGGCAGCGGCTGGCATGCGATCGGTGAGTATGTGACGGCGCTGGATGAGTTTGACCCGCTGGATCTCGATGCCAACGGCGATGGCCGCGGGGACCGACCCTGCGCACTGAACCTGGAACTGGCACATACGCCTGACCAGCAGGACACCTGGGCTGTCGGCTACCAGCAGACGGACGAATTCCTGCAGCATGCCCGCAACCGCTACGCCGTGATGTACGGCCGGCGGCTGTGCGAACTGGCTGAGCTGCGCTTAGAGCTGAGCCGCGGTGAATATGACGAGTTCGCCGGTGACGGTCGCAGCAGTGATACAAGCTTCGTTGCCGAATACCACCTCAGCTTCTGAACGCTGACATGCGTGTGAGTCCGCAGAGGCGGGCCACAGTTCAATTGCATGGGCAGTTCCAGCCGCCTGCCGGCACTCCTCCCATTATCGCGAGTGCTGATCAGTGATTGATGAAGGCGGCCTTGGCGTTGCCATTCGTCGCATCGATGTAGGTGACCAGCACGCGGTTGCCGGATACGACCATGCTGCTCGCGAGACCGACATCACCGGCCGTATCCACGAACTGTACCTCGCCCCAGCTGCTGCCGTCCACGGCATCCGCGAAGACCACCACCATGTCCTTGAAGACCCCGCCCTCGCGGTAGCTGACAACGGGTCCGGTACTGAGGATCCCGAGATTGATGTTCGTGCGTGCGGCGGCGAAGGTGTCAATCACCGCTCCGTCGGGCCAGCTGTCGCCGTTGTTGTCAGCGGAGCGCCGCAGGGTCAGTCCGCCCAGCTGGCTGACGGCAATGGCAGGGTTGCCGTTGAGTATCACGGCGCCGTAGTGGAAGGCGGAATTCACCAGATTGTTGTTGAGTATGATGTCATCCAGTGGCCAGATAGTGCCGTCAATGTTCTGAGCCCGCAGGTACGACAGGCGCTTCTGGCTGCCGCTCTGGACCCAGAAGGCGGGAATGTTGCCAACCTGGGCAAAGCCCAGGGCCTCGACGTCACCGGAGAAGTCACGGGCCAGCACTGCAGTGGAGCTCCAGTCCAGGCCGTCGGCGTCGAGGGCCTTCTCGAAGCGCAGCTTGTCATCCAGCGCGAATCCGACCGCCGGCACCCCGCCGATCAGGGCCGTCGCCAGGAAGTCGCAGCTCTGTTCCTCGATCGTGAAGGTGGATCCCCAGCTGTCGCCATCGGCATCATTGGCACGGATCCCGGAGATGTTGAAGGCGGAGCTGAGGAAGACCAGCAGCGGGACGTCGTTGGCCTCGATCACGCTCAGGGCCCCGGGCCCGCTGGCCCCATCAGGAATGACCGGCGTGCCGAAGTCAATCGTGGTCGTTGACGAACTCACGAAGTTGACCGGGGAGTTGTTGTCATTCCCTGAATAGGCGACCACGAAGGTACGCTGCTTGCCGGCGAGTCCATGTGAGATCACGGCTGCGCTGGTGGCTCCGTTGTTGTCTGCGATGCCGCCGAGCGTGAACAGGTCCCAGCCGGCCGTCACCGTCAGTTCAGTGCCCACGGCCGTGGCCGTGGCGCCATCATTGTCCGTCACCTGCAGCGCCGGGATGACAGTGCGCTTGCTGAACAGTTTCTGCACGATCAGTGGATTGCCGCCGCCATTGACCTCAAAGGTCCCGTCGCCATCGAGATCCAGGCGGTAACTGACAATGCTGCCGTCCGGGTCCGTGGAGCCTGAGGCATCAAAGGTGAACTCCTGCGGGAAGCTGCTGCCGGTCTGCGAGAAGCTGAAGGCTGCCTGGGGCGGCTGGTTGGCAGGATCCTCCACCGCGACGGTGCCGAACACGCCGGTGCTCACCGCGCCGTCGTCATCAATGCAGCGCAGGGCGATGCTGAAGCTGCCGGCGTCCTCGAACACATGCTGACTGACCGGTTCCGTGGTGATGATGTCGAAGATGAAATCCCCGTCAATGTCCCACTGGTACTGCTCGATCACTCCGTCCGGATCGCTGGAGGCTGAGGCATCGAGGGTCACCTCGAGCGGGGTGTTACCGGTCAGGGGAGAGACGCTGGCCTGGACATCCGGGAACTGATTGTCGGGGTCGAATGCCGAGATCTCCTTGCTGTCACTGGCTGTCGCACCCCTGTCATCGGTGACTGTCAGCAGTGCCTGGAAGATACCGCCATCCACATAGGTGAAACTCACACTGGACAGCAATGATGTGGAAGTGAAGTCCACCGTGCCGTCGCCATCGAAGTCCATGGCGATCTCCGTGATGCTGCCATCGGGATCGCTGGAACCCAGGAAATTGAAGTTGACCTCCAGTGGGGCTTGTCCTGAAGTGACGGAGGCATTGACGACGGCCAGCGGCGGGAGATTGTCGGCCGGCGCGGCGATGTCCAGGCTGACGGCGGCGGTGGCGGACAGTCCGCCGCTGTCCGTGACGAGTACGCGGGCGTCGAACTGGCCGCCGTTCTGATATGTGGTCTGGGCAGTGGCTATGTTGCCGGTGTTCAGGTCGAAGTTGCCGTCACCGTCGAAGTCCCACTCGAAGCTCAGCCCGGCACTGCCGCCATCGTCAGTGCTGCTGGAAGCATCGAAGCTGACAAGCAGCGGAGCCTGGCCGCTGAGCGTGTCTGCGCTGAGCGCTGCCACGGGCGGAGTATTGCCGGCCTGCCCGACGCTGATGGCAACGCTGCTCAGGTCACTGCCCGCGCCGGCGTCGAAGATCAGCAGTGTGGCCTGGAACTGACCCGGCTGCAGGTAGCTGTGCTGGGTGGTCGGATCGCTGGTGGTCTCATCCACGATTCCGTCACCGTCGAAGTCCCAGAGGAACTGCACGATGTCCGTGATGTCGCCGTTGGCGCCGTCGGGGTCGGAGCTGGCCGAGGCATCGAAGCTGACACTGAGCGGGGCATCACCACTGGCCGGGTCGGCAGTGAAGCTGGCAATGGGTGACAGATTGTCGGGTTTGGCCCCGAAGCTGGTCAGGTTGCTGGGGGTACCTTCCGTGTTGCCATCGGCGGGACGCACGAAGTAGAACCAGCCCGGTGCTGCGTTGTCCAAAACGAAACTGAAGCGCAGCTGGCCCTGGCTCGGGCTGCCTGTCGCATCCGCATGGGCCACACTGCTGAGCAGCTCGGCTCCGCTGCCGACGGGATCTGCATTGCCGGCCGGCAGGTCGGCGATGGAGAGCGTGCGGTAGACATTGAACTTCTCCACGCGGCGGCCGAAGTTGCTGCCGATCGGGGAGAGGTCAGCGATGTTGAGTTCGCCATTGGAGTCGCCATCCACCATGCTTTCCACACTGCCTGGCGGGAAGGGACCCAGCCCGTTGGTGCTTGCGCCGAATCCGGAGCCCAGCGGAGCCAGGTCCGCGATGTTGACCTCACTGTTCTGGTCATAGTCACCCTGGCAGGCGTAGCCCCATGCCAGGGTCAGGCTGGCCTCATCGAGGCTGAGCTTGGCTGCGCTGGCCGGGGTGACCGGGGCTGCGAGCACGGCCTTCGCATCAGCCAGCTGGCTGCGCATTGCCTGTTTCAGCCCCTCCCACTGCGCCTGGTCAATTCCCTCAGGCAGGGGCAGGCTGTCCAGCTCTGAGAGCTGCTGCGCCATGAAGGAGGCCGGGGACTGGGTGCGAGGATCCTCCATGGCCGTACCCTGCTCACTGCCCGATCCGCAGGCGTTCAGCATGGCAGTGATGATGCATGCAGCCAGAGGCAGCAGCGGTCGTGCGTAGAAATGACAGACGTTCATTGAGACACCTCAGCAACCTGATCTGGCCAGCGATACGCACTTGCTCCCTCATGGCCTGGGTGCCTCTCGTTCCAGCTTACTAAGAACCCGATATCCGACGAAATCAGATGGTACTCGGATATGCGGGAATCCGATAACGGAAATTCCCTACAGCGAAGTCGGCCGGCTGGCAATGCGCAGTTCTCCACTTTCGGCATCGAAGTGGCTGACGACGAAGGTGCTGCCATTGTGCGCAATGGCGGCGGACAGCCCAGGCCGGCCCAGGCCATCAATCACTTCCACGGGGCTCCAGGTTATTGCACTGGCGTCGTCGGCAATCGCAAACGCCAGAGAGCCCTGCTGGATGAATGTCAGGCTGCCAGGCACCTGGAACTGCCTGGCATATCTGAACACGACCACCGGCCTGTCATTCAGCACGTCCAGGTCAATGCCAGTGATCCTCACATCGTCCAGTTGCGGCAGGTCCAGGATGTCCTCGTTGATAACCCAGATGCTTCCCTCGGTGTTCTGGGCGAGGGCAATGCTCAGGCCGTCACCAGCCGCAACGTCGTCGCGGTAGACCACCATCGGCAGACCCGAGACAGTCGAAGCTGCGGCTCCAACCAGATTCTGCCGGAATCCCGAGCAGGCTTCGTCAACGATCTGCGCTTCCTCCGGCCAGAAACTGCCATTGGTATTGAGGGCCGCCTTGAACCGGACATCCTCCGAGGAACCCGTCAGCATGAGCATCGCCGGCCTGCCATCACTGAGCACGGCTCGCACCCCGAGGGGCTCCTCAAATTCCCCGAAGAATACGGGAACCGCGGCATCAAAGCCGCTGCCCGTGGCGTCCGTGGCACGGAAGAACTGAGCCTCCTCCGCCAGGCCGCGGAATCCCATTACCGCCGGACGCCCGTTGGCAATCATCGCGGAAAGGAAAGCGGAGATGCCGGCTCCATCAATGCTCGCCGCAACAACTGCATTCCAGACATCACCCTGGCCATCCTGGCTGCGCACATAGCCGATGCCACCGGTGCCGGTTCCGCCCGGTAGCGAGAAGAACACTGCAGGGGCCTTCTCCACCGCGAGAATTGAACAGGCACTGTTCGAGGAGGGGGCAGCGACGACGGGCAGCGACCAGACAGTCGGCGTGGCGGGATTGGCATTCACACTCAGCAGGGGACCCTTGTCAAGATCGGTGTAGCAGGCCACGAAGCGCTTCTTCAGCCCTGTCGCTCCGGAGGAGATCAGTGCCACGTCCGTGGAGCCTGGTTTGCTGACACTGCTGACAGCCACGCTGCTCCAGCCTGTGCTGACGAGCAGGGTGCTGTCAGTGTCAGTCGCGGAAACTGCGTCATTGTCAGTGACGCGCAGCACCGGTGTGAAACTGCCGATGCTGGGATAGCTGAACTGCTGCGCGGTGGCTTCCGTGGTGCTGAACTCGAAATCACCGTCACCGTCGAAGTCGTACTCAAACAGCACGATGTTGCCATCCGGGTCAGAGGAGCCTGAGGGGTCGAGGCTGGCGAGCAGCGGGAAGCCGCTGTCCAGCACCTGCACATCAAGATCGGCAATCGGTGGGATGTTGGCGGGATTGGTGACGGTGATCGCGTTCAGCTTGGATATCGTACCGGTACCGCCCTTGTCGTCGGTCACGGTCAGCTTGAAACTGAATGTCCCGCCGTTCGTGTATGTGTGCTGCACGACTGCGTCCGGTCCACTCAGGTCATCCACACCATCATTGTCAAAGTCCCAGGCAAAGTTGACGATCGTGCCGTCTGCATCGCTGCTGTTCGAACCGTCGAATCCGACCTCAAGCGGCGCATCCCCGCTGTCCGGGCTGAAGCTGGCGGAGGCACCTGGAGACTGGTTTCCGATTTCATTCACGAAGATCACGACCTGATCCGTGGCGGAGCCTCCGCGATCATCCAGCACCGTCAGGGTGGCCTTGAACTGTCCGGCATCCGTATAGACGTGGCTGATGGTCTTGTCAGCGGATGCAGCTGCTGCGTCAGTGAATCCATCGCCATCGAAGTCCATCTCAAGAGATACGAGCTCACCGTCAGGGTCGGTGGAGCCCACGAAGGTGAAATCCACGCTGAGCGGCACGATCCCGAATGTGGAACTGGCCTGCAGGGCGGCCAGCGGGGACAGGTTCAGGGACTCGGGCTCAACGGCAATGCTGACGGAGGCCGTGTCACTCAGTGCGCCGCTGTCGCTGACCCGCACCGTGGCCTCAAAGGCTCCGTCGATGGCATACAGGTTCGTGGCCTGCGGGTTGCTGCCTGTGGACAGATCAAAGCTGCCGTCGCCATTGAAGTCCCACTCGAATGTCAGGTTGCCGATCCCGCCGTCATCCGTGGATGCCGAGGCATCGAACTGCACCGGGAGCGGGGCCTGGCCGCTGAGCGGCTGGGCCGTGAGACTGGCAAGCGGCGCTACATTCCCGGCCTGCCCGATGACGATCTCCGCACTGCTGACCGCGAAGCCGGCACCGCTGTCAAACACGAGCAACGTTGCTCCGAACTGCCCGGGCTGCAGGTAGGTATGCTGCGTAGTGGGACTGCTGCCGGTTTCGTCGACGATCCCGTCACCTTCGAAGTCCCACTGGAACTGCACGATGTCGGTGATGTCTCCATTCAGGCCGTCCGGGTCTGAACTGGCGGATGCATCAAAGCTGACACTGAGCGGGGCATCGCCACTTGTGGGATCCGCCGTGAAGCTGGCTACGGGGGAGAGGTTGCCACCCTGCGCGCCGAAGCTGACGATGTTGCTCGGTGTGCCCTCCGTGTTGGCATCGGCGGGACGCACGAAGTAGAACCAGCCGGGTGCGGCATTGTCCAGCACGAAACTGAAGCGCAGCTGGCCCTGGCTGGCCGTGCCCTCGGCTGCGGCATGGGCCACACTGCCCAGCAGCTCGGCTCCGCTGCCGGCGGGCTCGGCATTGCCGGCCGGCAGGTCGGCAATGGACAATGTGCGGTAGACGTTGTACTTCTCCACGCGCCGCCCGAAGTTGGTGCCGATCGGCGAGAGGTCGGCGATGTTGATCT
>JAGRNT010000089.1 GCA_020440605.1 bacterium | reverse complement strand
GCCGGCCGCCAGGGAGATCGGAAGAGGGCCGTGTTGTTCCTGTCTGTGGATGTCGGTGGGCGCCGCCTGTTCGGGTCCGATCGCCTGATTCGGGTGATGGACCGCCTCGGCGCCGAGGAAGGGGAGGTGATTACCCACTCCATGGTTACCCGGGCCATTGAAAAGGCTCAGAAGCGGGTCGAAACCCAGAACTTCGGCATCCGCAAGCACCTTCTGGAATACGACGACGTGATGAACAAGCAGCGCGAGGTGATCTACGGACGCCGTAAAAAAGCGCTGCTGGGGGAGATGACCCGCGATGATATCCGGGAAATGGCCCGCGATTTTATTCTGGCCCAGGTGGAATTATTTGCCCCGGAGAAAGGGGGCATCGAGGATTGGGATCTGGAAAGTCTGGACAATGTCCTGCTCCGCACCCTGATGATCGACATCTCCAGCCACGAAGACGAGCTGGGAACCCTGCGCCGGGAAGAGGTGATCGACTATCTGACCGACCAGGCCATGAAGCTTTATGATTACAAGATCGAGAAAGTCGACGAGCGGCTCAAAACCCACCTTCGGGATTTCGAAACCTGGATTATGCTGC
>JAGRNT010000088.1 GCA_020440605.1 bacterium | reverse complement strand
GGATCTTGCCCGATAATTACAACTTTTACTTTATTAAATGGTGTTGAATTGTAAGCATTAAAAATATTATTTTCTTTTGGGAAAATTGTCTTTCCATTTTCCTTTTCTTGAGCTAGAAATTGCATTAATGCTGAAAAATAAGGCTTGTCGAATTCCTCTGTTAGTTGTTGTTTCCAAGTATTTTCTAATCTAATATCTAAATTCAACATAATTTTTTAATAAATAAATGTATAAAATTAACTAAAAACTTAATATCTTTGCAGACCAAAACAAAAAGTAGGTCGCGTAGCTCAGGGGATAGAGCAACTGCCTTCTAAGCAGTTGGTCGCACGTTCGAATCGTGCCGCGATCACTTAATTATCAAAGCGTTATGATGTTTTTCATTATAACGCTTTTTTTATTTGCACAAAATTAGTCTTTTTATTTTCTATTTTAGGATTCATCGATTTAGTACATCACCGCTGATATTTAAAAGCTCATTCAATCTTGTTGTATAACGTGGAGAACGTAACATTGCTTTGCTTTCCCATAGTTGTTTGTTTAAGCCACTTGTTGCCAATCTGATAGTATCTTGTTCGTATTTTAAAT
>JAGRNT010000087.1 GCA_020440605.1 bacterium | reverse complement strand
CAACCGTCGTCGCTCTCGTCCTCGCCAACTCACCGCTGCGCGACGGCTACCTGGACCTCCTCGGTCACTCGGTCGGCGGCGGACCCGACGCACTCCACCTCCGAGAGCCGCTCGGAGCATGGGTGAACGACGGGCTCATGGCCGTCTTCTTCCTCGTCGTCGGTGTCGAGATCAACCGGGAGCTGACTACGGGGGCGCTCCGGGACCGCAAGGCCGCAGCACTGCCGGTGGTCGCGGCCCTCGGCGGGATGATCGTTCCCGCCTCGATCTTTCTGCTCGTCACACGCGGCACCGACGCGACGCACGGCTGGGGCATCCCGATGGCGACCGACATCGCCTTCGTGCTCGGCGTGGTCGCACTGCTCGGCCGAAGGGTGCCGTCGGGCCTGCGCCTCTTCCTCCTCACCGCCGCGGTGGTCGACGACCTGGGAGCGATCCTGGTGATCGCGATCTTCTACACGGACCGGCTCGCCGTGGCCTGGTTGCTCGCAGCCGTCGGCGTGTTCACCGGAGTGCTCGTGCTCCGACGCCGGGCGTTGTGGAGCGCCGGTCCGAACGGGATCGGGCACGTCCCGTTCGTGCTGCTCGGCG
>JAGRNT010000086.1 GCA_020440605.1 bacterium | reverse complement strand
GTCGGTGTGATCATCGCCGCCATCGCCGCCCGCCTGTACCACCGCGAGCATCTGGCGATCTCGGCCTGAGCCCGATCTGTGGGAGCGGTTTCTGTCCGCGATCGCTGCGGCGATCCGGACACCCCGGTTCGCGGCTGAAGCCGCTCCCACAGGGCTGCGGATCGCCGTGCACTGTGGGAGCGGGCTCTGCCCGCGTTTGGCGCCGCGATCTGGAGCGAAAGATCGCGGCTGAAGCCGCTCCCACAGGGGTCGTGGGTTGCCGGCGATGGGGCAAGCTTCCGCAAACCAGCAACCAGCAACCAGCAACCAGCAACCAGCAACCAGCAACCGCCAACCGACAACCGACAACCGACAACCGCTCTTCAGTCCGCCGGCAGCAGATGCGCATAGTTGCTGGCCAGCGCCGCCGGCTGCTCGGACTTGAGCAGATAGCAGTTGCCGATGGCCAGTCGATCCAGGTGTGTCCCCATGAAGCAGCGGAAGGCGTCCTCGGGTGAGCCGACCACCGGCTCGCCGCGGACGTTGAAGCTGGTGTTGACCAGTGCGGCGCAGCCGGTGAGTTGGTGGAATCGGCCGAGCAGTGCATGGAAGC
>JAGRNT010000085.1 GCA_020440605.1 bacterium | reverse complement strand
AGGGCCTCGGCACGAACGGCACCTTCCGCGAGCGCCTCGTGACCTCGGCGATCCTCGTCGGCATCGGCGTCGTCGGACGGCTGCGCGGGCTGCGAGGCCTCGAGCGACTCGAGGAGCTCTCGGTGACGGCGAAGCTGGCCGTGATCGCGGCCCTGCTCTCGGGTCTCGCCCTCTACGACGTGGATGGCGCGCTCGCCCGGCTGATCGAGCTGCCGACCGGACCGCGACTCGGCCCCTGGGAGCAGATGCGGGTGCTCGGCGGCATGTTGCTGGTCGTGCAGGGCTTCGAGACCTCGCGCTACCTCGGCGCGGACTACTCCGCCGAGACACGCATCGCGACGATGCGCAGGGCCCAGTGGATCGCGGGCAGCGTCTACGTCGTCTTCGTGTTCCTCGCGCTCCCGCTCATCCCCGACCTGCCCTCGAAGATCGACGAGACCGCGATCATCGACCTCTCGGGACACGTCGCAACGGTGCTGCCCTCGATGCTGATCTTCGCCGCCGTGATGAGCCAGTTCAGTGCCGCGGTCGCAGACACGATCGGCGCCGGCGGGCTCGTGCCCGACGTGTCCCGGGGACGCGTCACGCAGAG
>JAGRNT010000084.1 GCA_020440605.1 bacterium | reverse complement strand
TGTGGCTCTGTGTTCGATCGGAATCGCATCTGCATTTCCTCGTTGCGAATCCAGCGCATGTGAGCCGCGCAGCCGCGCGAGAATTGTCGTGCTCGCCAGTCTGGTTTTACTGGCGCAGAGGCGCAGAGATTTGGGGGAGAGGCGCTGAGCAGATTCAAGCGTGAACTGTGATCAGTGAAGGGTATCGGCGCAGCCCCGTTGTGCCAGCACGCGAGCTGAACCTGAGTGCGCAAGGCATATCGCGTGGCAGGGAGCGTTGCCAATTGCCGGATACGTATGCCGCGTGAACTTCGCCACATGCACTCCCATGCGTCGCGAGGCGACGCCGCTACCCGTCATCGCTGATGCCGACGAATGCTCGCATGAGCGGGCAGGCGATTCATGCAGTAATCCTGCAGCGCTGAGGGAGCTGGCTCCCGAAGCAGCTGCGCGAATCAAGACCGTCGAGCGCTTGCACGAGCGGGCAGATGTATCTGGCAGGCAGTCTGCAATGTGTCCGGGAACTTGCTTTCCGGCACATTGCGCACCCTTAGACCCGCGAATGCTCGCATGAGCGGGCAGATGTATCTGGGCGAGGGGGGACTCGAACCCCCACACC
>JAGRNT010000083.1 GCA_020440605.1 bacterium | reverse complement strand
CCACCGCTTACGAGCGCGAGCAGCTGCGACGGCTGCTCGCCAGACTGCGGCGAATGTTGCGCGAGACACGAGAAATCCGCGACCACTCACCACCGTGACGAGCCCCCCATGGACATCCCTTTCCAGATAGCCTGCAAGCGGGACATGAACGACCCGCTAAGCGAGGCCAGAGCGATGCAGCAAATCCGCCGCCCGCCACGTCAACAAGAGCTGATGCAGGACCAGGCGAACAGTTGAGCATGTGACGGAACACTAATCTACGCTAATTGGCGCTGATCGTGTCATTCACCGCCTGTGGTTCACCTGCTCATCGACTGACTACTGACTACTGACTACTGACCACTGACCAACATCCCACGGATGGCAAGACGCAATCGAAAACCTGACGCGGACCAGTTGCCGCTCGACTTCGACGCGCGGAAGCGGGAGATCGCCGAGCGGTGCCAGCTGGTCGAGGCGATCGACTACCGCCGCAGCGGGCTGTCGCGGACGCGGTGGCGGCACGTGGCCGGGCTCCTGAAGGCAATCGCCTGCTGCAGCGGCCCAGACGGCTACAGCGACGCCTACGCCGACACGCTGGCCGAGCGGTGCGAGGTGA
>JAGRNT010000082.1 GCA_020440605.1 bacterium | reverse complement strand
TCAGCAGGAAGGCGCCGTGGCTTGCCGGAGTCGTGAAATAGAGCGCCGTCCACAGCACCTGCGCGAATGCGATGCCGGCCGCGTAGCGCAGCGCGGTGGGCCTGAAGTCTGGATTGGAATATGCCGCGCGCAGCCATAGGGCGATCATGCCCAGGCGCATTATGATCCAACCCGCGAGGGCGAAGCTGAAAGTCATCGATTCGGCGATCGACGACACGCCGCCTGCGAACACCAGCGCGCCGCTCATCACCACCAGCGTCAGCAAGATGTAGAGCGGGTCGCCGTTGTCGAAAGCTGACGCGAACCAGGTGAAGTTCATCCAGGCCCACCAGATCACCGCAAAAAGCGCGATGAAGTTGACCAGCATCCCCAGACCATGGCCTTCGGAAATGCCGTGATGCAGCGTTTCTGTGATAGACGCGATCGCAATGACGCTCACAAGGTCGAAGAAGAGCTCAAGCTGCGTCGCAGCGCGATGGTGCTCTTCGGGATCGCGCGCCTTCAATGGGCGAATTGCAGTTTGCATATGGTGTAGGTCCCCTCGAAGACAGTGTCGAAATGTAGTGCTCCTTGCCGTGAAACTGGCACAGAGCGCCGGT
>JAGRNT010000081.1 GCA_020440605.1 bacterium | reverse complement strand
CAGGTACCCGGCCTGGGAATCCCGGCGCTGGCCCAGGACCGGGAAGCGCTCCATCATCTCGGCCATGCGCCGTTCGACTTGGCGGCGATCGGGCACGGTGTGAGCGCCCGCCTTGAGGTTCTCCTCGACCGAGAGCTCCGCGAAGATGCGTCGACCTTCCATCACCTGGGCGAGGCCGTGACGCACCAGCGACGCGGCGTCGGCCCCTGTGCGGTCTTTGCCTGCGAAGCTGACCGAGCCGCTGGTGATGCGCCCGCCGTGATGGCCGAGCAGGCCGGTGATCGCCCGCAGCAGGGTGGTCTTGCCCGCTCCGTTGGCACCGAGCAGCGACACGATCTCACCGCTGTGCAGCTCGAGGCTGACGCGGTCCACAGCGGTGAGCGCCGCGCCGTACACCACCGACAACCCGTCGACGCGCAGCACGGTGTCGCCGCTCGTGCTCGTCGTGGAGTTGGTGGGATGGTCGGACATCGTGCTGTCCCGGTCGGTTGGGGCGGAGGGCCCTGTGGCGCTCGTCACTCATTCGAGGATGGCGGGAGCCTAGACCCCAGCCCTGGCGTCGGTCAGTTCCGCGTGTGGGCGCCTTCGTCAGAGGTAGGTGCCGCCGCCCTCG
>JAGRNT010000080.1 GCA_020440605.1 bacterium | reverse complement strand
GACATCACCGTCCAGGCGATCCAGAATGCCGCGCGCGACGGGGCGTTCCGCCTGGCGATGACCTCGGCCACGCAGTCGAATTCGGGCGCGTCGGCCTATTTCGGATTTCTGTATGCGCTGGCGGGCAACCCCGACGTGCTCACGCTCGACGGGCTCAACGATCCGGCACTTCAGGAGCAAGTGCGCGACCTTCTGGGCCAGGTCGACCGCTCGTCGGGTTCGTCCGGTTGGCTCAAGGACAGTCTGGTGACGCATTACGACGAGTTCGACGCAATGTTCAACTACGAGGCCCTGGTGATCGAGGCCAACCAGGCGCTGACCGCAGCCGGCAAGGAACCGCTATACGTGATCTACCCGGCAAACGGCCTGTCCGTCGCCGACAGCCCGCTTGGCTATGTCGACAAGGGCGATGCCGCCAAGGAAGAAGCATTTCTTGCCCTACAGGCCTATCTTCTCAGCCCGCCGGTGCAGGCCCGCCTGGTCTCGCTCGGCCGGCGTGCCGGGCTGATCGGGCTGGCCGCGGACCAGGCCGACCCTCAGGTCTGGAACAGCGCCTGGGGCATCGACCTCGCCCGTGCCATCGCGCCGATCCCCACCCCGTCGAGCGAGGTCATCG
>JAGRNT010000007.1 GCA_020440605.1 bacterium | reverse complement strand
AAGCAAGTTTCGTCGGGTCGGGCGGAAGTTGCGTTGAAATACTGCTTCAGCTGAAGCTTCAGCAGTCTGGCGCTGCGGTCGGCTAAGCCGCCCGGGTCGCGCGGAAGTTGCAGGAGAACATCGGCGCTTCATGCAATCAGCGAGGAGCTTAGCTTCGAGCTGCATTGCAGACCGTCGAGTGCTTGCACGAGACGGAAGGAGAATGTGGTCTGGCCCTGCGACGAAAGCAAGTTTCGTCGGGTCGGGCGGAAGGTAGCCCGGCGTTCACGCCGGGTCCGGCCGTGAACGGCCTGCTACCGTCATGTTGTCATCACTCCTCGTCCTCCACCTTGCGCACTGCTCCCTCCAGATTCATCTCGCCGATGTCCAGCAAAGCTTCGGCATAGCTGGATTGCCAGATCAGGAAATCCTGCAGTTCCTCGAATGCCGTGCGTGACTCCAGTTCGAGGATTGCATTGCTGCGTCCGAGACTGAACAGTTCAGCCAGCCAGGGCTGGCGCTCACGCTCGATGCTGACAAAGCTGCTGCGCTGACCGGGCATCACCCCCAGCCGGAAGGTGTGGAAGTCATTGAGCTGGAACCAGAGCGTGGCGGCGAAGTCCCCGTCGATCTCGCTGCCGAGGAACTTTCGCTGGTTGATGCTGATGGCGGCTGGCTCCGGCAACTCGTAGGCGGAAGGCAGCCTCCACATCGTCATGTGCAGGCAGTCCTGGCACCAGCTGCTGACTTCCGGGCCGCTGTCACTGGCAACGGCAGTGCGGGCCAGGGCGCGGTTGACATGGCTCAGTTCATGCGGGCCCATGAAGGCCGGCAGGTTGTAGCTGATCGAACGGATCATCCAGTTGTCAGGCAGCAGCGGATGCCTGTCGCTGAGAATGTGCGAACTGTCCGCGAGTGCCATCACCTGCATGTCCGGCAGATGCTCCAGATCCGCCGCGATCCCGGCTGCCAGCAGCGCCGGGCCATTCACGCCGAGGGTGTCACAGGGCATGTCGTCAGCCTGGTTCATCAGACCCAGCCAGCCGGAGCGGCTGTCGCCATAGTCCGTCATCGCCAGCGCATAGAGCGGGAAGGCCTCGTTGCACTGTTTTGCATCGTCAATGATTGCGCTGCGCAGGCTGTCCTTCAGTTGCCAGAGTGCGCTGCGCAGCTCATCGTCACCTTCCTGCCCGGCATGGTGCACGGACTCCAGCTCATCCAGCAGCTCCTCCAGCTGGGGCCAGGCATCCAGCGTGTAGACGAGCCGGATACGCGGATCGCTGATCTCCTCAGGTACGACGCCCTCCAGCAGCATCCGCGCCAGCTCGCGATTGTCAGCGGCCCCCCGTGAATTGGCAACCAGTTGCGGATCCTCAGTGTTGCGGTGGAGGTCCAGCTTGAGCTGATGCCAGCGCCAGTCATCCCGAAAATGCCAGTCCACCCGCTCCAGGAGATCCTCCTCGGGGCGCAGCCGCGGGCTGTCATCCACGGTGCTGTGCAGGGCCCAGGCCGTGGGAATCCGCCCGTAGACCGGGCTGCCGTCCACCTGGCGCTGCAGGCTGCGCTCCAGATAGCGGTGGTACCAGCTCAGCAGTTCATCGTCACTGCGGTACTGCAGCGGCTGGTGCTGGAAGCTCTCGGCAAGCAGCAGCACGGCATAGCCGAGCGGGGCAAGCAGGATCGCCCAGCGCAGGAAGGCCTCCGTGCCGAGCTGGTTGCGCAGGGCATGCCGGACATTCTGGTAGATCCCGCCGCTGCCCGGCACATGGCTCTCTGGCCGCTGCGCCATGCGGCGGATCGCCGTTTCACCAAGCTCACGGAAGATGCGGATCGTGAGCAGCAGGATCAGGAGCACTGTCACGCCGCTGAGCAGCCAGGCCTGGTGCCCGCCGCGCAACAGATCAAGCGCCTGTCCGAGCTCCACCGCTCCCCGGCTGGCAAGGTGCAGCATGTACACATAGCCCGCCGCCAGCAGCCAGAACACGGCCTGGGCGATGCGCGGCGAGGGAATGCGCGAGCCGAGGAAGATTCCGAACATCACGAGCCCGCTGCAGAGCAGGCAGAACAGGGCTCCGCAGAGCAGTGGCAGGATGAGCACCAGCAGGTAATCCGGCTGCAGGGGCGGATCGCCGCGGTCGATGTGCCCGTCGGCAACGAACACAGCGATCACATAGGCCGCGACCGCGAGCGGTACCCAGAGCGCGGCGAGGATGGAGCGCAGGTGGAACCAGAGCAGGCCCTGCAGCACCAGCTTCTCACTGAGCGGGGCCGTGCGCAGCAGTTCATCAAGGTGCAGTCCGCTGCTGCCGGCGGGATGCGTTGCCAGCAGCTGGATCCCGTGCCCGAGCGCGGTGAGCATCCGGGAAATGGCCAGCAGCAGGCAGAGCCCGGCGTAGAATGCCAGCAGGATGTTGACAGCGCTGATCCGTGCGGAATTGACGTAGAGCTGATTGCAGCCCAAGGCGGGCTGCAGGCTCAGCAGCATGTTCTGCTCACTGAGCTGCGAGCAGAGGAACCATGCCAGCAGGCCGGCACTCAGCAGGAACAGCGGCCGTGACAGCCAGCCGAGGCTGCCCTCCGCACCGGCATGCCGGCGGCGCTCGAGCAGCGTGACTACCGGGTTGTCATTCAACCCGTCCAGCCACTGCCTGATTCGCGCTGCCACTCCCCGCATCGTGGCCTGTATCATGCCACAGATCAGAGTGAAGTTGCTGAGTATCTAGGGCTGGAACCAGCGCATTACCAGCATGTCATTGCCTCCGCCGCCACTGTCCAGCACCGGCGCGGGGACATCCAGGTCGCTGCGCACGGCTGTCCAGTCCACGACACCGACGGTCGAGGGCTTGAAGGTGAGGGGCTGCGTGGTCCAGTTCGCGGATTCGCTGAACTGCAGGAAATCCGGTTCATACCAGCTGCCGTTGTTGTCGGGCCCGGTGCCGGTGATGTAGAAGCTGCCGTCCGGAGCCTCCGCGATGTCGTCAAAATTGTTGTTGAAGTTCGCCTGGTTGAAGGCCTGGACTTCCTGGATGACACCGTTCGCGCTGCAGCGGCCGATGATCCCGCATGCGGTCGTGTCAGACACGTCCTGATTGGGAATGCTGCCGACGAGGAACAGATCGCCGCTAGCTTCCTGCCGGCTCAGTCCCAGCCAGCCGCTCTGGCCGCTGAAGTCCAGGCGGTTCTGCCATTCCAGATTGCCTTCCGCAGCACTGACCGAGAACACGATCGCACCGGATTCGCCCTCGATCGGGGATTCCAGACTTCCACAGATCACGAGGCTGTTGCCGGCAATGACCGCGTCACCCAGTCGGAAGTCCCCGATCGTGTGATGTACGCTGCTCCAGACCAGCTCCAGCGTGGGACTGAGCACGATCACACGCAGGTCATTGCCGTCGGCACTGCTCTCGGTACAGAGCAGGTAGGTATTGTTGCCGGAGTCACGATAGAGCTGCGGGCTCAGGAGGCTTTCCGCCGCTTCATAGCGACGCTGGGTGACGACGATACCGTTGGTTCCGATGCGCACGAGATCAATCCCTGAGATGTCATCCTTCCTGTTGGCACCCGCGAAGGTCACGACCCCGTTGGGAGCGAGAACCGCACCGTTGTCAGACGTTCCATTCAGGGTGAGCATCTGCTTCTGGTAGATGATGTTGCCGGCGGAGTCGGACTTGAGGAGAACGGGCGAGTTGCTGAAACTGCCGAAATCGAACACGCTGCCGCACATCAGGATGTCACCGCTGTCATTCCTCTGAATGCCGATGAAGGTCTCGCCGTTGCTGGTACCGAAGCAGAACTGCAGACCCGGCAGGCCGGAGGCATCCCAGGAGAGCAGCGCGCACTCGTTGCCACCCTGCCCCCAGGAGTTGGCAAGCCCGGTATGCAAGAGCGTCCCGCCAGGACCGGGAATGCAGGCAGCGGCGCTGTCATAGCCGGCCTCGCCGTAACTGTGGATCCAGCCGGCCCCGACGCGTGCAGCAGCCATAGCTTCCCCGCCCTCACCATCATTGACCTTGACAACCGGCATGTAGAGCCCCGGGTCGGTGTATGTCACGTTCCATTCCGCGGTCGTGCCGTTCGTGACGAAATTGCCGTCACCGAGCTCGTCGAAGCTGAACAGGCTGATCGCACCGTCCAGGTCGGATGCGACCGCCGTGAGGGTCACGGCAAATGGCACACTGCCGGAAGTATTGTCGGCAAACAGCTCGACGACCGGCGGGATGTTGCCACCGATGCGCAGCCAGTCCAGTTCCGCTTCCGCGCTGCCCATGACCAGCACGCTCAGAAACAACCGCCCGCTGGGACTGCGGTGCGCGGCATCCGTGGGCACACTGAGCTGGACGGGGTCCGCCGCGAGCTGCCAGTCCCAGCGACTGCTGTCAAAGTTGGCAACACCGATGTAGAGCTGGCCCTCGGCCGGTTCGGTGGTCCACTGCAGTGTGGCCTCGTCCGGCCCGTTGTAGCTGCTCAGATCCAGGCCGTAGATCGCCCAGGCCGGGCCACTGCCCGGAAAATCAGGCTGGAACAGCAGGCTGCCGGCAGCGGCACCGCCCGTGGTCTGCTGGCTGGCTCCGGCGAGGAAGGCATCGGCGAGCGAGAAGCGCGGCACCGGTTCCCCGGCGCTGACTTCACGCAGGCTGTCCACCGTCGGCAGTCCGTGCAGTGTTGAGACCGGCAGCGGGTCAGCAGGGGCGGAAGGTGCAGTGCTGCCACCGCAGGCAGTCAGGACCAGCAGTCCCAGCACACAGATCAGGCTCAGCATTCGTTTCATTCGGATCTCCAGAGTGGAAATTGAAAAGCGCCGGACGGCCTCCGGCTGATTGACAGGCTGCGGCAATCCAGGGCCAATTGGCCGAGGCTGCCCCATCAGGGCTGAAACCAGCGCATCACGATGGCATCGCTGCTGCCGGCTGGTGCATCGAAGACCGGCGGCGGAGCGTCATTCGCCGCAAACGCCGCATCCCAGTTCGTGATGGCTGCCACGGCATCAGCAATGGTGAGGCTGATGCTTTCCCAGCCCAGCACATCGTTGAACGCCGTGTAGCTCGGTTCATAGAAATCACCCGTGACACCCTGTCCCGAACCGACCACATAGAATCCTCCGTCCCGGTCATACGCGATATCGATGAACTGGTTGTTGATGTTCGGCTGGTTGTAGGCATTGATGTACAGCAGATCGCCTGCGGTACTGTAGCGGGCCAGCAGGCCGCACAGGCTGAAGTCCGCGCCGCCCTGGTTGGAAGTGATGCCGCAGAGCATCAGCTCGCCATTGCGCTGGTCGATTGTCAGACTGGTCCAGCCTCCGTTCGGATTGCCGAAATCCAGCCGCTGGTTCCAGCCGAACTGCCCGTCGAGCCCGATGCAGGCCAGGTAGCCGCCATCGGCCACCCCAGGCATCTCTGCATTGATAGTACCGCTGATGTAGAGTGCATCAGCATCCGCAACCATCCCGCGCAGCTCGGCACGGAACGGCGTATTCAGGCGTCTGGCCCACTGCAGGGTGCCCGCCGGATCCAGCTGCATGGCCACGATGTCATTGCCCGGCAGGGGACTGCGGTCCATCCTGGCGCAGATGTAGATGTTGCCAGCCTGGTCCAGATGCACTCTGGGATCGCTCAGCGGCCCGCTGCCGCTCACGAGCTTCTGCAGTACGATGCTGCCCCCGGTGTCAATCCGCAGCAGCAGCAGGCCGGTATCACCGCCGGTGCCGTAACTGCAGACGACCACGGCGTTGGCAGAATCGTCAATCGCGGCATCCATCCCGGACTCGGAATCCGGTGAGCTGATCAGTTTCTGGTAGAGGATGGTCCCGGTCTGGTTCAGCAGTGCCACGTAGTGGTCCTGGTCAAAATCCGGTGGCTCGGCCGTGAAGCCGCCGATGATCGCGAAGTTGCTGGCATTCGTCTTCAGGCAGGTGAATTCGCTGGTGGCGCTTGCATTGCCGAAATTGTTGCCATTGGCGAAGACCCCCGTCGGTTGCCAGGCTGCGATCAGACCGCGGTCAAAGGCCGGGGTCCAGGTGTTCGTGATCCCGGTGGCCAGCAGGGCGCCGCCGGCGTAGGGCGCAGCGGCATTCAGGCCCTCATAGCCGGAACCGCCATAGCTGTGGACCCAGCCGACACCGATGGTGATCGTCTCCTCCGATACCCCGCCATCGCCATCCGTCACGCGGACCACCGGGTGATAGGCTCCGGGAGAGACATACAGCACATCCGCCACGATTCCGCTGGCACCGTTGTCAGCAAAGCTGCCACTGCCGAACGAATCAAACTCAAACTGCACCGGTGTGCCTTCCGGGTCAACGCCACTGGCTACGAGCGTGCTGGTCACGCTGCCGAACCCGCCGCGCACGGAAGCGTCGAAGCTCACGATCGGCGCTATGTTGCCGCCGGCGCGCACCCAGTTGAGTACCGCCTCCGATGTCCCCGTCTGCAGCACGGCGATGTACAGCACATCCGTGGCACTGGTGTGGTCAGGGTCAAGGGCGGTGCTGACGAGGCTGACATCCGCCGGCTGGCTCCAGTCCCAGCGCTTGGAGCTGAAATTGGCGATGCCGATGTAGGTATCCGCTGCGGCCGGAGCGCTGTCCCAGTCCAGATGGATCTCATCCGGTCCGCTGTAGTCGCTGAGCAGGATGCCGTAGACGGCCCAGGCCGGCCCGCTGCCGCTTCCTGTACTGTCGTAATCAGGTTGGAAGATCCGCTGGCCTAGAGCAAGCCCTGGCAGGGTCCGGGCCGTGGCATCCGGCACGAAGTCGCTGGCCAGACGGAAATGCGGGAAGGTGGCGGAAACCGCTCGTTTCTCAAGCTGTTGTGGCGTGGTGAGCTGGGGCTTTCCGGGTACCGCAAGCTGTGGTTTAGCCGGAACCCGGCCCTGGCCGGAACAGGAAGATGCGAGGCCGTAGCCCGCCAGCAGCAGCAGTAGAGCCAGGATTTGCAGTGTCCTCATCATCCACTCCGCAGGGAGAATTCACTTCAGTCCTCAATGGTCCAGATCCACAGCAGTCAGGAACGTGTATCAAGCCTGAGCTTGGCGTCCTCCGTCTCGTGCGCCAGCTCCATTTCGTGGTCGTTGTGGCGGCGCAGGGCATCGTCAAACATCAGGAACACGGCATAGGGCGGCACGAGGATGCTCAGAATGACCTTCGGAATGGGGCGGGTCAGGCGATAGTACTCATTGACCCAGTAGATACGCCAGCCGGAGGCAACCAGAGCCGAGCCCAGGAAGGCGCAGACCGGGAACCAGGAATGGATGTACCAGGGGCCGATGATCTGCCAGCGTGGCCAGAGACCCTGAACCACCAGCGGCAGGTAACCGCTTTCAAGCGGCGGCGTACCCAGCGCCAGATCCACGAGCAGGCGCACGAGCATCACGGCCCAGGGTAGCCAGCATAGTGCGGCGATGCTCCAGAGGATGGTCACGATCAGACGCATCTACGGAAATTTTACCCTGCAACGGCATTTTCCCAGCAACTGCAACCCATGAAGCCGGGCCGGACTCCTATACCCAGCAGCCGGGAGGCTGCGGCGTTGTACGATAGGCAGGTCATGGACATCTTCCTGTTCAACCGGAAGCTCATGTGGGCGGTGGTGCCGCTCGTCTTCTGGTCGATCCTTGTCCTGTTCGGCGCACTGGATGATCAGGAGGGCACGGGGGACGGTGTCGGGGTGCGCCTGGAGCGGCGTGGAATCCGGCTGCCGGGCCGGCCGCTGGAGATCACCGAGGATGAGCAGGGCAATCTGCTTCTGAAGCTGGCCGTGCTGCGCGAGGAGGACGGCTACGCCATGAATGCCAACGGCAAGCGCCTGGAAAACCTGCCGGAGGGCCTCAGTGTTGAATACAGCGTGGAGCAGCCGAAGCTGCGCGGCACACCACCTCGGATCTCACTGCTGAGCGGGGAGAATGAGCCGCTGGATTTCCTCAATGGCCGCCTGCATGTACTGATCACTGAGAAGTTCATCCTGCGCATGAGCCATCTGGGCCTGCAGGTTCTGCCCAAGGGACCGGGCATGGATGAAGGCCAGCTCGTGCGCGAGATGCTGGAGCGGCGCGGCCGGGAGCGTGGCAATGTGGAAGGGATGCCGGATCGCGCACCGGGTGAGGGCCGGCCCGGGATGGGGCGTCAGGCTGATCCGGCTCCGGAACGCCGGCCCATGCCTCCGCGGCGGGACAGGGGCGGCAGCGGAAACTGACAGTCACTTCCGCCTGCGCTTCAGACTGCACACTTGAAATTTTCACTGCAAGCGCCTATACCTTAGGCGGAATGCAGTCCCGTGCCAGACAGCTAGCCCTGGATCTGCTGCCGGCACTGCTGCTGACGGCGGGCTGCCTGCTGAGCCTGCCCTACTGGCCTGAGCCCCGTACGCTGCTGGCCGAACCCTCACTCTGGAACCCGCTGCTGCTGGAGCTCGTGCGGGCTGCACTGCTGTGCGTGATGCTGCTCGGGATTCTGGCAACGGCTGGCCTGCGCCGCTTCCTGGCCTGGCCCTGGCTGTATCTGTGTGCCCTGCTGCTGGTGCAGTGGCGGCAGCCCGTGGATGCACTCGACCGGCTGCTGGGCAGCAGCGCGGAGCTGGCGGTGCTGCTGGCACTGTGTGTGGGGGAACATCTGCTGCTGAGCCTGCTGCCCGGCCGGCCTGGCAGACAGCGCAGGCTGATCAGCGCGGGTCTGGCCGCTGTGCTGACGCTCAGCGGGCTGCTGGCCGCTCCCCTGCCCGGCAATCCGCACTGGCTGGCAACGATCCTGCCGCTGGCCGCCCTGATGCTGTGTGGCCCGCAACTGCTGCACATTCCACTTAGCCAGGCGAAAAAGCTGGCCGCCAGGCTACAACTGCCCCGAGTGCGGCTGTCTGCTGCAATCTCCCTGCCGCGCCTGCGCATGCCCGCAAACATCCGGCACAGGAAGCGCGTGACGGAGACTGAAGCAGTGCGCAGCCGGCCGATGCTGAGCCTGGAGCATGGCTATCTGGTCAGGCATGACGGCGCAGGGGATGAACGCAGGCGGCGCACCGGCTGAGCCTGCTATGATGGTGGCGCCAACGAGGAGGAGGAGCCGCATTGATCATCAGAGCCAGCCATGCCCTGGCGGGACCCGGGGACCTGCGCCGCGATGTGCAGCTCGAGACGGACGGCAACCGCATCCTCTCCATCAGCGAAGGCTACGTGCACGGCGCGCCGCCCTGTGACATCGACCTCGGCGATGCCGTGCTGACCCCCGGATTCGTGAATGCGCATGCGCATCTCGAACTGGAATTCTGCCAGGGCCGCACGAGCTTCAACGGGAGCTTCGTGGACTGGCTGCAGCATGTGCGCGACCTGAAGAAGGAGCGCGGCAACCAGCTCAGCGGCTACCCGCATGCCAGCCTCGCGCAGCTGGCGGCCAGCGGCTGCACCACTGTCTTCGACCATCACACCGTGGACCTGGACTGGCAACGCATCGAACTGTTCGGCATGCGCCACATCCCGCTGCTGGAATGCTTCGAATTCAACAATGACGACCCCGACGGCGAGCGGATCCGCAGACGGGCCCGCTTCGGCTATGCGCCGCATGCACCCTACACCGCCAGCCCGGCCATGGCGCGTACCTGCCGGCGTCTGGCAACGCAGGCCGGAGCTCCGCTCTCGGTGCACATGAGCGAATTCTGCGGTGAGATCGACTTCATCCGCAGCGGCAGTGATGCCGAGATCGAACAGCTGCATGAACTTGCCGGCACGCAGAATGACGGCTTCAGCGGTACAGGGCTCTCGCCGGTGCGCTTCTACGCCGAGCAGGGCATCCTCGATGAGTCCACGCTGGCGATCCACGTCAACTACCTCACCGAGGGCGACCTGCCGATCCTCGCCGGCAGCGGCCCGACCGTGGTCTACTGCCCGCGCAGCCATGCTTATTTCGGACACCCGCAGCATCCGCTGCTGGAGCTGCTCGGCGCGGGTGTCAACGTGGCACTCGGTACGGACAGCCTGGCGAGCAATGATCGGCTCAGCCCCCTGCACGAGGCCGCACTGGTGCGCGAACGCTTCCCGGAGCTGGCATTGCCGCAGTTGTTCGCGATGATCACCGGCAATCCGCTCCGGGTGCTGGGCCTGCAGCATGAACTGGGGCGGCTGAGCACCTCATTCATCGCCGACCTGGCGGCTTTCCGCATTCCGGCCGGGCTCGCGGGGGATTTCGATGCGGTGTTCGGCGCGGTGCTGGACAGCGGCGAGTCCTGCCTTACAATCTGCAACGGCCGGATCATCCACAATGCCGTCGCCACGAGCGCCAAAGCAGCGGTCTGAGCCCCACCGGAAACAAGCATGTTCAAGATTGACAACCACAACCTGTTCGAGGAACTCGGCCTGCCGAAGCTGGTCGAGCTCTCCACCGCCTTCTACACCCGGGTCTACGCCGACCAGGACCCCTGGTTCCGTAACATGTTCCCCGACGACATGGACATGGCGATCCAGAACCAGTATGAATTCTTCGCCCAGCGCCTGGGCGGGCCGCAGATCTACTCCGCGCGCAAGGGCCATCCGGCGCTGCGGGCCCGGCATGCCAGCTTCCCGATCACCAGACGGGCCGCCGAGCGCTGGATCGAGCACATGACCGCGGCACTGGATGAGGTCGGGATCGAGGGTGTGCAGAAGGAAGCGCTGCTGGAGTTCTTCACGGACACGGCCTTCTTCCTGCAGAACCTGGACGAGCACAACCAGCGCATCTACTGAGCCCTGCCTCAGTTGACGACGCGCACCACCGGCATGCCCATGTTGTCATCGTGGGTCCAGACGTTCTCGTGCTGCTGGCTGCCGTCCGAGTAGTAGGTGCGCAGCAGTTCATTGCTGGTCTGGAAGGAAAGCGTGACATCGGTGTGGATGCGCAGGCGGAAGTTGAACAGCGCGCCCGTGGCCAGCTCGATCTCGCTGCCGCCGAGCGGTGTGACGTTGAAGTCAATGGCACTGCGCCCGTTGACCGGATCCTGCTGGCCGAGCACCTCGCTGTCGAGCGGCAGGAAGCCGTCCGCCGGGTCGACGTACTGCCAGATCCCGTCCGCCTTGTCAACGCCGCCGCCCACGCTGCCGGGGTTGAAGCTGCCTGAGACGTACTGGTTGCCTTCCTCGAAGGTCACGCGCACGCTGTTGACGAAGTTCAGCGGATGCGCGGTTTCATGCACCATCACGGTGAAGGTCACGATTTCTCCCGCTGCGACGCTCGTGCGGTCCGGAATGGCGTAGATCGTATCCGGCAGCAGGCCCTTGTCCGGGAAGAGATGCCCGCAGGCCTGGCCCACGGCGCTGATCCGCGTGAAGCCGTCGAGTTCCTCGCGGCTGCGCACCCAGTAGTAATACTGGCCGTTGCCCTGGTTCGTGAGCGCGATGCTGTTCAGTTCAGTCACGGCCTGCAGTTCGGCCCAGTAGGGATCGGTGAAGCGCCCGCGCAGCACCTCATAGCGGGTGGCGCGTTCCGCCTCCTGCCACTTGAGCGTGACGCTGTCATCCGTGCTGGCGGAGACGTGCAGGTTCTGGGGCGGGTAGATCCAGTGCCAGCCCAGCTGCGGCGTGCCGCCACGCGCAAGCGTGATCGCTCCGGTGCTGACATCGGCACTGCTGACGACGAACTGCCCGAGCTGCACCCGCGGCTGGCTGTCGCAGCGCCACAGGGTCCAGAGTCCCGGGCTGAGTCCGGCGAAGCTGAAGCTGCCGTCGGAACCGGAACTGCTGATCAGCAGGCCGTTGCCAAGCTGCAGCGGGATCCCCGCGGCGGGATGGCTTGAATCGTAATGCAGGCTGCCGCTGAGCCGCGCGCCACTGAGCTG
Organism: bacterium; assembly: GCA_020440605.1. GTDB lineage: Bacteria > 4484-113 > 4484-113 > 4484-113 > JAFGCY01 > JAHEFU01. The sequence continues at coordinate 178,885 of JAGRNT010000007.1, read as the reverse complement.
GCCGGCGTGGCCCAGCACGGGCGGTCCGCTGGCTGCGCTGCCATGCAGATTGGCACAGACCACGCTGTAGCTGTAGAGCTCGCCGGGAATCACGTCCTCGTCAACATAGCTGCAGCATTCCACGGCAAGCTCGGTCAGGTCCTCTGGATCAGCGAGACGCACGCGCCTGAGTGTCCAGGCACTGGAGAGCGGCGAGGCTTCCCAGGCGAGATTGATGCGATCCGGCTGGCTGCCCTGGCTGGCCGTGCACCACAGCACGGGAGCCGGCATCTCGATATCGTTGCCAGTGACGATGCTGATCCCGCTGATCACGGGCCGGCTGCCATCGCTGGCGAGAATGGCAACATAGAACACGCCGTCGCGGCCGAGCACGCGGTCGCAGTGCTCGGCGGGCGAGATCTCGATCACACTGCCCTGCAGGGGGCCGAGCGTGCGCCAGCGCTTCATGGCGAAGTCCGCCAGCAGGACATGGCAGTCCTCCTCCGGTGTGCTGAGACTGATGCGGATCCGCTCCGGGAAGACCGTGCTGTTCAGGCCGTACCAGCCCCACAGTGCCCAGCTTGAAACCTCGGCGCTGCTGTTGAGCATCATGCTGCTGCCGACCGGTCCCGCGCTGGCGCTGCGGGCCAGCAGGTTGTTGGCATCGGCGGGCTGGGCTCCGGCGATCATGGCAGCGCGGGGCTGCTCGGAGGCAATGCCGGGCAGGACTGAGAGGATCTGTTCAGGGGCGGGGCCGGGCTGGCCGGCAAGCTGCGGCTGGCGGCCGGCGCATGCACTGAGCATGCAGAGGATGATCGTCAGAATTGAAGTGCGTACCCACATAGGCCCCTCTTCGGCGGCGCTTGGCCTTTATGGGGGACTTATCGGCGCGGGAGGGGACGCGCTTTAGGCGTGTTACGCGCTGCCCGTGGTCGGCGGGTCACCGCCGTCGCTGCGCAGGGAGTGCAGCTCGCTGCGGATCAGCTCTATGTCCATCTCGAGGCCGTGGAACTTCTCGGCCAGACCCTGCACCAGCTCACCCAGTTCACCGCTGCCGGCGGGGATGCTCTCGGGAGTGCCCGCCAGCCCGCGCTTGCGCAGGCTCTTCAGTTCGCCGCTGAGCAGGTCGATGTCGATCTCCATGCTCTTGACCTTCTCCACGAGCTGCGGCAGCTTGAAGGTCAGGGCCAGCACCTTGAGGCTCTGGCCATGCGGCTTGGCGGGATAGCCCGAAACCTTGCTCTTGTACTCCAGGCTGTTGAACACACCGCTCTGGGCCGCGACGATGGACTGGTCGCCGACGGTGATGTGCCCCTGGAAGCCGGCCTGGCCGCCGATCACGCACCACTTGCCGATGCTCGTGCCGCCGCTGATCCCGGTCTGGGCCGCGATCACGGTATTCGTGCCGACGCTCACGCCATGCGCGATCTGTACGAGGTTGTCAATCTTCGTGCCGCTGTGGATCACCGTGCTGTCAAGCGCGGCGCGGTCGATGCAGCAGTTGGCACCGACATCCACGTCGTCCTCGATGATCACGTCGCCGACCTGCGGGAAGCGGCGGTGGCCCTCACTCGTGGGCAGGTAGCCGAAGCCCGCGCTGCCGATGGTCGTCCCGGCGTGGATCTCCACGCGGTTGCCGATTTGGCTGCGGCTGTAGATCGAGACATTGGCGTGGATGAAGCAGTCCTCACCGAGTACGGCATCCCTGCCCACGTAGACGCCCGCCCCGAGGAAGGTGCGGGCACCGATGCGCGCTCCGGGGCTGACAACGGCACAGGCGCTGATGCGTGCGGTGGGATGGACCTCGGCCCCCTCCTCCACCACGGCGCGCGGATGGATGAAGCCCTCCGCCTCCGGGCTGGGCCCGATGAAGTCCTCCATCACGGAGATGAAGGCCAGGCGCGGATTGGGGTGGATCAGCACGTTCGTGAAGTGGCCGGCGAGGCTCTCGGTGGTGATCAGCGCGGCGATGCTGGTGTCAGCCAGGCTGGAGGCGTCCTTGAGCTTCTCCATGTAGCTGATGCAGCCCGTGCGGGGATTGTCGAGGCTGCAGAAGCCCGCGAGGGACAGTGCCCCGTCCCCCTTGACCTTTCCGCCCGTGAGTGCGGCCAGCTGCTCGAGTGTCTTCATCCTGTGCTTTGGTGGCGGCGAGGCTACAGATCAGCAGCGATCGCAGCGAACACCTCTCCATCCATGGTTGAGACCAATTGTAGCTCATATATGTCATGCAGCCGGTAGTGCAGAGCCAGCTCGCTCAGGTAGTCCCAGTCGTCCTCGGTGAAGATGTCAGCGCTCAGGTAGACATCGCGGCGCAGGTGGTGCTCACCGCGCAGGCGCAGGCTCTCGGCCTGCAGGTCATAGCCGGCGCTGAGCAGGGTCTGCGGTCCGAGCTGGCGGGCCACGCCGAGCATCGGGTTCAGGCGCTCCAGCCCGGGATGGTAGTCGGCATGGAAGTAGGCCGCCCAGCGTCCGCCGATGAAGCGTCCGCCTCCGGCACTGAGACGGCCGTGGATGTCGTACTGGCTGTGCTCCCAGAGGTCGAGTCGAAGCTGTGCATCATAGAGGTAGCGCGTACTGTCCAGGTTGATCCAGGCCTCGAGCGTGCAGTAGTCCACACGCAGGCTGAGCGTGGAATCCGGGCACTGGGCCACGAGGCTGCAGTTGCTATTGAGGTAGCCCATGGCCCCGATCTGGAAATGGCTGAGCTTGCTGGAGACGAAGCTCACCGGCAGGCCCACGAAGGACTGCAGGTAATTGGCAAGGCTGTCACGGGCCGGGCGCAGCTGCAGGTTGGTGAGCGTCAGGCTGCGCACGCTGATGCTGTAGTCGCCGACGAGCAGCGCCTCCGGCAGCGGTTCGAAGCTGACGACGACGCGCGTGGTCTCGCCGGGCTCGGTGACGATGCTGTGGCCGAAGTCGGCGTAGGCCGGCATGCGGGCCAGTTCGTCATGCACCGTGTCATGCACGAGTGAGGTCAGCCACTGCTTGTCGTCATAGGGCGTGCTGGCGAGGGTTTCATAGAGGCGGTTGACGACGCGCTGCTCATCCTCGCCGAGGGTCTCGGTGATGCGGGGCACATTGCCCATCACGTGGAAGTCCACGCTGAAGGCGCTGACGCGCTGGTCGGCGATGCGCAGGGTCATGCTCACGGTGGTGCGCGTACCGGGATCAAGCGAGAGTTCCACGAGGTCGAAGCCGCGGCTGGTGAGCGTGCTGTCAACCACGTCGGAGAGGATGCCGCTGACCTCGCCGCTGTTGCGCAGGATGTAGTCCAGGTCGCCGCCGAGCTGTTCCATGATCGCGGCCTCGGCGGTGGCGGTCAGGGCCTCATCCAGCAGGGCCATGGTTTCATTGCCGACGAAGCCGCCCTCGAACCTGAGCAGGACGGAGACGCCCTCCACCCGGTCCGCGGCGCTGGCCGTGAGGGGCAGGAGCAGGGCCAGCAGGCACAGCAGTCCGGCGGCCCATCTGACGATGCGCACATTCCTGTTGCCTCTGCCCTGCCTCTTCATGCTTCCTCTGCCTTCCGTTGCCTGTAAGTCGCGTCCGCTGCCTAGAACATCTCGCCGAGGAAGAAGTGGAAGCGGCTGCCTCCGTGGTCTTCCCGGTCACCGGCGATCTGCCAGGCGTAGTCCAGCCGTACGGCATTCACGCCGAGGAAGGACAGCTTGATGCGGGCGCCCAGACCGGCGCTGACCGCGTTGTCCATCTCGCCGAAGCCGTTGCCGGCCCAGCCGGCATCCATGAAGGCCACGCCGCCGACGGTCTCGTTGATCGGCACGCGATATTCACCGTTCAGCAGCAGGTGGTGCGTACCCTGCAGCATGTCCTCGGGGATACCGCGTACGCTCTGCACGCCGCCCAGTCGCCACTGCTCGTAGATCGGGATCTCACCGGTACCGAGGCCGACGCGCTCGCGGAAGCCCATCGTACCGGGACCGAGCTTGAAGAACTCGCGGCTTTCGAGGCTGTACTTCTGGAAGGAGAAGTCGCCGCCGAAGCCGGCATACTCCACGGTCGGGCGGACGTAGATGCCCTGCTTCGTGGAGAAGATGTTGTCACGGGTGTCATGCGTGAAGGACAGACCGAGCTTGCGGGTCTCACCTTTGGCGCTCAGACGGGCGCGGGTGCGCGGGTCGGTGCCGCGGAAGGGATCACCCTTGCGGACCTCGTAGTCGTAGTCGGCGAGCGTGAAGGTGCTCTGCCAGCTGTCGTACTCATTGAGGTGCTGGCCATAGCCGAGGCTGATGCCCTGGGTGTCCACCGCCAGCTCGCTTTCATAGGCACTGCCGGGCGCGGACTGCTGGCGCTCATGCAGGCTGTAGAGGCTGACGCTGTAGAACGAATCGTCCTTGTAGTAGGGATCGCTGTAGGTCAGCTGGATGCCGGGCTTATTGCGGCTGAAGACCACCGTCGCGCCCAGCACCTTGCCACTGCCGAACAGGTTCTTCTCGTTGTAGTTGACACTGCCCTGCAGGCCGTTGATCGTGGAGTAGCCCAGGCCGAAGCCGACCTGGCCGGTGGCGGCCTCGGTGACCTCCAGCAGCACGATCACGTAGCCGGGCTTCAGCGACTGCTGGATGTCCGGCTCAACCGACTCGAACAGGCCGGTGTTGTAGATCTGGTTGATGTCGCGGTAGATGTCATCCTGGGTCAGCACGCTGCCGGCATGCAGGTGCGTGATCTGGCTGCGCACGACGTCCTCACGCGTGCCCTCGAGGCCCGTGATCACGATGTCCTCCACGAAACCCTCGGAGATCACCATGGAGACCATGCCCTCATCCGGACCCGCATAGGAGAAGTTGAAGTCGTTGACACCGGCCGCGATGTAGCCGGCATCGGCATACAGCCTGGAGATGCCGTCGATGGCACGCTGCAGGTTGCGCACGTTGATCACGTCGCCGGGGTGCATCTGCGCCCCGCTGCCGTCCTCGCTGCCCTCGACCTCCTGCAGGATGCGCGGGGTGGAGAACAGGGTGTTGCCGGAAATGTTTGTGCCGCGGTAGAGCGGGTTCTCATGCACCGTGACCTTGAGCACGGCGCCATCGCCCTGGCTGTCCAGCGTCAGCACCGGCTTGTCCTGGTACCAGCCGGTGTTGTAGAGCGCTTCGGATGCCGCATTGAGCTTGGCGGTGACGTTGCCGACGAGAATGTCCCCGGCCTTGATGGTCAGGCCGGTGATCACCGTGGACTCCTCCAGATACTCCAGGCCCTCGACGCGCACGCTGCGGATCTCGATCCCGTCGTCGGCCTGGTTGACCTGCACGCTGGGGAGCTCCGAGGGGCTGATGCTGAAGCTGATGGAGGGACTGTCCGCCTGTGCATGTGCCGCCGCAGGCAGGATGCAGACAAGCACCAGGAGTGTTGTCAACAACCTATCAACAGTGTTTGCCACCTGTACCATACCGCCTTCTCTCTTTACCACTGGGGATATAGAGGGAGACGAGGGAGGATCAGGAGTCCTTGGTATCCCTGGATTCCTTGCTGAGCTTCTTCTCAAGGAGTTTCTTCAGCTCAGTCTTCTCCACCTTCTTCTCCACCTGGCCGTCCTTCGTCTTAGTTCCGGAAGTGCTGCCCGAAAGCTGCACCTCGGAGGAACGCCCATTGACGTCGGACGTGGACCCGGAAGGATCCACCCCAGAACTATCGCCGTAACCCGGGAAATAGTTAAATCTGCCGGGGCTGGCAACAGGCTCGGACTGTGCGCGATTGTCCGGAATCTGGGAGAGTGAAGACAGGCTCGGCTGATCCATGGGGATGACCGTGGCAGGGGGCACCGGGATAGCGGTGGCCTCCTGCGGCTGGCGGGACATCGCCATGTGCACCTCAATGCCGCTGTTCTGGCTGGCATTGCGCACCGGAAGCGGATCCAGACCGGATCCGATGTCACCCACCGGACCGCGCCTGGGCTGTCCGGCGGACTGCTGCGGGCCGGCCTGGACCGGTGAACCGGAGGCAAGCTGCATGCTGAGCGGCGCGATGGCTTCATCCGCAGCAAAGCTCTCGGATGACAGCGCGGCCAGGACTCGGTCACGGTCAAATACCTCGAACTGTGGTGCGGAATCCGAACCATCCAGTTCATCAAGGGAAATCTGTTCCTCGCCCTGGGGGAAGCGGTTGAGGCTGGCCATGGTCATGTCGCCATCCAGGGAGCTGTCTGCCACCCGGCCCGTGAAGCCCGCGCTGCGCAGGTTGCCATTCAGCACACCCTGCCCGAACACGACGGCGGAGCCGATCACCGCGAATGCGGCAACCCCGGCCACGGCCACGGGCAGATTGAATGCCCGGGGAGCGCGGCGCCCCGCGGATGCCTGCTTGATCTCGGGCAGGGGATCGTTTTCCTTGATCACCGCCCGGATCTCGGCATCCAGCAGATAAAGCTTGCGCAGATAGGCTTCGCGACCACCGTCCTGGAGGTCGTTCTTGGCCTCGTCAAGCCACTGCTCAATTTCACGTATGCGACTATCCATTGTTGCCTTGACCGGGGAATGACGCCCCGGACTTCACTCAACTCCTATTCGTTATGCCCATGTGACATGTTAAATACCCCGGCCGGGCCGGAGCAGCCGTTTGAACAGGATTGAATGCCTCTTCCTCATCAGTCTCCCAGCAGGAGACCGCTCAGGTATTCTATCGCCTCACTGAGCTGATTGTCACCACCCGCCGCCGTGATTTCCGGATCAATCCGCACGAGGATGTCCGGCTGGGCACCGTTGCCCTCCATGTCGGAGCCGTCCAGCAGCCACCAGCCCCAGCTGTTGAGGCGGAAGGTGGAGCCATCGAGCAGCGGGAAGTTGTAGGTGCCGATCACATTGCCACCGGTGGGCTCACCCATGATCGTGGCCAGGCCCAGCTCCTGCATGATGTGCGGGAAGATCTCCGCATCACTGAAGGAGGAGGCGTTGATCAGCACCACGATCGGGCCGTGCCACATCAGCGCGGGCTGGATCTCACGGTCCTGGCCGCGGTGCCCGGTATAGCAGAAGGGCCGGCGGTCCAGCAGTTCGACGAGATCCTCATGGATGTTGCCACCGCCGTTGAAGCGCACGTCGATGATCAGCGCATCGCGGTCCAGGTTGAAGGAGTACAGCTCGCGGCGGAACTTCTCGAGGCTCGGACCGTTCATGGACTGGATGTGCATGTAGCCCACGCGGCCGCCGGTGCCGTACTCGACCGTGCGGCGGTTGTCCTCGACCCACTGCAGGTAGTGGCGCTGGCCGAGGCTGCCTTCGGGCACGGGCTGCATCGTGATGCTGAGCGGCTCAGCCTCACTCTCGCGCTCGACCTCCAGCACCACGGGGCGCTCCAGGCGGTTGCTGAGCTCGCGGTACCAGTTGCTGCGGGCCGGAATGGCCTCGCCGTCGATGCTCAGGATCAGGTCGCCGACCTGCAGCTCCTGGCCGGGAATCTCGGCCGGACCGTCCATGAGCACCTGGCTGACCTTCCAGCCGGGGCCGCTGTACTGCTCGTCGAACCACACGCCGAAGCTGGCCGTGCGGTCAGCAGGCGGTTGGGGCTCATCACCACCGCCGTAGAAGCCGAGGTGCGAAGCGGACAGCTCCCCGAGCATGCCGCGCATCAGGGTGTTGAATTCACTGCGCGTGCCGAGCTCGGGGATCTTGGCGGAGTAGCGCTCGTAGATCTCCTCCCAGTCCACGCCGAGCATCTGCTCATCGTAGAAGGAATCGCGCAGGCTGCGCCAGCCCTCATGCATCAGCTGCTGCCAGAGCGCATGGGTGTCGTATTCGGAGCGCGCCGTGCAGGGCACGCTGCCACCGCCGCTGACGCTGCGGCCGCGCAGCTCGGAGTAGGCCAGTGAGCCGCCGCGCAGGTAGTAGAGGCGTTTGCCGTCCTGCTGGAACACGCCGTTGCTGATCCCGGCCGCGGAGGCCAGTTCCTGCACGTCGCCATCCTCCACGCCGTAGGTGTAGAGCATCGGATCGCCGCTGTGATCGCTGTAGAACACGAGGAAGCTGCTGTCCGGGCTCCAGAGCACCGGGTAGGCATTGCCCGGCAGGTTGACAACGCTGCGCGCGCGGGTGTCGATGCGCTCAAGGTCAATCTTGATCGGCTCGATCTCGTCCTCCTTGTCCTTCCCATCGTCACTGGGCTTGTCCCCATCCGCGTCGTCAGCGGCCTCATCCTCAGCCTCGGCATCGCCCTCGTCAGACTTCCCGTCCTTGTCCTTTGCTGCGTCCTCATCCTCCTCAGGCTTCGGCCGGTCATCCGGGAAGAGCAGCTCGGTGTCGTATGTTTTCGCCTCCGCCGCCAGTTCCAGCAGCATCAGGTCCTCGCCGGTGCTGGTCTCCGCTCCCCAGGCAAGGTACTTGCCATCCGGGGAGAAGTACGCGATGTCGTCAAAGTCCGGGGTGCGCGAGACATTCGTGACCGCCGCACTCTCCACGTTGACAAGCAGCACGTCACTGCGGTAGTGCAGCGTGCTGGCCATGATGAGCATCCAGCGCGCATCCGGCGACCACTGGAAACCGAGGTTCCAGGGCCCGAGGCGGATCTGCCCGCGGAACAGTTCGCGCGGGCCGTCGCCATCGAGATCATTCACGGTGATGCGGTCGTTGCCGCTGTAGTAGGCCAGCAGGTTGCCATGCGGCGCATACTGCGGATACCACTCCTCCTCGGGAGTGTTCGTGATGCGCGTCTCCTCGCGGCTGACGAGGTCGAAGCTGTAGACGTCGTACTGCCCGTCGCGGTCGGAGATGTAGGCGATCTTCTTCCCATCGGGATGCCAGGTGACCTGCCAGTCACGCCCGCTGGAGGCCACGACCGGGAAGGTGCGGGACAGGTCCTGGTCCGGCTTCTCATCCTCCTTGTACTTGTCCGGATTCTTGAGGATGTGGATGTCGCCGAAGACCACGCAGGCGTAGTAGCTGCCGTTCGGTGACATCGCGAATTCGCTGATTTCATTGCGGCGGTCCAGCGTGGCCTGCATCTCGCGCTTGGGATCGTCGCTGAAGCTGATGTCCAGGCGGCGGCTGCTGCCATCGGCGGTGCTGATGAGGTACAGCTCGCCGAAGACCTCGGCGGCGATTTCGTCACCGTCGCTGCTGACACGGATCCAGCGCGGGCCGTCACCCTTGAAATGGCTGAGCTGGCGCAGCTCGCGGCCGGGCAGCTTCATCTCCCAGATGTTCTCGGTGCCGTCGCGGTCGCTCACGAAGTAGATGGACCTGCCGCCGGGGCCGGGCTGCGGCCAGAGGTCGGTGCCGTCGTAGTCGGTGAGCTGGGTGTGCTTACCCGTGGCACGCTCGAACATGTAGAGGTCGTAGTTGTCGGAGCCGTGGTGGTCCTTGCGGGCCCAGTCGCCGGGGCCGCGGGTGTAGACCAGGTGCTGGTCGTCGCCGAGGTAGCAGCCGAAGACGTTGTCATCGTGGTCCGGGCCGGTCACGCGGCGCGGCAGGCTGCCGTCGAGCGGCACCTCATACAGGCAGATACCCCAGAGGTCCTGGCGGTTGGAGTATTCCAGCACGGCGGTGCCGTCGTGGTTCCAGTCATAGGGGTAGTCCCAGCCGTCGCTCCAGGTCAGGCGCGTGGCGGGGCCGCCGGCGGCGGGCATCGTGAAGATGTCGAAGTTGCCGTAGCGGTTGGACATGAAGGCCAGGGTCTTGCCGTCGGGGGAGATCACCGGACGCTGGTCCTCATACATGTTGTCGGTCAGACGCCGGGCGGGGGCGCTGCCGTCGGTGGGCGCGCTCCAGATGTCGCCCCAGCAGGCGAAGTAGACGGTCCGGCCGTCCGCGCTGATCGCGGGGGTGGTGATGCTGCGGGCCTCGCGCAGGGCATGAGCCGGGCGGGCGCAGAACAGCATGGCGGCGAGGAGGACGATGGCGGTACAGCACTGGCGCAGATGACGCATGTGGTGGATCTCCTGAAACAGATTCCCTAGTTTAGCTCGCGCAGGCCCGCGGCAGAACTGCCTGGGCGGACATGCTTAATGGGGAGACAGCGCCGGGGCGCGGGATGTGACAGGAGGAGGGACAGGAATCAGGGCAGCTTGATGGCGTAGAACAACAGTGTTTCAGTCTGGAAAGCGATGGCGGGGTGGCCGTCAATCACTTCAAGGTCGAAGCAGATTCCCTGCTCAAATCCCGGAATGCTTTCATGGCTGGACCAGCCCAAACCTGCTGCATCATCAGCAAAGCGTAGGAACATCTGCCGGTCAAGTATCACGGGCTTTCCATCAAGCAATTTCATTGCCATCTGGTTCTTGTGGTTCATTTCCGGGTCAGCGAGAATCTCCGGAAGCAGTACCGGGTCATTCCAGCTGGTGCCGGTTTCATCCGTCGCCCTGCGAAACACCAGGCCATCCGCTGTGTAATAGGCCAGCATCAGGATGCCCTCATTCTCAATCATTGCCAGGTCGGGCGGCGTGCCCTGGGACTGGTCCACCGTTGCCGGGAAATCCCAGGTGGCACCAGTGCTGTCCATCGCCTGCACAAGCCTGTACTGGAACACCGGCCAGTTGATGTTCATGTATGCCATCAGTGGCCCCTGGCTGCCCGGCAGCAGGGATGGCCGGAAAATGGTGAGATGATCTCCCCCGGACAGGGATATTCCCGGCTGTGTCCAGCTGAAGCCGTCTGCATCGTCAGCCCGCTTGAAGCGCAACCAGTCCTGGTCATCATGGAAACAAAGAGCAGGCTTTCCGGCGACATCACACAGCTGAACCAGTGCATTCCAGTTCCCGCCGCTGAATGCCGCCGAGGAAGCAAGCCACGAATTGCCAACTGTGTCAGCCGCCCGGCGATACATCACGGATCCGTCCTTGCGGTTCCATGCGACGGCCGGCCTGCCCGAAACAACAGCCAGGCTGGGGGCTGTGCCCCTGAACCCGCTTACATCAAGCCCTTCAAGCACCAGCGGTTCCTGCCAGTCCACGCCTATTGGATCCGCTGCCCTCAGGTAGCGGATATCCTCGTGGCCCGGCACGTGGAACCGGTCATTTACACATGCGGAATAGGCAATCGCCGGATTACCCGCCACCACTTCCAGGTCCAGCGCTGCGTATTCAGTTGCCCGCCGGCCATCCAGCATTGACAGGTTCCATCCCGCACCACTGCCAAGCACCGTCACGCTTGCCACTGAATACAGCTTGTAATGGTCCCGTACCATCACGGCACAGTTGCGCTTGCCGGCCGTTGTCATCTGCATCTCGAACTGAGTGGTTCCCTGTTGCCAGATCTCAGTTCCTGCCAGTTCCGCCCCTTCATAGTAATCCGGCATCCACCAGTATTCGAGTTCCAGTCCCGCCGGATCATAGCTGGCTGAAGCATCGAGCGTCACAGCAAACGGCACTGTTCCGTTGTCAGGCATGGCCGACAATGACGCAACCGGCGGCAGCTTCTCGAACATTTCCACAGTGATACCGGTGCTATCCATATGGCCGCAGTCATCCTGAACCCGGATCCCGAAGGTGTAACTGCCCGGCTCGCTGAGTTCTATTGACTTCGTCCAGCCGAAGTGGTTTTCATATTCGCCATCGCCGTCCAGGTCCCAGTCCGGGTCGCCAAGCAGCTTGCCGACCGGGTCATAGCTGTCTTCCGCACTGAGCTGCAAGGTGAACGGCACCTTCTCCGAGAATGCATTCGGTGTCAGCACTGCAACCGGTGGCATGTCCGCATTGCCCGTCACTTGGATCAGTACTTCCGCATAAGCCGGCACATTGCTCACATCATGGACGAGGATGCTGGCCACATGGTCACCCGGCGTCTCATACAGGTACTGGGTGCCGCCTGTTGCCACATCCACATATGGAAGTGACTCGTCCGGCCGGAAACTGACTGACAGCTCGTCCCCATCCGGGTCACTGCATTCACTGAAGTCAAAACTGACCAGCAGGCAGGTATCTCCCTTCTTCACATCCGATTTCAGGATTGCCAGTGGAGGAGAGTTTGGATAGACGAGAATGGAATCGCTTATCTCAGCTGTCATTCCCCTGTTGTCAGTGATTTTCAGGTGCGGTTTCATCAGGCCTGCAGTCTCGTAGATATGGGAAACGTAGTCCTCGGTATTCGGCTTGCCGTCATCCAGAGCCGGAGCAGTGCTGTCCACTACACCGTCACCGTCAAAATCCCATTCAAAGAGAAGTCCCGCCTTGCCGGCCGGGACCTCGATCTCCGGCAGGAAATGCACCTCACAAGGTGTTGCCCCGGTCTCAAGGTTCTTTCCAATGCTGTTGATGATCGGCGGCAGCCAGCCGTCCTGGCTGATTTCCAGATGCAGGTTGGCATACAGCGTGGCACTGGAGCCGAGGTCATCCCAGATCGTCAGGCGCGGCTGCCAGTAGCCCGGTTCGGTGTAGACATGGCTGACGGTGGGCAGGTTGTTGCCGCTTTCGTCCGCCGTGCCGTCGCCGTCGAAGTCCCAGAGGTAGAGGACAATCTGCCCGTCAGGGTCAGTGCTCCTTGATGCGTCGAAGTTCACGGTCAGCGGCAGGTCGCCGGTGCGCGGGTCAACCGTGAAACTGGCAAGCGGCGGCTTGTTGCCGGGAATCTCCGGCTCGGGCAGGTCCGGGTCCTGCACAAACTCAATGCTGGCAACCGGGGAGGGGCTACCCTCGCTGCCGCTAATGCTGTCAAAAGCTGCTATGTAGTATTCGAAGCTGCCGGCAATGATGTCGAGATCAGCAAAGTGCATGCGGTAGGCCCAGTTCCTGTCAGGTCCAGTCTGCTCCAGCGGGAAGTTCGCAGAGCGCGCGATTGTGTAATCACGCCCGGGGTCCGGCAGCAGCAGGCTGAACTCCTCCTCGCCGGGCGCTCTGCGGTACACGCGCCAGCTGTCCAGGTTCTGCTGCCAGTGCATTGCGATCGGTGTTATGTCGCCGAGGTTCACCTCGCCGTTGCCGTCACCATCAACACGTGACGTGCGCCACTGGTCCGCCGGGGTGTTGAAACCCGGCTTGCCATCCAGCACACCGCTGAAGCCGCCGTCGCGCGGATTGCCAACTGGCCACCAGGGCACCCCAGCCTCAGACGCCTCGCGGTAGTCCACCGTATACTTCCAGCGCTGGGCCAGTGGCGTCAGGTCCGAGGCGTTGACGAGGCCGTTCATGTCGTAGTCGCCCACATGCCGCTCGGTCCAGTGCAGCACCGCCCCCTGCTGCAGATCGTAGTAGCTGACCTTCAGATCGAACACTGCGTTGTCATTCCCGAGCGGTGCCTGCGAGCCAGTCCGCTCATCAAGTCCGAGCCGCAGCAGTTCACTGTCCAGCACGGCCTGCAACTCATCGGACGAAGGAGTGTCGGAGGCTGGTGGTGGGAAGGATTCACTGCCGGGGATGTCAGCCTGCGCTGCAGTTTGATCCTGCACGCTGTCCAGTGTCATGCGACCGTTGGACCGATCCGCCTGCCCTCCGCAGGATGCCAGCATAAACACGCAAAGTACCGTCCCTGTCCGGAGCAACACAGGCAGTCCCCGCCCTGTCAGGCATTCCCACACCATACAGGAATTCTACCCATGCCAGTCTGGTTGTAAATGAACACTTACATCACAGGGAAGGGAAACAGGCAGCGGAACCTTGCTCAGGGCAGCTTGACGGCGTAGTACAGCGCGCTGTCCTGGAAGGCGATCACCGGGCCGCCGTTGAGAACCAGCAGGTCGAAGGTGTCGGCGCGCCAGTCATCAGGCAGAATCTCGGGGCCGCTCCAGCTTCTTCCCTCCACATCATCCGCATACCAGATGCTCATGTCATTGGCGAGCACCACCGGCCGCCCGTCAAGTTCGGCAATGCGCATCTGCTCATAGGAGAACGAGGAATTGGTGTACTTGTCCGTGCTGATCAGCACAGGCTCCTCCCAGACCTCACCCTTGCCATCCAGTGCCGCCCGGAACAGCAGCCCGGCCTCAGCATAGTGCAGGAGCATCGGATTGCCATTGATCACCGTCATGCTCACGCCGATGATGTGATTGAGCACGAGATCAAGTTCCTGCGGTTCCTCCCACGCCGTACCCTGCGCATCAAGTGCAGGCTTCCAGCGCACCGAGCCGTCGATGAACTGGTCGTCAACATAGGCGATCACCGGCTTGCCATCCACCACCGCCAGCTCAGGACTGTGTGTGTAGCCGAAATTGCCGAGCAGTTCCAGATCCTGCACCGCCGGCCAGCTGAATCCCGCAGGGTCCAGCGCACGGCAGTAGTGCAGCATGTTGCCGCCATCCACCCAGCTCAGCGCGGGCTGCCCGTCCACCATGCACAGCGCTGCACCACGGGCGAATCCGCCGGAAGTGGCGGCGACAACCGGCGGGAACCAGCTGCCGCCGTCCCCGAGACTGGCATGGCAGTAGACGATGCTGCCGGAGCCCCTGACCCAGCTGAGCGCGGGCCGGCCGCCGATCAGCGACATGCTGATTCCGCGTCCGCCCAATCCGGGCTGCGTGCCGTCCTCGATCAGGAGCGGGTCGCCCCAGAGCGTACCCGTAGCGTCCAGGGCCCTGATGAAGCGCACGTCATCCTGGTTGCCAAACCCGCTGTGGTCCGCGTGGTACGCCACCGCCGGCCTGCCGTCCACCAGTTCCAGCTCCAGCCTCGTGCGCCAGCCGGATGTGGCTGCCTCGTCAAGCTGGTAGATGTGCCAGCCGCTGCCTTCGGTCTCAATGCCGAAATCCGCGTAGGACTCCCCTCCCAGTCCGTCGCTGACCCGTACCCGGCAGACATGGCTGCCACCGCTTTCGTAGGTGTGGCTGGCCATTGCCCCGCCTTCCACGAACTGCTGCTGGCCCGGCAGGTAGTTGAAGTCCCAGGCGAACTGCAGGCTGTTGCCATCCGGGTCCGTACTCTGGGAGGCATCGAACTGCACGGGCAGCGGCAGCTGGCCACTGTCCCGGCTGCCACTGAGCTGGGCCAGCGGCGCTTCGTTGGCAATCACGCTGTAGGCGGTGTCGGCGGTCGCCGTGAGGCCGTGTTCATCCTGCACCTGCAGCCTGGCTGAGTAGTCGCCGAGCTGCGTGATGTGCAGCAGATGCGTGCGCTTGTCAGTCTCGATCTCGAAATCGCCATCACCATCGAGATCCCAGCGGAACAGTTCCACTAGCTCGCCCTCGGGATCAGTGCTGCCGACAGCACTGAGTGTGATGTCCGCCGGAGCACCATAGACTGCAGGGCTGGCGGAGGCGACTGCCAGAGGGGGCAGGTTTGCATCGCCAATGACAGTGACGCTGGCACTTGCCGAATCCGTGGCCCCCGCACTGTCACTGACCAGTACGCCGAGCTGATGGCTACCGGGCTGGCTGAAGGAATGGAGGAGTGTCGGCTGTGTGCCGCCGGATTCCTCATAGACGCCGTCACCATCCAGATCCCAGAAGTAGGCCAGTGCGTCACCATCGGGATCCAGACTGCCTGAGGCATCCAGCGTGAACTGCAGTCCCGGCTCGACTTCATTCGGATCGAGAATGAGCATTGCCTGCGGATCGGCATTGTCAGATACCTGGATATCCACATAGCCCGACGCGGACAGCCCGTTTGCATCCGTGATCCGCAGACTGGCCCGGTAGCTGCCGCTGTGTTCATATACATGCGCCAGGATTCCGCCTGACTCCACCACCTCGGTGCTGTCAGCATTGCCGTCGCCATCGAAATCCCAGCTGAACTGCAGTTCCAGGCTGCTCTCGGATACATAATGGACAGGGCTGAAACCGACCGGCAGCGGCCGCCTGCCCTGCAGCGGTCCTGCGGCAAGCGCCAGCTGCGGTGGCATGGCACCCATCTGGGAGACACTGATACCGGTTTCAGCGGTGATGCTGCCACTGGCACCCGCATCGTCCCAGACCGTCAGGCGCGGCAGGTAGTAGCCCGGCTCGCCGTAGATGTGCAGGGCCTGTGCGCCGGTAGTGCTGCTCTGGTCGTTCATGCCGTCGCCATCCCAGTCCCAGAGGTAAAGCACGATCCGCCCGTCACTGTCCGAACTGGCAGCGGCATCGAAATGCACCTCCAGCGTGGCATCTCCACTGAGGGTATCCATGGAGAATGCGGCGAGCGGTGCGGCGTTGCCAGGAGGTGGCGGGGGAGGCTCGGCCAGCGGGTCGAAATCCAGGCTGACAATATTGGAGGGGGGACCCTCCGTGCCTGAGGCGGTATCCCAGGCGGAAACGTAGTAACTGGTTACACCTTCAGCCCCCGCCAGCTCGGCAAACAGCAGGCGAAAGGCCCAGGCATTGTCCGGTGCGGACTTGCCAGCGGGATACAACTCGCTGCGCAGCAGGCTGTAACCGCAGCCCGGGGTATCCTCAAGCAGGCTGAACTCAGCGTCATCCGGTCCGCGGCGGTAAACGCGCCAGCTGTCCACACTGTCCTGCCAGTGGCTGGCAATCGGCGTCACATCCGCGAGATTCAGCTCCCCGTTGCCATCGCCGTCCACCCTGGCAGTGCGCCACTGGTGGGCAGGAGTGCCGAAGCCCGGACTGCCGTTGACGACACCGTTGATTCCGCCGTTGCCCGGATTGCCCAGCGGCCACCAGGCCACGCCGGCATCCGCCGGATCGCGATAGTCAACGCTGAACTTCCAGCGCTGGGCCAGCGGGGTCAGATCCGCCGCATTGACGACGCCGTTCATGTCGTAGTCGCCGAGCAGGCGCTCGGTCCACTGCAGTACCGCCCCCTCGCGGAGGTCACGATAGCCGGCACTGAGGTCGAACACGGCATTGGCTGGACCCGTGGGAGCCTGGGAGCCGGATTTCAGTGGATCGATCCCGAGTCTGTCCAGTTCGGCGGCAAGCGTTTCCTCGAGCAGCCGCAGTTCGACGGATTCAGCCGGAGCAGTGTCGGCTGGCAGAACGGTCGTTGTCTGATCCGGCCGGCCAGCGCCGTCCCGCCCGGAGCATGAGCCAAGCAGCAGGACTGCGCAGCACACTGCACAGCGCGAGGCGAAAGCAGCCCGCCCGGTCCTGCCTGGTCCCATTGCTGCATTGTACCCTGCCGGTGCCATGCGGGCAAAGCTGCAGCTGCGCCGCTCAGTCGAGCTTCACGCCGTAGTAGACACCGCTGTTCTGCCAGCCGATTGCCGGCTGGCCATTCACTTCCAGCAGCGCGAAGGTGGTACCGCTCGCGTAATTGGGAATGTGTTCCGGGCCGTACCAGCTGCCGCCATCCGGACCATCCGCCCGCCACAGCCCCATCTTGTGGTCCAGCACCGCCGGCACGCCGTTGAGTTCCACGATGCAGATCTCGTCACCGCCGAAGAAGCCAACACCGTCGCCGACTTCAGGGGAAATCACGATCGGGTCGCCCCAGGCACCACCCAGCCCGTTCGGTGCGATCTGGAACACCAGCCCCAGTTCACAGTAATAGGCCACTACCGGGTTACCGGCGATGGTTGCCAGGGACACGGCCGGGCGCGAAGCCGGGGTCTCATAGACCGGGACCCGTGCAGCCCACTGGGAGCCGTTGCCATCCAGGGCCCAGCGGTAGCTGATGCCCTGCTCGGTCAGCACGCTGCCGACATTGGCAATCGAGGGCGTACCGCCGACCATGGCCATCTCCGCCTGGAAGTTGCCCTGACCGAAACTGATCTGTCCGAAGTCGTAGGGCTCGCCCCAGAGCAGGCCTGCGGCCGCTCCAGCGCGGGAGTAGCGCATGCGTCCCAGCGAATCCACCCAGAGCAGCGCGGGATTGCCGTTGACCTCCATGATGTCGGTGCCGCCACCGGAGCCGCTGATCAGATAGACAAGCTCAGGCATGCCCCAGCTGCTGCCAGCGCCGTCGAGCGCCCGGCAGTACAGCACATCACCGGAGTGGCGCATCCAGGCCACGCAGGGCGCGCCGTTGATGAATGACAACGAAGGTGCCAGCACCCCGCCGTAGATTTCGGTGGAAGTGTCAAGCGTGAGGGGCAGGGTCCAGCTCAGTCCGTCCGCATCCTCACCCCGGGCATAGCGGATGTCGGAGCCGACGCCCCAGGCCATGCCCGGCTGGCCGTCGATCAGCTCCAGCCCGATGTCGGGGCTCCAGAAGTCCGGGAGGCCATTATCGAGCGGGACCACGTACCAGCCCGCCCCCATGACCTGCACCATTGCCTCAGCTATCGTCGAGGCTCCCCACTGGTCGGTGACACGCACCCGCACCACATGCTGGCCGGCGAAGCGGTACTCATATTCCTCGGTGGCGGAACCCTCCTCCCAGGTCTTGTCACCGGGAACATACAGGAAGTCCCAGGCGAAACTGAGTTCGTCGCCGTCAGGATCCGTGCTGGCGCTGGCATCCAGCGATACCGTGAGGGGTGCATCCCCGCTCTCGGGACTGATGTTCAGCACCGCCTCCGGCGGATGGTTGTCAATGACCGTGATCAGCACGCTGGCATATGCCAGCTGGCCGAACTTGTCCTCTACCTGCAGCACGGCCTGATACTCACCCGGATTCATGTAGGTGAACTGGAAGGCGGGGTTGCCGTAGTAGATGTAGTTTCCGTTGCCGTACAGATCCCAGCGTTCAATGAGCGGCAGGCCTTCAGGATCAAGGCTGCCTTCTGAGCTGAACTGCACCCTGAGCGGCGCAGCCCCGATCACGGGGTCGGCACTGATCACCGCCACCGGCGGCAGGTCGCCTTCCGGCGGGACCACGACAAGCGTTTCCTCCGTGTAGTCTGTCAATCCGCCGGCATCGGTGACGGTCAGCCCGAAGACATGCTCGCAGATCTTCGGATAGGACCTGTCAAATTCGGCGGGCTGGGGATCTCCCGTTTCGTCATAGGGTTCACCGTCAATGGTCCAGACGTAGCTCAGCGCGGTGCCGTCCGGATCGGTGCTTGCCAGTCCGCTGACATGCACATCCAGCGGCGCTTCTCCGCCTGCAGGATCCAGCGTGATCACGGCCTGCGGGCCGAGGTTGTCATTCACGGTGATTTCCACACTGGCCGTGGTGCTCAGACCTGCGGAATTGATAGCGGTGATGCTCGGATGGTAGACACCACTGGATTCATACTCGAATGGCACCGGCGGCAGGGGATGCTTGCCGTAGGTGTAGTCGACGACACCGTCGCCTTCATGGTCTATCTCGTAGTGCATCCCGGCGTAGTTGCCATCCACGGCCGTGACCTGCGCCGTAAGCTCCACCGCCAGCGGCGCTGGTCCCTCCGTCGGACTGGCGCTCAGCTCCAGCTTCGGGGGCAGCACGCCACCGCTGCCGACCCCGACCTCGATGTCAATTGAAGCGGTAGCGCTGCCTCCCAGGTCGTCCCAGATCGTGAGCTGCGGGTGGTACCAGCCGGTGTCGTTATAGATGTGGTAGGCAAACGGGGAGCTCTGGGAACTGGCATCCACCTGGCCGTCGCCCTCCCAGTCCCAGACGTAGAGCACGATCTCACCATCCGGATCGCTGGACTGCGAGGCATCGAATTCAACCCGTAGCGGGGCATCGCCGCTCGTCACGTCCGCCACGACGATGATCTCCGGAGGTAGATTGCCTTCCGGCGGGGGCGGCGGATTACGGTCGTCAAAGGTGATGCTGATCACCGGGGAAGGTGTGCCCTCGTCACCGCTCTGACTGTCAAAGGGAGCAAGGTAGTACTCATATGTACCTGGCTGGACCGTCACATCGGCATAGTGCAGGCGGTAGACCCAGGCAGGATCAGGTGCTGTGGCGTCCCTGGGGAAGTTGTTGCTGCGCGGGATGGTGTATGTGTCCTCCTCGCCGAGCCGCAGCATGCTGAACTCCTCCTCGCCGGGAGCACGCCGGTAAATACGGTAGCTGTCGAGGCGTTCATGCCACTGCTGGGCGATGGAGGCGATGTCGGCGGCATTTATCTCGCCGTTGTCATCACCATCCACACGCGCCGTGCGCCACTGATGGGCCGGCGTGTTGAAGCCCGGGAAGCCGTTGAGCACGCCGGAAAACCCGCCATTGCGCGGATGGCCCTGCGGCCAGCAGAGGAAGCCGCGGGCGTCCTCCGGCTCGAGGTGATCCACCGTGAACTTCCAGCGCTGGGAAATCGGTGTCAGATCCGACGCATTGACCTCGCCGTTCATGTCGTAGTCGCCGATCATGCGCTCGGTCCAGTGCAGGGTAGCCCCGCTGTAGGGGCTGCGGTAGGCCACATCCAGATCGAAGACGGCATTGTCAGCACCTGAGGGAGCCTGGGCTGCGGTGCGCTCCGGATCCTTGCCGAGACGCTCCAGCTCGGAACTGAGTATGCGCTGCAGTTCGGCGGAATCCGGCAGGTCCGTGGCGGGAGGAGGAGCAAGCTCGGAGGCGGGAATCGCAGCAGTGTCAGTCTGCAACTGAGCGATCGATGCATCAGATGGATCCGTGAGACTGGCAGTGGTCCTGTCTGAGCCTGAGCCACAGGAAACCGCGGCGAGCAGCGGCAGCATGATCAATCCAGTTCTGATGGCCCGATACTTGTCCCAGTAACCCGTCATATGGAGATCCTACAGCAATCCGGGATCCGTGCAGAGGGACACTTGTCTGGATTCTGGTAGGTTACATTTCAGTGCCTGTCCCTCGGTGCGGCATGCCCGGAGCCATCCGCTCCAGGGCATGCCACAGGGAATGCCTTCCCTGCCGCATGTGCCGTCCGCTGCCAGGCAGCGTCCGCCGCAATCCGGCCTTTCCATATGAGCACGGCCAATTGCCCCGACCGTGCCGCTGCCCGTGGTGTATCCGCCGCGTGCAGCGTGCATGAGATATTCGGAGACTTCAGCACAAAGGCAAACAGCGTGCTGCCGGAGGTCAGACCCATGGTCTGACAGGCGAGGTGGCCCATGGCCGCCGCGGGCTAGGTCTGCAATTGCTACAATGACAGTGATTGGCAACGTTGTAGCTGCAGCTTTCATGCAGAAACCACAGATAGCTGCCGGTGTGCGGAACCAGTCATTGTCAATCCATGGGATTGACGACCTGCCAGTGCCTGGCACTGGCCTCCAGGCAGAAAACAAAAAGGGCAGCCACCGGGGCTGCCCTCTTTTCCTTGCCGCTGCCAGTATACCAGCGATTGCCAGATCATTCCAGATTGGCGGCGGATTTGCCGCCGAGCTGGCTGAGCAGGGTTGCCACCGCGGCCTCGAGCTGGTTGTCACGGCCCTCGGCCAGTGCATTCGGATCAATCTCCACGAAGATGTCAGCCGGACAGCCGAAGCCCTCCATGTTGCGTCCGTCCAGGCGGTACCAGCCCTCCAGCGGCAGTCCGAAGAAGCTGCCGTCAAGGAGCTTCACGCCGCTGACCGCGATCACGTTGCCACCGGTGTCTTCACCGACGATCGTCGCCAGCTGCTGTTCCTGCATCATGTGTGCGAAGTCCTCTGCGTCACTGTAGGACCAGGCGTTGATCAGCACCACCACCGGGCCCTGCCAGCGCCACTCCGGCGCGCTGCGCGTCTCTCCGAAGCGCGTACGCGTGCGGAACAGCAGCGGGCTCGTGAGGATGTCGTAGAGCTGGGCGTAGATGTCGCCGCCGCCGTTGAAGCGCACGTCGATGATCAGCGCTTCACTGTCACGGTGCAAGGAGTACAGCTCCCGGCGGAAGCGCGCCAGTGAGCGGAAATCCATGCCCTCGATATGCTGGTAGGCGACCCGCCCGCCGGACAGTTCCGTGACGACGGCGCGGTTGTCACGCACCCACTGCTCATACTGCGGGCCGTACATCTCCCAGGGCGAGGCCGGGATGATCAGCACCTCGCGCGTGGCCTCGGGTTCCGCTATCTCCTCATCCTCATCCGCCTCCTCCGCCGCCTGTTCACGCAGGGCTGCAAGCGCGGCCTCCCCGCTGCGCACCTGCAGGCGCAGCAGTTCACCTTCCGTGTTGCGCAGCAGGCGGTCGCGCTGGCTGGCGGCGCTGAGCTCCTCGCCGTTGACGGCCTCGATCAGATCGCCGGGATAGAGTTCGCTGCCATGCTCCCAGGCCGGGGTGCCACGGATCACGCGTGCCACCAGCCAGCCGGGGCCGCTGTAGTCCTCATCAAGCTCAATACCGAGACTGCCGCCGCCGTCATAAGGGCCGTCGCCACTTTCACCGGGACTGAAGAACCAGGAATGCGAGGCCGCCAGCTCGCCGACGAAGTGCTCCATCAGCTGGTTGTACTCCTCGGGAGTGACGACGCTTTCAAGCATCGGCTCGTATTTGCGCTTAACCGCCTCCCAGTCAGTGCCATGCATCTCAGGATCGTAGAAGTTGTCACGCAGGATGCGCCACATCTCACGGAAGGACTGGCGGCGCAGGACCCGCACATCCGTTGTCAACATGGCCCCGGCCGGATAGCCACCCTGCCCGGCCACGCTGCTGCCCTTCAGATCGATGTAGCTGATCGCCCCGCTGTTCAGGCCATAGAGCCGGCTGCCGTCCTCATTGAACTGCAGCGAGGAATAGCGGCCCTTGCCCAGCAGTTCGAAGTCGCCGCTGAAGGTGTCGAGTGCCGCCAGCTGCGACCCCTCGCTGAGCATGGTCAGGATCGCCACACTGCCATCCGGGCTGAGCAGCTCCAGCTGGGCTTCGCCACCCCAGTCCGGGAGGGTCTCGCTGCGGTTCTCGATCTCGTCAAAGTCGATAAGCACTTCCGCGACTTCATCTCCTTCCTCTTCATCTCCTTTCGCATCTGCTGCCTCGTCATCGGCAGCGGCTTCGTCGCCAGCCTCAGTCTCCTCCTGCTCCGGCCGGTCCTCCGGGAAGAGCAGTTCAGCATCGTAGAGATACTCAGTGCGGTCCAGCGGCAGCAGGCGGGCACGGGCCCCGAATTCATTGCTGTAGTCATCGCGGCTGGAGAAGCTGAAACCAAGGTAGCTGCCATCCCCTGACCACTGCGGGCCATACTCACTGTCCGGTGTAAGCGTGACGTTGTGTTCCTCGCCACCGCTGCTGGCGGTGATGAACACGTCACTGCTCCAGGCCACGGGCGCATAGCTGTAGGCCAGCCAGGCCCCGTCCGGGCTCCAGCGCGCATCGCCACCGAAGGGACCGATGCGGTGCTCGGCCCGGCTGATCAGGATGTCGTCAGCGGCATCCCCCTCGCTGTCCAGCACGCGCAGCTCATGGTTGCCACGGTAGTAGCAGATCCGCCCGTCCACCGGGCTCCAGAGCGGCAGGGCCTCATCCTCGGGTGTCTTCGTAAGCTGGCGTTCCTCGCCCGTTGCCAGGTCGAACATGTAGATGTCGTATTCGCCCGTGCGGTCCGAGACATAGCAGATGCTGCGGCCCTCATGGTGCCAGGAGAGCTGCCAGTCCCGCCCGGGGCTGCCCACCAGCAGGCGGGCCGTGCTGAGATCCTGGTCCGGCTGCTCCTCATAGGCATCGGGATTCTTCAGCAGGTAGATGTCGCCCTGCAGTACGATCGCGAAGTAGTTGCCATTGGGGCTGACCGCCAGTTCGCTGGCGCGGTCCTGCCAGCGCTCGCTCGTCAGCTGTTCATGCTTGGGTTCCGTGGCCAGCTCGATATGCAGTTCGCGCATGGCCTGGCTCTTAGTGTCCATCAGCCACAGTGATCCGAACACGCTGCAGGCGAGCCAGTCACCACCGCTGCTCATGCGCAGGAACTGCGGCCCGTCGTCACTGAAGTCCGTCATCTGCCGCGGCTCGCCGTCAGGGAGCTGCATCATCCAGATGTTGTCACAGCCGCTGCGGTCGCTGGTCCAGTACAGCACGGAGCCGTCCGGGCTGCAGGCGGGCCAGGCATCGCGGCCGCGCGTCGTCACCAGCGGACTGTGCCGTCCCTCCTGCAGGCGCCAGAGATCGAAGCTGTCCTGGCCCTTGTGGCGCTTGCGCTGTTCGTCACCGGGACCGCGGGTGTAGATGATGTCGTCAGTCCCGCCGGCCCAGCAGGCATAAAGCTGGCTGTCATGGTCCGGGCCGGCCACGCGCTCGGGCTGCGAGCCGTCGATCCCGATCCGGTACAGGCAGGGGGCCTGCGGATCCTGGCGACGGGTGGTCACGAGCAGGGCCTGGCCATCAGGGTACCAGGCCAGCGGCAGTTCGCCATCCGTGCTGAAGCTCAGGCGCGTGGCTGCGCCGCCGGCACTGGGCATCACGAACAGGTCGGCGTTGCCATGGCGGAAGCTGCGGAAGGCCAGCAGGCTGCCGTCGGGTGATGGCAGCGGCATGTCCTCGTGCGCGATGTTGTCAGTCAGACGCCGCGCCGGTGCCCGGCCCGCGGTGTCCGCGACCCAGATGTCGCCCTGGGCCGTGAAGTAGACAAGCTCCCCGTCCGCGCTGAGTGCGGGATGCTGCAGGAAGGCTTCGGCCGCCAGGGCCGGACGGGTGGCGGCGACAAGCAGCAGGGCCAGCCCTGCGGTGATGAATCTGAACATCGGTGCATCCCTCCCGGGAATACTCAGTTGAGCTGCTCCAGCAGATACCTGACAGCTTCCTCGATCTGGCTGTCACGGCCCTGCTCCAGCAGCAGCGGATCGATCTCGACGCGGATGTCCGGCTCGACGCCGTTGCGCTCCGTATTGAGGCCGGTGCTCATGTAGAAACCGTCGGCCGGGGTGGCGATCGCGCTGCCGTCCAGCAGGCCCACGCCGCCGGCGCGGATTACGTTGCCACCGGTGGGCATCCCGATCAGCGTGGCCAGCCCGAGCTGCTTGAAGACATGCGGCACGATCTCACCGTCACTGTAGGCGCGCTCGTTGATGAGCATCACCACCGGACGCTCCCAGGTGAAGGAGGGCTCCTTGCTGAATGGGCCGCCGCGCGGATTGACGGTGGCGAACATCCTGCGGCTGAACAGCTCCGCCAGCTCGTTGTGGATATTGCCGCCGTTGTTGAAGCGCACGTCGATGATCAGCGCCTCGCGGTCCTTCTGCGGTCCGAAGATCTCGCGGAAGAGATTGTTGTACTGCCACATGTTCATGCCGGGCATGTGCACATAGGCAATGCGGCCCTTGCTGAGCCGGTCCACCTCGGCCTGGCGGTCATCCACCCACTGCCGGTAGCGCAGCCCGCCCTCGCCACCGCTGAGGCGCAGCAGCAGTTCGCGCTCACCGTTGTCAGCGGTGATGGGGTAGTCAGGTGCAGTGTCCGCCGCCTTGTCCTTACCCTTGCCCTTGCCTTTGTCCTTGTCCTTGTCAGCGTCAGCAGCCTGGAGGGCCTGCCATTCCGCTTCCGCAGCCAGGGCAGCCTCGGAGCTGCGGACACGCAGGCGCACCACGTTGCCGGCCATGTTGCGCAGCAGCTCGAAACGGTTGTCAGCGGGCTGGATCTCATGGCCGTCGATGGCGAGGATCACGTCGCCGTGGTACAGCTCATGGCCGGGGTCATCCGCCGGGCCGTCGCGCAGGCTGCGCTCCACGAACCAGCCCGGTCCGGGCCAGGTGCTGTCGAAGTCCACACCGAGGAAGCCGGTGTTGTCAGCCGGGCCGGCACTGCCCTCCAGATTGGGCACGAAGGCCCAGGTATGGGAGGCGTTGATCTCGCCCACCATCTCCGTCAGCAGGCGGTTGAACTCGCGGGTGGTGCCGATGCCCTCCAGGCGCTTCTGGTACTTAGGCAGGATCGGATCCCAGTCGATGCCGTGCATGTGATTGTCATAGAAGTTGTAGCCGATCTGGCGCCAGGCGTCAGCCAGCACCTCCTCCCAGCGCTCGCGCTGGTTGAAGCGCACGCGCGCCGTGAGCGGGACGCTGCCCTGGCCGCGCTTGTCCTTGCCGTTCATCTCAAGGTAGCCGATCCCGCCGCGGCTGTTGTAGTAAAGCCGCTTGCCGTCCTTGCCGTAATGCAGGTTGCCGGCGTTCAGGCCGCCATCCACCGGGCTTTCCTCACCGGAGTCGAGGTCGTAGGCCCACAGCCCGCCGCCACCCGGCCCGCCGGTGCTGAAGAACAGGAAGCCACTGTCGAAGTCGAAGAGTTCCGCCCCGCCCTGCACGAACTGGTTGCCAACGGAGAAGTAGCGTTCATGGATACGCTCGAAGTCGATCTCGATCGGGTCATACTTCGGCCCGTCATCCTCGTCCTCCTCATCCTCGTCGCCGGCGTCATCGTCCTCAGCCGCAGCTTCGTCGCCGGCATCCGCGTCATCCGCAGACTCCGCATCCGCCGCGTCATCCGCATCGTCAGCAGCGGCCTCAGCATCCTCCGTCTCGGCAGGCTCATCAGCCTTCTCGTCTTCCTTCGGACGGTCCTCAGGGAAGAGCAGGTCGTCATTGTAGGTATTGCCTTCGGGCACTAGCCGCAGCAGTGCCGCGCTGCTTTCATCGAAGACCTGGCTGGACTGCGACCAGGCCAGCCACTTGCCGTCGCGGCTGAACACCGGATTCAGCGCACTGTCGGGGGTCTGGCTGATGTCAACGGGGTCGCGCGTCTCCACGTTCGCCAGGTAAACATCGAAGAACAGATTGCCCTGGTGGGCGCAGAAGGCCAGCCAGTAGCCGTCCGGGGCCCAGCTGAAGCCGGCCACCCAGTCATTGCGCTTGAGATTGCCACGGTAGATCAGCTCGTCGGTGCCGTCCTCGAGATCCATGACCCGCAGCTCGGTGTTGCCACGCACATAGGCGATGCGCTCACCCTTCGGTGCGAACTGCGGCGCCCACTCCGGTTCCTTGCTGTTGGTCAGCTTCCTTTCCTCGCCGCTCTGCAGGTCATGCAGGTACAGCTCATTCTGGCCGCTGCGATCCGAGACATAGACAAAGCTCGTGCCCTCGGGGTGCCAGGAGAACTGGCGCTCCCAGCCCGGATCGCTGACGACGAGGTGCGTGCGCGAGAGGTCCTGGTCGGGCTTCTCGTCATCCTTGTATGAATCGGGGTTCTTGAGGATGTGCAGGTCACCGTCCACTTCCGCGAGGAAGTAGTTGCCATTGGGCGAGACGCGGAAGTCCGTGAGGCTGCGCTCGTCCGTTTCCAGCACCCATTCCCGCTTGGGGTCGGCAGCGATCTGCACCGGCACGCGCTGCTTGCCGCTGCCGTCGGTGCTCACCAGCCACAGCTCACCGAATGATTCGCAGGCGATTTCATCACCGTCTGAGCTGATGCGCAGGCTGGTCGGACCGTTGCCATTGAAGTCACTGACCCGCTTCGGCTCCGCACCACCGGCAAGCGGCAGGCTGTAGACATTGCGGCTGCCCTGGCGATCACTGACGAAGTACACCGTTTTCCCATCAGGACTGCTCTGCGGCCAGGCGTCCAGGCCGTCGAACTCCGTCAGGCGTGTCAGGGCATGCGTGCCGCGCTCATAACTGTAGATGTCATAGGTGAAGGAGCCACGGTAATTGCGCCGCCACCAGTCACCGACGCCGCGCTGCAGGAGAATCCGCTCGGAATCGCCGGCATAGCAGCCGTTGATGCGTTCCAGCTGATCCTCACCGCCGAGCTGGCGCGGGGCTCCACCTTCCAGATCCACCTCCCAGAGCGTGGGCAGCCAGGTCTGGTCCACGCCGCTGGAGAACATGATGCGCGTGCCGTCCGGACTCCAGGCGCAGGGCAGCTCGGCATCGCTGGACCAGGTCAGGCGCCGCGGCTGGCCGCCGGCGGCTGGCATCACGAGCACATCCCAGCTGCCGTAGCGGTCACTGCCGAAGGCCAGCCACTTGCCATCCGGGGAGAGCAGCGGCATGTCGTCATCGGCGACGCTGTTCGTGAGCTGGCGGGCGGGCTGCGAGGCTTTGCGGTCGCTGACCCAGATGTCACCCCAGGCCGAGAAGTAGACGGACTGGCCGTCCGCACTGACGCAGGGGCTGGAGACCTCGACCCTGTCAGTCAGGGCCCAGGCCGGCATGGCGGTAAAGCTCAGCAGCAGGATGGCTGCCGGGAGGATTCTGCGCAACATGGGTGCTCCATGGTGTTTCCGTGGAATCCACCTATTTTAGTGGCTGCGCAGGAATCGGGGGAGGCTGTCTCAGCAGCGAATCAGCCACTGGCGTATATCGATGCCGCGAATGGAACTGCCGGGCCGCAGGAAGTCGGATTCAACGATGCCGCGGGCCTGCAGTTCGCCACTCTTCAGCAGGCCGGCGACGCGCAGCGGAGCGGAACCATGCAGCAGTCCGCAGAGCAGCAGGCTCAGGACATGTGTGTTGATCAGGTGCTTCATAACGCCGATTGAATATAGGCTTAACCGGCGTTTGATGTTAGGGACGGAGGTCAGTTCCGGAGCCGGACAGAAGCTGTCCCTGATGGCTGAATTGGTTTTCCAATATCCCACCCGAAAAATTCACATAGCGGGTAGCATTCCAGGGATCAGTGTCTATAATCTGAAGCTCACAGGGGCATCGCACGTGCAGCGCTGATGTCCCTTTTTCATTTTTCTCCGACGGATCAGCCCAACTCACACGAAACACTACCGCTCCTATAATGGTCTAGAAACCGGGACAGTAGATCAATTCACTCCCGGTAGCAAGCAACACGAAGGTGCAGCCCATGACTGACAAGCAGGATTCCGACGCCACGATCATCGCGCCCGGCGTAGCCCAGGGTGAGGCCACGGTGGTGGCGGCCGCCAGCGGCGATGCGACGGTGGTGGTCAGCCAGGCCAGTGCGGACGGGACGGTGGTGGCCGGCCGGGCCGCGACCGTGGACCTGAGCAGCATCAAGCCCGTGGTGGAATACAGGCTGCGCGCACACAATACCTACGCGCTGACCGGCCAGACCGTGCAGAACTACCTGCTGGCGGACATCAGCTCCTTCTTCAGCGGCGGGATGGAAGCCCGCGCCCCCGTGGCCCTGGCGCTGGCGATCGACCGCTCCGGATCCATGGAAGGCAAGCCGATCGAAAGCGTGAAGACCGCGGTCAGCCTGATCGTGGACCAGCTCACGGATGCCGACATGCTGAGCATCGTGACCTTCGGCGAAAGCGTCGAGACCCTGATGCCGGCCAGCCGCGTACTCAACCGCGAGCTGATCAAGCAGCATGTCGGGCGGATCCGCCCCAAGGGCACCACGAACCTCTACGCCGGGATGGCGACGGCGGCTGAGGAGCTGCTGAAGGTCGGCACGCCGCAGGCGCTCTCGCGTGTGATCCTGCTCACGGACGGCGAGGCCAACGAGGGCATCGTGGAGTATGCCGACATCATCGCCGAATCGCGCAACTACCGCGCCAAGGGAGCGACGATCAGCACCGTCGGGCTCGGGATCGATTACAACGAGGAGCTGATGCGCGGCATCGCCAAGAATACGCGCGGCAACTACTACTACATTGATTCGATTGACAACATCCCGGAGGTCTTCGACCGGGAACTGAAGAGCGTGTTCGGCACGGTGGCCACGAACGTCAGCCTGCGCCTGCAGCTGGCGAAGGACGTGGAGATCACGAACGTCTATGGCCACGAGTTCGCCAAGGGCGGCAGCACGGTCACGATCGACCTGCCGGACCTGGCCAACGGCGAGAGCCTGCCGGTGCTGATGCAGCTCGGGGCCAAGCCGCATCCGAAGGCGCGCTTCCGCATGGTGCAGAGCGAGCTGTCCTTCCGTTACTTCGGCCAGACCGAGAAGCGCACGCTGAAGGGCGATTTCGTGGTCGAGTTCACCGACAACAAGGACAGCATCCTCGGCGGAATCGACCCGGTGGTGGAGCAGGTGATGCGCGAGAAGGACATCGTCGCCAACCTCAAGCGCGCGGCGGCGATGATGGCGACGGACGTCGGCACGGCCACGATGATCATCCAGCAGGCCGAGGCCTCGCTCAACGCCGCCGGTCGCAACGATGACGCGACGATGGTGGGCACGATCATCCAGAAGCTGAGCCGCGGCGACATTGACGATGCAACCAAGACCATGAGTGCGGTTGACTACGACATGGAACGTGGCAAGAAGAAGAGCTGAAGGAGGGAGCCGCGAAGCGCAGCTTCGCAGGCTCATGATGCAATAGCATCGCAGTTTCGCCAGAGCCATCGCAGCTCTGGCTTCGCCTTCGCAACGTGGCTCCGCCAAAGAAAAAGGCCGGGGTCGCCCCCGGCCTGTGTTCATGTATTCAAAGGAGTGTGGCTCTCAGAGCCACATGGCCATGTCGGTCTAAGACCGACACTCCATCTAGAACCTGTTGTACAGGTAGTTCATGCGGCCGATGGTGCGGCGCACGCGCTCCTGCAGTTCCAGCGGGGCCAGGATACGGGCATGTTCGCCGAAGCTGAGGATCCAGCGCATGATGTTCTCCATCGAGCTGACCTTGAAGCTCACCTCGAGGCTGCCGTCGCTGCGCTCCAGCACCTTCTGGCTGGGGTGGACCTCCTTCAGGCGGATCCAGTGCGCGGCGTACTTGTCGAACTCCGCGACGATCTCCACCGTGGGGGCCTCGCTCGCGAACAGCTGGCTCTCACGCTTGTGCTGCTCGAGGGAGAAGTCCGGGTCGGCGAGGAAGGTCACGTTGGTGTGCTCCACCGCCATGATGCGGGAGCAGAGGAAGTCGCGGTAATCCTGCTTCTCATGGCAGAAGGCCACGAGGTACCAGTTGTCCTTGAAGTTGAGCAGCTGGTAGGGATCGCAGGGCTTGTCAACAATGATCGCCTTCTGCCCGGAGAAGTACTTGATCACAATGCTTTCGTTGTTGCGGATCGACTGCAGCAGGTCCTGGAAGACCTTGATGTCGATGTAGGGGAAGGGCTCGATGTCCACCTGGAGGATCTGGTCGAGGCTTTCCTGATCAAGCTTGACGTGGTCGTTGAGGTTCTCGGTCATCAGGTCGAGCGCGGTCCCGAGCGGGGCCTCGATCTCACTGCCCTCGTAGGCCTTGCGCAGCTCCCCCAGCACGAGCAGGCTGGCCAGCTCGCCCTCGGTGAAGCGCATCTCGGGCAGCTTGAAGCGTTTCTTGCTGTAGCGGTAGCCGCCCTCGTTGTAGTCGTAGACAAGCGGGGCCTTGAGGATGTACTTCAGGTAATCCAGGTCGCGGTAAGCCACGACCGGGGTCACGCTGAACTTCTCGACAAGCGCGGAATGGTTCGGGAACTTGTCATCCTTGAGCTGCTCGTGCAGCCACTCGATGCGTTCCTTCTGATTCACCGTTGCCGTCGTATCCACGATGGACTTCTGTGATGATGCCGTACTCATATTGCTGAACCAACCAACTTCAAGAATTACAGATGTTCGTCTTTTGGATCGAAGCGCTGGCGCGCTTTGCTCCTTCCAGTCCAAGTTCCTCCTTGGGTGGAGGCGCGTATCCGTTCACCATGCCGTGCAAAGCTATAATCCCTTCCATGGGCAATAAAGCTTCAGTGATCGGAAGTGGCAGCTGGGGAACGGCGATTGCCGTCCTGCTGGCCCGTAACAACATTTCCGTCAGCATTTATTGCCGAAACCACACAATCGCGGAGGACATCAATGTCAACCGCAGAAACTCCGCATACTTTCCAGAACTGGTGATGCCTGATGGAATCAGTGCCACGGGGAAACTATCCGAGACCCTCAACCATTCAGAGCTTGTCTACCTGGTCGTACCCACGAAGTTCATTCGCTCGTTTATTCTATCTAAAATAACCGATTGGCGCAATGCCTGCAAGTCAGGAAAGCTGCTGATCAACTGCACGAAGGGTCTCCTGCTTGATCCGACCCAGAGAACAGACGACTGGCTGGCCCAGACGTTACAGGATTATGAAATCCTGCATCTCAGCGGACCGAACCTTGCAAGCGAAATCGTCAGCGGCCTGCCCGCCGCCGCCGTGGTCTGCGGGCCTGATGAAGCCGCACGGCAGGTGCAGCGCCAGCTGCTGAGCGACACCTTCCGTGTCTATACGGGTTCTGACCTGGTCGGCGTGGAGGTCAGCGGCTTCTACAAGAACATACTAGCGATTGCCGCTGGCCTGCTCACGGAGCTGGGGCTTGGCAATAACGCCCGCGCCGCACTGATCACCCGTGGCCTGGCGGAGATGTCCCGGCTCACCGCGTATTTCGGAGGGGACCCGGCCTCGCTCAGCGGCCTGGCCGGACTTGGGGACCTGATCGTGACCTGCAGCTCGGAGCTCAGCCGCAACTTCCAGGTCGGAATGCGGCTCGGCCGCGGCCAGGATCTGGCCACGATCCAGACGGAAATGACCCAGGTCGCCGAGGGCATCCAGGCCTGCCTCGCCCTGCACAACTGGCCGGCTGACCACGTGGATGGCAACTGGCCGGACCTGCCGATCGCCGAGGAGGTCTACCGCATCGTGCACTGCGGTGCCGAGCCGCGGGAGTCGCTGATGCGCCTGATGACCCGTCCGCCGCGCAGCGAAGCGGGTTATGTCTGAGTTTCATCCGCCTTTGGTACTGCAGTCAGTGCGCTGTCCTGTTATGCTCTGAACAGAGCGGAGGGATTTGCCTGAGCGGGACGATGAACCACGACAACCCTGCATCCGACCAGCCGGAGGCAGCAGGCAGCGCTACTCAGAGGAAATGGGTATGGATAACCTTACGCGAGTCCGGGTCATGAACATCCTGCACGAGATGGAAAGCGTGATCCGCAATGACTCGAACCTTGACAAGGAACAGGCCCTTGAGCTGATTCTATCCCTCGACCGGTTCTGGGATGAACTGAAGGGAGACAGCCAGCTTGAGGAGAAATGGCAACGGGCATCAAGCCAGTGGCGGATGCCAGTACTGCTGGGTTTCACTGACCGGCTGCACAAGCAGATTTTCTGCTGATCCACGCCATCCGCATAATCTCCAACCGTCGGCAACAGTGCGAAAAACGCGCTGACTTAATCATTGCTTAACCAAGCCCGCGTACCAGTCTGTTAGTATTCAGGCAGTTCACCACTGCTGAATTGCTTACTTTTCCGTTAAGGAAGTGCTTGAAGATGAGAGCCTTTGATCTTGATCAGTTCATGAGCATCATTGACGACATGAAGGAAACCGTCCGCAGCGACCGCAGCATTGATTCCCGGGATACCATTGAGCTGCTGCAGGCCATCCGCACGCTGGGCCGCCTCGTCCGCAAGGGCGAACTGGACGACCCGGTCTACGGCAGGGTGCTGCGCGCCTGCCAGCGCGAGAAGTCCCTGCAGGACTATCCCGCGCAGCTGCTCGCCTTCCTTCCGGAAATGGCGGAACTGACTGCCAGCCCGAGCTGACCCTGAGCCGTTGATTCAGCTAGTCGCCCTGGGCTTCATCCTGGACTTCGTCCGCGACCGCGGGCGGATCTGCCTGCGCAGTCGGCTCCGGCAGTGGGGCCGGATCCGGAGCGGCGGCAATCCTTGACGGGTCGCTGCCGCCGGCTTCATGCGCACGCAGGGCAGAAGCCTGCGCCATGTAGAGCACCACGCCCGTTGCCACTGAAATATTGAGCGACTCCACACCGTCCGCCATCGGCAGCTTCACGAGGTGGTCACAGCTTTCCCTCACCAGACGGCGGATGCCACTGCCCTCACTGCCCATCACGAGCACGCGACGCTGCGGGAACTCGAAGCGCGTGGCATCCTCGCCGCCGCCGCTGTCACAGCCCACGACCCAGTAACCCTGCTGCTTGAGGTAGGCCAGGGCCTGGGCGAAGTTCACGTCCTCGATCACGTTGACAACGAGGCTCATGCCCGCACTGGCCTTGTGCACCGCCGGGGTCAGGCCGCAGCCGCCGGTCTTGGGCAGCACCACGGCATCCACGCCGGTCGCGGCCGCACTGCGCAGCACGGCACCGAGATTGTGCGGATCCTGGATCTTGTCCAGGAAGAGGATCGTGCTCTGGGCAGTGCTGTCGAGCTTGGCCACAATCTCCTCGATGTTGAGGAAACTGCGGCCGCTGAGCAGGCCGGCCACGCCCTGGTGCATGTCGCGGGACAGGGCATCGCCCCAGCCCTGGCTGGAGAGCGGCTGGATCTCAACGCCGGCTTCCTCCGCGGACTCCAGCAGGTCCAGCAGGCGCGGGTTGTCACTGTCCTGGTCGATGAAGATCCGGCGCAGGCGGCTGCGCTCCAGCGCGACACTGACCGGATTGATGCCGTAGATCAGGGCTTCGGGGAGCTGATTCTTCGGAGCACTGCGGCGGTAGCCGCCGCTGTCCTGACGAGGCCCGCGATCGTCACGGCCGCCCCCGCGCTGCCCATCGAAACGCGGCGGGCGCGAGTCGTGATCCCTGCGCGGACGGTAGACTCCTCCACCTTCACGGGGACGATAGCCACCGCCACTTCCACCTTCGCGGGGCCGGTATCCGCCACCACCACCTTCACGGGGCCGGTAGCCTCCACCGCCGCCACGTGGCCTGTCATCGCCACCTTCACGGGGACGGTAGCCGCCTCCGCCGCCGCCACGTGGCCTGTCATCGCCACCTTCACGGGGACGGTAGCCGCCTCCGCCACCACCTTCACGGGGACGGTAGCCGCCTCCGCCGCCGCCTTCGCGGGGCCGGTAGCCTCCTCCGCCGCCGCCTTCGCGGGGCCTGTAGCCACCACCACCGCCGCCACGCGGCCTTTCATCGCCACCCTCGCGGGGCGGACGCGGGCCGCGATCACTGTTGTCAAACCTGCGGCCACCGCCGGGACGATCGTCGCGCCCACGCTCAAAGCGGCGGGGGCTGTCCTCGTCATTGCGACGGTAGGACTGCCCCTCTTCGCGCCCGGGTCGACCATCGGAACGGTCATCGTCTCTGCGGAAGCGCTGGCCGTCGCGCGGCGGACGCTTGCCTCCTCTCTGTTCATCTCGTCCTGAGGATGCGGGCCGCCCCTTGGGACGGTAGCCGCCGGGCTTGCCTGGTTTGTATGGCATTTCAGTTTCCTTGTCAGTGTGCGGCCGGAATCCGGCCGCGCAGAATGTAGCACCTGCCGGTCGCCAGCAAGGGGATCGGGCCTAGTACATGAACGGCCGGTCGCGCTGCGTAGTTGAGCTGGACCGCGGACGCTGCCTGCCGCCCGATGCCTTGCCCTTGGGGTTGCCGCCCGAGCGGCTCTGGCGCCTGGCCGGAGAATGATCCGGTCCCTTGCCCACGAAGGCCAGCGAGAGCACCTCGTCAAGGTGATCCACATAGTGGATCGTCATGCCCTTGCGGATGTCCTCCGGGATCTCCATGATGTTCTTGTAATTGCGCTTGGGCACGATGATCGTGCGGATCCCCGCGCGCTTGGCTCCGAGGAGCTTCTCCTTGAGGCCACCGACGGGCAGCACGCGGCCCTTGAGCGTGATCTCGCCGGTCATGGCAACCTTGGCCGAGACCTTGCGTTCTGTGAACAGCGAGATGATCGCCGTGGCGATCGTGATCCCGGCACTGGGGCCGTCCTTGGGGATCGCTCCCGCCGGGAAGTGCAGGTGGATATCGCGCTTCTGGAACAGCTCGTCGTCAATTCCGAGCAGCTGGCTGTTTGAGCGGCAGTAGGTCATGGCCGCCTTGCAGCTCTCCTGCATCACGTCGCCAAGCTGGCCCGTGAGGATCAGCTGGCCCTTGCCGGGCATGAAGCTGGCCTCGATGCTCTGGATGTCTCCGCCGACGCTGGTCCAGACCAGGCCGGTGACGACGCCCACGGCGTCCTCACGGGAAGCCTCGTCATACTCGAAGCGCAGCAGGCCGAGATACTCCTTGAGCTTTTCCTCGGTGGTGATGTTCTCGCTGGTGATGTCTCCCTCCGCGATCTTCAGCGCCACCTTGCGGCAGATCTTGCTGATCTCGCGTTCAGCGTTGCGCAGCCCGGCCTCACGGGTGTAGTTGAGGGTGATCATGCGGATCATGTTCGGGCTGATCTTCAGTGCACTCTTCTTCAGGCCGTGGTTCTCGATCTGGCGCGGCAGGATGTACTTCTGCACGATCTTGACCTTCTCGAGCTCCGTGTAGCCGGCGAGCTGGATAACTTCCATGCGGTCGCGCAGGGCCGGCGGGATCGTGTCGAGCATATTGGCAGTGGCCACGAACAGCACCGTCGAGAGATCGAACGGCACCTCGAGGTAGTGGTCGCTGAAGTTGTAGTTCTGCTCCGGGTCAAGCGCTTCCAGCAGGGCGCTGGACGGGTCGCCGCGGAAGTCGTTTCCAAGCTTGTCGATCTCGTCGAGCATGATCACCGGGTTGTTTGTTCCGGCCTGGCGGATGCTCTGGATGATGCGGCCGGGCATCGCGCCGACGTAGGTCCGGCGGTGGCCGCGGATCTCCGCCTCATCACGCACGCCACCGAGGCTCATGCGCACGAACTTGCGGCCCATGGCCCGCGCCACGCTGCGGCCGAGCGAGGTCTTGCCGACGCCGGGAGGGCCGACCAGGCAGAGGATCGGGCCCTTCACGCGCTGGGTCAGCTTGACGACGCCGAGGAACTCCAGCAGGCGCTCCTTGACCTTCTCCAGGCCGTAGTGGTCCTCATCGAGGATCTTCCTGGCCTTGGCGATGTCAACCTCATCCTCACTGGAGACATTCCAGGGCAGGGTCGTCAGCGTATCTAGGTAGGTGCGGATCACACTGGCCTCAGCGCTTTCCGTGTGCATGCGCTCCAGGCGCTGCAGCTCCTCGCGGGCCTTGGCCTCAACCTCCTCGGGCATGTTGGCTTCGGCGATCTTCTTGTCGTATTCGACCTTCTCAGCTTCCTTGGGGTCGGCCTCGCCCAGCTCGCGCTGGATGGCCTTCATCTGCTCGCGCAGGAAGTACTCGCGCTGGCTGCGGCCGACCTCCTCCTGCACCTGGGTCTGGATGCGGCTGCTCATGTTGAGCAGCTGGATCTCGCGGGTCAGCAGCTGGTTGACCTTCTCGAGGCGCTCCATCGTGTCGATGGTTTCCAGCACCTCCTGGCGCACATCGTCGGTGATCGAGATGTTGGCGGCCACCAGGTCGGCGAGCTTGCCGGGTTCCTTGATGTTGTTGGCGGCCACGAGGATTTCCGTCGGCAGGTTCTTGCCGACGTTCACGTACTGCTTGAACTGCTCGTTGACGTTGCGCATCATCGCCTGGACCTGGATGCTGTCCTGCTCGCGCTCAGGCAGCGGCGTGACACGCGCACGGAAGTATGGATCCTCGGAGATCCACTTCTCCACCTTGTAGCGGCTCAGGCCCTGGATCAGGATCCGCGCGCCACCTTCGGGCAGGCGCAGCACGCGCAGGATCAGCCCGATCGTCCCGACCTTGTAGAGGTCCTCCGCGCCGGGATCGTCCATCGACTCGTCCATCTGCGTCAGCAAGCCGATGATGCGCCGCTCGGAGATCACCGCCTCGATGGCGGCAATGCTCTTCTCACGGCTGACATGGATCGGCAGCACGACGCTCGGGAAGACGACGACGTTCTTCAGTGCGAGAATCGGGAGTTCGCTTGGGAGATCCTCGGCCCTGGGGGGAGCTCCGCCTGGCATCCCGCCCTGATTGTGATCCTGATCACTCATTCATGCCCCTTGAAAACACTTGGAAAAGTAATGTTAGCATCGGTCAAGCCTGCCACTTATCAATATCACGCTGGCGGGCGGGCTGATCTATCCCTAATCCTTACACACGATCCATGCTCCTGCAGGCCCCCGGGAGTATTTAAGCAAACCTTTCCCGGCACTCCGCATCCTGCATTACACTCAGCGCGTGATCAGCGGAATCGGACTGGACAGCATTGAAATCGCCCGCATCGCCGAGAAATGCCTCTACCCGGGCTCACGCTTTGCGGAGAAGATGTTCACGGAGCACGAACGCCTGCGCAGTGCCCGTAACAGCCGCAATCCCTACGAACACCTGGCAGGCTGCTTTGCGGCACGCGAAGCCTTCTTCAAGGCCACGCAGATCTGGGTCAGGCGGACTGATGTGAGCGTGGCCCAGCGTCCGAGCGGCGAGCCCTACTATGTGATGGTTGAGAATGTCGAGCGCCAGCTAGGCGACCGGCGGGTGAATCTCTCGATCACCCACGACCGGAGCTTCGCACATGCGATCTGCATCTGCGAGCGGCCGGACTGAAGGCTACTTCAGCTCGCTGTTGATACGCAGCAGCAGTTTTCCGATCGACTGCCGGCCCTCCAGGGCGCGGTGCGCTTCCTGAACCTCGGAGAGATCATACTCCTGGCCGATGTGCAGTTTGAGCCGGCCATCGAGGATCCACTGCGTGGTTTCACGCACGGCACGGGTGAATTCGCGGCGGTGCGGCACGAGGTGGTAGAGCCCGTTCATGGTGATACCGCAGCTGCGTCCCCAGAGCAGCTTGTCGTCATACTTCGGCTCACCGCTGGCATAGCCGAAGACCACGATCAGCCCGAAGTTGGCAATGGCCCGGAGATTGCCGATCACGTTGACCTTGCCGACGCTGTCACAGATCACGTTGACACCTTCCGGCACGATCTTTCGCACCTCGCGGCCAAAGTCCTGCTGCGTGTAGTTGATCACGTGCTCGCAGCCCATCTCGCGGGCCAGCTCGGCCTTGTCCTCACTGCTGGTGGTGCCGATCACCTGGCAACCGGCGATACGCGCCATCTGTACGAGTGCCAGGCCCACGCCGCCGGCGCAGGCATGCACGAGTACCCAGTCACCCTCCTGGATGCGGGCGGAGGCGAAGAGGATGCCCCAGCCGGTCAGCACCTGCAGGGGATAGGCGGCGGCGGTACGCAGGTCCATCGCGTCCGGGATCGGCACGACATGCGTCTGCTCCACGCAGACGTATTCCGCATAGCAGCCGCGGTCGCCTGAGAGCACCGCGACACGGTCACCTGCCTTGAAATCCGTGACGGCGCTGCCCACTTCCTCCACGATCCCGCTGGCTTCGCTGCCGAGGATCAGGGGGTACTTCGGGTTGCGCAGGTAGTCTCCGCGGCGGATCAGCACTTCCATGAAGTTCATCCCCGCATAGGCCGTGCGGACGAGCACATCGTTGTCACCGACCGAGGGTCGCTCCACTGAATCCATTAGCCGAAGCTGGTCCAGGTCACCGGGGGTCTCGACCACTACTGCTCGCATGCTTCCTCCACCATAAATCAGGAGTACTAATATAAAACATGATTCAAGCCAGCATGAACTCCGGCTGATATGGGAGCTTTGAATACCGCCGGTCGAGAACCGCAGAGCATGCCTTGTTAAGCTCTGGGCACAACCAGATTCAGAGGATAGGTCAAGTACAGATGCCGGAAAACACGCCCTCAAGCCCGAAGCAGTTCGAGAATCTCGCCAATGAGCTCCGTCGCGAACTGCGGCGCACGCGCGACATGGCACACCGGGCCACGGTGATGGCCGGTGCGGGTCTGATCGTGGGGATCATGATCTTCACGCTGGCCCTGCTGGGACTGGAAGGTCTGCGCGACAACCTGAAGATCCTTGCCACGCTCAGTCCCGAAGAGCTGCAGGAAGCCGGACTCACGGCAGCCGAGGAAACCGGGATCGGAATGGAGGAAGTCAACAACCTGGTCGGTAACGCACCGGTAGTGAACATCAGTGAGTGGCCGGGGTACAGCGGGGACGCGGTTGTCTCTGGGGAATAGAGTTGATTCAGAAAAGAACAAAGGGAGGCAGGGCCTCCCTTCGCGTCCGGAATATTGGAGAAAAACTTTGGTTCCAGGGTCGGCAGCTGCGGACAAACCAGCCCTAGATCCAATGTAATAATACCCCAGCCTCCAAATGTTTGCAAGTCCCGACCCATGCTTCAGGGAATATTTGCGTGAATATACGACAGACCCCATTGATGCTGGTAAAAGCCATGATTCAGTGCTGTTTCTCGCGTACAATTCCGGGATCTGATGGCAGGCATATGGAGGATCCGGCGGGATATGCAGGGACTCAGGCTCTTACTTTCAGCAGTGTTGCTTTCGATCTGCGCGGCCTGTGGTTCTTCCGGAGGAACACCGCCTGTCCAGGACTACCCTCCCGCCCGGCCACGGCAGCCTGAGCGGCTCAGCCTGGCTCTGCCGGGCGCCACAGATCCACTGGACTGGTGGGCGGGTAACATCCTGAGCATCGTTCCGGAAGCGGTCTATCCCGATACCGCCACTGCCCAGCAGGCCGGTGCCCTGGCCCAGGAAACGAACCGGCTCAGGACCGAGGCCGGACTCAGTCCAGTCACGAGCCTGCCGCTCCTGAACCGCGTGGCCCAGGCTCATGCAATGGATCAGGCCATCCGGGATTACTGGAACCACCGGACGCCGGAGGATCTGGGCAGCCGGGACAGGATCGCCGCTGCAGGCGGAGAACCAGTAACGAAAGGTGGGGAAAACTCCGCAGTGGCCTACCCCGGAGAAACAAGCGTGGAGCTGGTTGTTCTGAATTTCTCGCTGCATCCGGGGCATCGTGATCTGTTCTACGACCCTGATGTGCGCTTTACCGGAGTTGGAATTTACAACTTCGCTCCATCCGAGCAGGTGCACTACGTGCAGCTGCTGGTCAGCTTCTGAGTGCCGCGACTTCCTGGAAGCACATCGCGAGCACGGTCACGTCATCCTCAACATCACCGTTGAAGCGCCAGGCATCCACCGCATCGAGGATGGACTGGCTCAGCCCCGCAAGCGGCCGGCGGCCGCGGGCCTGGATATCCGCGAACAGGTAGTCCAGCGAGTAGAAGTTACCGCTCGGGTTGCGGGTCTCGATCACGCCGTCGGTGTAGGCAATCAGGCGCTCGCCTTCATTCATCGTCACATGCTGTACGTCCGCGGCAGTCGGCGGGTCTCGGAAGATTCCCAGCGGCTGATATGT
The DNA here is from genome assembly GCA_020440605.1 of bacterium. Classification (GTDB taxonomy): domain Bacteria; phylum 4484-113; class 4484-113; order 4484-113; family JAFGCY01; genus JAHEFU01. The sequence goes on along the minus strand of JAGRNT010000007.1, from coordinate 138,544 downwards.
GGAGTCGTACTGCATCAGAGCTCCGTCGCGTGTGGTCTTGAGCACCGGGGGGTGCCCGGCAACGATCATGTCCACGCTCATTTCCTGAGTATCGAACAGGAAGTAGGCCATCGTGGCAAAGGTCGTATCGGGGAATTCATCGCAGGCGAATTCGTTGGCTGCACTGACGACCCTGATCGGGTCCGTCTCGGAGTGCAGCATTGTCTGCAGGAAGGTATGCATGCTCACAGCCGCCATGCTGGCGGCGACGCCGTGTCCGCTGACATCCGCGAGGAAGATCGCCACCCGGTCCTTCTCCGGACTGAACATCCCGATCACATCCCCTCCGAGATCGTCGCAGGCCACATAGCGGTAATCGAGCTTCAGTCCCGTGCGGCGGCCGAGATCGGCGATCTGTGCATTGGAGGGAATCAGCTTGAGCTGCATCTGACCCGCGGCATGCAGGGCATCACGCAGCTTGCGGTAGGCGTTGCCCAGTTCCTTGTTGAGGGTTTGAAGCTGGGCTTCGACATAGATCCGGCGCAGACCTGAATTTACGCGGGCCAGCAGCTCGGGTGGGTCATATGGCTTGCGTACGTAGTCGTCGGCCCCGGTGGTCATGCCCTCGAGCAGGTCAGCGGATTCCGTCCGGCCGGTCAGCAGGATGAAATAGGTGAAATGCTGCGGACTCTGCTGGATCCTGCGGCAAAGCTGCGGACCTGTCATGCCGGGCATCTCCCAGTCGGAGATCACGATGTCCGCAGGCTGTTCCTGATAGTACTTCCAGGCCTGCTCGCCATCCTGGGCCAGCACCAGCTCCGCATTGATATGGCGCGTAAGGAAGTGTTCCAGCTTGAGTCGTGACAGTTTGTCATCCTCTGCAATCAGAATTCTCGGTCTGTTTCCGGCCTGTATCAAGATCCCGTTCCTCTTTCAAAATCAGCTATGCATTGCGATCTGATTCAGTTTATCCAAGATGGATTGTGGGCGAATTCAGTTTGCGCCTGATACCGGTTAAATCCGGCTGGCGGACCGGACACTGATGTTCCGTTAGAATGATGGCTCGGAGACAGCCAATGACAGATATCCAGAAACTCATCGCCCGGGCAGAGGAATGCCACCAGCGCATTGCGCTTGAGTACTTCAATCACTTCAGCGGCCAGCAGGATCAGCTCAACGTGGTGAGCATCCTGGAGGAGTACCCTGAACTCTATGCACGCGAGACCCTGGACGGGATCAGTGCTGCACAGCCGGCCGGTGATACGGATGAGCGCCTGCTGCGCTTTCTGAGGGCTGACTTCTCGGGTAACTATGTGCAGGACCAGGTCAAGGGCATGCTGGAGGAGCTGGCCAATGCGGAAGGCAGCGCAACGGTGAGCCTGGAAGGCGAAAGCTGGCCCTACCGTGCCATGCCGGTGATCATTGCCAACGAGTCTGACTATGAACGCCGCGGCCGGTTGGAGCAGGCATATCTTGCCGTGATGGACGGTCTCAACCCGCTGCGCCGCAGGATCTTCAGCCGGCTGCGTGAAACGATGCAGGACATTGGCTACGAGAACCAGATCGCCTACAGTGAGCAGCTGATGGGGATGCGCATCCGCCCTCTGGCGGAGCAGATGCGGCGCTTCCTTGACGAAACTGATGAAATCTTCGAGCAGCGCCTCAGGCACTATGCCTCGATCGCTGGCCTCGGAGATCGCGAGCTGCGCAGCTGCGATCTCGGCTATATCCTGCGTGCCCGGCAGTATGACGGGATGTTCGCCAGCGACGACATGGTGCCGGCCCTGGCCCGGACCCTGCGCGGAATGGGAATCGACCTGGACAGCCAGAAGAATGTGCTGATTGATCTCGAGGACCGGCCGCGCAAGTCTCCGCGTGCCTTCTGCGTGAGTATTCGTGCGCCGCAGGATGTGCGGATCGTACTGAAGCCACACGGGGGACAGGACGATTTCTCGACGCTCTTCCATGAAGCCGGACACATGCAGTTCAGTGCTCACATGGATCCCGAGCTGTCCGTGGTGTATCGCCACAGCGGGGACACGAGCGTGCATGAAAGCTATGCCTTCCTGCTGCAGCACCTCGTGAGCAATCCCGTCTGGTGGAAGGAGATCATGCGTGAGGATCCGGGTGACTACCCGGCCTTCGCCCGCTTCCACCGCCTGTACTTCCTGCGCCGCTACGGAGCCAAGCTGCTCTATGAGATCGAGTTCCATGAACAGGGCGGCGGTGAGGAGCTTGCAGAGCGCTATGTTCATCACCTTACCCGCTCCAATGTGGTCAGTTACCCGCGTGAGCGATACCTGGCGGATTTCGACCGCAACTTCTATGTGCTGCAGTACCTGCAGGCCTGGATCTGGGAAGTGCAGCTGCGCCGGCATCTGGAAGCTGAATTCGGCGAGAACTGGTTCAGCAGCCGCCGGGCCGGAGATTTCCTGCGCGGTCTGTGGAGCGAAGGCCAGAAGTACGATGTCTGGGAGATCGCGCAGAAGCTGGGGTATGCGGGGCTGGACATCAGCCTGATCCAGCAGGAAATCACGGCCTGAGCCAGGATCGTAATGGGAAATCCGGGGTAAGCTTGGACATGCGGCAGAGCCAGCAGACTGACAACAGAACAGGAATTGATCAGGGACTGCCCCGCTTCATCGTGTTCATCGATGCCGACTGCATCTTCTGCAGCAACAGCGCTGCCTGGATGCTGCGAAATGATCCCCGCGGCCAGGTGCACATCGCCGCCCTGCAGGGAGAGACCGCCCGCCGGGTGCTGCCGGCGCTGGGAATTGACGACGACTACCTGCAAAGCATCCGCGCAGACAACTCGCGGATTGACAGCATCATCTGCGTGGACGGTGTCGGCGGTGACAATCCCCGGCTCTACGGGCGCAGCCGCGCCAGCCGCATGATCGCCCGGCACATGGGTTTTCCCTGGAATCTGCTGGGCTGGCTGTCCTGGTGGATCCCGGACCCAGTGCTGGACTGGCTCTACAACCTCGTGAAGCGCAACCGGCATCGCCTGGCGAAGGAGCGCTGTGCCTTGCCGGGACCGGAACTGCGCCTGCGCTACCTGGACTGAATCCTGTCCCGGCGGAGATGAAAAGGCCCGGGTCACCGTTGGCAACCCGGGCTCAGGACCAGGAATTAAGAGTTGCGTCTGATTGGCAATTGAGGCCCATCCCCGTACGAACAATCACGGTGGATGAAACTAGGATATATATACCACATATTATCCTCATTTGTGGATTCCCGCAGAAATCCGCCAAATCCAGCGGATGCGCAAGACAAGAGATATCTGTCATATACATGGTGTACAATTCAGCCAACCGGGTGCAACCGCACCGGGTTGGCAAGTCGGCAGGCGGGTAGCAGGGAAGCGATCTGTAGACCCGGCAGCGTTTCCCCTTACCGGCCGGAGTCCGGCTCCAGGACGGAATTATCACCGGGCGGAGTCCCGGAGGGAAACGCAATGAAGGATCTGCTGCGCAAGCGCTGGGTTGTAACCACCCTCGCCATCATCGTGATCGTGCTGGGCGGAGGATTCGGCAGCCTGCAATACACAAACCAGCCGGGCTTCTGCCAGAGCTGCCACATCATGGATCCCTTCTACCAGAGCTGGAAGGCCTCCGCCCACAGCAATGTGGCCTGCGTGGACTGCCACTACGCTCCCGGCGAGAAGTACAAGATCAGCGCCAAGATGAAGGCCCTCAACCAGGTCGTGCTCTATGTCACCGGGACCTACGACACCAAGTTCTACGCGCACATCAATGACGCCTCCTGCATGACAAGCGGTTGCCACGGAACCAACACCCCGGGCAAGACGATGTACAACGGCAAGGTCCGCTTCGACCATGCCACGCACTACGGCAAGAGCGCCCGCGGCATGGAACTGCGCTGCACCAGCTGCCATTCCAACAACATCGGCGACCAGCACATCGCAGCGGACACCACGACCTGCTATCTCTGCCACTTCAAGGACCGTGTCAGCGGCTCCTCTCCCGTACCGCAGCAGTTCTGCCTGGACTGCCACGATGCGCCGACGGAGGACATCGAGATCGGTGAGCAGACCTTCAACCACGCATCATACGTGGAGCAGAAGGTCGACTGCCAGCGTTGCCATATTGATGCCATCGAGGGCAACGGCGACGTTGACAGCAATGCCTGCCTGCAGTGCCACTCCAGGACTGAACTGCCGACGCTTACCAGCGAGCGCAACGAGCTGCACAGGATCCACGTGACGGACCACAAGGTGGACTGCTACCAGTGCCACTCGGAGATCAAGCACGGAGCGCACGTCGCCGAGACCCAGGTGAAGTTCAGCTGCGAGCAGTGCCATTCCGAGCCGCATGTCGGGGCGCGCGAGCTGTACGCCGGCAAGGGCGGCCGCGGCGTGGAGGACATGCCCTCCTCAATGTACATCGCCCAGGTGGACTGCATCGGCTGCCACATGGAGGAAGGCACCGAGAATGCCGGCCACATGATGGGAGGTGAGGTCCAGCGGCCGACCGTCCAGGGCTGCGTGGACTGCCATGACGACATCGGGCGGGACTTCTACGAAATGTGGAGCGGTTACCTCGCTGAGGAAACCGCGGAAACCACGGTCTCCGTCTCACGGGCACGCACGGCGCTGGGCCTCGCGGATCCGGGCATTGCGGGCTATGCCGAAGCGCAGAAGCTCGTTGAGGATGCGGAGTACAACCTGGAGTTCGTCAGCTTCGGACGCGGAATCCACAACTACGGCTATGCCAGTGAACTGCTGAGCAAGAGCCGCGAGTTCGCTGATGAGGCGCTGTCAACGCTCGGAGCCACCGCGCAGGACGGCTAGGCGCAGCGTATACGGAAAACACAGCCGCCAATGGGGGCGGCTGCAGTGTCTCAAGGTGTCTGAGGGAATACCTATTCGAAGACGCAGTTGGTGCACATCGCACAGACGTTGCGCAGCTTGCAGTTGACGTGGGCCCTGACGGAATCATGCGGCGTGGGATTGTCAACGAGGGACTGCACCGTCCACTGCGTCAGCACCTTGGTGATGGAGGTGTTCAGCTGCATCATGGCCTTGTGCAGGCCGCAGAGTCTGTCCGCCTCCTTGAAGTCCTCGCAGTACTCGGCGAGAATCTTGCCCTGGCAGGCTTCGACGATGCTCAGCAGCGAGATCTCCCGTGGATGCAGGGCCAGGGTCACACCGCCCTTGCTTCCCTTCGTGGAGCGCATGATTCCACTGCGGACGAGATGCTGGATCACCTTGGCGGTATAGGTGGCACTGCTTTCGCAGACCTCTGCGATCACACGCGGCGGCACCGGGGTATCCTCGGCCCGCATCGCGAGGTATAGAGTCGCCTGGATTCCCAGGTCACTGGTCTTCGTTATCAAGGCAGGTTCCTGTAGAGAGTAAGGTCTCAGTCACTGAGCACGTAGCGGTACCTGATTCCCGGACGCTGTTTCTGAACCCTGTTGTCAAACTCAGGGTAGGCGGTGCCGTAGTCCGGATAGAGCATGTAGTTCATCTCATCCTCGTCGCCACTCCAGGCAAACAGCCGCTTCTTGGAGTTGCGGGTCAGATCGTCGACACGCAACAGGTCGATTTCCCGCACGGGGCGGTCCAGCTCCCTGTCATCCCAGCGATAGAGTTTCAATACCTGCATGGTTCACCTGAGAATCTAAATCAGCAGGATTATATCAGATAAAAAAAGTCCGAGTAGCACCGTTGGTTTAAAATTTGTTATCTCATCCCATGAGACTGCCAGAATACAAGGCAAGAAACCCATGTTCGTGACCTGATTCACGGATAGTCAGCAATATCCTGCAGGAAATGCCTACAACAGGCATCTGCGTTATATTTTAATCCTCTGAGGATTATCGACAAACCGATATTCCGGGAACATCTACTACGTAATCTGGCTAGCCAACCAAATGAACAGCACCCATTTGAACTAGCACGGTCTCGGACTGAACTAAATTCATGCAGATAGGGTCTATGAATGTAGCCCATTGACAAGAGGTGAACTTCATGAACCTGACAAGGTATCTACTAACTTCTTCACTCGCCATTGCAGTAATTCTTTACTGCAATGATGTCATCGTCGGCAACGGTCGCTATTCACCTCCCGGTGGGAACGATCCAATTGGGGCAAGCCTGATCATTCCTACACCAGCTGAATCCAGCACGCATGAGCATGTTGTGATTGCAGGCGGAGGCACCGTCACTGGAAACCCGTCCCGGACCGCAGGCTCCAAAGGTGTCAACGAAGGGGTCGGCATCACCACCGGTGATTGGGTCGGAAACGGCTGAGTCCCGCGGAAGATATTCCAATTAGGTTACTCCCTATCAGGTAAACTTCGCCAGCTTCTGCTGGATTGGTAGGATTCACTTTGCCCAGCAGCAGCCCGGACGGCAGTCGTCTGGATGGCATGGTGATCACTGTCGCGATCAGGAAGTTCTCAATAAGTATTAGGTGGCTATTTGCGCATTCCACGAAGTCGATACAAAGTGATGTGGGAAACAAAAAATGGCTCCGGCGACTGGACTCGAACCAGTAACCTAACGGTTAACAGCCGTTTGCTCTGCCATTGAGCTACGCCGGAACGATGGGAGAAAGATGTTAACTCCCAGTTGGCCTCCTGTCAATAACCTGCCGGGAATTCAGGCAGCTGTCATCGGATTTGCAGCTGATTCGCATTGTACGCTGCCCACCCTACACCTTCGGCATGATCTGTGTCGGCTTGCGCCGCCGCTGGGCCACCCCCGATTCATGGGCCGCATGCACAACGGCTCGAGTGACCTCACGCGCCACATGGCGGTTGAAGAGCGAGGGAATGATGTAGTCGCGGCTCAGGCGCTTAGGATCCACGCAGGCGGCGATCGCATCCGCCGCCGCCAGCTTCATGGCCTCGTTGATCTCCGTGGCGTGGGCATCCAGCGCACCGCGGAAGATCCCGGGGAATGCCAGCACGTTGTTGATCTGGTTTGGGTAGTCACTGCGGCCGGTGGCGATCACGGCGGCGATGCCCTCTATCTCCTCGGGCATCACCTCGGGCACGGGATTGGCCATCGCAAACACGATCGGGTCCCTGGCCATGCTGCGGATCCATTCCTGTTCCACCAGGCCGGCGGCCGAGACACCAAGGAACATGTCCGCGCCCTGCAGGGCTTCGCGGATCCCGCCGCGCAGCTTCTCAGGATTGGTGTGGCGGCCGAACCAGTCGTGCATGGAATTTCCAAGACAGTCGTCACCTTCGCAGATGATCCCCTGGCGGTCCACGCCGATCAGCTGCCTGGCACCTGCGGCAAGCAGCATGCGGCTGCAGGCCACACCTGCCGCACCGATCCCCAGCACCACGATCCGCACATCCTCCAGCTGCTTGCCAACGAGCTTCAGGGCATTGCGGGCGGCCGCCAGCACGACGATTGCCGTGCCGTGCTGATCGTCATGGAACACGGGAATGTCAACACGTTCACGCAGTGCGGCCTCGATCTCGAAGCAGCGCGGGGCGGAGATGTCCTCAAGGTTGATCCCACCGAAGGTCGGAGCGATCAGCTCGCAGAAGCGGATGATCTCCGCGGGATCGCGGGTGTTGACGCAGAGTGGGAACGCATCCACGCCGCCGAACTCCTTGAAGAGCTGGCACTTGCCCTCCATCACGGGCAGCGCGGCCTCGGGCCCGATGTCACCGAGCCCGAGCACGGCGCTGCCATCGGAGACCACCGCCACGGTATGCGCCTTGATCGTCAGCGACCAGGCGCGCCGTGGATCCTGGGAGATATAGCGCGAGACCCGGCCCACACCCGGGGTGTAGGCCATTGACAACTGGGCGCGGTTGCGGATCGGCATCTTGCTGTGCACCGTGAGCTTGCCGCCGAGGTGCATGCGGAAGGTCTCGTCCGAGACGGCCAGTACGATGATGCCCGGCAGGGCGCGCACGGCTTCCGTGATGCGCTTCTCGTGGGCGGGATCCGTGCAGTGCACGGTGAAGTCGCGGACCCAGCCGCCGTGGTCAACTTCGGCGACGTCGATCGCACCCATCATTCCGCCTACATCGGCAATGGCCCCGAGGATGCGGTGGATCAGGCCGATTTCATGCGGGCCGCTGATCCTGATGGTGATCGTGTAGCTGGACTGATGGGAGATCATGTCCGTTCTGCCGGCGGCCACCCCGGCAATCTTCCGGGCTCCGCCGGTCTCCTCCTTGACAACACGATTATACTGCGCGCTGCGGATCTGCCCTGCCCGGAGTAGCGGATTCATCCAATTGAAACAGGGTCGCAACCCTCGCCAATCCGCTGTTTGTTGGTCTTGCTGTCCAAAATAGGTTAGAATCCTGACTCTGCGCCTGCAGGAAATCTGCAGGTATACGGGATTCTACTCAATTGGACTGGAGACAGATGATGAAGAACCGGACCACCCCATTCCTGCTGGCTGCTGTTGCCGGCCTGCTGCTGTCCGCCTGTACGGCGGGCAACAATCTCGGTGAAAGTCAGGCTGTCTCGGAGCCCCTTGCCGGCGCACAGATTTTGCTGCCGGAACCCGGCTCGCTGCCGAGAAGCTCGAGTGCATCAGGGGCCGGTGTCCAGGGCGATGCCTACAGTCTGATACTGCCCAGCAATCTGGTCAGCGCGGATGCCGGAACGGGAATCTTCACCCCGGCAGGCAGCGGTCAGCCGGAACTGACAACGATGGCCTATGCGGTCTATGAACTGGATCTGACTGGCATCAGCCCGCAGTCACCGGTCAGCTTCATCTGGGAAAGCAGTCCGCAGGCTTCCGAGATGTGGGTAGCCCTGAGCAACTGGCAGAGCAACCGCTGGGACTTCCTGCAGCCGACGGATCCCGCCCAGCTGCCCGTGTCGCAGATCAGCCAGTACAGCGATGCCGGCAACCGGATGTTCGTGGCCCTGTTCGTGGCCGGCAGCAGCCAGGCCGTGCTCAGCGGGATTGCGGTTCCAGACCTCGGCGAGGGCGGACCGGGTCCCGGGGACTGGTTCATGTTCGGCCGCAACCTGAAGCACCAGCGCAGGAGCCCCTTCACGGGTCCCGTTGACAACAATGTGCGCTGGTCCTACGAAGCGGACGGCCCCTGCATCAATTCGCCCTCGATCGCGGAGGACGGCACGCTGTACTTCGGCAGCTACGACTTCAGCGTGTACGCCGTGAATCCGGATGGAACATTCAAGTGGTCCTTCCCCACTGAAGGTGAAGTGGAAAGCTCGGCCGCGATTGCCACGGACGGGACGATCTACATCGGCAGCTATGACGGCAGCATCTATGCACTGAATCCGAACGGCACGAAGAAGTGGGAATTCATCACCGGTGCGGAGGTCACGGCCAGCCCGGCGATCGGCACCGACGGGACGATCTACTGCGGCAGCTGGGACGGCACGCTGTACGCCATCAATCCGGACGGCACTTCGAAGTGGACCTACTTCACCGGCAATGACGTTTCATCCTCCGTGGCGATTGCCGACGGCGTGCTGTACTTCGGAACGGAAGGCGGCGGCGGCTTCGGTGATTCCTTCTACGCCCTGGATCAGGACATGAACAAGCTTTGGTCATATGAAACCGGTGACGCGGTGGTCAGCTCCCCCTCGATTGCCGAGGATGGCACCATCTACGTCGGTTGCGCGGACCACAAGCTCTACGCCTTCAAGCCTGACGGCAGCCTGAAGTGGTCATACACCTCCGGCGGGGAGATCGTCTCCACTCCGGCAATCGGCAGCGACGGCAGCCTGTACTTCGGCAGTTCCGACATGAAGATCCAGGCCGTTGACAAGGACGGCAGCTTCCTCTGGAGCTATGACACCGCGGCTGCAGTGACCAGCAGTGCGGCACTGGATGCCGCTGGCGTGCTCTACATCGGCTGCTTCGACGGCTTCGTGCGCGCGCTCAGCCCGGCCGGCAGCCTGGTCTGGGAATATGACACGGGCGATCCCGTTGTCTCATCCCCGAGCATCGGCCCGGACGGCGCTGTCTATGCCGGCAGTGCCAACAACATGTTCTACTGCTTCGGTACGCCCTTCATCTGAGGCGCCTACATCAGTAATATGAGAGATAGGTCAGCTTGCCGTTGTTGTCGAACATCGTAGCCGCCGGTCCGCCGTTGACCATGGCCAGACCGAAGCATGGACCTAGTATGCTGCCGAAGCCCAGCATGGTCTGCTCCGTCCAGGACGCACCGTCATCGTTGAAGGAAGTGCGCTGGTAGAAGCGGGTCTGGTTGTTGTCAATGTAGGTGCAGAAGTAGCCGCTGCCGGTGTGCAGGATCGCCCCGAAACGCGACCAGCGCCCGACCCGCGGCTGCCCGTTGACAAGCACTGCATCCGCCCAGGCGCTGCCGTCCGCATCCCCGCCGCGCAGCATGTAGACTCCATCGCCTTCCATGCTGCCGGTGGTGTAGCTCGTGAAGACCGGCAGTCCGCCGGCATCGATCAGCTGGCCGAGGTAGAGCCGGCCCGGAGCTGGCACCGTGCGCAGAATGCCCCAGCCTGAACCTGAGGCATCCGCTGCCCGCAGATAGTGGATGCTCGTATCCTTCAGCTCGAAGATCAGTGCCGGGCGTCCGGCTATGAGCGCCATGGACTGGCCCCGCAGTTCGGTGCTGCCCGTGTGCAGCAGCTGAGCGGCATTGCCCCAGCTGGAACCATCGGCGGAATCCGCACGGATGTAGTACTGCTGCATCGCCACCGGGTCGTAGAAGGAGATGGCGGGGTTGCCATTGGCCATCACCATGCCGGGCTGGACCAGAGCGGCATCTCCGGTGGTGAGTGCGGCCTTGACGGTCACGGGGCTGCCCCAGGCACTGCCCTGGGCGTTCGTGGCGCGGATGAAACGCAGGTCGCGGCTGGCCGCATCCACATAGGCCACGGCGGGGAAGCCTCCGACAAGCGCAAAGGCGTCGCGCATCTCTCCACTGCAGCTGGCGTCAATCACCAGTGCCGGGTCCCAGGCACTGCCATTGGCATCCTGGGCGCGCTGGAAGCTGAGCTGGCCGTCTCCCTCGTGGCGGTAGACAAAGGCCGGATAACCGTCCACCTCCAGCAGCTGCGGATACTTGCCGCCGTCATTGCCGTTGTTGACGACGAAGTAATGCGGCTCACCGCCGTTGATGGTGATCTCCACCGTGGCGGCGGAAATCGCTCCCTCGAGATCAGTCACTTCCAGCTCGGCTGTGTAGGTCCCGCTGGCACCGTAGGTGAACTGGATCACGGGATTGGTTCCGTTGTCAACGTAGTTGATCTCACCCGTGGTGGCCCGGAAGCTGTAGTTCGCGATCGGACCTTCGAGGTCCGTACTACCGGAGGCATCCAACGTGACGGTCAAGGGCGGGTCGCCTGAGGAGACATCCGCCTGCAGATCAGCCACGGGCGGAGTGTTGCCACCGATGTTGAAGACACTGAAATCGAAGTCCAGGCTGTCGCTGCCCAGAGCATTCGTCACGCTCAGTGTGCCGTGGTAGTAGCCCGGGGCCGCAAGCGTCACGCTCGGAGCTTCATCCGATGAGCTGTCCGGCACTGCTCCTCCGCCGAAGTCCCAGGCGTACGTCAGCGGCGCCGTGCCCTGCACGGATGCGCTGAACACGGTGAGCTCGCCGGAAGTGCCGGTGTCGGGGCTGATTGAGGCGATCACCGGCGGCGCGATCTCGGTGCCGCTGCCCGGTCCGAAGGTCCAGAGCCGGCCACGGCTGTCGCCGATATGCAGGTTGCCATCGCCGCCGATGCTGAGCGGGTAGTCGAATCCCGCATCGGGGTTGAGCGCACTCTGCCAGACCAGGCTGCCATCCTTGACCGCGTGGACCTGCTGGTCCCCGCCGTAGAACACCGTGCCGTCCCGGCCGATGGCACACATGCCCGCGAGTTCCCCTGAGTCATGCGGACCATACTGCCAGAGTACGCTGCCGTCTCCCGGATTCAGGGCCGAAAGCAGCCCGCTGCCGCTCAGCACGATCACGGTGCCGTCAGCCAGCACCGCCGGGGCGTTGCCACCCTGCCCGCGCGTATCCTTCTGCCACCAGAGCTCATTGCAGCTGGCGAGGTCATAGCAGCGGGTATTGGTGGTCTTGTCACAGGTGTAGAGATTGAGGCCGTCGGGTGAGACCGCCATGCCCGTGATCTTCTCGGGCACCCGATCGTTGTCAACGGGGATTCCCTCAAGTGCATCGACCTTGATCAGCAGGTTGTCGCCGTTGAAGTAGCCGCCGATGAACAGCCTGTCATCTGCGGTGATCAGGGCCTGGGGCTGGTAGTTGTACTTGTCCGCGATCAGCACGCGCTCGATCTGCTCACTGCCATCGCTGCTGTCCAGGCCGACGAGGAACTTCCCGTTGAGCACCGCATAAAGCGTGGCCGCCGAGGATTCCCCGATCAGGCGCAGGTCATAGGAATCGGCAATGGCGCTTTCCCAGAGCAGGCTGCCGTCCACGGCATCAAAGGCCTGGATACTCTCGTTGAAGTTGCAGTAGAGCTGGCCGCTGCTTACGCCGATAAAGGGCTGGCCGCGGTACGAGAATTCCTTCGTGATCACCTGCCAGATCGGGCTGCCGTCACTGGCGACGCAGCGCAGTGCGCTGCCGGAGGAGTCATTGTTGGCACTGAAGATGATGTTTCCGTTGGCCAGCACGAGCGGGGAGCTGATGCGGGTCAGCACATTGTTGCCGGGAATTCCGGCGTGGAACTTCCAGGCCAGGTTGCCATCCAGCGGACCATTGACGGGACTCTGGCGGCTGTTGCGTCCGTCACGCCAGGGTGTGGTCCAGGCCGTGTCAGCCGGATCCACCACCGACAGGTAGAAGTTGAAGACATCCTCATTGCTGCCGTTGACGACGGTCAGGCTGGCCTCGTAGAGACCGGGAGAGCCAAGCGTCACGGAAGGCTGTGCGAGACTGCTGCTGTCCGGACTGGCACCGCCGCCGAAGTCCCAGAGATAGCTGTCCGGAGTGCCTTCCGTCACCGCGCTGATTGTGGTCGGATCACCGCTGAAGCCGCTGGCACCGTCAATGTAGTGCACGACGACCGGAATCGAATTGACCTTGAGCTGGAAATTGTATGTATCGCTGCCGATCGGGTTGCTGATCGTCAGCGAAGCACTGTAGGTACCGGGACTGCCGAAGGTCACGATGGGCCGGGCCTCAGTTGAGGTATTCGGACTGGCTCCGCCACCGAAGTTCCACTGGTAGCTGAGTGGCGCGCTGCCAGTTCCTGCCGCGCTCACCGCAAGGATCTCGCCCTCGGTGGCCTCCTGCGGCAGTACGCTGATCACGGATGGGCTGTCCGCCCGGTATCCGGTGTCCGGCGAACTGAGCTGGCTGCCATCGGCCTGAGCCCAGTAGACATGCCCGAAGGAGTCCTGTACATCCGTGTCGATCCAGCTGCTCTCCGTGGCAGCGAGTGTGGCAACAAGGTTGCTGCGGTCATCGCGATAGATGCGGATCTCGCTGGCAGCGGCATGCTCATCCCAGCTGAGCTCGATGCCCGTCTGGCTGGTGCCGTCCGAAGCCTCCAGCCCAGTGACGGGCGCGATCCCGGGAACGCCCAGGCCGAAGTAGTCAACCACGTCAGCGCCATAGTCCTCGCTGATCGTCCAGCAGCGGATCGAGGCATTGGGGTTGAGGAAAGTCTCATAGCCGATCCAGACATGCCCATGGTCGCCCCAGAACGGTCCCCAGCTGTTGCGTACCTTGAAAGCACCGCTGATGCCCTTGCTGTCGTCATAGCCGACGATGCACATCGCATGCCCGCCCACCGTTCCGAAGGTGTAGTACCAGATCTGTCCGGGCAGCAGGGACATGAACCCCGAATCAAGGTAGGCCCGCATCGGCAGTACCTTGTGCTGCTGCGCAAGCACCTGCTTGACAGTATCGATGCCCTCGAGGCTGTTGCAGGGCACCTCCTGCCAGCCTTCGATGCGCAGGATCTCTGCATCATGCTCCGCAGGCAGTCCCCAGTCCTCCTCGTAGATGTTGTTGTACGGTGCATTCGCCTCGGTGGCGACACCATACACCTGCAGGACGTCGATCACCTCGTCGGTCCAGCGGCCGTAGCCACCACCGGGCGGGAAGCCACCGACCTCACCGCTCTTCATGTAGAGATACTTGGGGCTGACGCGGTTGCGCGGGTTCTTCAGATTCCAGCCGAAGCTGCCGTAGGTCTGACCGAGCTCGAAGTTGTATGCCCCGTCGCCGACGGCGAAGGCCGTGCAGGACCCCCACTGCAGCTGGTCATTGATCGGTGCGCATTCGACACTGAGATCCACGCTGGCGGGCAGTGCTCCGCTGTTGCCAAGCAGGGGGAAGTCCGGGGCGTCATCCGGCAGTCCGTTGTCACCGGTTGCGCGCATCTCCGGCACGCCGGCCTGCATGTAGGCCAGGTCGGCAGGTTCGCTGCCGAGCAGCACGAGCACGACCAGCACCTCACCCGCAGCACTGCGGTAGGGACCGAAACTGTCAATGGTGAGCACGTCATCGTCCGGTCCACGGAAGAATACCCAGCGGTCATCCGCGAGATCAGCGAAACCGACATAGAAATCGTGCCAGTCCACCGGGGCCTGGCCGTCGACCCAGCCGAAACCCACGGTCTGTTCGCCTGTATAGCCACGTAGATTCCAGCGATACATCGCATAACTGGCGGAAGCGAGATCCAGCCCGTCGTATGCCGGGGAGTAGAGCCCTTCGCTGTCATCCGTGCCGGTGCGTACGACATTGACCAGCGGCAGCCCGTCCTGGAAGGCACCACCCTCGATGTACCAGCCGGATCCGGCACAGAGCGTACTCTTCGTATCCTCCGCAGCGGGCAGCTGGGACAGCACCTGCGTGGGCGCGCCGAGGCTGGATATGCCCTTCAGCTCCTCATCCAGAGGCTGCTGCGGCTGCATCACGACCTCATGCAAGATCCCGTCTGAGCCATCCTGCACGACAGGCTGCTGCTGTGAGTTCAGCTCCGGCAGGTTTGCCGGTCCATTTCCTCCGCCGCAGGCGCTGAGGCAGATGCAATAAAGCAGGACGATCAGGACGGAGCAGTAGCGATAGTAGCTGTACATTGATTCTCCCTGTCAGGGCAAGGCTTGTCCCCAGCCGCTAGTGTAGCAACAAACCTGCTTAGGCCGGTAGCACGCGCCATACCGGGAAAACAGTGGGATATCGAGACTCATTTCTTTCCGTGGCGGAACCGCTCAGCTGT
This sequence comes from bacterium, assembly GCA_020440605.1. Taxonomy (GTDB): domain Bacteria; phylum 4484-113; class 4484-113; order 4484-113; family JAFGCY01; genus JAHEFU01. The sequence continues at coordinate 123,411 of JAGRNT010000007.1, read as the reverse complement.
CAGTGCGTGACATTCATATGCAATCCTATATGTGCATCCAGTACCCAGCATGGTACTGGGCCGCATACTCATTCGGGGGTGGAACATGAACCGATCATTCCTGGCCGTCCTGGCTGCACTGCTGCTGATCTGCGCAGGCTGTGGTAGCGACGGCGGAGAAACAGTGGAGGCCGCTCTGCAGCAGAAGAGTGAGCTGCCCTCGCTGGAACTGCTGGATCGTACTGATGCGCTGTCAATTGCCGGGACTCTGCGCCTCGGCAAGGATTTCCACATCGCTGAACCGAACTGGGGAGTGGCGGGCAACAGCCTGAGCATGGAGCCATTTGACGACGAGCTGTATTTCGCGATCTACCGCTTCGATTCAGACAGTGACGACATCCTGGCTGCTGTCGGGCTGTACTGCAGCAACAAGCCCAGTGTGTTTTCCTACATCTACCCCCTGCTGGCGAATTACGAGACGGGGCGCTGGGAGTTCCTGGAGCTGCAGACTGAACCGACCGCGAACATTCCGGTGAATGCACCCCCGGGCCGCTACAGCAGTCCGGCCGGCTATACCTACCTCGCGCTGCTGGCCTGGGACGGAGGCACCTACACGATTGATTCCGTGGAGCTGTTCTGGGAGAACCGCAGCGATCCTCCTGCTCCCTGGCCCGGGATCGGCAATGGCAATCTCAGACGGGGCCAGTCCAGCGCACTGGTGGTTGAAAACGCGAACGTACACTGGAAACTGCAGTTACCAGGCCGCTTCATCGAGTCCTCCCCGATCCAGGCACTGGACGGAACGATCTACATGATGTCCTACGATCTCGACGCGGACCGCAGCAGCCTGTACAGCATCTCGCCGGAAGGCGTGCCGGACTGGAGTTATCTGGCGCTAACACGGATATCCGCCACACCCGCGCTGGGGCCACTCGGGTTCATCATCTATGGTGACCGCACCCGCGAAGTGACGGCGGTCAACCAGCTCGGACAGCGCACCTGGCAGTACCGCAGCACCGACCAGATCAACGGCGGGGTTGCCATTCTCGACGACGGCAGCTGCATCTTCGGTTCCAATGACAGCAAGCTCGTGCGCCTGGACCGCTTCGGCAACCTGCTCTGGGAACTGTCCTGCAGCAGCGGCATCCACGGTGCCCCGGCGGTTGCGGAGGATGGCACCGTGTATGCCTGCATGGCGGGCGGTGACCTGCTCTGCACCACGCCGGAGGGCACGGAGCTCTGGAGCTTCGAGGGTCCGGTGGGCTCCGACGGCAGCCCCTGCATCCTCCCCAACGGCAACATCGCCTATGCCTGCAGCACGGGTGATGTGTACGTGGTTGACACCAGCGGTGTACAGGTCGGGCATTATGCCGCGAACGGCGAAATCAAGGCATCACCCGCCACAGACGCAGATGGCAACATCTACATCGGCACGCTCGCGGGGATGTTCTACAAGCTGGACCCTGCGGCAGCGCACCTGGCGGACCTGGATGCCGGCAGTGGCATCGAGACCAGTGCGGTACTGGATGGCGACGGCACGGTATTCTTCGGCACACAGGACGGCAGGCTGCTGGCCCGCAATCCGGACCTCAGCCCGCAGTGGCAGTATGACAGCGATGGCTCATACCGCTCCAGTCCGATGATCGGTGCCGATGGCCTGCTGCTCGCACCGCTGGAGGACGGAACGCTGATCGCCTTCGCACCGAATGCCGCAGTGGTTCCTGCCCAGCCCACCGGCCTGACGGCCAGCCAGGGCACATTCGCCGACTATGTCCAGCTGAGCTGGGATGAGCAGTTCGATGCCAACGGCTTCGACATCTACCGCGATGGCAGCGGCTCGCCCGTGGACTCCGTGGTGGGCCTGTTCAGCTGGTTCGATGAGAGCCTGCCTGACGACACGCATCACACATACACCATCGTCGCCACCAATGAGACCGGCAGCAGCATCCCCAGTGAAACCGCCGAGGGCTGGGCGATCGGCACCTCGCCGGGGGCCGGGGATTGGAACCAATACGCGGCGGACGCCGCCAACAGCGGCAATGTCAGCCTGCTGGGACCGCATTCCAAGCAGCTTGCCTGGAGCTATCCGACCGGCATTGACAGCTACTGCAGCCCGGTGATCGGAGCCTACGGCGAGATATATTTCAATACCGGCTTCAACAACCCGCAGGTGTACTCGATTGACGACGCCGGAGGCCTGCGCTGGAGCACGGCGCGCAGCAATGATCTGTCCATCGGGCTGGCCATTGACGAACAGGGATACATATATTCCGCGGAGGTCGGCAGCGTGTTTCGCCTGCTGCCATCCGGCGTCGAGGACTGGGCAGTTGACTACACGAACTACAGCTTCGGCCCGCCGACGCTGGACAACGGCTTCGTGTTCTACAGCGGCGCGATCTTCGGCGGTTCGGAGAAGACCATCAAGCTTGATCCCAGTGACGGCAGTGAGGAATGGAGCTACGGGCAGGGCGGGCGCTTCTGCAAGCCGGCCATCGGCAGCGACGGCCGGATCTACGTCAGTGGCAACAGCAACCGTGCCTACGGCATCATGCCTGACGGTATGGACGGCGGGGAGTTCGGTGGCTACGGCACGGTGGAGAAAGTGCCGGTCGTGCTGCATGACCTTGTCAACGGCGACCTGCTGGCCTTCACCAGCGGGCCGGTGATCACGGTCTGGAAGAATGACGTGCTGGCCTACAAGTATCCAGATGACACTGACGACGTCACCGGACTGGCATTGATGCCGACGGATGACGGGATCGTCACCATCGGCGATGAATGCAGCCTGATTGACCTCGACGGCAATGAGAGCTGGACGGCAGTGCCTTCCAAGAAGACTGAGTATGCGATGCCGGCGGTTGATGGAGCAGGCTACATCTACTACGGAGACAACCTCGGGATCTTCCGCTGCGTATCCCCGTCAGGTTCCGTCGCCTGGGACTATGATACCGGGACGGATCTGCGCTACAGCACGCCGGCCATCGGCCCCGGCGGCCGGGTGTACGTACTGGGAGCAAACGGTACGCTGTTCGCCTTTGAGAACGCAGCGCCCTGAGGATTCAGTTCAGGGATTGCCAGGGCTGAACAGGATCTGCAGCCTGCGCAACGTCATATGCTGCGTGCCGGCTCCCACAAGGCAGATGGGCTGCATTTGAGCCGGAAGCATGGTGCACTCAGGAAACTCAGGGAGCAGCGGCGATGCGCGGCAGCCAGACCAGGCAGAGCCGGTTGACGCTGATGTCACTCTTGCGTGGAGCAAGACTGATGCTTTCCAGCTCCAGGTTCTCCGGGGCATGGCGCTCGCGGAGCTCAAAGAGCTTCTCCTCGAGTTCCGAGCGCAGCTCGTCAAGCTTGAGCTCGTATTTGCGGACCTTGTCCTGTGCTGCGGCGATGTCGTCCTTGCCGCGCCCGGCCCGGCCCACGCTGCGGGCCGCACTGCGGGCCCGGTCCAGCTTGCGCTTCGTGACCCGCCGCGTGCCGAACACCGTGTCGAGGATCGCCCCACCCACGGAGAGATAGCTGTCCATGCGCTTCTCGGAGTACTCCTGCTGCTCCTGGGCCAGCTTGCGTTCCGCGCCTTCCAGCCGCTCCTCAATTCTGTCAATCTTCTTCTCATAGTCGCAGCGCAGCTTCTCCATGGCCTCGTCGCGCTCCTCGCGCAGCTGCTGGCTGAGGCGGGCCGCGAAATCCCTCGCCGTCTCATCGGGACGGGAATACAGCTTCAGAGCGCTGCATTCCTGGATCTCGCGGGTCAGTGACTGGTATGCATGACCTTCAACCGATTTACGCCAGGTTCCATAGGAATCGGCCTGTAAGGCCCTCGCCGGCAGCGGCGCAAATGCAGCCGCATTCGCTGGCTGCTCAGAAAAATCCAGGGACCTGCTGAGCGTCGCCCCTTCCCAGGGGTCGGCTCCGCTACGTTCATCCAGCTTCGCCAGCAGCGCGACATCCCGCCATTCATCCCAGCCACGCCGGTTGTCAACATAGTGCAGGCTCAGTTCCGCCAGCAGAGCAGGTTCGTACAGCACACCTGCCCCATCCGGGACCTGCGCATGCTGGAAGCATTCCCCGGCCTCAACCGGCAGCAGCGGCCGCTGCACCGCATGCGTCTCCTCAACCTGCCTAGCCTCGGCTGCGCTGTGGGCGGTGGCTGCCGGAACCGGCTGCTCAGGCACCGCGGGGGGGTCAGCAGCGGCTCCCTGCATTAGCAGGCGGATGTGGTCGCGGCTGAGCGGGCCGCGCAGGTAGCTCATGGCCCAGCGCGTTGCCATCACCGTCGGACCGTCGTCATGCACGTTGTGCAGCAGGAACTCACGGCTCTCCAGACCGCTGATCGTTGCCAGCAGCTGTTCGCGGTCCAGCCCGCTCCCGCCCTGGGCCCCGATCAGCCCGTCGATCATGCGCTGCTTGTCGCGTTCGGTCTGCAGGCGTCCGAGCAGCCAGGTGCCCGCATTGGAGAGCGCTTTGTAGTCGAGATCCACCGGATTCTGCGTTGCCAGTACCAGTCCCAGGCCGAAGGCCCGGGCCTGCTTGAGCAGGGTCAGCATCGGGGCCTTGCTGGGCGGATTGGCAACAGGCGGCAGGTAGCCGAACACCTCATCCATGTAGAGCAGCGCGCGCAGGCTGCCGGTGCCGGTCTGGCGGCGGACCCAGCTCACCACCTCGTTGAGGAGCAGGGTCACGAAGAACATCCGCTCAGCTTCACTTAGATGTGCGATGTAGAGGATTGAAACCCGCGGCCGGCCCTCCGGCGACCAGAGCAGGGACTGCACGTCGAGCGGCTCACCGACCGCCCAGGCCCCGAAGCTCGGCGAGGCCAGCAGGTTGTTGAGCGTGACCGCCAGTTCCATGCGCTCCTTGCCGGGATAGAAGCTCTCCAGGTCGAGGATGCCCACCTGGCTGAAGGGCGGCGTGCTGATCAGGCGGATCAGCTCAGGCAGGCCGCAGTCCCGTCCAGCCTTCCATTCGTTGTCAAGGATGCTCGCCAGCAGGATGTGCTCGCGGCTGCGCAGCGGATCGGCGTCGATCCCGAGCAGGGTCAGAAGCCCGCTTACGCTGCCGGAGATCCGTTCACGGAAGGCGTCGCCATCATTGATGATCTCCGCCGGCGGAGCACTGAAGGACTTCAGCACGGAGAGCGGCAGGCCGCTGTCACTGCCCGGCGTGTAGATCCGCATCTCGACTGCGCGGCGCAGGGCAGCGATCCGCTCGCCGTCCTCACCCCAGCCCGCCAGACCTCTGCGCCAGAGTTCGGCGGTGGCCGCCGCAAACTCAGCCACGCTCTGGCCCTTGCGCTGGGCGCTGCCCGGGTCGATCCAGCGCTCGAAGCTCTCGGCGGACAGGTCCGGGAAGGTCAGCAGCAGGTTGGCAAGATCACCCTTGGGGTCGATCACGATCGCCGGGATTCCGTCCAGCGCAGCCTCTTCCAGCAGGCAGGTGCAGAGCCCCGTCTTGCCGCTGCCGGTCATGCCCACACAGACCGCATGCGTGGTCAGGTCGCGTGAGTCGTAGAGCACGGGCTGCATCGTGCCACTGGCAACGCTTTCGCGCTCGGCTCCGAGGTAGAACACCCCGAGCTTCTCGAATATGGCCGGATCAGGTATCTGTTTCACTGTTTCCACTGCTGCCTCCAGCCTCAATTCTAACCAAGGCCGGGCTTTCCCCGGGAGAACTGAATTGTTCCATCAGAGAGAAGCCGCGCAGCAGATTGGCCAGTTTGGCCTCGCTGATCGGCTTGAGCAGCACGGCATCAGTTCCCATCCGTGACAGCTCCAGCGCTTCCTCCGGAGTGATGCCCCCGCTTACCAGGATGATCCGGCTTCCGGGATTGGCAAGGCGGATCAGGCTGACGCATTCAACCCCACGCATTCCGGCAAGTTCGTTGTCGAGGATCACGAAGTCAGGCCGGTGCATCCCCACCAGCTCTGCTCCGATCACGCCGTCTTCAGCCATTCCACAGACACTGTGGCCAAGAAAGCACAGCAGGCATGACATTCTCCTGCGGAAGATTGAACTGTCGTCGATGATCAAGGCGCGCATGAAGTCTCCAGCAGTTGATTTCCGATTTCCTAATCAGGCATTCAACAATGAAACAGTTGGCGAAAAATCCGGTATTCATTCAGGAGTGGCTGTTTCCAATCCGTGATAGCTGAAAAACGTGTTTTCCAAGGGAAACTAGCATGATTTACTGCTGACTTCCACTCCAATATTGTATTTTGCAATAATTGAACACACGAATGTTGGCAATTAAACTGAAATTTGCCAATCAACAGTGGTATCAGTTGCGACTCAAGGTTGGTAGAATATCTCAATGACACGTACCAAACTGGACACAGCGATTGTTAGATGTGTTGAGAAACTCCAGTCCGAATCAGGTTTAAGTCTCGCGCAGATCGCGGAAATGGTAGGCATGAACTACGAACCGATGCGGAACCTGGTGCGTGGCAATGTGAAGCGTCCATATTTTGATGTGATCCTCAAGCTCCACGAACTGGCCGGCTTCAGCATGGATGAGCAGTTCGGCCTACAAACCCGCGAGGACCGTGAATGGCAGGATGTGCAGAAGAGCTTTCACCAGCTCAAGTCCCATGTGGAGGAGCTGGAGCTGGAAAAGCGGTTGCTGCTGGACTGGATCCGCAAGTACGCGATGGAGAGCGGTGACACAGTTGAGTCAACGGTGATCAAATTCATCAATCAGGGCAGAACTACGCAGTCTGATCGGGATGACCAGCAGACCAAACCTGAGTAGCTCCCGGAAACAATGCTGTTCACGACAGGTCTATTCCGGGATCAATTGCGACGGGTACTGCCAGGCAGGGGACAAGAATGGAGCACAAGTTCCTCCAGTGCATAAACTCCGCAGGCCTGGGGTTCTTCCACCGTTACTGCAATTATCTGCAGCCCTGGAGGCAGTTCATCATTGCAGTGCCGCTGCTGAACGATTATCTCCGCCCGCAAAAGGCTTCCAGCTGGAATCCGCGGGGTGCTGCGAAGGCTGAGGAAGAATGTGCGACTCAGATCGATGATGGTTAGCTGCACAACACCCCACAGGCGGCATTGGCGCTCTGTGCAACAGGCACAGAGCCGGTAGTTATGCAGGGCCGGATCGTTACGGCTCTCCTGGGTCATACTCCAGCGCAGAACGGATTCACAGTTCTGGCATCGGGGAAACATCGCAGCAGTATTCGCTGCACTCACAATTTTGTCAAGGAAAAACTAGCTTAAAACCAATTTATACATGGGAATCTCACAATTCTCATGAGGATAATTGAATGAGAAGTGCATTGCCTCAGGGCATGCACCAGGCAGTAGGTAAACAATCAGGAGCTGATCCTGCTCAGGGCATCCAGGGCCCGCTTCCTGGCAAGACCATGCTCGATCAGGGGTTGGGGATAGTCATTTCCCAGGCTGATGCCCGCCGCCTGCAGTTCCAGTGGTGAGGCCTCCCAGGGGCTGTGCAGCACCTTGTCAGGCAGGTCAGCCAGTTCGGGCAGCCATTGCCGCACGTATGTGCCATCCGCATCGAATTTCCGTCCCTGCAGGATCGGGTTGAAGATGCGGAAGTACGGAGCTGCATCCGTGCCACAACCCGCCACCCATTGCCAGTTGAAGGCGTTGCATGACAGGTCGTAGTCAATCAGCCAGTCCGCAAACCAGGCCTCGCCCTGCTGCCAGGGCTGCAGCAGGTGCTTCACGAGGAAACTGGCAACCACCATCCGGGCCCTGCCCGGCATCCAGCCCTCGCTGGTCAGCTGGCGCATTGCGGCATCCACGACCGGGTAGCCCGTCTGCCCGGACTGCCAGGCTGCAAGAGCTGCCTTGTCCTCCTGCCAGGGAAAGGCCGCGAACTTCTCCTGCAGTGGTCTGTCCGGCAGCTGCGGATTGTCATCCAGCACCTGCATCGCGAACTCGCGCCAGATCAGCTGGCGCTGGAAGATCGCTGCGCCATCCGCCAGTGCGGGATCCCGCTCACGGGCCTGCTGCACCAGTTCCCAGACCTGGCGGGTGCTGATCACGCCGGCCTGCAGCCAGGCCGAGATCCGTGATGTCCCGCTGATTTCCAGGCTGTGGCGGTCGCTGCCATACTCCCGCAGGTGCCTGGCGATGAACTGCTCCATGCAGTCCCGGGCAGCCTGCTCCCCCGGCTCCCAGTGTGAGGCCGCATCACGATGGGCTTCCGGGATCTCCTGCAGCATCGACTCAACTGAATCCCCCTGGCCGGACAGTCCGGCATCCCGCATCCTGCCCGGCTGCGCCAGCGGCGGCTGGTGCCGGTAGCGTTCGAGGAAGCGCTTGTAATAGGGTGTGAATACCCGGAAGCTATTGCCATCCTTGTTCAGCACCGCACCGGTTGGCAGCAGTGTATTGGCAGGCAGCATCAGACAATCCACATCCGCATCCCGGCAGGCCTGCTGCAGCTCCACTTCCTCAGCCAGCGCCGGCGGGTCATGTCCGGCGTTGAGCATTACCGCGCCGTAGGCATGCTGCGTCCGCAGCTTTAGGAACACTTCCTCCAGGCTGCCCTGCAGCAGATCCACTGTCAGCCCGCATTCTTCCTGCAGTTCAGCGGCGAAGGCCGTGAAGTTCCGCAGATACCAGGCTGCTGCAACTTGACCCGGCCTGCTTGCCTGTCCGGCAGCGGGCCAGACGTACACGGCATGCACCGGCAGCCCGCTGTGCGCAGCCTCCAGCAGGGCCGGATTGTCGGCGAGGCGCAGGTCACGCCTGAGCAGCAGCAGCACGGGCCGGGTTGTCGATTCACTCACCGGCAGAGCCTAGCAGGCGGCGCCAGCGGACAGATCACGCTTCTGCATGATAAGTATGGAGAAAGCCTGGCATACAATCAGCCTGAATTCCCAGGAGGTAGACATGGCGGAAAAAGCAAACGGACCGATCCCGGCGGGCATGAACAACCTGACCACGACACTGGCATTCAGCGGGAACTGCATGCAGGCTATCGAGTGGTACAAGGCGGCACTGGATGCCGTGCCTATGGGTGAGATTTCCATGAGCCCTGATGGTGGCAGTGTCTGGCATGCGATGCTGCAGATCGGCAACAGCCACATCATGCTCAATGACGCGATGCCCGGCTCAGGCGAACAGGGACCCGCTGGTTTCACCACGGGCGGGCTGTGGCTGTTTACTGAAGATTGCGATGCCGTGTTCGGCAAGGCCGTGGAGCATGGAGCCAAGGCCCTGATGCCGCCCATGGATGCCTTCTGGGGCGACCGGATGGGCAAGCTTGCCGATCCCTTCGGCCATCACTGGGCGATTGCCACCCGGCAGTGGAATTACACCGAGGAGGAGATCGCGCAGAATCTCAGCAACTGGCTGGCATCAATGAAGCAGGGCTGAATTCCTCTGCTCCCTCCTGGCAGCAATACAGGGGAGCCGGAGTCATCTCTTCCAGTTTCAGTTCGAACCAGTGGTCACCGTACTGCATGGCTTCCTCCCGCAGGCACTGCCTGACACTGGAAATGTAGCAGGGCCACGTAGAGATTCTGCGCGGGAAGTGTGGCGAAAGTGTGGGCTCATTCCGCTGGCTGGAATTCCAGCCAGCTGTGCAGTTCATCCCTGCGGATTTCACCGGGAAGGAGATCCAGGCTGACGGACATGCAGGGCGCTGCCGTAACGATTGTATGGAACTCCCCGTTCTCACCGCAGGGATCCACACCTTCAGGCAATTCAGCCAGGAAATCCGCATCATAGGGCCGGCCCAGCAGCGACGCCGGCAGCAGCGCATGCTGCACGCAGCAGACCACCGCCTGCAATCCTCCCGCCAGCATCTCACCGGCCAGTTCGCGGGTGCTGCGTTGCCAGAGCGGAAACAGCAGCTCCAGCCCGCTGTCGGCAAACAGCTCTTCCCGATATTGCCGGACATCCGCCAGATGCAGATCGCCGAAAGCCAGCGCAGTGATGTCATTCGTCATCAGGAGATAAGCGCAGTCCCGCAGGCGTTGCTCATATACCTCATTCGGGCAGGGCCAGGGCAGGCTCACCTCGTACAGCGGCAGCCCGATCGCCGCAAGCTGTGCATGCAGCACATCACGGCTGGTACCGTGGATGCCGATGCTGCCATCCTCCTCGCTCAGTGTTGTCAGCAGGGCCACCACTTCATAGCGCTCATCCCGCAGCAGTTTCGTCAGCGCCCAGGCGCTGTCCTTGCCGCTGCTCCAGGCCACGGCCAGCTTCTGCTTTGCTCCATCTACCATGGCAGTCCTCCCAGTTTCATCAGTGCCTTGCTGAACATCGCGCGCTGGTCGTCATGCAGCTCAGGATGCAGCACGAGGTTCAGCAGCCAGGCGGAATCATACAGGCGTGGACCCGGCCGATTGAAGTAGTGGCTGCCATCCGTGAACCAGATCCGCTTGTTGACAACAGCCGGCCAGTCCGCCGGCAGGCGCCTCATCAGGATGTCCGCCTCACGCAGTCCGCGTGTGAGGTCGAAGCCGCAGGGATGCACGAGCACCAGCTCGGGTGATATGGATGCAAGCTGCTCATCGCTGAGCGGAGTACTGTGCTGGCCGGGGGATGTCAACAAGGGATCGCCACCAGCTTGCCTGATCAGTTCGGACATCCACAGCCCACCGGGCATCAGCGGTTCGATCCATTCGATGGTCAGCACGGGAACCGCGGGCCGTTCCGACCGGACCCAATTCATCTGCAGTTCCAGCAGCGCGCGTGCGGTCTGCTGCTTGAGGCGTTCACCTTCAGCTGAGATTCCCAGTGCGCTGCCTGCATCATGGAAACTCTGCAGGACCTCTCTGAGGTCCTGCGGCGACTGGCTGACAACCACCGTATCTTGCCCGCACCAGGCGTGCACCGCCTGCCTTACGTCATCCAGGCTGGGAGCACACACCCGGCAGAGATCCTGCGTGAACACGATGTCCGGCTGCAGTTCGCGCAGCAGTTCCACGTCCACTTCGTAGATTGACAACGCGGATTCCAGCACACTACGCACAGCTCCGTCGATGCCGGCACTCGAGTCCGGGATCCGGTAGCGCGGCCGGGTCAGCTTCGGCAGCTCTCCCACCCCGGCGGGATGGTCGCATTCATGGCTCACGCCGACCAGGTTCCGCTGTCCGCCCAGTGCACAGATGATCTCAGTGGCGGAAGGCAGCAGGCTGACGATGCGCATGTCAGGTGGCAGCTCAGTACTCACCCTACTATCCTAGCGCAGCCGCTGTGCTAGGCTCTATCAGGCGACAAGCCGGGCGGGGAAGCCATGCCAGTCAACATACCGGTCCTGAAATTCATCGGCGCGATTCCGAACCTGCCCTTCTTCGCGCGTCTGCCGCTCAGGCTAGCTGTGCGGCTGGGTCTGCTGCACAGCACTGATCTGGAAGTGGTGCTTCGTTATCTGGACACGGCGGATGAAGCGATCAGCTGGTGGCCACCCCTGCATCTGATGCTGCTCTGCGGTCTGCTGCTGCTGCTCAGCGTGGTGCTGCTGATTGCCAGCTTGATTGAGTTCATCTTCCGCCCACATCCACTCTGGCTGGCCTGGACGGAACTGCTGCTCGCCAATGTCTGCCTCTGGGCCCCGCCTTTCGTCCTCGCCGCCCACTATGCCGCCAAGGTCCGCATGCTGTATGCCTTTGCCAGCGAGGAATCCGTGAAGCTGGGTGTATTGGCCCGCGAGGCCGGGGAGCAACTGCGCGAGCGGCATGAGGATCTGCTGAACACGACCGAGGAACAGTTTGACCGGATTCAGGCTGGGAGCCGCAGGCAGTGGCAACGTATGCAGGATGCCGGCAGCACCGGTATGTCCCGTCTGCGCAGCAGCGGGCAGGAGCATGGAACACGGCTTCGGTCGGTCTTCAGCAGGCGGGAGAAACGGAAAGGGCCGGAATGAGCAGTGCCCATCCCGGCCCGGATTGCCGATTCAGCAGCCGAGTCAATCGTACTCGGCCGGGTAGCCTCCGCCCATTTCGTAGCTGTCGTCCATGTAGATGGTGACGCTCACGTCGAAGCTGTTGTAGCCATTGGCGGCCTTGTAGCGGTTCATGCTCATGTCGAACTTGACCTCACGGCCGAAGTAGTCCGTCAGGCGCTGGCTGACGCGGTTCCAGTTCTCATCGTAGCTGACCTGCGGGCTGAACTGCATCTCGCCGCCCGGCAGGGCCAGGCTCACGGGTCCACCTTCCTGGCTGTTGCCATAGTAGTTGCCCATGCCCACGGGACGGATCTCCGTGCGCAGGTCGGCCATTGCACCTTCCATCGGGAACTCGTTGAGCACGACCTGCACATCCTCGGGGCTCATCTTCATGAAGTCGATGTAGTACTCCCAGCTGTCACCCTTCTGGACCTCTCCGTTGATGGAGACCGGGTACTCCCTGTAGTTTACGACTTCATTGTTACCGCGTTCGGCGCGGGCCTCGTTGACTATCTTCACGATCCAGCCCACCGCATGCGTGTAGGGCATCGGCAGCTTGTCGCCCCACCATGCATAGTTCGGCCCGCTCAGATTGTTCGGGCTGAAGATCACCAGGCGGGTGCCGAAGATGTAGTCGCGGCTGCTGTCCTCCTGGGCCCTGGCCCCGGACACCGGCAGCAGCACGGCCGCTGCCAGCAGCAGGCCGAGAATCACTGATCTGAATGACGTGTTCATTGCAAACCCCTTTACCAGATATGCACATTCTAGCGTTTGCCAGCTGGACGAGCGCTGGCCGGCAGTGTTCGGACGCGAACCAAAGCTCCGAGCATTACGGATGGAAGGGCCAGCACAGCCAGCAGCACGCCGTACCATTCCGGAGGCTCCGGGCGACCAGGCTCCGTGGGCATGTTCATCGCATACAGCACTCCGAATAACAGGCTGATCAAGCCGAGAGCCAGACCATGCCCCAGCGGGCTGGCCGGGGCGATGCGGGCCGTGACATAGCCTCCGGCCGCTGCGGAAATGATGCTCAGCAGGATGTTGGCGAGCAGGTAGCCGCCGGAGACCGTCTCCCGCCATTCCGGGACGATCACGAGTGCGACCATCAGCAGCAGCATCACGAGGATTGACAATGTCAGGTAGCCCGCCAGTACCGCCCAGATGCTGAGCAGTACGGACAGCGGACTGCGGCGAATGGAGTCCTGGGAATTGCGATTACCTGCATCCATCACAGCACCTCCCCGAGCCCGGCCAATGCAGCTCGCTCAGCAGTGCAGATCTCCTGCAGCTGCTGCTGGGCCTTGCTGAGCATGTTGTCAACGGCTTGCGCATCCAGCGGATAGCTCTGGGCCGCCTGGCGCTTCAGTGCATCCAACCGCGTCATGATCTCCGCCCGTTCCACTTCGACCTCCGCTGGACTGTTGTAGCTTTCCGCCCGCAGCTCGTATAACTCGCGGGCCTGTCCCAGCAGCCCGCCATCCGCTGGGAGCAGGGTATCCGCCAGCGCGCTCCACTGAGCGCCGATGGAGCGGTACTGGGTTGCCAGTTCCGCAAGTTCCGGCAGATCCGCCTGTGAAGCGGCCTCCTCCAGGAAGTCGGCATACACTGGCCGGAGCATTCCGCCCCCGCTGAAGTAGTGTTCGATGCAGTCGTAGGCCCAGGTCTGGGCAGTCCAGAGATGCCGCCCGGCCGGGAACAGCACGCTCCAGCTCTGCTTGCCGGAGCTGCCATGCAGCTGCTTCGCCCAGTCCTCGAAGGCCGCCAGCGTGAAGTTCTTCATCCTTCCCGTTGTCAGTCCCTCACGGCAGGCTCTGATCCCCGCCAGCACAGCAGGCTGCAGCCCGGCTGCCTGCCTGCGGCCGGTGATTGCCAGCAGGCGCTGCTTGTCCTTTTTGATCCGCAATCGCGCGCGTTCGAGATCGGCAAACGGCAATTCCACTGTTTCATCCATCAGGTCGCTCAACACAGCCAGCTCGCGTTCCTCGTCAAGCGACTGGATCACCAGCAGGTGATAGCCGCCGCCGCTCATCCAGGCCGGCAGGCCGTGGTATGGCAGCTCGGCCATGTCCAGCCAGGCCGCCACCGGGCCATGCTGCAGTGCCTCGCGCAGCTGCTCCCAGCCCTTCTTCGCTGCAGTGCTTTCCCAGACCCTGTATTCCACGCCGAGCCGGTCCAGACATCCCTGCATGTACAGCAGGTTGTCATGCCAGAGATGCCGCCCAGCCGCAAAGAATGAACTGAAGTCATGCTGTTCATAGCGGAAGGTGAAGACGCCTGCTCCCAGCCCACCTGCGATTCCCAGAATCATCGACTCGCTGAATGCCTGTTGCGTGGCCGGATTCATGATCCCGGCTGCACTGAGCAGGATGCGCAGAGCCGTGCTGCCGGGGTTGGTGCCGGGGAAATGGGTCAGGCCCGCGGCGGGGGCCATTGCGGCAATGATCTGCCTGCGGGCCGAGCTGTAGCTCTCGCCCGTCCTCTTCATCCGCTCGCGTACGAGCTTCTTGAAACTGCTGCGTTTCGTCATCATTCTCTCCAGTGGCCGCACGGACTCCCACCCCTGCGCGGTCCCGGTCCATGCAGCGGACCAGATGAATGATACAGAGTCGCCAGTCCCGGAGAACAGAGGTCCCCTTCGCCTCCGCAGTGCCGTCCGGCGCAGGCGGGCGGTCAGGAGGTCCGGTGCCGGGAGCACCGCCGGAAGAATCTAGCATTACCGGCCTGCGCTGTCAATCGGACCGCATTTGCCCTGAACCTGAGGGTTCTTCACTACGGGTTCACGCCATTCACATAACAGCGTTCTAGCATTGCGCCTGATGGCAACGACGGCACGCTTAAGAGCTGGTGCCGCTATCGAGGAGGATCCCATGTACAGGAAACATTTTGCGGGCCAGCTCCTGGCTTCGCTGAGCATCTCCCTGCTGCTGGCGCTGAGCTGCGCGGCATGTGGTGGAGGCGGCGGTCCGAAACAGCCGGACAATGAGGCCACCATCAGCCAGGCCGAGACGGTCACCGGGAGCAACGGCGCAGTCGCCAGCATTCCGGCGGGCAGCATCGTCACCAGTGACTCGGTCAGCAACGGCACGATCCAGTTCAGCAGCGGGGCGGTCAGCCAGTCGGTGCTGGACAGCTTCACCGCCACCCGCTTCGGCAGCGTGGCCTTCGGCCCTGCGGACTGCGTTTTCGACCGCAGTGTCAGCATCAGCGTGCCCGCGGGCAGCGCGACAGGTGAGGTGGAAGTCTACCGCTTCAACGACAGCTCCGTTTCCGCCGTCCCCGGCTGGACCAGCCTCGGCAAGGTGAACGTACAGGGCGGTACGGCCACGGTGAACAGCACGCGCTTCGGTTCCTTCGTGGCCGGCAGCGAGCTTGAAGTGAGCATGCCTGAACTGAATGTGACCGTGCCCTCCGGGCTCAAGGCGGCTGAGGATGCCCTCTGGCAGGCCAGCTGGAGCGGCGGTGAGGCCCCCTACAGCATTGAGTGGAACTTCGGCGGCGGTGCGGATCCGAATACCGCGCAGTCCAGCTCTGCCACCAGCCCTGACAGCCGCACGGTGCAGATGCTCAACAGCACGAGCGCTGCCAAGACATATACATACAGCGTGACCGTGCTGGATGCCAACGGCAATGGCGACAGCGCCAGTGGCAGCTTCACGGTTGCACCCCTTGATGTGGAGCCCGAGCCCTTCACGCTCACCCTGTTCCACAACAACGACGGTGAAAGCCAGCTGCTCAACGCCGGCAGCGAGGAACTGCCTGACAGCGGCAACCTCTCCAGCTTCGGCGGCGCTGCCAACTTCATCACGAAGCTCAATGAGCTGCGCACTGACTCCGGCAGCTTCGCGGATGCCAGCATCACGGTTTCCAGCGGTGACAACTTCCTCGCCGGTGCGGAGTTCAACGCCAGCCTGCAGGACGGCACCTACTACGACGCGCTGGTGCTGGACGCGATCGGCTACGACGCGATCTGCCTCGGCAACCACGACTTCGACTTCGGACCGGATGTGCTCGCGGACTTCATCAATGAGTTCTCCAGCAGCGTGCCCTACCTCTCCAGCAACCTGGATTATACGGATGAGCCGAATCTTCAGGCACTCGTCGACGACCGCCTGTTCAAGAGCGTGACCGTCACCAAGGGCGGCCGCAAGATCGGTATCGTCGGCGCAACCACCGAGCTGCTTGACATCATCTCCAGCCCGCGCGGCGTGAGCGAGACCGGCGTGCATGCCGAGTTCTCCAACCCGCGCAATGTCAGCGTGCTCAGCGCGCAGTCCAGCATCCAGGCAGAGGTTGACAGCCTCGAGAGCGAGGGCGTGGACATCATCGTGCTGATCTCCCACATGCAGGGCATCGGCGAGGATGAGGCCCTGATCTCCACCCTGCGCGGCATCGACATCGCGGTCGCCGGCGGCGGTGATGAACTGCTTGCCAACGGTGATGCCAGCGAGAACCTGATCCCCGGTGACGAGCCGGTGGCGGGCCGCACTTACCCCGTGATCCTGCAGGATGCTGATGGCAAGGACATCCCGGTCGTCACCACGCCCGGAAACTACAAGTACGTCGGCCAGCTTACGGTTGAGTTCAACGACGCCGGCGAGGTGACCGGTGTGGTGGATGACCACTCCGGCCTGCAGCGCGTCGCCAACAGCGACTACCCGGACGCCGTGATCGGCAATGCCGCCATCGAGAGCAGCGTGACCACCCCTGTCAGCAGCAGCCTGGCCGCGCTGGCTGCCAATGTGATCGGTACCACAGAGGTTCCGCTCAATGGCCGCCGCGGTGGCTGGGATGACGTGAATGACAGGCCTTCCATCGTCGGCGTGCGCAACTCCGAGACCAACCTCGGCAACCTCGACGCCGATGCCCTGCTCTGGCAGGCCAACGAACTGGCTGACAGCTTCAGTGCTCCGCATGCCGATGTCGCCTTCCAGAACGGCGGCGGCATGCGCAATGACGCGATCATCGAGCCCGGCAACATCACCGAGCTCGACACCTTCGACATCAACGCCTTCCCGAACTTCGTCACGATCCTCGAGGGCGTCAGCCACAGTACCCTGCGTGACATCCTGGAGAGCGCCGTCAACGGCGTGCAGGGCACCAGCGGCGGCTTCCTGCAGGTCAGCGGCCTGCGCTTCGTCTACGACAAGGACGGCGATCCCTACGTCTTCGGCAGCCCCGGCAGCGGTACCCGCGTGCAGAACGCCTGGTTCAGGGACGGCACGCAGTTCATCAGCGACGGCATCGTGCTCAACCCGGACACGAAGATCAACCTGGCGACGATTGACTTCCTGGCCCGCGGCGGCGACGGCAGCCCGTTTGTCGGCGACAAGCTCTACACCCTCGGTGTCAGCTACCAGCAGGCGCTGCGCAACTACATCGAGGACGGCCTCGGGGGAGTTGTCAGCGCGGAGCAGTATCCGTACGAAGGCGAGGATGGTGACATGAACATCCTGCCCGGCGAGCGCCGCATCCAGACCGTCAATCCCGGCAGCTGGAGCTTCGACTACCTGTCTACCTTTGATACGGGACTGGGCGCGGGCTCCGCGGAGATCGTGACCTACGACCCCGACAGCCGCCGGATCTTCCTGACCAACGCCGGATCGCAGTCCGTCAGTGTGATTGACTACTCTGATCCCTCCGCCCCGGTGGATGCCGGTGCCGGCATTGACACCAGCAGCTATGGCAGCCCGACCAGCTGCGTGGCCTGGGAGGGCTACGTCGCCGTCTCCATCGCCGCTGACCCGGAGACGGATCCCGGCGTCTGCAACATCTACGATGCGATGACGCTGGCGCTGATTTCCAGCAACCCGACGGGTGTGCTGCCTGACAACGTGGTGCTGACCAACGACCACCGCCTGCTGCTGACCGCCAACGAGGGCCAGCCCAGCGATGACTGGACGATCGACCCCGAGGGCAGCGTGACCGTGATTGACGTGACCGGCGACCTCGCCAGCCCCGTCATCACCCAGATCCCCTTCACCGGTCTCAACGTGGATCAGGCTGCCTATGAGGCAGCGGGCGTGCGAGTGTTCGGCATCAAGCAGCCCGGTGACGTGCCGAGCAACCTGGCTGAGGACCTCGAACCCGAGTACATCGCCATCGCACCGGACAACAGCATGGCCTGGGTTGCCTGCCAGGAGAACAACGCCCTGCTGGAGATCGACCTCTCGGACTACAGCATCACCAACCTGTATGCGCTGGGCACCAAGGACTGGTCCACCGGCGGTCCGATGATCGACGTCTCCGACCGTGACGGCCCGGGCGACACCGCCTCGATCAAGCTCGGCAACTGGCCTGTGAAGACCTTCTATATGCCCGACACGGTCAAGAGCTTTGCTGCCAACGGCGTGTTCTACACGATCGGTGCCAACGAAGGCGACTCCCGCGACTACGGCGGCTACTCCGAGGAGGCCCGTGCCAAGGATCTCGATCTGGACGACACGCTGTGGCCCGATGAGGCGACCCTGCTCGAGGACGGCATGCTCGGCCGCTTCAAGGTAACCCTCGCCAACGGTGACACGGATGATGACGGAGACTACGACGAGATCTACGGCTACGGCGGACGCAGCTTCAGCATCTGGAACGCGGGTTCCCAGGTCTACGACAGCGGCGATGAGTTCGAGCAGTACCTCGCGGCCAACTATGCCTCGGTCTTCAACATGAACGACGGTGACATCGGCGAGTTCGATGCCCGCAGTGACGACAAGGGCTGCGAGCCCGAGGGCCTGTGCGTCGGATCCTACCGCGGCACGACCTTCGGCTTCATCGGCCTGGAGCGCCAGGGCGGGATGTTCATCTACGACATCAGCAATCCGGCAAGCGCCACCCGCCTCGACTACGTGACCACAAACCCCGACGGAACGATGGTGGACATCGCTCCTGAAGGATTCCAGTTCATTCCGGCTGACATGAACCCCTACGGCAAGCCGCTTGTCCTCTACGCATGTGAGGACAGCGGAACCGTCGTCAGCTGGGTGCTCAATGTGACGGAGTAAATCCCTCGTTTAACCATCCTCATTCCGGTGAAAAGACACCGGGGACCACCAGCATCCGGGGAGGCCAGCCCAGGCCTCCCCGTTTTTTTATCCGGTTTGCGAATGACGGCAGCCTGCCGGGAACCGGCAACCAAGTCTTAATCCTGATTTAAGTCTGCGATTCCGTGGAGGAATCCTGCGCTTTCGCTGGATATCCCTGCGGTTCCGCGGAATTGTGTCCGAACCGTCCGGCGGAGTGGCAAGTTTGTGGCAATCAACCTTGCTTTTTCGTGTTGCCAGAGTTGAATCTGAAGGACGGTACAGAATTACCTGGCGGCAGGTCCATTATTGGTCTGCCGGTTCGGATAGAATCCCCTATCTCAGATCTTGGAACTTGCAGAGATGGAACACACCGCAGTGGTAATTGACGACAGCAAGGTATTCCGCTTCCGCTTCGCCCGGACGCTGGAGTACCACGGCATCCGGATCGTCGGACTGGCTGACAACGGCGTGCTGGGAGCTGAGCAGGTGAATTCGCTCCAGCCCTCACTCGTGATTCTGGACTATGAGATGCCGGTCTGCAACGGGCTGGAATGCGCCAGGATGATCCGTACGGTCAACCGAGATACCAAGATCATCGTGATCAGCGCCTCCGTCACGCCGGACACGGCATTGCCCTTGATGGAGGCCGGTGTTAACTCGATTCTCGTCAAGCCGGTCAGCGATACCAAGCTTGCCGAGGCCCTCACCAGGCTGAACCTGACCGACAAGCCCATGAGCCAGACCGCATACGCCTGAGCGCGGAAACACCCTGGCCTTCGACAAAGCTGCATGATCGTCCCTGAATCATTGCAGATTGTCCGGCAAAAGTGGATCATTCGGATTTCAGGGCCGACGAATTGAATATTGACAATGTGAATATGTCCTGCCGCCGACTTCCGGTACAATTGCCAAATCGCATTTAAGAACACCCTTAATACTGGTATAATCTGGCACTTTTCTCCCTGAATAGAGGTGCCTGTATGCGAGTTTTGTTTGGGATTTGCTTCATTGTCAGCGTATTTGTATTTGTCGGCTGCGGTTCATCCGCTGCCCCCTCCCCCGAATCCGCGCTGCCCCGCAGTGTGAAGGTTGCCACCAGCCGGGCGGATGTCGTCAACGCCTGGGATATCCATTGCAGCAGCTGCAACTTCGATGCCTGCCCCGCCGGCGTGCTGATGACGCCCTATACCCAGGAGGATCTAGGCGATCTCTACAACGGCAGCAGCTTCGCCTCAGATTCTACGGCCCTGATGGAGGCCATCCAGGACGAGGTGCAGTCCGCGCTCATGCCCGACACTGACATTGACGACCTGCTGCATGTCGTGCTCGATGCTCCCGAGTGGTACCAGTGATGCTTCATCGCTGAAGAACCTGCGCTTCTCCAGAGCAGCCAGCCGTCCGAAATGCCGCTCGTCCACAAACTCGGGGTAGCATGCAAGATAGGCTTCACGTCTGATCCTCGCCAGGCGAGTATGCTGCGGCGAGTCAAGCCTGCCCTGCAGATGGCTCTGGGCGATGAACAGTTCCCAGTGGAAGGGATTGGATTCATCAGTGGCAACCGGTTCCAGCTGATATCTGTATTCGGCACGGAGCTGCTCGTGCAGTGCACAGTCATCGCGCAGGGCAATCCGCTGCAATGACGAAAGGCAGGCAAGCTGCTGGACTTCAATGTTTCGCCTTCGTTCCGGATTCATGCTGCGGTTGCGGCTGAGGCCGATCTCCAGGGCACGCAGAGCATGCCCCATGCGCTGGGCAATGTCTGTTGTTGCCAGAGACTGGACCTCATCCTCAGGCAGCGCCAGCCAGGACATGTCAGCCTCCAGTTTCAGGACTGCCAGCCAGGCAAGGCTGTCTGGCCGAGCCTGTTCGCCTGCATGTTCGAGCCTCAGTCGCTTGTTGTCAAGGATCCGGCAGGCATCGATGCTCGCCTGGCGGCAGCCTGCGAAATCTCCGGCATCGAGTCGCAGAGAGCCAAAGAGCAGCAGGCAGCGGCAGACGGTCGTCTCATAGCTCGTCAGATTCGTGCCGCTGCTGCAGCTGCCGGCCATGCTCCGCAGTCGCCGCAGTACGCCTGCCAGCGCTGCCGAGTCTCCGGCATGGAAATGTTCCGTGGCAAGCTTTGCCAGGTTGGCCAGCCAGGCATAGTTTGTCTCAGTTTCACGCATCCTGCTTTTCCATCAGGGCTCAGGCCCGGCGTTGCCAGCCGAAGTCCTCATCCTCATCCAGCCTTGCGGAATCCTCGCCGGGCAGCCGGTCGATCTGGTCTATGGTCCTGTCCAGGCTGGAGAGCACATCACTCAGACAGCTTTCCTGCTCAGCCTGCACTTGTGATTCCTTCCTCCCGGAAGCTGCCGTGAGACGAACGGAACCTTCACCGAGCAGGGCAAAGACGCTGTGCAGGCCGTTGAGCACGCTTTCATGCCGGTCAAGCTGGCCTCGCAAGTCATCCAGTTCACCGCGCAGCTGCGCATTTTCAGAAACCGCATGTGTGAGAGCATGGTCCCGCAGCCTGAATCCTTCATCCATGCTGAGACCCGCCAGTCGGAAGATCTCAGCCAGCGCATATACATCGCAGCTCCCACTCGTGCTTTCCTTCCAGCGGGCCAGAGTTGTGGCACTCTTCCCCACGTGGCGCGCAAGCTGTGATAGATTCCAGCCGCGTTGCCTGCAGGCTTCTTCAATCACTTCCGCGAAGATGTTGCTGCGAATGTTCACTGCCTAAGTTGAAACACAGGGAACTGGACCCAGCGTGCAGTGAACCGGGATTTAGCCGTAGTGGCTGTATTCAGGAATTTCAGCCGCGATACGTTCGAAAAGAAATGCGCCTGCCCCGCCCCCGGGGCAGGCTTGTGTATAATCAATGGTGTTATACCCCGTCTGCATATTTTCCCGAAAGTGTCCGAACAGGATCATAGGCACCTGTCCGGCAAATCACAACAGGAAACTGAAATGAGCAGACAGTACCGCATCGCCGTCGTCGAGGATGAGAACAACATCCTCGAGGTGATTTCCTACAACCTGCGCCGTGAAGGCTACCGCGTGCTGGAAGCGCGTGATGGTGTCGAAGGTATCGACATGATCCGCCGCGAAAAGCCCGATCTGGCATTGCTGGACATCATGCTGCCCGGCATGGACGGCATCCAGATCTGCCAGAACCTGAAGACGGATATCTCGCTGCGCCATATTCCCGTGCTGATGGTCACCGCGCGTTCGGAGGAATCCGACGTAGTGCTCGGCCTGGGAATCGGTGCGGACGACTACATCGTCAAGCCCTTCAGCCCGCGCGAGCTCGTGGCCCGCGTCAAGGCCAGCCTGCGCCGCCTGCACCAGGCCCAGGACGGCAGCCGCACCGTGATCAATGCCGGCGGCTTGCGGATAGATACTGAGCGCCACCGCTTCTACGTTGCGGATGAACTGGTGGAACTCACTCCCTCCGAGTTCCAGATCATGAGCCTGCTAATGCGCAGTCCGGGCCGCGTTTTCAGCCGCGAGGAAATCCTCTCGCTCACGGGCAACAGCGGCGGGATCGTGATCGAACGCAACATTGACACGCACGTGAAGTCGATCCGCAAGAAGCTGGGGGAACAGCGTGAGCTCGTGGAAACCGTGCGCGGGGTGGGATACCGCTTCCGGGAGGACTGATGGCCCTGCGTACGCAGTTCTTCTGGAAGCTGTACTCGGTGTACGCGATCCTGATCGTGCTCACCGCCCTGACCGTCGGACTGCTGATCCAGTTCCGGATCTCCGCAGACTCACTGCTGCGCATCGAGCGATCGCTGCAGCAGCAATGCCTGATGCTCGAAGCCATGGCCCAGGACAGCCTGCAGGCTGGCGCAGCCCTGCCGGCGCTTGATGACCAGCTCAAGGATCTCGGCCGGGCCACTGCCACGCGCTTCACGGTTATCCGTGATGATGGTGTGGTGCTGGCGGATTCGCATATGGCGGCAGCGGAGATGGAGAACCATGCCAACCGCCCCGAACTGCTTGCCGCGGGCAGCAGCGGCAGCGGTATGTCCCGGCGCTTCAGTCGCAGCGTGCATGAGCGGATGATGTACTACGCGGTGGCGGTGCACGATGGCAGTCGCCTGACCGGCTATGTGCGCACCTCCCTGCCTCTCAGTGACATTGACAACCAGCTCAGCGCCCTGCGTCTCAGCGTGCTGATGGGTACGGGGATCACCCTGCTTGTCAGCCTGCCGCTCGGCCTGCTGTTCGCGCGCCGCGTGACCCGGCCGGTGACGCGCATGATGGAGGTCGCCCGTGGAATCAGCCGCGGCAACTACAGCAAGCGGGCGGAAGTCATGACCCATGATGAACTCGGACAGCTTGCGGAAATGCTCAACAGCATGTCAGACAGCCTGGCCCAGCGGATGCTGACGATCGCCCGCGACCGCAGCCAGCTCGAGGCGATCCTTTCCAGCATGAGCGAGGGCCTGATCGCCGTTGACAGCCAGGAACGCATCGTGCACGTCAACCGCGTTGCTGCCGGCTACTGCCGCCAGGAGTATGACGCCATCGCCGGGCGACATGCCTGGGAATGCCTGACGGTGCCTGAACTGGTACAGGCCCTCTCGGCGGCGATCAGCAACGGCAGCACCATCCAGCGCGAGCTGGAACTGGTCGGCACCGGCAGCAACCGCTGGATCAGCATCATCGTCACTCCCTGGCGGGATGCCACGGAAGGCGTGCTCGGCGCGGTTGGCATCATCCGCGACATCACCGGCACGCATGAATTCGAGCACATGCGCACGCAGTTCATTGCCAATGCCAGCCATGAACTGAAGAGCCCTGTGACCGCGATCCGCGGCCTGGCGGAGACCATCATCAGCGACCCGGAGATGGAGCATGCGGTGCGCGACCGATTCATGGGCAGTATCCTCGATGAGTCACTGCGCCTGAGCGGGCTCGTTAACGACATGCTCTCACTCTCGCGCGTGGAGCACGGCTTCCATGAGCGGGAGGACGAGCCGCTGGATCTCGCCTCGACAGCCCGTCTGGCCATTGACAACTGCTCGGCCAAGAGTGAATCAGCGGGGGTGGAGATCCGGCTCAGCCTTCCTGATCAGCCGATCCGCGTGATGGGCGACCAGGAGAACCTGCTGCTGGCCATCGGCAACCTCGTGGACAATGCCATCAAGTACGCCGGCAGCCGGCAGCTTGTGGAGGTCCGGGTCGGTCTGGAGGGCAGCAGCCCCTTCATCAGCGTGCGCGACTACGGGCTCGGCATTCCCGAGGAACACCACGCCAGGATCTTCGAGCGCTTCTACCGCGTTGACAAGGCGCGCTCCCGCCAGCTCGGCGGCACCGGGCTCGGGCTCGCGATCGTCAAGCACGTGATGATTGCCCACGGCGGTGAGGTGCGCATCAAGAGCAGTCCCGGAGAGGGTTCTGAGTTCATTCTGAGCTTCCCTTCCGAACTGCGGGGAAACTGACAACCAGCCGTTTCCCCAGTAAATTACCCGGGTTCACCTGTCCTTCACTTGATTCACATACTGCCTGAGTACATTTTCCCTGCCTATAACGGAGGTATAACAATGCGCACAGGTAAGAACCTGAACAGTAATCCGCTGAAGGCCATGCTGGTCTTCACCGGAGTTGTCATTCTCGCTGCCCTGGCTGCCGGTTTCCGCGGCACGCCCGCCAGCGCAGCCGAGCAGATCGCCGGCGCGGGAGCGACCTTCCCGTATCCGATCTATTCCAAGTGGGCTGACAGCTACCAGAAGGAAACCGGTATCGGTCTGAACTACCAGTCCATCGGTTCCGGCGGCGGCATCAAGCAGATCAAGGCCAAGACCGTGACCTTCGGTGCCACCGACGCCCCGCTCAGCGGCCAGGAACTCAGCGAGTCCGGCCTCGTGCAGTGGCCGATGGTGATGGGCGGCATCGTCCCCGTCATCAACGTGGAGGGTGTCAAGCCCGGCCAGCTCGTGCTGGATGGCAGCACGCTTGCCAACATCTTCATGGGCAAGATCACCAAGTGGAACGATCCCGCGATTGCCAAGCTCAACGGCGGCGTCAGCCTGCCGAGCACGAGCATCAACGTGGTCACCCGCTCCGACGGTTCCGGCACCACCTACAACTTCACCTACTACCTGGCTGATGTCAGCAGCACGTGGAAGAGCGAGATCGGCGTTGACAAGGCCGTCGAGTGGCCGGTCGGCATCGGTGCCAAGGGCAACGAGGGCGTGGCCCAGAACGTGGCCGGCGCCAAGAACAGCATCGGTTACGTCGAGTATGCCTATGCCAAGCAGAACGGTCTGACGTATACCAAGATGATCAACAAGGCCGGCAAGGCCGTCAGCCCCGATGCCGATGCCTTTGCCGCCGCCGCCGCCAGTGCTGACTGGAGCAGCGTGCCCGGTTACGGTGTGATCCTCGCCAACCAGCCCGGCGATTCCACCTGGCCGATGACCGCCGCCACCTTCATCCTGATGTACAAGAGCCCCGAGGATGACGCCGCTTCCACCCAGGCCCTGAAGTTCTTCAAGTGGGCCTTTGAGATGGGTGACACCGAGGCGCTCGGCCTGGACTACATCCCGATGCCGAAGTCCGTTGTGGACAGTGTCGAGGCGATGTGGTCCAAGGAGATCAAGGGTGCCAACGGCAAGCCGCTGATCTAAGCCCCAGGCTTCGACCAGATGAGGCTCTCCCGAAGGTGCAAGTTGCCTGCGGGGGAGCCTCTGCATTTTGCAGGCAAGCCCGGACGGTGATGCAGCTGTCCCGTGAGCCGGGAGTCCGGCAATCCACAGAGTTGCCAATGCAGCTGATTTGTCAAGAATTCATGTGGATTCACGTTATCTTCACGAAATTCACACACGGCCTCAGTACATTCTCCCTGCCTATAACGGAGGTATAACAATGAATCGCACAGGCATGATCCTGAACACCATCTTCCCGCTCCGGGCGCTGGCCCTGCTGGCCACGGTTGCCATCCTCGCCGCGTTTGCGACGGGTTGCCCGTCCGAGACTGACAGCACGTCAACCGACAGCAGCAGCTCCAGCTCTTCCAGCATAGCGGACAACAGCAGCACCAGCACCGACAGCTCCGCTGCCGACACGACCGCAGGCGATACTTCCTCCGCGGGCGGTGTGGGCCAGATCGCCGGTGCCGGAGCCACCTTCCCGTATCCGATCTATTCCAAATGGGCTGACAGCTACCAGAAGGAAACAGGCGTGGGCCTGAACTACCAGTCCATCGGTTCCGGCGGCGGCATCAAGCAGATCAAGGCCAAAACCGTGACCTTCGGCGCCACCGATGCCCCGCTCAGCGGTGAGGAGCTTACGGAGAGCGGCCTCGTGCAGTGGCCGATGGTGATGGGCGGCATCGTCCCCGTCATCAATCTCGACGGAATCACTGCAGGCCAGATCACCCTGGACGGCACGACACTCGCTGACATCTTCATGGGCAAGATCAGCAACTGGAACGACCCGGCGATCGCCGCCCTCAATGCCGGCGTGACGCTGCCCGATGCCAGCATCAACGTGGTCACCCGCTCCGACGGTTCCGGTACGACCTACAACTTCACCTACTACCTGGCCGAGGTCAGCGAGGCCTGGAGGAACGAGGTCGGTGTTGACAAGGCCGTCGAGTGGCCGGTCGGCATCGGTGCCAAGGGCAACGAGGGCGTTGCCCAGAACGTGGCTGGCGCCAAGTTCAGCATCGGCTACGTCGAGTACGCCTACGCCAAGCAGAACAGCATGACGCACTGCAACATGATCAACAAGGCCGGCAAAACCGTCAGCCCCGATGCCGATGCCTTCGCCGCCGCAGCCGCCAGCGCTGACTGGAACAGCGTTCCCGGTTACGGTGTGATCCTCGCCAACCAGCCCGGCGACTCCACCTGGCCGATGACCGCCGCCACCTTCATCCTGATGTACAAGAGCCCCGAGGATGATGCCGCTTCCGCAGAGGCCCTGAAGTTCTTCAAGTGGGCCTTCGAGTACGGCAGCGAGGAAGCTCTCGGCCTCGACTACATCCCGATGCCCAGCTCCGTGGTGGAGAGCGTTGAGGCGATGTGGGCCGGCGAGATCAAGGGCGAGAACGGCCAGCCGCTCGTCTGACCCCAACACAGCTACCCCTAGACGTATGGAGGACTTCTCCCGCTTAACGGCGGGGGGAGTCCTTTTAGCATTTACGCAATCCGACGGCAATCTTCACATTATCTTCATACTGGTTTGATTCAATATCAGCAGCCGGCTCAACCAGGAATTAAATGTCTGGAAGCCGCACCCCGCCCGCCGGCGACGGCGAGGACAAGCAACGGAAGGCAGATGTCTGGAACCATGCTAAATGTGGGCCTGGATGCGGCGAAACTGACTGAGCAGCGCAGCAGGGTCCTGCGCGGCTTTGCCAAGGGAGACCGCGCATTCTCACTCACCACCCTGATCGCCTGCTGGACCGTGGTCATCATTCTCACGGGAGTGATGGTCGCGCTGTTCCGCGGTGCCCTGCCGGCCTTCCAGGCATATGGCTGGGAATTCTTCGTCAGCCAGCGCTGGAGCCCGCCCAAAGAGATCTTCGGCGGACTGCCGGCGATCTACGGAACCCTGATCACCTCGCTGATCGCCATGGCAATCGCCATGCCGATCGGGCTCGGGATTGCGATCTTCCTGACCGAGACCTGCCCGATGGCGCTGCGCAAGCCGATCGGCATCGCAGTCGAGCTGCTGGCCGGCGTGCCGAGCATCATCTACGGTATCTGGGGCCTGTTCATCTTCGCCCCCTTCCTTGCGGAGCATGTCAACCCCGCACTGGTGAAGTTCTTTGCACCGATCCCGCTGCTCAACGCCCTATTCGCCAACGGCTCCTACGGGACAAACGTGCTTACCGCCTCGCTGATCCTCTCTATCATGATCATCCCCTTCATCAGCTCCGTCAGCCGCGACGTATTCGAGACCGTCCCGGCCGTGCTGAAGGAAGCCGCCTACGGACTGGGCTGCACCACCTGGGAGGTCGTGCGCAAGGTGGTGATCCCGCATACCCGCGTCGGCGTGATCGGCGGCGGGATGCTGGCACTGGGCCGTGCGCTCGGTGAGACCATGGCCGTCACCTTCGTGATCGGCAACGCGCACCGCATCAACCCGTCATTCCTCGATCCCGGCACCACGATCTCGGCGACCATTGCCAATGAGTTCACCGAGGCCGACCCCGGACTGTACTCCAGCACCCTGTTCGCGCTGGGCTTCATCCTGTTCGTGATCACCTTCATCGTGCTGGCGGCTGCCCGCCTGATGCTGATGCGGATTGAGCGGAGGCTGGGAAACTGATGTCAGCTGTCAATATGGACATGCGCCTCTACGCCAGCCGCAAGCTGCGCAACTCGGTGATGATGACCCTCTGTGTCGCCGCCGCCGGTATCGGCCTGATGTGGCTGGCCCTGATCCTCGGCACTCTCCTGTTCGAAGGTGTAACCGGCGTCGAGCTGAAGGTCTTCACCGAGATGACCCCGCCACCCGGTGATTCCGGCGGCCTGCTGAATGCCATCGTCGGCAGCCTGTTCATGACGGTGCTCGGCACGCTGATGGGTACACCGATCGGCATCCTGGCCGGCACCTACATGGCGGAGTACGGCCGCAACTCGAAGCTGACAACCTTCGTGCGCTTCATCAATGACATCCTGCTGAGTGCTCCGAGCATCGTAATCGGCCTGTTCGTCTACACGATCCTCGTGGCCCCGCACATCGAGTTCGCCATCCCGATGCCCGGCAACCTGTTCGGCGGTGCCATCAACGTGGAGCTCGGCGGACACTTCTCCGGCCTGGCCGGAGCCGTAGCGCTGGCGATCATCGTGATCCCGGTTGTGGTCCGCACCACCGAGGACATGCTGAACCTGGTGCCGGTGCACCTGCGCGAGGCGGCCTCAGCACTCGGCATGCCGCGCTCGCTGGTGATCCGCCACGTGGCCTACCGGGCCGCCCGGGCCGGGATCATCACCGGTGTGCTGCTGGCTGTTGCCAGGATCAGCGGTGAGACCGCCCCGCTGCTGTTCACCGCGCTCAACAACCAGTTCTGGAGCCTGGAGCTGAACCACCCGCTTGCCAACCTGCCGGTGGTGATCTTCCAGTACGCAATGAGTCCCTACGAGGAATGGCAGCGCCTGGCCTGGGTCGGTGCCCTGCTGATCACCAGTGCAGTCCTGATGCTGAGCATCTTCGCCCGCACTCTCGGCACGCAAAGGAGCAAGAATGGATAGGATCAAGATGGAATCCGCGGACAGCGTCCCCGGACGTGATGAACGCCCGAAGCTGCCCACCATGAAGGCCGAGCTGATGGTGCGTGATACCAGTGGAGATGACAGCACGGCGCAGGATCTGCATGAGAAGATGACCCTGCGCAACCTGAACTTCTTCTATGGCAACAGCCAGGCCCTCTTCAACCTGAACCTGCCGCTCTACGACCGGCGTGTGACGGCCTTCATCGGCCCCTCCGGCTGCGGCAAGTCCACCATGCTGCGCGTGCTCAACCGGATGTACGACCTCTACCCCGGCCAGCGCGCCGAGGGCGAGGTCACACTCGAGGGTGAGAGCATCCTGCGCCAGGGACTGGACCTGAACCTGCTGCGTTCGCGCGTCGGGATGGTCTTCCAGAAGCCGACGCCCTTCCCGATGAGCATCTATGACAACATCGCCTTCGGGATCAAGCTCTACGAAAAGCTGCCCAAGAGCGAGATCGACGCCCGCGTCGAGGACTGCCTGCGCAAGAGCGCGCTGTGGGATGAGGTCAAGGACAAGCTGCATGCCAACGGCATGAGCCTCTCCGGCGGACAGCAGCAGCGCCTCTGCATCGCGCGCACCGTTGCCATCCGCCCGGAGGTGATCCTGCTGGATGAGCCCTGCTCGGCGCTGGATCCGATCAGCACCGCGGCGATCGAGGACCTGCTGCTGGAACTGCGCAAGGACTACATGATCGTGATCGTGACGCACAACATGCAGCAGGCTGCCCGCGTCTCCGACTACACCGCCTTCATGGTGCTCGGCAAGCTGATAGAATTCGGTGAGACCCAGCAGGTGTTCACGCGTCCCGGCCAGAAGCAGACGGAAGAGTACGTCACCGGCCGATTCGGCTGATCCACCGGAGCACTGGAGCAAACAATGAACAAGCATCTGACCCGCGACATGAGCTCCATCGAGCGCCACATCCTCGAGATCGGCGGCCTGGTGGAGAGCTCGATCCAGAAGGCGATAGCCGCCCTTGCCGGCCAGCGGCCCGAGCTGGCCCAGGAGGTGCTGGAACTCGACCAGACCATCGACCAGCTCGAGGTTGACATCGAGGAGGACTGCCTGAAGCTGCTGGCTCTGCACCAGCCGGTGGCCACGGACCTGCGCTTCATAGTGGCTTCCATCAAGGTCAACAGCACGCTGGAGCGGATGGGTGACCTGGCCTGCAACATTGCCCGCAGCGCCCTGCGGCTCTCGCAGATGCCGACTCCGGCGGGACGCCCGCAGCTCACGGCACTGGCGGAGCAGGTGCGGGCCATGGTCGGGGACAGCCTCAAGGCGCTCGTCAACCTGGACGCCGGACTGGCCCGCGCGGTGATTGCCCGTGATGATGTGATCGACGCCGCCAATGAGCGCATCATCAACGAGCTGACCGACAACCTGGTCGCCAATCCGCAGAACTCGCAGCAGAACATCGAGCTGATGATGTCCAGCCGGCACCTGGAGCGCATCGCGGACCAGGCCACGAACATCGCCGAGGACGTGGTGTTCATGGTGGAGGGTGAGATCATCCGCCACCAGCACATCAAGCTCGAGGTCGTCAACGACGGCTGATGGAAGTGCGGCGCAAGTCGCACAACAGAGCTACCCGCTTCAGCGGTAGGCGGAGGCTCGATGTCAGTCGGGCGACGGATGCCGCCGCCGGAACATTCCGGACTGGCTAGTGATGAGCAATGAAGAATGAGCCATGAGCCTGGGAAGGGCTGGTGTAAACTTCGACCTGCGAATCACTCATTGCTCACTCTTCGCAACTCATTGCTTAGGGGAGGCCAAGCTGTAAGCCTGGCAACGGAAGGAGCCGCGTTGCGGAGGCTAAGCCGTAGCTGCGCTGGCTCCGGAGTGTCGGTCTTAGACCGACAAGGCCCTGTAGCTCCCAGAGCTACACTCCCCACTCCAACATCCAACCTACCCGGGCGGCTTGAAGCCACCGCTACCGTCCGCCTTCCAGCTGCTCAAGTTCAGCAGCGCATTCGTCGTACAGCAGCCGGTTGTCATCATCCGGTGGTGCGATGCTCAGCTCAGGCCCGATTTCATCCATGATCCGCCTGCACTCCACAAGGTCCGGCGCAGGTCCACTGTCATCCAGCAGCAGCTTGACCAGCCTGATGGACGCACCGATTTCCCCGCATTTCCATGCCTTGCGCAGGTGGAGCTCAACCCTGTCGCGAGTTGCCGCATCCATCTCATCAGTCCATTCGCGGTAAACGAGCTGGTACCAGGCGTCGGGGTCTCCGCGTTCGCCGGCCTGCTCCAGCATTGCCCGCCCCAGTTCCATGTCATGCTCCGGGTAGTCCACACTCATGTTTATATTGCCAAGCCTCGTCATTGCCGCCACGCAGTCCATGTCCACACACATCTGGTACAGCCGGATTGACTCGTAGCGGTCCTGTTCAAGGTGGCGGCCCTTCATCAGCAGCTCGGCCCGCAGCAGGATCCCCGGAATGAAGCCCTCCTCCACACAACGGTTCGTCAGCCTGTCCATGAACAGGCTCCAGCTCTTCTCCTCATCTACTCCCTTGTAGGCGCAGGCCACAGCAAATCCTGCCTCCAGGTCGCCACTTTCGGATAGCTCATACAACTCATCGCTTGCCTTCCGCCAGATCTCATCCGCCTCTTCCCGACGGGAGTACGGATGCAGGCCGATCACGATCTGCGTGAACAGGTGGGCTGCGGCAACTGCATCGCCTTCGTCAGTTAGTTCAGTGAGGATGCGCTCCGCCTCAAGCATGTCGACATCGCGGCCGATCCCATACCTGCAATCAAGGGCCTCCGCACGCCTCGCGGCATAGTCGGCATCAGCTGTAGCCTGGGGTGTCTTGGATGTTGTACTGCCCTGCGTGTTGTTGACCTGCTGCTGCGGTGGGGAGATTATGTTCAGGAGGTTGACAGTACCCCTGTTGGCAAACAAAAGCAACAAGCCGGCGAGTACCACCACCAGCACAAGTAGCGCTGAGCTCACTGCCAGGATTATCTTTCTGTCCATGTTCCATTCCCCGATGTGACCTGCCCATCATTGCCCACTGCCTATTGCCTTTTGCCTTCTGCCTATTCTCCAACCTTCTCACTCCCCACTCCAACCTGCTTCCGCCAGGCAGATCCGCCTGGCCTCCATCGGAGTGTCGGTCTTAGACCGACAAGGCCCTGTAGCTCTCAGAGCTACACTCCCCACTCCAACCTCCGCACTCAATCCTCCAACCTACCCCGGCGGCAGGAGTGCCGCCGCTACCGCCTGCTGCTTCTGCTTCTCATTCTGCTTCTGCTTCTGCATCTGCCCACTACCTCCTGTAGATCGCGCCGTTGCGCGCCGTTTCCCAGACCCGCACTTCCGTGACCCGCACGCGCCCATCGTCCAGCAGCCCGCCCATCTGCTCGCCGATCCATGTCGCGATGTTCTCCGCCGAGGGGTTGATTTCATCAAAGGGCGGGATCTCGTTCAGATGCTTGTGGTCGAAGCGCTCATAGAACACCTCATTCATCATCTGCTTGAGCCGCACGAAGTCGTAGACCATCCCCTCAC
Organism: bacterium; assembly: GCA_020440605.1. Classification (GTDB taxonomy): domain Bacteria; phylum 4484-113; class 4484-113; order 4484-113; family JAFGCY01; genus JAHEFU01. The sequence goes on along the minus strand of JAGRNT010000007.1, from coordinate 90,806 downwards.
CGTCCAGCTCGTCCGCGCTGACATAGACCCGCACCACGTAGTTATGCCCATGCAGGTGCTCGCACTTGCCGTGATACTCGCGCAGGAAGTGCGAAGCGGCGAACTCCACCTCCTTGTAGACCGTGTACTTCCAGGATCTCATCGGCTCCATACTCAGCTCACTCCTCAAATGAGAACACAAAATCAAATGAACCCGTCCAGCGGTAGGTTACATTACTGCGCGGAGCGGTATCGCTCCTGCCAACCCATATATATAAGGAGTAAGCATGAAACGCAAGCTGCTTTCGCTTGCGCTGCTCGCGCTTTCCATCGGGCTGTTCGGCCAGGCTCAGGCCCAGCAGGACGAGATGGACGGCGCACTGGAGCCGCGCAAGATGGAGTTCACCTACGGGGTGTTCGTGCCCGCCGTTGATGAAGGAGCCAGTTCCGCCTTCGTCTGGATTCCCGTGCCGCCGAGCAATGAGCGCCAGAAGGTGCTGAGCTGGGATGCCGGCGATCTCTCCTACGAAATGGTCACGGATCCGGAGTACGGCAACAGCTTCCTGCAGGTGGACCTGCTGGCGATCGAGCCGGACAGTGAGGGCCGCCTGCCCGTCAGCGTCAGCTACGAAGTCGAGCGCTACGGCTATGCCGGGGGCTATGACACCGATGCCTCGATGGTGGAGCGCTTCCTCAAGCCTGACAACATGGTCACGCTGGAGGGTGAGGTCGCCGAGGAGGCCGCCCGGGTCGCCGGGGATGCCGCCGACGATTACATGATCGCCCGTGCGCTGTATGACAACATCGTCACGACCGTCGTCTACGACAAGAGCCGCGAGGGCTGGGGCCGCGGGGATGCCGAGTGGGCCTGTGATGCCCGCTATGGCAACTGCACGGACTTCCACAGCCTGTTCATCGGCGAGAGCCGCAGCCTCGGTGTGCCGGCCCGTTTCCTGATGGGCTTCCCGATCCCGAATGATGCCCCCGAGGGCAGCGTGGGCGGTTACCACTGCTGGGCCGAGTTCTACGATGACGACCAGGGCTGGATCCCGATCGATGCCAGCGAAGTCGCCAAGGCCCCGGAGCGCCGTGAGGAGCTGTTCGGCAACCTTGACAACGACCGCATCGAATTCGTGATGGGCCGCGACCTCGCCATCCCCGGCGTGCAGGACGGTCCGCTGAATTTCCTGATCTACCCCTATGTCGAGGTGGATGGCAAGGCCCGCGACGGCTTTGACAAGAACTTCAGCTACCGCGACCTTTGAACCTGGGGGAAGCAGGTCCTTGCTTCCCTGAGGTGCAGCCCAGCCCGCATCGGGCTCAGCACTGCAGTTGGCAGTGCGGCGCACCGCCTGAGAGTCCTCGCCTGAGCACCTGCAACAGTGGTGCCGGCGGGGATTTTTTTTTACGCGGAGGTCATCCGTGAGGATGACAAGGAGGTCTGCTGTAAAGCTGACAACGGAGGCACAGCGCAGCTGTGCCTTGGAATGACGGTGAGTCGGTCTGAGACCGACAGGGCCTTGTAGCTCTCAGAGCTACACTCCCTTCTCCAACCTCCAACCTCCCCACTCCAACCTCCAACCTCCCCCAGCGGCAGGAGTGCCGCCGCTACTGACCACTGACAACTGACCACTTCCCCCATTGTTGTCAGCCTAACGGCTGACCTCCAGCTCCAACCACTCCGGTCCCACATCGTCACTGAGCCAGATGTCCTGGTTGCAGTAGTAGAAGCCGACGCCTGCGGAATTCGCCTCCAGCGCACGCACCCTGACGATCACCGGGGCCTTCTGCCGCCGTGCGCCAACTATGGTCGCTGTTTCCGTGCCGCTGGACAGGTGCACCTTCTGGCGGTTCATGCACTTCAGCCCCTCGCGCATGATCACATCCAACGCGCGTGAGGTGGTGCCATGGTAGAGATACTGTGGTGGCTGCTTCGCCATGTAGCTGATCGGCTGCTCGATGCTGTGGCCGTAGACCGCCCGGATGCGGCCATTGTCAAGTTCGAAGCGCTGCTTCTCCGCGATGGCCATCAGGTCAAGCACGCTGGACTCGTCCACATCCCGGAAACGCCTGCCCTTCTGCCTGAGAGCTGCCAGCAGGGTCCCCAGCTCCACCCAGCCTTCCCTGTCAAGCTCGATGCCGTACTCCTGCGGCGCATGCCGCAGAGCGTGGGAGATCGTGCGGCTGATGCGCGTCAGTTCATCATGCGAATACATGCGGGCAATTATCCCAGCCGTATGTCAGAACTGCGGTGCAAGTCGCACAACGGAGCTACCCGCTTCAGCGGCAGACGGAGGTGCTGTGAAGCCGTGCCATGGAGCGAAGGAGTGTCGGTCTCAGACCGACAAGGCCCTGTAGCTCTCAGAGCTACACTCCGGCTGCTGGAAGCAGCCGCTACGGTGAACTTCCTCATCCACTTCTTCCACTTCTCCCACTTGACTTCCACTTCTCCCACTTGACTTCCACTATCTTCTAGGTTATTATTGTTCTAGTTCACTAGTACACCGATTGTCTAGTGGAGGAGAACAATGAGCAGATCAGATTCAAAGGGAACGCGCTGGGAGTACCTGCGCCTGCAGGTGGAGAACTCCAAGATCAAGACCAGCGATGAAAGCCTGCGCGATCTCGGCCTGCAGGGCTGGGAACTGACTTCCGTACTGGAGGCCGGCAGCACCTACATCCACATGTGGTTCAGGCGCCCGCTGGACTGATCGCCATGCTGAAAGCAGCGAGGAAACCCGCCATGGATACCGGTCCCGCCGGGAGGAGGATTCATGGAAAGCACTGACAAACTCACCATCCGCGTGAATCTGGAGAGCGAAGTGCCCATTTACGTACAGGTGAAGAACCAGATCAGATACCTGATCGACCGTGGCAAGCTGCCCAGCGGCATGCAGCTGCCCACGGTGCGGGACATGGCGTTGCAGCTGGGAATCAATGCCAACACCGTCAGCCGGATCTATTCCGACCTCGAGCGCGAGGGCTACCTCTCGCGCAAGCGGGGCGTCGGCACCTTCGCCGTCGACCCCAACGAGGGCAGCGCTGACAACGGCCTGGATGAACTGCCCGGCATCGCGCAGCTGCGCGAGACTGTGCGCCAGCTGCGCAGCCTCGGTTACAGTGCGCGGCAGATCCAGGAACTGACCGGGGAAGTCCTCGGACGGGAGGCCTGAGCATGGGCTTTTACTGGCAACCGGCGCTGCTGCGCGGTGATGATGAGGCTGTGATCGCGGTTTCAGCGATTGTCGCCTTTGCAATCATCATGATCGCGATCGCAGTCGCGGCGGAAAAGCGCAAGCAGATGGAGAGCCTCCGCTCCGGCGGGGGAAACAACAGACAAAAGGAGATGGCAATGACATACGTTCACATTCCTCAGACCGGCGGTGGGATCCAGTCCGCCACCTCGGAAAGCGGCAAGATCCACCCGATCGCCGTGTTCTGGTTCATCCTGCTGCTGCTTGGCAGCGTGGTGGGCCTCGTCGCCGGACTCGCGCTGGGTGCGTACGCCTTCGGCATCAGCGCCTTCGTCGTGCTGTTCATCGCCGCGATGATCATGCTGACCTGCCTGAAGGTGGCGGACCAGTGGGACCACGTGATCGTGCTCAAGCTCGGCAAGTACCATGCCACCTACAAGGCAGGGATGTTCTTCCTGGTGCCATTCGTGGACCAGGTTGCCAAGTGGATTGATACCCGCGTCAAGACCGCCGACCTGCTGGCGGAGGAGACCCTCACCAAGGACACCGTGCCCGTCGATGTCGACGCAGTGATGTTCTGGCTGGTCTACGACGCCAAGAAGGCGGCACTCGAGGTGGAGAAGCTCGAGGAGAGCGTAACATGGGCGGCCCAGACCGCCCTGCGCGATCTGATCGGCAAGACACAGCTCGCCGAGCTGCTGGTCGGACGCGACGTGCTTGATGCCCAGCTGCAGGAGATCATTGACGGCCGCACGGAGCCCTGGGGCGTGACCGTGCAGTCAGTTGAGATCCGTGAGATCCGCATCCCGCAGAACCTGCAGGACTCCATGAGCCGCCAGGCCCAGGCCGAGCGTGAGCGCCAGGCCCGCGTGATCCTCGGTGAATCCGAGAAGCAGATTGCCAAGTCCTTCGCCGAGGCCGCCGAGCAGTACGCTGACAACCCGACTGCTCTGCACCTGCGTGCGATGAACATGCTGTTCGAGGGCCTGAAGGAAAAGGGCAGCCTGATGATCGTGCCCTCCAGCGCGATTGACAGCATGAACCTCGGCGGACTGAGCGGCATGGCCTCGATGGGCATGCAGCACCACGCCAATACCCAGAACAACCCACCGAAGAGCTGAACGAACCGGCAAGCCATCCGCAGGCCCTTGCTGACAAGCAGTGCAAGTGGCCATGGAGCAAACAATCATGATTCTCAAACCATTGTCATCTGCAGCCCGGGGAGCCGGCCAGGGCCCCCCGGGCTGGCTCGGGATCCAGCCTGGCGAGCAGCTGCTGCTCAGATGGGGCCGGGGCTGCGGCTGCAAGGACCTGCAGCAGCGCAGCACGACGGTGATGGTATCTGCGGCTGCCGGCATCAGCACGCTGATCACCACTCAGGCCGGTTCCACCCCGAGCTCTGCCCGCTCAGTGTGGGAGTGGCTCGCCATCGGCCTCGGCCTGACTATGCTGCTGGCCACAGTGATCTATGCGGTGGTCCGCAAGTTCGGTGCGCTGCAGGCAGTGCTCACCGACCGGCGGATGGTATTCCGCGAGAAACGCCGGCTGAGTGAAATCCGCCTGGCCGACATCAGCCGGCTGGAGACCGTGCAGTTGCGTCGGCAGCAGGCGGTGCGGATCCACGTCGGCAGGCAGGCTGGCCCGGCGGTCACCCTGCCACTGGATGATCCTGCCGAACTGGAGCAGATCCGCATGGCTGCCGTTGCCGCAGGAGCCAAGCTCCGCTGAGCAGCCACCTTGTATGCCATCCCCGATTCCCGGAGCCCTGCCAAGGCGGGGCTCCGCCGCAGAGCCTGCCAGCTCCCGGACTTCCGTTATCCTCTGTGCGTGGCACCTGGCCTTTCAAGCATCCTGCTGGCACTGTACTTCGGCTGCGGCATCGCCATGGTGTTTGGCATGCGCCTGGCTGAACGCTATGGAGTCGGTGACGATGATGCCTCGGAAAGCCTTTACCAGCATTGGCTGGGCTGGCTGATCGGCTATGAGACGGTCAGCTCGCTGTTCGGCCCCGAGGACCCGGATGACGAACCGACACCCTGGATCGTGGAGCGCATCGCCGACCTGCTGCTGATCCTCTTCGGCCCGGCGATGTTCGTGCTGGTCGGCCTGATGGTGCTGTTTCGCCGGCTGATGGGCCGCTGAGCTCCGCGCAAAATATAATGGACAGGATGGATCACGAGCATATCGCGGGGGAAGTGGACGGAATCGCCAGCCAGGCGCACGCCCCCGCTCCGACAGCGCAGCCGGAACTGCCGGTTCAGCGTCTGCTCGCCGTGGAAGTACACGGTCTCTCCAAGCGCTACGACAAGTTCCTGGCGGTGGACAACATCTCCTTTGCCGTGCCTCAGGGTGAATTCTTCGGCTTCCTAGGCCCCAACGGCGCCGGAAAATCGACAACCATCCGCGTACTCTGTGGCCTGCTTGCCGGGGACTATCAATCGATCCGCATTGCCGGACATGACCTGCGCACGGACAGCATCGGTGTAAAGTCTCGCATCGGTGTGATGCTGGAGGATCCGATGCTCTACGAGCGGCTGAGTGCCCCGGAGCATCTCGAATTCACGGGAATGATGTACGGCCTGGAGCGCGAAATCGCACGGGAGCGCAGTGCCGAACTGATCCGACTGCTTGATCTGCAGGCTGCGGGCAGCAAGCTGATCGTGGACTTCAGCCAGGGGATGCGCAAGAAGGTCGCGCTCGGCTGCGCCCTGATCCATGAGCCTCGCGTGCTGTTCCTCGACGAACCCTTCAACGGCATAGACACCGTCAGCTCGCATCAGATCAAGCAGCTGCTGCAGAAGCGCGTAGCCCAGGGCGTGACGATCATGTTCTCCAGCCATGTCATGGAAGTGGTGGAGAAGCTCTGCACCAGCCTCGCCATCATCCACCAGGGCCGGATCAGGTTGGAAGCAAGCATGGCTGATCTCAAGTCCCGACCCAACTGGGATGGACTGGAAGCCGAATTCATCCGGACGGTGGGCAGCATCAGCGGAATGGAGAGTACGGAGGCGAATCCGGAAATGGACTCTCCTTAAAGGAATTCTCTGTTAAAATCTGATCTGACCGAGCATTCGTGCTGCACTGGTCAGATCTGGCGGAAGGCGTTATCCTTGAAGGGCTTTTTTCCGAACAGTTCAATGCCGGTAAAGTGTTACCGGTGACCCGTGCAGAATGGCAGGGTAACTTACTGAAATGGATGTTGAGACCAGAGAGTTCTTTACCAAGGCGATGACATTCGTGAGTGCATTTGCGCTGCTGTGCACTTTCGCAGTGTTTGCGCTGCAGTACTACACGACCCTGGCCGGCAATCCCGTGATCATCATCGACTATTCAGATCCGCTCACTCTGTCGCTGATCCTGCTGCCGCATCTCTGCCTGGTCTGCCTGTTGCTGCTGGAAGGCCGCCTGCTGCCAGTGCTGATGACCCTGCAGGCCGTCAGCACCTTCATGATCATGCTGGGCATGACGATGGTGATCCTGCAGCAGGGTGAATGGCCCTGGCGTCTGCACTGATTGCCGCACGGCGGATCCACACCAGCCTCTGATTCCGGCTACATTGACTGTCTGCTGTGCTACGCAGCCTGAACCGGAACCGCGCTGGCAACCATTGAATCCAGCAGCTTCTGCATGCGCATCCGGGTCTGCAGGGCTTCTTCGCGGTGGGTATCACCAAGAGCAGCCAGCATCACCTTCACGGGGTCCATCGCGCTCAGTTCCACGCTGCCATCCCGGTCTCGCTGGACCACGATGTGCATAGGCAGGCATGGGGCCTGCTGTGGACCGAGGGAGCCCGGAAACTCCAGCTGCGGGTTGCTTACAGCGAGGATCCTGTAAGGCAGTTCCAGCGGGCCACGCTGTCCGGCGTTGACGGCTACTTCGGACTGCAGTCTGAATCCGTGGGAAAGCAGAGCCAGCCGCAGTTTCTCAAGGGTCTCCTCAAAGCCGGCATTCAGTCGCCTGGTCAGGTAAAGATCCATGCCAAACCTCCAAGATTCACTTACCGTTTCCCAGGGAATGGCTTGCGCCCTTCCTGTCTCCCACCATCAATCCAATTGAAGCCTGTCAGAAGGAAAAAGTTGCGTGTCCTGCCGGTAATCCCTCGAATTGCTCCTCAATTTCCTTATACCCGTTATCAGACTGCGAGATGGTTGGGTTGGATCCTCATGAAACAACAAATCCAGATTAATTCCAATCTGCATTCAGGGAACGAATTGAGAGAAGTTACTTGCCTCCAGTTCCTTTCTGGCTTTGTGGATGTGGCTGCCGCGGCATTCTGCAGTGTTTTTTATTCATATTTGACCAGATTCAATAGTATTGAATTTTGCAAACTGACATAATATATTTGCGAAATCCGTTTCGCAATTTCTATTTTGGTGGCTTGGCTAGATGGGGCATCCGGACCTTTCATGGGTTCTCAGTATCGCGCATTATCTCGTGGCGGACTTTTCAGATCCCTCGAGATGCTTGATGCTGGACTGTCTACGGAGTGATTTCGCAGCCTGGCCCCTGCTCGGATTCATTACGCTGCTTTTCGCACCAGATCCGCAATACCCCGCCAGCCAGCAACCCGGGATTGCCAAACAGGATATCCAGTCCGGCCAGAACAATCTGCAGCAGCGCGCCCGGGAAATCGAGCTGCGCTATCGCCAGCTGACCGAAAACTGCCCTCTCGGATTTTCCATCCATGAGAATGGCCGCTTTGTCTACGTCAACGAAGTAATGCTGCAGCTCTTCGGCTTCTCCAGCACCGATGAGATGCTGGGTATGTCTGCAGTCGATTTCATTGTCCCGGAGCAGCGCGAGACCGCCCGGAGGCGCAACAGTATCCTCGAGGGAAGTATCTGCAGCCTTGATGCACAGATTTACGACTTCATCCGGGCAGACGGCAGCACCTTCAAAGGCGAGATCTATCCGACTTCCATCGAGATTGATGGCCGCCCGGCCGTGCAGAGCATGATCATTGATGTTTCCGGCCGGCATGAACAGCAGCAACGGCTGGCCGAGAGCGAGGAACGTTATCGCGGCCTGACGGAGAACAGCCCTCTGGCAATCTCCATCCAGGCCGAGGGACGGGTTCGCTTTGCCAACGCGCGCATGGCGCAGCTGTTCGGCTACGAAAGTCCGGAGGAAATGATCGGACTGCCGGTGCTCGATCTGTTCCGCACCGAGTATCACAACATCGCGCATGATCGCTATCTGCGCATGCTTCAGAGCCAGGAGGGACTGCAGGCGCAGGTGATCGGCTTCCAGCGTCGTGACGGCAGCAGTTTCACGGGAGAGATTCATTCACGTCCCGTCAGCTTCGGCGGCGAACAGGCAATCCAGTCCCTGATCACAGACGTCACTGAACGAATCGAGACGCAGCTGCGGATGGAGATCAGCGAGCAGCGCTTCAGCGACTACATCGCCCGCAGCAGCGAAGCGATCTGGCGAGTGGACCTGGCAGAGCCGGTGGATACCTCTCTGCCGCGGGAGGAGCAGCTGCGACTGATGCTCACAGGAGCGGTGCTGGCCGAATGCAACCTGCATTTCGCGCAACGTCTCGGTTTCCGCGAACCTGTGGAAATCACGGGCAGGCCATTTGCGGACATCCTGCCGGATTCCGGACTGCTGGAGGAACTGGCCGGCCTGCTGCTTGACAACGACTACGTGCTGCGGGACCGGATCCGCGTGGCAAGGGAGGTTGATGGCCGGGACCGATTCCTGGAGGAGAACATCACCTGCATCATCCGCGAGGGTATGCTCATCAGCCTCTGGGGCAACAGCCGCAATGTCACGGACAGGATCGAGGCCCGCCGGAAACTGGAACGCAGCGAGGAACGCTACCGGGACATGGCCGCGCTCAGCTCCGAAGCCATCTGGCGCATCCGCTACGACCCTCCCGTTCCCGTTGATTTACCGGCCGAGGAACAGGCCCGGCTGATCCGGTCGAACGGCTATCTCTCGGACTGCAACGATCTGATGGCCCGGATGTACGGCCTGCGCGAGGCCAGCCAGGTACGAGGCCGCCGGATAAGCGAACTGATGCAGGAATGCGGGCTGTCCATGGCACTGAACCGTGCCATCCGCTTCATCGGCAATGGTCATTCCTTCCAGGAAGAACAGGTGGAGCTGCGTTATCCCGACGGCAGCCGCCGGATCTATCTTGACAACGCACAGGGTGTCGTGGAGAACGGCATGCTGGTGGAGGCCCGCGGCACCAGCCGTGAGATCACCGAGCTGATGCATATCCAGGAGGAGCTGCAGAACAGCGAGCAGCGCTTCCGGCTGCTCGTTGACAAGACCCTTGAGGGAATCTGGTGCATCGAATACGACCCGCCGGTTCCCGTCGACCTCGATATCGATCAGCTGGTTGAGTGTTTTGCCGAAAACGGCATCCTCGCCGAATGCAATGAACAGATGGCCACTCTCTACGGCGTTGACAGCGCTGATCAGATCCGCGGCCGCCCCGTCAGTGAGATCCGTGCCATCAGCCGTCTGCAGCGAAACCCGGAACGCGTACGCCGCCTTGTATCAGAGGGATTCCTGCTGCGGGATGAACTGCTGAAACTGGATTACGAGGACGGCAGCAGCCGGATCTATCTCTACAACGCCGAGGGTGAGATTGTCAACGGTGAACTCGTGCGGATCTGGGGCACCAGCCGCGACCTGACGGACAGTCTCAATCTCCAGGAACAGCTGCGCCAGAATGAGGAGCGCTTCAAACTGGCAGTGGACGGAGCCCAGCTCGGAACCTGGGACTGGGACATCAGGCGGGACAAGGCACGCTACAGCGATCGCGGCTGCGAGATCCTGGGCCTGGATCAGGACCTGAGTGGTGGCCAGGAGCTCTGGACTGAACTGCTGCTCCCGGAGGATTCGGCAGAGCTCAGGACAGTGCTGCAGAGGCACCTTGATGGAGAGTCGGAGTTCTTTGAGGCTGAGCACCGGCTGGAACGCCCGGATGGCAGCATCATCTGGATTCACAACCGCGGCAAGGTGATCATGCGGGATGCCGACGGACTGCCGCTGCGGGCGATCGGGATGCTGATGGACGTGAGTGCCCGCAAGCATGCTGACGTATTGCTGGTCACGAGCGAGGGACGTCTGCGCAACCTCGTATCCCGCAGCACCGAAGCAATCGGCAGCGTGCGCTTCGAACCTCCGCTGCCCCTGGATGTCCCGGAGGATGAGCTGCGGCGCAGGCTGCATTTCGACGCCCGGATGATGGACTGCAACGACCTGATGGCTCGCCTCTATGGCATGGAGCGTGCCGAGCAGGTAATCGGCCTGAAGATGCCTGAGATCTTCGCCCGCAGCCCGATCACCTCCGCCGGGAACATGATTGACATATTCATCCAGCGCGGATTCCTGCTTGAGAATGAACTGCTGACCATCGAATATGCGGACGGCAGCCGCCGCTGGTACCTGTACAACATAGACAGCGAGATCCTGGATGGCAACCTCCAGGCGCTCTGGGCCACCTGCAGGGATGTCACCGACCAGATGGAGATCAAGGAACGCCTGCGGGAAAGCGAACAGCGCTATGAGCTGGCGATCAACGCAGGAGGCCTGGGTACCTGGGATCTGGACATCGCATCCGGCCGGGTGATCTGCAACGACCGCTTTGCCGCGATGCTCGGATTCGAGCGTGACAACCTCACCTGGAACTTCGACACCTGGATCCGCAGCGTGCACCCCGCCGACCGCAGGCGGGTGCTGGCTGAGATCCGCAGGGTGATCCACGGTGACGACGATGTCTTCGAGGTCGAGCAGCGCCTGCGCCACAGGCGTGGTTACTGGATCTGGACGCTCTCTCGGGGCAAGGTGATTTCGCGGGATGAACAGGGCCGGGCCCTGCGCGCACTGGGTACGGAGCTGGAGATCACTGAGCGCAAGCATGCCGAGGAGCAGCTCCGCGTCAGTGAGCAGCGCTATCGCGAGTTCGTTGTCAACAGTACGCAGATCCTCTGGTGCATCGCCTTCGAAAGCCCGGTGCCCACTGACCTGAGCGTCGAGGAACAGGTCCAGCGCATCCTCAGGGACGGATTCATCGAGGACTGCAATGACATGTTCGCCCGATCCTGGGGCTTTGGCAGCGCGGCCGAGCTGATCGGCCGCTCCGTGATGGATGCCAGTTCCGGTATGGACATGCGCAGTACGGTGGAGCTGATCCACCGCTTCGTCGCCAGCAACTACGTGCTCAGCGATGCGATCAACCATGTTGTCCTTCCGGACGGCCGGGAACGCTATTCCGTGAGCAACGTGACCGGTACCCTGCGCAATGAGTCCCTGCTGCGGGTCTGGGGTGCGACCTCCGAGATGACGGATCTGATGCTGGCCCGCCGCCGCCTCGAGGAGAGTGAGCTGCGTTACCGCGAATTCGTTGCCAACAGCTCAGAGGCCATCTGGCGCTACGACTGCATTCCGCCGATCCCGACTGATGTTCCCGCGGCGGAACAGGCACGCATGATGTTCGCGCAGCTGACCATCGCCGAATGCAACGATGTGTTCGCGCGCATTTACGGCTATGAGTACGCCTCGGAAATGATCGGTCTGCGGCTCGAGGATTTCATTCCAGTCAATCAGGGAATCCTCGAAATGATGGAACGCTTTGCCCGGAACGGTTACCGGATCATTGACGATGAGAACCTGCTGAAGGAACATGGACCGGAGGTGAACTACTTCCTGAACAGCGCTCAGGGAACCGTCTCCGATGGCAGCCTTGTAATGGTCTGGGGCACCACGCGCGACGTCACGGCGCAGCGCCATGCCACACTTGCACTTGCTGACAGCGAACGCCAGCTCAGTTCGATGATGCAGATGTCTCCTGTCGGCATCTTCCACCTGGCAGCGGATGGCAATGTGATCTACATGAACCCGCGGGCGGAGGAGCTGTTCGGACTGGACGTCGCCAGCTGCCGAGAGGGTGGATTCCTCGCAGCAGTGCATCCGGGGGATCGGGAGCGCGTTGAAACGGAAAGCCGGAGAATGGTGGAACAGGGCAGCAGCCTGGAAGGCGAGGTGCGGCTGGTGAGGGGCGAGCGCATCTCCTGGGTTATCACCCAGATCAACCCGGTGCGCGACGGCCTGGGTCGCCTCAGCGGTTTCGTCGGCATGCTGACGGACATCACGGACCGCAAGGTGATGGAGAACTCCCTCGCTGACAGCGAGAAGCGCAACCGTGAGCTGATCCACACGATGGCAGAGGGCATGATCCTCGTCGGGGATGACAACCACATCAGCTTCCTCAATCCGAACGGCAGCGTGATCTTCGGACGCAGCACCACCGAGATGTACGGACACACGATAAATGAGTTCGTAGCGGACCGGCTGAGCGAGGAGGAGCTGGAACGCCAGCAGGCCAATCGCCGTGCGGGGCTGACAAGCACCTACGACATGGACATCATGCGTCCGGACGGCAACCGCCGGCGGATCCGCATGACGGCCACGCCGCAGTTTGACGACCACGGCCGCTACTCCGGTGCACTCGGCACCTTCCAGGACATCACGGAAACCCAGCAGCTGGCCCTGCAGCTCCAGCAGGCCCAGAAGATGGAGGCCGTCGGCGTACTGGCAGGCGGCATCGCGCATGACTTCAACAACATCCTGCAGGCCATGCTCGGATTCGCTGACATCGCCGGAGATCAGCTGGATCCCGCCAGCGAGGCCGCGGCCTGCCTGACGGAGATCCGTGCAGCCGGAAGCCGGGCCGCGGATCTCGTCCGCCAGATGCTGACATTCAGCCGCCAGTCCGAGCAGACCCGCGAACCTGTCAACCTCTCCGCGATCGTGCATGAATCCGTCGGACTGCTGCGCGGCAGTCTGCCCTCCACGATCAGCATCGTCACGAAGATCAGCGAGACCGACACGATTCTGGGCAATGAGACCCAGATGCAGCAGGTGCTGATGAACCTCAGCACCAACGCCTTCCATGCAATGCGGGAACATGGCGGAGAGCTGCATATCTCCTGCAGCAACACCGTCTGCTCTCCGACGATCGCATCCGAACTCGGTCTGGCAACCGGCAGCCCGATGGTGCACTTGCGTGTTGCCGACAGCGGCCATGGCATGGACGAACAGACCGCCTCACGTGTGTTCGACCCCTACTTCACGACCAAGCGCGTGGGCGAGGGCACAGGGCTCGGACTGGCAACGGTGCACGGCATCGTGCGCTCGATGGGCGGCTGGATCAGCATTGAGAGTGAACCGGAGCGCGGTACTGCCGTGGTGATCCTGATCCCGGCCATGCCGGAACACGAACGGCCCCGCGTCCAGCGCCAGGCCCGCAGCCAGCCGGCGCGCGGCAGTGAGCGCGTGATGGTCGTTGACGATGAACCCGGCATCGCGCAGATGCTGAAGACGGGCCTGACACGGCTCGGCTATGAGGCGGTGGTCTTCACCGACAGCCGCGATGCATGGACCTACTGGCAGGAGAGCGGCTCGGAGGTTGACGTGGTCGTGACTGACCAGACAATGCCGCACATGACCGGCGACGAACTCTGCCGCAGGATCCTCGAGGAGCGTCCGGAACTGCCGGTTCTGCTGTGCACGGGCTACAGCGAACTGATCGATGAGAAGGGTGCGGCCGAACTCGGTATCTCCCGCTTCGTCAACAAGCCCGTGATTCCCAGCCGCCTGGCCGAACTGATCCGCGAAAGCATCGATGAGCGCAGGCCTGCCAACTCCTGAGCCTCTCCCTCAAGCTTCTTCCGCTATCATGATTGCCTTATGAAGGAATGGCTCTATATCCTGCGCCCCCTGCGGGAGGCGATGCTGAGCGAGGGTCCAAGCCCTGAGGAAATGCAGGTGCTCAGTGCCCATGGCGCACATCTGCAGCAGCTGCTTGAACAGGGCCGCCTTGTGCTGGCCGGTCGCACCCAGTATGACGACATGCGCACCATGGGCCTGGTGGTGCTGCGCGCCGAGGATGAGGACGCCGCGCGCAGGCTGATGGAGAGTGACCCACCGGTGCTGGCCGGAGTGATGTCAGCGGAGCTGCATCCTTATCATGTTGCCTTTCTCGGCCAGCCAGCGGAATAACCCGTCTCAGTCCAGGGCGTAGGCCACGGCAGCACTGTCCAGCTCCGTGATCATCCCGTCCAGATCACTGTCCAGGAATGGTTCGTACAGAGCATCACCCTGGCGTGCTCCGTAATGCCCGCTGAATGCCTCAAGATCCGCGAGACTGACAATGCCGTCTGCGTTGGCATCCCCGCGCCGGTCAAAGATCCAGACAGGCAGGCTGAACCTCGGACCGCTATGGCCGGCCGCATCCTCGTAGTCCGCATGCAGGAAAGCGCGCCTGTTGCCGGACTGCGCCGGTGGGAGTTCGAGGACCGCCGGCAGCCCGGCTCCGAGGATCGCCTCGGTGACGACGTCCTCCGGCCCCAGGCTGTCGAAGGGTTCACAGTCAAGCCAGTAGCTGGCCCTGGCAACATTCACCGTCCCGTCCAGCCTGAGTTTCAGATCCGCATGACCAGGCACCGCTCCGACAATCCGTTCCTCAAGCAGCAGGCCGCCGATCGTGGGCTGGCTGGGCTGGAACAGGGTTCCGAAGCCCAGGGCATCGAGTTCGACGAACTGTCCGGCGGACTGCACACCGCTGTCAAGCTGTGTCAGGAGCAGCAGCTGCACCTCGCGGTCTACCAGTCCCGCCAGGTCAATTCCCAGCTGCCGCCAGCCCTGGCTGTCGCCGCTCAGGCTCAGCGGCTGGCCATGAACTTCCTCAGGCACTTGCCAGCTCCGGCCTCCATCCGCGCTCAGCAGCAGCACGGTCCTGGACTGGTCCAGTTGCCAGCGCAGGGCCAGGCTCAGTGTCGGCAGCGCATGGCCGCTCAGCCGGACCGGTGGTGTCAGCAATGCACAGAATCGGCCCGGACCACTGTCGCGCTGCTCCCAGTCTGATCTAAGCATCGACGTTCCCTGCCACGCATCGCCGCTGACGATTTTCCAGTCAAGCAACTCCGCACCTGCTGCCTGATCTGAGCCCGCATCCAGGCCTGCAGCCCCTGCCAGGGCAGCCAGCAGAGCCTGCGGATAATCGCTCAGGTCCAGCGCATGCATCTTCAGTTCCGCTCCCGGCTCGAAGCCAGTTGACCAGGGCATGGCAACACTGTCTGCCCGACGCAGGAAGCTGAATCCATCGGCAACGAAACCTGCGCCGTCATGCAGCGGAATCCGCAGTTCCAGCGTATGAGAGCCGGCAGCCAGGGAGCGCAGATCGGCGATGATCTCCCACGGAGCCTGACTGCGGCTCATCACGTAGCCGTCGTCAATCCAGAGTTCCATGGAGCTAACCGAACCGGACAGCGCCGGAGCCAGCGTGAGGAAGTCCTGCTGCTCCAGGCTGTCCGGTCTGTCCAGGCTGATCTGCGGGGTGTCGAGCAAAGTCAGGGCAGCTGCCAGATCCAGCCTTGGCGGTCCACCGCCGCTGAGCGGGCTGGCACTCTGGATGAGCAGCTGGCGCAGTTCCGCATTGTCGTATTCCGGGAGCCGGGAAGCCAGCAGTCCCAGTCCTGCACTGACCAGCGATGCCGACAGACTGCTGCCCGAGGCATCAAGCCTGTAGCTGTTGTCCCGCAGCAGATCGGGCACTCCGATCAGGCTGCCGGGAGCGCTCAGATCACACCAGTCCCCTGAGCTGCTGAAGCCGGCCAGGCCGTCGGACCTGTCACTTGCGGCCACTCCCACTACGGCTTCACAGGCCGCCGGCCAACGAGGATCGGCATTTCCGGTGTTTCCGGCTGAAGCCACGAGCTGCACGCCGCGAGCATCCAGGGAGTCCGCCATCTGACTGAGCTGGCGGCTGGGAGTGGCGGAGGACCAGCTGAGATTGACGATCCGGCAGCCCAGCTCTCCAGCCAGCATGCAGCCCGCCACCACCGTGGCATGCGTTGCCAGATTCTCCGTGCCGACCCTGATGGGCAGTACGGTTGCGCCGGGCAGGGCGGCAGCCAGGCCTCGGCCATTGCCGGTGCGGGCGCCGATCAGTGCGCAGACAGCGGTGCCATGGCCATCGGTGTCAGTGATGTCGCGATCCCCGTCCAGCAGATCGCAGCTGGCCTGGGGGAACAGCTCGAAGGGATTGGCAATCGCAGCGGCTGTGTCCTCGTGCCCCAGCCAGCAGCCGCTGTCCACCACACCGACGAGCAGCTGCTTGTCCGCCTGCGCCTGCTCCCAGGCCTGCGGGAAGCCGCAGCGGTACAGGTCCCATTGCGCTCCGTCATTGTCATCGCTGAAGATGAACAGCGTGTCGTCAGGACTGGAGTCCGCGCCGATCAGGCGGCTGTAGGTGACATCCAGCACCTGGTCGGAATACTCATTGCGGATCGCAGTGATCAGAGCATCCCCGTCCGTACCTGCTGGCAGCCTGAAACTGGCCAGCAGCACGCCATGGGCATAGACCTGCTGCACTATCGCTATGCCGAAGTGGCCGCTGATATGGTCCGTGAGAGCTTCGAAACGGCTGTCCTGGCGCAACATGGCGTTCGGCCGGTCCGCGGCCCGTTGTCCCGGAGGAGGCAGGAAGTTGCCAGTCAGCTGAAAATCCGCATCTGCACGGTAGTTGACGGTCAGGGCCTGCGGGTCATAGTCAGTTCCGGGAATACCGGGATCAGCGAGGATCTGCTGCCATTCCTCCCAGCCTTCGAAGAGACTGCTGTCCATTGCATCCCGATCTCCAGCTGCTGCGTTCCCTTCGGGAAGCGAAGCGACAGGACCGCCTGCGCAGGCGGCGCTCAGCAGCAGGATCAGTATGGCAACGGCCCCGGCGGGCTTCATCGTGCACTCCGCTGTTGGGTTAAGTACAGGTGAACTTTAACAGTTCCTTTACCGGATTCATATGACCACGATTCCAAACTGCGCCGCAGTGCGCTGCCGGCCGATATCACCTGCATGAGACACGCAGCTGCGCGGAAACTGACCCGCGGTTATACTCAGGGCGGATTGTCCCGGCTGAAACAGACTCCACTACTGACTGCGCTGGCCTGCCTGGCGCTGCTGTGCTGTGGCTGCGGACGCGGATCTGCAATCCCTTCAGCCCAGCCGATTTCGACCCAGACCAGTACCGCCTCACCGTTTGAGTTGCGCGCCACGGACAGCATCTGCGTCACCTACCGTGACGATGCGGAATTCCTGGCATTGCCGCCGGAGCTGATGGTTCCCAGCGGCGCTGCCCAGTCCGCCAGCAATGCAATTCTGCGTCCACGCCGGGCCTATGAGGACATCACGCAGAGTATCGCCAGCCGCTACGGCCTGACGATCACCGAGCAGGTCTACAGTGGCCGGGTACTTCTGGCGGGTTTCAACCTGCCCGAAGGCACGGATGCTCCCTCCCTGCTGGCTGACCTGCACCAGCGCTATGCTGGCTGGGTCAGTACGGCGGAGCTGAGCCTGCTCTGCAGTCCGGCCTTCAGTCCGGACGACCCGGAATATACCGCCAGCGCCGATGACAGCGGCGGCCAGTGGAACCTGAAGCACATGCACATCGAGCAGGCCTGGGAGCATGGTCTCGGCTCGGACAGCCTGCTGCTGGGCCTGGTCGACACCGGCGTCAACATGGACCACAGCGAGTTCGGCGCAGCCCTGCTTGATCCCGCAGTTGAGTTTCCCGGCACCAACTGCGACATCGCCAATGACGACAGTTCAATTGAAGACAACCACGGGCACGGGACTTTCATCGGAGGCCAGCTGATCGCCGAAAGTGACAACGGCAGCATGATCGCAGGAGCCTGCCCCGGGATCCGCCTGTTCCCCGTCAAGATCAGCGATGACGGCGGCAATGAGGATCTGGAACGCATCGTGGCCGGCTGCATGCTGGCACATGCCCTCGGCGCGAAGGTGATCAGCATGAGCTGGGGTGGTGGTGGCAACGAGGCCATGCAGGCCATGACCGAGCAGTTCGCGGCGGACGGCGTGCTGCTGGTCTGCAGTGCCGGCAACTATGGCAACGGCTTTGTGACCTACCCCGGGGCCTATCCGGATGCGATCGCAGTCGGCAATTCCCTGCCGGACGAAAGCCGCTTCGTGTCCAGCAGCTTCGGTCCGGCCCTGAACGTTGTGGCTCCCGGCTGGAATCTCAGTTCGCTCTCACCCAGTGATGACAACGGCATGGTCAGCGGCGGGACGGGCACGAGCTATGCCACGCCGCTCGTCAGTGCCGCAGCGGCCCTGCTCTGGAGCGCCCGCCCTGAACTGAGTCTCACGGAAATGCGCGGACTGCTGGAAACCAGCGGTGTGCCGACCACGGGCTTCGGTGAGGGCGTGCAGGTCCTGCGCCTGGACTTCGGCCTGCTGTTTGACAACGCCGTCAATCCCGCCGTGCGTTTCAGCCCGCCGGAGCGGATCGTGCAGCACGGCAGCATGCCGCTGTCCTTCATGCTGCGCGGTGAACCGCAGGCCCTCGACATCCGGCTGGATGGCAAGACCGTGGCCCTGCTGGACGGACCGGTCTGGGAGCACGAGCTGTCGCTTGACGGCGTTCCCGGCGGATCACACGAACTGGCGGTCACGGCCCATTTCGCAGACTGGACGAGTTCCGACAGCCTGCGGATCATGGTGGCCGGTCCAGCCCTGGCAACGCCGGTCGCCGAGCATTTCACAACCGGATTCGGGATCTGCACCGCTCTGGATCTCGCGCAGTACGACCCCGTTGCCATGGGACAGCTCTCAGGCCAGGACTACAGCGGTCACGAAGAGCAGTTCCGCACGCTGGGCCTGGCGGAATGGTACGGCTTCGAGGAGCCGGGCGAAATCCCACAGCATCAGCTGCAGATCGGACTCGATGGCTACGGCCGCTTCGAACTGGACGCAGTGCTGACCCAGCCTATCCTGGTTCCGGCTGAAGGCAGTCCCACCCTCAGCCTGGAGCACCATTGCAACGTCTCCGGTGTGCTGCAGCGCATCCTCGCCAGTTCTGACAACGGCCAGAACTGGCAGCCGCTGCTGACAACGGGTGGCAGCATGCCACCGCTTGGCGGGTTCATCCTTCCGCATACGCAGCTCACGCTCGATCTTTCCCCATATGCCGGAGAAGAGCTGATCGTGATGTTCCTGCTCGCTGCCGAGTCCGGCAGTGAGGCCGTCTGGCACGACTTCGACTGGGGCTGGTGGCTGGATGTTCTGAGCTTCGGAGAGGATGGCTGGATCGACCTGCCGGAAGCGCTGATCGAGGACCCGCAGGCACTGGTCTTCGGCTGGGTGCCAGGCAGCAGCCAGCTCAGCGTCGCTCCGCAGTTTCCTGCCGGCCTGATGGTGGCTGACTGGTGGCTGGACTATCCCGCCTATCAGATTGAGCAGCCGCCGGACCAGCATGTGCACATCTCCGGAGCACCGCTGGGTTATGTCTTCGAACTCGGGGATGCACCCTACGACTCCGGCAACGTTGAAGTCCGCCTGCATCTGCGCGTGACCGATCTCCACGGCAACATCAGCGATGAGCTGCGGATCCCGGCCTGGCAGTACAACCTCGCCGGGGATGTGAATGCCGACGGCGTGGTGGATGCCGCTGACAGCCTGGCTCTGCAGCAGCATCTGCGGGACGGGCTGGCCTGGCGCGCCTTCGCCGACTGCAATCTCGATGGTGTGGTGGACGAGCGTGACAATGCCGTGATCGGCTACATGTCCGGCTCCACAGCGGGGTTGTAAGATGGAGCCAGCCCTGTCTGGGAGCTGGCATGATCAAGAGATTCCTCGGAACGGTCGTGGCGGGAGTGCTGTACTTCCTGCCGCTGGCTGCCACCATCTGGGCCATCGGCCTCGTCTACCGCTGGCTGAACGGCCTGCTCGGCGAGAGTTCACCCTTCTACAGGCTGCTGGCCGACGGTCTGGGCAGCCGCTACGTCTTCGTGAGCTATCTCGTGATCCTGCTCGCGGCCCTGCTGCTGTTCTGGGTGCTGGGCCGCATCGGCGGCAGCATCGCCTCCCAGCGCCTGCGCAGCTTCTTCAGCCGCCTGATGCGCCGCGTACCGGTGCTGAACACGGTCTACAGTTCCACCGACCAGATCGCTGACCTGTTCCGCGGCCGCGAGCTGGATGACCCGGCTCTGCTCAGGCGTACGGTGCTCGTGCGGATTGACAACTGCTACATGCTGGGGCTGATGGTCAATTCCGAGTCATTCGACCTGCATGGCGTGCCGCACCGCATCGTCTATGTGCCGAGCGCTCCCCTGCCGACCTCCGGCACGAACTACCTCGCCCCGGTGCATGACATCCACGATGTCAACCTGAGCGTGGATGAACTGACGAGCATCACCATGAGCCTCGGCGGCTCCGGCGCGGCGATCATCCGTTCCAAGGATCCACTGCTGCAGGATGATGCCGCCAGCGCGGTTAAGAGTGAAGGATCCTAGATCTGGCGGAAGTCCGCCCCGGTCAGCGTGCTCTCGAAGTGGATCTCATAGCTGATCGCGCCATGGGTGTAGCTCATCTCCCAGTTCACCGTGAAGGTGTTGCCGGCGTTGTCGATCGCGGACTGCGCGGCGGCGGCGCTGAAGGTTCCGCTCAGATCCACGTTGCTGTAGGAGGGATCCGCGGGGGCGATACCCAGCACCAGCAGGCCGCTGTCGCCGGTGAGATTGACAGTGCCCGTGCCGCTGCCGAAGTTCACGTTGCCGCCGGCTGCTGTGCTCGCCGTCGCGCTCTGCAGCACGAAGCCGCTCGGTGTCAGGTCGAAGGTACGGTTGACCATCAGCGCCCGGGCATCCTGGCGGGCATCCGTGTCATCGCCGTCCGGGCCGCTGAAGTTCGTGACCGCCGAGGTGGCGTAGAGGTTGGCGCGGGTATCAACGCCACCCGTGTCTGAGCCACCGCAGCCCGCCAGCCAGACCAGTCCCACGAGGACCAGCGCACCGATAGTGAACCGTGTTGTCATGCCTGCTTTCATCCCAAATCTCCTGTTGCGAGCTGCCGGAAAATGATACAGCCCGCCGCAAGGACGGGCTGTCTGGCTGATTCGTTTGATCCGCCCGGGGCTACTTGGCCTCGAGACTGACGTACATCATCACTTCCTGGCTGAGCGCATTGTTGTCAAAGGTCTCGCCGATGTTGAAGTCCATGCGGTTGATGACGAACTCGGTGTAGAAGCCGTGGATCGCTTCGCCTTTCATGCCCTTGCCGAGCTTGTGATTGACGTTGATCGTGATTTCCTTCTTCACGCCACGCAGCTCAAGCATGCCCTTGACCTTCCAGCTGCCTTCGCCGGATTTGCTGACGCTCGTGCTCTTGAAGCTCATCACGGGGAATTCCTTGGCACTGAAGAAGTCCTGGCTCATCACATGCGCATCGCGCTTCTCATTGCCAGTGTCCACGCTGGCGGGGTCGATCGTGAACTCGATGGAGCTCTTTGAAGGATCCGCACTGTCCAGCATGATTGTGCCGCTCTTGTCATTGAAGCGCCCGAAGAAGGGGGCCGCTCCCATATGCTCAATCCGGAACATCACGCTGCTGTGGACCTGGTCCACCGTCAGGGTGTCTGCTGCGGAGGCCGGCAGGGCCATGGCCAGACCGGCCAGAATCGACAGGGCGACTGCAAGAATGCGACTAATCATGATCACTACCTCTTTCACATTTTCCTGCCCTCGGGCATGCCTGCCAGACGGCTCGATTCAATCTGATATTCGATTCTCAGGCGCGCTATTTCAGAATCAGGCGATTTGCGGAAAAACAAGGCAACAAGTCTGATACCTGATAAGCAGCTTGTGACTGAAGGATCAGAGGCTGGAGAGGCTGGCATGCAAGTGAATGCTTCGTACGCAATGAAAACAGCTGCTGAGGGAATAGCGCTTAGTACACATGCCGCATGAACCTTGCGCCATCCACTCCCATGCACACGTGGGGTGCGCCGTTACGGTCACCTGTTCACTGTTCCCGATTCACTGCTGCGGCGGCAGGAGTGTTCCCGCGACTTCTTCCAATTTTTTCACCCCTGCCCGTTAGATTGGCCTATGCTCGAGGCATCCCTGATTACGTGCAAGCGAGCGACGCGGCTCCCGCGGCCTTCGAGGAAGCACTGACGCCGGAAATCTACAGCGCTGCCTGGCGGTACTGCTTCTACCTCTGCGCGCGCCGCGAGGACTCCGAGGACCTGCTGCAGGACTCACTCGCTCATGCGATGCGCAAGTTCGCTCAGCTGCGGGATCCCGGCGGATTCCGTGCCTGGCTGATGGCGATCGTGCGCACGCGCTTCATCTCCGGACTGCGGCGCCGCAGACCGGTGGAGGAGCTGGCTGAGGACCGGATCAGCACCGGCGAGGACTGCAGCATCCTCTCGGATGCACTGGCCGTGGCCATGCAGCAGCTGCCGGAGCCGCAGCGTGAACTGCTGACCCTCTTCTACATCGAGGACCTGCAGCTCACGGAACTGGCAACGGTGCTCGGGCTCTCGGTGAGCATGGTCTCGCAGCGGCTGTTCCGCGCGCGGCGCAGCCTCAGGCGGCTGCTCGATGCACAGGCGATCTACTGTGGTGCCGGATCGGCACCGGAGGAACTCTGATGGACCCCATCAAACGGATCCAGCTCGGCAAGCTGACAGCGGCGGACACACCGCCGGATGTGGATGCGCAGACAGTCGCGGAGATGCGGCGGGAAGCTGAGATCAACAGCGCGCTGTCAGGCATGCGCATCCCCGCCGGGATCGAACCCGGGCGGGAGCGGATGCTCGCAGCGGCACGGGAACAGGCAACCAGTAACAGGGAGAAAAGGATGAATCCAATCGAGAAGTTGATGCACGGCCGGCCCTGGCCCGCCAGGCTGGCAATCGCGGGCGGACTGCTGCTGGCAGTCGGCGTGGTGGCCCAGCTGCCGGCCGGCACCTCCTATGCCAACAATGCCGGGCAGGCGATCGTGTTCGATCTCGGCGTGGCCGGCAATGCCGACGAGGAGGCCGCCAAGCGCGAGCAGTGGGAGGTCCAGAGCCGCGGCATCCTGGACAGCTTCCGTGCGATCCGTGAAAGCGCACACCATGTCGCGGTGATGAGCAGTTTCAGTGATGACAACCTGCGCAGCCTGAGCGGTGTGATCTTCGTGATGGAAGAAGAGAACCCCGAGGCGCAGTCTGCACGCGAGCGCGCCAACCGGCGCTTCAGTGAATACACCGATGAGGACAGCATCCGCAGCCGGATGCAGGAACTGAAGGAGGAGATCGAGCTGCTGGCCGGCGGTGCTGACCGGCAGAATCGTGAGGAACTCGAACGGGCCCAGCAGGAACTGCTGCGGGCCCGTGATCTGCTGGAGAGCTCCCTGGGCGAGCGGGAAAGCCGCCTGTCCGAGGCCAGTGCAGTCATCGAGGCGCAGCTGGAGCTGCTGGATGCTGATGGCAGCGAGAGCGAACGGGTCAGGGACCTGAAGCTCAGGCTGGAGAAGGTCCGGGCCGGGGAATCTGAGCGCAGGATTTCCGATCGCGAGCATGAGCGGATGCTCAGGGAAGTCCGAGCTGTGCAGGTTGAGGACAGGAAGATCGAGATTGACAGGGCGCGTGAGGAACTGGAGCAGGCCCGCAGTGAAATGAACGAGGAGCGCGCCAGGCTTGAGGAGCTGGACATCCAGAAGCTGGTGGAGGAGGAACTGCGCAGCTCGGGGATCGACCTCGACGATGCCCTGATTGAAATCGAGGACAGCGAGATCAGACTTGAACTCGAAGAGGCGCTCAAGGGCCTGGATTCGCTGGACATGATCCGCGAAGTTGCCATCGAGGAACTGCGCGACCAGGAGCTGCAGCTGCGTGAACTGCATGAGGGCCTGCAGCTCGAGCTGCTGCATGAACTCGATGGCGAGCAGTTCGTGCTGGAGCTGCAGCTCGGTGATCTGGAGAGCGAGGCCTTCCAGCAGGAACTGATGCTGAGCCTGGAGGAGATGAACCAGGATCTGCGGCTCGAACTGCAGGGCCTGGAGGAGCTGCAGCTCGGTGACCTGAAGCTTGAACTGCAGAAGATTGACGAACTGCAGGATGTGATCCTGGAGCTGCAGCTGCCGGATGCGGAACTGCTGGAACTGACGATGCTCATGGATGAGGAACGTGAATCAGCAGACAACGGCAAGCTGAGCTTCCGCTTCGAGGATCATCTGTTCAGCTTCCCTGCCAAAACTCCGGCCAGGAAGATGGCTGCGACCGTCAACAATTGGCTGAAGGAGAATGGCTACGACTGCGAGGTGCGCGTGGAAGTGACGACGAATGACGACGGCCGTCCCTGCGCGGCACGGGCGGTTGTCAAGTAGGAGGTCCGGCCCAAGCCGGGCATGGAGGTCGAGCGCAAGCTCGGCTTGGAGGTCGAGCGCAAGCTCGGCTTGGAGGCCAAGCTGTAAGCTTGGCAATTGCCAGGCAAACTGCCTGGTCTCCAATTGGAGGCCCGAAGCAATTCGGGCTATGGAAAGTGTGAACAGTCCTGGCAGTTTGAATAGTCTGGATAGTAGCGGCGGCCTCCGGGCCGCCGTTTCCGTGAACCGTAAACAGGCAACAGTACCGGCGTCGCCCAGCGACGCCAGCACGCGAGCGGGAGCTTCGTGCGTAATGCACTTCTAGTGTGAAGGATTGTTGCCAGAATTAAGATTCTCTGCGCCTCAGGATTCCTTCTGCGCCTCTGCACCAACAAAACCGCCACACCGGCCACGCGTTCAATCGATAGAATGTGAGGTGCACAGGTTCTGTCTCAGGAGGCGCGCAGTCGCGCGGGAGCCGGGTGCTCGCCAGTCCTGGTTTATCGGCGCAGAGGCGCAGAGATTGAAGAGAAGCGCCGAGCTGGCTATTGCTTGTCAGGCACATTGCTCAATCTTAAATGCTCATTGCTTCGCAGCATCCACTCCCAGGCGCGGTGGGACTGCGCCGCTACGGCTCACTGATCACTGTTTACTGTTTATGGTTCACGGTTCACTGATCCGGCGGCAGGAGTGCCACCGCTACCGGGAACTTCTTCCACTTCCCCCACTTCCCCCACTTCTTCCACTCCGTTGCCAGAATTGAGTCCGGCCTGCCAGCCGAGCTGGCGCCCGACCTCCATTGCCCGGATTGCTCCGGGCCTCCACCCCCCCCTACTCCAGGCTGCCCACGCGGTGCAGCTTGATCACGTTGGTCTTCCATTCCACGCCGACCTGCAGTCCAGCCACGATCACGATCTTGTCGCCGACCTCAGCCAGTCCCAGTTCACGCACGCGGCTGTCCACCACGCGGATCAGGCTGTCGAAACCCTGCACGTCGCGCACCAGCTCCGGCACCACGCTGCGGCCGAGGTTGATCTGGTGCAGCACCTTCTCGTGCTGGCTCATGCCGATCACGGGCACACGCGGGCGGCGCTTGCTCAGCAGGCGCGCCGTGTTGCCACCTTCCGTGTAGGCCACCAGCGCCTTGGCCCCGGTCATCTCCGCCATCTCGACTGCAGCCCAGGCGATCGCCAGGTATTCGCTGCCCTCGTTGGCGATCTCGCGGCGGCGCTCCGTCCGGCCCAGCTCGCTCGAGCCCTCGGTGGCGACGATGATCCGGCGCATCATTTCCACGACGCGCACGGGATTGTCACCCGTGGCGGTCTCACCGCTGAGCATCACCGCATCCGTGCCGTCCAGCACGGCATTGGCGACGTCGCTGGCCTCGGCCCGCGTCGGCCAGGAGTTGTGGATCATGCTCTCCAGCATCTGCGTGGCGGTGATCACGTACCTGCCGATGCGCGTGGCCTCGCGGATGATGCGCTTCTGGGCCAGCGGCACCTCCTCCGGTGCCATCTCGATTCCGAGATCACCGCGGGCCACCATCACACCGTCACTGGCTTCGAGGATGCCGTGCAGGTCCTTGAGCGCTTCAGGGCGTTCCAGCTTGGCAATCAGCCCGGCGCGGCTGCCGGCGGCCTGCACGCGACGGCGCAGTTCCTCCATGTCGTGGCGGCCGCGCACGAAAGAAAGGGCGATGTAGTCCACATCCATTTCGATCCCGACCGCGAGATCCTCGATGTCCTTCTCCGTCAATGGGTCAATCGGTAGGGCCAGGCCCGGGAAGGCGATGCCCTTGCGGTCGGAGAGATAACCGCCGACCACGACCTCCGTCGTCACCTCGCGGCCGCTGACCGAGAGCACCCTGAGCTCGATCATGCCGTCCGCCAGCATCAGCCGCTCACAGCCGCTGGCCAGACCCGGCAGATCCTCGATGTCGACATGCACGCGCTGCTCGTCCCCGATGATCTCCTCATCTGTGAGGATGAAGCGCTGTCCGGGGCTGAGAAACACGCGGCCCTCGGCGAATTTCCCGATGCGCACCTTTGGACCGCTCAGGTCCTGCATGATGCACAGCGGCGAATTCTCTTCCGCTGCCACGCGGCGCAGGCGCCTGACCCAGTCGCGGTGCGTATCCCGGCTGCCATGCGAGAAATTGAGCCGCGCCACGTTCATTCCGGCGCGGATCAACGCGCGCATCTGCTCATCAGATGAGCTGGCCGGTCCGATTGTGCAGACGATCTTGGTTCCCGCCATCAGTCCTCCCGTCCCGCCCGGGCGGGACAGCCATATTCTATACATCCGCTGCGGGCAGGGGGTGTGCTTATGGTGAAATCGGCTGGCGGTCACAATTGACAGCACATAGATATGCCAATATGGTTATGCGGTGCGAAGCTCCCTGCGCCTGCTGAGCCTGTTGTGTGCCCTCGTGGTCTGCCTGCTGCCGGGATCGGCGGTCAGCCAGTCCGACCTCTGGGAGCGGATCCTGCTCTACGAGGCCGAGATCCGCATCAATGCCGACAGCAGCGTGGACGTCACAGAGAACATCCGCTTCAACGTGCGCAACCAGTCCATCCGCCACGGCATCCTGCGTGACATCCCGATCCGTCACGGGATGCTGCGTCCCGTGCGCGTACCGCTGCGCGTCAAGGAGATCCGCCTTGACGGAGTGCCCGAGGAATTCAAGGTCGAGCATGAAGGCGGAGCCACGCGCATCCGCATCGGCAGTGCGGACCGCATAGTCTCCCAGGGTGAGCATGTCTACACCATCCGCTACAGCGCTCCGCGCCAGGTGCGCAGATATGCCGACCACGACGAACTGTACTGGAACGTGACCGGCAACCACTGGACCTTCAGCATTGACAAGGTGAAGGCCACCGTGCTGCTGCCCGATGACATCGCGCCTTCCCGCATTGACATGGATGGCTACACCGGTGTCTATGGTGCCACGGGCCAGGATTATGTCAGCCGCGTGGAGGAACTGGGCCGGGTTGTCTACGAAAGCACACGTCCGCTGAGTATCCATGAAGGCATGACGATCGTGGCCGGCTTCCCCCGCGGCCAGGTGATGCTCGATACTCCGCAGAGTCGCCTGCGCTGGTGGATTGCCGACAACGGCTTCTGGGCGGGCTCGCTGCTGCTGCTGGGCATCTGCTTCATCTACTACATGGTGCTCTGGTGGCGCGTGGGCCGCGACCCGCTCGAGGGGCTCGTGATCCGTGAGGAGACCCCGCTGATCGGGCTCTCGCCTGCGGCCCTGCGCTACATCTGGCAGATGAGCGCTGACAGCGGCCTGCTGAGCGCGGTCATGATCCAGCTCGCGCAGAAGGGCTGGATCATCATCCATGAGTACGGCAAGGGCAAGTACCGCATCGAGCGCACGCAGGTCACGGATGGAGATCTCCTTCCCGAGGAACGGATCTTCATGGACAAGATCTTCAGCGGTCGCACGAAGAAGTTCGAGATTGACAAGGACAACTATGCCAAGGTCTCGGCGGCCCTGAGCGCCATCGGCGAGCAGCTCAACCGTGAGCACCACCACGTCTACTACGAGCGCAACTCCAGCTATGTGGGGCGCGGGATGTGGTTCTGCATCATCGGCTTCATGATCTACTGGCTGCTGAGCGCGACCTACATCATTCTCCCGAACTACGTCATACTCGTGACAACGGCGATCCTGCTGATCATCCTGATGGGGATCTTCAGCGCGCTGCTGCCCAGCTACACCCAGCTGGGCCGCGCGGTGCTGGACCGCATCGAGGGCTTCAGGCTGGCAATGCTCGGTGGTGAGGATTCACTCGGCGGTTACGTCTACGCCGACACCGTGCTCTCTGAGCGCTACCTGGCGCATGCCGTGGCCCTGGATGTCAACAAGGAATGGGGCGAACAGTTCGGACGCGTGCTGCAGTCCCGTGGCGAGCGCGTCGAAGCCCCGGGCTGGTACCGCGGATACAGCGGCAGCCGCTACATGCATGGCAATGCCTTTGACTTCGGCGGCTTCAGTGACGACATGCCGCGCAGCTTCAACAGTTCCGTGAGCCACAGCGCCACACCGCCGAGCAGCAGCAGTGGCGGGGGCGGTGGTGGCTTCAGCGGCGGCGGAGGCGGCGGTGGTGGAGGCAGCGGCTGGTGATGCGCTGCCTGCTGTGCCTCCTGCTGGCCCTGCTGCTGCCCTGCTCAGCGCAGGCTGAATCCCCGCGCAGTGTGCCTGATCCACCATACGACCCAGGTCCGGAAGTCAGAGCGCTGTTTGACAACCTGCTCCAGGAGAACTGGGAGGAAGGGCAAGCGGCAGTCCCTGCGGGTCCCGAGCGAGTACTCTCGTTTGACAGCACCGTTCAGATCAAACCGGACGGCGCGATCGAGGTCACGGAGCGGATCAGCGTGCTCGTGCTCGGCAATGAGATCCAGCGCGGGATCATCCGCGAGATCCCCACGATCTACCGCTCCGGCGGGCGCAGGGTGCTGGTGCCCATGGACCGCATCTCGGTCAGCCAGGATGGCGAGCCCGCCGAGTTCATGGAATACGCCCTGAAGAACGGCGTGGGCCTGCGCATCGGCAGTCCCGCCCGTTTCCTCGATCACGGTGTGCACGTATACGCGATCAGCTACCGCATGCAGCGCCAGATCGGACGCTTCAGCGAACACGACGAACTCTACTGGAATGTCAACGGCAATTCCTGGGCCTTCGGCATCGACGAAATGAGCTGCCGGGTGCTGCTGCCGGAGAGCGTCCCGCCTGAGCAGCTGCACAGTGAGGCCTACACGGGGCCCTATGGCAGTCTGGGCCGGGACTACGCGGTGGAGCAGCTTGACAAGGGTCTGCTGTTCCGGACAACGCGCCCCCTGGCACCCTCCGAAGGACTGACGGTCGTGGCCGGCTTCCCGAAGGGCATCATCGCCGAACCACCAGCGACGCTGCGCCTGCGCTGGTGGCTGGAGAGCAACGGCGGCTGGGCGCTCGGCCTGCTGATTCTGGCAATCGTCGGGATCTACTACCTGGCAAGCTGGATCCGCGTCGGGCGCGATCCCCACGAAGGGCTGGTGCTGCGTGAGGAACGTCCACTGATCGGCCTCAGTGCCGCCAGCCTGCGCTACATCTGGAAGCTGGATGTGGACGAAACCCTGATGACCGCGCTGATCCTTGAGCTGGCGCAGAACGGAGTGCTGCGCATCGAGCATCATCACCATGGCGCCTGGAAGCTGCATCGCCTGCGCGACGGGGTCGCCGGCCTGCGTCCCGAGGAGCGGGCCTTCATCGAGGCGATCTACCGCGGAAAGTACAAGCAGATCACCCTCGACAGCAAGAACCACCACCGTTTCCGCAGTGCCACGCGAGCCGTTGAGAGTTCGCTGGTGCATGAACTGCATCATGTCTACTATGAAATGAATGAGCGACAGCGCCAGACAGGGATTGTATTGAGTGTCAGCGGCTTCGGGATCTGGCTGGTCTGCCTTGCGCTCGGACTGTTCTTCTTCTCGGCTGCGGATTTCTTCCTGCTGCTGCTGGCCCTGTTCGTGCTGAACTTCCTGTTCTATGCACTGCTGCCGGCCTACAGCGAACTGGGGCGCGCCGTGCTGGACCGCATCGAGGGCTTCCGGCTGGCCATGACCGGCGGCGAGGACAGCCTCGGGCAGTATGAATACGCTGACGAAGTGCTCAGCGAACAGTACCTGCCCTACGCCGTGGCGCTCGGCGTGAATACGCAGTGGAGCATCCTGCTGCAGCATCTGCGTCCCGAGCATTACAAAGCCGGCGCTCCGGGCTGGTATGCGGATCCCGCGCGGGAGTATCTCTCGCCGCAGGACCTCGATTACAGCCGGCTGGCGCGGCATCTGCCCCGCAACTTGAGCCGGGTCTACCGCAGGGCCTCACTGCCGCCACCTCCACCTCCCTCCAGCGGATCATCAGGTGGAGGCTGGGGCGGAGGCAGTACATCCAGCGGCTCCTGGGGTAGCAGTTCAGGCAGTGGCTTCAGCGGTGGCTCCAGCTCAGGCGGGGGCGGATTCAGCGGTGGAGGTGGCGGCGGCGGTGGCGGCCGCGGCTGGTGATGCATGCTCCGGTATCATCCAGCTGGAGAGCATGGTGTGTATCGTGTGTGACATACAGCTCTCCATGCGGAATGCCTTTCCCATTTGAACCGCAGAGGGGCAGCGAGTCCGTGCTGGAATTGATCACGCTTCACGGCTCAGCTCCATTTCCCCGTTCCCACAATTCTGACTTGAAACTACTCTGAGAATGCGTTATAATTCGAGCGATGTCGAAAGTTCTAACAGAAATCGATCGAAGTGAAGAGCTGGTGGAGATGTTCCAGGCTCTGTCCAACATCAACCGCCTGAAGATCTTCCGCATGCTGACCAACTGCTGTACCCCCGGCACGGTGTTCGTGACCGACCGGGAGGCCTGTGTCTGTGTCGGAGACATCTGCCAGAAGCTGGATGTCGCCGCCTCCACCGTCTCGCATCATCTGCGGGAACTGAAGCGCGCCGGACTGATCCGCACCGAGCGTCAGGGGCAGAAGATCGTCTGCTGGGTTGATCCCCAGACCATCCAGGAACTGGCTGACTTCTTTGACCCGAAGGTCTGCGGCATCTAGCCGCATTTTTTTTGCGGATTTATTTCTATTCTTCTCTAATAGTCTAATTACATGAGGTGACGAACATGCAGAACGTGAATCTGAGCGCTCAGTGCATTGACAACGGGAACGGCAGCTGCACGCTGAACATCCATCCTGCCGAGGGCAGCAGCTGCGGCTGCGCCAATGTCAGCATCACGCTGAACTGCGGAGAGTCCTGCTGCAGTGGTTCCGATTGCTGCTGAGGCGGATTCGCCCGTGGCAATTGAGACTGGGCGGCAGCCATGGAGGGCGGCCCGCCTCCCCTATAATCTGCAGTGGACGCTAGACCAGCGCGGACACGCTCGCGCCATGCGTCCGAGGAAGGTTACTGCGGATGAACACACTGAGCACCCTGGCCCTCGCAGCACTCGCACTGCTGTGCCTTGCCTCCTGCACCGACAACACGAAGACTGCTGAAGGCGGCACCGGCAAGGCGGGCATGCATGGCGGAGACAGTCACATCCAGGCCACTCCATTCAGCACTGCTGACGTGTCGGCTGACTCCTTCGTGGCGCTGGCCTCGAGCGAGACCGGGCTGGAGTTTGACAACAACGTCAGCAACCCGCAGGTCCTGCTGGACCAGATCGCAGCCCAGGCCGGGCTCGCCAGTGGTGACTTTGACAACGACGGAGACCTGGATATCTACGTGGCGGGGATTGAGCAGCCCAACCGGCTCTACCGCAACGAGGGCGGTTTCCGTTTCAGCGATGCAACTGCCGGAGCCGGCGCTGACCTGGCCCTCGATGGTGAGTACTGCTCAGGCGCGATGTTCGTGGATGTGGACGGAGACGGCAGCCTTGATCTCTACGTCTTCACGCGTGGCAGCGGCAACCGCCTGTTCATGGGCGACGGCAGCGGCGGATTCACCGACGAAAGCGAGGCCCGGGGAGCATCCGTCGGCAACACCTGCGTGACCGTGGCCGCAATCGACATCGAACGCGACGGGGATCTCGATCTGTATGTCGCCAACAACCGCATGGGCCGGGAGAGCATGGCCAGCCAGATGGATACGGACATCCAGGGCAGCTTCCGCATCGACCAGAACACCGGCCGCTACATCATGACCGGTGAGGCCGCCGAATACTACTACTTCGACGAACTCAACAAGGCCCGGGTCAGGCCCGACGACGACCAGCTGCTGATCAATGACGGCACCGGTCACTTTGACAACGGTATCGCCGACGCCGGCATGGATCACATCGGCTGGACGCTGATGGCGCTGGCGGGGGACTACAACGAGGACGGCTACACCGACCTCTATCTCTCCGGTGACATGGAGACCCAGGACTACTACTACATCAACAACGGCCACGGAAAGTTCACTGACCACTCGCGCACGATGCTCAGGCGTACACCCTACTTCTCGATGGGGGCTGACCACGGCGATCTCGATGGCGACGGTCTGCTGGACATCTTCGTCGGCGACATGGCGGCAGCTGATTACAAGGACGGCAAGATCCAGAGCGGGGACATGTACCAGTACCGCCAGGAACTGATCAGCTTCATGCCCCAGCAGAACATGCGCAACTGCCTGTTCCTCAACCGTGGATTCGGCTGGATGAGCGAAGTTGCCGAGCTGGCCGGAGTGAAGGCCAGCGAATGGACCTGGAGCTGCCGGATCGCCGACCTGAACTGCTCCAGTACTCCGGAGCTGTTCGCCACCAATGGCTACACCATGCGCTTCAGCGTGGACGTGGACGCTATGAACGAAGCTGCTGCAATGTCGGCCGCCGGGGCGAGCGACGAGGAGCTGCAGCAGCATGCACTCAGTTTCGGCACCCTGCCCCGCCAGGACGTGCTGTTCACCGCCGACACGCCGCTGCATTACAAGAAGCCGGCTGACAACTGGGGGATCACGGGCGAGAGCATCTCCTGTGGCACCTCGATCCAGGACTACGACGGCGACGGCGACCTGGACATCATCACCAACCGTACGAATGACTTGCTTGGCGTGTGGCGCAATGACAAGCAGTGCGGCAACCGCCTGACGATAGACCTGCGCCAGCCAGGCAGCAACTGGCAGGCCGTCGGCGCCAGACTGAAGGCCTACGCCGGCACGAAGGTGATCGCCAGCGAAGTGACGCTGGCCCGCGGCTACTCCAGCGCGGAGAGCGCACGGGTGCACATCGGCACCGGCGAGCAGACCAGCCTGACGCGGCTGGAGATCATCTGGCCCGACGGCAAGCTGCAGGTCGAGCGCGACCTGCCCTGCGGCAGCCACTATGTGATCAGCCGCCGTGACGATCTGGAGGCCTGGGCCCCGCCTGCACAGCAGGGGATCTACACCCGTGAGGACTTCGCCTGGCAGCGCAAGGAAGCCGACACCCTGGCGCAGGAGTTCGAGGAGGAGCCGCTGCTGCCCTGGCAGCGCAGCACGCTCGGCGGCGGGCTGGGGATTGCCGACTTCGATCTCGATGGGAGACTGGACGTCTACTTCGCCGGAGCAGCCGGCCAGACCGGACGCCTCTACATGGGAGCGGATGGCGGATTCGCCGCCAGCTCCCTGATGGAAGGCAGCATTCCCGCGGATGTTGAGGAGATGGGCGTGCTCTGCTTTGATGCCAACGGTGATGACCGGCCGGACATGCTGGTGACGGGCGGTGGCAACGAGGCCGGCGGTGACACCACCCTGTACCGCAACTGGCTGGTGCTCAACACAGAGGAAGGGATGCAGAGCGGCTGGATCAGCACCTCAGAAGTTTCGTCAGGCAGTGCCTGCAGCGCTGACATAGACAGGGACGGGGACCTTGACGTCTTCATCGCAGGCCGGCTGAAGCCGCACCGCTACCTGAGCCCGGTGCCCAGTGAGCTGCTGCTGAACGAAGGCAACCTGAACTTCGTGGATGGCGCCGGCAGCTTGCCAGCGGGCGGGATCAGCGGCTGCATCAGCGATGCCTGCTTCGCCGACCTTGACAACGACGGCTGGCAGGACCTGCTGACCTGCGATGAGTACGGCCCGGTGCGCCTGTTCCGCAACGTGGATGGCAAACTGCAGGAGGGCATCGACATCGCCCCGCACGGCATCTGGACCAGCCTCACTGTGGCGGACACCGACAATGACGGCGACCTCGACATCGTGGCCGGCAACCAGGGACTGAATACGAAGTACAAGGCTGACAACGAGCATGCGATGACCCTGTTCGCCGGCGAGTTCAACGGCGACGGCAAGCGCCACCTGGTGGAGGCCAAGCAGAAGGGTGAGCAGGAATTCCTGCCCGGCCGCGGACGTTCGTGCAGCGGTTATGCGATGCCGCAACGCGTGGCGGAACGCTTCCCCAGATGGCACGACTTCGCCAATGCCAGCTTCAGCGACATCTACGGCGATCCCCAGGAGATCCAGGAACACTACTATGCCACTGAGCTGGCCAGCATGCTGCTGGTCAACGACGGCAAGGGCGGATTCAGCGCGGAGCAGCTGCCGCTGGCGGCACAGTACAGCATCGCCTTCGGCTGCGCGGCGGGCGACCTTAACAATGACGGAGACATCGATCTGCTGCAGGTTGACAACTACTACGCCACCCAGCCTGAGACCGGTCGCTGGAACGCAGGTTACGGCCAGCTGCTGGACGGCAAGGGCTCCGGAGGCTTCAGCGCGGTGGAGCCGGGCCGCAGCGGGATCTTCCTGTTCACCGACGGCCGCGGCGTGCAGGCCTTCGACAGTGATGGTGACGGGCTGCTGGAGGTGCTTGTCAGCGTGTCATACGCCAGCCCGGTGATGCTCAGGCGCAATGCACAGGAACAGTCCGGCACCGGTCTCTCCGTGAATCTGGTCGGCAGGGACGGCAACCGCTGGGCGGTGGGCAGCCGGGCCACTCTGGAACTTGACAGTGGCGAGCTGCTGCTGCGCGAGCAGCAGGCCGGCAGCGGATACCTTTCCAGCTCGCTGGCACCGCTGCACTTCGGCATCCCGCAGGGCAGCAGTCCCGTGAAGCTGACGGTGCGCTGGGCGGATGGCACGGAAGCCACGGTCACCGAATTTGACGACAGCGGCAAGGTGACCGTGCTGCAGTTCTAAGCGCGCTCGAGGATCCGCACCCCGTCCTGCGTTCCGATGAATGCTGTCTCAGCCATGCCGACGAACAGCCCGTGTTCGACGATGCCCGGCACGTCACTGAGCCGGATCGCGAGGCTGCCCGGGTCGGTTAGCAGGCCGAAGTCGGCGTCCAGCACCAGATTGCCTTCGTCAGTCAGCACGGGAGCACTCTCGCTGCGGCGCTGCAAGCAGCTCCGGCAGCCCGGCAGGCCCGAGACCTCACGCAGCACCAGTGGCAGGGCGAAGGGAATCACCTCGAGCGGGATGCGGAAGGCTCCGAGGCTGTCAACCAACTTGCTGTCATCGGCGATGATGATCAGTCTTGCACTGAAAGCCGCCACGACCTTCTCACGCAGGTGGCAGGCTCCGCCCCCCTTGATCAGGTTGAGCTGCGGATCGATCTCGTCAGCGCCGTCCACGGTCAGGTCCAGTCCCTCGAAGGCATCAAGGCCCGCAACCTCGATTCCCTTGCTTCTTGCCAGGCGTGCCGTGCGCTCAGAGGTGGCGCAGCAACGTACCTGCAGACCCTGGCGGACCCGGACTGCAAGCTCTTCCACGAAGATCTCAGCGGTGCTGCCGCTGCCCAGGCCGAGCCTGCAGTTGCTCGGTACGGCCGTGAGCGCGGCTGCAGCGGCCATGCGCTTCAGCTCAGCGGGACTGTGGAACAGCTCTGACATGTGTCCATTCTAGTGCAGCACCTTCAGCGGATTCCCGGAATTTTTCCGATATATAGATGTAGCAGCGACCGCCTGTCAGGAATTTCCCACCGGCTGGCCCTTTGCAGAAGGCAAATTCTGGTTATAATGCCATTGAGCGGGATCGCCCGCAGACTGACAAGGAGCAAGTACACGACAATGACAAACGCTGTCCTCATCGCCAACAATGCCGTCCTCAGCAGCTTCAACGCTAGCGGGGCCTGGCTGTGGTGGCGCTTTACCGATTGCACAAAATCGGTGAAGGGAGGCCGGCGCCATGTCCACGCTCCACTCTCCCGGTAGTCCCGCAACTGCCGCGGGCCTGGCGCCCGCCCCCTGCCTGATCGAACTCCCTGCCGACCTGGATACCCCCGTCAGCGCGTACATGAAGCTGTGCGCCGGCGAATGCGGTTTCCTGCTGGAAAGCAGTGAGCACGGCCAGGGTCTTGGACGCTACTCCTTCATCGGCCTCGCCCCCTTTGACCGCGTGGAAATCCGCGGGCAACGGATGCGGATCATCACAGCCACGGGCGAGGAGGAACATGAGCTGGATCCGGCTGATCCGCTGGCACCGCTGCGCCGCTTCATCGAGCAGAGCAGCGCAGGTCTGCCGGATGGCCTGCCGCCGATGCTCGGTGGCGCTGTCGGCAGTTTCGGCTATGACTGCGTGCGGCTCTTCGAGCGCATCCCGGACAGCCATGCTTCCGAGACCGGGCTTGCCGACGCCAGCTTCCTCGTGCCTCGCAGCGTTGTTGAGTTCGACCACCTGACCCGCCGGATGCGCATCGCCGCAATGCCCTGTCTCGCTGACAGCAGCCAGGCTGAGGTTGATGCCAGGGCGATGCACTATCGCGAACGGCTGCGTGGTCCATTGCCGCAGGAGGAGTCCCCGGCCTATGCGATCAGCAGCCCCGCGGAGGAGGTCGGCTATGCCCCGGGCCAGTATCAACAGGCCGTCAGGCAGGTGCTGGAGCACATCGCCGCCGGAGACATATTCCAGCTCGTACTTTCCCGCAGACTGAGCGGGCTGACCTCTGCCAGCGCACTGGCGATCTACCGTGCGCTGCGCAGCGTGAATCCCTCGCCCTACATGTTCCTGCTGGACTTCGGCGACCACCAGCTCATTGGCAGTTCACCCGAGGAGCTGGTCTCTCTCACTGAGGGAGTGGCCCGCGTGATGCCGATCGCCGGGACCCGTCCGCTGGCTAGTGATGAAGCTGCCAACGCAGCACGAGAGCAGGAACTGCGCGCTGATCCGAAGGAATGCAGTGAACACCTGATGCTTGTTGACCTGGCCCGCAATGACCTCGGCCGGGTCTGCGAATACGGCAGCGTGAATGTGGACGAACTGATGGCGGTGCGCCGCTACAGCCACGTGATGCACATGGTCTCGCGCGTCAGCGGCAGGCTGGCGGCGCGCAGCGACTGCTTCGAGCTGCTGGCCAGCGCCTTCCCCGCCGGCACCCTGAGCGGGGCTCCCAAGCTGCGCGCAATGGAGCTGATCGACGAACTGGAACCCTTCCGGCGCGGAGCCTATGGCGGCGCTGTGGGTTACATCGGCCGAGACTGCCGGATGGACATGTGCATCGCGATCCGCATGGTGCAGCTCCAGCAGGGCCGCTACACCCTGCAGGCCGGGGCCGGGATCGTCGCCGACAGCGACCCGCAGCGTGAGTACGATGAATGCAGCGCGAAGATGGCAGCGCTCGTGGAGGCGATCCGTCTCGCCGAGGAGGGCATCGGATGATTGCCGTGATTGACAACTACGATTCGTTCACCTACAACCTCGTGCAGATGCTCGGGCAGCGCGGCGGTGAGCTCAGGGTCTTCCGCAATGATGCGATTGACAGCGCCGGCCTGCGGGCCCTGGCCCCGGAGCTGATCGTGCTCAGCCCGGGTCCCGGCCAGCCGCAGGACGCTGGCAACATGCCGGAGATCATCGCCGGGCTCTGCCACGAGCTGCCCATGCTCGGAATCTGCCTTGGACACCAGGCCCTGGCAATGCACTTCGGCGCGCGGATCGTACGCGCCGCACGCCTGATGCACGGCCGCAGTTCACTGATCTACCATGACGGTCGCGGCATCCACCGTGGCCTGCCAAACCCGTATGAGGCGATGCGCTACCACTCGCTCGTGGTTGATCCGGACAGCCTGCCGGACTGCCTGGAACTCACGGCGCATACCAGCCACGGGGAAGTGATGGCGATCCGCCACCGCAGCCTGCCGCTCTGTGGCCTGCAGTTCCATCCCGAGTCACTGCTCACGGCCGTGGGCGGGCGGCTGATTGACAACATGCTGGCGCAGCTGCGCCCCCTGGAGGTGCGCTGATGCTGCGCGAATCCCTTGAGACGATCCTCAGCGGTGCCGAACTGAGCCGGGAGCAGGCTCGTGCACTGCTCGCGGAGATGCTGGACAATGGCGCAAGCCCCGAACTCGGCAGCGCGCTGCTCGTGGCCCTGCGGATGCGCGGTGAGAGCAGTGCCGAACTCTGCGGCTTTGCTGAACTGATGCGTGAGCGCTGCACCCCTGTGGAGGTCCGGCCCGGTCCGGACCTGATCGACACCTGCGGCACCGGCGGCGACGGCAGCGGCAGCTTCAACATATCCACGGCCACGGCATTCGTGGCGGCGGGCATGGGCCTGCGTGTTGCCAAGCATGGCAACCGCTCCGTGAGCAGCCGCTGCGGCAGCGCCGATGTACTTGAGGAGCTGGGTGTGAACGTGCTGCTGGACAGCCGCGGCATGGCGGAATGCATCGAGCACTGTGGCGTGGGCTTCCTCTATGCCCCGGCCCTGCATCCGGCGATGGCCAGCCTCGCCCCGCTGCGCAGGGCACTCGGGGTGCGGACCTGCTTCAACATGCTCGGGCCACTCAGCAATCCGGCCCGCGCCAGCCGCCAGCTGATCGGCTGCTTCTCGGAGGACTGCGCGCGGCGCATCGCCGGAGCGCTCTCGATGCTCGGCGGCAGCCGGGCCTTCGTGGTCGCCGGCCGTGACGGCCTGGACGAGATCAGCCTCAGTGCGGCCACGCTCCTGATCGAAGTGAATGGCAATGACATACGCAGCCGTGAACTGCAGCCGGCCGACTTCGGACTGGCCGGGATTGAAAAGTGCGCCCTGCTGGGCGGGGAGCGCAGCGAAAACGCCGATATCATCCGTCGCCTGCTTGCTGGGGAAGCCGGTCCGGCACGGGAGATCGTCCTCGCGAATGCCGCAGCATGTGCCGTGCTCGGCGGCCTGTGTGACAAGCTGCCGGAAGGTGTGGCGATCGCGGCCGAGGCGATTGACAGCGGCAGGGCCAAGGCGGCCTTGCAGGCTCTCGTGAATCTGAGCAACAGCCTGGAGGTGGCGGCATGAACGCACTGCTTGAGAGGATCATCGCCGACCGGCGGCGGCGCCAGCCCCTGTCGATTGACAGCTACAAAATGCAGCGCCTGCATGAGGACTGCATGTCACTGCCGTCCGTGCGCAGCCTGCAGCGCGCTCTGGAACAGCGACCGGCGGTGATTGCGGAAATCAAGCGCTGCTCGCCAAGCAGGGGCGAGCTCGGCGGCTACCGGGCCCCGGGCCTGCTGGCAACAGCCTATGAACGAAGCGGAGCCGCGGCGATTTCCGTGCTCACCAACGAGCAGTTCTTCGGGATGCACAAGAACGGCCTGAGTGAAGCCAGTGCCTCAGTCGGGATTCCCGTGCTGCGCAAGGAATTCATCATCTCTGAATTCGACATCCTCGAGACACGCCTGCTCGGTGCTGATGCCGTGCTGCTGATCGTGCGCCTGCTTGACGACGACTGCCTGCGCCGGCTGTACACCCTGAGCAGGGAAATCGGGCTGGAAGTGCTGCTCGAAGTCCACAGTGAAGCGGAGCTGGAACGCGCGCTGGCACTGAAGCCGGAGCTGATCGGGATCAACGCCCGCGACCTCGACAGCCTGGAACTGGACCTGCGAGCTGCGCTGCGACTGGCGGGCCGTGTGCCGCAGGGCATCCGCATCGTCGCCGAAAGCGGGATCCGCGGGATAGAGGACATGCGCATGTTCATGAACCGCGGCATCCACAGCTTCCTGATCGGCTCCGAGCTGCTGGAGCATGACCGCCCGGAAAAGCGCCTGGCGGAGATGCTGTCGAGGGAGGTCACGCATGAAGCCGTGTGAGATCAAGATCTGCGGCGTGACAAGTCCCGAGGATGCACGGCTGGCGGAATCGCTCGGCGCGGACATCATCGGCTGCGTTCTCTGCGACAGCCCGCGCCGGATCAGTCCGGAGCAGCTGCAGGAGATCCGCGCAGCGCTCGGCAGCGCCAGGCTGGCTGCCGTGCTGCAGGGGATGACTCCGGCTGCAGCCGCAGCCCTGGCCCGGGACTGCCGGCTGGACTACCTGCAGCTGCATGAGCCGGTCAGCGCTCAGTACCTCGCTGAGCTGAAGGCTGGCTGTGAGGCACGGATCATCGTCGTGCTGGAACCGGCGCAGCTCGGTGACGGGGCCTATCTGGCAATGCTCGCCGGCAGCGGGATTGACAGCCTGCTGCTGGATCTGCCCCGTCCCCGCTCATCTGAAATGACATTGACAATCGCCGACATCCGCCGTGCTGCCGCCTGCGGACTGCCGCTGCGCATCGCCGGGAGTCTGAATCCCTACAGCGCCGCCGCCCTGCTGCAGTTCACACAGGTAATCGGCGTGGATGTCGCAAGCGCAGTGGAAAGCAGCCCCGGCCGCAAGGATGCACGGCTCATGGAGGAATTCATCGGCAGTGTGCGGGCTGCCAGACTGGGGGAGCTGCCCCGTCCGGGCAGTGACGGGCGCTTCGGCCCCTTCGGCGGAGCCTATGTTCCGGAGAGCCTGGTCCCGGCCCTGGATGAACTGGCAGGGGAACATGCCCGCCTGCTGGGCGATGCGGCTTTCCGCTCCGAGCTTTCCTCGCTGCTGCGGGACTTCGCGGGACGCGAAACTCCGCTCTACCTTGCGAGGCGATTGAGCGAGCAGCTCGGACGCCCGCTCTACCTGAAGCGTGAGGACGTGCTGCACAGCGGGGCGCACAAGCTCAACAACTGCCTGGGCCAGGGCCTGCTGGCCCGCAGGCTCGGCAAGCGCCTGCTGATCGCCGAGACCGGTGCCGGCCAGCATGGCGTGGCG
This sequence comes from bacterium, assembly GCA_020440605.1. Taxonomy (GTDB): domain Bacteria; phylum 4484-113; class 4484-113; order 4484-113; family JAFGCY01; genus JAHEFU01. The sequence continues at coordinate 49,988 of JAGRNT010000007.1, read as the reverse complement.
GTGGCCACCACAGCGGCGATGCTCGGGCTGGACTGCCGGGTCTACATGGGCACGGAGGACATCCGCCGCCAGAGCCCCAACCTGCAGCGCATGCGCATGCTCGGTGCCGAGGTGCGGCCCGTTGACAGCGGCAGCCGCACGCTGAAGGATGCCACCAGTGAGGCGATCCGCGACTGGGTGGCCAGCTGCCGCGAGGCGCATTACCTGATCGGCAGCGCCGTCGGCCCGCATCCCTACCCGCTGCTGGTCCGCGACTTCCAGGCCGTGATCGGCATTGAAGCCCGCCGTCAGTGCCTGGAACATGTAGGCAGCCTGCCCGCGACGGTGGTTGCCAGCGTCGGTGGCGGCAGCAATGCGATCGGGATGTTCGCGGCCTTCCTCGCTGACAGCGGAGTGGAACTGCTGGGTGCGGAAGCCGGCGGCACGGGCAATACCAGTGGCAAGCATGCCGCCGCGCTGGGCCTCGGCCGGCCCGGTGTGCTGCATGGCTCACTGAGCTACCTGCTCCAGGATGGCAACGGCCAGGTGGAACCTGTACACAGCATCAGTGCCGGGCTGGATTATCCCGGCGTCGGACCCGAGCACGCCTTCCTGCACAGCGTGGGCCGCGTACGTTATGAAAGTGTGACTGACGACGAAGCCCTCTCCGCCTTCGAGCTGCTCTGTCGCATGGAGGGGATCATCCCCGCCCTGGAGAGCAGCCACGCCCTGGCCCTGGCCCTGCGCCAGCCGGGTACTGGACCACTTGTGGTCTGCCTCAGTGGGCGTGGCGACAAGGACATCGCCCATGTGGCAACAGCGCTCCGCGAGCGCAGGGAGGCCGGCCATGAAGCGGCTTGAGCTGGACCTGCGCGAACGGCGCAGGCATCGCCCGCTGCTGGTGGCCTACGTCACAGCCGGCTACCCGGATGAGGAACGTTTCCTGGAACTGCTGCCACTGCTGGAGCAACAGGGCGTTGATGCCGTGGAGATCGGCCTGCCCTGCAGTGATCCGCTGGCGGACGGCCCGGTGATCCAGCAGGCCAGTGCCCATGTGCTCGCCGCCGGTATGACTACGCAGTGTGCGCTGGAACTCGCATCCCGCCTCTCCGAAACAATGACAATCCCTTTGCTGGCAATGGGCTATCTGAACCCGCTGCTGGCCCATGGCCTGCCCCGCTTCCTGGCGGAGGCTGAGGCGGCGGGAATCAGCGGGCTGATCATTCCGGACCTGCCGCTCGGTGCCGATCCGCTGCGTGAGCAGCTGCTGATCGGGAGCCCCCTCGCCCGCATCCAGCTCGCCACACCTGCCAGCCCGGAGTCACGACTGAACAGGCTGGCTGAGCAGGCTGAGGGCTTCATCTACATGGTCTCGCGCATGGGCGTGACCGGTGGCCAGAGCCAGGGAGACCCGGCACTGGCAGCCGTCAGCCAGAGCCTGCGCAGCCTGACAACGCTGCCGCTGCTGACCGGCTTCGGGATCGCTGACCCTGCATCCGCGGCGCTGGCAATGCAGTATGGCGACGGAGTGATCGTGGGCAGCGCCCTGCTGCAGCTGCTGCAGAATGGCAATGAATCACTTGATGCCGCACTGCAGTTCATTTCCGGCATCCGCCGGGAACTGGACCGGAGCACATTGACGGCTGCCGGACAACTCAAGGAGAGTCTCAGATGATGGTGATCGTGATGGAGCCCGAGGCTCCGCTGGAACAGCTCAGTGATGTCCTGCGCCGCCTGGAGGACAGCGGCGTGACCCCGCACCTCTCGCGCGAGCCGGGCCGGGTGAGCATCGGCGTAACGGCGCTGCTGCCCGCACCGCAGCAGGAGGAACTGCGCGCCATGCGCGGCGTGGCGGAGATCAGCGGCGTGCGCCAGCCCTTCAAGCTCGCCAGCCGTGAATTCCGCCCGGAGGACACGATTGTCAACGTGGGCGGGGTGGAGCTCGGCGCGGAGCGCTTCGTGCTGATCGCCGGACCCTGTGCCGTGGAGAGTGCTGAGCAGGTCTGCGCTGCCGCTCGCGCCGCCGCTGCCAGCGGGGCCCGGATCCTGCGCGGCGGAGCCTTCAAGCCGCGCTCCTCACCCTATGCCTTCCAGGGCATGGGCCTGCCCGGCCTGCGCCTGCTGAAGTCCGCCGGTGAAAGCTGCGGGTTGCCGATCGTCACCGAGGTCCTGCATCCGGAAATGGTCGGACCGATCTCCGAGTACAGTGACATGCTGCAGATCGGTGCGCGCAACATGCAGAACTTCGCGCTGCTGGAAGCCGCTGGCCGCAGTGAGCGCCCCGTGCTGCTCAAGCGCGGAATGATGGCAAGCATCGAGGAACTGCTGATGTCAGCGGAGTACGTGCTCGCCGCCGGCAACAGCCAGGTGGTGCTCTGCGAGCGCGGGATCCGCACCTTCGAAAGCTACACACGCAACACCCTCGACATCGCGGCGGTGGCGGCCCTCAAGCAGCTGACACACCTGCCGGTGATCGTGGATCCGAGCCATGCCACGGGACGGCGCGAACTGATCCGGCCGATGTCCCTGGCAGCGGTGGCCGCCGGGGCTGACGGCCTGATCATCGAGGCCCATCCCTGTCCTGACGACGCCCTGTGCGACGGCAAGCAGAGCCTCACTCCGGAAATGCTGGCGGACGTCGGCAGCGCACTTGGCCCCATCTGCTCCGCCATGGGGAGGAGCTTCTGATGGGCGCGCTGACAGCCAGAGCCAGCCTGCGCGGCACGGCCAGCGTGCCCGGAGACAAGAGCATCGCACACCGCGCCCTGCTGCTCTCCGCACTCGCCGAAGGGGAGAGCCTGATCCAGGGCCTGCCCTCCGGCGCGGATGTGCTGGCAACGCGGGACTGCCTGCGGGAGCTCGGGATCAGCATCAGCGAAGCCGCGGCGGACGGCAGCGTGCGCGTGCATGGCAAGGGGCTCAGCGGCCTGCGCACCCCGCGAAGGGTGCTGGACTGCCGCAACAGCGGAACCACCGCGCGCCTGCTCTGCGGCGTGCTCAGCGCCCAGCGCTTCAGCAGCAGCCTCGATGGCGACGCCTCGCTGCGGGGCAGGCCGATGGCCCGCGTTGTCGACCCCCTGCGCGACATGGGCAGCGTGATCGACTACCTTGAAATCGAGGGCCGGCTGCCGCTGCGCATTGATGGTGCACGCCTGCCCTTCACACTGCACAAGCCGGAGGTTGCCAGCGCCCAGGTCAAGAGTGCCCTGCTGCTGGCCTCACTTGCCGCCGGCTCCGGCTGCCGCCTGCTGGAGGCGGTGCCGACCCGCGACCACAGCGAACGCATGCTGCAATACATGGGCAGCGGACTGAGCTGCGAGGCGGGCCTGATCGAACTGCCTCCCGGTGCGCGGCTGCAGGCCTGCGAACTCAGCCTGCCGGGGGACATTTCCTCGGCAAGCTTCCTGATTGCCGCAGCCCTGCTGCTGCCCGGCTCCGAACTGCTGCTGCGCGATGTCGGAGTCAATCCCGGCCGCTGCGGCTTCATCGAGACACTGATTGAGATGGGTGCGGATATCACACTGGAGAACCAGCGCCTGGTCTGCGGCGAACCGCTGGCGGAAATCCGCGTGCGCTCCAGCAGCCTGCACGCAACACGGATCCAGGGCAAGAGCATTCCCGGGATCATCGACGAGCTGCCGCTGCTGGCCCTGCTGGCCAGCCAGGCAGCAGGCACGACGGAGGTTCGCGATGCCGCGGAACTACGGCTCAAGGAAAGCGACCGCATCGAAAGCACGGCGGCCATGCTGGCAGCGCTGGGCGTTGCCTGTGAAACCCTGCCGGATGGCTTCGTCGTCAGCGGAAGGCAGACGTTGCATGGCGGACAGGTTGACAGCCGCGGCGACCACCGGATCGCCATGACGGCGGTCGTGGCTTCGCTGCTGACTGACGACGCGGTGGAAATCAGTGACGAACAGTGCATCGTGGTCTCCTTCCCGGGATTCCGTGATGAAATCACAAGGCTGGTGAACTGACATGAGAAGTACCGATGCACGGCAGGACCTGCGCCTGCTGAGGGCGGGGCTGGCCGGTTATCCGGTCAGCCACTCCCTCTCCCCGCGCCTGTTTGCGGCAGCGGCCCGGCAGTGCGGGATCGCCTGCAGCTATGAACTGCTGCCCTGTGATGAAGAGGGCTTCAGCGGCTGCCTGGCTGCCTGCGCTGAGCAGGGCTATCATGGGATAAACGTGACGACGCCGCACAAGCAACGTGCCTTTGCCTGTGCTGACATCCATAGCGAGGAAGCCAGGCTGACCGGCAATGCCAACCTGCTGCAGTTCACGGACGAGGGGATTCTCGCCGCCAATACAGACGTGGGTGGCTTCAGCCGTGCCCTGACGCAGGTCCACGGCTTCGATCCATCCGGGAAGCTGGCTGTGATCCTCGGCACGGGCTCTGTTGCCAGAAGCGTGCTGCTGGCGCTTTCTCGCCTGAGCTGCGCCAGCGTGCTGGTGGCCGGACGCAGCACGGAATCCCTGCACCGCTTTGATGAATTCGCGGCAAAGCTGCGCCGCCCGCTGAATGTCGAGCTGGCATACATTGACAATGAACAGATGCTTGAGCTGCTCACGCATGCTGACCTGCTCGTGAACTGCACCAGCGCCGGGATGGCCGGCCGCGAGGATGAATCGCCGCTGGGCGGGTTCTACGACGTGCCGCGCGGGATGCTCGCTCTCGATCTGGTGTACCATCCAGCTGTGACACGCTTCATGGCCCAGCTTGCCAACTGCGGTGCACAGAGTGAAAACGGACTGGCGATGCTCGCCTGCCAGGCGGCGGAGGCTTTCGAACTGCTCAGTGGGCACAGCGTGGACGCAAAGCTGCTGCTGGCCAACGTAACCGGGAGACCCTGAGATGGCACTACGACACATGACCGCCGGTGACAGCCACGGCCCGGGCCTGCTCGGGATCCTCGAAGGCATGCCCGCCGGTCTGGCAATCACTGAGGAATTGCTCCTGCCGGAGCTGCAACGGCGCCAGGCCGGGACCGGCAGCGGCGGGCGGATGAAGATTGAGCGGGACCGTGCGCGGATCTTGGCCGGGCTGCATGCCGGCCGGACCAGCGGTGCGCCACTGGGCCTGCTGATCGAGAATCTGGATTTTGCCAACTGGCAGAACCACCAGCCGCCGGAGTACACCGTGCCGCGTCCGGGCCATGCGGATCTCGCCGGGGCGGTGAAGTACGGGCTCGACCAGACCCGCCCGATCAGTGAGCGGGCCAGTGCCCGTGAGACCGCGATGCGCGTCGCCATCGGCACGGTGGCGCGGCTGCTGCTCGCGCAAGCCGGAATCGGGATCTACAGCCGGGTTGTAATGCTCGGCGGCATCCCGGCCCAGGGGCGGCCCGCCGAGGAACTGCTGGACGAGGCTGAACTCAGACGAATCCACAGTGCCTGTGAGGAAAGCCCAGTGCGAGTCGATGATGCCGCAGCCGAAGCGGCGATGCAGGCCGCGATTGACAATGCGCGGGAGAGCGGTGACTCGCTGGGCGGCAGTGTCGAGCTGTTCGCCTGCAACCCACCGATCGGGCTCGGCACGCATGTGGCCTGGGACCGCCGTCTGGACACACGTCTGGCCGCTGCGCTGATGAGCGTGCCCGCCGTAAAGGCCGTAGAGATCGGCATCGGCAGCGATGTCGGTGTGCGTCCCGGCAGCCTCGTGCATGACCAGGTGGATGCTGACAATCCCGCTCACGGGGCCCGCTCAAGCAACCGTGCCGGCGGGATCGAGGGCGGGATGACGAACGGCATGCCCGTCTGGCTGCGCGTGCACCTGAAACCCGTTGCCACATTGCAGAAGACCCTGCACAGCGTGGACCTGCAGAGCGGCGAGAGCCGCCGGGCGCGCTACCAGCGCAGTGATGTCTGCATCGTGCCGCGCGCCTGCAGTGTGCTGGAGGCGGAGCTGGCGCTGGTGCTGGCGGATGCCCTGCTCGAGATGTTCGGCCAGGACCGGCTGGACCTGCTGCTGGAGCGCCTTGCCGCGCACCGCGGCCGCAGCCTCGTGGAGCATGTGCGCCATGTCTGAGCTGCCGGACCGCATCCTGCTGACGGGCTTCATGGGCAGCGGCAAATCCAGCGTCGGCCGTGAGCTGGCCCGGCTGCTGGGCCTGGCCTTCGTTGACACCGACGAAATGGTTGCCAGCCGCAGCGGGATGAGCATCCCCGAACTCTGGGAGCGCTTCGGTGAGGAGCGCTTCCGCGAACTTGAGCTGGAATGCTGCCTGGAGCTGTCATCAGCCCGCCATGTGGTGATTGCCAGCGGCGGCGGCACGGTGCTCGATCCCTGGCGGCGCGAGCTGCTGAGCCGCGGTAGCCATGTCGTCAATCTCAGTGCCGACGTCGAGAGCCTGCTGAACCGTATCGAAGCCCAGGGCCACCGCCCACTGCTGTTCACCGCGGATATCGAGAACAGAATCGCTGAGCTGCTCGCCGAGCGCGAGCCGGTCTACCGTCTGGCCAGCCACCAGGTCGACACCAGCTATCTCAGCCCCGCCTACTGTGCGCGGCAGATCGCCTGGTACTTCGGCGAACCGCGCGTGGTCGAACCTGAAGAGGGACACTACTCCCCCGTGCACGTGATCCACGGCCTGCTGCGTGATCCGCTGCGCCTGGATGCATTGCTGCCGGAGGGCCGGCGCGTGTTCCTGCTCAGCGATGACAACGTGATGCCGCTGCACGGTGAGTCGCTCTGCGAAGCCCTGGCCCTGGCGGAGCGCGAGATGCACTGGCTGAGCCTGCCGGCCGGGGAGAGCAGCAAGGACATGCAGGGCCTGCAGCGTGTACTGAGCTTCCTCGCGGAAAGCCGCGCCGGGCGCGATGCCCTCCTGATCGGGCTGGGTGGCGGCGTTGTCACTGACCTCGCCGGACTCGCCGCATCGCTCTACATGCGCGGCATCAGGCTCCTGCTGCTGCCCACGAGCCTGATGGCGATGGTCGACGCGGCGATCGGCGGCAAGACCGCCGTCAACTTCGGCGGGGCCAAGAACCTCGTGGGCAGCTTCCATCTGCCGGACTGCGTGGCCTGCGACCCGCGAGCCCTGGCAACGCTGCCCGATGCCGAGCTGCACTGCGGGCTGGCGGAGGTCGTCAAGTACGACATGCTCAGCGGTGTGATCGAGGATGCTCCGGCGGCGGACTACGCCCCGGCCAGCCGCGGCGACCTGCCGGCACTCACGCGGCTCGTGGAGCGCTGCAGCCTGCAGAAATGCGAGCTCGTGAGCGCTGACTTCCGCGAGCAGGGTCCGCGCCGCCTGCTGAACTTCGGCCACAGTGTGGGCCATGCCCTTGAGGCCCTGTCAGAGGGAACGCTTTCTCATGGCGCAGCCGTCGGGCTCGGCATGCTCTGCGCCTGCCGCATCGCCGAGGAAAACGGCATGGCCCAGGCTGACAACGAGGCGATCCTGCGCCGGGCGCTCGCGCAGTGCCGCCTGCCTGAAGCCATCGTGCTGCCGGAGGAGTCTGCGATACTGGGACGGATGCAGCTAGACAAGAAGAACCGCGCGGGCGGCCTGCGGATGGTGCTCCCGGTCCGCCCCGGTGAGGTGATGTATGACATCGAGGTCAGCAAGGCCGAGGTGCTCAGTTCCCTGGAGGCGATCAGGCCATGAAACTGCTGGTACTGCACGGACCATCACTCGACAGGCTCGGCACGCGCGAACCTGAGATCTACGGCTCGCTCAGCCTGGCCGGGATCAATGCCCTGCTGGAGGAGACGGCGAAGCAGCGCGGGCTGGAGCTGACGATCCTCCAGAGCAACCACGAGGGAGTACTCGTGGATGCGATTCTCTCTGCGGCAGAAAACGGAAACCGCGGGATCCTCATGAACCCCGCGGCTTATTCCCATACCAGTATTGCCTTGCTTGATGCGATCCGCGCCTGCGGCCTGCCCGTGGTGGAAGTACACCTCTCGAACATCCATGCCCGCGAGGAGTTCCGCCGCCACAGCTATACAGCGATGGGCGCAGTCGGCGTCGTCACCGGCTTCGGCCCGGACAGTTACGTAGCCGGGCTGCATCTGCTGGCAGCCAGGCTGCAGCAGCACGCAGGCTGACTAACGCGCACCCTGGGCGTTCTGCGGCTGCATGCCACCCTCGGCGGCCTGCTTCTGCTCACCGTACTTCACGCTGCAGCCGACATGCGCGGTGCTGGCGGGATCGATGGTCTCACCGGCCATGTGCTGCGTCAGCGCATTGATCACGTAGTTGTGCTGCGGGGTCTCGCCGGCAGCCTTGGTCTCATCGACGCCGCCGTTGTAGAGCAGCACGCCGTCGCTGGAGAGAATGAAGAGCTGCGGGGTGTTCTGGGCACCGAACATCCGGCCGACGCTGCCATCCTCATCAAGCAGGATCGGGTTGTCAATGCCCCAGTCCGTCGCGGACTGTGAATTGGCTTCCAGGCCGTGGCCCTGCTTGCCGGGCGCACCGGAGTTGACGGCCAGCCAGACGACGCCGTTCTCCTCCGCGAAGGCCTTGGCATCCACCATGCTGTCGTTGCCACCCTCGTAGTACTTCTTCACGAAGGGACAGCCGGGGTTGTACCACTCCAGCACGACGGTGCGTCCGTCGGCGAAGTAGTCCGCCAGGTGGTGGTTGTGGCCCTCGGTGTCCATCAGGCTGAAATCGTAGCCGGAGGTGCCGGGCTCGACGGCCATGCCCTGGGCTTCGGCGCGCGGGGCGCTCATGGCATAGATGGCGGTAATGGCGATGGCAAGCATCGCGAAAGTGGCGATCAGTCTGCGGATCATGTGATTCCTCCAGATTGTATATAGGCTGGCGGTGCTCCCGGTCCAGAGGATCCCGCCTGTTGGATGGCCCCAAGGGGCAATCCCTGCATTCCCATGCAGATGCGTACCCTTATTGATAGTGCTCTATCGCGAAATGTTCGAAAAAGCAGTCTGAAAAGTTCTAACAGTTTGCGCAGTTCAAATAGTGCCAGGCCGAGATTGACACTAATGTAGTGCTCCTGGAAGCAACTTCTAAGAAAATCGGATGTTTTTATTTTAACCACATTGACATATTTCGTCATACGAGATACTATACATATGTATGATGACCGTTAAGAGAAACATTGAATCGCATAGGGATCTGAAAGTCTGGCAGCGCTCCATAGAACTGACCATGTGTGTTTACAGGCTAAGCTCCGCGTTCCCCAGATCTGAACAGTTCGGCCTGACCTCGCAGCTCAGGCGAGCATGTGTCTCAATTGCTGCCAATATCGCAGAGGGGAACGGGCGGCACACGGACAGGGATTATGCTCACTTCCTATCCATGGCAATCGGCTCAGCACGCGAGGTGGATACCTTGCTCGTCATCACCCGCGAACTCGGCTATGGCAACATTGACGAATATCACCACTGTCTGGATCTTCTCGGGGAAATCAACAGAATGCTGGAAAGCATCCACACGAGATTTGCAGGGAAGGTGTAGTCAGATTTACACATTGAACGAATGCACCATGTAGGGGCTTTTGTTCATTGTGGAAGTGACGATGCACTTTTTCTACTTCCAATACTATTCGCACTATTCCCACTGCCCCGGCGAGGCTGCGATTCGCGGCTCCCACACCTCCCCACTATTTCTACTTCCAATACTATTCTCACTACTAATACTATTCGAACTATTCCAACTACTTATGCTTCTCAGCTATCCCCACCATCAGCTGATGCAGCGGCAGCATCGCCTTATAGTGCTTCAGGCAGTGCTCCAGCAGCTTCTCCGAGTAGACCACATCCGGCAGCTTTTCCTCATGCACGGCATAGAAGCCGCTGTACTTCTGCAGCTCCGGCATCGGGCCGTCCTCATTCGCGCCACGCGGCAGGGTCTTGTAGGTCTCGCCGAGAATCTCATAGCCGCCCTTTCTGAGCTTGTCGACCACGGTCTTCGCCGCCTTCTGCTTGGCAGTGTTCGCCATCTCGCTGCGCCAGCCCTTCAGCAGGCTGTTGTCAAAGCCCTTGATCCCGGCCACCAGGAACAGCTTCTCCGGGTTCATGCGCAGGTAGAAGGCTGAATTGTCCTTCTTCGACTTGCGCGTGCCCTCCCAGAACATGATGTCCATCCAGGTCTTGTAGGGGTTGCGATCCTGGTTGTAGCGCACATCGGTGAAGATCTTCTTGAAGCTGCCCTTGCCGTTGTAGTCCGGGTTGGCCTGCAGTCCGCCGGAGAGCTTGGCCACCTTCCCGCCCATGCTGACGATGAAGGACTGCGCCGGTGCGATCACATCGTTCATGTAGCTGTCACGGTGCGCCTCGAACCACTCACGCTCATTGTGCTTCGCAAGATCCCTGTAGAACGCGATGGTCTTCTTCGTGAAGCCCGTGAAGGGGGCGATCTCAACTGCCTTTGCTGCTGCCTTAGCCATGCTATTCCTCTACCCAGCTGGATGCTGGGGCTATTTTACTCGGCGGCGCGGTTTATGATTGTGACGAAAGTGCATGACGGACCTGCATAAGAACTGGGATGACACGGAGACCGATCCCGAGCATGACGGGCTGGACCCGCTCAATGTGGCAACGGGGGCGGACAGCGTCCCGCGCGGAATGTTGCGCATCGCCGTGGACACCGGCGGGACCTTCACCGACCTCGTGCTCACCGACTCAGATGGCAGGCTGCTGCTCACGCACAAGCTCCTGAGCACACCGGACGACCCCTCGCGCGCAGTGCTGGAAGGCGCGAAGATGCTGATGATGATGGCCGGGCGCGACATGGAGCCCTATGAGCTGATCCACGGAACGACGGTGGCAACGAATGCGATGCTGACCCGCAGCGGAGCAAGAGTGGGACTGGTTGTCAACCGGGGTATGGAGGGCCTGCTCTCCATTGGCCGCCAGAACCGGCCGGAGCTGTATGCGCTGCATCCGCGACGCGGCATGCCGCTGGTGGATTCCCGGCTGGTCTTCGGTCTGCATGATGCGGTTGCGGACTGGCCGGAGGATCTCGTACGTTTCTATGATCCATACAAATTCCGCGAAGGAATCCTGGCGATCGATTCCTGGGCAGTCTGCCTTGTCGGACCGGACAGCGAGCAGGAACGTGCAATCGAGACTTTCTTCCACAGCTACCGCTCTGAAAGCAAAACGACCGAAGAATCGCTGCGTAGTCTGATCCGCCTGAGGAATGAATACTGGGAGAGCATCGGCGACGAACGGCGCTGGGAAATGAGCGATGAGCAGATCCAGCGGAGTGTCGAGCTCAGCAACAACCACCGCAAGGACATCCACCTGTCCACGGAGATCGCGCCGGATGCGCTGGAGTATGAACGCTGCTGCACCACCGTTGCCAATGCAATGGTTGCGCGGATGATGAAGCAGTATCTCGCGAAGCTGGAGGCCGGCGAACAGCAGCAGCTGTCCATCATGGCTTCTGACGGCGGGCTGGTGCCGGTCTCGGTTGTCAGCAAAAAGCCGGTGCTGACGATGCTCAGCGGGCCGGCCGGCGGAGCGCTCGGTGCTCTGCAGGCCGGGCAGGACTGCGGAATCACGAAGCTGGTCACCTTTGACATGGGCGGCACCAGCACGGATGTAGCACTGCTGGACAACGGCCTGCCGCTGGCGCGCACCATGGAGATTGACAACATCCCGCTGCGCCTGCCGCATATCGACATCCACACCGTCGGCGCGGGCGGCGGCAGCATCGCCTGGATTGACAGCGGGGGTGCGTTCAAGGTCGGGCCGCAGAGTGCAGGAGCCGACCCCGGCCCGGCCTGCTACGGCCGCCAGCAGCATGATGCACCGCTGGCAACGGTGACTGATGCGCATGTGGTGCTCGGCCACCTGCCGGAGGAGGTGCGGCTGGCGGGCAAGCTGGAGCTGGACCTCGTGGCCTCATACCGCGTGGTGGACGTGCTGGCGCAGCAGCTTGGGCTGTCTGTCGAGGACTGTGCCGAGGGCATCCTGCGTATCGCTGACCAGAACATGGCGAATGCGATCCGTGCGGTGTCGTCGCAGAGAGGGCATGATCCACGGCAGTACACACTGGTGCCCTTTGGCGGGGCCGGCGGGCTGCATGCCGTGCGCCTCGCGGAATTGCTGGGAATGCGGCGCATCCTGCTGCCGGCCAGCCCGGGACTGCTGAGCGCCGTCGGCATGTTGTCAGCGCCGCTGCGTTTCAGCAGGAGCCGCCGCGTGGAACTGGCAATGTACAGCAGGTCCGAATCTGAATTCCGCAGGGATGAACTGTACGATGCCCTTGCCACGCTGGACCGGCATATCGAGCAGATGACCCAAGAGCTGGAAGCCGATGTGCAGGCCGCGGGGCGGGACACGCAGATGTGGAGCTTCTTCCACACGCAACTGGATGTACGCTATGCGGGCCAGGACCACGAGCTGACAGTGGACTGGAACGCCAGGCATCAATGGGATGAGGACTTCCACCGCCTGCACGAGCAGCTTTACGGGCATTGCCATCTCGATCGCGCTCTGGAGATCGTTTCAGTGCATGTGTCGGTGGAGGTCTTGCAGGGTCAGGGAGTGAATAACCCGGTGAACCTGCAGGGATCGACCGAGACGCGGCTGTCAACTGTGGTGCAGCGGGACGACCTGCTGCCGCTGCAGCAGCTTGCGGGCCCGCTGATCATCACAGAGCAGTCGGCGACCACCACCATCCCGGCGGGCTGGGACATGCGGGTGGTTGACAACGGACATATATTGATTGAGAAGACAGCAGGGACCGGGAGCTCCGAATTCATTCGGGGAGCAGAAGATCGTGCGACATCAAGTGCCGCGCCTCCTGAACCTGCAGCCGATAACCAGCAACCTGCAGCCGGCAACCTGCAAGCTGCAACCGGATCCCCGGTCCCCGGTCCCAGGTCCCCGGTCCCTGACCCAATCGAACTCGAAATCTTCCGCCAGCTGTTCGCCGCCGTGGCCGAGGAGATGGGCAACAGCCTGATGCGCACCGCACATTCGCCCAACATCAACCAGCGTCGGGATTTCTCCTGCGCGGTGTTCGATGAACAGGCGCGGATGATTGCGCAGGCCGCGCATATCCCGGTGCACCTCGGCTCGATGGGTACAGCCGTACAGGCCGTGCTGCAACGCTTCCCGCTGGCGGAAATGGCCCCGGATGCGCACTACATCGTCAACGACCCCTTCAGCGGCGGCACGCACCTGCCGGACATCACCATCGTCAGCCCGGTCACACCACTGGAGGAGGACCAGCCGCGTTTCCTCGTTGCCAGCCGCGCGCACCACTCCGACGTGGGCGGAATCTCCCCCGGCTCACTGCCATTATCCAGGCACATTGACGAGGAAGGCATCCGCATTGAGCCTGCACTGTTTGACGACGCCTTGCTGCAGCGCATCTGCAATGCATCCCGCACGCCGGACGAGCGCCGGGGCGATCTGAATGCCCAGCTCGCCAGCCAGCTCACCGGCCGTCGCCGCCTGATCGAGATGTGCGGGAGCTACGGCTGGGAGCATGTCTCAACAATGGCAACAACTCTGCTGGAGTATTCGGCGCGGATGATGCGTGAAGTCGTTTCTTCCATTCCCGATGGGACTTACGAAGCTGAGGACTTCATGGATGGCGACGGCCTCGAAGCCGTGGACGTTGCCATCCGCCTGAAGCTGACCGTGGCTGGCGACCTACTGACAGCGGACTTCTCTGAAACTGACGACCAGGTACCGGGCAGCATCAATGCCGTGCGCGCCATCACCCTGTCAGCGCTGGGCTACGTGCTGCGTCTGCTGGCCCCCGATGAGCTGCCGCAGAACGAGGGCGCGATGCAGCCGCTGAAGCTTGTCACCCGGCCCGGAAGCCTCGTGGATGCACAGTATCCCGCTGCCGTCGCCGCCGGCAACGTGGAAACCAGCCAGCGCATCACGGATGTGCTGATGCAGGCCCTGGCCCAGGCCCTGCCGGAGCGCATGCCGGCCTGTTCGCAGGGCACGATGAACAATGTGCTGATCGGCGGCGTGGACTCGCGCACGGGGCAACCCTTCAGCTACTACGAAACCATCGGCGGCGGCTGCGGCGCCGGGCCGGAAGGACCGGGCGAATCCGGCATGCACAGCCACATGACGAACACCCTGAACACGCCTATCGAAACCATCGCCCGCCGCTATCCCTTCCGGGTCAGCGCCTACCACCTCAACATGGACAATCCCGGCTATGGCAGGCATCAGGGTGGCCGGGGCATCCTGCGCCGCTACGAATTCGACGTGCCCTGCACGTTGACGATCATCAGCGAGCGCCGCCGCAACCCGGTCAAGGGCCCGGCCGAGGGCAACAACGGCCGCTGCGGCCGCAACCTGCTGATCAGCCCTGATGGCAGCGTCCGAGAATTGCCGGGCAAGTTCAGCTTTTTTTTTTTTTTTTTTTTGACCACCGAGATCTACACCCCGCCCGGAGCCGGCTGGGGTCCGCGCTTCAAGTAAGCGCTATCCTATTGGCGCAATGGCTGAACTTGACTGGCGCTCGCTGTTCGGACATCAGATCGAGGGCAAGTACCACCTGACGGAATTCATCGACGCCGGCTCCTACGGCGGGGTGTTCCGCGCGGACGAGGTGGTCGGCGACCGTCTGATGCGCAGTGTTGCCATCAAGCTGCTGCAGCCCACTGAGGGTGACAACCCCTACCGCCGCGAGGTGGCCCGCGACAAGCAGCTCACCGAGCTGCAGTTCGCCGCCGGGCTGGACCATCCGCATGTGATCCGCTGCCACTCCGTCGGCCAGTGGCTCTCGCCCTCCGGTCCGCTGCTCTACATCGTGATGGAGCTGGCGGAGCTGAGCCTCGAGACCGTGCTTGCCAACGGTCCGCTGGAGCCGGCCCAGGCCGCCGACATGCTGCGCCAGATGGCAACCGTGCTGGAATACCTGCATGACAACTCCCGCGGACTGGTGCACCGCGACATCAAGCCCGCCAACATCCTGCTCTGCCAGGGCCAGTGGAAGCTCAGCGACCTGGGCACGGCCGTCCCCCTGGGCGGCGCGCATGCCGTGCAGGGCGCGGCCTTCGGCACCGCCGAATACGCCCCGCCGGAAAGCTACGACGGCGAGATCACCCGCGGCTGGGACACCTGGAGCCTCGGCGTGGTGCTGATTGAAGCGCTCAGCCTGGAGCTGCCCTTCAATGGCGAGGGGCAGCGCGAACTGCTGCGCAGTGTGCTGCATGACGTCCCGCACATCCCGCTCACCGTGCGCGAGCCCTTCGCCACCATCGCCCGCCACTGCCTGCGGCGCGATCCGGAGCAGCGCATCAGTGCTGCCGGGATCCTGCGTGAACTGGCGCAGTACAGCGCTTCCGGCCTCGAACCGACGGAACCCGACTTTGCTGACAATCCCTTCGCGATCGAGGAGGACGCGGCCGCGCTGGCCGAGCTGGAACGCCGCATCCGGATTGCCCTGGCCGACCGGCTGATCTCCAGCCTGGAGCGTGCCGAACTCAATGAAGCGGCCCGCGAACTGCGCATCCCGCTGGCAACGGCGCGCAGCCTCTTCAACCGCATCCGTGCCGGAATGGACGAGCAGCCCGTCCCGGCTCCGGCACCCGCCGGCAACCTCAGCCCGCCGTCCCGCCTGGAACCACAGGAGCTGCATGTCGGCGGCGGCAGCGGCTACCCGACCATCGGCGCGGCGATCCGCAATGCCCGCCCCGGCAGCACGATCCGCATCGCCCCCGGCAACTACGCCGAGCAGCTGCAGCTCGACCGTGAGCTGACGATCATCGGCGAGGGCCAGCCCGGCCAGGTGCGGATCGTGACCCGGGACCGCCACACGGTGCTCTGCAAGACCGCCCGCGCCCGGCTCAGCAACCTCGAGCTGATCTGCCGGGTCAGCAATGATGAGGTGCGCGCCGCCGCACTGTGCCTGCCTTTCGGACGCTGCCGGATCAGCAACTGCACGATCGAGAGCGAGGGCGACGTCTGCCTGACGGCCTTCGGGCGCAGCAGCGCACCGCTGCTCACGGACTGCAGCCTGAGCGGCGGGCGCAATGCCTGCCTCAGCATCAGCCACCATGCCGGTGTCAGCCTGCAGGGCTGCAGCATCAGCGGCAGCGGCTTCGCCGGGGTCTACACCGGTGCCGGTTCCCGCGTTGAGATGCAGCGCTGCAATGTGCACGACATCCGCGGCACGGGCCTGCTGTTCCACGAGGACGGCACGGGCGAGCTGCTGGACAGCCGCATCTCGGACTGCCTGGAACACGGCGTACTGCTCGGCGGGAATGGCTCCCCGCAGTTCAGCGGCTGCGAGATCCGTGCCAACCACGGCTACGGCATCGCCGGAGGCCGGCGCAGCCAGGCGCAGTTCCGGGACTGCGAGATTCATGTGAACGGGGCCGGCAGCCGCGAACTGCCGGATGCGTCGCTGCTCCTCGAAAACTGTCGGCTGGACTGAACTGCATTACAATTAATGTATGGACCAGCGCAATCAGCTGCGCATCTTCCGCAGACAGGACAGGACTGCGGTACTGGGGCCGGGAACCAGGGCGGTGATCTGGGTCCAGGGATGCCCCTTCGGCTGCCCGGGCTGCATCGTGCCCGAAAGCTGGCCCAGTGACGGGGGACAGATCGTGAGCGTGAATGAACTGAGTGACTGGCTGCTGGAGCTGCCGGAGATCGAGGGTCTGACCCTTTCCGGCGGTGAACCCATGCAGCAGCCCGAGGCCCTGTGTGAACTGCTAGACAGTGTGCGCGCAGAGCGGGATCTCGGAGTGATGTGCTATACCGGCTACCGCCATGAGGACCTGCTGCATCGCGGCAGCCCTGCCCAGCAGGCCCTGCTGGAACGCATCGACTTGCTGGTGGACGGGCCCTACATCCGCCACCGGCATGCTGAGCTGCTCTGGCGCGGATCCAGCAACCAGCGTCTGCTGGACCTGAGCGGCCTCTATGCGGAAGTACTTGCGGAACTGGCTGATGACAGCGCCGGGCTGGAACTGGAACTTGACAACGAAGGCCTGTTCTTCACCGGCGTGCCGCCGCGCAGTGGCTTCCTTGAGCAGCTCAGCGCGGGTCTGGCAAGCCGCGGGATCAGCCTCAGGCGCGAGGGGGACGGGGAATGAGCGGTGCCGAGAAACTCGTATTCGCGCTCGTGAGCGTCGCGGTCAGCGCGGCCCTCGAGGCCAGCCGCAACCGGGGCATGGAGCGCGAGCAGATCTTCCGCATGGAACAGCAGCATGTGCACCTCAGCCAGCTGCGCGCCCTGCGGCGCACTGAGCTGGCGGACCGGCTCTCCCGCCTGGAAAGCAATCTCGCGGGCCTGCAGTCCGGCCTGCCCGTCAACCAGGACATGGAGCTGCAGAATGCGATTGCCAGTGCCCAGGGCCTGCTGATGTCGCGCGACGCGGATGTCGACGCCGCCGAGGAGCGCATCGTCAGCCTGGAACGTCGCCTGGCCGCCATCCGCCGCGAGCAGGACCTGCAGGCCGCACGTCAGTCCACTCAGCAGGGCGAGATGCTGCGGCTGCGCATGGAGGCCCTCGAGCAGCGCATCGCCGGGCTGGAGCCGCAGATCGACCGCAATGATGAGCGCGAGGCCCGGGATGAAGCGCAGCGCACGGTGGCCTCACTGCGGGAGCTGCCACGCAATGCGGAGGATGTCGAACTGGACTTCGCCCTGCGGATGGCAACGCGCAGCGTGGACCGCCTGCAGCACATCGTGGAGCAGGACGAGGACCGCAAGCGTGAAGCCGGGAAGGCCCTGCGCACGGAACTCGAGGCCGCGGAATCCGTTGTCAGCGGACTGGGCGCGGACCCGACCGTGATGCGCTGGCTGCCGGGCGCGGTCGGGGAACTGCAGCAGGAACTCACGGCCCTGCGCAGCCGGCTGGCAACCCTGGCCCCGCGTGACACGCATGGACTGAGCGAGCGGATGCGCGCTTCCGAGCAGGATCTCGTCAGTCGCGCCAGCGCCGCGCAGATCAAGGCCGATCAGCGTGACTACATCACCGAGAGCATCCGCAGCACCCTGATCGAAATGGGCTTCATCGTCAGCGAGGCCCGGCCTGAACATGCCGAGCATCCCGCCACCGCCATGCTGTTCTCCGCCATCAACGACGCCGGACGCGGGATCAATGTCAGCGTTCCCGTTGACGGCGAGATCATCTACGATATCGACGGCTGGCCCAAGCACAGCTCAGCAAAGGTCGGCGGCGGCACGAGTGCGACCTGCGACGAGGCCCAGCAGGTGCTGGAGGAAATGCACGAGCGCCTCGAGAAGGAGTTCGAGGTCAGCACCGGCGAACTCACCTGGGAGGGCAAGGACCCGGACCGCATCCTGCGCAGCGCTGACGAACTGCCGCAGGGTGGTGCTGAACAGGATCAGGGGAGGGAACGGTGAGCGGTTCGCCGAAGTATGTCTCCCCCAGCCTGACGGCGGCAATCCGCCGCACGATCGCCGAGGCCCGCACTGCGGAGGCCCGCCAGGAGGCAGTGCTGCGCCGCGGGCGGATGGATGAATGGATGCTGCAGCGCGACATGAAGCGCCGCAGTGCCGTGCTGGACAGGGCCACGGCGCTTGAGCATGAACTGGCGGCGCTGCGTGAGCGGCTTTCGCCCGCTGACGACATGCAGATCAGTGATGAAATCAACCGTGCGCGGGCCACTGCCAATGCGGCGGGCAGCCCGGACCTGGCGAACATCGAGGCCATGCTGGAACTGGCCCGGCGCAGGCTGCAGGCCGCGGCTGCCAACGCCCGCCAGCAGGCGGCCCGGCAGTTGTCAGACCAGCGCGAACGCTTCAGCGCACAACTCAGGGATCTGGAAGCGCGTCTGGCGGCACTGCGGCCAGATGCCGACACACAGCTGGAGCAGCAGGCCGTGACTGAGGCGCAGCATACCCTGGCCGAGGCCCGCGCTGCCAGCCGTGGCACGGATCCGGTCATGGCTGACTACCAGCTCAGACTTGCCGACAAGGCCATTGACCGGCTCGAGCTGCGCGTGCAGACCGATGCCGGCCGCCGCCAGCGCGAGCTGCAGCTGATCGAGGAACGCCTCGGAGCCTGGGAAGCCATCGTGGAGGGCCTGCAGGCGGACCCGACCGTGATGCGCTGGCTGCCGGGTGAAGTGGCAACGCTTGCGGAACGTACACGCGAACTGAAGCACACCGCACAGAGCAATCCGGACGGCCTGCCGGAGGATCTGGCGGAGCAGGCCCGGCGTAGCGAGGAGGATCTCGTGGCGCGCGCCGGTGCCGCGCAGATCCGCGCCGACCAGCGCGACTACATTGCCGGAGCCATCCGCGAAACACTGACCGAGATGGGCTTCATCGTCAGTGAGGCACAGCCGGAGCATCCCGGCCATCCGGCCACCGCCCTGGCCTTCAGCGCCGTGAATGACGCCGGCCAGGGGATCAGCATCAGCGTCCCGCTGGAGGGAGAGGTGCACTATGACATCGATGGCTACACGAAGAGCACCGTGAGCCGCGTCGGCGGTGGCAACGCCGCCGTCTGTGACAGTGCACAGCAGGTGCTTGAGGAAATGCACGGCCTGCTGGAGCAGGGCTTCCAGGTGCAGATGGGCGAACTGATGTGGGAGGGCAAGGACCCGGACCGCATCCTGCGCATGGCGGATGAGCTGCCCGGCGGCGGGCAGCGGAAGGACAGGGAGGAGAGCCGGTGACTGACAACGCTCGGCCCAGCGTCGACTCGCGCTGGATCACGGACTTCGAGAAGCAACTGATGCGCGGCAAGCACATGCTGCTGTATGGCAATATCCATGACCAGTTCCTCAGCGGCGGGCAGTACATGACCCTGCCGGCCTACGTCACGGGGCACTTCAGCCAGCTCGGCTTCGACATCGTCGTCAGCTACGACCCCGTGGACGGCTTCAGCTTCCCGGACCGCGAGATGGAGAAGCGCTTCAATGAACTGGCCCGCAGGCGGCTGGAGGCGGCGCATCCCGGCCTGACCGGTGATGAATCCCCCGATCCCCAGGGCCAGCCCGGCGCTGACAACGCTGCAGCGGAGGCCACATCCGATTCCACGGCGACGCAGTCCGGGGACCTCACCGCTCCCCCGCCCCGCCGCCGCGCACCCGCCGCTCCGCCGCGCGGGGGCAGCCGCCGCATCGATCCGCAGACCGCCTTCGCACGCCTGCGCCACGTGATGAGCCAGGGTGAGGTCAGCGTGGCGGCGATGGTCAACCTCGGCGACATGCTCACGAGCGATGCCAACCGCTATGCCGAGGCCGAGCGCGGCAGCGTGATCATCCTGCAGAAGGCCCTGCTCGAGGCTGCGATCATCCAGGAGGGTCCGCTGGCCGGCTACCGCAACACGCTGGTGCTGACCGCCGGCGAACTCAGGCGCGTTCCGGAGTGGCTCTACCTCGACCTCCCGGTTGTCACGATCATCCAGTGCGGCCGGCCCGACAAGGACGAGCGCCTGCAGTTCATCGCCAGTTTCCACAGCGGCTTCTACGCCTGGGAGGAGATCCCAAAGGAGGACCGCCAGGAGCTGTTCGAGGAATTCGCGGACCTCACCGACGGCTTCCAGGCCTGGGACCTCGAAGCACTCCGGCGCACGAGCTGGGTAGAGCAGATCCCGGTGCTGGACCTGCGCAGCCTGATTGACTACTTCAAGTTCGGCTTGCGTGACGATCCCTGGGAGGAACTGAGCCGCGACAAGGTTGCCAATGCCCGCGAGTTCCTCAGCGCGCGCGTGATCGGCCAGCCCTTCGCGGTAGACGCCGTCTGCCGCATGCTGACCAGCGCCCGCGTCGGAATCTCCATGAGCGGCAGCACCGGCCGCCGCGCCAAGCCGAAGGGTGTGTTCTTCTTCGTCGGCCCGACCGGCGTCGGCAAGACGGAGCTCGCCAAGGCCGTCACCGAGCTGGTGTTCTCCGACGAGCGGGCCTTCGCCCGTTTCGACATGAGTGAGTACAAGGAGGAGCACGCCGCCGAGAAACTGGCCGGTGCCCCGCCCGGCTTCGTCGGTTATGACGAGGGCGGGCAGCTCACCAACCGCGTGATGGAGCATCCGCACAGCATCCTGCTCTTCGACGAGATCGAGAAGGCGCATCCGCGCGTGCTCGACAAGTTCCTGCAGATCCTCGAGGACGGCCGCCTGACCGACGGCAAGGGCCAGACCGCCTACTTCAACCAGAGTGCGATCATCTTCACGAGCAACATCGGCGCCAGTGAACTCTATACGGAGGTCCGCGAAAGCGGCGGCCAGATCAGCTTCGACGAGGTGCAGCGCTACTTCCAGGAGAAGGTGCGCGACTACTTTGCCAACAGGATCAACCGCGCCGAGATCTACAATCGCCTCGGCGACAGCATCGTGCCCTTCGACATCCTGCGCCCGGACTTCGTGATCGCCATCGGTGCCAAGTTCATCCGCGCGCTCAGACGCAACTGCCAGGAGAAGTACGGCATCCAGCTCGAGACCGATGCCAGCATCGAACAGACCCTGCTGGCCGAGATGCAGCGCAATGACAACCTGCTGCTCGGCGGCCGGCGCATCAAGACCCTGCTCGAGAGCATCCTCGAGCATCCGCTCAATGCCTGGATCTTTGCCAACACTGACAATCCCGCCTCGCTCAGCGGCATGACCCTGCGGCTGTCAATCAATGCCGAGGGCAGTCTGGTGGTGGAGCGTGGCTGAGGACTGGCGGATCACAGCGCAGTGGGAAAGGCCCGTGCTGCCTCTGAGCCAGGCCTCGGAGAACACGTTGCGCATCAGGCTCAGCCCGCCGCCGGCCACGACAGCCCATGGCCTGCGCCTGGCCTTGGCCCTGGACTGCAGCCGCAGCATGGTGCAGGAAATGCGCCTCGAGGAAGCCAAGCAGGCCGTGCTCAACCTCGCGGGAGCGCTGGACGCCTCCGACCACCTGCATGTCGCGGTCTATTCCAGCCAGCTGATGGAGCTGATCCGCGGGCTGCGCGGCGGCGAGAACCTGACAACGCAGCTCCAGGCCCGCCTGGCCGGGCTGCAGCCCCGCGGTCTGACGCGTACGCAGCTCGCACTGGACTGGCTGGATGCCTCGCTGGCAAATGACGAACTGCGCAGCTGCGTGGCCCTGCTGATCACCGACGGCGTACCCACCGATGAACGCGGCTACCCGCTCACTGACACCGCCCTGCTGGAGGACCGCGTTCGGCGCATGCGCGAATCCGGGATCCGGCTCTACACCGTGGGCATCGGCGAATCCGACTACTTCGACCCGAAGCTGCTGGACCAGCTCGCCCAGCTCGGCGGCGGGCGCTTCATCTACCAGCCACATCCGGGCGGACTGAGCGTGGAACTGCGCCGCCTGCTGCGTGATTGCCGGGGCCTGAGTACGCGCCACAGCGGCCTGCGGATTCGCAGCCACCTGCAGGGTCTGACTCCCGGCAGACTATGCCGCATCAGCCAGGACTTCCAGCAGTGTGAACTGGCAACGCAGGGTGATGCCCTGCTGGCCGGGCTCGGGGTACTAAATGAGGACCAGCCCACCGAGCTGCTGCTCGACCTGCAGTTCGCTGCCAGTCCCTTCGGCTCGAAGGAGGGTGAGCGCCGCGCCGTGGGTCTGGAGCTCGTGCAGGACGGCAAGGTGGTGGGCCGGCTGGAGCAGTCCGTGACATTCTCCAACTCCTTCAGCAACACCCGCCAGGTGGATGAGGGCGTGCAGCGCGAATCCTCCCGCCGCCGCCTGAATGAACTGATGCGCAACCTGCAGGACAGCGATGAATCGCGCCAGACCTCACGCCTGCTGGAGCAGATCATTGACAATGCCGAGACCGTCGACCGACCGGAAATCGCCGAGGAGGCCCGCGCCCAGCTCAGTGAACTGAAGAAAACTGGTAAGCTTACGCGCCACAGGGCGACCTCGCTACTCAGCAGGACCGCCCGGGACGACAGCCATGACTGATTCCGGATTCGGACGCGGACCCATCCCCGGCAGGCCGGGGGGAACCGCACAGCAGCAGGATGACAACCAGGCCCCGCCGCCACCCGTCCGTCCGCAGGCCCTGCTGGAGATTGCCAACGGCCCGGCGCTCGGGCGCAGCCACCGCCTGGAACGCGAGCGGACCCTGATCGGGCGCAATGATCCGCCCGCCGTGATCGTCGACATCGACCTCACGGATGCCGAACTGGGCCAGACCCCGGTGATCTCGCGCAGGCATGCCGAGCTGGTCTGGATCGAGGACGGGCTGTTCATCCAGGACCTCGGCAGCACCAACGGCACCCTGCTCAACGGCCGTGAGATCACACGGCGCAGCGGCCAGGCTCCGCCACCCGCCAGCCCGCTCAGGGACGGCGATCGCATCCACCTTGCCAACATCGAACTGGTGCTGCGTCTCAGCCAGCCGGAGGGCTGAATCTCCCGTTTACCACGATTTGACGCCGATTAAGCCCCTGCGTGATCTGCGGCTGAGCCGCAGTTGTTATACATAGAGCAGGTAATTCACGCGGACGGTCAGTCCGCCGGTGTTAAATGTCATCTGAGTTCAGTATCCTGCATGCGGGAAGCAGTCCCGTGGCCGCATCCGCGCTTGGCGAAGCCCTCCGTGGCCTGCCGGTTGCGCTCGAACACTGCGCACTGGCCAGCGAGGCAGTCGCCCTGCTCGCTGAGCGCAATTTCGACCTGCTGCTGCTTGAACTTGATACCGACTCCGACCCCGCCGGACTGCTCACGAACCTGCACCAGCGCTGTCCCGGCCTGGCCTGCGCCGCACTGGTGGAGGAACATGCCACACACGCAGCCGTGATCGCCCTGCGCAGCGGGATGGACGACTGCCTCGTGCTGGACAGTGGCTTCGGTGAGCAGCTCAAGCGCTGCATCCTGCGCCTGCGTCAGACCCCGCTACGCCAGCTGGGCAATGCCGGTGTGGCGATGGAAACCGAAGGTATTCCAGAAGGTGCCAGCCTGTTCTGGGAGAACGCGGCCTGCGCCGCCCTGATCGACGAGAATGGCAACTTCATCACCGCCAGTCCCGCACTGGAGGAACTGCTGCAGGCCGGCCCGGGCCGCCTGCGGGGCCGCCAGCTGCATGACTTCGTGGACATCTGCCAGGTTGAGCCGCGCCCTGTCGCCGAGATCGGCAGCGCGGACAGCTGCTTCATGGCCGAGATCAACAGTGACGGAGGACCACGCGGCCGCCTGCTGATCGGGCTCACCAGCCTGGCTCAGGGAGAGCGCAGCCTGCGCCTGCTGCAGGCCCGCGACGTGACGGTCCAGCACCGTTCCAGCGTACTGGCCGGCAGCCAGACCCGGCTCGTGGAGATGCTGATGGCCGGAATCGAGCTGGAGGACATCCTCGAATCCCTGGCGCACAGTGTCGGCCTGATCAATCCGGGCTGTGTCTGCAGCGTGATGATCGCTGACAACGAGAGTGGCTGCCTGCGCAGTGCCTTCCCACCGCAGATGTCCGAGCTTGCCCTTGAACTGCTGGACCGGCTGCGCATCAGCGAGGAGGGATCCTGCTGCGGCATGGCGGCCTTCCGCGGAGAACGCGTCGTCAGTCCGCGGCTCGCGGACGACGGCCAGGCCATGCAGCGCCTGGAGGCTGCGGGCCTCGGCCTCGGCCTGTGCGTGGCCCAGCCCGTGATTTCCGCCAGCGGTACGGTGCTTGGTGTGCTGGCGCTCTACATGCCCGAGGGCATGGAGCCCGTTGACGACGTATTCCACGGCCTCGAGATCGCCGCCAACCTGGCTGGCGTTGCCATCGACCGCCTGCAGACGGAGCAGCTCCAGCAGGAGATCGAGGCCCGCTACCGCAACATGTTCGAGCATTCGCCGCTGGCGATGCAGGTCTATTCCACCGATGGCAGGGCCCTGCGTGGCAACCAGGTCTGGCAGCGGATGTTCGCCCAGCGCCGCGGGGCCTTTGAGGACTACAACATCCTCGAGGATCCGCAGATCGCCGCCCAGGGCCTGCAGTCCTACGTGCGCCGCGGCTTCGGTGGCGAGGCCACCGAACTGCCGCTCCTGCGCCAGCCTGAAGGCAGTGCAGTCCAGACACCGCTGCCCTTCCTGCCCTGGACACGCTGTTTCATCTACGGAATCGCCAGCAGTGAGGGCCGGCCCGGTGAGGTGCTGCTGGTGCATGAGGACTTAAGCGACCGCCGCCGCACCGAAGACAGCCTGCGCCACAGCGAGGAACGTTTCAGAAGTCTCGTGGAAGGCGCGGACGACCTGATCTTCACCGTTTCGCGCAACGGGATCCTCACTGCGATCAATGCCGCATTCGAGCAGCAGACCAGCCATGCCATCAGTGAGTGGATCGGCCGCAACCCGCTGGGCCTGCTGCATCCCGACGACCACCGCCGCGTGCAGCAGCTCTTCCTGAGCGTGATGCGCGGACGCGGCCACAGCGGCTGCGAGGTGCGCTTCCGCGGCAGCGTGCAGGGCTACACCGAGGCTACCCTAAGTGCGATCCCGATCGAGGAGGACGGCCGCATCAGCGGGGCCTTCTTCACCCTGCGCGACGATTCCGAGCGCCGCCTGGTGGAGGAGGAGCGCCTGCGCCTGCTGACCGCCATCGAGCGCGTCGATGAAATGATCCTGATCACTGACCGAGACGGCCGGATTGTCTATGTCAATCCCGCCTTCGAGCGCATCAGCGGCTACCGGCTCAAGGATGTGCGCCAGTTCACCGCACGCATCCTGCGCAGCGAGGAACATGACGACGCCTTCTTCGCCGCGATGTGGGGCCAGCTCGCCGCCGGCCAGGTCTGGCGCGGCGAGATCGTCAACCGCAATTCCTCCGGCGGGCTGTTCCGCGTCGATGCGGCGATCACGCCGATCGTCGGCAGCAGCGGCGAGGTTGCCAACTACGTCGGCGTGCTGCGCGACATCACCACCAAGTCGCTGCTGGAATCCCGGCTGCAGCACACCCAGAAGATGGAGGCGATCGGCAGCCTCGCGGGCGGCATCGCCCACGACTTCAACAACATCCTCGCGGCGATCATCGGCTATACGCAGATCGTCAAGCGCGAGCTGCCCGGCAACGCCCGCATGCAGTCCAACCTGGACAGCGTGCTGACCGCCAGCCGCCGGGCCACGGACCTCGTGCGCCAGATCCTGACCTTCAGCCAGCACCGCGAAACCCGCAGCGAGGCGGTCTGCACCCAGCGCATCGTGCGCGAGGTGCTGAAGCTGATCCGCGCCTCCCTGCCGAGCACGATCGAGATCCGCCAGAACCTGCTGGATCTCGAGGGCACGGTCTTCGCCGATGCCACCCAGCTGCACCAGGTCGTGATGAACCTCTGCACCAATGCCGGCCAGGCCATGGAGGAAAACGGCGGAATCCTTGAGGTGGACCTCAGCCGCTATGAGCTCGAGGACGGTGAGGAAGCCGCAGAGCTGGGAATCAGCCCCGGCAGCTACCAGATCCTGAGCGTGAGTGATACCGGTGAGGGCATGGACGACAGCGTGCGCCAGCGGATCTTCGAACCCTTCTTCACCACCAAGGAGACCGGCCGCGGCACGGGGCTTGGCCTGAGCGTGGTGCATGGCATCGTCAGCCGGCTCGGCGGTGCGATCCGTGTGCACAGCAACCCGGGCCTGGGGAGCGAATTCTCGATCCTGCTGCCGCGCTCCGAGAATGTGGAGGAGCTGCTAGGGGAGCCGGACTTCGACAACATCGAGGGCAGCGAGCGGGTGCTCCTGGTTGACGACGAGGAGATGGTCGCCGCCATGGCGGACCAGGCGCTGCGCCAGCTCGGCTACCAGGTAACCCGCACCCTCAACCCTGAAGATGCCCTGCGCCTGTTCGAGCTGGATCCCGAGGCCTTCGACATCCTGATCACTGACCAGACCATGCCCGGTCTGACCGGAGTACAGCTTACCCAGGCCCTGCATGGGATCCGCCCGGAACTGCCCGTGATCCTCTGTACCGGCTTCAGCCGCACGGTCAATTCGGAGATGCTCGGGCGCTACGGCCTCAGTGCCTTCCTCGACAAGCCGGCCAGCCCACAGCGGCTCGCGGCCACGATCCGCCAGGTGCTGGACCGCCGCTCAGCCAACCATCCGGTGAGTGCCCTGCAGGGACAGATTCAGTAGCCTGCTCCGGATCCGGAATCCCTGACTCAATATCGCAAGATAGTGAGATTCACTGACTTTTTCCTTCACAAGCGCAAAACAGATGTCAAATCCTTGAAAACACGTTACAATTCATATATACTCGGAAAGTTAAATCCGGGTTAAAGTCCGTTAAAGGGGAGCTCAGGAAACGGACGGGAAAGTGCGGATTTTCGCTGATCTCAGCGGAGGCTCCAACAGATCCCGGCCCACCCTGTTAATCTCCTTATTGGCATGCCGTCGTCATGTTTCCGGCGGCGGGGATTAGGGAGGTTGCTATGCGGAAATCTGGATTGCTGCCGGTCTCCGGCATTCTGGCAATGCTCGTGCTGGCCTCTTGCGGAGGCGGCGGGGCAGTGCCCGCACAGCAGGGACTGCCCGCGGCGGAAGCGCCGGCCGGCCAGGACGTGCTGTTATCGGATGCCGGCAGAAGGCTGCCGGTCGTCGGCAGAGTTGACGGGATTGACCAGTCACAGCTTGAGCCCGGTGTGGTGACCAGCATCTCGAAGGATGCTGAAGGGCTCAATGTGGAGGTGGACCGGGATGCCGTGGTTCGCCGCATCGAGGCGGACCTCAGCAGATCCACCATCACTGAGCTGTCGGCGGGCCAGTCCGCGGTGCTGGATGCCGGGAGCGGCACGCAGTACTACGAGCTGGAATCCGCCGCAGGTGGCAACCGCGTGACCATGGGCTCCTCCGGAATCCCCGATGGTCTGCTGGACCATCCGATTCTGTTCATCAAGTCCAACCCGGTTGACAGCCCCAACCGCACGCCCTTCATGGCGTTCAGGAACCTGGGCCGCAACTTCTACGCGGACCAGACCATCATGCGCCTTGATCCGGACGGCACGCTCAGCCAGGTGCTGACGATCAGCGACCGCCCGATGCAGGATCTCGAGCTGAGCTATGACGGCCAGCGCATCCTGCTGGCCATGCGTGAATTCGGCGGTTCCGACATGGAGCTGTTCGAGGTCAACATCGACGGCACGAACCTCACGCAGCTGACCTTCAACAACTATGACGACGCGGAGCCGACCTACCTGCCCAGCGGTGACATCCTGTTCACCAGCGAGCGCTACGGCATCGGCGACTTCTATGATGCCGGCACCCAGGTGCCGCACATGCACATCCTCGACCGCTTCACCGGTGAGGAGCGCCAGATCCACATCTCCAGCAACGGCGCCTTCAACCCGATCGTGTCGCATACCGGCGAGATCCTCTTCATCTCCTGGGATACGCGCATCAACATCTCCGGTCCGCGCTACAACCGCTTCGTGGTCTGGAAGATGCTGCCTGACGGGCGCTTCGCCTTCCCCGTGTTCGGCAGTCACATCGCCCGCGACAGCATTGACTGCTTCGTGGATGTCAACGAGACCGTGGATCACAAGATCCTCCTGACCCACACGAACTTCAACCTGCCCACCGGCGGCCGCGCACACCATGAGAACTACGGCGCCGGTGCGATCATGCTGGCTGATCCGGCCGGCAACCCGGACTTCCCGACCTACAGCTACCTCACCGAGAAGCGCATGGTGGATGCCGGCGACTGGAACACCTACGGCCGCTACAAGTTCCCCGTGGGCCTGCCGGACGGCCGGATCCTCGTGAGCTATGCCCCCGGCGATGTCTGGAATGACGAGGAAGGCGACCAGCCGGACTGGGGCATCTACGTGATGGACAGCGACGGTGCCAACCTGACCGCGGTCTGCGATGCCGAAGGCATCACCGAGTTCGGGGCGATTCCGCTGCTGCCGCGCGAGATCCCGCCGGTGATCCCGGATGAGACCCGCAATGCCGAGCAGTGGGGCGAATTCGCCTGCGAGAACATCTTCGACCGTGGCGGCGACCAGCGCCAGGGCAACGTGCTGCCGCAGGACGGCCCCTGGACCCTGCGGGTCAAGCAGGCCCGCCGCATGGACGGCCTGCCCAACGGCGATCCCGACAACTTCAGCTTCGGCAACCACAACTTCCCGATGATGGGTGAGTACAACCTGATCGGTGAATACCCCGTGGCGCCTGACGGCAGCTTCCGGATTCGCATCCCCGCCAACACCCCGATCACCTGGGAACTGGTGGACGGCACCGGCCGCGTGGCCGTGCGTGAGCGGATGTTCAACTCCGTGCAGCCCGGCGAAACGCATACCTGCGCCGGCTGCCACGGCCGCATCGACATCCAGAACAACATCGACCTCGGCAAGCAGGCCTTCCAGCCCAATGGTCCCGGCTTCCACGACCTGCGCGGCCTGTTCGAGGATTTCTACAACACGGTGATTGACAACACTCCGGAGGAATAGCATGCGCGCAATCCTGGCGCCCCACAGGGGGCTGCTGCTCTGCGCGGCCATGGCCCTGCTGCTGGCGGGCTGTGGCTCCGGAGCGGATGAGACGATCAGCCGGCTGGACAGCGGCAGTTCTGAGGGCCTCGTGCAGCACGACGGCCGCCAGGCTCCCGCCACGCCGGAAACTGACAACGGTGCGCTGAGCCGCGACGGAATATCCGCAGACGGCCTGCCGCCCCTGCCCGAGGTCAACCGCCGGGCCAGCCGCACGGTGCTGGTGGTCCCCGGCAAGAATGCCATGCAGAAGAGCAGCGGCACCAGCATCAGCGGCGAGCGGCTGGTGGTGCAGGCTCCGGCTGCAGGCATCGCCTGGGCGATGTACGGCTTCAGCACGGCGGGTGGCGACGAATACGCCATCGAACTCAAGAGCAGCGTCGGTGACAGTCCCGACCAGCACTACCTGGCGATCGCCGACTACGGCAGCAACCGCTGGCGCTGGGTCGGCCCCTATGACGCAAGCGGCACCTTCATGATTCCGCAGGATGGCGAGTACATCCACGACGGGCATGTCTTCGTGCTGGGCCTGACGGCCGGCGGGGACCGCGTGGTCTTCGACGAGCTGGAGCTGCAGCTCAGCACCAACCCGCCGCCGGTCCCGCCCACGGGCCTGACCGCCACCGTGCAGGACGGCGCCGTGCATCTCGACTGGGATGCCAGCCCGAGCCCCGGCCTGCTCGGCTACAACGTCTACTACGCCGAGAAGAACTTCAGCCAGGCCGGAGAGAGCACGGTTGTCAGATACAACCTGAGCCTGATCCCCCCCGGTGCTGATCCGCATGTCGAGCTCAATGAGATCGACTCCGGCAAGCGCTACTACTTCGCCGTGACCGCACTGGCCAGTGACCAGGTCGAAAGCGGCGTCTCCAATGTGGCGACGCTGCAGGCCAACTTCGACCTCTACATCGACCGCATCATGTTCGAGCGCACCTTCCCGGGCTACTGGGTCTACGTGGAGGGGGCCGGCTTCGAGAGTGGAGCCACAAGCGTGATCCTCAACGGCAGCCAGACCGTCAGCGGTGGCAACATCCAGGTCACCTCCCCGACGCAGATGCGCTTCCGCGTCCCGCTCGATGCCCCGCAGAACGTGCAGTCCAACATGCGCGTCAAGGTCTTCAGCAAGCTCAGCGACAGCCAGCCCCTGCAGGTGCTGGACCCCGCCACGCCCCTGAAGAACTGGAGCCAGATCGGCAAGACCACCTATCAGGAGTGGCAGGCCTACGATCCCACCGGCGTGGCCGTGGATGGCAACGGACGCTACTGGGTCGGCAATGAGAACTCCCGGCGCGTGGAAGGCTACAACGCCGACGGCACGCCCTACGACTACTGCTACATCTCCAACGCCCGTGACATCGAGGTCGCGGCCGATGGCAGGATCTGGATCAAGTACGGTGACGGCGCTGAGATCTGGGCCTACGACCCCGTCGGCAAGACGCTCGAGCCCGCGGTGGACTTCAGCGTGCTGGACGACCACTTTGACAGCGGTGACCATTTCGCGCTCGGCCCCGGCAATTCCTGGGTGATCGCGGACGAGGCCAACAGCCGCCTGGCACGCTTCATCGGCAACGCCTTCGACCGCTACATCGGCAGTGGCACGCTCTCCGATCCAGAGGATGTGGAGATTGATGCAGAAGGGCGGATCGTCGTCGCCGATGTCAACAGCAACTTCATCCACTGGTTCGATGACGACGGCAACCTGCTCGGCAGCTATGACGGCAATATCGACACCGAAGGCAATGTCGGCGAACTGCACGATCCCTTCGGCCTGGCGATCACGCCTGACGGCACCGTGTACTGCTGTGACACCAACCGCGACCGCATCCTCTCGTTCGACCCTGACGACTTCAGCTTCATCGACGAATGGGGCCGCAGCGGCTACATGGACGGCACGGGCAAGGAGCTCATCGATCCCACCGGACAGGAGGGCCGCTTCTGGTCGATGTGGGGCATGGCCGCCGATGCGGATGGCCGGCTCGTGATCGCGGACCGCACCAACCAGCGTGTGGCGGCCTACAATGCCTCCACCGGAGCCGTGCTGTTCGGGCTCGGGGACCTCGTGCCCGAGGAAGGTGAATGGGCGATGCCGCGCCACGTCAGCATCCGCCATGACACCGGCCAGTACATCGTGATGGATGAGGCTTCCTACAGCATTTCGCTGATGGGCCTGCGCAACCAGTTCCTTGACCGCGTCTACCTTGAGACCGCCGGCAACGACGGTGACCTGATCACGGGCCGCATGGGCCGCACCGGCTATGAGGCCTGCTGGGGCGAGGACGGCAAGATCTACTTCAGCCACGACTACACAGTGCTGACGGAATACACCGAGAACTTCAGCAGCTACCGCGTGCTGGCAACGGACTGGGGCAGCGAGAACGGCCGCTTCAAGGGCAACTACTCCCTCGCCTGGTGGGAGGGTGAGCTGTTCGTGACCGACCAGGACAACGACCGCGTACAGGTCTTCGAGGACGGCTTCTACAAGCGCCAGTTCGACATGCCTGATCCCGGCAACAACAGCCCGCGCCGCCTGGCGGTTGACGGCTACCAGGGCAACCTCTACGTGTTGTCAAACTCCTGGAGCAGCAGCGCTGAAGTCCTGCGCTTCGACCTGCAGACCGGGGCCTACCTGGACAAGCTGGAGAATACCTCGGGCAACAGCTGGGGCGATGCCCTGGCCGTTGATGCGGCGGGTTACGTCTACATCTACGGCGGCACCTTCCTGTTCACGAAGTACTCCACCCCGGACACTCCGGAGGGTGCCTACGGCAAGATCGTCAGCTTCGGCAACTGGGGCGACGGTGACGGCCAGGTACGCGACATCTCCGACATCCAGATGGGTCCGGAGGGCCGCTTCTTCATCAGTGACGACGAACGCCGGCAGCTGGTGGTGCTCGCCCCCTGAGCCCGCCCTGCCGCGAATTTCAATCCATTCCCCGCCCCGGTGCAGACGACCGGGGCGGTTTTGTTTCTCCTGCTTTCTGTATGCAACGGGCCTGATTGCGGGAGCCCAGTCCTGGACTGGCGTCGCCAGAATGAGCGCCCTCCCCGGTGCCTTGAGCAAAATGAGAATTGAGTATCCCTTGGGAAAATCCGCCCTTTAGTCATGGGGATTCCCGGCCATGACCCGCGATTTTTCCCATGAATTCTGGACATATCTCTTGACAGGCCTGTTTTCCTGCGTTATATCTAGCTTCGTGTAATACAACTTCTCTCGGAGGAAGTAAATGTCAACTGTTAAGAAGCCTCTCGGCAAGACCGAGCTGATTGATGCGGTGGCCAAGGCCACCAAGCTCGAGAAGACCAAGGCGAAGGCCGTGATCGAGGCCACCATTGACGTGATCACCAAGGAGCTCAAGAAGAACGGCCGCGTGCAGCTGACCGGCTTCGGCACCTTCAGCACCAGCCGCCGCAAGAAGCGCATGGGCGTCAACCCCAAGACCGGTGACAAGATCACGATCCCGGCCCGCAAGGTGCCCAAATTCACGGCTGGCAAGGCCCTCCGTGACACCATCGCCGGCTAGGCGAACGTTTCCCACAAGAAACAGACAGGCCCCGCTTCGGCGGGGCCTTTTTTGTTCAGTGCTGGTCTGGGTTGAGAATTCCTCTCAACTGCTCACATGGCTCAGCGCAGTGCGCCGTAGGCCTTGCGCATCTTGCGCAGTGCCTCGCGCTCGATCTGGCGGATGCGCTCGCGGCTCACGCCCTGCTCCTTGGCCAGGCTCTCGAGTGTGGCACCCTCGTCCCCGCGCCGCACCCGGCCCTCCTCGTCAACGACGGTCAGTCCGAAGCGCCTGCAGATCACATAGCGTTCCTTGTCATGCAGGTGCTGCAGCAGGCTCTTGACCGTGATCTCGTCCATCGTGCGCATGAACAGCTCGTTGTCGGCGCTGACACGGTCCGCGATCGTCGGGCTGCTCTCCGCCATCTCGTCGCCGTCACTGTGCTCGAAGCCGCCCTCCAGTGACATGATGTAGGGCACGGCGCTGGAGTACTTGAGGATATCCTCGTTCGTCAGCCCGCTCTGTTCGGCCAGCTCATCGATGGTCGGTTCACGGCCCTCACGCTGGCGGAAGCGCTCGGTCTCCCGGCGCAGCTTGTTGATCTTGTCAATGATGTGCTCAGGCACGCGGATGATCGACTGGTTGCTGATGATATAGCGCAGGATGCGCTGTCGGATCCACCACGTTGCATAGGTGCTCAGGCGATGGCCCTTGCGCGGGTCGAACTTGTCGATCGCCGTCATCAGGCCGATGTTGCCCTCACTGATCAGATCCGGGAAGGGAATGCCCATGTGCCGGTACTGCTTGGCGATGTTCAGCACGAGCCGCAGATTGGCCTCGATCAGCCGCCGCCGGCAGTCCTCGCGCAGGATCGGCGAATTGCTCTTCTCCCAGAGAGTGGTCGTCAGCTCCTTCTCCAGCTGCGGAGTGAGCAGTGAGACCTGTGAGAGGAAGTCAAGGTAATGGATGAGCGCATTCTCAAGGTATTCCTTGGAGCGCTCCTCCTTCCTTTTCAAGTCATCCTTTGCCAAACGTAGAACCCCTTGTTGCCGCATGCCACTGTATATCGGCCCGACCGGCGGCTTCTTTGACGGATAGACCGTGAACAGGTTACTTCAGCCGCTACCAGTTTAGGACAATGCCGCACGCAATTCAAATGCCGGTAGCATTTTCTTCTACCCCTGCTGCGCGTGCTTGCGTCTGTTTCTGCGCTCGATCAGCCAGACCACGAGCGTGCTCGCGAAGTACAGCAGCAGCAGCGGCAGGGTGAACAGCACCATCGTCAGCGCATCGCCGGTCGGGGTGATCACCGCACTGAGGATCAGCAGGATGACAATGGCCAGGTTGCTGCGCTGCCACAGACCGCGTGCCGTGACCAGTTCCAGCGAACCGAGGATCGCCAGCACCACAGGCATCTCGAACATGATCCCGCCGGCCATGCACAGCCCGAGCACGAAGTTGATGTACTTGTCGACGGTCAGCACCAGCTCGAAGCGGTCCCCGGCCATCCCGAGCAGGATCGAGATGCTGACCGGCACGAGCTGGAAATAGATGAACAGCACTCCGGCGATGAACAGCAGCAGCACAACGGGCAGCACAGGCATCACCATCCGCCGTTCACGGGGATGCAGGGCCGGAGCCACGAAACCCCAGGCCTCCAGCAGGATCAGCGGGCTGGCTGCCGCCACGCCGCAGTATGTGGCAATCCGCACGTAGAGCAGGAATGCCTCCTGCACGGCGAGCAGTGTCAGGCGCAGGTCGTCGTTGTAGCTGTCCAGCGGCAGGGTCAGTGCATCGAGGATCAGGCCCTTGTAGAACCAGGCCACGCAGCCAAGCACCGCCACGTAGAACACGCTGCGGAAGAGCCGCACGCGCAGCTCGCCGAGGTGTTGCCAGAAAGTCATGCGCCGCGCCAGCTCGGGGTCGTGCATGTCCCGTACAGCATCCCCGCCCATCAGGCCCGCTCCCCGTCATCCGGTGCTGCCGCAAGGTAGTCATCCTCCTCCGGCACGTCGAGCTCGATCAGCTCCTCCGGAGCATCCAGGTAGTCATCCCCTGCCGCACTGACACGTGTGCCGCTCGGCTGGCGGATCTGCGGAGCACTGGAGGCCTTCTCCTCCAGATCAATGTCGATGTCGGCGCGCAGGTCATCCACGGCGTCGTTCATCTGCTGGCGGAACTTCAGGAATTCGCGGTAGCCCTTTGCCAGGCTGCGGGCCAGATCAGGCAGGCGGCTGGGGCCGAACAGCAGCAGCGCGATCAGCGCAATTGCCAGCAGTTCCGCGCCGCCGATGCCGAACATGAGCCTAGATTATAGGAGCCGCGCCAGCTGCCGCCCGTTGCACGCTACTGCGGCCGGATCTCATCGCGGATGCGCGGCAGGTAGCTGTCGAAGCGCTCGTCGCCGCCCCCCAGCGCCTCCGCCTGCGTAAGCAGGCTCTGGGCCTGCATCCGCTCGCCGCGGCGGATCGCCACCGTGGCCTGTCCGAGCCGCGTCCAGGCCAGCTCCAGCTGGTCAAGTGCCGGGGACTTCTCCGCCACGCTGAAGCTCTGCTCCGCCCCCGCCAGGTCCCGGTCCTCCAGCAGCACCCAGCCCAGCCAGATGCTGGCGCTGGCCAGCTCCGGATTCAGGGCCAGTGCGCTCGTGAGCTGCTCGCGGGCCAGGGCCTGCTCGCCGATCATGAAGTTCGCCTCGCCACTCAGACGCAGCGCTTCCTCATCAAACGGGTTCTGCTCCAGCAGGGGCTGCAGGCTGGCCAGCGCCCGCACGTAGTTGCCGACCGCCACATAACTGCGGCCCAGCAGCAGCGGCCGCTCCTCAAGTGCGATGCGAACATACTGCGGATCCTCCAGCACGCGGATCAGCTCACGGATCTCGCCCTGTTCCCGCGTGGCCCGCACCAGATGCTGGTAAAGCGGGACATTCCCGAAGAACTGCTTCAGCCCGCGCGCCGCCACCGCGGCCTCCTGCTGATGCTCCCGCGCGGAAGCCAGCATGTCGAGGTACAGCAGCCAGGCCTTGGCATCCGCCTCCGGCAGCTCGATCAGCCTCGCCCCCAGCGGCAGCGCCTCATTCACGCTGATGCTGCGCCAGGTGATCAGGGTCTGCAGGTACAGCCCGAGGAAGCTCTCCCCGGCATAGCGCTGGCCGCGGGTCACCGTCGTCAGCGCGGTTTCGTTGTCACCTTCCAGATGCTGCATCAGGCCCAGGCTGTTGTAGAGCCGCACCACGGTCGGGTCCGCATCGATCAGCTGGCTGAGCAGCAGCTCGCCGTCCGCCGTCAGGCGCTGCTCCACCCAGAACCCGGTCAGGGTGCCGATCAGTTCGTCGAAGTCCTCCGGCGCCAGCAGATCCAGCGCATCCAGCAGCTGGGTCCGCAGACCGTCGTTGTCAGACTGGATCGCGAGAAATGTGCAGTAGCGTTCATTGATCACGAGGTCGAGGGGATCCAGCTCCAGGGCACGGGCATAGCTCGTGCGCGCGAGGTCCATCCGCCCAGCGGACTGCGCCAGCGTCGCGAGGTCCATCAGCACCTCGGTGTCCGTGCTCTGCTGCGCACTCTGCGCCAGCATCTCGAGCGCCTCCTGGCCGCGGCCCTGCTGCTCGAGGAACTCACTGTAGCCCTCCAGCAGCTGCTGGTCGCCCGGGAACAGCTCCAGCCCGTCGCGGTACCAGCGCTCCGCCAGCTCCACCTCGGCATCCTCCTCGTAGGCGATCGCCAGGTTGCGGTAGAACAGCGGGCGCGGGCGGATGGCGATGGCCTCCTTCAGCAGCGCGATGGCCTCGGGGATCTGGTTGAGCTGGAACAGGCAGAGCGCACTGCGGTTCACGAACACCTCGTTGTCAGGTTCCAGCTGCCGGCCGATGCCATACTGTTCGAGCGCTGCGGTGTACTGCGTGCCCTCGAACAGGTACAGCCCGTATTCCATCACGAGCGCTGCATCACGCGGATGGCTGTTGAGGTTGTCACGGAAGGTCCGCTCCGCTGCCTCGGGCTGGCCGCTCCGCTCCTGGGCCCGCGCCAGTCCGGACACGGCCCGCGGGCTCCACTCCAGGCGCAGGGCGCGCTGGTAGGCGTCAATCGCCTCGGTGTAGCCGCCCATGCCCCGCAGGCAGTCCGCAATTCCCAGCGCGAAGCCCGCAGCCTGGGGGTCCAGCCCCTCACCGTCGCGGAAGCGCTGCAGGGCCGGCGCGTACTTCTCCTGCTCCAGCAGCCGCCGGGCATCGAAGAGCACCACCGTGGGCTGGTTGCGGAAGCGGGCCAGCATGTCGTTGTAGAGGTTGTCATATTCCTGGCGGCGGCGCGGGTCGGCCCCGACGATTTCCAGCAGGTCAAGGTAGGCGGCGGGACTGGGGTCCGTCGCGATCACGTTGCGCAGGGCCTCCTCACCTTCGCCCTGCGGCCCGGGGGCGCTGCCCGCCAGCATCCGCGCCAGGCTGCGCGCGGCCTCTCGGTTGTCAGGATCCGTTTCCAGCAGGCGGCGCAGGTCGGCGATCGCGGCTTCACGCTCACCCCCGCGCTCCAGCCAGGCGCTGCGTGCCAGCAGTACATCGGAATGATTGTCAGTCCCTGCGGCCAGCGCCTTCGAGAATGCCTCAGCGGCCTGCGGATCATTCAGCTCCGCCCGGTAGCGCGCCAGTCCCAGCCAGTTGGCCGAGCTGCCGCTCACAGCACAGAGTCGCTCCTGATACTCCGCTGCCAGGTTGTACTGCCGGCGCTCGGCACTGCTGCCAGCCGCCAGCTGCAGCATCTGTCCGTCCCCGGGAAAGCTCTCCAGCAGCTGCCGGGCACAGAGCAAGGCAGTGTCATGCTCCCCGGCCGCGGCAGCGATCCGCCCCTTCAGCCGCAGGATGCCAAGCAGCGCGGGCTGTCCGTAGCCAGCTTCAGCGGCGCGGTCCTGCAGCCCGCCGATCATGCTGAGGGCATCCGCCGCCCTGGCATCCGCCAGCATGAGCCGGGCCTGCTCAAACTCCAGCAGCGGGTTGTCACGGTAGAACTGGCTGCCGGCCCGCAGCACCTTTGCCGCTTCAGTAGTCTCATTCTGATCCAGCAGCAAAGCTGCCCACAGCGCATAGCCATCACCACGCTCCGCCGGATCACTGACGATCGCCGCCACAATCTCCTGGGCCTCCTCCTGCTTTCCCATCCCGCGCAGGGCAATCGCCTGCAGGTAGCGGACCTCCGCTGAGGCTTGCAGCTCAGTGCTCTGGCGCTGCAGAAAGGGCATGAACTGAGAGTTCAGGTAATCCGCGCGCTTGCCCGGATCCGCATAGCGCGGCAGCCGGCTCAGCAGTAATGCCTCTCGCAATTCGTTCAGGGGATCCAGGCTGCTGTCGGAATAGCGCTTCAGGTCCGCTTCCGCCGTGGAGTGCGGCAGTTCCCAGGCCAGCAGCAGCTCGCGCACGGCCTGTTCCGGCGCTGCAGACTGCTCCTGCGCCTGTGCGGCAGCGAGACAGGCAACCCACAGCGCAAGCGCGATCAGCAGGATGATTCGGAATCGGTTGGACATGCACACTCCAGACGGCTGCGGCATCAGCCTGTTTCAATGATTCGGGCTGAGCCTGGGCATGTATAAACGGCGCAGGGCTCGGGCGGAGCCCCAGGCCAGAAGGCGTCCCGGAATCATTGGCAGAATCCATATTTCATTGGTATTGATTTCCCAATCGCTGCCCGGATTTATAAAGACAGCCATTATCCGGATTTTTGGTCATTCTGAGGCATCGAATGTCAGTACATTACAATCTCATTTTATAATGTAATTGATTAAACCTGATTTCGGTATGGATTATTCTGAAATTATGAACACTACATTCACATTAAGCTTGCGTTAAACGGTGAATATTATTGGCATTTCTTATGAATTTTGCTAGACTTAAACACCGGATCGCATTGGTGCCAGCCACCTGCGTACTAGCTTTAAAAATCTGTATGGGGTTCATTCCCCTGCCGCCGCCGGGCGGAATGCCTGGCAGTCAAGCAGGTTTAGCCTGTACCCAGGCGAGTTCCATCCCGGAATCGGCAAGTCGCGCACCATGACCGGTAACACGTTCTTTACAGGAGAAACTGGAAATGAGTGCTGATGGCATCGTGAAGCGTCTGATTGACGAAGTCCCCAAGGCAGTAGCCGCTGGCATCGTGGATATGGGCACCGGCATGCTGCTGGCTGTCAAGACCGTCGAGAGCCATCCGCAGAAGGTGCTCGATCTCGTCGCCGCCGCCACCAAGGACCTGTACGAGGGCGAGAACGTCACCCTGATCGAGGATTACTTCAAGAAGTCCCGCGGCGTGGAGAGCGAAGAGCGCTACCTGCAGGAATTCATCACCACCTCCAAGCACACCCTGCACGTATTCTGCCGCCTCAAGTCAATGCAGAGCATCGTGCTGATCGTGGTGGCCCGCGCGGACGCCAACCTCGGCCTTGCCGTGATGAAGACCCGCCAGGTCGCGGAAGAAGAGAAGATCTGAAATGAGCCGCCTGGCAACAGCGTCCAGGCGGAACCGAAGAGCAGCAAGAAGCAAAGGAAGAACGATGGGCAGCCACAACGGAAGAGGAAGCACAGGAGCGGCAAGCGGCGCAGGAAACCCTGACGCCGGGATCTGCCTGCTGCTGGCTGTGGGGCTGACGGCGGTCTACGGGGGCAGCCCCGTACTTGACAACGTCAGCCTCGGACTCGCCCAGTGGAGCACCATGGGGATCACCGGCCCCGGCGGCAGCGGCAAGAGCACACTCCTGCGGCTGTTCGCCGGGTTCGGGGCCCAGGCTTCCGTGATCAGCGGCAGCATCACCCGCTACAGCGGCAGCATGTACTTCATGCCGCAGAAGCCGGAGCGGGCCCCGCTCAATCTGGCAACATCGCTGTGTGAACGCACCGGCTGCAGCGCGGCGGACCTCGAGCGCCAGCTGCGTCTGATCTGGCTGGACCAGGATGAAATCGCCGCCGAGCTGATCGACCTGCTGCAGACCGACTACTCCAGTCTCTGCAGCGACCGGCGCAAGCTGATCGACTTCACGCTGGCGATCGCCGGCTGCGAGCCGCTGCTGCTGCTAGACGAACCTGACTCGGTATATGACGACATGCTGCTGGCGGCAATCACCCGCAAGCTGCGTGAACTGCGTGGCACCCGCACGATCCTCTTGGTCAGCCACAATCAGCGCACCATCCGTAACACCTGCACGCGGGTAGTGCGCATGCTGGACGGAGTCGTCGTTGACGACGGCGATCCCGCCGACGTGTTCTCAAAGGCCCTGGACCTGCGTGTCAGTGCCATGCAGGAATATCAAGGACATTACCTGTCATGATTACTGGTTTTGAATGGATCATCAAGTCCCGTCTCGCCGCATCGGCCATGCCCGGTCTGATGGGACCGATCGAGGATGACGTCGATTTCTTCGGCTCCATCGGGATCATCACCGTGGTCACGCTCACGGAGAAACCCGTCTCGCCTTCACTGGAGCGCTTCGGCTTCAAGTCCATCCACTATCCGATCCCGGACATGGGCGCTCCGCGCCTCGACGAGACCCTGCGTCTCTGCAACGCGCTGATCCACGACATGGACAACGGCAAGCCGGTGCTGGTGCACTGCAAGGGGGGCCTGGGACGCACCGGCACCATCATCTGCGCCGTACTGATCTGCCGCGGCAAGTCCGCCGAGCAGGCACTGGCCGAGATCCGCAAGGTCAACAAGATGTACGTGCAGAGCGCGCAGCAGGAGCAGTTCCTGAGGGACTTCGAGGACTACTTTCGCAACTCACTCCAGCCCGTCCACAAGACATCAAGCAACCTGATCGGTACGATGCTCCAGCACAGCCGCTGAAACCGGCCTGACTGCGGTGCGGTATGCGCGCATATTGTCACACGCTGATATGAAAAAGGGGCAACCAGCGGCTGCCCCTTGCCGGTACCGGTCACCCGGTACCTGATCCCTCACGGCAGCATCCTAGCATGTGTTGCTGGATTCACAATCCTGAGCCCGTGAAACGGTTCATGGAGCTGTGAAGCTCCGTGCATCCTCCCTGTCCCGCCTGAGAGGACGGCTGTTGAACTTCGTGAAGCCTCAATATTTCAATCTCAACTAATAAACATGATTTGACTTTATATATAATCCTCAGCTTTTGTCATTTACACTGAAATAAGCTGGAATTCCCACACACAAAACACAAAAAGAGTGTTTCTCCGTTCTCAATTACTGTTACAATGGTGCTGATCGACAGAGCGTTCTCGGTGATACCGGCCCCAGAAGCGGGCGGATTACTTACTCGACGGACATGATGTCTCATTTGGGATAATCCGTGTCGTCATTCATTTGCCACAGAAGCTTTGCAGACCACATTGACCTGAGCCTGCGGGCTTGTCAATACACCTGTATATATATTCTCAGGAGTGGACACAATGAGTGCAGATGGAATCGTGAAGCGTCTGATTGACGAAGTCCCCAAGGCCGTCGCCGCCGGTGTGGTTGATATGGGCACCGGGATGCTGATTGCCGTGAAAACGGTGGAAAGCCACCCCCAGAAGGTGCTGGATCTCGTCGCTGCAGCCACCAAGGACCTCTTTGAAGGCGAGAACGTCAGCATGATCGAGCATTACTTCAAGAAATCCCGCGGTGATGAAAGCAATGAACGCTACCTGCAGGAATTCATCACCACTTCCACTCATACCCTGCACGTCTTCACCCGCCTGAAGGCCATGCAGAGCGTGGTGCTGATCGTCGTCGCCAGGGCGGATGCCAACCTGGGACTGGCCGTGATGAAGACACGGGCGATTGCCGAGGAAGAGAACATCTAGTCACAGCAGCCGATGAACCAGAGCAATGGACACGCAACCGGGACAATCTGGCACGCCGGCATCGGCGGTGGCCAGGAGCTGCTGCACCTAAGTGAGCTTTGTGCCAGTCACGGCTCGCAGCCGGTGCTGCATGCGGTCAGTTTCAGCCTGCGAGCAGGCCAGCGCATTGCGCTGACCGGGCCCGGAGGCAGCGGCAAGAGTACCCTGCTCAGCATCATCGCCGGCAGGCCCGGCCACGCCAGTGTTGTCAGCGGCCTGATCCAGCGTTCCCTGCTGCCGATATATCACATGCCGCAGAATGCCTGGCCCGGAGATATCCCGCTTGCGGAACTCGTGACCAGACGTCTTGGACTGGATCCTGAGCAGCGGGCCCGGCGGCTGCAGCAGCTCTGGCCGGAGCGGCCGGACCTGATTCCGGTGCTGATTGAGGCAACGCAGGAACTGGCAACGCAAGCCGGTGGCGATCTGCGCCGCCTGCTGGAATTCAGCCTGGCACTGGCGGGCAGGGAAAGCCTGCTGCTGCTGGATGAACCGGATGCGCTGGAGGACGACATGCTCCGCGAAGCAGTGACGCTGAAACTGCAGGCACTGCCTGCCGACCGCAGCCTGCTGCTCGTGAGCCACAACAAGCAGACGATCAGCCGGACCTGCACGGATGCGGTCCGGCTGCTGGACGGACGGATCCGGGACCAGGGCAGCACAGCCAGTGTGCTGAGCAGCCGCCTGGATCTCCGTCCGTTCCCAGTAGCAGATTCAGAGGAACAGCAGGTGCCATGATTACTGGTTTTGAATGGATCATCAAGAGCCGCCTTGCAGCCTCGGACCTGCCCGGCATGCAGGGCCCGCTCGAGGATGACATGGACTTCTTCGGGACGATGGGCATCATCACGATCGTGACCCTCACCGAGAAACCTGTCACGCCGGCCATGGACCGATTCGGATTCAAGGTCATCCACTTCCCGATCCCGGACATGGGTGTGCCGAGGGTCGAGGACTGCAACCGGCTCTGCCGCCATCTGGTGATGGACATGGAGCGCGGGCGTCCGGTGCTGGTGCACTGCAAGGGTGGGCTCGGACGCACGGGCACCATCGTCTGCGCGATCAAGATCGTACAGGGCAAGAGCGCGGCGGATGCCCTGGCGGACACGCGCCGCATCAACAAGTTCTACGTGCAGTCCAGCCAGCAGGAAATGTTCCTGAATGAATTCGAGGAATACGTGAACAGCCTGCACCTGGACAAGCGCATTTCCTGCTGAGCGTCAGCGCAGCCCGATCATCGCCCGCATCACGTGCCGCGCCACCTTCGGGTTCTCGCGCAGACGCCGCACGCTGTAGGCATACCAGTCCGGGCCGTAGGGAATGTAGACTCTCAGTGCATGCCCGCCCCCGAGGATCTTCGCACGCAGCTGCGGCAGCACCCCGAGCAGCATCTGGAATTCATAGGCGTCCGGCTCCAGCCCGCGCCGTTTGATGATCTCCACCGCCCGGTCCACCAGGTACTCGTCATGCGTGGCGATGCCGACGAAGATCCCGCGCTCGAACAGCGCCTCGAGTGCCTTCAGGTAGTTGGCCCGCACCTCGTCGTAACCCTTGTAGGCAATGCTTTCGGGCTCCACGTAGATGCCCTTGCAGAGCCGGATCTGGCATTCCCGGCCCTCCGGCAGCGCTTCGATGTCGGACAACGTGCGCCGCATGTAGGCCTGCAGCACCGTGCCGACGTTGCCAAAACGCTCCCGCATGCGCATGTGCAGGCCCAGCGTGAAATCCGTGGTGGGATGGTCCTCCATGTCGATGGCGACGCGCACGCTGCGCTCGCTGGCATGCCCGCAGAGCCTTGCGACGTTCTGCTCACAGAGCTCCTCCGTGATGTCCAGTCCGAGCATCGTCGGCTTCACGGAGACCGTTGAACTGATCCCGGCGGCGGCGATTGCATCAACCAGCTGCAGGTATTGCAGGGTGAAGCGCTCGGCCACGGCAGCGTCACGGACCTCCTCGCCGAGGATGTCCATCGTGGCCACGGCCCCTTCCGCCGCCAGGCTGCGCGCCGTACTTATCGCATCCTCAACGGTGTTGCCGGCCACGTAGCG
Organism: bacterium; assembly: GCA_020440605.1. Taxonomy (GTDB): domain Bacteria; phylum 4484-113; class 4484-113; order 4484-113; family JAFGCY01; genus JAHEFU01. Next base: position 6,363 of record JAGRNT010000007.1, on the reverse strand, counting down.
GCTGGCCACGATCCCCACGATCCCGCGCGGCACCAGGGGCAGCATGCCGACCACCATCCGGTCGAAGAGGCTCATGGCCGTTCCTCCGTGGACGGTCGCGGTCGCGGGTCCTCCTCATCAGGGGAGGTGCTTGCCGCAGGCAGGCTGTATTCGGGGATCACCGCGCAGATGATAAGCCAGCGCGCCCCGGCTGTCAACGAGTGGCGGGACTACTGGCCCTCGTTCTTGGCCTGGCCGCCGCTGCCGCCGCTGATCTCCTTCTGCAGGTCAAGGAAGGCCTGCTTCTCCTCTTCCGTGATCGGCTCCTCACCGCGCCCGAGCTTCTCGTAGACGGTATAGGCACCACCGTTCTCGGTACGGACATACAGCAGGCCCGGCTCACTGTCACGCACGTAACAGAGGAACTTCATGGTGTAGCGGCCGTCCTCGGCGGTCAGCAGCAGTTCACCGGAGTTGCGGTCATAGCGGTAGTCATATGTGTCGTTCTTGATCTGCTGGCCACGCGCGAAGGTCGAGAACTGGGAGTTGCGGTTGTAGAACACCAGCAGCTGCTTGTAGTAGTTCTCGTCGTGGTACATCGTGTACTTGTCACTTTCCTCGCGGATGCTGCGCCATTCACCATAGACCTTCGGGGCCTTGCGCAGGCCGAGCTCATTCGTGTCGTCCTTGGCGGACCCTCCGGAACCGGAGGCGTTCTCCACCTGGGTTCCGCCGGAATCACCGGCGGGTTCCTGAGCAGCCATGCCCGCACTCTTGAACTGGGTCAGCATCACGCGCACCATCTGCTGGTACTCCAACTGTCCAGGAGCCTTGTTGAGCTTCTTGATCCGCTCCTCCAGCTTGTCCAGCAGCGGCGGGACCTCAACACCGGCGGGAGGCAGCCCGGCCCCGGTGATCTTGTCCCCGGCCGAGTCATAGGCATACTCGAACTCAGGCAGCATCGCGATCAGTTCCGTGCGGACCTCCTCACGCTGCTGCTCCAGCCGCGAGGCGGCTTCCTGCTCCAGGCTGGTGTCGCGCTGCTCGGCCTCAGGAACCGCGCTCAGGCTGGGTGCCGTCTGCTCGACATTGCTGGTGTCGATCTTCTCTTTGCCGCCCTTGTTGCAGCCGCCGGCCAGCAGCAGCAGGCTCATGCTGCACAGGACAAGTGTATTGATCAGTCTGGACATGTTACGCTCCCGTAGATGGACGGAAGGGATGCGGGCTGAGTTCATCAGCGCACCTCGCCTCCGTTCGATACTTCTCCAGCCGGTGAAATCAGTGCCAGCCTGCCTTCGGAGTCGCTGGCGGCCAGCACCATGCCTTCGGACATCAGCCCCCGCAGCTTGCGCGGAGCGAGGTTGGCCACAATCACCACCTGGCGTCCGACGAGCTCCTCCGGGGAATAGTACTGGGCGATGCCCGCCAGGATCTGGCGCCCGCCCATGCCGTCATCAAGCTGCAGGCACAGCAGCTTGTCGGCCTTCTCCACCTTCTCCGCCTTGACAACCTGCGCCACACGCAGCTGTACCTTGACGAAGTCATCAATCGTGATCACATTTGCGAGATCCTCGTTGTCATCCTCTGCTGGAGCGGATGGTCCCTCTGCGGCTGCAGCTCCGGCCGCGGCCTTTTCCTGCTCCTGTTCCGCGCGCAGCTTCGCCAGGTCAAGCCTGCGGTAGACGGGCTCGCTGGGGTTGAGCTGGTGCCCTTCCTCAATCATGACCTGCAGTGCATCCACCTTCAGCTCCGCGGGATCACCCTCCAGGTTGAGGATCCGCCAGAACTGCGAAGCACCGTCCGGAATCACCGGGGCGGCCAGCAGCAGCACGCTGCGGATCAGGTTCACGAGCCGGTTGAAGACCGTGCTGATCTCGTCACGGCGCTCGGGATTCTTCTTAAGCTCCCAGGGCTTCTTTTCATCAATGTAGCGGTTGGCCTCGCCGATCAGCGCCCACAGTTCCTGCAGCATCTCGCTGTAGCGCAGCTCGGCATAGCGTGCCAGCACGCTTTCCACGGTGCTGCGGCGCTGGTTCTCCAGCGCTTCATCCAGGTCGGTCACGGCGCGCACGCCGGGCACCCGGCCCTCGAAGCTCTGGTGGATCATGCTCACCGTGCGGTGCACGAGGTTGCCCAGATCGTTGGCAAGATCGAAGTTGAAGCGGCTGGTCAGGGCCTCGAAGTTGAAGTTGCCATCGAGCCCGAGCGGCACCTCCCGCATCAGGAAGTAGCGCAGGCCGTCGACACCCACCAGCTTGATGCAGTCGTAGGGATCCACCACGTTTCCGAGGCTCTTGCTCATCTTCTCGCCGTCGAAGTTCCAGTAGCCGTGCACGTAGGCCTGCTTCGGCAGCGGAGCGCCGTAGCTGGCGAGCATCGCCGGCCAGATCACGACGTGGAACCAGGGAATGTCCTTGGCCATCAGGTGCAGGTCGCAGGGCCAGTAGTTCGTCTCCGGCTGCGTCCTGAGGTCCGCGCGCGTGGTTTCCCACAGCGGTTCGCGCACCTCAGTGGATCGGCCGTCGACGATCGTGCGCTCGAAGGCCTCCAGGTCAAAGCCGCTACCCGTCATGTAGGTCAGCAGGGCCTCGATCCAGACGTAGAACACATGCCCCTCATCCCAGGGCAGGCGGATGCCCCAGTCCGTGCCGCTGCGGCTGATGCAGATGTCCTTCAGCCCGCCTTCGATGCGCCTCAGCATCTCATTGCGGCGGAAGTCCGGAGCCACGAATTCCGGGCAGGCCTCATGGAACTTCAGCAGCCAGTCCTGGTACTCACTGAGCCGGAAGTAATAGGCTTCCTCGGTGATGTACTTAAGGCGGGGATGCTCCTCCGGCTTCTCCGGCAGTTCATCCTCATCCACGAAACGGTTGTCAGAGGTGTGGTACCAGCCGCTGTACTCGCCCTTGTAGACGTCACCCTTGTCATAGATGCGCTGCCAGAAGCGGCGCACGAGGGCATGGTGCCGCTCATCACTGGTGCGCTCGAAGCGGTAGTCACCGATCCGGCAGGTCTCCCAGCATTCACGGAACTTGGGGATGATCTCGTCGCAGTAGGCCAGCGGGGTCTTGCCCTCGGCCGCCGCGAGGTCGGCGATGTTCTGGCTGTGCTCATCACTGCCGGTCACGAACATCGCATCCATACCCATGAAGCGCCGGTGGCGGATCGTCACGTCGGCGAGGATCGTCGTGTAACTCGTGCCGACATGCGGCTTGAAGTTCACGTAATAAATGGGAGTGGTCAGATAGTATCTGTTGTCTGCGCTGCTCATGCTGCCGCTGCCTGGATTGTGATTATCAGGCTGATAAGTATAACAAGCGCAGGCGCCTGCTGCCGCAGGGGGACGGGGATGAGCCGGGTCAGTTAATGGTCGACCTCGCGTGAGGCCATCGCCCGCAGCTGGCGTTCCACGGCCTTCTCCAGTTCGGTGCGCGAGGGCACATAGCCCTGGCAGATCGGCAGGCCGTCAAGCACCACGGTGGGAGTCGCCTCTATCCCGTTCATCGCCAGCAGCGCCGGGTCGTCGACGAACTGCAGCTGGGCACTGAGCCCCTTTGCGCTCAGCAGGGCCCTGATCTGGCCGACAATGGCCATGCTCATCGCATCGCCCTTCTTCGTGTAGACAATGAACTGCATGCTTGCTCCGTGCTGTCAGGATCCCGGTCTGCCGGTCCGCGCGTGTCCACACACAGTTTAACCGCAATTTGAGCATGCGGCTGGAGCGGAATCCCGGGAGCAGTTCAGCTCCAGTGGCGCCAGCGCCGGACCTCTCCCTGATTGCCGAAGACGCTGCTGCTCAGCGCCAGTGCGCGGCTGCGCCGCTCGATGGCCATTTCCAGTTCACTGCGGGTCGGGTTCCAGCCACTGGAGATGACGCTGCCGTCCAGCATCACGGTCGGTGTGGCCTCCACATAGTTCATGCGCAGCAGCTCCGGGTCATCGACGAGCTGGACCTGGCCTGCCAGCATGTGGCTGCTGAGCAGCGAACGGATCAGGCTGGCGATCACGGATCCCTGGGAATCCCCGCGACGGGCGTAGACAACGAAATGCATGACTGACTCCTTTCGGTCAGCGGTTATGCATGGAGTCTAACGCCGCGCGCGCAGGACGGAGCTCAGGTTAAATATACTTGGGATACAGAATTGGAGGGGGTACGGATGCCTACTTGACGATCTGGCCGTCGCCATCTGCCAGACCGGACATCAGCACGATCACGATGGCGTCGCGCACACCGTTGGCATTGCCGAGGCTGAGCTGGTCGGCTCCGGTGTCGCTGGACCCGAAGGGGCTGCCCCACAGCGGACCGACATGGCCCTTGTTCACGCCGCGGGTCCAGGCGGGGATCGCCATGGTCTCGATCTTGTTGTCATTGCGGCCGACACCCGGCAGGCTGTAGTTCTCGGTCATCGGATCGAAGAAGAAGGCGAACTGGGCATAGCTGCGGCGCTGCTGTTCCTTGTAGCGGAAGATCACCAGCGGTTCCTCGCCGAGCACGTCCATGCCCTTGGTGCGGCTGCTGCCCCAGGCCCCGAGCATGTACATCGAGCGGCTGAGCGGGAAGGAAGCCTCATCGCGGTTGTTGTGCGGGATGATGGCGCGCCTGCCGTTGTAGTCGATCACGTCGCGCCGGCCCTGCTCGTCGGGAGCTCCGATGATCTCACCGGCGGACTTGTAGAAGAAGCTGCCGGGCAGGAAGGGCTTGCTCTGATTGCCTTCCCAGACATCATAGAACTCATACTGGATGTCAGCCCAGGTATGGCGGGCCACATCGGCATTCACTTCCTTGTGTGCCGGGCTCCAGTAGACATAGCGCGGATCGCACAGGGTATTGCCGATCAGGTTGCCATTCGGACCGAAACGTGTACCGGCTTCATTGCTGACGGTGAATGAGTTGCGCAGCGGGTCGCCGACATCCTTCTGGAAGCGCTGCACCGCCTTGCTGTTGCTCACGAAGGGGTTGCGGGGGTAGGCATCGACATAGCCCTCGCGCAGCAGCGGATCCGAGGCATCCTCCTGCGGGGTCGGGGTCACGACCGGTACGTCGTTGAAGTCAATGCTGTCGGGAATCACGAGGCTGGCGTTGTCACCACCGATCAGATAGGCCGGGTAGTTGCCCTTGTTGTCAATCGCGAAGCGTTCAACCAGCAGCTGCAGGTTGTGGACGTTGGCCTTGACTTCGGCTTCCTTGGCCTTGTTCTTGATCTTGACGTAGTTCGGCAGCGCGATCGCGGCGATGATCCCGATGATCACGATCACCACCATCAGCTCGATCAGGGTGAAGCCACTGACATGCTTCAGGGTTGCCCCTGGCTGTCCCGCAGCTTGCCTTGTCCTGCCAGTCAATCCATTCCTCTTTGATTTCGCCGGTTGAAACAGCCGGCTTCCGCGGCGCAAATCCCCAACGCCCGGATGCCGAATACCGCATCTCAAGCAGATTATAACTTGGCCGTGTCGTAAATGTTACACCCCTGGACCGATATTTCAAAAAAGAATATCTTGTTCACATGCTTTGATTAAAAATAGGTAAACATACCTTATATATCTATATCCCTTTCAGGACCGGTGCTTTCGCTCCTCGTCAAGCTCACAGTCCGCAGCCACTATAATAGGCAACGCCCGAAACTGAGACCAAAACGAGGGGTAGCCAATGGCGCTGGATTTCAAGGACCTGGGCTCGGGAAGCACCGAGATCCGCATCCAGAAACTCAAGGAACTGAATGAGAAGGCCGCGCTCGGCGGAGGGCTGGAGGCCATCGACCGCCAGCATGAGCGCAACAAGCTCACCGCCCGCGAACGCATCGCGCTGCTTGTTGATGCGGACAGCTTCCAGGAAGTCGGCAAGTTCATCACATCCGAATCCAGCTCCATCCTCGGCGACGGCATCGTCACCGGCTTCGGCACCGTGGACGGCAAGCGCGTGGGCATCTACTCGCAGGACTTCACCGTGATGGGCGGCAGCCTCGGCATCCAGCATGCCAAGAAGATCTGCTTCATCCAGGACAGCTGCATCAAGAGCGGCATCCCGCTGATCGGCATCAACGACTCCGGCGGCGCCCGCATCCAGGAAGGGGTGGTCGGCCTCGGTGGTTACGCCGACATCTTCTACCGCAATGTGAAGGCCAGCGGCGTGATCCCGCAGCTCAGCGCGATCATGGGCCCCTGCGCCGGCGGCGCGGTCTACAGCCCGGCGCTCACGGACTTCATCTTCATGGTGCGTGGTACGAGCTTCATGTTCCTCACCGGCCCTGACGTGATCAAGGAGGTCCTCAATGAGGAGGTCACCTTCGAGGAACTGGGCGGGGCGGTCACGCACAACCAGAAGAGCGGCGTGGCGCACATGGTGGCCAAGAACGAAGTGGAGGCCATCCACCAGATCAAGCGCAT
>JAGRNT010000079.1 GCA_020440605.1 bacterium | reverse complement strand
GGCGACCCCGCGATCTCGCTGCGCATGGCGCGCGTCGCCGCGCCGGGCCTGCTGCTGTTCGCGCTGTCGCTGACCTTCGCGGCGTTCGACTGGATCATGTCGCTGGACCCGCACTGGTTCAGCACGATCTTCGGCATCACCTACTTCGCCGGCGGCTTCATGGCCTTCCTCGCCTTCACGATCGTGATGGCGAAGTGGCTCGGCACCAAGGGCTACCTCAAGGAAGCCATCAACGTCGAGCACTACCACGACCTCGGCAAGCTGATGTTCGGCTTCATGGTCTTCTGGACCTACACCAACTTCAGCCAGTACATGCTGATCTGGTACGCCAACCTGCCCGAGGAGACGGCCTGGTTCGCGCACCGCGCGGTCGATGGCTGGGGCGCGATCGGCACGATCCTGGTCGTCGGCCACTTCTTCATCCCGTTCGTGTTCTTGATGTCGCGTCACGTCAAGCGCAACGGCATCGCCCTGTCGGCCGGCGCGATCTTCCTGCTGGTCATCCACTGCATCGACATGCAGTTCCTGATCCTGCCGGGCGCGGACCACGGCGCCGAGCACGCCGCCGGTGGCGAGGCACACGCGGTCGCACACGCCCACGAGCACGCCAACGGCTT
>JAGRNT010000078.1 GCA_020440605.1 bacterium | reverse complement strand
ACTTCCTCTTTGCTCAATCGGCCATGCTCGCAGCCGCAACCGACAGCCCACGCGTGGTGCGTGTGTTCGCCAGCACCCTCGCGGATATTTGCGACGGTCAGTTGCGCGAAATGTTCGGCGCGCACCGGCTGGATCAAACGCAAGCAGAGTACGAACAGCGGATTTACGGAAAGACAGCGTCGCTTTTCGCGGGCGCAGCCGAGATGGGCGCCATCATCGGCAGCACGTCGGAGGACGATATCACTGCCCTGCGCCAGTACGGCGCAGATATCGGAATGGCCTTCCAGATCGTGGACGACGTGCTGGACCTGCGTGAAGGGGAACAGCAACTCGGCAAGCCCGCCGGTCATGACCTGACCCAGGGCACCGTAACCTTGCCCACAATCCTCTACGCCGCAGGCCAGTCGTCCGATTCAACCGCCATGACGCGGCTCCGTGACGTCGTGAACGGGGACACCCTGTCGCCGGCAGAGGTCGGCCGCGTCGTCCAGGATATCCGGGAATCCGGGGCGCTTGAGGCGGCGCTTGAGGTGGCAATAGCCTTCGCGGACAAGGCCAAGTTTTGCGCTGCAGAGGTGACTGATGCGGAGACCTGCGACATGTTGGCCGAGGTCGCCG
>JAGRNT010000077.1 GCA_020440605.1 bacterium | reverse complement strand
CACGCGCATCCAGCCGGGTGACGAGATCCTCGTGCCCCCGCGCATCGACCGGAAGGTCTTCCAGCACGCCATCGAGATCTCCCAGATCATGTACCAGATCGCCATCGCGGCGTCGGTGCTGCTGCGGGTCTAGCCATGAAGCTGCACACGTACACGGTCGGCCCGCGTGAGCCGCTCTTCCTCATCGCCGGGCCCTGCGTGGTGGAGAGCGAGGCCATCGTCTTGGGCATCGCCGAGACCATGAAGGCCATCACCACGCGCCTCGGCATTCCCTACGTGTTCAAGGCCAGCTTCGACAAGGCCAACCGCACGTCGTCGGCGTCCTACCGGGGGCCCGGGCTCGAAGAGGGCCTGCGCGTCCTCGAGAAGGTCAAGCGCGAGCTCGAGCTGCCCGTGCTGACCGACGTGCACGAGGACACGCCCATCGATGAAGTGGCGAGCGTGGTGGACGTGCTGCAGACGCCCGCGTTCCTGGTGCGGCAGACCAACTTCATGACGCGCGTGGCGCGCGCTGGCCTGCCCATGAACGTGAAGAAGGGGCAGTTTCAGGCGCCCTCCGACATGGTGCATGTGGTCGAGAAGTGCCGCGCCGCCGGCAACGAGCAGGTCATGGTGTGCGAGCG
>JAGRNT010000076.1 GCA_020440605.1 bacterium | reverse complement strand
TGCCATGCTGCGATCACCGCCGGTCTTGCCGCCCGCGGCGCTCGGCTTCTGCACCGAGTGCGTCGCGTCGAACACCACCGGCACGCCGAACTTCTGCATCTCGGGGATGGCGCGCATGTCGGACACGAGCGCGTTGTATCCGAAGCTCACGCCGCGATCGGTCACGCACACGTTCGTGTTGCCCGTGCTGCGCACCTTCTCGATCGAGTGGCCGATGTCCCACGGGGCCATGAACTGACCCTTCTTGACGTTCACGGCCAGGCCGCTCCGTCCCGCGGCGACGAGCAGGTCGGTCTGGCGGCAGAGGAAGGCCGGGATCTGGAGGCAGTCGACGACCGCGGCGAGCGGCTTGGCCTGGTGCGGCTCGTGGACGTCGGTGAGGAGCGGGAGGTCGGTCGCGCGCTTCACGTCGCGCAGGATCTCGATGCCCTCGTCGAGCCCCGGCCCGCGGTAGGAGGCGTGGCTCGTGCGGTTCGCCTTGTCCCAGGACGCCTTGAAGACGAGCGGGATGGCGCGGCGCTCGGCCAGCGCCTGCAGCGCGAGCGCGAACTCGATCGCGTCGCGACTCGACTCCAGCACGTTGAGCCCCGCGATCAGGGCGAGCGGCGCGCCGCCGCCGATCCGAACC
>JAGRNT010000075.1 GCA_020440605.1 bacterium | reverse complement strand
CCGCGGGCCGACCTGATCATCACCGCCACCGGCAACATCAACGTTATCGACGCCGATTCGTTTGAAGCGATGAAGAACGGCGCGATCATGGCGAACTCGGGCCACTTCAATTCCGAGATCAACCTGAAGGCGCTCGAAGCGATGGCCGGCGAAGGTCGCCGCACACTTCGCCCCTTCGTTGAAGAATTCACCATCGCCGGCGGCAAGAGCCTGATCGTGCTTGGAGAAGGCCGCCTGATCAATCTCGCGTCGGCCGAGGGCCACCCGGCGAGCGTGATGGATATGTCGTTCGCCAACCAGGCGCTGGCCGCCGAGTACATCGCCCGTGAGGGCAAGACCTTGGCGCCGGCGGTGTATCCGATGCCGCAGGAGATCGATCACGAGATCGCTCGCCTCAAGCTGATCAGCATGGGTATCGAAACCGACACCCTGACCGACGAGCAGCAGCGGTACCTGACGTCGTGGCAGTAGTCACTGATTTTGCGTAACCAACACCGGCCGACGACGCACTGCACAGGCGATCCGGCGGCCAATTCGAGGAGGAACGGAACGTGGGGCTGATGGGATCGTCGCTTGCGAGTGCTGAGCGAACCTTTTTCACCTCCGAGTCGGTGTCCGAGGGACACCCGGACA
>JAGRNT010000074.1 GCA_020440605.1 bacterium | reverse complement strand
TCGGCTGGCGAGCGATTCGCATTTCGCTGGTCATGCCGGAATTCTTCAAGGCACAGTTGCGCGCGCTCATGCGCGCGGGCGTCAGCGGCAACGTACAGGTTATGTTCCCGATGATCTGCACCGTCGACGAGATCCTGCGCGCGCAGGCGCTCATGGCCGCCGCCGCCAGCGAACTCACCGCGGCCGGCATCCCCTTCAACGCCGACCTGCCCGTGGGCATCATGGTGGAGACGCCCGCCGCCGTCGAGATTGCCGACCAACTGGCGCCGCTGGTGGACTTCTTCAGCATCGGCACCAATGACCTGACGCAGTACACCTTTGCCGCTGACCGCACGAACCAGCGCGTCGCCGGCCTGGTCGATCCGCTGCACCCGGCCATGCTGCGCCAGATCGACCTGGTGTTGCGCGCGGCGCACCTGCACGGTCGCTGGGTCGGCCTGTGCGGCGAACTGGCGGCCGACGTCGATGCGATCCCGCTCCTGCTCGGGCTGGGTCTCGACGAATTCAGCATGGCGCCGGCCAGCATCCCGGCGGCCAAGCAGACGATCCTGCGCCAGTCGATGCCGGCGGCGCGGCGCCTGGCGCAAAAAGCCTTGCAACTGAACGACGCCGAGTCGGTGCGCCGGCTCGTGCGC
>JAGRNT010000073.1 GCA_020440605.1 bacterium | reverse complement strand
CAGCTTTGACCGCCGCGGCGTCGGGGAGATCCAGCACGCGGCGCGCGAGAAGCTGCGTGTCGGTCGTGGTAAGCTGTGCCAGCAGCGCCTTGGCAGCCGGCACAGCCGTCGCTGACATGCTGAATTCGTCGAGGCCGAGGCCAAGCAGCACGGGGATGCCCTCCGACCGGCCGGCCAGTTCGCCACACAGCCCGACCCACTTGCCGTCCGCATGAGCCGCATCGATCACTCGTGCGATCTGGCGCAGGACGGCAGGGTGCAGCGGATCGCCGATGCCTGCCACTTTCGCGTTGCCGCGGTCGGCGGCGAAGGTGTACTGCGTCAGGTCATTGGTGCCGATGCTGAAGAAGTCCACCAGCGGCGCGAGCTTGTCGGCGATCATGGCGGCGCTGGGTATCTCGACCATGATGCCGGTAGAGATCGAGTCGGCATGGGGAACGCCGGCGGCGCGCAGCTCTGCGGCTGCATCCACCAGCAACGCACGCGCCTGTCCCACCTCCTCGCAGGTGGCGATCATCGGAAACATGATGTGCAGCTTGCCGTGCAGCGCCGCCCGCAGAATCGCCCGAAGCTGCGCCTTGAAGAAGTCAGGCATGGCCAGCGAGATGCGGATGGCGCGCCAGCCAAGAAACGGGTTTGC
>JAGRNT010000072.1 GCA_020440605.1 bacterium | reverse complement strand
CCAAGCGTGCTGCACTGCTCGTCTCGTTGTTGACCCTCGTGCTCGCGATCGTGATCGCCGTACGCTTCCAGGCAGACGGCGGCTATCAGTTCACCGAAGAAACGATGTGGATCCGTCTCTTCGGTGCCCACTACGCGCTCGGAGTTGACGGCTTGGGGCTGAGCCTCGTCGTACTCACCGCGATCCTCACCCCTGTGGTCATCCTTGCCGGTTGGAATGACGGCGCCAACGGTCGCTTCGGCGAGCGAGCCTTTTTTGCCTGGCTGCTCATCCTCGAAGCGCTCTCGCTCGGCGTGTTCATGGCGACCGACGTGTTCTTGTTCTACGTCTTCTTCGAAGCCACCCTGATCCCGGTCTACTTCTTGGTCTCTGGCTTTGGCGGACCCGATCGGGTCAAGGCCGCCTTGAAGTTCTTGATCTACTCCTTGGCTGGCGGCCTCATCATGCTGGCGGGCGTGGTCGCTCTGTATTGGCAATCCGCCAAGATCACCGGCACTCCCACCTATTTGCTCAGTGACCTGGCCAATATCGACTTCGGTACTTCGGTGGGCCGCTGGATGTTTGTGGCCTTCTTCATCGCGTTTGCGATCAAGGCGCCAATGTTTCCAGTGCACACCTGGCTACCCGACACCACTGAGCAAGCCACCC
>JAGRNT010000071.1 GCA_020440605.1 bacterium | reverse complement strand
CCACGCTCGGGTTCTCCTTCAGCCGCCGCATGCAGTAGGCGTACCACTCCCTGCCGTAGGGAAGGTAGACGCGCAGGGGATGTCCCTCCGCCACGATGCGGTCGCGCAGGCGCTCCTGCACGCCCAGCAGCATCTGGAACTCGTAGCGGTCGGGGCCGAGCCCGCGCTCGGCGATCATGGCCTTCGCGCCTTCCACCAGCGCCTCGTCGTGCGTGGCGATGCCCACGTAGCTGCCCCCGTCGAACATGGCGCCGAGCGCGGCGAGGAAGTTGCGGTTGATGCCCGCGTGGTCCTGGATCGCCACCTCGGGCGGCTCCACGTAGATGCCCTTGCAGAGCCGGTAGTCGGGCGCGGGGGAGAGCGAGGCCAGCGCGGCCACGTCCGCCAGCGTGCGGTGCAGATAGGCCTGCAGCACGACGCCCACGTTCGCGAACTCCTCGCGCAGGCTGCGGTAGACCCAGAGCGTGTCGTCGGTGAGGCTGCTGTCCTCCATGTCGATGCGCACCTTGCCGCCCAGGGCCGCCGAGCGCGCGACGATGCCGCGCATGCCGTCGAGGCAGAGCTGGCGGTCCAGGGCGAGGCCGAGCTGGCTCAGCTTGATGGAGACGTTGCGGTCGACGTCCACCTCGGCCTGGCGGTCCACCAGGGC
>JAGRNT010000070.1 GCA_020440605.1 bacterium | reverse complement strand
GGTGCTGTCGGGGGTCTCGGAGCTGCACCTGAACACCGTCCTGCACCGCATCAAGGCGCGGTACAAGGTGGAGATCGACACCAAGATCCCGCGCGTCCCGCTGCGGGAGACGATCACCGCGAAGTCCGACGGCCACTTCCGCCACAAGAAGCAGACCGGCGGACGCGGCCAGTTCGCCGAGGTGTTCCTGCGCATCGAGCCGACCGAGCGGGGCTCGGGCTTCGAGTTCTCCGACGACACGTTCGGCGGGTCGATCCCCAAGCAGTACATCCCGGCGATCGAGAAGGGCGTCGTCGAACAGATGGGCAAGGGCGTCGTCGCGGGGTACCAGGTCGTGGACGTGAAGGTGTCGGTCTACGACGGCAAGTACCACGACGTCGACTCGGACGAGCACTCCTTCCGCAAGGCGGGCGCGCGGGCGTTCCGGGACGCGTTCGAGAAGTCGCGGCCCGTGCTGCTGGAGCCGATCGTGCACCTCGAGGTCGCGATGCCCAGCCGCTTCATGGGCGACATCAACAGCGACCTGAACGGCCGCCGCGGCCGGATCTCCGGCATGGACGCGATGGGCGACTTCCAGATCATCAAGGCCCACGTGCCGCTGAAGGAGGTCCAGACCTACGCCGCGGACCTGCGCTCGCTCACCCAGAGCG
>JAGRNT010000006.1 GCA_020440605.1 bacterium | reverse complement strand
GCAGGCGATGCAGTGCAAATGCCTGCTCACTCACCGCTGTCGCTGATCAGGATCAGCAGCCGTCCGCTCTCCGTGAGCCTGTCGGTCACATCGCGGGATTCCACCCGGCCTCGCTCGTCGACAATCAGCTGCTGCCAGCTTTGGTACTCCTGAGGCAGCTGCAGCTCGATTCCAGGGCGCGGCGCAGCAACAATCAGCACGCTGCGGCTGCCATCGCTGAAGCGCATGGTACTCAGTCCGTTGCCAGTTGGCAGGCCAGTCTCGCGCGTGGCCTGCATCCCGGCGCTGAAGCTGCGGATCAGCATGAACTCGCGGTAGCCGTTGGCAGCGGCCCCGAACAGGGAAGCGGTGTCCAGCTTGCTGAAATCCGTACTGCGCAGGGGAATGAAGTACTGCGCGCTGTCACTGTAGTCGTCCAGGAAACGCGCGGGGTTGAACATTCCGAGCTCCAGCCGGCTGCGACCCTGCTGGTCGGCGGCCGCACTGAAGGGGAAGTCCGCCGGTGCCCTGCCGGTGCTGTAGCCACTGGCATAGCCGAAATTCTCCAGGCCACAGAGCCGCATGTAGTTGGCAAGCGCGCCCCATTCCATTGCATCAGGGGAGCCGGCATAGCTCACGAAGGCAAAGCGTCCGTCATCCTGGCTGGCAACACTCGCTGCGTATTCGCGGCTGGCAAGGTTGATGCTCAGCTCCGAACTGCTGCCGAGCGCCACCGGCCCCTGGGGACGCTCCGGAGCTGCCGCTGCCGGCACATTCAGGGCTGGCTGATGCTCCGCTTCGGCAGCTGCTGGAGTTGCCGTCTGAGTCTGTTCCGCTGCGGCTTCATTGGCAGCAGCGGCAATCAGTTCTCCGTTTTGCACGACGGGGGTATCAGCGATCTGCACTTCCACGCTGCCGCGGCCTGTGGGCCGTGCGGCGGGTTCCTCCACGACAGCCACGATCTGCTGGGGCGGCAGGCCCTCCAGCACTCGCAGCAGGCCGTTGCCCACGGCGCTCTCGCTTGCGATCAGGTTGCGGGATCCACCCTCGTCGAGCACGCGGCGCAGGTCGTTGTCATCAATGAAGTTGGCATACACCTTCAGGCGGCGCTCCGCACTGCCGCTGCGGCCGGCGGGAACACGTTGCCAGACATCCGCATCCGCGGGCATTCCGCCACTGAGTGTGCCGCTGCCAGAACTTTCGCCATGCAGGGATTCCGTGACTGGAGGTTCACGCAGGTTCAGCGGCAGGCTGTAATCGCTGCCGGGCTTGAGATTCTCCAGCGTGGCCTTGCCGCTCACGAGCTGCTGCCATTCACTGGCGGTCACGAAGGTGTAACCCTCCGCCCGCAGGTCGGCAATGATCCCGGGCAGGGCCTCCACGGTCTGGCTGACGGTGCTGTGCATCAGCACCACGGCACCGGGCCCCGTGTTGTCAACAACACGCTTGCGGATCACCGAGGCTCCGGGACGCTTCCAGTCGAGGGGGTCCACGCTCCAGAGCATGGTGTCGAGATCACTGTCAGCCACTAGGTCAACTACGGTGCGGTTGAAGCTGCCGTAAGGCGGCCTGAACCAGTGCGCCGTGATCCCGAGCTTGGCGAGCACGGCATCCGTGTCGTCAATCTCCTTGCGGATCTGGGCCTTGCTCAAGGTGAGCATGTCCTTGTGGGTGTAGCTGTGGTTGCCGATTTCATGGCCGTATTCGGCCAGAGCGATCACCTGCTCCGGGAAGCGATCAACATTGCGTCCGACCACGAAGAAGGTGGCGCGGATGCCCTCATCGCGCAGGATGTCATGCACCTGCATCGTGTAGCGGGAATCGGGTCCATCGTCGAAGGTCAGTGCACAGAACTTGCGTTCCGTCTTGAGCAGCTGCTTGTCGATCTTCGTCAGTCCGCCCGGCACGAGGTAAGCCTGGTTCAGGCTCTTGGTGGCCGAACTGAGCAGGCTGGAAGCTGCACAGAGCAGCATCAGCAGTGAGATCCGCTGAAACAGGCGCTTCATCCTAACCCTCTGTTGATCATCCTTGATGGTTATCCACAGACTGTCTCGATCCGTGGCAATTATCAACTTTCTGTCCACGGACCTTCCCGCTTGATTCTAACACAGCGGAGGCATCCATCCACATATCCACAGCTTATCCCCGGGAGCTTTCCGGGCCGGGCCGCTGTATAATTGCAGCGTGCAGAAGAAGCCCTACGAATTCCTGTTGTCACTGCTTGAATGCCACAGCCCCTCAGGGCATGAGGCCGCCGCAACAAGAGTCTGGCTGGATTATGTCACGCCCTTTGCGGATGAGGTCATGACCGATGCCTATGGCAATGCCTTCGCCGTGCTCAACCCGAAGGCGAAGCAGAGCGTGATGTTCGATGGCCACAGTGATGAGGTCGGCATGATGGTGACCTACATCGATGAGGAGGGCTACCTCTGGGTCAGCGCCATCGGCGGAATCGACCCCAAGGTCCTGCCCGGCATGCGCGTGCTGGTACACGCCCCCGACGGCGACATCCGCGGCGTGGTGGGCACGATCGCCCCGCACATGCAGACTGGTGATCTGGCAACACGCACGATCCAGATGAATGAGATCTACGTGGACATCGGCGCGAAGGACAAGGCTGATGCCGGCCGCTGGGTCCGTCCCGGGGTTACCGTGACGATCGACCACGGACCGGTGCGCTTGCTGGGAGATACGCTCTGCGCCCGGGCCTGCGACAACCGCATCGGGATCTGGAGCAGCGCTGAGGGCCTGCGCCGCTGCAAGGCGGCCGGTGTGAAGCATAAGGTAATCGCCTGCTCCAACGTGCAGGAGGAGATCGGACTGCATGGTGCGGCAATGGCTGCGTACCGCTGGGACCCGGATGTCTGCCTCGTGGTGGACGTCGGCAACAGCACCGACTTCCCGGATACCTCCAAGCAGCTGCGCAATGACATCCGCCTCGGTGCCGGCCCCTGCCAGCGTATCGGTTCTGCGGCCCACCCCGCCGTGGTGGACAGGCTGGATGAGGTGGCGGCAGCGAAGAAGATCAACCTGCAGCGCATTCCGATTCCCGTGCGCAGTGGCACCAACGCGGGGTCAATCTACATCACCCGCAAGGGCATTCCCTGCGGAATCCTCAGCACGCCTAACCGCTACATGCACAGCCCGAGTGAAACGATTGACCTGAAGGACCTGGATGCGATCCCGACGCTCATGACGGAATTCGTGAAGTCCATCAAGCCGGGCGAGACCTTCACCGTACACAAGGGCGGCCGCCTCAAATAGCAAAATGCCCGCCGAAGCGGGCATTGTCATTCCATGGTTGTTGATTACCGTCGTTAGCGGCTGTACTGCGCGTAGGCGGTGTCGAGCTGCATATCACGCTTGATTTCGGCGATGTTCTGCTCGAAGCCGAAGGGATCACCATTGGGCAGACCGTTGAAACGGTCGGAGATCCCGACATGCAGGGAGAGATTCTCACTGAGCTGGCTGAAGTAATTCACGGCGAAGCGCAGGCGCTGGTCGAAGTCTCCTTCCACGCCGTTGTCCGTGTAGCGCAGCTCATAGCCGATCGCGCCATAGACTGCCGTGCTCTGCTCCGGGCAATAGTCCGCCAGAGCAGTCTCCAGACTGTCGCACTGCTGGGAAGTGGCCTTGACCTGGTCAGCAATGCAGCTGCAGCAGTCATTGGCGGAAGCGAAAGCCGGCGCAAGGGCCAGAGCACAGCAGAGCAGCGTGGTGGTAATTGCCTTCATATCCATATATATACCATCGAATCAAGGTCAGTTTTGATAAACACCTATCGTCTGGAAAGAAAAATGCCCGGCCATTGCTGACCGGGCTCTGTGTTACGTTTTCGGATTCTGATCTGATCAGAACAGGAAACTCCACTCCACCACGTAGTAATCGTGGTCGGCCTTGAAATCCGGCACACCGTAGCCGAAGGCGTTGTGCATCTTGTCCATGATGTAGTTCACACCGACGAGGGCGTTCGGGGCCCACATGTAATCCCAGCGTACATTGAGCGTGTTGCGGTTGAGCAGCGGGAACTGCCCGCCCTCGCGCATCAGGTTCACGCCCATCTGGCGATAGTGGCCATAGAGGCTCCAATCGCCGCATTCCTTGCGCCAGGTTCCCCACATCGCGCCGATCACGAGGCCGTAGTCATCGCTGGGCTCCGTGATGATCGGGCTGGCAAGCTGCTGGTTGACAAGCGCGATGTTGTCAGCGGCATCACTGTCGATGGCCCAGAGGTACTCGCCGAAGATGTTGAGCGGGCGGTCCCAGACGCATTCCCAGGTGTATTCCAGGCCGACCTTGCCCATGCAGTACTTGCTGGAGAAGCGGTCATCGCTCGTACGCTGGCCGTCGCCGTTGAAGTCCCACAGCCCGCCGTTCTCCAGCAGGCCGTTGCCCCAGAACCAGTATTCCGGCAGCTGGTCCACGTTGTCATAGGAATACATCCCGACCCAGGCATTCAGGCCCTCAACGAGGAAGTCGTCGTGCTTCAGTTCCGTGGCGAAGTAATAGGTGTCATCGTTGAAGTAGCTGTCACCGCTGCCGTTCTCCACGAAGATGCTGGCAACGCTCGTGATCTGGAAGTCGTCATTGAAGTGGTAGGCCAGGCCCAGGCCCTGCAGGTAGAAGTTGTCCGTCATGTAGCCCTCGGTCGGGACATAGGACAGGTGCGGGAAGATGCCGGCGTAGATGTCGAGCTTCGGCTTGCAGGCCGTGCTTGTCGTACACTGCTCACAGCAGCCGCACTTGTCCTTGCAGGTCGTGGTTTCCTCGCTGTACCAGCCGAACCAGCCCGGAGAGTACTTCACGTAGGCCCGGTCGAGGTAGATGTCCGCCGTGCGACCGTCCTTGCTGCCGAGGTCGTAAGGCAGCGTAAAGATGTTGGTGCCGTTGTTCGTTGACAGGCGGAAGCCGACCTCCACGCAGTCATTGATCTTCTGGTTGTAGCCGAGCTTGAACATGATGCGCTGGCGGAAGCGCTGGCTGTCAGCACGGTCATCGAACTGCCAGCGGTAACGGAACTCACCGCGCCAGGCCGGACCGGGCTTCAGGCCGTCCACCATGCTTTCCAGAGAGGAGATGCGGGCGGTGTTGTCAGCCACGCTGCCTTCCAGGTCAGTCACCTGGGCCTGCATGTCATTTACTGCATTGCCAAGTTCATCGGTGCGGGCGTTGATCAGCGCCAGCTGGTCACTGAATTCCATGCGCAGGGAATTCGCCATGATCCCGACGTTGCCTGTATCACCCTCACCAACTGTGTCCAGCAGGCGGGCGATGGCCTGAGCGAATTCATAGCGTGTCAGGGTACGGTCACCCTTGAAGAAGCCGTCCGGATAACCCTCCAGCACTCCCCGTGCCGTCAGGTAGTCAAGCGCGCCATAAGCCCAGTGGTCGGTGGCGACATCGTCGTAGGCATCGCCGGCCATGGCACTGCCCGCAAACAGGATCGCCGCTGCAAGCAGCGAGATGAATAAAGCCCTCATTCCTCATTCCCTGAATCATGAATTCATGGGACGGCAAGGCTGGCACAGCCCCAGCATCAGAGCCATGCGTTTCCCAGTTCAGCCTTCCCTCCATCACCATCTTCATGGCGACGGCCCACTGCCGGGAATTCTAGCACTAGAAGTTGAAAATGAAATAGTGCATTTATCTGAGTATATTGAACTGACTATTGCAGTTCAGAGTTGCTTTCATCAGTAGGGAATGGATGTGTCAAACTCCAGCTGAGAAGTACTCGCAAGACTTTCCGGATATTCAAGCTGCATCTGTTTCAGGAATCTTTCACCAGGCTCAATTGAGCGCATGATCTTTTCAACGAGCGGACGGGCTTCTTCATGCCGGTCCGGCGTGGTCAGGAAATCCATTACGAGAACACGCGGTCCAGCAGGTGCGAAGTAGATGTAATGCGACATGTCCTTCGGAGGTGCATCGGCCTCGTACTGGGTGGGTCGTGAGTACTCAAAGTGCTGAAAGATCATTCCGTTGAATTCGAGGGGATCCTTCTCCTGGCGGAAAGTGGCACCGATGCCTTCGTAGTCCTTGCGGGCACGGGCCACGAAGTCCGTTACGCTTTCGCCTTCCTGTCTTGGTGGCATGCTGATCTTGATATAGTCCAGCTGCTGCTTGTACTGGAACACCACCTGTGAATCCACGGAATCTTCCTCGAAGCTGTCGCCCATGGGCAGGCTTGTGGTACCCATCGGCAGTTCGAGGCTGAAGTCCGCACGTCGAACCTCGAGTGGGTAACGCAGCGGCATGATGCCATCCGGCTGCGGTGACATGAACTGCAGATATGTAGTCGGAATCTCCCTGGCAGAGATATTCATGTCCTCGATGACCGTGCCGACATCCGTGACGAGCTGCGGAACCTCAGGCAGAGGTACGCCGCATGGAGCCGGTGAGCGATCCGTAGATGCAATCCTGAAGGCAACCCAGCACAGCAGCAGGGTTACCGCTGCCTGCAGCATCAGCTGTTGCATGCTTGCGGTCCCAGGCTTTGGACTCTCGCTCTGTCCCATCCGCTAATTATAGTTCTTTGCTGTCAGTCCCTTTCCGGCCATTCCGGTGCGGCCTGCTCAATCCGGGTCTTGTTGTCATCCGCAAGTCTGGCACGCCCACCGATCATCTTAAGCATCCGGGTGTCGATGGAGCGGCTGCGCTTGAGGGCAAGGATCCGGTCGCGGTATGCACCGGGGTGCTGTGAATCCAGGTCAAGGGCCATACTGCAGTAGGCAGCGGCCTGTTCATAGTTGCGGGCCCTCAGCAGTTCATGTCCAAGACGGGCGTAGAGCTCAGCATCGCGGGCACCCGCATCAACGGCCCGGCGCAGCAGTGGAAGGATCTCCTTCTGCTTGCGCTGCTGTTCATAGATCCTCGTCTTCTCAAGATAACTGCTGGCCAGCTTGCTGTTAAGTTCAATTGCGCGCTCAAAGCAGCTCAGGGCGTAGCTTGCGAGACCCTTGCGGACATATGCCACACCCAGCTGGTGGTGAATGATGGCGAAGTTCGGATTGATTTCCAGTGCCTGCTGGAACTGCTCGATCGCCTCATCCAGTTTGCCGTCGTTTAGGTATGTATCGCCCTGGGCCAGGAAATTGCGAGCCAGCTGACCCTTCTTGGAGTGACTGATGCTCTCGTCGGCGAAGACATTTACATTGCCGATGCTGAGCAGTACCACGCTGATCGTACCTTCCAGGCGGCGGCGGATTGCATCGCCACGGATCAGGTCCACAGTCTGGGCCGGATCGCTGGAGCTCGTTGCCAGTTCCTTGATTTCACTGATGGACAGTGAACGTCGCAGGCTGGGACCGACCAGGATGAGCTGGTCGCCGTCCTGCAGACGGCGCTTGAGCATCTGCACTCGGGCCCGCTCTCCGAACCCGACCCTTTCAAAGACCTCATCCGAAAGCGCCTTGCTTTCATCACCGATCACCTTCTCGTCCGTGATCGTCCACTTGTCCTCGTTGAGATCCACCAGCTCGCCCTTGCTGAGGATCATCACCTGGGCCTCACCGCAATGCTGTAGATAAAGGGTATTCTCCTGGACCATTGCAATTGCGGCGCTGACACCCAGCTTGCGGGTCTTGGACTGGCCGAAGGCATCCCGATAGACCTTCTGATTGAGGTTGTCCATCACTCCGGTGATGAACTCCTCAGGGCTGTTCTTCTGCAGCAGTGCGAATTCGCGGGAAACTGCACCCGGGTGGAACATCAGTTCCCGTAGATATCCAAGGGCCTTGGTGGCACTCTTGGCGGAGTCGCCAAGCTCCGGCCCTTCTCCCACAAGCAGGGCGACGGCACCACGTGCCCGGTTATTGACGGCAGGCAGGCGGATGGCCAGCGTCTCCTCGCTCTTCTCGCGGGCGTTCTTGCCGATCATTGAAAGTTCAGCGAAATCGAAGAACAGGTTCGGGACCTCAACCTGCTCCTTCTTGTCGTAGCCAAGCAGGCGGCTCAGATCGTCGCGCAGTTCCGCAACTGTCTGATAGCGGGCCAGAGGCTGCTTCTCAAGCATCCGCAGCAGGATGTCCTTGACCTCGCTGGACAGCAGGGCGGGCTCCACACGCGTGGCGGCGGGGACGTTCAGGTGATCTTCCCGGATCTCATCCTCGATCTTGAAGCTGAATGGCGCGTGGCCCACGAGCATCTCGAAGAACAGCACACCCATCTGGTAGATATCCGTGCGCACGTCGCACTCAACGTCGCGGATGAATTCCGGGGTGAGGTACTCTGCACCGATGAAGTTCAGGTTGCCATTGCGCATCAGGAAGTCCGCAACCAGGGTGTCACCGAGCTTCACCGTGCGCAGGTCGGAGGTCAGGAACACATTGCTGGGCTTGATCCCTCCGTGGTAGTCGAGCTTGTTGTAGGCCAACACTTCCAGCGACTTGCAGAGCTGGAAGATGATCCGACCAGCATCACTGATAGGCAGGGTGCCTCGCTTGATAAGCAGCTGCTCCAGGCTGAGCAGGCCGGCTTCCATGGCGATGTAGCCGTTCTCGAAGTGCACGCCGACGTCATAGACGTTCAGCAGGTTCTCATGATGGATGTTGACGAGCGTGCGGAAGCGTGTGTGGAAGACCTCGGAGTACTGCTTGTGGCGACGCAGATCGATCAGCTTGACGACGCAGTGCTCCTGATCAATCGCACTCTTGCGGTCATCCAGCAGTGACTTCTTCTCCTCCGGGATAGCCATTTCAGACTTGCGCGTGTCAATGGCACGGTAGATCGAGGAGATCCGGCCCTTCGCTATTTCGTCCTTGAGCTTGAAGCGGCCATTGATCAGGGTGTCGAGCACGAATGTGCGGAAGGCCACGCCGCTGTCCTGTTCCCCACCAAGCTGCAGCACGTCGTCAAGTGCCTTCTGGAAGCTCGAGTAACGTTCTTCCACTGATGGAGTCAGCAGGCGGTAAAGCAGTTCCTGGATCGGCAGGGGCAGGTGCTCCTGCTCACCGAGTCTCGTGCGCAGTTCCGCGGAGTCGTTGCGATCACCGGCCGGCAGCACATCCCAGGAGCGGCGCGCTGTTGCCAGTTCCAGCATGATCAGCCCGAGGGCGTAGAGGTCCACCTGGAAGGGATCAAGGCCTACGTCCATCAGCTCATAGGGAGGGAAGTAGGCCAGCAGGTGGCTGCCCTCGTCCGTCTTTGCGACATCGCCGGCCATGCTGCGCAGCGGATAGCCGAAGAAGCCCAGGCGGACATCATTCTCCTCCAATGAGATCCTGATGTTGTCCGGATGCATCATGCCGTGGCTGTGCACCTCGTTGGCATCCGCAAACACAAGAGCACGCAGCAGGCTGCGCATGATGCTAAGCAGCTCCGGCGACTTGAGCGCGGAAAGGTTGGAATAGCTGGACAGCGGCTTGCCGAAGTCCGGCAGTACCAGGTAGCTGCGATTCTCATACCTGCCCCAGGCCAGTGGCGACAGCACATCCTCATGGTTCTTCTGCGCGAGGATGATGTTGACGCGCTTTAGTTCCTCGAGCTGTTCAGTGTCGAGCATCTCCTCATTGAAAATCAGACAGAACACTGAACTGTGGTTCTCGTTGTTGAACCCGAGGTAGGTATCCCAGAGAACTGAGTGACCCTTGTGATTGTTGAAGGTGAAGCGATCTACGCTGAAGTCCTGCCTTTCGGCCATCTGTTCCTGCATGCCTAACCGCCCTTGCATTGGTTCTAGTTCGACTATTACAGTCTACAAAAAGTTGCTAGGTTTTGCCGGAACAATCTGCAATTAAGGGATTGAAATGACAGAGCCCAGTATTGATCGGGCCTCAGAAGCAGGAGATTATTCGCAGCGCAGCGCTTCCATCGGCTCCAGAGCGGCCGCCTGGCTTGCCGGCCAGACGCCGAAGAACAATCCTGTACCCACGCTGATCCCCACTGCCAGGGAAATGATGAGCGGAGTGATCTGCGGTTCCGGGAAGTTCACGTCACCTGGCAGGCGTGACAGCGCCGTGCAGATCGTGAATGCAAGCAGGCAGCCGATCGCTCCCCCACTGACCGTCATCGCCATTGCTTCCAGCAGGAATTGCCCGAGGATCTGCATCCGCGTGGCCCCCAGCGCCTTGCGCAGGCCGATCTCCTGAGTCCGCTCCCGGACATTGAAGATCATGATGTTCATGACTCCGATGCCACCGATGAACAGTGCCAGGCTGCCCATGGTGATCAGCAGGCCGCTGATTTCGCGGAATTCCTGCTCGGCTTCCTGCTTCCATTCCAGCCTTGTCCAGATTCTCAACGGCTGTTCGCGGTCCTCTGCTTCGGGATCCAGCGGCAGTCGTGGATGCCGGGCATAGAGCAGTTCGCGGATCTGCATTACCGCCAGGTTCACGTGGTTCATGGAACGTGCTGCAGCATCATAGGTCAGCTCGGCATCCATGCCTAGGCGCTCAACGCCCGTGAAATACGGCACCACAATGAATTCATTCTGGCCCCAGGCATTTCGGTGCTCCAGCACGCCGACAACTCGGAAGTTCCGACCATTGATGCGGATCATCCGGCCCAGCGGTGGGGCGTTGTAGAAGAGCTTCTCCACCATGCCGACGGCCAGCACACAGACCGGCTCCCTAAGCAGGTTATGCTCCCGTGTGATCTGCTCCCCTTCGTCTATCTCATTTACCGGAATCCTGAACCAGCCGTCGTCAACACCGTATACCTCCGTTTCCCCCCCATCCAGCTCACCGTTGCGAACATTGGCATTGGCCTCGATGAACGGACTGACAACCTCGACCGCCCCACACTGATCCAGAATCGCCTCTCCGTCCGCCAGCGTGAGATGTTCACTGGAAGGAATGCGCGCACGACTGTTGCGGTGGTTGATGTAGAAGCCCATGTCAGTGGCGCCGAACTCGGAGAAACGCTGCATGATGTCGTCACGCACGCCCATGCTGATTGACAACATCGTGATCACGCTCATCACGCCGATGATGATCCCGAACGTTGTCAGGAATGTCCTGAAGCGGTTACTGGCCAGCCCGCGGAAGGCCAGCACGAACATCTGCCAGTACAGCAAGTGATTGTCATCCTGAAGTGGTTTCCCGCCGCTTCCCGGCGGCTGGGCTTAGGACGCAGGAAAACAGGAACAGGTGTTCGTTTCGCTGCTTATTCGTAGCGCAGGGCTTCGATCGGGTTGAGCCGAGCCGCCTGGCTGGCGGGCCAGACCCCGAAGAACACACCCGTCATGAAAGTCACTGCCACCGCGATGATGATTGCATCCTGTGTGATCAGCGGGTCCGGGAACCGCGCCTCCTCCGGCAGTCTGGCAATCAGCCGGCAGAGCACGAAGCTCATTCCGGTGCCCAGAATGCCTCCGCCGATGCAGATCATCATTGATTCAGAGATGAACTGGGCCAGGATTGAACGGCTGTCGGCACCAAGAGCCTTGCGCAGACCGATCTCGCGCGTACGTTCCTTCACACTGAACAGCATGATGTTCATCAGTCCGATACCGCCGATGAAGAGTGACAACGAGCCCATCACCAGCAGCAGCACGGTGATCTGCTTGGATTCCGCCTTGGCGCGCTCCCGCCATTCATTCATGTTCCAGACACGGATGGGTTTCTCGAATTCCTCCGCATCAGGATCCACAGGGATATGTGGATGGCCGGCATAGACCGCCTCCTCGACCTGGCGCACCGCCAGCGGTACGTGGCGCAGGCTGACCGCAGCCATTTCAATGCCGAGATTCTGCTCATTGCGTGGGATCCATTCGTACGCCGTGAAGAACGGCAGGATGATCATCCCGTCTATCTGCTCATCTCCGGCGCTGTTGAGCACGCCGACGACGCGGAAGTTGCGACCGCCAAGCCGTACGAGTCTGCCGATTGCCCGGTCCAGGAAGAACAGGTTCTCCTTCGTAGTGGCTCCAAGGATACAGATACGCTCACGCAGCAGGCTGCTCTCAGGTGCGAAGCGCTCACCTTCCGCAAAACTCACATTGAAGATGTCGAAGATCTCTGCGTCGGAGCCGACGCACTGGGTCTCGGTCAACTCCTTGGAGCCCTGCCGCACATCAGAACGGAATTCCGCTATGGCACTGACATAGCGGACGGCGGAGCAGTCCCTGCGGATGTTGTCGCGGTCCTCCAGGGTCAGGCGTTCATTCGGAGGAATCTTGCTGCGCGAGCGCCAGTGGTTGATGAACACTCCCATGCGGGTAGCGCCCAGCTTGTCGAAATCGTCAATGATCTTCTGATTCAGACCCTGGGTTACAGCCACGAGCGTGATCACACTGGCAACGCCGACGATGATCCCGAACATCGTCAGAAAGGTCCGGAAGCGGTTGGCCCACATTCCGCGCAGCGCGACTGTGATGATTTCCCAGATGAGCATGTTGATTGACTCGGTTGCCAGCTCGCCTACTGGAAGCGCAGGGCGCGGATCGGATCCTGGCCGGCAGCCCGCATGGCAGGATAGACCCCGAAGAACAGTCCGATTGATACAGTCACGCTGGCTGCCACCAGAATTGCCCCGGGCGTGACGACCGGCGGCGGGATCTGACTTTCCTCAGGCAGACGCGTGATCATCTGGCAGGCCAGCAGGGCGATACCGGTACCGATCAGGCCTCCAAGCACGCAGATCACGATCGATTCAAGCAGGAACTGGTTCATCACACTGCCGAAGGTTGCGCCGAGAGCCTTGCGCAGACCGATTTCGCGGGTTCGCTCCTGAACAGTGACGAGCATGATGTTCATCACTCCCACCCCGCCGATCAGCAGGGAGGTGAAACCCACGACGCCAAGGAATATCGTCAGGGTCTTTGCGGATTCCTCCCTGCGCGCCTGCCATTCAGCCGCGTTCCAGAAACGGAAAGGCTCACCCTGACCCTTGGCTTCATCGGGCAGCGGGACTCTGGGGTGCTGTTCATGCAGAACCCTGCGCACTTCCTCCTCCGCCCGCTGGGCCATGCCCGGATCATGCAGGCGGAAATTCAGCCCGCCGATCTGCGTGACACCGGCGATTCTGTCCATTGCCGTGCCGATCGGAATCAGCACGCGCTCATCATGCGACTCCCAGCGGCTGTTGCCAACCGGTTTGTAGGTTCCCACCACCCGGAAGCGCTTGCCATCGATGGTGATGAATTCGTCAACCGCCGGAGCTGAGAAGAACAGAGCCTCCTTGGTCATGCTGGCCAGAACACAGACCCGTTCACGCATCAGATTCTCTTCGTCGGTGAAGAAGCGGCCCTTGTCCACCTGGTAATTGGATATCTCGAACCAGTCCGGCTCAATGGCGATCACGCTGTAGTTCTCGAGCTCGATTGTGTCCCGGTTTACTGTGGCTTCCAGTTCCTGGATGGCACTCACGCGGTCAATCGTCGGACACTGGGCCCGGATGACCGCTGTGTCATCCAGCGTGAAGCCCTCGCTGGGAGGGATCGGCACACCGCTGCTCCAGCGGTCCAGCCAGCAGCCCATGCGGTTCGCTCCCCAGCGCTCGAAGTCCTTCAGCATGTCCTCACGGGTTCCGGCGCTGTAGGCCAGCAGCACGATCACGCTGCCGACTCCCACGATAATGCCGAGCATCGTCAGGCCAGTACGCAGCTTGTTGGCAACAATCCCGCGGATGGCAACGACGATGATCTCCCAGAACAGCAATGCCCTCTCCTATTCGATGGTACGTTCAAGCACGACGGTGTCGCCTTCCTCGAGCCCGCTCGTCACCTCATAGCGCAGGCCGTCAAAGAAGCCGAGTTCGATGTCAACCTTCTCACGGTTCTCCGTATTCTCAGCCTCCGGGGCAATCTCGACGTAGGGCTGGCCTTCCTCGTACTGGATGTACTGGGCGGGCAGGATCAGCACGCCGGGATGGTCCTCAAGCACGATCTCGACATTGGCCGTCATGTTTGGATAGAGTTTCGGCTTCTGCGGTTCCGGCTTGGGTTTGCCTTCGTCTGCATCAGCTGCGGCTTCGTCGCCTGCAGGAGGTCCGCCCTGCCCTCCGCCCGGTCTGCGGCCACCACCGCCGCCCATTCCGCCGCCTCCGCCACGCCGGCCCTGCCAGTTTCCGCCACCTCCGCCCATCCGGCCGCCGGCACCGCCGCTCTCCATGCGAGCGCTCTCGAGATCGATGGCAATGTCAACCGGGAAGCGCGTCCCACCGTTACCGTTGCCACTCTCTCCCTGGGGATAGATCTTCTCGATCGTCCCATCCCAGACCCAGCCTGAGTAGGTGTCGAAGGTGATGCGGCAGCGACCACCAACCTTGATGGTACCGAGATCCGTTTCCTCGATGCGGGCCTTGACGTAGATCGTGGACAGATCCGCTACGGTGGCAACGACAGTTCCGGCGGTGTTGCCGGTGGTTGCACTGGCCACCGCGCTGCCGATCTCAACCGGACGAGTGAGAACCGTCCCTCCCTGTGGGCTGGTGATGGTCGTGTACCCAAGCTCATCCTTGAGACGGTCCGTGTCAGCCTGCGCCGCCTCCACATCCGCCTTGGCGATCTCGATGTCATCAACATCACCGCCGGCAAGTCCGAACTCGAGCTGCGCCTCGGCCTGCTCGAATGAGAGCTTGGCCTGATTCAGGCTATTGGCGGCATCCTCCAGTTCCTTCTCATTCGCGTAAGGAGGATCATGCTCAAACAGGCCGAGAATGCGGTCGTAGTTGTTCTGCGAATTCTCGAGACTCAGTCGGCTGCGTTCCACGCTGTTCTCAAGATTGTTGCGGGCTTCCAGAGTCAGCTTGCGCTCGGTCTTCTTGAGCTGGGCCTGGGCTCTCAGCAGGCGCGCCTCACTTTCCTTGATGCTCTGGACAAGCTGTTCCTTGTCCAGTTCGGCGATCGGGGTTCCGGAGGTGACTTCGTCACCTGGCTCCACGAAGATCGCCTGAACCAGACCGCTGGCCTTGGACTTGACCTCAACCAGTACCGACGGTTCCACTACGCCATCCGCCGGAACGATCTTGCGCAGGTCACCACGGCTGACCGCTGTGGTCTGGATATCCGTCTCCACTTCCTCGGGAGCGAAGAGAGGCGCGATGAACTTCCAGGCCAGGAAGCCCAGTCCGCCGATCACAATGACGTTGATTGCCACACGAAGAAAGGTTTTCATATAGTTCCGTCTCTGTTACCTGCCAGCGGTAAACGGGGGATGGCATGCACATGGCAGCCGGTTGCGCCATTGACATTGGCTGATCCCGGGGCTATACTTCTCTTCCTCACTGGGTCGCTAGCTCAGTTGGTTAGAGCGCATCCCTGATAAGGATGAGGTCGCTGGTTCGATTCCAGCGCGACCCACCATTCTCCCGATTCCCTGCTGAATTCTGACGCACTGTACTGCGGAAATGTTACGCTCGGGAATCAATGCCTTACAGAACACTACTGGCAAGCATCTCTCTTCCCGATGTTTGACAAGCACAGGCTTCCGGTCGGTTGCGTATCCATCCACTCTGCACCGGCCTTCAGACTGCTCCTGCAATCCGGAATCCGCTGCGGCATGGAACCTGCCTGATCCTGCAACTGCACCAGTATAGCGCTCATCAGGCCAAAGCTTGCCCAGCTTCCCGCCGGGAAGTATCATTGCGCTACTTTCTTCATGGAGTGGATGATGTCAGCCTTCTATAAGCGCCCGAAACTGAGCGAACTGGACAAGCCACTGGGCAAGCGCGTGCGACTGCACCGGCTGCTCTATGAGCACGGTCCGGGTAATGGCACACTGCTGATCCTCCCTCTTGATCAGGGCATCGAGCATGGCCCGATGGACTTCTTCAGCCATGAGGACTGCAAATTCCCCGCATATCAGTTCGAGCTGGCCCGCCGGGGAGGGTTCAGTGCCATTGCCGTGCATATCGGTCTGGCACGCAATTACCTGCGCGAGTTCGCCGGCAGTGTGCCACTGGTCCTCAAGATAAACGGCAAGTCCAACATTCCTGACAATGAACCGTTCAGCCCTCTGACGGCAACCGTCGAGGATGCAGTGCATCTCGGAGCCGACGCCATCGGCTATACGCTGTATGTTGGCAGCGGGATGCAGGAGGAGGAAATCCGCCAGCTGATGGAGGTTCGCCAGGACTGCGACCGCTTCGGCATGCCGCTGATCATCTGGGCCTATCCCCGCGGTGAGGGCATCGAGCGCAAGGGCGGCCGTGACAGCTTCTATGCGGTGGACTACGGCGCACGCCTGGCTGAGGAATTCGGAGCGGACATCGTCAAGCTGCATATCCCCAAACTGAATCCGGAAACTGATAGGAATTCCCCAGCACCATATAACAACATGCAGATTGACCAGCTCGGAGCCTTCCGCCAGATCGTGCAGAGTGCCGGCCGGTCCTTCGTGCTCGTCAGTGGCGGCAGCAAGCTTGGCGATGACGACATGCTGGCCAAGGTCCGCATGAGCTTTGAGGGCGGAGCCACGGGCCTGATCTTCGGCCGCAACATGTGGCAACGCCCCATGGAGCAGGCTCTCGAGATCACGGAAAAGGTCAAGGAGATCATGCGGGAATTCGGGGACTGAATCTCATCAATACTGAATACCCAGCTTCATTTCCGGCTTAGCAGTCATTCTGCTTCTGCTCCTGAAACAGAATGTTGTTTTACTATGCCTGACAATAGGCAGCCACTACCGGCAGTTTTCACTTACATCCGCTCGACATAAGTGCAATAATAATGACACACAATAATCTTTAATTCCCTTATTTCTAATTAATGTAATTATTTGGTGAATCAATAAACAACTTGCCGTAATAAACCTTTACATTTCACACACTATTATTTTGAATTCTGGTATAACGTGAATAAGCAATCAACAAATTGCTATCAAAATAATGGGGAGTGAGGAATGCCAAGATTTCTATTTTGTGTAACTGTATTGTCTTGCTGCATCTTTCTGGCAGCATGCGGTGGTGCCGGATTCGCTGGGGGAAACGATTCCGGTGACCGCTCCACCTCGGCCCACGACTGCGGTACCGACAATGCCAGCCTGTTCTGGATTGCCAAGGATGGCCAGGGCTCACGCAGCGAGGCTGGAGCCAGGGTCAACGGAACTCCGGAATCCAGACCGGACATCGGCGATCCCATGATGGACCCGTTCACGATCGAGGCACTGGATCCTGAAATCAGGGAAGTGATCATCGGCTACGACGGCAATGACCCACAGGACCCGATCTACCTTGACGACAGCCTGGGCACCCAGATCCACAGCTTCGATGAATTCCACGGAACCCCGGTGTTCAAGTATCTTGACGACAGCTTTGAAACCTATCGCACATACCTGGTGGACAAGCAGAATCGTCTGCTCGGAATTGACATCACATCCCGCACGGCAGCCTGGGCAGTCGACCTCGGTCCCGGTGACGGTGACAACTATGGAGGACTTGCGCTGGCAGGCAATGACACTGCGATCCCCGTTGCCAATGACCCGGACCCCAACCTTATCGCAGTGCTTGCCACCAATGGTACTCTTCACTGCTTCATAGATCTCGGAGAGGACCTCGGAATCGGTGGAGGCGCACAGAATCCCTACCAGAGCGTGAACCGGATCAATGGCTACAACGCAGGCACCTATATCTTCGAGGGCGAGGAGATCTGGCCCTCCACTGAGCCCCACAGCGTGTTCAGCTCCATGGGCAAGGCCGACAGCGGATTCGCCGCCCTGGACATCATCTTCTCCGGATTCGGTCACGACCCAGACTACGAGGACGTACTCTGCTACAGGGAATATGCCGAGTTCAGCACCGGCTCAAACGGACCTACGCCTGATTACCGCGAGGACGAGACCGCTGCCTGGGATACCGATCTGAATACCGATCTCTGGGCAGGCACGTCCTCCAATCTCCGGCTGGTTTCCACTCCGTTCACCCGCAATGGCTATGTATACATCACCGTGATTGACTATGAGAAGGGACTGTCCTTCGGTTCGCCGACTTCCCTGCACTGGTTTGATGCGTACGTCCTGAAACTCGACGCGTCTGACGGCAGTTATGTGGCCCGGACCGAGGTCTTTCCCTATCCGAGCGACTGGTATGACGACAGCACGGGTGACATCCTGGATGTGCCTCCCGCCGCATCCCCCATCATCACGCCGCTCACTTCGGTGCTTCTTTACGTATCGGCTGCTGATGGAGTGCACGTGTTCGACACTGATCACAATACGAGCACGAACATCATGGACCCTCCGATCAGCAACAGCAATGTCATGCCTGTTTCAACAAGCGGCTGGAGCAACACGGTGACGAGTTATGACATCGACATGCGTACAATGCCGATGGCCATCTCCGCTCAGCTCAACTATGGCGGCAGCCAGATCAACCGAGTCTTCTGCATCACGATCGAGAATGCATTCCCGTATGATCCAGCAAAGGCGGAGTGGCGCATGAAGGGCTGGATTACGCTGTATGATGAAATGAACGACACGAATGAAACCGTGCTGGCCTGGACATCCGGCAGGCGCGATGGCACTGTCAACTGCGAACCGTTCCTGGACATCTACAATCTCTACATCTGCGAACAGGACTCAGGGGACACTTCCCTGCTGCACTACACCTTCTCTGACATGGAATCAGATGACGACCGATTCCTCCTGGTTCCGACTCTGCAGACATCGGATACCACGCTGGTCGGGGACCGCGGCTTTTCGTCGCCTACATTCTCACGTTCCGAAGCATTTGCATACAACTCTGGCGGAGAAGTATTCGATGAACACTCCATGATCCTGGTTGCCAGTGATACCACGCCCACGGACGGAGTGGCCCTGACCGGCTTCCAACGCAAGGAACACACGTACAGCATCGAGGGAACAGTGTATGTAAAGTATGACAACGGTATCCTGCCATACGCCGGAGGATCCGTAGCCTTCGTGCGCTGTACGACGCAGGGAACGATCAGCTATATCTGCAGGCTTGATGACTGCGGTATGTACCGGCTGGACTTCATTCCGGCGGATATTGACGGAGATCTGATCGTTGCCCACGGGTTTGATCCCATGGATGTGGAGGTGCAGGATGGAACAGGTACTGCCCTGACAGCTGGAGAAATTTCCGGACAGCCTGCATATGAAATCTACTCGGCAGTCACTCCGAACACGACCCTGAGCAGGGACTTCATCCTTGAACTGGATGGAGAAAGCCAGCCGCTACCCTGGTCAGAATTCGGACGGGACGGTGGCAACAGCCGCTTCACGGAGCTTGACGGTCCGACGTCGGCAACGACGACAGAATCAATCAATCTGAGTTCCGCTACATCCCTGGCGGGCTTCGGAATCTACGGCTCGGTTGTCGTGGATGACATGGGAAGGGTATTCGCAAGTACCAACAAGGGCCAGATCGCGCAGGTCTTCATTGATCCAGGCGGATCCCACTATGCCATTGAATATGACCTGCCGCCTACTGACTCCGGATTGCTGAATGGCTATGAACTCTGCAGTTCCGAGGATGCTCATATCATTCCGTCAACCGGGTATGACTGCAGTGACCTCATCTACACGGCAATGCGCTTCGACAAATTCAGTGGGCTTACCCTGCTCGACATACAGGTGGTGCTTGTTGCCTATGAAAAGGGCAGCGGAGCAATCCATGACTACAAGGCGATCGATGGCGATCTGGCCTGGTGCTCGCCGGTCAGCGGACCGGATGGCGATGTGTTCATTTCAACCTGGTACTACCCTCCGGTCGGCGGGGCTGGCGGCGCGGGATCTCCGGTTGCCGGCAAGCTCTACCGCTTCAAGGATGATCTGTCCGCAAGTGAAACGCGGAACATCGTCGTTTCCTCCGCCAACTATCAGTGCGCCAGGCCTGCTGCCTTTTCTCCAGACGAACAGTATCTCTATCTGACCGTGGGCAACTATCTCCAGGAAAGCTCAGGGATGCAGAAGGTGCTGGATGATTCCATCTGCCATGTGCTTGAGATAGACCTGCTCAGCGATCCGGACCTGGCTGACATGACAATGCTGAGCCATTCGGTGGAGAGAAACATTGCCACGAATCATCCGAATGATTTCTTCGGTGATCCCTCCGTCTCTCCAAGTCTGGACCGCACGGTGTATGTCTGTGGAGACTGGGCGGCCTGGAAGGTGGACTTTGACAATGCCACAGTTGAGATGTCCGGCGAGAATTCGACGCCGCTCTTCTCCCCGATCACCGGTGGTCTGGCCGTAGCCAGCTACGGTGGATATGAGTATGTCTACATGGTGGGCGGCAAGAACAGCAATCTCGTCAGGATCCTGACCGACAATTTTGACGACTACAGTGTCAGCGACCCGGACCAGTACCTGGATTTCACGATTCCCTCGTTCACATCCATCCCGGTCAGCACCATGGTAGATGGCAGCGGCAATGCCTATATCCACTACAACGGGCTCTGTTTGCGAATCAACTACGATGACAGCACTCCATCATTCAACAGTGCTTCCAGTTTCGACGGCTCCTCAGTCGCCAACGGATTTGCCGCGATTGCCGGAACCGGCCAGCTGTATTTCCTCAACAGCCTGAGCGGATCAGCGTACCTGACCGTCGTTTACTAAGTTCAGCAGCATTCAGCTGACGATTACAGGCATTTGTGCCGGCCCGGTTTGCAGGAACCGGGCCGGCTTTGCTTTTCTGTGATATCTTCCGTTTTCCTGCCGCGGACAGACAGGACAGGGCTCGTAACTCCATTGGATATATTAATTTCCCAACCGACTACCTGTCACGGAAACACTGTTGGATCAGATAGGATGTGATAACTGCGCTGAACCCTGGCTTTCGACTTCTCGATGCTGAGATGTTTCAGCTAACTGTCCCCTCGCACGGTAATCGTCGGCAGAATGCCTTGTCAATACTTACTTTCAGAGTAACTGCCGGTCATTCCTGGCTCGCGTACATTTTTAGAAATCTGGAATGTTTCCTGAATCAAGGTCAAAAAAAACCCCCGGCTCGAGAGCCGGGGGAGTTTCAGGCTGTTTGATACCACCGAAGTGGCTAGCAGCGAGTGCTAGATGGCCTCGTTGATGTCGTCGGACATGGACTTCTTGTCGATACCGGAGTCCAGAACGACAACCACGCCATCCTTGAGGGTGTCAGAACCACCGTCGTTCCAGTCGAGCGAGACCGGGTTACCCGTGTTGCAGATGCAGTTCGGGTCCCAGGGGAAGATGTTGCTCACCGGATCGCAGTCAATGGAGCAGGTGTTCGTGCGGAAACGACCCTTGTAGTCACCGCAGCGGTTGTACACATCCTGGCCCTTGGTACGGACGGAACCGTAACCGGCGAGGCTGTAACCAACCGGGTCACCGGAGCCCGTGATCGGGAACGCGATGTCGGTGCCGCCACGCGGATAGTAGCTGAAGTTACCGGTCAGGAACTTGTTGCCACTGGGATCGGTCCAGTCACCACCGACATTGCTGGGCTCCTTGAACATGTCGCCCTCGAAGTCGTACGGCGGGTTGTTGTAGATGTGATGCACGAAGGCGTCACCAACGAACGACTGCACGTTGATCAGGTGGGCGGGGCCGAAGCACTCCCACATCTTGTTGCTCTCACGACCGCCGACGTAGCGGAATCCATCACCACCGACCGGGGTGCAACCCGGACGCGGGAAGTGGTGGATCTCAGGCAGGATCGTGTCAGACTTGGTCTTGATGAACGGGTTGCCGGGGTAGGAAGGCATGTAGGCCTCCATCACCATCGGGTCACCGACGTCCTGCTCGGCAGCCGCCCACTCCGTACGACGGGTGAGGTTACTGATGTCGTCGGTGCTCAGGTTGTCCTGGTCATCGACCCACTGCTGCCAGACCACGTACTGGTCGGTCCAGTCGCCACCGTTGATGATCAGCGGGTAGATGTTACCGGCTGAGTCAACGGAATAGCGCTCGAGTGCAAGCTGGATAGCGTGCAGGTTCTGCTTAACCTCTGCTTCCTTCGCCTTATCCTTGATACGGATGAAGTTCGGAAGGGCAATCGCCACGAGGATACCGATGATCACGATGACCACCAGCAGCTCGATCAGAGTGAATCCTCTTCTTGTCATAGCATCCTCCATAGATGATCCGAAACCAAATGACTTGACATCTAACCCGAAATCAGGGCAGGTCAGCTGGAAGCGAGACTGTTGTCGCTGCCAACCTTCTTGTCCATGCCAGATCCGAGATGGATGATGAGGAAGTCAGGGATACCATCCGAGAAGGGACGCTCATCAAAGTCATCGACCTGGGTGGTGTTGCTCCACATGCCAGCCTCGACCCAGGGGTTGCGCTCCTGGCCAAGGGTGAGGTAACCGGTACGCCAGTACTGGGCGCCGACGGTGTCCTCAATGCTGTCATCAAGGTCCTGACCCTTGGTGCGCTCGGAACCGAGAGCAGTCAGGTCATAACCGGCAACATCAAGACTGGCCACATTGGCCTCATCCTGGGAGCCCAGCGGCGGCGCGATATCGCCGATGGCGACAGCGTCGTCGTGGTACTGGAGCTGATACAGGAAGTGGCCGTAGTTGGTGGCCTCATCGCTCCAGCGGGCGTGATACGAGAAGTTGCCCTGGTACTCAGTGCGGACCGGCTCGTAATCGTTGGAGCTGAAGAACATGTACTGCGGGGCCTCGGAGAACCACGCATTGTTCCACATCAGATCACCGTTGTAGCCGCCGAAGCAGGCGTGGTCACGGTAGTTGGTCTGAAGGGAGTCAATTCCGAACACCTTGCTCGCGCTACCGACCTGGAAGGGGTTGCGCGGGTACTTCGGCATGTAGCCCTCATACTCAAGGGTATCGCCGAAACCGGAATCGATGTCCTGCTGGCTGGTGAGGTTACCCCAAGCGGTGTCGGAGTAATCCCACGTGTCAACCGAGTGCCAGAACATGTCGAACGGCTGGATGATCTTACCGTTGAGGTAGACGCGCCACTGGTAGTTGGGGGCCAGGGCATTGACGGTACCGATGTTGAACAGCGACTCTCCACCGTACAGGTAGAACGGGTAGATGCCGTCATAATCAGTAGCGTAGCGCTCAATCGCCAGCTGGATCGCGTGCAGATTCTGCTTGATCTCCGCCTCACGAGCTTTATCCTTGATCTTGATAAAGTTCGGAAGCGCGATCGCGACCAGGATGCCGATAATCACCACTACGACGAGAAGTTCGATCAGCGTGAAGCCTTTAGTCTTCAAGACGCTAACCTCCTATTCTGGTATGGATTACGGGAAGCCACAGCAATTAACACTTGTAAGCCATTGGAGTATAACTATCCGCCTGACCTTTGTCAAACGAGGATTTAACAGGGCCTTGAGCCGGACTTATACCACCGATTACTAGACGCCTGAGCAGCCCAAACGTTACAGGTGGGTATCGGGATTCCCAATAAGTGAAACGTATTGCCAGGGGGTTGTCAGGGCATTCGGCGATACATGAGGCCTTTGTGGATGCGCACTCTCTGCTCCAAAACTCATGGAATGCCATATCAGTCTCCCTAAAAGTTAACTTCTTCTTAATCAATACTTCGCAATATTGCAGGGGTTCAGGACAGTTGCGCCTGCCACTTACGGCTGCTGAACAGGTGAAGATTGGCCGCTTCGCAATCCATTCGCATGTCCCTTACTGAGTCCAGAGCCAACTGTAGTGATTACATAATCCTCCACCCCATCCCCGGCTGATTCCTCAGCTTCTGCCTCGGCGAGCAGATTGCGACCATTCAGAATCCAGGGACTGGCTTGCTCGTTGAACAGGCAGTATCCGCTGCGCCAGACATGGTTACCGGCCATATCCAGGATCGAGAAGTCAATGTCCTGCCCCTTGCTGCGATCATCTCCATAACCGAGCAACTGATAACCGGCCACATCCAGACTGCTGACCTCAGTGTCAGTTCCTGCAGATGAGGGAGGAATGATCTGGGAAGGTCTAAAATTGCTGCATCCGACAAACTGTGCCTGATATTCCAGATGTGCGCTGTTGCTGGAATCATCTGACCAGATCGGCAGGTACGCAAAACTTCCCGGAAAGTCCATGCGCACCTGCCGCGGATCATTGCTCTGCATGTCGATCAGCTGGGGCGCTTCCCCAAACCATGCCAGATTCCAGCTCCGGGTTCCATCACGGCCACCGAAGCAGGCCTGATCATGGCTTTTGGTCTGAAATGCAGCCAGTCCGAATCGGTTGCCGCCCGCGGACTGAAACGGATTCCGTGGATATCCGGGCAGGTAGCCTCCCGTCTGCAGGACATCTCCAAAATGATGATCGCCCTGCCCTGCCAACAGGTCTGACCAGCTCGCCCCGGCATACCCCGCCGCGACAGAATTCTGGTTTGCGGAGTCGAAAGGCTGGATGATCCTGCCTCCGGGATAGCCGGAATGCTGATAGGTAGTATTGACTGCGTTCACCGAACCGATGTTGAAGTTGAGCTCTCCGCCATACAGAAAGTATGGATAGGTCCCATCCTGATCCGTTGCGTAACGTTCGATCGCCAGCTGGATCTGGTGGATGTTGTCATTCACCGTCTGATTGCGATATGTCTGCCTGGCGGTAATGGACTGCAGCATGCCAAACCTGACAACTGCAATCACGAAGATGCTCAGGATTGCTGCCAGGATCAGATTCAGAAATGAGCCGGATAGCGCTTTCAGGTTCTGCCGGGCATGAGCTCGTTTCACTCTCACATTCTGCAGACCCTACTGACAGTTGCCGGTAACACCTGATTCCTGAGCTTCTGAATTCGTGTTCCGATATCTCAGCCATTCCCAGTATCAGCAGCACCAGGTTTGCGATCCATACCTGATCCCAGGTGGATGATGATGAAGTCCGGCACACCATCTGAGAACGGGCGCTCGTCAAAGTCATCGACGGGTGTCTGGCCAGCATACAAGCCACTTGTAATCCATGGGTTCCTCTCCTGCCCAAGTGTCAGATAGCCCGTTCGCCAGTAGTGGTTCCCCGTCGTGTTGAGGACGGAATCGTCCAAATCCTGGCCCTTGGTTCGCTCACTGCCCAGCGCGGTCAGGTCATAACCTGCAACATCAATGCTGGAAACGTTTTCAGCATCCTGGTCTCCCAGTGGAGCTTCCATTTCCTCGAGGATCTCTGTCGCATAACCATTGAACTCAATCTGCGTCACGAAATGCCCATGGTTGCAGACCATGTCATCCCAGCGGGGATGGTAAGTGAAGTTCCCCTGATACTCCGTGCGGACCGGCTCATAGCCATCACTGCTGAAGAACATCATCTGCGGTGATTCCCCGTACCAGGAAATGTTCCACATGCTCTGGCCATCCCTGCCACCAAAGCAGGCGTGATCGGCATACGTAGTTGCCAGGGCATCCAGACCGAACACTTTCCCAGCTGAACCAACCTGGAAGGGATTGCGGGGATAGCGGGGCAGGTAACCCTCGAACTGCAGGCTGTCGCCGAACCCGGCGTCAATGTCCTGATCTATCAGGTTCTGCCATCCTGTGTCGTTATAGTCCCAGGTATCCGTAGTTTCCCAGAACAGGTCAAACGGCTGGACGATCCTGCCGGAGTCATAGACCCGCCACTGGTACTGGGGGTTGATTCCGTTGACGGTTCCGATGTTGAACAGTGCTTCCCCACCATATAAGTAAAAGGGATAGATTCCCTCCTCATCGGTACTATAACGTTCCAGCGCGAGCTGGATGCTGTGTAGATTCTGCTTGACCTCCGCCTCCCTGGCCTTGTCCTTGATCTTGATGAAGTTGGGCAGCGCGATGGCAACCAGGACGCCGATGATTACCACTACTACGAGCAGCTCAATGAGTGTGAATCCCAGGCGGGCTATGTACATTTGATCCTCCGAACCTGTGTGCAGGTACGGAGCTGATTGTACATGATAAATGATTATTATTTATCAATATCAATAAAATCACTGACCTCAATCAGATAATCCGGCCCTGCAGCATCGGCTCCCACTTGCTGGCTTCCTCGAAAACCCGCAAATCATCATGCTCGCGCTGCAGGATCCGAGCCAGTGCATCCACCACCAGCGGATCCACATGCATGCCACTGACCTTGTCATAGCGGTCCGTGTGGTCCTGCGTCATGATGCGCAGTTCTGCCAGTGCTTCCGGTACGGCCATACCCTGCTTGTATGGACGCGTCTGAGTGAGCGCCTGGAATATATCCGCGACAGCGAGAATGCGCCCTTCCAGGGGAATCTCATCTCCGCGCAGACCGAATGGATATCCGCTGCCATCAAGTTTTTCGTGATGCATGCCGGCGATGCGCGGGATGTCACGCAGTTCACGGCTGAAGTTGATGCGGCGCAGCAGCAGGATAGTCTTCAGGACGTGGCTGCGCATCAGGTCCCGCTCTTCTTCATTGAGACTGCCCGGCTTCTGCAGCACGTTGTCGGGAATGCCGATCTTGCCGTAGTCATGCAGCACAGCCGCAATCCGGATACGCTCCACGGTGCGCCGGCTGAGTCCGAGCTCCTGGGCGATGGCCACGGAGATGCCGGTCACGAGCTTGGTGTGATTGCTAGTTGTCTGGTCCTTGGTATCCACGCTCTGTGCCAGGGTCACGATGAAGCTGCGGAACTGCCGCTGCTGCTCGTCGTACAGCACGGCATTCTCAAGGAATACGGCGGCAATGGCCGCCATGGAGGAGAAGAGCTCTGTGTCCTCATCCGTGAAGCCGCTGTCGGCGTCATTGTCAGAACCATCCAGACGGTTGATGGCCTGGAATACACCGATCAGTTTGCCATCCGTACTTTCCATGGGCACCGCCAGCAGGGACTGGGTTCGGTAGCCGCTGCGCCGGTCAATCTCGGGGTTGAACAGCGGACTGTTGTAGGCATCATTGACAACCACCACACGATGTTCCCGAGCTGCGGTTCCAGCGACACCCTCCCCCACTCGGATGCGCACTTCCTCTTCAAGCCCTTCACCCACGAATGTGTAAAGCTGGCCTGCTTCGTCATCCATCAGCCACAGAGTGGTACGGTCCGCGTTCACCAGCTCGCGGGCCTGGGCCATGGCCTCCGCAATCATCGGTTTGAGTTCAATACGGCGGCTGATGAGCTGGTTGAAGCGCAGCAGCAACTGCAGCTTGCGCGCATCGCTGACGGGTTCCCGTGAATTGTCCATCATTACTCCTGAACCCGACAGGTCCAACGGCTCAGAAGCTAGCCGTCGTGCCTGTTCCAGTCATAGGGGATCTCCCCACTGTGTGGATCAACCCTGAATTCATCGGGCTCGGAGTAATTGTACGTCTCCGTCGGGATGTTGAGCAGCAGACAGGTACCGGTACCTATGTTCTTGTATCCGTGGTAAACGAAATTCGGGATCTTGATGACCTGGCGGCGCTGCTCACCGATGAAGAACTCGTTGATCTCTCCATGCGTCGGCGAATCCTCGCGTGAGTCATACAGCACCACCTTGGCCATGCCACTCATCACGCAGAAGTGATCAGTCTGCAGACGGTGGTAATGCCAGGCCTTGACAACCCCCGGATACGCAGCGGTCACATATGCCTGGCCGAAGCGCTCGTAGATGTCATCATCCGCGCGCAGGATCTCCATCAGGAAGCCCCGCTCATCCGGAATCAATTTGAGTTCCTTGACAGCTACACCATGAATCATGCACCAACCCCGACCGGCGCTCGTAACAGCATGTTGCTTGAATTGGAAGCAACAAGCCAGTCGAGCTGCTCGGCATGGGGTGGCAGTCCGAGAGATAGTGCACGTCCCAGATCCTCGTGCGGGGTCATCCCCCAGGGCAGGACCTGCTCGGGATCAAGCTCGCTCACCAGATGGATGCGGTAGCGCTCACAGTACTGCTTGAGCAGCAGTGCCGTGGCACCGGCGAAAGTCGGCCTGCGGCCGACGATCTCGCGGATGGCATCAACAGAGAGTTCAGCCATGTCACTGAATTCCTGATGACCCTCGCCTCCCTGGCAACGGGCTATCCAGAATACGCTTGCACCAGGCTTGAGCACCGCACTCGCGTGATCGAGGGATGCAAACGCCCGGTACAGGCTGCTGTCGTTCGGATAGCCACCCGCGTTAATGATAGCAATGTCCACCGGCCGCATTTCCACGCGATTGTGATCCTCGATGAACTTTGCCCCGTAACGCAGTGCATAGCCGGCATCACCGCCCTGCATCCAGACGATTTCGCCATCGTCGTTGACCACGACATTGATGCTGAAATCCGGACTGAACAGGCTGTGGGCCTCGAGCATGTCTTCGCTGACAGGGTTCATGATCAGGGAACCGCTGCAGGCCCGGGGGTGGCGATCAGCCGCACGCGCATCCCAGAGATGGCTCTGATTCGAGAAGGTCGTATCGGAGCTGCAGCAGCCGGGAATCAGCCTGCCATGGCTGCCAGTGAAACCGCAGAACGGGTGGAGCTTGATTCCGCCGGTGAGAATCACCAATTCAGCATCGCGCACTCTGTCATCCATACGCAGGATCGTGCCGTAATCCGTACGGCCGTTCTTGCTGAAGCAACCATCCATCCCGGCCTCATGCTCAATGAACTGCACGCGGTCGCAGACCTCGGCGCTGTAATACTCAGCGCGCAGGTACTTGTCAGGAGGATTCTTCAGGCCGCTGGCAACATAAAGCGAAATGTTCTCATCACTGATGCCCGCCTGGTTCAGGAAGTTCAGCAGCTCAGGCAGCCACTGAGGATATGCCGTGTAGTAGCCGCTGTCCTCCACGACGATCATTGCACTGGATACCTTGCGCGCCAATGTGTCCAGCGGAGGGCGACCCATCGGATCCTTGAGGGTCTCGTGCAGTGCTGCACGCAGGTTTGGAATCGGCATCATTGACCGGGGGGTCACATCAACCGTGCTGATGCCCGGAGGCAGCCGGAATTCCATGGCTTCCCTGCCAAACTTGAACGAGTACATCATCTCAGAAAAGTCTCCCTGCTTATTGTGGAGGCCAGAGCCTGTTCAAGTTATACGTGGCAGCGGCGGCCAGTGCCACGACCAAACTCAGACTTAACAGGATCAGCAGCCAGGGAGCAAGAATGTGCGCCACGAGCAGGAAAACAACACCACCAGTCAGGATGAACTGGGCTGGAATGGCCACGAGAACAGCCGGAAAGACATTGCGTCCGATTCCCAGACTGACAATCAGAACCGTCAGAAGCTGAATGATCGCGAGAACGGAAATGAAAAGCAGCACCTGCAGGATACCGATGCCGCGCAGTACCACTCCCTGCTCTGAGCTGAACATCATCCAGCCTGCAACCACCAGGAAGAATGCCAGGCAGGGTGGCAGCAGCAGCTGTGCCAGGTGGCGCAGATAAGCCATGATGATTGATCCGGGGCGGATCTGGGTCAGACGCAGCTGAGGCACCAGCTCGCTGCGGCCGATGCTGCTGGCCATCATCGTGGACAGGAACAAGGTGGCCAGACCCAGCGAGAACTGAAACATCATGTAGAGGCTGAACATACCGTAGTATTCGCCCAGCGCGGAACGGAAATCGTCGCTCAACCCGGCCAGGAAGTTCAGCAAAAGTGGAAGCATGAATATGCATAGCCAGGCGAAGGCCGGATAGCGGGCTGAACGGGACCAGCCGGCAAACAGTTGCTGAAGTGAAGCGACCAAGTCTATTTATGTATCACTGCATTAAGGATATTTGCCCCCCTGTGTGGTATTATTCCTCCCCTGTCCCACGTATAGAAGCGTGGAGGAGCATCAAGATGAAGAAGAACCTGCATCCCGAGCTCAAGCTCACCGAGATTTCCTGCGTCTGCGGGGAACAGTTCACCGCACTTGGCATCCGCGACAAGATCAGCGTGGAAATCTGCTCCAACTGCCACCCGTTCTACACCGGCAAGAAGCGTGTCGTTGATACCGCTGGCCGTGTTGAGCGCTTCAAGCAGCGTACTGATGCTGCCGGTGGCCGTGGCCGCAAGATCAAGTAAGTAATTCCCACCCCGGCGAGGGGTAGAATCTGCCTGTGATTACCAAGCGACAGTTGCGCACGCTGCTGCCTGCGTTCATGGCTCCGGCCATTCCCTACGGCGGCCAGGCCTGCATTGAAGGCGTGATGATGAAGGGCCTGAAGCATGCCGCACTGGCGGTGCGCCGCTCCGATGGCCGGATTGAAGTGATTCACCGCGAGGTTGTCTCGCGCTTTCCAGCTCTTACGCGCATGCCATTCGTGCGCGGCTTCTTCATTCTGTGGGACATGATGACGCTTGGCACATGGGCCCTGAAGGAAAGCAGCCGCCGCTTCGAAGAGGATGTGATCGCCGCCGAAGCTGAAGCCAAGGGCGAGCAGCCAGTCACGCCTGCTGCTGAGGAAGACAGGAAATCCAACTCCGGCCTGATTCTGGAACTGATCACCATGGCACTCGGTTTCATGATTGCCATTTTCATTTTCAAGGTCCTGCCGGCCATTGCAGCCACCTACACATTTGAGTGGATTGGCTGGGGCAGCCTGAAGAGCATGGAAAACCCGACCATGCTCCACCAGTTCATTGCCAACCTGGTGGAAGGCCTGGTGAAAATGGGGATCTTCGTGGCCTACATTTCTCTGGTGGCCCGCTTCAAGGAAATCCGCCGGGTGTTCGAATACCACGGTGCCGAGCACATCGTCATCAACGCTTACGAGGACGACATGAATAACCAGAAGATGGAGTTCATCCAGTCCCACAGTGTGGCACATCCGCGCTGCGGTACGAGCTTCATCGTGATTCTGATCCTCGTAGGTGTGATCCTGTATACGCTGCTTGATTATCTGTTCGTGCAGAACGGCGCGGCGATCAATTCGGTGCTGCCCGAGTGGTGGCTCAACGGGAAACTGGGGCCGGCAGTGCATGACAACATTCCCGGCTGGTGGATCCGCTGGCCTCTGCGCATCCTGGCAATTCCGCTGCTGGCCGGTATCAGCTATGAATTCATCCGGGCTGCATTCCGCTATTACGGCAACCCCCTGCTGCGGCCGCTGCTGCGCTTCGGGATGCTTTTCCAGGCTCTCACCACCCGCCGTCCGAGCGATGAACAGGTCGAGGTCAGCCTCGCCA
Source organism: bacterium (assembly GCA_020440605.1). Lineage (GTDB taxonomy): Bacteria > 4484-113 > 4484-113 > 4484-113 > JAFGCY01 > JAHEFU01. The sequence continues at coordinate 166,294 of JAGRNT010000006.1, read as the reverse complement.
GCTTCAACAGGGTGCGTTACCTCACCGAGGACATCCCCGAGCCCGAGATCCGTCAGCCAGCCTCAAGCGCAAGCTCCTAGCTGCCCTGCCACGCTGCTGACCCGCCGCCTGCTGCGGCATATTTCTGCTCATCTATAATTAACGGGATTCATCCATCATGTGGGACAAACTGGAACAGGTTGAACAGCGCTATCTGGAGCTGGAAAAGGAAATGGCCGAGCCGGAGGCGATTGCAGATCACGAGCGGCTCGCCAAGCTTGCGCGCGATCATTCAGAACTCGAGGAAATCGTCATCCCCTATCGCGAGGCCCTGATTGTCAGGAACAACCTTGAGCAGAGCCGCGAGGAACTGAAGGGCGAAAGCGACGAGGAACTGCGTGAGATGCTCAAGCAGGACATCAACGACCTCGAACCGAGGCTCGTGGAGATGGAGGAGAACCTCAAACGCCTGATCACGCCGAAGGACCCAAATGACCGGAAGGACTGCATCATCGAAGTCCGGGCCGGAGCCGGTGGTGATGAGGCAGCCCTGTTCGCCGGCGAATTGATGGAGATGTACATTACATTCGCCAAGGGCCAGCGCTGGGAAGTCGACATCGTGGACCTGCAGGAGACAGGGCTGAAGGGTGTCAAGGAAGCCACGGTTGAGGTCAGGGGCCGCGATGCCTACGGCTGGCTGAAATTCGAATCCGGTGTGCACCGGGTACAGCGCGTGCCGGCCACTGAGAGCGGCGGCAGGATTCATACCTCCACCGCAACAGTGGCAGTACTGCCGGAAGTGGAGGATGTTGATGTCGAGGTCAACGAAAGTGACCTGAAGATCGACACCTACCGAGCAAGTGGTGCCGGGGGCCAGCACGTCAACAAGACCAGCTCCGCGATCCGCATGACGCACCTGCCGACCGGCGTGGTTGTCACCTGCCAGGATCAGCGCAGTCAGCTGCAGAACAAGGAAAAGGCCTTGAAGGTGCTTAAGGCCAAGCTCTACCAGATGGAAGAGGAGCGCAAGGCCCGCGCCAGCGCGGAGAATCGCAAGAGCCAGATCGGCACCGGTGACCGTTCAGAGAAGATCAGGACATACAACTTCCCCGACGGCCGGATCACGGACCATCGCATCGGCAAGAAGATGCACAACCTCGAGGGCTTCTTCCGCGGGGAGATCACGGAGATGCTCGAAGCGCTCCGCACGCATGAGGAGGGAGAGAGATTAGCACAGTTATAGAGCTGTACGACGAGGTACGTGACCAGCTGGGCGCCTGCCGGGACGTCGTTGACAGCCGCCAGGAAACTGACAACATCTTCCGCGTGAAGCTCGGGCTTGATCCGACGGATCGCATCATCCATGCGCGGGGCCATGTGCATACGCCAGCCCTGGAAACGGTCCGGCACATCGTCAGTGAACGCGTTGCCGGAGTGCCGCTGGCATACCTGCTGGGACGGGCGGACTTCGACGGCCACAGCTTCATCGTGACCCGCGATGTGCTGATCCCTCGCCAGGACACGGAATTCCTGCTGCGCCGCGGTGACTGGTTCATCCGCGACCAGATCAAGCCCAAGCGCACGATGCGCATGCTGGATCTGGGCAGCGGCAGCGGCTGCGTCGGCATTGCCATGGCGCTCAGGCATCCCCGGCTGGAAGTGGTGTTCATTGACATCAGCCCGCCAGCTCTCGATGTGGCAAGGCGCAATGCCCGCCTGCACGGCGTGGAACAGCGTTGCCAGTTCCTAGAGGGAGACTGGTTCGAGCCGCTGGACCGGCGGGAGCGTTTCGACCTGATCCTCTCCAATCCGCCGTATGTCACCCGCCGCAATGACCCGCTGCTGGAGAAATGTGTGCGGGACCATGAACCGCGCCTGGCACTGTTCCTCAACGAGGACCCCCGTGAGTTCTTCTTCAGGCTGGGTCGCAGCGGCGTATCGCACCTGCGCACAGGCGGACTGTTCGCTGTGGAAGTCGGCTATGACACGGGCTGGCCGGCACGCGAGGCGCTCGACAAGCTCAAGAGTCTGGACCGCGTGCAGGGCATCCACGACTTCAACGGCACGGAACGCGTGATCTGGGGTCTGAGGCGCTGAGATGACAACACTGCTGCAGTACACGCATGATGATCGCGAGGAGGTACTGGGGCAGGCCCAGGCTGCGCTTGAAGCCGGCCGGGCGATCATCTTCCCCAGTGATACCGTCTACGCTCTGCTGGCGGGATCCGGAAGCGCGGAAGGATACGCTGAGATTTACGCAATCAAGCGTCGGGATCCCGCTCAGCCCCTGGCACTACTGGCAGCACCGTCGCATCCGGTTGTCAACGAAGTGATGAAACTGCTCGAGGACTTCGAGGAAGAGCAGGAAGCATTTCTATGCGGAGAACTTACGGCAGTCTTTCCCCGGGGCAGGCTCAGGAAGATTCCGAAGGAAACTCTGGCACTACAGGAAGGCAGTGTCGGGATCCGCATTCCCTCGTGGGAGCCGCTATGTGAACTGATCGAGCGCTGTGGCGGAATGCTGTGGGGTACCAGTGCCAACCTGAGCGGCAGTGACCCCCAGACTACTTCTCAGGAAATGCAGGCTGCCCTGCAGGGAATGGATCCTGCACCCGGAATGTGTATCCTTCTTTCGGAGGAACTGCCTGGGAAGGTAAGTGATGTGGTGCGCTTCGGCCCGGACGGCCCTGAAGTGATCCGCTGAAGACTGCGACTGACAGCTAAAGCCAGTTCCTGCTCGACTTACACATTGACATTATTGATACCTGGAATCAATCCCGAAAACTCCAGACAGAATCTCTCCTGATCACCATCCTGCATGTTGTCATTATTGTGCCAGTGCTCTGCGCCGGTTTGTACTTTGCGTTGGGTTTAACCATGTTTTAATAATCAGGAATTAACAATCGGAGCGATTCGTGATAGTCTGCTCCCGCAGTTGTGTGAGTGTTTCTTATCTCAGTGAGCGAATGAAACCGGTTGCAGTTCCCGGGCGGGAACTGGTCCGGACACCTTGGGAAGAGGAAAGCAGATGCAGAAATTGAGAAGGCACTTGCGCCAGTTCTTGCTTGGCGCATCCGGTGTTCTGGTACTTTTGTACCTCGGTTCATGTGGAGGAGGCTCTGGCAGTCAGACGCTGTCTGACCTGAACCCGCATCAGGAAATCGCAGCGCCCCCAGCTCCACAGATCACTGAGCAATCCTTGTCTGAAGCAATTGAGACTGTTCAGACCGCAGAGCTGGCAGGACTGGAAACCGAACTCGCAGACCTGCTGCGGGAGACTCTTGCGGCGGAACTGCAGGCCACGGGCCACAGCCGTTTCACTTCCGCACTTCCCTCCCCCGACAACAGCCATATCAATGACTTCAGCATGACAGCTGGTGGCGACGGCAGCGTCAGCTTCAGCTGGAGCTATGTCAACCGTGGCGACTATGACATGAACAATGAGGTCAACATCGCTGATCTCAGCGTGGTCGGTCAGTTCTGGCAGAAGCGTGACGGAGATGCCGATTGGGACAGAGCCCGCGTTGCTGATGGCGATGGCAACGGCGAGATCAATGCCGGTGACATCGTCCCGATAGCAAGCAACTACCTCGGCAGCATTCCCGCCTGGGTGATCAGTGGCACATTGACTCCCGAGGATTCCGCTTCCTGGAGCGAGGTTGCCAGCATCAACTTCGAGGCCGGCATCCCGACTGGCACGGCCCAGATTCCGCTGTTCAGCCTGGTGGTGGAAAATGCCGTGAACGGCATGTACTTCGCTGTCAATCCTCAGGGCGTCGGGTCTCCAGGCGAGCTGAGCGAAGTACTTCAGTTCACAGCAGCCACCACGGTGATTGCGCCTCCGCCGACCGTCAGCCAGGGAGAATTCGAAGACCACATCGAACTAAGCTGGGAAGCCCAGGAAGGGGCACTGAACTACTGGCTGGAGCGCAGCGAAGCCATTGACGGCGAGTATGAGGCCGTGTTTGAAAGCAGCAGCAATCTCAGCTACAACGACTACAGCATAGATATCAGCAAGCATTACTGGTACCGCACCCTGTACATCACTGAGCAGGGCTATGCGCCTTATTCACTGGCAGCGGAAGGTTGGGCACTTGAGATTCCCGAAGCACCACAGAATGTCAGGGCCAGTGATGGCAGCAGCACTGACAGCGTCCGCGTGACCTGGGACACGGTGTTCAGCGCTGCCGGCTATCAGGTATCCCGTGCAACGACTGCGGACGGGGAATACCAGGCGATCGGCAATACGACACAGACCGAATTCAGCGACAGCACCGGTGACTACGGCATCGCCTACTTCTACAGTGTGCAGGCCACCAGCGCCGCCGGTGTCAGTGCCCCCAGTGATCCTGACAGCGGCTATCGGGGTGTACTCGGTCAGCCTCCCGTTGTGATCTCCGTCAGTCCCCTCAATGTACTGGAAGGCAGTTTCGCCAAGTTCAGTGCGGTGGTCAGCGGCAACATGCCGGACAGCTACCTCTGGAACTTCAATGGAGCCGCGAACACCTCCACCCAGAGCAGTCCGACCGTGCTGCTGGGAGCTCCCGGCACCTACTACTGCACTCTCACCGTTGCCAACCAGTGGGGTGGCGATGCATATGAATTCACACTGAACATCAATCCCCAGAACAGCGCGATTGACAGCGTTGATCCTGAAAGCGGCGTGGAAGGCACTGAAGTGACCTTCATCGCTGATTACGACGGGTCACCTGCCACGGCCTATGCCTGGGACTTCGGCGGTGGTGCAAGTCCCAATACCTCGATTGAAACCTCACCGACGGTGACACTCGGCATCCCGGGTGACTATTCAGCCAGCGTGGCTATCACCAGCGAGGATGGAACCGAATCCTACTTCTTCACACTGAAGGTGATTGAAGGTGTGCCGCAGATTTCCGAAGTGCTCCCGCTCAGTGGTGATGCCGGAGAAGTTCTCAACATGCAGGCCAGCAACATCGGTGGCGCCATTGACAGCTGGGCCTGGGACTTCGGCAGTGCGGCAACGCCCTCCACCTCGAGCGCTGTCAGCCCTGCCATCACGCTGGGCGCCAGTGGCAGCTATGCATGCAGTGTCACGGCAACCAATGCCAAGGGCAGCGATACATTTGACTTCACCCTGCAGGTACTGCCGCCTGCTCCGCAGATCACGGCAGTCAGCCCGAACACCGGTGTCTCGGGCAGTGCACTCAGCCCGATGGCAACGAACATCGGAGGCCAGGTCGCCAGCTGGGCATGGTACTTCGGTGGCGGTGCCACTCCGAACAGCAGTGCTCTGGCGAATCCGACTGTCACGCTTGGTGCCGCTGGCATCTACAACGGCAGCCTGGTGGCGACGAACGTCAACGGCAGCGTGATCTATCCATTCACGCTGACGGTCAACGCCCCCCCGCCCGACATCACGGCGGTTGCTCCCAAGAGCGGAGTGAGCGGTGCCCTGATTCAGCCCGTGGCCACTAACAGCGGTGGACCGGTAACAAGCTGGAGCTGGAACTTCGGCGGCGGTGCTGCACCCAACACTTCGACAGACCCCAGTCCGCAGATCACTCTCGGTGCGCCCGGCACCTACAACGCCACTGTCACTGCCCAGACCGGCACGGAGATCAGCCAGCTTCCATTCACGCTGACGGTCAGCGTGGCCGCTCCGGAGATCCTCAATGTGATTCCGAACAGCGGGGCATCCGGCAGTACGGTTGAGTTCGTGCCCACCATGACAGGTGGTGCGGTCAGCACCTGGACATGGAACTTCGGGGGTGGAGCGACACCCAACGAATCAAATGATCCATCGCCTGAAGTGGTACTCGGGGCTGCCGGCAGCTATACCCTCACTCTCGTTGCCAACAATGCCGGTGGCACGGACACCTTCACCATGCCCCTGAACGTGGCTGTGGCTGCTCCCGAACTGGGTGCAGTCAGTCCCACCACCGGCGTCACCGGTGCCAGCTACTCACCGACGGTTGCCAACAGTGGCGGTGCCGTGGAAATCTGGGCCTGGACCTTTGATGGTGGAGCGACTCCCAACACCTCCGTCCTTGCCAGCCCGACCGTGACGCTTGGCAGCCCAGGTGCATACGAAAGCACCGTCGAAGCGACAAATGCAACCGGAACCAGCACACAGGCTTTCCTTCTGGAAGTGGCCTGCGCCGCCCCCGGGAACATCCAGGCCAGTGATGGATCCAGCAACAGCCAGGTCAGTGTCAGCTGGAGCGCCTCCACCGGTGCTGACCGCTACATTGTCGAGCGCTCCACCTCGCAGAACGGCAGCTATACGGAATTGGCAAGTAATGTGACGACGACGAGCTACAACGACACGGGCGCCAGCATCGGTATCACTTACTGGTACCGCGTGAAGGCGGTTGTGGATCCTGCAGATCATGATCCGATCGTGAGTGCCGCCGGTACTCCCAATTCAGGCTGGCGCAGTTCTGCTGCTCCGACCGGCGTGGCGGCAACGGATGGCACTCATGCCAGCAAGGTGGCAGTCAGCTGGAGTGCTGCGACTGGTGCCACGGGATACACGGTGCTGCGTTCAACAAGCCAGAACGGCAGCTACAGTTCCGTAGGAACGCCGACCGGCACCAGCTTCGATGACAGCACCGCAACCGCCGGCACCAATTACTGGTACAAGGTTCGTTCCGAAACCGCGGCCGGCAACGGCGGAACAAGCACTGCGGATGACGGCTACCGCGCCACCGCTGCACCTGGCAGCGTCGCCGCCACGGATGGTACACATTCCGACAAGGTGACGATCAGCTGGAACAGCGTGACTGGTGCAACCGGCTACACCGTGCTCAGGGCCACCAGCCAGAATGGCAGCTATAGCTCCATCGGCACCCCCACCGGCACCAGCTTTGACGACACAACTGCTGCGATCGGAACCACCTACTGGTATCAGGTCCGGTCAGAATCCGCAGCAGGCGCTGGACTTACAGGCGGACCGGATTCAGGCTGGCGCAGTACCGGCATTGCCCAGAATGTCAGCGCGACGGATGGCGACTTCAGCAACAAGGTTCGTATCAGCTGGGACAGCGTCAGCGGTGCCACCAGCTATACGATCCTGCGAGCCGCCTCCGAGAACGGAAGCTACACCGTACTCGGAACCAGCAACAACGAGCAGTATGACGACTCGACCGTTACCGTGGACCAGGTCTACTGGTACAAGGTGCGCTCGGAGTCAGCACCCGGTTCCGGCGGAATCAGCACTGCTGACGATGGTTTCGCGACAGCACCCTAACCCGTCAACTCGGGTTGACCTTTCGATCCTGCCACTCTCAGGCAGTCACGAGTAGAGGAAAAGACGATGATTGGAAGCAAGAACAGCATTGCGGTACTGGCAGCGGTGATCACCTGTCTGCTATGGCTGAGCGCCTGCGGCGGTGGCGGCGGAAACCAGGGACTGATGAGCCTGGAACCGGGCACTTCCGGACAGCAGTCCGAGCTCGGCCCGGCCCCCAGCGCGGATGAACTGCGCCAGGTGCTGGAGGCGGAGCTGGCAGCACTGGGCAAGGACCCGGACCGCACGGCTGCCAAGGCGCCTGCCGGAGGTTTCGTGTTCGACCTGCAGGGCGGTGCATTTGACCCGGATGGTTCGGGACCGCTTGGCAATGCGGGAGTCGTGCTGAACTGGACGGAAATCCTTGAAGGTGACTACGATTCAAACGGAGAGGTCGGACTGACCGACCTCACGCCGATCGCCGTCAACTTCGGCCGGGAAGTCGACTATGACAATGCCCAGGACCACAGCGGCATCAGCTGGTGGCCCAGCGGGGATCCCGAGGACAATCTCGGCAACGGTACGGAAGTACCACCGCAGGAGAACAGTGGCGCACTCAACTGGCGCCTGTCCCGGGTGGATGGTGACCGCAACGGTCTGATCAACACTTCCGACGTGACCACGATTGCCCAGCACTGGGGCGAGCGCATCAGCGGGTACCGCGTCTATCGCAAGGGACCCGGTGAGCTCGAATTCACAATGCTTCAGGATGCTTCCGATCCACAGTCCCCGCTCTCCGTTTCGCGCAGCGTGGCGGGTCCGAAGGCCATGAGTGCTGTGAATGCAGCCTTCCCCGTGCGCTATTCCTTCGTGGACCCCGAGCCGACAAACGAGATCTACCAGTATCGTGTGGTGCCCTTTGACATCGACAGCCAGACGGAGGGTTCCCAGTCCATCGAGATCCAGGTCGATGCCAGCCTCGGCACCATCGGCACCAGCCTCGTGCAGGCTGACTTCAGCACGGGAATCAGCGAGGGTGGCATCCCGCTCTCCGTTGGTTTTGACGCATCAAGCTCATTCGCAATCGGTTCCGAGATCGTGCGTTATCAGTGGGACTTTGACGGCGACGGTTCAATCGACCTTGATGCCGGCACGGATCCCCTAGCGATATTCACCTACACCGAGAACATCCGCTACAACGCCACATTGATCGTGACTTCCGCTGATGGAGACAGTGCCAGCACTGTCCGTGCGGTATCGGTACTCAATGGTGACGGGAACATTCCTCCGACACCGCACATCGAGATGACCGACAATGCCAATGACCGGCGCATTCCAGATTCCGACAATCCGACCCTGCAGGGTCTGCTGCCCCTGAGCGTGCACTTTGACGCCAGCAGCAGCTCCGACATCGATGGATCCATCGTCAACTACGCCTGGGATTTCGACGGGGACGGCGTGGCGGACTTCGTCGACAACCTGCCAACGGTTGACTACACCTTCACGGAGAACTCCACGTTCAATGTCAGTGTCACGATCGAGGACAATGACGGCGGGCGGGCCAGCAAGCAGGCTACCGTGATCGTAACCAACGGTGCAGGCAACTGGCCGCCCAGCGCACGGATCAGCGCGGTGCCCGTCAAGGGTGCTCCTCCGCTGGATGTGCAGTTCGACGGTGGTCTGAGCTTCGACCCTGATGGCGTGATCGTGCGCTATGAGTGGGACCTCAATGATGATGGCACTTACGAACGTGACACCGGCGCCAGTGCCCGTATCAGCAACGTCTTCAATGAGAGCAAGGCCTACAACGTCTGGCTGCGTGTCACCGATGACAGTGGTGCCACCGCCATCCGCCGCCAGCTCGTGATCGTCAACAATGCCCCGTTCGCCGCTCTGACTGCGAATGTGACCACCGGACCGGCAGCACTTGAAGTGCAGTTCGACGGCAGCGGCTCTTCCGATACCGACACAAACGACCTGATCGTGCAGCATGAGTGGGACTTTGACGGTGACGGAATCTACGACTCCAACACCGGGACCATCGCGGTAGCCCGCCATACCTACTACAACGTCGGCAGCTACACCGCCGGCCTGCGCGTCACCGACCGCTATGGCGAGAGCTCAACCAGCACACTTGCGATTTCAGTCCTTGAACCGCCGAGCAACATCCTCCCGGTGGCCAGCATTGAGGCCTTCCCCAACACCGTCACCGCAGGTGAGAACGTGCAGCTTGATGCAACCCCGAGCTCCGATGCTGATGGTGACATCATCTCCTGGGCCTGGGACTTCGACGGAGACCAGATCTTTGACCAGATCTCATATGACTCAAGCCTCGTGACGCATACGTACGGTGAAGCCGGCAGCTTTGAGGCCACGGTGCGTGTGACTGACAACCTGGGAGGCACGGCGAAGGCCAGCACCCTCGTGACGGTACTGGGCGTGAACGGCAACCAGCCGCCGGTTGCCTCACTGGTTGTCACACCTGCCGGAGGTGCCCCGCCGATCGCCGTCCAGTTCGACGCCACCGGCAGTGTGGATCCCGATGGCACGATCGCCAGCTACGAGTGGGATCTGGATGGTGACGGTACCTTTGAGGAGAATTCCGGCACGACCGGTGTCAACTCCAAGATCTATACGACGAAAGGCGTCTACAACGTGATGGTGCGCATCACTGATGACCAGGGCGCAACAGCGAAGAAGATCGTTCCCGTGACGGTTGGAACGCCTCCCACCGCCCTGCTGAGCACCGACATTGACTCGGATTCCAATCCGCCGGAGCGCGTAACAGAGGATCCGAGCCCGGTGACACTCAACGCATCCGCGAGCTTCGATGCCGACGGTCTGATCACCGACTATGCCTGGGATGTCGACAACAACGGCATCTACGAGATCAGCACGGGTGTCTCGCCGTTCCTGACCGTGACCTTTGATCTTGAGAACGTCGAATTCAACACGGATACCGGCCTCTGGGAGCCGCGCCCCCGCGTGATCGCGCTGGGCAGCAGCTACTACCCTGAAGGAATCTTCCCCGGCGTCTTCCCCTCCGTCGCTCTGATGAGCGTACGTGTGACGGATGACATCAACGCCACCGGTGTGGCAACGATTCCGATCGTGGTGGAGGATCGCTACGATGAGATCGAGGACAACGACAACTACAACCTGGCCAACCACCTTGAGGGAACCGGAGCCGGCGGCGTGTTCAGTCCCAACCAGCCCGGCGGGGACAGCCTGAGCGGCGTGCGCCGCAGCTACGGCGACTCCTTCATCTCCGGCGCCGAGGCCATCAGCACCCTGCGCGGCAATCTTGGTTTCCTGGATGACAACGGCCAGGGTTACAACGGTGACGATGACGACTTCTACAGCTTCACCCTGGACGACGGTGGGCATGTGGTGATCGACCTGCTGTTCGACGGCCTGAATGCCGGCGGAGCGGATCTCAACCTGCGCCTGATCGGCAGCGACGGCGTGAGTGTACTGGCGGAATCGCTGAGCACCAACAGCAACGAGCACATCGAGTATGACTTCCGCGACGGCGGCACCTACTACATCCGTGCCAACCGCTTCCTCGGTGCACGGGCTGACTACGGTCTCAACTTCAGCGTCGGACCGATCCAGTACTATCCCGAGGACGCCATTGACAATGACAATGGCAGCCAGGGAACCGCGGATCCGTATGTCCTCGTGCAGCAGAACAACCTCAGTGCGGCGATCGGACGGATCGGGGGCAGCGATCTGCGGGACTGGTACAGCTTCGACATGGTTCCGAATGCCCAGCTCGACATCCGCCTGCTGTTCACGCACAAGATCGGCGACCTTGACATGGAACTGCGCGGACCCAGCGGGGAGCTGCTGTCCTACAGCAGTACGGTCACTGACAATGAGTTCATCACCTACACGATTCCGGGCGGAGTGTCCGGCACGGGCTACGTGAAGGTGGAATTCAATTCCGGCGGTGAAACCAACTACCATCTGAGCATCGGGTATCCGCCTCCGGTGCCCACCAACCTCAACGCCACCAAGGGCGCAAACAGCAGCCTGGTGAATGTCACATGGTCACCGGGCACGGGCGGCAACAGCTTCGACGGCTATGAGCTGTTCATTGCTGACAATCCTGATGGCCCATACAATCTGCTGGAACGCGTTGGCAGCTTCGTGACCAGCTACCAGCTGCCGACAACCGAGATCCACCCCTGGTGGTTCATGGTCCGCAGCTATCGCAACGGCAACCAGGCCCCCAGCGACTTCACGGACCCGCAGTACGGCTATTCAGTGAACCTGCAGTCTGCGACAGGTATCTCGGCCACGGACGGCGAGGACAACCGCCTGGTCACACTCAGCTGGAATTCACCCTCCAACGGGCCAGCTCCGGAGGAGTATCTGATCCAGCGCTCACCACAGTTCAACATCAATGCCTGGCAGAATCTGGCGACGGTCAGCGGGCTTGTCAATGAGTATGTCGATGACGTCGGCATTCCCAGCGACGGATCCAGCTATCTGGCAAAGGCCCACTACTACCGCGTGATTTCCCGGGCTGAGTACTACAGCGACGCCTACAGCGGAGCCAACCTCGGTTATCCCGCCGTTCTCGATCAGCCTTATGGTGTCAGCGCTTCAGACGGTTCCTGGAACGACCGGATCCTCGTGTCCTGGAGCTACAACGGCACCCATGGAGAGGCACCGGACGGGTTCAAGATCTTCCGGCGTGATGAATACACTAACAACATCGTGGAAGCGATGGATGTCTCAGGTGGCAGTACCACGAGTGCCATGGTCCAGACGAACTTCGCCGGGACCTACTATGTCAAGGCCTACAAGCAGGACTACGGCATGAGCCCCCTGAGCAGTGGCAACTACGGCTACAGCAAGGGCATCCAGCCTCCCAACGACCTCTACGGTGTCCAGCGCAACGGCAGCGTCGACAACATCTTCGATGTCTACTGGGCCTACCCCAATGAAGGTCCCCGGCCGACATCCTACGAATACGAGTTCTGGGGATCTGGCAACAGCAAGGCAGGCTTCGGCTCACTGTCAGGCTACACGAACACGATCGGCGTCACGACGAACTCGGGTGTTCCGCCCAGCGGCGGGGAGAAGGATGTGACATTCCGGATGAAGTCAGGCTGGAACGGGCGCTACAGCAACTGGTCAACCGTCACCGTCAAGATGAAGGACCTCAACAACTGAGGACCAGCAGCATGGAAACGGAAACAAGCAAGATGAAGCAAGTGAAGAAGAGAAGAGGCAGGGGCCTGGCGGGTTACAGCCTGGTGCTGAGCCTGCTGATGCTCGGTGGCTGCGGTGGCGGCGATGCTCTGGAACAGGGTGCTGCCGGACTGGCGCAGGATATTGCCAACGCACCGCTGCGCAACACGGGATCATTCACGGATACGGACTACGACGGGATCCCGGATGCGGTAGAGAGAACACTGGGAACTGACCCGAACTCCATAGATACGGACATGGACGGTCTGACCGACCAGTACGAACTCTGGGGTGTGAGCGGGATTCCCATCGGCCAGATGGGCAGCCTGACGGACCTGCCGGATGCAAACGGCAATGGAGTGATAAGCGCACTTGACCCCGTGGAGGTACCGGGAGAGATCCTGCGCAGCGTGAGTGCGATCCAGACCGAGCGCATGCGGGTGGTGGATCCCTTCAAGAACACCATTCCCAACGACCAGGATGGCGACGGCATTCCGAGCGACTACGAGCTTCACGGTTTCTACTATGAAATCGACCAGGCAACTGGCGAGGACTGGTTTGTGAAGTGGGATGGTGACTGGAAGAAGCCGCGCTACGTGACTGACCCCACCCAGTGGTCAACCGATGGCGACCCGTGGAGTGACTGGGAGGAAGCTACAAAGCGCAACATGGACCAGCGCGTCAAGCATCCTGGTGACCACCCCGATATTCCTGCCTACCCGGAGATCTATGCCGCCGTAACAGGCTATCGCGTTGATCTGAATGACGATGTGGAGATTGAATCCAGCAATGGCAATACTTCGGAGAAGAGCTGGAGTGTTGAGAATCTCACCAGTGGCTGGGAGAATCAGGACCAGACGAATGTCAGCGTGGATGTCTGGGGCCAGCTCAAGTTCGAGGCGGGTATCGTCGGACTGAATGCCTCTGTGCCCCCCGGCGTGATCTCAAAGACGAGCCTCACGAATGAGATCGGAATCAAGGTGGGTGCCACTTACGAAAAGACGCTCACGAGCTATGGCTCCAACAACTACACCAATGACACTTCGGGTCTGAGCAGCACTGAATGGGCGACAGCCCGAGCAATCACGGGCAACAGCCTGCAGGCCGGCCGCCTCACCTTGAACATGAAGCTGGTGAACGTCGGTACGATGACTGCCAACAGCTCCAAGGTCTACTACAACGTCAAGGTCGGCAACACCACGATCAGCAAGCTGCTGGTGGAATATCCCGGTGAGCTGGAAGCCAAGGCAGCCAATACAGTTGACTGGGTAGCTGCCACGGACGCCATCCCCAGCTTCGACGAACCCGGTGGCCGCCCGATGTGGCTGTCCATTTACCAGCTGCAGGCAATTCAGAACGGCGCGCCGATCGTGATTGAGCCCGTGGAGTTCGAGGCGGACACCCTGGTGGGCGTACCGGACCCCAACACCGGCCGCCGCGCATTCATCAGCACCGGGCCCTGGACTCCCTATGAGGCGGCTATCCAGAACGTCACGGCACGGGTACGTCTGGACTTCAACGAGGACCCGCAACTCAGCCAGCCGCTGTTCAGCGGACTTCCGGCCCGCAAGGTTTCAGATGTGCGTGTCTTCGCCTACAACAACCGCGGCAGCTATGTCGGCAGCCCGCCGGTGACGACGCTCGGTGATGCCTTCCTCTGGGCATTCGACTTCAGGGAGGAAAGCGGCAACATCATTCTCAGCATCGATGACCCCATTTCCCACAATGTCTACGAATCCAGCCTGCTGGACTGGCAGTTCAATTTCGACAAGGGAATCTATGACGAACTGATCAACGAAACCCCGCAGTACTTCGTGAACGTGCTGGCAATGCCGCTCAAGCCCGGAAATCCGATCGAGCGCATCTACTCCGCCAAGGCTCCTCCCAGCGGGGCGCGTGCCAAGCCCACGATCTACTGGGCCACGATTGATCCGGCGGAGCGCGTCGTACGCGCATACAGCCGGGATGTGAGCGGCATCAAGGAGATGCGCTTCAAGCCTGATGACACATACGAGGGCGAGGAGATGCTCCTGCAGGCCAATCCCGCCGATCCGCGTTTCGCCTTCGCCTATACCTATGTGATTCCCTCCCAGTACCGCTGGAAGGGGACGGAGAAGGTGGTTGCCACCAATGGCCGTGACATCAAAACGGAACTGGCAATCCAGTTCGTCAGCAATGATCTGGGCCAGCTGGTCAATGAGGACCTCAGCTACCTGGGCTGGCAGCCCTTCGGGATTGCCGATGAACAGAACACAGTGGGCTTCAACTTCGACGGTGAGGCCGTGGGCTTCTCTCCGTTTGATGTTGAGCTGCGCCAGTACAGGGACTCCGGCGGCATCCTGCAGGCGGAGATCAATGCACTGAACGGTGCAGGCATCTATGAAATCGGCGTGGTTGCCGATCTCGATCAGCTCGAGTACAACTACCTGCGCAAACGGCCATACATAGACAGCGGCAATGCCCTGCTACCGCTGGCCGTGCCGCTCAGCGATCCGCTGTTCCCCGTTGCGGATCCGCTCTACCACACCGTCTATGCAATACGCAGCAAGGAAGGCCGGGTAGCGGTCTTCGCACCGCAGCTCACGGAGCGCAATGCCTCCGAGAACTACATCAGCGCCGTGCTCTGGCGTGTCTATGAGGGGCTCTAGCATGAAGCGCAATCAGAATGACAACAGGCGGCATCTGCACCTGCTCGGGATCGGGATCCTGCTTGCGGCACTGGCCGGCTGCGGTGGTGGATCAGGCTCTGACGTACCCTCGCCTGCCGGAGGAAACGAGCCGCAGATCAGCAACCCGGGACCGGACCGCGTGATCGGCACGCTGGATGACAGCGACTTTGACGGAGTGCCGGACAGTGTTGAGCTGCTCGTCGGCACCGACCCGCAGAGCATCGACAGCGATGGCGACGGCCTGACCGACCACTATGAGCTGTGGGGAGTGAGTGGCCTGCCTGTCGGAACCATCGGCAGCCTGGATGGCCTGCCTGATGCTGATGGCGACGGTCTGAACAGTGCACTTGATCGCAATGAAGCAGGCGGCAAGGTTCTGAAGAGCACCTCCGCAATCGGACTGGACCGGATCCGCGTACCTTATCCCGACGTGGATCCGCAGCCCGAGAACGACCTGGATGACGACTGGATTCCCAGCGACTTCGAACTCGAGGGATTTTATTACGAACTGGATCCGGCCACCGGAGAAGACTGGTTCGTGAAGTGGGACGGCGACATCACGAAGCCCTACGCCAAGACCGATCCGACCAAGTGGAGCACTGATGGCGACCCCTGGAGCGATTGGGAGGAAAGCACGAAGATCAACCTCGACCAGCGCGTCAAGGCTCCAGGTGACCACCCCGACATTCCTGCCTATCCCGAGATCTTCGTGGCCCTGCGCGATTTCACCGTGGAACTCAACGAAGACACTACCATCACCGACAACGAAGGTGGCAGTGCTGAGAATTCCTGGTCAACAACCGTTGCCAGTGTTGACAAGACCACTGGCGTGATCGGTGGCGGTGGCAGCCTGTCCGTCTTCGGATCCATCGGTACGCTCGCGGGTTTCGGGGCCCGGCTGGAAGGCAACTTCCATGCGGGACTGACCACCTACCAGAGCGGGATGATCACCGAGAACAACAGCGGTATCGAGAACCGCAACTGGAGCAAGGCCACGGCCACGAGCCAGAACACGCTGGAAGTGGCCCGGCTCACCGCGCGTCTGAATGTCGTCAATACCGGCACCCTGCCTGCCACCAACCCGCACATCTTCTGCAACCTGCTGCTGGGCGGCGTGCCATTCACTAACTTCCAGATCAACTATCTGGGTGAGCTCAAGCCGCAGACGGATACGCCGGTGGAGATCCAGCTGCTCGGTGACGGCTTTACATCCGAAGGCCAGCCCACCGGTGCGCCGATCATGCTTTCGCTCAATCAGCTGCGCAGCATCCAGAGTGGCGCTGAGATCGGCGTGGAAGTGGTGGACTTCGAGGCTGAGACTCTTGTCTGGGAAGCGGATCCGGACACGGGGCGCAGACTGTACATCAACCTCGGTGACTGGTCTCCCTACAAGTCGGCAATCAAGAACACCAGCGGTCGCATCATGCTGGACTTCAATGCCCAGCCTTCTCTGTCGACGCCGCTATACAACGGCCTGCCGGCCAAGAAGGTACCGGACTATCGAGTGTTCGGCTACGACAACACCGGGATCTACACCGGCAGCCCGCCACGGGTACGGCTTGGCGACGCCTTTGCCTGGGCATTCAATGCCCGTGACAACGCCGAAACCCAGGATGTGACGGTGAGCTTCCTGGATCCGATCAGCCGTCAGAAGTACGTCTCGAGCATCTACGGCTGGACCTTCAGCTTCGATCAGCGCCTCCAGAATGACGTGATCAACCAGATCACTCCTGTGAGCAACCTGTTTGACTTCCCGATCCGGCCTGGCAATCCCTACGAATACATCTACATCTGCACTGCGCCCCCGCCTTCCCAGTACGAGAAGCCGCGGATCTACTGGGCCAATCTGGACCTTGATGCGCGCAAGGTGCGGGCCTACAGCGTTGACGTGCGCGGTATCAAGGAAATGCGCTTCCAGCCCCGCGACGGTTATGTCGGCGAAAAGATGTACTTCGGCATCAATCCTGACGATCCGGAGTCGATCTTCTTCTACAGCTATGACATTCCGCCGCAGTACAAGTGGACCGGGCTGGAGCAGGTCACGGCCGTCAACAACGCCGGAGAAGTCACTGTCCTGCCGATCACCATCGCCGGCAACCTGCTGGGCCGCGAGGAAGCCAGCGGGCATCTGCTGTTCTCCTATCAGCCGCTCTCAGCACAGCACACCAGCCAGCGCGGCATCAACTTCGAGGTAGACTCGGATGACGATGCGGTCAGTGAACCCTTCGACATCGTGCTCACCCACAGCCGGGCCAACCCCGGCGATCCGCTGGTCGCCACTCTGGGTGTCGACAACGGCGCGGGTCTGTACGAAATGGGAGTCGTTGCCGACCCGCTGGGGATAGAGTACAACTACCTGCGCAAGCGTCCGTTCCAGTTTGACGGCAGCCCTGCCCTGCCGATGCAGGTCCCGCTCTCGGCACCGCTGTTCCCCGTCTCAGATCCGAGCTGGAACTACGTCTACGCCGTGAACGGCAAGCTGGGCAGCGTGATCCTGCTGATTCCGGAACTGACATTCAATGCCGGTACCTCCGAGTGGTACGTAAGCGGCATTGAATGGCACCGCTACGTCGGCATCTGATCAGACCACCACTTCGCTGACAACGGGCGGAACCGTCGCGCCACTTCCAGGCCTGTCGGTTCCGCCTCGCTGCTTTCTCAGGGGGTGCGGAACAGCGAGAGCTGATAGTATGCATTCCCGCCTTCATTGCGATAGCAGCGCAGGCGGTAATCACCCGGATCAAGGCTGAGGTCGATCCGCTCCCGGTCAGTCACGGTCTCGCTGACACCGAAGAGCACACTTCCCGTGGCATCGTAGAGCGCCAGCTCCAGATCGGCGTCCCGGTGGAAGAAGTCCATCCCGAAACTGTAATCGTCAGTATCGAGGATCGTGAAGGCGAACCAGTCCTCATCGTCTCCATCCGTCCCACCAGGACCAAGATTGGCCCAGATGCCGGGCAGGATCGCGTTTGTCAGATTCCCCAGATCATCGGCCTGGGCAGCACTGTCGTTGTTCTCGCTCTCGTCAAGCGTCAGCTCCGTGATCTGCAGTGCCAGACTGTAGTCATAGTCCAGACCGGTGACCGTGTGCTCGTTGAGAACCTGGAGGTAAAACACTCCGGCACCCTTGAGCCCCCGGCTGAGCTGCTTGAGGCTTTCCAGATTGCTGATCTCGGCGATGCTCAGTGTCCCCTCCACATCCACCACGCGTACGCGCAGGATCGGGTCCAATCCCGAGACCTCCGCTGTCAGGTCCAGCTGGCACCCCTGCGGAACCTCAAAGGACCACCAGTCGCTCTGGTCGCCGCTGTAACCGCCGCTGCCGACACTGCCATCCACACTGAACGGGGCCGCATCCAGTGTCAGCATCCCGATCGGACTGGCAAGCTCCGCGGACTGGTTGGGTTCAATCTCGTCGTAGTCATCAGTCAATTCCAGTGGCAGACTCACCTGACCCTGCAGTCCGATGGCATCTGTCACACGCAGGCCGACACTGGCCTGACCCGGTTCATCGAAATTCACGGTGATTTCAGGCACAGGGCCGCTGTCAACATCGAACTCCCCGTCACCATCCAGATCCCATTCATATTTCTCTATCGTGCTGAATTCGCTGAAACTGCTGCGTCCGTCCAGCAGGATGCTGACCGGCACCTCACCTCCGGGCGGATCCGCCTCGATCCTGGCGACCGGTGCCGTGCCGACCGTGATCACCTGTCCGGCGATAGCTGTTCGTCCGGCGTCATCAGTAGCCCGCAGACGCGCGATGTAGACCCCGCTGGCGGTGTATGTGTAGTCAGCTTCAGTGTCCGTCCCAGTCTCCAGTTCCCAGCTGCCATCGCCATCCAGGTCCCATTCATGGTTGACGATGCTGCCCAGCGGAGCAGCTTCCGTAATGGCGCTGAAGTGCACCGGCAGGGGAATCAGTCCGTCCGTCGGATCCGCTGACATTTCCGCCAGCGGGAAGCCTGGCTCATTGCCGAACACGGCAAGTGCGGCATTGCTGTCCGGACCCTGCGAGCTCGTGCCGCTGTCCAGTGGACGCACCACATATTCCCAGAGAACCCCGCGATCCTCGACATTCAGCGGGTCGTTGAACTGCATAACCAGCGGACGCCCAGGGCCGGGACTGCCGGTCTGCAGCGTTCCTACCTGGCTGAAATTCTCCGTGCCCTGCTCGCGCCGGAAGATACCGTAACTGTCCGCCACCGAATTGAAGGCAACCGCAATCGGCGTGATGTCGCTGAGGTTCACAATGCCGTTGTGGTCACCATCCACGGCCGCGATGCGCCAGTTGGCTGCGCCACTGCCGGGATCCGGCAATTCCGTGGGACCCGCTCCTCCATCCGCGAGCGGCTGGCCAGAGGGCCAGAAGTCTATGCCGCCATGGCTCTCCGGGTCATCATAAAGTGCCTGTCGCTGCCAGAACTGGGCTAGCGGCGTCAGATCAGATACATTCACCTGGCCGTTCTGGTCATAGTCCCCGACATTGCGGTAGGTCCAGACCAGATCGACTGATTCGGCCTCATCATCTGCATCAGCGTCAATCAGACTGGCTCGCAGGTCAAAGACCGCCCCGCCATTGCCTGGAGCTGCAGCAGGAGTCCGCTGCGGATCCTTTCCCAGTCGTTGCAGCTCGGCTTCCAGCAGCTGGGCCAGCATTGCATCCGAAGGTACTTGTCCCGGTTCGACATAGGCCGGGACCGGTCCTGTGGACTGAGGCTGGAATTCCTGCAGTTCCCGGGCAGCACCACAGCTTCCAATGAAACTGATGGCGGCGGCACTGAGCAGTAGATTGAGCTTTCTCGACACCTCATAATGTTACAGCAGCACGCTCCGTCAGCAGATCCGGCACTCTTTCTGACACATAGTCCCCTGAAAGGTACAGCCGCGTAGTCAGCACTTCACATAAATCAGTGGTGGTGGCACAATAGTCGGCACGGGCCTGCCTGGCTGGTGGCGGCGCCCCCTACAAGGACCACGGGAGCTTCAATGTCTGACAATCCTGTCAAGCAGAGTCTCATGAAACTGCGCCAGTATCTGCTGACCGGCGTTTCCTACGCGATTCCATTTGTTGCCGCAGGCGGAATCCTGATCGCCCTGGCCCTGGCCTTCGCCCCCAAGGGCGCGAACAATGCCCCGGATCCCTCCGGAAACTTTTATCTGAGCATGATGCTGAACATAGGCGTGGCGGCATTCTCTCTGCTGCTGCCCGTGATCGGTGGATACATCGCATATGCGATCGCCGGACGGCCCGGCCTGGTACCCGGCTTCGTGGGCGGCTTCCTCTGCGGACACATTCCTAAGCCTGGAACGCCAGATGAGTTTCTCAGCACCGGCTTCCTCGGTGCATTGGTGATCGGCCTGCTGGCCGGCTGGATCGTCAACTGGCTCAAGAAGATCCCGGCAGGCAGGATCCTCAAGCCGATCATGCCGATCCTCGTCATCCCCATCCTTTCGTCGGTCTTTGTCGGCGTGCTGGTTCTGATGGTGATCGGGAATCCGATTGCCAACATGATGGTTGCCATGAATTCATGGTTGCAGACAATGGGCACCGGCAACCAGGTGGTGCTGGCCATGATCCTCGGGGCGATGATCGCCTTCGACATGGGCGGTCCGGTCAACAAGGTGGCGTTTGGACTCGGCGCGGCGATGATCACCGAGGGTAACTTTGCTGTGATGGGAGCCTGCGCGGCCGCAATCTGCACCCCGCCCCTCGGCATGGGACTGGCTACGGTGCTGCAGCGCAGACTCTGGAACGATGAAGAGCGGGAGGCCGGCATCGCCGGACTGGCAATGGGCATGATCGGCATCACGGAAGGTGCAATTCCCTTTGCCGCCGCTGACCCGCTCAAGGTCATTCCATCGATCATTACCGGCTCAATGATCGCTTCCACCATCGCCATGCTGGGCGGGGTTGGAGATCATGCCCCACATGGTGGACCGATCGTGATTCCAGTGGTTGACAACAAGCTCATGTATATCATCGCGATCATCGTCGGGACATTCGTGACCGCGCTGATGATCAACACGCTCAAGGCGATTTCACAACGCAACGCTAAGCATGAAGAGAAGCAGGCCGCTCCGGCGGCCGGTTAGGCAACAAGGAGGAAGGCAATGAAGATCGTGGCGGTAACCGCGTGTCCGACGGGCATCGCGCATACCTACATGGCTGCTGAGCAGCTGGAGAAGACCGGTCGTGAGCTGGGACATGAGGTGAAGGTGGAGACCCAGGGGGCGATGGGCATCGAGAATGAACTGAGTGCGGCGGAGATCTCCGCGGCGGAATGCGTGATCCTCGCCGTTGACATCGAGATCGAGCAGCGCGACCGCTTCAACGGGAAGCGCATCATTGAGGTGCCCGCGCAGCTAGCGATCAAGGACCCCCGCGCCATCTACGCCAGGCTGGACGGCTGATCTGTCCATGGCGCTTGAGTACCGCTTCAGCTGTCCGCTGCCCAATGGGCTGCATGCCCGCCCGGCCAGCATCCTGGCGGAGCTGGCATCACGTTTCGCGGCTGATGTGCGCCTGACCAATGAGCGCAATCAGGAATCAGCGGATGCGGCAAGCGTGCTGGAACTGGTGGCCGCTGGTGTCATGTACCGCGACCTCTGCCTGCTGCAGGTCAGTGGCAATGAATCGGAGCCGGCCTATCACGCCCTGGTTGAATTCATATCAGGGGCACTGGCTGACTGCGACTCGCCCCTGCCGGAGCTGCCTGCATCAGCGTCCACTGGCCGGCTGCCCCATGCTCTTGCCGGGGAGGTGCAGCACTGGCTCTCCGGCCTGCCTGCTGCTGAAGGCCTGGCATTGGCTCCAGCACGGATCCTGGGCCGGCGCAGCCTGCCGCAGGGATTCAGTTTCCCGGAAAGTCGCGGTACAAAAAACGAACTCTCAGCATTTGATGCTTCACTGGCGGAAGTCCTGGCACAGCAGGAATCACTGCTAGATCTGGCCCGCTCCCAGGCTGAGGTGGAAATCCAGCAGGCGCTGCTCAGCCTGGCCCGTGATCCCAGCCTGCATGCATCCATCCGCAGGAAGATCAGCAATGACAACCAGTCTGCAGCGAAGGCTGTGGACGAGTCGATTCGCAGCTTTGCCGGAAAACTTAGTGCATCGGGCAGTAGCTATCTGCAGGAGCGCAGTGCTGATCTGGAGGATCTTGGTCTGCAGCTGATTGCCAGTCTCTGTGACCTGCAGATCGCCGGTGACGCAGTGGAGCTGAGTACCCCATGCATACTGTGCGCGCCTGCCCTCGCCACCAACAGCATGCTGAGCATTGACAAGCGTCTGCTGTGTGGACTTGTGCTGGGGGAAAGCGGTCTGACTTCACACACGGTAATCCTCGCCCGTGCGCTGGGCATTCCCGTCGTGGCGGGCGTGAGCGAATTCTCCCGGATCAGTGAAGGCGCTGAGATGTTCATTGATGGAGGCCGGGGCGTTGTCATCCCGTCGCCATCCGTATTGGTCCGCACTTATCTTGAAACTGAGCAGGAACGAACCGCCGAGCTTGCCCGCAATCACGCAGCGCTGGCCAGCCAGCCTGGCAGGACCGCGGATGGCAGAGCAGTGGAGATCGCCGCCAATATTGCCAGTCCGGATGAACTTGATACCGTACTGCAGAGTGGTGCGGAAGGAATTGGACTGTTCCGGACGGAGATGCTGTTTGCCGCTGCAGCGCGGATGCCAGGCGAGGATGAACAGGCTGCCATTTACAGCGATGTGGCCCGCCGCCTGCATGGCCAGCGCCTGATCATCCGCACCGTGGATGTCGGTGGTGACAAGCCACTGCCCTGGCTGCCGATGGCTGAAGAGGAAAACCCCTTTCTCGGCCTGCGCGGCATCCGTCTCAGCATGCGCGACCCGCAGATACTGCGCGTACAGCTACGGGCGGTGCTGCGGGCGACCTCGGCTGGCAATGTCTGGCTGATGGCCCCGATGGTCAGCAATGCTGGCGAAATGCGCTGGTTCCGTGAACAGCTTGATCTGGCCCGCACGGAACTGGCGGAGCGCGGCCAGCCCGCCGATATGGAACTGCCCGTCGGCTGCATGCTGGAGGTTCCTGCAGCAGCTCTGCAGGTCAGGGCATTGGCGGAGTACTGCGACTTCTTCAGCATCGGCAGCAATGACCTGACGCAGTACTGCCTGGCAGTCGACCGTGGCAACCCTGATGTAGCCAGCCTGCATGACGAACTGCACCCTGCCCTGCTGCGGCTGATGCGCATCGCCTGTGATGATGCGCGTGCCGTGGGACGCTGGATCGGGATCTGCGGCGAATTCGCTGCAAAAACCCAGCATGCCGTGCTGCTGGCCGGGCTGGGATTTGACGAACTGAGCATGTCCGCTCCGGCGATTCCCGCTCTCAAGCAGGCCCTGGCTGACTGCAATACGAGGCACGCCCGGGAACTGCTGGAGCGTTGCTGCGAAGCACCGGATGCCGACTTCGTGCGAGACCTGCTGCGTGGCGGCTCACGTACAGCCGAGCGGCCAATGCTGGCAACTGAGCTGGTCCGTCTGGACAGTCGCTCCGGCAGCAAGGCACTGGCGATCCGCGAACTCTGCGGCCTGTGCCTGCTGGATGACCGGACGAACGACATTGATGGGCTGGAGGATGCGGTCTGGGCCCGGGAGGAAACCTACTCCACCGGCCTTGGATACGGGATTGCGATTCCACACTGCAAGTCCGAACATGTCAGCGCCGCCAGCCTGGCAATCCTGAAACTCCGGCAACCGCTGGAGTGGGGCAGCCTGGACGGCGATCCTGTAGATATGGTGCTGATGCTGGCAATGCCAGCCCACGAGGAAGGCAACAGACATCTGAAGGTCTTTGCGCGTCTGGCGCGCAGGCTGATGAATGAGGAGTTCCGCAGTGGCCTGCGCCGGGCGGATACCACTGATAACATTGTGCGGTTCCTGCAGGGGGAACTGCGGGAAAGCGAGGAATGAGGATGGAACACATGCGTCTGATGATCGCAGCACTGCTGTGCTGCCTCTGCCTGGGCCTGCCGCTGGCCGGCCACTGCCAGAATGAAGCCCCACCCACACAGGATTACGAGATGATTGACCTATCCGATGGCAACACACTGTACGTCGTGGGCTATGCCCACCTCGACACCCAGTGGCGCTGGTCCTATCAGGAGACCATCCGCGACTACCTGAGGGACACCCTTCGTGACAACTTCGCACTGTTCGAGAAGTACCCCGAGTACATCTTCAACTTCAGCGGCTCGCGCCGCTATGAGATGATGAAGGAGTACTTCCCCGAGGACTACGAGCGCATGAAGCAGTACGTTGCCAGCGGCAACTGGTTTCCCTGCGGCTCCAGTGTCGACGAGTGCGACGTCAATGTGCCTTCCTGCGAGTCCCTGATCCGCCAGGTTCTCTATGGAAACCGCTATTTCCGTGATGAATTCGGCAAGACCAGCCAGGAGTTCATCCTGCCCGACTGCTTCGGCTTCCCTGCCAACATGCCAGGCGTGCTTTCGCACTGCGGCATCCGTGGCTTCTCGACGCAGAAGCTGACCTGGGGCAGCGCGGTGGGGATACCGTTCAATGTCGGCGTCTGGGAGGGCCTTGACGGCAGCAGCGTGGTGCTGGCCGCCTTCAACCCCGGTGCCTATGTGGGTCGTGTGGACCAGGACCTCTCCAACAGCCAGGATTGGCTGGAGCGTATCCAGGCCAACGGTGATGCCAGCGGCGTCTATGCTGATTATCACTACTTCGGGACCGGAGACATGGGCGGTGCGCCTACCACCGGCTCGATGGAGTGGATCCGCAAGAGCATCAACGGCGACGGCCCGGTACGCGTTGTCAGCAGTACCGCCGAGCAGATGTTCCTTGACATCCAGAACAGCGATGTGCCGAATCTGCCGCACTACAAGGGCGACCTGCTGCTGACCCAGCACAGTGCCGGCAGCATCACCAGCCAATCCTACATGAAGCGCTGGAACCGCATGAATGAGATCCTCGCCGGCAATGCCGAAGCAGCCGGCGTCGCGTCGCGGCTGGTGAGCGGCACGCCCTATCCGCGCCGCAAGCTCAAGGAGGCCTGGTACCTGACGCTTGGCAGCCAGATGCATGACATCCTGCCCGGCACCTCGATTCCCTTCGCCTATGAACTTGCCTACAACGATGAGGTGCTGGCGATGAACATGTTCGCGGATGCCCTCGAGACGGGTTCCCGCCAGCTCAGCGACCACCTTGACACGGAAGTCGAAGGCATTCCGCTCGTCGTCTACAACCCGCTCGGTGCCGTGCGCCGTGATCTCATCACGGCGGAAGTCGACTTCGGCTCGGAAGCGCCATCAGCTATCAGCGTCCGTGACGCAGCTGGCAATGCCCTGCCCTGCCAGCTGCTGTCCCGTGATGGCAACATGGCCCGGATCAGCTTCAGCGCTGAAGTGCCGGGCTTCTCCTGGAACGTGTTCGACGTACATGCCGGAGCCGGAGCTGCCGAGAGCGGCCTGAGTGTCAGTGAAGCAGGGCTGGAGAATGAGCGCTACCGGGTCCGCGTCAACCGTGCAGGTGATGTCGACAGTGTGTTTGACAAGCAGCTCAATCGTGAACTGCTGAGCGCGCCCCTGCGCCTGGCCTTCACGCATGACGCCCCCGGCTACTGGCCGGCCTGGAACATCGACTGGGCTGACCAGTCGCAGGCCCCATTTGCCTATGTGGACGGAGCACCGACGATCAGCATCGTGGAGAATGGTCCGGCCAGCGTGGCCCTGCGCGTGGAGCGTGAGGCCCAGGGTTCGATGTTCAGCCAGACCATCCGCCTGGCTGCAGGCAGCCAGCGCGTTGAGTTCACGGATGTGATCGACTGGCGAACGGCCAACGCCAACCTCAAGGCCAGCTTCCCGCTGGCGGCCTCCAATCCACAGGCGACCTACAGCTGGGAATGCGGCACGATCGAGCGTGGCAATAATGATGAGAAGAAGTATGAGGTGCCGGCGCATCACTGGTTCGATCTGACAGACAGCTCAGGCGAATTCGGCACGATGGTGCTCAGCCCCTACAAGTACGGCTCGGACAAGCCGGATGACGGCACGCTGCGCCTGACCCTGCTGCGCACGCCCGGTGTGCATGGACCGGATTACTCCGACCAGGCGAGCCAGGACTGGGGCCGGCACGAGATCAGCTACGGCCTCTGCGGGCATGCCGGCGACTGGCGCAATGGCAACGCCTACTGGGAGGCCTACGAGATCGAGCAGCCGATGCCGGCCTTCCAGGCTTCCCGGCATGCGGGCAGCCTGGGCCGCAGCTTCTCGCTGGCAGGCGTGGACAGCCGCAGCGTGCGCGTGCTGGCCCTTAAGCAGGCCGAGGACAGTGACGAACTGATCATCCGCATGGTGGAACTTGATGGACGGGATCAGCAGGGTGTGGGCATCTCCTTCGGCCTGCCGCTGGAGTCCGCCCGCGAGGTGGATGGCCAGGAGTACGGCAGCAGCGCGGTGACGATCGACAACGGCCGGATCGTGACGGACTTCAGCCCCTACCAGATCCGCAGTTTCGCCGTAAGCCTGCAGGGCATGATGCACACCATGGAGGTCCGCAACATGCCGGTTGAGCTACCCTACAACCGCAGTGTGGCGACCCTCAACGGCGAAGCGGCGGTCGGTGGTTTCGATTCAGGTGGACGCAGCCTGCCCGCCGAGATGTTGCCTGTTTCATTTGATGATGCCGGAGTCCGTTTCAACATGGCTCCCGGCGGGGATGGGCAGCTCAACTCCGTCACCTGCGAGGGTCAGCAGATCAGCCTCCCTGAGGGACGCTTCAACCGGCTGTACATCGTCGCTGCCAGCTCTCCCGCAGACCAGACTGCGGACTTCATCGTCGATGGAAGCGCGCACAGCCTGAAGATCCAGGACTGGGGCGGCTTCGTCGGGCAGTGGGATACGCGCGTCTGGAAGGGCAATGTCCCGGACATCGCCTTCCGCTGGTACAACGAACTGGAGAAGGTCACTCCCGGATACATCAAGCGCGACCCCGTGGCCTGGTACAGCTCGCATCGTCACAGGCCGCACGGCCAGGACTACTACTACGAATATGCCTACCTCTATCGCTATGCGATTGACATTCCCGAAGGGGCAAGCACGCTGACCCTGCCGGACAATTCCGCAATCCAGGTAATGGCAATCACTGCAGCGCGGGTTGGCGACCAGGAGTTCCGGGCTGCGCATCCGCTGTACGACACCCTTGAGGGTCATATGGAGATCACCGACTTCCCGGCGCTGGAGTACATTCCCCTGCCTCCCAAGGAGGACTAGGCGAGCAGACTCAGCGTCTGAACAGGTAGTCCGGCGACGGCGCGTATTCAATGTATGCCGCCGTCGCCAGGGCTGCCTCCCGGCTCACGAAGCGTTCCACGAGACGCAGTGACAGATCAATCCCGGCAGTGACGCCAGCTCCGGTGACCAGACTGCCGTCGTCAACCACACGGTTGTCGCTGTGCACCCTGGCGAGCGGGCTATCCTGCTGCAACTGTTCAGTGAACATCCAGTGCGTGGTGCAGTTGCGTCCGTCCAGCAAACCTGCGCTGCCCAGCAGCAGGGCTCCGGTGCAGACCGAGACCATCACGCAACCTGCCCCGGCCAGCTCGCGCAGGCTTTGCAGCACATACTCATCTGTTCGCAGCCGGCGTACTCCGATGCCACCGGGCACAATGAAGATATCCGGCTCAGCGGCCTCGCTAAGCAGCTGGTCCGCGCCGAAGCGGACATTGCCATTGGTCAGTACTTCCGGTCCATCGGCTGAGACCAGACTTATCTCAAAGGGACTGGCCGTACTTGCTCGCTGTGTCTCTTCCGCCCGGCAGGCGGTCAGGACCTCATGCGGGCCAGAGAAGTCCAGCAGCTCCACTCCGTCAAAAACCAGGATCTGCGTACTGTACCTGTTCATCAGGGCCGCCAGAAGGCCAGCTCACCGGCAGCACTGAAGTTGCCGGCCAGCAGATTATCCACATTTACATCAGAGCTGCGCACATAGCCGCAGGCTGCCTGACCGAGCACCTCTGCCCATGCGAAATTGCGTCCGGACTGGCCGGTGTAATAGGCACTGTCCGAATAGGCGTGCCCAGCGCCACGCTGCATGTACTGGTTCGCACTGGACAGGTCACCGCCCTCGGGCTGCTGCGTCGCAACAGAGATATCCACACTGCCAGTGATCAGTACATACAGGAGCTGGTCCGGAGCTGCCCAGCTGGCCGCAGGAGCAAGCTCCAGCTCGAGGGTCAGCAGGCCACTGAGGATCTTGGCGAAGTTCACTCCGAAGCTGCTTTCAAAGGCCCGCTGGATGTCCCAGGCACTCCCGTTGTATTCCGCGGAATAGACATCAATCAGCAGTGATAGGGTTACGGGATCCTGCGTGGGAATCTCGATCGTGGTGTCCCGTGCGCTCGTGAACAGCAGCTGCGGGGTGTTGTCAGCCCGGAAGCCCAGATCGACAAGCAGCGGCGAGCCCTCGGTTGCCAGCGTGTCGAAATTCCAGACACCGGAGCTGCGCCGCCCAACCTCCAGGCTGAAGTCCAGCAGCAGGGTCTGGTCGGTGTTGATCGTGCCATGGCTGTACACCAGCCAGGGATCGCCACCCACGGGATCAAAGCGGAAGCTGATCCCGCCCAGGGTATCAGTGCCACTGTAGGCAGTATCGCTCGTGAAGTCCGCCCCGCCGATGCTGCTGGAAACGAGCACCGTGCTGCCGGCACCATCAGCCCAGGCACTCGCGGCACAGAGCTCACCATCAGCAGCCAGCTCCGCACTCAGCGCTGTCAGGGCGCCTGTGGCACTGCCTGCATCCTTCTCGGAGAGGAAGTTCCAGTCCGCATCGTAATAGCGTGCCACCAGCCTGTTGCCATTCACCTCATGCGCCAGCACCACAGGTGTCGGTGGTCCCTCAAGCGATGGCTGCAGCAGTGCCTGGCAGGCACTGTATTGGGCCCCGCCGCCGATTTCCTGCGTGGTCCAGCCGGCTTCGCCGTACCAGGCCAGCATCAGGCTGGCCGGTGCCTCGACATCGCCGATGCGGATGTAGACAAGGAACGGCGCGCCGGCTTCACTGTAGTCCGTGAAGGCTTCGCAGCTCAGCAGATCAGGGCTGATGCACTGGCCGTCGTCTACCAGGTCATCTCCTGAAGGCGCACGCAGATACTTCGCATTGCTCAGCAGCGGCAGTTCATGCAGGTTGCTGGCCGGGCCTTCCGTGTCGGAGGCGCTGTCCCAGGGCCTGACGAACAAATAATCCCCCGGAGCCACGTTCGCATCTGAGAGCAGCACACTGAAATGGCGGCGGCTGCGCGGCAGCAGGCTGCTGTCGGCAAAGTTGATTTCCGCCAGCTGTTCGACCGTTGCCGTCCCCAGGTCCGGTCCGTCACTGCGATATACCCGGTATCTGCTGACGGAGTTCAGGAAGTTCACCGCCAGCGGTGTGATGTCCGCGAGGTTCACCTCCGTGTTGCCATCACCGTCCAGCACGGAGTCGTATTCATCGTCATCCCCGTCCGTGGTGCTTTCACCGAGCCTGGTGGACAGCGGTGTCAGGTCCGCGATGTTTGCTTCACTGTTCTGGTCATAGTCCGCTCGGTTGACATAGCCCCATTCAATCAGGTAGCCGACATCTTCCTTGTTGCCGGTCAGATCGGACACGAGTCCGCTGTCATTCTGTGGCACCGCGCTCGTCAGGCGTGCTGTGGCGGTGTCCACACGCATCAGTCGACCGCTGAGCAGCAGTTCTCCCCCCGCCATTGGCTTGTCAAACACCCCGACCACACCGAGCGCCAGTACGCCGGGCCGCTCACTGACAAGCAGGTTCAGTTCACCCTGCGCACATTCCTGCCGGGCATCCACAAGCTGCCAGACTCTGTCCATCCGCCCCTGCAGCAGAAGTGTCTCTGCTGATTCCGCGATCGCACTTGAGCGGATGGCAATAAACCAGCTGCCATCCCCCGCATCCTGCAGCTCCAGCTGCAGATCCTCGAGCTGCCAGTCACTGTCTGCCATGGTCTGCAGAGTGATGTGCGGCTCAGCAGATTCCAGGCTGGCCAGCTCTGCGGATCCCCCTGAGCAGGAGGCAAGCAGCAGGCTCGTGACGGCACAGAGTGCCACGATGCGAATCATGTCGGGGAAGTGGATGGGCATGCGCATGGTCCTAGATCATATCCTCAGTCTAGTCAGGACTGCGAACTTCTGGGATCATGTTCGCTCGGGCAGAGCCCAGAACGGAAGTTGGAGTTTGCGATGCAGGAAGTCACATTCCGGATGGTTGTCGACCTGGATTCAACCAGCAGGATGCGCGCGAAGATCGATCTGGAGGAAGTCGGCAGCGGTGAGCTGTACTTCGAGCTCAGCGCGCGCCTGATCAATCCCCATGGCCACGAACTTGTGGGGCTGCTGGACGTGGAAAGCCCCCTGCCCGGCTCCGAGAACATGGCAGAACGCTTCTCCCTGCATGTCGGCACCTGGCAGCCTCTCGGCCGCTGGCGTCTGACCACCGGACGAGATGAGCTGATCATCACTGCCGAGCTCGAGCCGCGCATGCCGGAGGGAGTCGTGACATTCGAATTCCACGCCTTCCCGATCCAGGACTGAGTCAGCTGCGCCGCGGAGGATAGAGCTTCAGGAAGCGGGCCTCGTCCTCGAGTGTTGCCAGCAGGATCACCTCGCTGTCAGCCGGAATGGGACGTTGCGGCTCGGGGTTGACATGCATGCTGCCCTGATCCACTGTTGCCAGCATGATGCAGCCCGTACGAGCCCGCAGTGCCGCTTCGGCAAGAGTGCGTCCTGCCAGGCGAGGCGGCACAGGCAGGCGGATGATGTCCAGGCCTTCCGCCAGCATCTCGATGTTGCCCCGTTTCAGCAGGTTGAAGATCGTGTTGGCCCCCAGTGAACTGTGGCTGAGCACGAAGTCCGCTCCCGCCCGCTGCAGCGTTGACAGGTTGTGCTCATGCATGCTGCGGCTGATGATCACGAGGTCGCTGCGATAATTGCGCAGGTAGAGCGTGAGATAGACGTTGATATCATCATCATGCGTTGTCAGAATCACACTGCTGGCATTGTCCAGCCCGGCCTGTTCCAGCACTCTGTGGTCAAGCGCATCACCGACCACCACATGCCCGTCCTCTCCGCTGCCACTACGCAGTGAACGCTCCACGATGCGGTAATTAAGGCCCATACCCTGCAGTGCCCGGGCCGTGCTCTGCCCCACACGGCCACCGCCGATGATCACAACCGGCCGCTGCTCCGTTACGTCAATCGGATACTGCTCGTTGAATTTCGCCAGCTGCTCGGCACTGCCCGCCAGCACAACCAGCCGTCCGCCCAGAAGCTTCATGTCCGGAGTGGCAGTCTGAAACTGCCCACGATGCCACGTACCCAGCACCGTGACGCCCGTCGCACCGCGCAGGCCTGAATCCAGCAGACTGCGCCCGATCAGATCCGTGCCATCCAGCTTGGCTTCCGCAATCTGAAGACGGTCCATGCCGGCAATCACGCGAGCTCGCTTGTCGCCGACATATGCGCGTCGTGCCAGAGCCTGACCGAGCTGCTCTATCGGCTGCAGTACATGCGTGGCCCCGGCCAGACGCAGGATCTCCGCTGAGGCACTGTTCTGCGCCACGCTGATCAGTGGCAGATTGGGTGCGATGTGCCGGATTGCCATCAGCACACTGGCATTCATGGAGTCCGCGAGTCCGGTCACCGCAGCGAGCGAGGCTATGCTGATCCGTGCCTGTTCGTAAGTAGCCGCATCGTCCAGCTCGCCGACCATCACGTTCAGATTGCGGTCCGCCAGCGGCAGGCCGGCCTCATAGTTTGGAGCCAGCATCACGTAACTGTAGTTGTAGCGTTCCAGCTTGCGGGCCAGGGCCAGGGAGAGCGGGTCAGCGCCGGTGATGATCACATGCCCATGTACGCTGCGGTCGAGATGCTTCGGGGCCAGGCTTTCATTCTGGGCTTCCACCCAGGCGGCATAGATCGTCTCGATGAAGGTGAACGGCAGGGCCACGAAGATGAACAGGATCCCCGTCAGCAGCACGCCGATCGTGAACAGGCGGCCGAGCGGTGTGGTGAAGACGATGTCGCCGTAGCCGAGTGTGGTCATCGTCGTCAGCACCCAGTAGAACGCGTCCAGGAAGCTGTAGCTGTGACCCTCCTGCTGCATCAGCAGCTGGAACAGGTAACTGAAGAGGATGGAGATCACCGTCAACAGCAGCATCAGCTGCAGCAGCAGGCGCGCATCAAGCCGGGCGCGCTTGCGGCGCTGGAAGGATGCCAGCAGTGACGGAATGATGTTCACAGCCCCTAGTTTATCGGATCGAAGTGGTCCGCTTTGAACGGGCTAGCGGGAGGCTGACTCCAGCGCGATGGCTTCATGCGCCAGCTGCCGGACCTCGTCGAGATCCACAGCAGCCATCATCCGCTCCCGCAGTTCCGCGGCACCACGAAAGCCGTTCACATAGGCCTTGAAGTGCTTCTTCATCGGTTCGAAGGGCTTGATCTCCCCGAACAGCTCGCAGTAGAGCTCGGTATGTTCAAGCATGACCTCAATGATCCGTGCAAAGGGCAGCTCAGCGCGCTCCAGTTCGGGGTTGAACAGCCAGGGATCCCCGAAGATCCCACGCCCGATCATTACGCCATCGCAGCCAGTTTCCGCAGCGATCTCGCGCGCGTCATGCAGGTTGCGGATATCCCCGTTGCCAAGGATCAGAGGCCGCTTCGCAGCATCAGGCTGAACCTCACGCGCAATCTGGACCGAGCGCTCAATCACATCCCAGCGCGCCGGCACCTTGCTCATGTCATCGCGCGTACGGGCATGGATCGTGATCGCCGCCGGACCGGCCTGGATCAGGCTGGCCAGCCAGCTCTCGATCTGGTTCTCGTGATAGCCGATGCGGGTCTTGACACTGACCGGATGCTCCCCCGCCCCTTCGCGGGCCGCCAGCACCAGCTCCTGAGCCAGCTGCGGCCGCTTGATCAGGATCGAGCCCGCCCCGTGCTTCTCCACCACCCTGTCCGGGCAGCCCATGTTGATGTCAATCCCGTCATAGCCCAGCTCAATGCAGAAGCGTGCGGCCTCGCGCATGTTGTCAGGGTTGCCGCCATAGAGCTGCGCCACGATCGGGCGCTCGATCTCCGTGAACCACAGGTCATGCAGCAGGGCATCCCGTCCCCGTGAGCAGAGGCCATCCGCGGAAATGAACTCGGTCCACATCACATGCGGCTTGCCATACCTGGCAATCACGCGCCGGAAGGCTGCATCGGTGACACCGACCATCGGTGCCAGCACGAAGCATGGACGCGGCAGCTCTTTCCAGAATCCCTGCATAGCCTGGTGTCGCGCAGGATTGCGCGGTGCAGATTATAACGAATGAGCAGCCAACACCCTGCAGCTGGCCTGCCAATATAATCTGTGTACCGGTAGCGAGCGCCGGCAGATCTGAGTGGTGGGTGAAGCATGAAGTGGAAGAACAGACGGCAGAGCAGCAATGTTGAGGACCGGCGCGGTATGTCCGCCGGCCGCGGAGGAATGGCCATCGGTGGTGGCGGGATCCTGCTGATCATCGTGCTGTACTTCCTCGGCGTGGATGTGCAGCCCCTGCTGGAGCAGGTTGACACCTCGGGAGGTGGCGGCTATTCCACCCCAGCGGATCAGAACCAGCAGCCTCTCGATCCGCACGAGGAGGAACTGAAGCAGTTCGTTTCCGTCGTGCTCGCGGATACCGAGGAAGTCTGGGGCACGCTGTTCTCCGAGATGGGCGGAGCTTACCAGCAGCCTACGCTTGTGATCTTCAGCGGACAGGTCAGTTCCGCCTGTGGCAATGCCAGTGCGGCCGTAGGCCCCTTCTACTGCCCCGGGGATTACAAGCTCTACATGGACCTATCATTCCTGGATGAACTGCAGACCCGCTTCGGTGCCGGTGGAGATTTCCCGGGAGCTTATGTGATTGCCCATGAGGTCGGCCATCATGTGCAGAATCTGCTGGGCACTTCTGACGAAGTGAGCGCGATGCGCGGCCGCCTCAGCGAGACTGATTACAACAAGCTCTCCGTTAGACTCGAGCTGCAGGCTGACTTCTACGCCGGGGTCTGGGCGCACTACGCGCAGGAGTCACTCGGCGTGCTGGAGGAAGGCGACATCCAGGAGGCACTGACCGCCGCGCATGCCATCGGTGACGACACCCTGCAGAAGCAGTCGCGCGGCTATGTGGTCCCGGACAGCTTCACACATGGCACGAGTGAGCAGCGCATGCGCTGGTTCATGAAGGGATATCAGAGCGGGGATCTGAATCAGGGCGATACCTTTGGTATCAGCGAGAGCAATCTGTAGTCATCACAGCAGGAAGTGAACCCACCGTTCATATTGCGAGTCTGATCACCAGATTCACTTCAGGGGTGGAGTACGGATGCAAGAGCACCAGCAAACTGATCCTGGTAGACCAGGCAGGTTCCTCAAGCCATTGCGCCCAGCTGGCTCAATCTTTCTGTTAATCGCCTGTTTCCTGGCAGTCCCAGCAGGAGAATCTGACCGGGATCTGCAATCGCCTATCCTCATCAGCCAGGCGCAGGCGGCACAGAGCGGATTGCCCAGGTTGATCTGGAAAGCACAACTGCCGCAGAATGTCAGTGGCAAACTGGAGCTGTTTGAGGACTCAACACTCGTGATCTCAGGCTATGGCAGCGGTACGGTAGCCTTTGACTCTTCCGGAAAACTGCTCTATTCATTTGCCGGCAAGAAGGGAAATGAGAACGAACGATTCTGGGTCAGACATGATGACCAGGGGAATTTCTATCGCCGTTCCGATGCCGGTGACCTGAACCGAACCGGCGGCAACAGGAAACCACCGCCAGTGATGATCAGCAGGCACGACAGGTCCGGCAGGGAACTCTGGCAGAAGCAATCCGCTGACTTATCCGGTTTCCGGCTGGTCGGCATTGACGATAATGGCCTGCTCTTCCATCACAGCAGCCCCTATGTCCCGGCGGCATTCAGCCTGCCGGAAACCGACAACGACGGCCGCTATGTCAACCGGCTGATCCGTACTGATGCGGAGCTTAACATTCTGAGCAAGGCCGAATTTCGCGGACCGGATCTCACGTACAGGCTAAGCGCATCCGGAGATGGCAACATACTGTGTACGCTGGAGGACATTGCCAGGAAGTATGACAGTGAAGGCCGGCTGCTCTGGGAGCATGTATTCCACGGCTTCCGCCGTGAAGCAGTGGCAACGCCTGATGGCAGCATCTATGCGCAGCTCAAGTCTCCGGACAGGCTCGTGAAGCTGGGAAGCGACGGGCTCATTGAATGGGAATGCCTGCTCAATCCTCGGCCGGGGGAAAGGGCTCCCAATGACTACTACGATTTCGGGCATGTCTTCGGCAGCTATCTGGCCAGGGGCTCGGGTGGCAATGTGTACTGCGTAACCGCCTATGGTGAACTGCTGGCCATAGATAGCGACGGAGCTGTCCTCTGGCGCACGGAGGATTCCGGCGATGGACCTGACGAAGCGGGGATGGATCTGAGCTTCATGGAGTACCAGACGCAGCCTGCCGCCTCCAGCAGTGGTCTGGTCGGCGTCATCACCGGCAGCGAGGATGTCAGGGTCCTGGACGCTGAAGGCAGAACCCTGTTCGTTGATGTGCGCTTTCATTCACCACAGCAACTGGCCTTTGACCACGGAAACGGACTGCTGTACGTACAGAGTGCGGGCTGGGTGTATGCCCTCGATCCAGCTGATCTTAGCGGTGAACCATCATTCGAGGAACAGACTAAAGCCAGGCAGCAGGAGCTTGCGCGTACGCAGTCGATTGCTCAGGAATCTGATTCCGGCATTGACTCAGCGGATGGCGACATTCCCAGGCCGCCCGACCCGGACATGCCGCCTGAGCATGACGAGCCGGGCCTGGCAGACCGCACTGAAGTTGCGGCAATCATCATCGACGCCCTGGAGGCTTTCCATGCTGACAAGGGGCAGTATCCCAGCCATCTTCGCGGGGTGAGAAATCCCGATGATCCGCTCATTTCAGAAGGCTATCTCAAGGCATACCCAAAGATCTGGCCGCAGATCTCGTACTTCGACCATGACGAATTCCCCAATATGGACGATGAGGGAGTGAAGCGCTGGTACTGCGCGGTGGCAACTCCTGGCTACTGCGACGAGACTCTGACTGCTGAGCTGTCCATTATTCGTGACAGAAGCATACCCATCAGAGTCCCCTGTCTCAGTGCTCCACATATGCAGCATGACTTCAGCGCATACAGCTACTTCGGCTATCAGCGCGGGGACTGGATGGGATCTGATGCCGATGAAGCCTGGCTCTGGTTTTACGGCAGCAACATCTGGCCGGAAAACAACAATCCGATACCTGAGGAAAGAAGTGATTACCGGGAGTCGGAATACTACGACCTCTTCTTCAGCACGTGGATTTACGCCGACCGGGGCCTTGACCTGCTCAATCCCCTGACCGGCGAACTTGAGCCGGACGGCAAGCCCGACGGCATCTGCCTGCTGTACCATCTGAAGAACGGCAAAGTGGAGGAGGTGCTTCGTGCAGTCGATCTGTAAATCAGCAATTCTGCCTACAGGCCTCCTGTGCCTCTGCCTTGCCACTCAGTCCTGCAGGGAAGCTGTCCCGCCCGAGATCCAGGCGCCGCGACCGCTGGCATTCCCCGTGATTCAGGCATCCATCGGTGGAGATTCAGGCCATGAGCAGCTGCTTTCCGGCTTCCGGATCTCAGAACGCTCACCAGTGTTCATGAGTGATGTCACTGTCAATGTGACAGTTGCCCAACCTGATCCACTGGCTGGCAATTCACTTGTTGATACAGGCCACCGGCTCGTGCTGCTGGCTGGCACACCACCTGTCGCCGTATGCAACCTCAATGATCTGGGCTGGCAGGCGGATGACAAGGCTGCAGATGGCATCTGGAGCGGCAGGCTCGACTGGCAACGGTTGCCGGTTGAGGATGGCCCCCTGTCACTGCGGGTCGAATACACATACAGAGGTCATCTGCTGTCAGAACTGGACTGCGGTGAACTGCAGGTCGAACTATCCGGCTGGAACATCAATGCTCCCGGAATCAGTCCGGCCATGGAATCATATGCCGTCTCGGATCAGCTGCTCATCAGTGCTTCAGTTGAGCATCAGATTGCTCCTGCGAGGCTGTACGCTCGCATCGGCGATCTGCAGGAGCTGGAACTGACGGACAACGGACGGGATGGGGATGAAATTGCCAACGATGGCATCCACTCCCGGAAGTGGCGGGTCTCACCGGAGCTGCCCTTTGCACAGGATGTTCCCGTGGAATTCGAGATCCGCTTTGACAACGGCACTGTTCTGGCAAATGTCTCTGGCGGAAGCATTGCCGTACGGCAACCCGAACAGTACATCACCGAATTCAGCCTGCGGGATGACTCTGCACCCATGATCGGATATCCCCTGCAGTTCAATTTGCATCTCAATGATGAATCAGTCCAGACCCGAGTGATTGTAAGCGTGGAGAGCCGGGCATATCCCGGCAATGCCTTGAGCGGCACGGTCTGCGACGGCATGGGCATGCTGGATGGCCGCTACCAGTTCACGGGGGACTGGCAGGGTGCAGTGGATCTGAGTCACCTGTTGAACCCCGGGCAGGAAGGTCTCAGCCTGCTGGCTGCCATGGAAGTTGACAACCGCGTCGTCTGCCAGCGCCGGATCATGCTGCCCCCGGTCTTGGCACCCGAGGTCGAAATCGTGGAAGCTCATCTGGAACAGGATGCCGTACTGGATGTGGATTCATTGACACTGGTTCGCGCCAGCACGAATCCGGTCCTCAACATGGGCGGATTGCGCCTGATGATCAACGGTGTCAACTGTGGCGAACTCAGGGACAATGGCGGAAGATTCGGACACGGAGCTGTGCACTGGAAGGATGAGCAGGAAAATGATGGCAACTGGGTCGGCCGCCTGGATCTACGGGCTGGCCTGCCCCTGATTCGGCCGGGTACCCCCCTGCTGGCCAGCATTGAATACTACGTCGCAGACCAGGTCTACGACTCCTTTGACCTGGGGGAGATCAAGCTGGAGCTGCCAACCACCCGGATAACATCCATGAGCTTCGATCCGCCCGTTCCCCTGGAACATGGGAGGAGGGTGTACGTAAATGTGACATTCAGCGAACCGGTGGAGCAGGGCTATCTGGAAGTGGAAATCCCGGACCATGGCTTGCTGGTCTTCTGGGAAGTCACCGGAAAATCAGAAGTCAGGCAGATCATGAGCTGGAAGCCGCTCCCTGGTGCCGGAGTACATGGCCCTCCGATTGCCAGGCTGAAACTAGATCATGACCTGCCCCTGGTACTCAGTGAATTCACCGGAGAGGAGATCGTGGTGACTGAGCATGTGGCCAGACCAGGCGAGCAGCCCCCGCAGGAACCCTGAACGTAATCTACTGTATTGCTGAGCGGATCAGCATGAAGTTGTACGCAATGTAAACGCATAGCAGCAGCCCGCCTTCGATACGATTGACCCGGCCCTTGCCCGGTCCACGCCAGGCATAACCGATCACGAACAGCGAAAGCGTCAGCCCCAACATCAGCATGATGTCGCGGCTGAAGACCTCCCGCCCAACTTCAAAGGGCCGGATCACACCGACCAGCCCGACCACCCCGACGGTGTTGAAGAGGTTGCTGCCGATCACATTGCCAACGGCGATATCGTGTTCGCCGCGCCGGGTGGCGAGAATCGAGGCCGCCAATTCCGGCAGGGATGTGCCGATAGCCACGATCGTCAGTCCGATCAGCAGGTCGCTGACCCCCAGCCGGGTGGCGATGTCCACAGCGCCCCAGACCAGCATCCGCGAGCTGACGATCAGCAGCACGAGTCCGACCAGCAGCCAGCCGATGGACTTCCCGAGACCCATTCCGCGCTCCTCCAGCTCATGGCGGACATCCCCGGCCAGGCTGTCCTTGCCATCGCGCATGCCCTGCCAGTGGCTCCAGGCCACCAGCAGCACGGTCAGCCCCAGCAGGATCTGGGCATCGAGGCGCTGTAGCTCGCCGTCATGCAGCAGCCAGGCACTGAGCAGGGTCACGCCCGTGAG
This sequence comes from bacterium, assembly GCA_020440605.1. Taxonomy (GTDB): domain Bacteria; phylum 4484-113; class 4484-113; order 4484-113; family JAFGCY01; genus JAHEFU01. The sequence continues at coordinate 127,173 of JAGRNT010000006.1, read as the reverse complement.
GATCGGCAGCTCCATGCGCAGCACCTTCGAGTTGAAGGCGATCGGATGGATGATCGCCGTCAGTCCGAGGATCAGGGCGATGTTCGTGATGTTCGAACCGTAGGCATTTCCGAGTGCCACGGCAGGATTGCCCTGCGAGGCGGAGAGCACTGAAACGAATACTTCAGGAGCTGACGTGCCGAAGCCCACGACCAGCATACCGATCAGCAGCGGCGGCATCCCGAGGAAACGTGCCGTCGAGCTTGCGCCTGCAATGAAGCGCTCAGCACTCCAGACCAGCAGGGCCAGACCGGCAATGATTGATAGAATCGGCAGCAGCATCGTGGCAGGCCTTACATTCTATGGCCTGCGGACCGGCCCCCTGCGCTTCCATCCTCCGGAGGCGCGCTAGAATAACGCACCAAAATGCAGAAGCACATCAGAAACATCGCCATCATCGCCCACGTGGACCACGGCAAGACCTCGCTCGTGGACGCCATGCTGCACCAGAGCGGCGTCTTCCGCGAGAATGAGACCGTCGCCGAGCGCGTGATGGATTCCATGGACCTCGAACGAGAGCGCGGGATCACCATCATGGCCAAGAACACGGCCATCAGCTACGAGGGCGTGAAGATCAACATCGTCGACACCCCGGGCCATGCCGACTTCGGCGGTGAGGTGGAGCGCACGCTGAACCTCGTCGAGGGCGTGATGCTGCTGGTGGATGCCGCTGAAGGCCCCCTGCCCCAGACCCGCTTCGTGCTGCAGAAGAGCCTCGCCCACGGCCTGCCGATCCTCGTGGTGATCAACAAGATTGACCGTCCGGACCGCCGCATCCGTGAAGTGGAGAACGAGATCCTCGACCTGTTCATCGATCTCGATGCCGAGGAGGACCAGCTGGAGTTCCCGCTGCTCTACACCCAGGCCAAGGCCGGCGTGGCGCTGACGGAGCGCCCTGCGGATGCCGCGGTCGGGGAACTGGCCGCCGCTGAGTTCAATGGGGACCTGCGTCCGTTGTTCGAGGCGATAATTGAGCACATTCCAGCACCGACCGGAGATCCCGCGGGTGCGCTGCAGTTCCTGGCAACGAGTCTCGCCTGGGATGACTACGTCGGCCGCATCACCGTTGGCAAGGTCGTGAGCGGCACCCTGAAGAAGGGCAGCCAGGTGGTACTGCTGAAGAAAGGCCAGCCCTCCGGTACGAGTGCCCTCACGAAGCTGTTCGGCTACGATGGCCTGAAGCGCGTGGACACCGACAGTGTGGAAGCCGGCGACATCTGCGCCGTGGCAGGAGTGGAAGGCGCATTCATCGGCGATACGATCGGTGACCCGGCCAACCCCAAACCCCTGAAGAGCATCAGCGTGGAGGAACCGGCGATCAGCATGGACTTCCACATCAACGACAGTCCGCTGGCCGGGCGCAAGGGCAAGTTCGTCACCAGCCGGCACCTGAAGGAGCGCCTCGAGAAGGAGATGCTGCACAACGTCAGCCTGCGTCTGGAGCAGGGCGCAGAGGGCGAGGCCTTCCGCGTCAGTGCCCGCGGAGAGCTGCAGCTGGCGGTGCTCGTGGAGACCATGCGCCGTGAAGGCTACGAACTGGCGCTGGGCCGCCCGCGTGTGATCACGCGTGAGGAAAACGGCAAGCAGGTGGAACCGCTTGAACTGGCGGTGCTGGACATCCCGGAGGACTGCCTCGGCATTGTCAGCGAGAAGCTGCACATGCGCGGGGGGAGGATGACGAAGATGGTGAACCACGGCAGCGGCCGCGCCAGATTGGAGTTCGAGGTGCCGACTCGTGGGCTGATCGGCTTCCGTGGCCAGTTCCTGACGGACACGCGCGGCAGCGGGATCCTGAACACGATCCTGATCGGCCAGACCCCGCTGATCAACAAGGAATTCGACCGCCGGGCCAACGGCGCTCTCGTGGCGGACCGCCCCGGCAAGGTCAGCTCCTACGCCCTGTTCAACCTGCAGCAGCGTGGGCGGATGTACGTCCGTCCCGGGGATGAGGTATATGAGGGCATGATCGTCGGCGAGAACGCCCGTGACAACAACCTGCCCGTCAACATGGTGCGCGAGAAGCACCTCACCAACCACCGCGCTGCCAACGCCGATGACATCACGAAGCTCGTGCCACCACGCCAGTTCACGCTTGAGCAGGCTATTGACTACATTGCCGATGATGAGCTGGTCGAGGTCACTCCGGAAAACCTGCGCCTGCGCAAGAAGCGCCTCGGCGGCTGGGCCAAGCAGCTGGGCAAGGGATGATGGGGGCTGCAGCAACGGCAGCTGCTCCAATTCTATATTGAAGTAATCCGGTTGAAACGAGTCTCGTCTGGGACTTGCCATGGGCCATTTGAAGATTGGCAGATCCTGCAAATCAGCATTGCTCGCATGTTTGTATAGCTGGTTGCCCTGCCTGGACTTTGACGCCGGGGAGAGAAGTACCACGGGATGCCAGGGTTGTGATTGGCATCAGCACAGCGGGGGAATCTGGCAAGCCGCTCGTTGTTAGCAGGAGTGACTGGGTAGATTTTATTGACCCGGTGACGATTGGTCCGAGTTCTCAAGCAGTGGTGCCACATAGTTGATTTTTGCAATTCAGCGTGAATTGGAGCCAGCTGTGTTCAGTGCAACTCGAGGATCACGCTGCCCACCTTGTGTCCGCCGTCAACATGCCCATGTGCACGGCGGATCTCATTAAGCGGATAGCGGCTGTCAATCACCGGGCGCAGCTCACCCTTCGCTGCCAGGTCGCAGATGTAGCGCAGGTCCTTCGCCCGCAGTTTCGGCTCGCGCATTCCGGCGAAGAGGATCTTCGCCCGCTGCCCGCGACTACGTGAGCTAAACAGCATCTGCAGCAGGATCGGCAGGGAGAGCATTGTTGTCAGATACACCCCGCCGGGCTTGAGCACCTTGCGTGCCTGGGGGAAACTGCTGCTGCCGACGGTGTCGAAGATGATGTCGTAGCGCTCCGAGCCCTTGGTGAAGTCCTCACTGCGGTAGTCGATCACATGTGATGCTCCCAGCGATTTCACCAGTTCGGCATTGCCGGCACTGCAGACTCCCGTTACCACCGCACCGAAATGCTCCGCCAGCTGCACCGCCGCCGTGCCCACGCTGCCGGATGCGCCGATCACAAGCACCTGCATCCCGCGGCGGATGCTGCCACCGTCGCGCAGGAAGGGCAGAGCCGTCAACGCTCCCTCGGAAATCGCCAGCATCTCAGCCGGGCTGACTGCTGGCGGGATCTGGGCCAGCACACCATCCTCCTTCTGCAGAATGAACTGCGCATGCGCGCCGAAACTGTCGCCGCTGGCCCCTACCAGCCTGTCTCCCTTGATGAAGCGCTCCACCTTGCTGCCAACGGCTTCCACCGTGCCACAGAATTCAGTGCCCAGTATCGGCTTACCTGGCCGGATCAGTCCCATCGCCATGCGCGCAGGCCAGGGCCTGCCGCGACGCATGATGGCGTCGGTGGCGGACACCACTGCGGCCTCGATGCGCAGTAACACCTCCCCAGTCCCTGGCTGTGTCAAATCAACATCCTCAACCTGCAGGACCTCAGGTCCACCGTAGCGGTGATAGCAGGCGGCTCGCATGCGCTCGGGTATTGCATTCTGAGGGGAAGTCACATGGGAATTATATGTCTGGGCTCCGAGACAGTTCCAGGCCAGGTTTGGATTGCAGGAGTGTTTCAGGGATTTTCATGCAAGTGGAGTAAAGCAGGTATAAGTGCTGAATCAGGCGTTAGAATTTCGGGTCAATGTTAGGGAGTCGAACATGATGAGATTTGTTTCCATACTGTCACTGCTCTGTATTCTGGCATGGGGCAGTGCTGCCCGGGCCGCGGAGCAGATCGACCTGCGCTGCATCAAGATGCCGCGCTGCTGTACCTTCACCTGCGTGATGATCGATGCTGAATGCTGTGGCTGCTATGGAGCAAGCGGAGCGCTGATGGCCGAGTTCCTCGACCGCCAGGGCAACGTGCTCGGTACCGCCACCTTCAACGGCAACTGGTGCCGCTGTGAGACCACGGCACAGCTCGACACTCCCGTGGATGCCAACGATGTCTGCAGCATCCGCCTGGTCAAGGAGGACGACAACGTGATGGTCACCTGGGCCTCCCTGCGTGTCTTCTGCGATGAGAGCTGCCGCTGCGGCAAGTGGTACAAGGTCTTCAAGGGCGACCTCTGGTGCTGGGACAGCGTGCCCGAGCCGGTGATGGAGGAGCCCAGGGCCGAAGTGCCGGTGCCTGTGAAGAAGACACCGCCGCCGGCGGTGGCAAAGAAGCCCGAGCCGCGCCATGACTTCTCCTACTTCCCGCCTCAGCAGCCTGAGCCGGAGGAGACGGAAGTGATGATCGTGATCGGTAACGGCTAAACCCAACCGAACTGAACCAGAATCAAAGAGGCCTGCCCTGAGTTTCAGTGGCAGGCCTTTTTTGTACTTGCATCTGCTTTAAGCAAACCATAGGCTACCTGGCAATTGATATCAGATGAGATATTCTCTTCGTTCTATATTTCAATAATCTCTCGATATGTTCCTGCCATCCATCTGGAAGCATTGGCTCATTCCAACTCAATTCAGAATACCAACCGGGAACCAACTCACTTCTGAATCCAGCTCGACCATTCAGAGATTCCTCTCCATACAAGTCAATATACCTCTGGTAGAACGCAGCCTTGATGTTGTCTGAGTTGTCTGTTGGTCTGACAGTCCCTTTTGGCAACAACACTACATTGCATGCACATGTGAAATCACCATCTGGTATCAGATCCGCATTGAAGTCATTGAAGAATCGACTTTCAAGCTCCAGCTCGCTTGACTTGTGAGAAAAGACATGTGCCAGTTCGAACTGACCTAATCCGGTTGCCTTCCAGTTCGGGCCATTGTACGAATTTCCATACTCGAGAAAGCACCAGACATGTCGGGGGAATGTGTTGTCATCTATGATTGCCCGATACTCTGGATTGTAAGCTCTACGTTTCCCCTTGCCACTAACATAGCGCTTGACCCCGGGGAAAACACAAACCGATCCAGTAAACAGATAACTATCCAAATCGACCATGTCCCCGAATAGTTCTGCGAAATATGCTCTTTCTTCCAGATTCCGCTTCCTGATTTGTTCAGCAATTCTGGGATGTATATGATAAGCAAGTGCAGAAATTATCTTACATATTCCAAACTCATGTTCGCGTATTTTGTTGTGTGCAATATACATTTCGAATTCGATCGGAATAACATTCGTAAAAGTACATTGGTGGAGGGAACGTGGGCTATGGGGAGAGCATGACACTAGGCTATCAGGATTGGGATTCCAGTTGTTTCCTTGGATTTCATCAGCCAGGAATCACAGTTGAACCTAGCGGATACTTGATCCAATCATTCATCCGGAAATCCATTGAATGCTGTAGGCCGAAAATCACATACAAAGGCCATGCCGTTATTGCCATGTCCTCCAGTTCCTATCCGGCAGGAGCAGCACCCTGTTCAGAAAGTCGCAGCATTTGCGGAAACAGAAGATTGTTCTCCAAATGCACGTGAAGATGGGTGTCTCGCTCGAGATTCTCCAACCTTGAGATAAGAGCCTGCTGCTTGCGACACATCCCTTCTCCTGCAACATAACCCCTGTGGATCGAACGCATCTCCGACAGCATCTGCCCGATAGATTCGTGTTCCTCAACGTAACCATCCAGCAGGACATTGACTGCGGATCTGATTTCATTCGTGGACCCTTCCATGATTGGACCGCACAGGGGGAAGAGCACCTGCTCCTCGTTTCGCATGTGATTTTCCATTTCCCCACGCAGTGCCCTGAACAACTCCAGTGACTTCATGAGTTGGGGCTGCTGGGCCGCATGATGGCTGCAGACATGGACATGCAGTTCATCCAGGCGGGGCAATTCCTCCCACAGGAAAGCATGGTGTGTCCCGAGGATATGACCTGCCAGCCTCACCAGACCGGCATTCTGCAGGTCTATTCCATCGTCTGATGATTCTTCATCACACGCTGACAGAGCAGTCAGGATTTCGTCAGGGTCGATGCCACCCCTCTCGCAGACCTCACGCAGAGGAACATTGCCACCACAGCAGTAGTCAATGCCGTAGCTCTCAAAGACCCTGGTTCGGGCCATGTTCTCAGTTGCCATTTCCGCTACTGTCCGCCCGGAATCAAGTGTTTTCATGTCAGTCCTTCCTACGAGTGATTTAAATATCCTGGCGGCGCAGCAGCAGGGCCGCCAGCCAGCCAGGCAGCACAATCCAGCCTGCAAGTGCAGCGCCAAGAAGCAAGAGTGCCTCACTGACACCGCCCAGAGACCTCACCAGCAGCACGCCAGCAGCACCGAACATCTCCTTGCCTACAGTCGCCAGCAATGTGGATATCCGTGTGGCATCCACCGGGTTCAGGAACAGGCTGATGTAACTCACGCGGTTGGCAACTCCCTCCGGCAGGAGGAACCCAAGCCCGATTATGCCAAGGTCATACAGCAGCACCATCACAAACCATGCGATCAGGACCACTCCGTAGCTTCGGTGCGAGCGCTGCATGGCGATTGTCAGCAAAGCCGCGATGGAGCAGAAGGAGCATGCGATCGCCAGGCTGTACCCCACCAGCACCAGGTAGCTGCCCAGTCCCACGGTCCCAGTCTCCCTGGCGATCATGACACCGGGCAGCCCGAAACCGACGAGTGTTGCCAGGCTGAGTGCGGAGCTTACACCGAACAGTTTTCCGGCCACAATCTCCGCGCGGGTGATCGGTTCTGTGAACAGCTGGTCCGTACAACCACCATCGGCGGTGAAACTCTGGACAGTCATCAGCATCGCGGCTAGTGGAACAATGTACAGGACCAGGTTCAGCAGGCTGGCAGTCGTACGCTCAAAGCCCTGGAAGCCCGTAAACTCAATGATGCTCAGGCCGAAATAACTGACCGCAGTTGTCAGGACGGTGAAGATCGCGGCATAGACGAAGATCCAGCGGTTGCGCAGTGCAATGCGCAATTCCTGGCGTGCGATTATTCCGCTGATGCGCAGGGAAATCGTGCTCATGGCTGCCACTCCAGGACCAGCTGGTCCCACTGCATGACGGTTCCAGGCCATTCCTTGCCCGCCTGCTCAGCTCCTGCCGGGCTCTCGAATGCTCCCAGCCCGTAGCTCATCGGTGAGGGCAAGTCCTTCGCATGCAGGAAATATGCCTGGTCGGCCCTGAGCCAGGCCTGGCTGTCAAAATCCACCACGAAGGCAACTGCTCCCTCCGGAATGCCTGGATCACGGGCCATTTCAACAAGGCAGCCGATGTCATCGAAGTAGAATGCGGTCCTGTCTGTCTTGACGATCTCTGCTGCAAACCTGCGCTGTGAGACGGCCATGCGGCAGACCTCACAACTGTCCTCATCCAGCACTATCTCAATCGGTTCCGGTGGACCCTTGCTGCATGATGCAAGAAGCAGGCAGAGCACGAGCAGGCTACTGGTGGCCCTATTCTTCTTCATTGTCTGCCTCCTCAGCCCCTTTCAGGTACTGCACGTAGACATCCTCCAGCGTGGGGCGCTCGGTGTCGAAGTCCAACACTGGACCAATACTGCGAAAGCGATCGAGAATCTCCATGCGTTCGGTGCCGCAGCCGGTCACGAGCACGGACTGGCAGTTAAGCGAGGCATCCAGCGCACCGGCTGCCAGGGCGGCTTCTACATGAGCCGGCTGCGGGTTGCCGACGTTGATCCGCAGTCGGGCCGTGCGGCTGAGACGACTGCGGAGCCTGGCGACCGGCTCATCTGCGACCGGGGCACCGTCAACCAGCACAATCACACGGCTGGCCAGTGCTTCAACATCAGCGAGGACATGGGTTGACAGGAGGATCGCCCGTCCATCGTCACGCCACTTTGCCGCCGTCACGCGGAAGTCAAGTGCTCCCTGTGGATCCAGATTGGCTGTCGGTTCATCAAACAGCATCAGGTCCGGATCACCGAGACTGCTGAGCGCCAGTGCCAGGCGCTGCCGCATGCCTCCCGAGAGCTGTCCAGAAGTGCGTTCGAAGGCCGATTCCGCCAGTCCACATGCAAGCAGGGCCTTATCCGCGGAATCGCGTCCCAGTCCCCGCAGGCTGGCATGGAAAACAGCAATCTCTCGCACGGTCAGCTGGGCGGGGAATTGCGCCTGCTGGGGCAGATAACTGAATTGCCTACGTGCATCCCTGTACTGGCGCTGCAGGTCAAAGCCGTTGACACTGATGATGCCGCTGTCAGCGCGAAGCAGCCCGGCAATGCAGCGGATCGTGGTTGTCTTACCACCTCCGTTGGGGCCGAGCAGCGCAACCACCTCTCCGGGAGCCACTGCAAGGCTGACTCCGCGGACGGCCTTGACGTCACCGTAATTCTTGTAAAGCCCGTCAACTCGCAATACGTCTGTCATTTTGCCAACCCCCTGATACCGAACAGGCAACCGCCCCACCCGAGCAGCGCCAGCACTGCTAGTGCCAACGATCCCCTGGGGCGGGCCCTGTCTCCAGGTTCCAGTTGCAGCCTGACGCCACTCACGGGATGGGTCCAAGGCTCGGGATCCAGTACCTCGCTGTGAGGGAGAACCGGGAAACTCCGTTCAGCGAGAACCAGAGCGTCTGCAGCCGCACTTGACAGATAGAGTTTCAGGAGGGGATGGTTTCCGGTGAGATGCTCGAAGGCATCCTGCAGCTTATGCGGCACATCACCAAGGCCATCCCCATCGAGGTCGTAACCTTCGTAGTCTGAATAGTAATTGCCTCCGCCTTCAGCTCCCCAGTCCATGGTGGAGCGGCCGATCGTGCGAAGGGTGGCGATGTTCTGGATGAAGTCATTGTGTTCGAAAGTCGTATTCAGTGAACTGCCGAAGACTACAGCTCCAACATCATTGTAGGCAACAAGGTTATTGCGCAACAGGGTGTTTTCTGCCTGCTCCAGGAAGAATCCGCAGGTGTTGTTGACAATCACGTTACGCTCTGCCGTGCAGTCGTAGCAGCTCTGGAAGAGCAGCCCGAATGCATTGTGCCCGAGCCTGTTGTTCAGGATCAGGTTCTCACTGAAGCTGACATTGTTCGTGTACATGATTGCCGCACCGGCCACGCTGTCGCGGAAGACGTTGCGGTAGAACTCGTTGGCTTCGCAGTACATGTAATGCACTCCGTAGCGCAGTTCGGCGAAGCGGTTGTCCTCCACGACGTTGTAGTTGGAGTGGTCAAAGTAGACACCGTCGCGCACTGTCTTGACATCGTTGTCCCGTATCACGCAGTTATGGCTGTCGTACAGATGCAAGCCTGCTCCGCGGCTGCCGATGCCGACATCCGCACGGCCGCGGATCACGTTCCCCTCGACGGTGGCCCTTTCAGCGAGACGGAACATCACCCCGAAGAGGTTGTCACTGAGCCTGCAGTCCTTCACCTGTGCGTCATTCGCCGTAATGTGGATTCCCGCGTCACTGTGCATCATGTCCTTGCCGGAGCCTGAGATGTCCAGGCCGGCCAGGCTGACACCGTCCGCGGCAATCGTGACTACACTTCCCTGCCGCTCGCCGATGATCCGCGGGAATTCCACCCCCCGGATGCTGAGCTGCTTGTCAATGACGAGGTTTCCCGGGTATTCACCGGGCAGAATGACTATCTGGTCACCGGGACCTGCTGCGGTGATGGCCGCCGCGGGTGTGGTGAATTGTCCGCCGGGACCCACTCGCAGCTCAGCTGCATCCGCGGTGGAAGGCAGCAATGGGGCGGCAAGCAGGATGAATACTGCCAGTCCTGCTCCGTTCCCGGCCGAAAGTTCCGATCGCTGCCGGCGCCAGTCTCTCCAGGCCTGCCAGAGGGCGATGAAGGTGGCGAGTGCCAGGATGCCCCCGAAGATCATCAGGGCATAGCTGGCCTCCCCCGGGAAACTCTCAACCCAGAAGTTGGCAACCTTCACCCTGCCGTAGAGCGGCGGAGTGAAGGGCTCGACCTTGATGGGCGCCTCCGGGTCCAGGATGTGGCCGTAGTTGTAGAGCTTGTTGTAGAAGTCCCAGAAGCTGAACAGTGCGAAGTACACGAACAGCATGAAGACGTCAACGATGTCCCGCAGCCTGCCGAGGAAGATCAGCCGCAGGCACAGCAGTCCGAATATCCCGATCGCGAAGGGCAGCCAGAGGAACTCGGCGAAGTCACTCTCCAGCAGCGGCTTCATGCCGATGTAGTGGTTCAGTGAGTTGATCTCGCGCAGGTCGTCACGATCCGCAGTCTTCTGACCCTCGAGATGGTCGACATGGATTGCCATCTTCAGCGGATCGGGGTACTGGTTGCTGGTGAAGCTCATGGTCCACAGCGGTCCCCCGATCCACACGAAGGGCAGTGCCGCCAGGGAGATGAGCAGCAGCAGCCGGACCAGCCAGCCAAGTGGCCGTCCGAAGAAATCATAGTAAGCTTCCATCCTGTGCTGCATCATCTGCTCCCTGGTGCTGATAGTCCTCTGATTACTTGACGAGCAGGTAACCCTGCATCTCCTGGTGCAGTGCGCTGCAGAAGTTCGTGCAGTAGTAGGCGAACACGCCCGGCTTGTCCGCCACGAAGGTCACGCTCTTGGTCTCGCCCGGGTCGATCACGAGGTTGATGTTGTAGCCGCCGATGCCGAGACCGTGCAGCTCATCCGTCGTCTGTTCGATGTTCGTCACGTGGATAGTCACCGTGCTGCCGCGCGGCACCTCAATGTCCGTCGGAGTGAGGGTGGATCGCGTGGCCACCATCCTGATCTCGACGTTGTTGCCATTCACCGTCATGCCCGCATCCGCGATGTCCCAGATGGCATGGGGATTGGTGTTCTCCTCCATCGGGTAGACCTCGATCGGATTGAGCAGGTCAGCAGGACAGGCCTGGGCGTAGTGCGGCTCAGGCTCCGTGTATGACTCGTAGAGCATCTTCATCTTCGAGCCCGTGATGTCAATCAGCTGGCTGCTTTCCGGCTGGCTCGGCCCGACGTTGAGGTGCCGGCCGTGGGACAGCTTGTTCATGGCGATCACGTACTTGCCGTATGGCTTGGCGGAATCACCGCCGGGTACCATCAGATGGCCGATGTTGTAGGCGCAGGGAATGGTGTCCAGCACCTCACCGGTGTTGGGATCCCACTTGGCGATGGCGCTGTCAATATACAGACTCGTATAGGCCATGCCCTTGTCGTCATACTGCGTATGCAGCGGGCCGTTGCCGACCTGGCATTCACGCAGGGCGATGCTGTCGTAGTTGAGCACGGGAATGCCGTCCTCGTCCCCGGTGTAGTCCTTGGCCTGGATCGCATCGAGCATCTGCTGGAAGCTGTAGACAGTGGTGACGGCCTCGAGCTTGCCGCTGCCGACGAACATCGTGCCGTCGGGGGTCACGTCAACGCCATGGGGGCTCTTGGGAATCGGGATCAGGTAGACGATGTCCTTGTCAACGGCGGGATCGATGATCCGCACGCCGTCCATCATCATGCCCTTGCCGGCATTGACAGCGGCCTCGGCCAGCTTCCAGTTGACGGCGATGACGTAGTCGCGGTCATTGGCGGATGCCGTCTTCTCGAGCTCACCCGTGGCGCGCTCGGAGTTGTAGCAGGTGAAGAACACCCAGTCCGCGGACGGGCCGCGACCGGTGGAACCGAGGTCCCAGTTGAAGGGCGGGGTCATGATCTGGAATCCGTGGCTCATCTCACCCGTGTCCGGGTCGACCTTGAGCGCGCCGACAAGCCCCTTCCATTCGGAGGCATAGTTCTCAATCGAGGAATAGCTGCCCTTGGGAATAGGGATCGAGAAGCGGCTGGCATAGGTCAGGTACTCGGTGTTGGAGGTGCAAAACGAGCCGCCGTGCAGACCGGAGCAGTTGGGAATGGGGCCGATGATCTGCTTGGTCTTGAAGTCGCGCAGGTCAATGCGGGCATAGCGGCTGTTAGCGTTGTCGTTGACGAAGAGCCAGCGGCCGTCATACTCCGCGTTCTTGCGGGATAGCGTGGGGTGATGCACATCGCCCCAGGTGAAGTCACCGAGCATCTCCCGGGTTTCATTGTCAAAGCCGTAGCCGGTGGCAGGATAGGGCGCGAAGACAGGAATCGTGGAGATGTGCCGCATTGATGGAATGCCGGCCACATAGACCTGGCCGCTGTGCCCCCCGCTGTAGAACAGGTACATGTCATCCAGGTCTCCTGGAGCGACATATGTACTGGTTGCCGCATCGGCCTGCGAACCTGTGGCTCCGCGCTCGGAACCCCTCGCCCGGCTGTCCTCTTCTCCGCCGCCGCCTCCGCAGCCCCAGAGGGTGTATGCCGTTGCCACAATGGCAAGGATGAGCCAGAACAAGCTTTTCGAAGCTTGAGACTTGATGGATTGCATTGCTACCTCCTCAGTTTTCCTGCGTCTTGGACGCATTCCCGCCGTCTCCGGCCGGGACCGTACCGGCATCAGCGGCCGCATCGGTTCCGGCGTCCGCTTTCTGCTGTGTGTGCTTTTCGTAGGCAAGATGCATCAGTCTTGCCGCCTCCGCCTTTTCCTCGTCCGTGAGGATGATCTGCTTGGACAGAACGACTGACATCGTGCCACTGGGATTGGCAAGGAAGTCCTCCACGGTCCGGCCGAATCGGCGCGGTACATCCTCCGCGGCCAGAGCCAGGTCCGGACCGATCTTGGTGGCGGAGAAGATCCCGAGGCTGGAAACATCGTGGCAGATGAAGCATGTCTTTTCCACGAAGAAGCGTCCTTCGCCTTCGAGCATCACGCGCTCACGCTCAGCCTCCTCCGGCGTGGGTTCGTCAGACAGTCCCTTGATCGGGAGCAGTTCCAGCGGAATGTCATGCTGGCGCCAGCTGAGCATGAGCATCGTCACGGCCTGCGCCTCATCCGTCTTCAGACCGAAGTTGGGCATGATCGTGTCGCCCGTAAAGGCCTTGGGATCCTGCAGGTGCCCTACCTGCCAGTTGAAGACTGAGGGGAAATTCGTCAGTCTCTCAAAGTCGTACTGCTCCGGATGCTTGTCACCGATGTTTGTCAGGTCAGGCCCGATCGTTCCCCCTCGTGCATTGATCGTATGACAGGCCCTACAGCCCTTGTCGTTGACAATCTGCTTCGCGAGGTTGAGCCTGTCCATTCCGGGAACATCCCGTTCGTAGCGGTGGCAGGCATTGCACTTCATCTCAATGAAGGCGAAGGGATCGCTGATCTTGTAGTCATCAGCCAGCTGGCTGTCCAGCAGCGGGTCTTCCCAGTGCTTGATCCAGCCGTGGGCATCCTTGAGTCCGGTGGCATTTCCCTGTCCTCCGTGGCACAGGGTGCATCCGAATTCGTCGATCGGATGATTGGCAAGTGGCTCCGGAGGATGACTGCGGAACGGTTCAGGCGCATCCTCCAGCCCGGCCCAGCTGACACCGAGATGGCAACTGATGCATCTGTCCACCCGGCCGGCGGGTTCCACCCAGATCTGCTGTATGCCGCGGGGAACGGCCGCGGCCTTTTCCGGTCCCAGCTTGTCCTCGACCAGGCGGCGGAACCGGGCCTGGTATGCGAGGTAGCCCGGCGCGGAATTGCGCTGGGCGGCCCAGGCGAGTGCCAGCAGGGACAGGACCCCGATGATCAGCATGATGTTTCGGTCGCGGTTCAAGGTTGCGCCTCCTCCTACAGTTGCGGTGGGAAGTCAGGCCAGGACTCCCACGGCCAGATGACGGTCCAGTAGGGACCACGCAGGTATGTGCCGAGATATGTCAGCGCGATCACGGCGATGCAGACGACGATGAACACCGTATTCTGCAGCCTGCGTTCCCGGCTGAACCAGACGCCGACACTGGAGCGGGAGGATCTGTCCAGGAACGGCGTGAGGAATCCCCACAGCAACATTGCTCCCGGGATGAGGACCCCGCCCAGGAAACCGCCGTTGACAGTAAAGCCGCCGATGCGGACCGTCGTGATGGCAACAAGCTCCTGGAGCCACAAGAAATACCAGGGGGCCTTGGCAGGATTAGGCGTGACCATCGGGTTGGCAGGCTCTTCCAGCGGCGATCCGAGCCAGACCGCCAGAGCGCTGGTCAGTGCGAAGGTGAGCAGGCAGGCAATGCTGATCCTCCTGATCAGCCCGGGGACTGCGCGGATCTTGTACCTGTCCTCATCCACGAGACTCGCTTCCACCGTCGCGCTCCGGCCGGCGGTCACTCCGAGCAGGGAATACGTCTTGCTGGGCTCAGGACGGGCCGGTGCAGCACGTTCCGCCAGGGCCAGCCTGTCATCACAGGCCATGCCATCCTTGCGGATGCGCCACATGTGCCAGAGGAACAGACCGGTGACGATCAGCGGCAGGAACACGCAGTGCAGCACATAGAAACGGATCAGCGTGTTCTGGTTGATCTCGTTGCCGCCCAGCAGGAAGAAGCGGATGTCGTTGCCAACAACCGGCACCGCCTGCGCGATGTTCGTGCCAACGGTGATTGCCCAGTAGGCCAGCTGGTCCCAGGGCAGCAGGTATCCGGTAAAGCTGAGGAAGAGTGTCAAGACCAGCAGCACCAGGCCGATCCACCAGTTCAGTGGCCGGAACTGCCTGGCCAGCCCGCCGTTGCGGTAGGCACCCGTCAGGAATACCCGCACCATGTGAAGGAAGACCATGGCCACCATCAGGTGTGCGGCGATGCGGTGGCTGGCTCTGAGGAAACTGCCGAAGCTGACCGCATACTCAATGTCCTTGATAGAGGCGTAAGCCCGCTCCACAGACGGGATATAGTGGAACATCAGAATCACGCCGGTGAATACAAGGTAGAAGAACAGGAATGCGGTGATCGTGCCCAGCCAGTAGCTGTAGCGGATGCTGATCGACTCAAGCGACACGCGGTTGGGGAACCAGTGCAGCATGAAGTTGGTGACGATGGCATCTCCAGCTTCCTTCTGGCTGCGTGGCGACCAGCTCCAGTTCCAGTCCTCCAGTCTGAAGCCTCCGCCCCTGTCCTGCTTGCCAGTTTTCCTGCCTGTGGCAGGGACTGTCTTGCTCTGTTTCACTTTCAGCTCCTGACCGTCAGCCGCCAGAGTTTGTCAGCGGGCCTGGACTTGTCAACTATCAGCTGGCCGTCATCTGCGGCGATTTCAAGCATGTAGTAATCAAGCGGACGCGGAGCCGGACCGGCGAAATTCGTGCCGTCCGCCCGGAACATGCTGCCGTGGCAGGGGCAGTGGAATTCGAAGCCTCCATCAGCCTCAGGAATCTTTGCCAGTTGGACCGTACAGCCGAGATGGCTGCAGACTGCCCCGATGCAGTGCATCGTTTCCCCTTCGCGAAAGACGAACAGCCTGTGTTCCGAAATGAACACCCCGCCTTCGGTGAATCGTTCCAGCGGTCCGACCTTGAAGCGCTGCGGCGGCTCGTACAACACATTGGGAATCACCGAGCGAAAGCTCATCGCAGCAGGAATGGCGCAGGCCAGCCCGAGTGCTGCAAGCCCCATGCTGCCTACGAATCCCCGGCGCGAGATGCCGCCCTCCGGGGTCAGGTCGTACTTGCCGTCCCCGGCCTCCGCAGCGGGATTTTCCTGTTCAGAACTGCTCATAGTAGAGAACCTCCATCGTCATGGCGTCAGTCGGGCAGCGGATGGCACACAGTCCGCAGCGGATGCACAGCTCGTCATCCTTGATCATCACGGACATCGGTCCGTTGCCATCCAGACCCGCCAGTTGCAGTACCTTTTGTTCATCATCCGTCGCCAGCTGGACCTCTTCATACGGCACGAGCTTCAGGCAGGCTGTCGGGCAGACATCGACGCAGCGGTTGCACAGAACGCATTTCTGTGGATCGTAGATTGTCTGGATGTGGCAGGCGAGACAGCGGCTGGCCTGTTCCATCGCCTGCGCCTCGCCGTAGGTTTCCTCAACTTCGCTGATGCCGGTCCGCCTTCCCAGATCCGTTGTCGGCGGGGCGGCCCGCGGCTTCATCTCATATTCGTCCTCACGCTCGAAGCGCGAGGTCTGGATCTTCTCGAAGCGCAGCCGGAAGCCGAACTCCCGCCGGCCGCCGCGCAGCTTCCGGTCGATGGAGGCCGCGGCCCGCTTGCCGTCCGCCACTCCGTCAATCAGGTTGCGCGGACCATATGCCACATCCCCGCCCGCGAAGACATCGGCTGCGGAGGTGGCATTCGTCTCCGGATCCACCCTGATGATGCCGCCGGGGTTAAGCGTGATGCCGTCGTCCGGCCTGATGAAGTCCAGCTCGGCCTGCTGGCCGATTGCCAGAATCACCAGGTCGGCGTCCAGCTCCTCCCGCAGATTCTCATTGAACACCGGGGAGAAGCGGCCTTCGTCATCATATGTACGCTCCACGCCGATGAGCTGCACCTTTTCCACATGCCCAGTGCCACTCATGCTGGCAACACCGCGCTGGTGCAGAATGCGGATACCTTCACGGATCGTATCCTCGAACTCCTCGCGTCCCTGTTCCGTGCGGGTGACCGGCATTTCCCTGAAGCTTTCCAGGCAGGCCAGCGTCACCTCAGCTCCACGCCGGGCGGCGATGCGGGCCGCGTCCAGCGCGGACTGGAAGCTGGAGCCATGTGTTTTCAGCTCAGGTTCGGCACTCATGGCCCGCAGCGCCATGCGCGCGGCGTCAAATGCCACCAGTCCGCCCCCCAGCACCAGCACCTTGCTGGCCTTCGGTACACGATAGCCATTGTTGATGTTGATCAGGTAGTCAATCGCCCGCACCACGCCGTCCAGCTCACTGCCCGGGCAGTTCAGTCCGCGGCCCTTCTGCAGGCCGATGCCGAGGAAGATCGCCTCGAAGCCCTGCGCCCGCAGCTCGCGAATGCCGAACGCACTGTTCAGCGGGGTGTTGTAGCGGAACTCGACTCCCAGACTGGTTATGAACTCGATTTCACGGTCCAGCAGGCTGCGGCTCAGACGGAACTCCGGGATGCCGTGGTAGGCCATGCCTCCACCACGCTGCGTCGCCTCGAACACCGTCACGTCGTAGCCGAGAATCGCCAGGTCATGCGCACAGGCCAGTCCTGCCGGCCCGGCACCAACTACCGCCACCCGCCGGCCCTTGCCCAGTCCCTTAAGTCCGGGTTCACTGCTCAGATGCCATAGCCACTTGTTGCCGGGTTCCGCCGCACCCTCGACAAGGCCGCGCACAGTATCTGGTGAGCTTGATTCGACGCCGTACCTGTCCATCACCACGCGCTTCAGCGCACGGATGGATACCGGTGCATCGAACAGTCCTCGGCGGCATTTGTCCTCGCAGGGTGCAGCGCAGACCCGTCCGCAGATTGACGCCAGCGGGTTGGGTGAGCGGGCTGTCAGGAAGGCTTCCTCGAAGCGCCCTTCCTGAATCAGCTGCACATACCGGCCACTGTCCGTCAGGACCGGGCAGGCCATCTGGCAGGGGATGCGGCTTGTCCAGTAGTTGACATCCGGCAGGCTGACCTTGTAGACAGGCTTGCTCATGTGGCACTTCCGTTATCAGGGGAGTCGTGCGGCTCAGTGCTCTGTACCCGGACCAGCCGCCCCAGTCCCTTGATTTCCAGCTCCGAAAGACGGATGTACTGGAGATAGTCCCGCACCTGTCGGTTCACGATGCTCACGAGCTGGCCGAAGACGCAGCTTTTGCCATCACAGACGGCCGGGGTCTGGGTGCAGCAGACATCCCCGACCGGTCCATCGATGGCTTCGAACACATCGAGCATGATGATTTCCCGTGAAGGGCGGGCCAGCACGAATCCGCCCGCCGGTCCTCTGGTGCTCGCCACGAATCCGGCACGGGCCAGGCGCTGGAGTACCTTCGACTGGTGGGCTTCCGAGCGATGCAGTTTCCCGGCGATGGCGCGCGCTGTCATCGGCTCACCTCCAGCGCAGGCCAGCACCACCATGGTGTGCAGGGCCATTGCTGCAGCCTCGGAAATGTTGAGCGCTCTTGCCATCTCAGCTCCATACTGGTATTCCGGAATCAGAATACCTGATATCTGTGATATGTCAAGTATGTCATATTTGAATAACAAAAGTTCTGTTACCTGCTGGATGCCAAGTCGCAATCATTCGGAGATCTAACGAAGCGCGGGTTGACGGAAGCAAGCTGGCCGTAATCCAGGAGCAGCAAATCAACAGGCAGCAGCGGCGAAAGATCCCGGGTGCCGCAGTGATCTGCCGCTTCTAGGATTCATTCGCCGGTCTGGCGCTGCGCTGGCGCAAGCGCTGCCAGCGGGTCGCGCGGAAGATGCGGGTGGCCGGAAGAAACACGCGCCGAAGGGCTGGAACTTGTTCTGGCACTATCGGCAGACCGTCGAGCGCTGAGCGAGACGGCAGGATATCCAGGTTCCGCGCGAAAACGCCTGCGGCGTGACTTCGCCGGTGGCTCAGCCCGGAGTTGGCGCAGCGCCAGACCCGCGAATATTCGGATGAGCTCTTAATCTGTTCTGGCAACAAATCTCATCCAACACACGCTTCCGTCCTGTATACCAAAACAATCAGACTAAATGTAAATTCCTGGGTAGTTTCGGATCGACAACGGCATAGCACCAGGCTGTTCATCACTCGTAAGGCTGTCGGTATATTTCCAGATTCTCCAGTGCAAAATCTTCGGGGAACTCCTCCCCAAAAAATATTTCCTGGCAATTCTCACTCATCCAGCTCATGTGCAACAGTGCCGGGAACAACTTTAGTCCCGCGGGTATGCTCCTGTCATATACCGCCAGTTTGAACTGGTTGTTGTCATCTAATTCGTGCAGAATGACTGAATATTGTTCAAGTTGCGTAAATGCAATGTTTTCAACATAAGTAACGTTTGCCTGATCGAAATACAAGCGCTGGACTGACCTGCCCCCCAATAACTGGTCCACTTGTGAAGTGATAGATCGGACCGGAAACATATTGGAGGAGCAGGCAAATGCCAAGGAAGAAGTACAGCCCGGAAGACATCATCAGGCTGTTGCGTGAGGCGGAAGTGCTGATCAGCGAGGGGATGCCCACCCGGCAGGCCGCACGCAAGATCGGTGTCAGCGACCAGGCCTATTACCACTGGCGACGTGAATACGGCGGGATGCGGATAGAGCAGGCCCGGCGGCTCAAGAACCTGGAGAAGGAGAACGGCCGCCTCAAGCAGCTGGTGGCAGACCTGTCCCTTGACAACCAGATCCTCAAGGAAGCATCACGGGGAAACTTCTGAGCCCGGCGAGGCGCCGCCGGGCGGTGGAACATGTCTCCGACAGGCTGCGGGTTTCGCAGAGGCGGGCCTACCGGGTGATCGGCCAGCCCAGGTCCAGCCAGCGGTACATTGCAAGTGGCCGCAGCGATGAACCTGCATTGGTTGAATGCATTGTCGGGCTTGCCAGCCAGTATGGACGGTATGGCTATCGACAGATCACGTCCATGCTGCGCAATGCAGGCTGGCATGTGAATCACAAGCGTGTGGAGCGAATCTGGAGGCAGGAAGGGCTGAAGGTTCCAAGCCGGCAACCCAAGCGTCGCAGGCTATGGCTGAAGTGTGAGCTCAAGTGCAGAAGAGCAACTGGACGGGCCTTCGACTTGCGTTCCCGGGCGGCAACGACCCGACGAGTACATGGTGAGCAGCTCAGCAACATCTCCCCTACCCCACTCCGATCACTCCTATATGCCCGGTGTTGGCGGCCTTCTTGGTATTCTGGCAATTTGGTTAGTAGTAGAAAGCACTTGACTATCTCACCTGAGATCAAGCAAGAATCAGGAAGAAAACCTCCATCTGACTGCTTTGTGCTCCAAAAGCTCTTGACGACTCCATATCACGTCAAGAGCCAGGAACCCTTTACTGATCAAGTCTCACGGCATGCCAGAAATCTACAGCTTCGAAAGCAGCACCATGTGTATTGTTTACAATGGCATATTGTCAGAATTCACTTGATGCACTTCCATAGTTACGGTAAGCTTGATTTGTACGGAACGTACAGCGCAGACCTTCGCCCCCGCTTTTCCGTACTGTCCTGGGCGAGACAAACCAACTCAATTCGCGTAGCTTTCCTCACCGCTGAGGCAAGTCGGTTCACTTCGCGGACTTCTTTCCTATGCCCTCCGTGGTGCGCTTATGCGCAAATAGTGTATGTGATTCCGAAACAATCGGAACGCACGGAGGAAGCAATGAATTGCTTCAATATGGAACCTCACGATGAGATCCGTCGTCGCCATCTGGCCGAAATCGAGACCTACCGGCGTGAGCAGGAACGCCTGCGCGACGAGTACGAACAGAAGCGCCGCGATGACTTCATCAACCACCAGGTTGAACTTGAGCGAGCCTGTGAAGAAGCAGATGCCGAACTGGCGGAGGCTTGCGAGTCTGCCGAAGAAGAGCTGGCCGAAGCGTGGGAGGATGTCATCGAGGAGCAGAACGAAGAGTGGCTCCAGCTCGAGAAGGACCTCAACGAAGAGCTGAGGCTGTAAGGCTAGTGTGCACAATCTGATTCGACGCTAGTCTTATGTTGGCAACCATTCAATCCAGCAAGGGATGTCATTCGATTCTGCTCAGGTTTGCTTAATAAGGAAGCTCTAAATCGCAAGGTTTAGAGCTTCCTTCCATGCCCTTGATCTGAACGAGAATTGCGGTCGGCAATACATGAGCAAGAAGAAGATTGAGGTGGTCGAACCGGATTCCAAACCGAAGCCTGGGCGGCGGGAAGCTGCCGGCGAGGAAGAAATTAAAGGTAATCCAGGCCGTGAGCTGACACACAAACAGCTCCGCTACATGGGCTACCTCCACCGGCAACTGGGAGAGGAACCGGATTACTCTGTAATCTCCAAGATGTCACAGAAGCAAGCTACGATGCGAATCAAGGAGCTGGAAGCGAAACTCAATGAGGGATGAGGACAGGCACACTTTCCACGCCTATCCGTTCCTATAGGATTACTGCAAGCAGGTCAGCCGGTCTAAGGACGGGCTGACTTTGCTGTAAAAGCCTTAAATAAGAAAACAAGATGAGTGTAAAAGAAGAATAGTGGCGGCCCTTAGGCCGCCACTGATGACAGACTAGCTAGTCAAACATTGCCTAGATCTAGAATCCACCGGGTCTCCAGAGTTTGATGTCGTAGCCGGTTAAGAATCCATCCTGCACTGCATAGAGCAGGTAAGGGTTGGTCTCCTCGCCATCGTCAAAGTAAGCGAGTTTCACCCACAATACACGTCCTTCGTCAAGCTCTCGCAGGCCACCCACTGTCTGGTAGCCCCAAGTTGCAGTCTCTCCGTTGCCAATCGTTTCAGCGCAGTAGAGAAACCCGTCCTGATGGACATAGGCACAGCCTAGCGCATCAAACTTGTTTGTTCCGGATACGTATCCCGGTTTCACGCGAAGGTCAACGACATCATAAGATTGGTCCTGATTGAGGGCAGTGCCGTCAATCAGGCCGACACTGGAGGGAGAAGACCAAGTGGATATCGGACCCGAACCGTTATCAACTGCGCACGCGATTCTCAGTCCGTTTGAGTCAGGAGTCCTGTCATGACCGTCGTTGTTGTAATAGGTAACATACAGGAAGTGCTGTCCGTTGTATGGATCGACTACGACCTCAAAGCCATTTGTAATGATTCTGGCATCGGTGTTCAGCAACGGAAGATCCTGGCTTACGATGTTCTGTTCCCAGCTGTCAAGGTCACTTGTTTTCCAAATCTCAAGAAGCGGCGGAAGCTCAAAGACCACCTCACCGCCCGAGACATATGCCCATGCATTAGTTCCCACTGCAAGGTACAGCGTCCGTTCCGGTGCCGTGCTCAACCCGGAATGCACAATCGTGTCGTCATTGATGACCTGATTGTAGCTACTGCGTGCGATCTGTGACGCGTAGAATTCATAGGGCCACGCGTTTGAATTTGGTTCAGTAAACGATGGCCAAGTTGTTACTGACGTCGAAACTTGCTGCCTGAGTTTCGAATCCACCGTCGGTGTAAATGAAGGATTGTATAACCACGACAGCAAGTATTTGCTCTCCAATCCTGACCCATTGTCGTAGGTAAATGGATACATCACAGCTCCACCAGTGTGCGCGATCGTGCCAGATAGAGACTGGTCATGGAAAAGGTGAGTTCCTGACCAGGAACCACTGCTATTTCTTGCAGAGGTCATCATTTCAAGATGAAAATAGTTCATTCCCTCATCTGCAGCATTGTATGCCACTACTGGCATCCTATCATCATTGTTATCAAGCAAGGGCGAACCATCGCTTTCAACTTGATGTGTAAGTGATAGTTTGTAGTTCCTACCACTAGCAGAAAGTGGTTCATATGTTGCACCCGATAGAATATCTGTGTCGATATCCGAGGGAGAAGACTCCCCGCCATGAAACTTACGGTACTCCACGTCAACTCGGTTGCCGGTCTGAATCTCCGAGGGATAGACAACGTACACGTCATCACCATCTGCTTGAATATCACCCACCATTTTCAGATCCGAACTGAGTCCTGTTGCCAATACAAGTGCTTCCGTGTTGTCAATCTCTCTGGCTGCATCTTCATGAACTGTAAAGTTCGTGCTGACATTGCCTTCGCCATCTTCGGCTTTGACGATGAAGTAGATTTTCTCTCCTTCTTCTAGGTCGCTGCCATTGTCATCCAGCACGAATACGAGGGTGTTGTAGTCGAATGCCGGAAACTGTGTGTCTGGATCATACTTGTCCTCGTAACTGAATGTCAGGGGGCCTGACACGGCTTCCTTCACGCCGGGAATCAGGCTCGGGTCGTCACCTTTGCCGTCAAAATATTCCAATGACCAGTAGCAGCGGTAGGTAATGTCATCACTGACATCATAGTCGGGGCCATCCAGAGCAGGGTAGAAGTACATTGCTACTTCACCATCATAGGACCATGAAAGCCGATAAAAATCGCTGAGCTGAGGGACAACAGTGATGTTATCCGAAATAGGTTCCACAAAGACCGGAGGGATAGTATCCTCAACTGTCAGCGTCGTTGATGTGGTGTTTGGTGTAGTCACGCACTGATACTCCCTAGCATAAGGAGCTCCTGAGGTTTCAAAGGCCCAGATTCCGAAGTTGATTGTGTTACCAGTGCTGTTGATATCAGCCCAGATAGGATCATCCATATCCAGATTGAAGGAGAAGTCCATGGTGCCGCTCTGGGCACCAGCAACGCCATCACCCTGGTCCCAATGCTGCCTTCCGGCATATATCCAATTTGCATTTGTGAATAACGCAGAGCCCGTGTCCGTTCTAGAAGCATACAGCCGGTAGCTGACATTGTCGGAGAGCCAGTCCAGTCCGGGGATGGATGTGTTCCAGTACACATCGTCAGCAAGATCATAGTTTACATTGAGACTAACATTGCTTGCCAACTGTTCGGTCACGGATATGGTGTTTATACCGCGTCCAGTGCTGTTGCCTGGCGGGGGGTTTGAACCATCTCTGTACTGCGGACCATAATCCCAACCAGTCTCGTCCAGGAAGGTCCACTCAACCGTTGTTGTATTGGCAACATAGTTGCCACTGCCTCCGGGCTCGTACTCCTCCAATTCACTGCCGCTCTCCTCAAAGGCTCGAATCCCGAAGTAAGCTGTCTGACTGACAGAGAAGTCAAGCCCAAAGGTGCTGATTTCGGACGGAGTGAATGTAACCAGCATTGATCTTCTTGTCAGCGACTCTTCCTTGTCTTCTCCCTCCACCCAGGACTTGCCTGTCAACTCGTTGCTGAATACGTTTGCTTCTGTCAACGAACCATAGAGCTGATACCGGACATTCTTCGTCTCATTATTGTTCGCCCACTTGTTGGCTGCGCCCTCCGGCACCACATCATCCGCGTTGTCATAGACGAACTGAAGACAGTATTCATCAGACTGTCCAATCATCAATAGTCCGTTTCCCGAGCTGTCGTTGTCGGGCTGCGACAACCCAGTGTTGTACTGGGGCCCAAACGTGTCAGCCTTGTACGAAAATGCTCCAATCACCCTTGATGCTGGTCCTCGGTAGATCTGAGAACCATCGTAATAGTATGGGTAAATCAGAAAGTCATATGTCGTATCCGAAGATGGTTCGGTGTCCCAGAAACTGGATGCTGAGAAGGTCGTTTCAATCTCATCCTTCCAGTAACGTTTGCCTTCCGAGTTATTAGGCGTGGTGTGATAGCGCTTGGTGTAGGGTTTCGGCTCCGGAGTGAGTGGCGCGGGGTCAATCCCGTCCCTGTCCCAGTTCGCAGCGCAGATCGTGTCGTAGTAGGGGCTGTCAGGATTTGTGGGGATTGCAGGCGTGCCACTGCTGTAGGAGTAGTTACTGCTGTTCTGCGGGATCGTATAGACCTGGTATCCTGTGATTCGTTCATTGAAGTGGTTGTAGATCGGGCCCACGTCGCCTGGGCGCTTCATCGTCGGAGTGTCGTAATACTCTTCATAACCCTTTGGCCCTGCTCCATCTGGATCGTAGTTTGGCCAGTCCAGGACAAATCCGTCCCAGTTGCCATCAATGGCGTCAGCAACCTGCGTGCTTGGCAAGTTCTCTACGTTGTCAGCATTATATTCGTACGATGTGGGGTCGGTCCAGCCAACCTGGTCCAGGTACCAGAACACATTGATGTCGTTCTCTCCCGCTCCTTGAAAATCATCAATGCTCTCTTTGAGATTGAGCCATTCTTCAGGATGAGCAGCGTCATGGACACCACGTCGTGCTGTGTATGTGAAGTCCTCCTCGTCACCATGCATGAACTGGGCAATCTGCGTGATGTCGTTGATATTCACCACACCGTTGTTGTCATAGTCTCCGATGAGATTCTCATGGAATGTGAAGGTGGGTGAAACGAACTCGTCTCCTTCCGTGTAGCTGCTGCCGATGGAGTCGTGGATCGTGGGATGCAAGAGAAGGTCTACACTGCTCGCCGTCAGTTCTCCACTGCTGATTTCACCGTCCTTGCTGGATACATCGCCAATCAGTCCGTCAAGTCGGTAATCCACTGTCCCATAGCCATCTATGACGGGGAAGAATCCATTATTGTATGAACTCCAGATCACACCAACTGTAGTGTCCGTAGTGAAATTGCTGGCACTGCGGGATCCCGCGGGGCGCAGGAACACCTGGGCAAATTCTCCACCGGCTCTGGAAGCTCCTGAAGCCTGTCCCACAGGCAGGTTGTTGATGGCCAGCACGCCGGGGGCTTCCTCGACGGCGATGGCAACGAATTTCTCCGTGCCCCAGGGGTTCTTGCTGACGACCCCGTCAATTTCCCATCTGGCTGGGTCGAAGCGGAAATGGGACTTCAGGTTCTCAGTCTCATCCGCGATCAGGCTGTAAGCCCGAAGATCTTCAGCCGAGCCTAGCTCCAGGCGTTCCATCCGTAACTGCTCACGCCTGCCCGGTTCCGGCATGAGTCTGTCATCAAGCGGAACCAGATGCATGCCCTCCTGCCCTATATAGGAGCCAGGGTCATAGCTGTACTGGGGCTGAGCCTTGAGTGTGCCCTCTAGCATGCGGTAGGCTCCGGTATAGCGGCCGGAATCTTCCCTGCTGTTCCCGGTGTCAGCAAGTTCACGAAAGCTGATCCCAGCGCCTCCGGAACCGCCACAGCCGGCGCACAGCAGGCTGAGAACAAAGACGCACACGACAAGGATGTCGCTAAAGTGGTAGTATTTCATGTCTTTTCCCTGTCTCCTTAAGGCCAGGGGATTGTCTGGCCGGGGTTGCAGCCCCGGCTTTTCAGTTTCTGCCTACGGAACCGGACGCGGGTCCACACGTGTGCAGAAAAGCTGGACCTCTGCTTGGTGATTCACCTCCCCCACTAATTCTGAAAATTCTTTTCCACCTTTAACTACTATTACTGCATAGACTTCTCCTGATTCCGTTGCGAGAGCATCAAAGTAACTGGCTCGAATGGGCTGAATCTCAATTGGCATTGAATAAACATCCTCATGTACCACTGTTCCATTTGCCTGGCATAAGTCGTGATACACGGCCTTCCTGTTCTGGCCAGTAACATCCACCCCAATGTAACTCAGGAACGATTCGCCTCTCCCACCACTGTAGAACTCCTGTTTCGTAGCCGTGTCATCCCGCAATGCTGAGGGGGAATTACTGTTTGCTGGATTGACTAGAAAATATGTATAGCTATAGACATCAGTGATGTCCAGGTAGGCAACGAATAGTAGCTTCCTGCTCCCAGAAGAATTGAATAACTGAAATTGGCCAGTTATTCCCTCGAATTCCGATGCGAAATGAAACAACTCGTCGTAAATCCACTCCCCATCTGTGCTCCTTCTCTGTACATGAACTTTCTGTGGCTCGTCAGGATAGTTGACACCAAGCAGAATGCTCATTGCGCCGTTGTCTTCAACAAGTAGAGATCTTGCATGCCGGGGATGAGCCATATCTTTGGTAGTCCAGCCGCTGTACTCTGAACTGATATCACCATTATGATATTTCAAAACGTAATACTTGCTTGCCTTGAATCCTAACCCATCCACCCCTTGCGTCGTATCGGATACCAGGCTGTAAAACAAGCCCGGCTCAATCTGATCGATTTTCCCGTTGATTGCTCCTCTGTTTACGCCTCCGATGGGTATTTCCCCTTCGAAGACCATCTGCGTATCCCATGTTCCTCCCTGGCTTCTCTCGGACATGAACATCACATAGCTGTATCCGCCGAACACCAGCTGGCTCACGGTAAATAGCAGTACCGGCTCTCCATTCTGCTGCCAGCCTATCTCGGTGTTTACAGCACTGCCGTTGAGTTCATCCAGAATGCTCCCTTCATGCTGCAGGACGCTTTCCTCCTGCCAGTCACCGGAATTGCTGCGTCGGGCAAATCGCATCCCGGCAGGGATGTCCAGATAGCTCCTGTCCACATTTCCGCAGATCACGATCTCGCCTGTGGCAGGATCGATCTCCATGTCCTGCACAATGAAGCTGACTTCGTTGCCAGGGGGGTCAAAGGTTGGATCATCAGCTGAAATGACTTCGTGGACCCATCCTGAGATGCCCAGCTGCGCTGAATCACTATCCGCGGCCCCGGCATTGTCCATGACTTCGATAGTGGGTTCAAGATATTCGGCAAACCCCTGCCGGTAGGTCACCTTGACCACTCCAGGATTAACTTCCTCGAAGCTGTCCACCGTGCCGTCGCTGCTCTGCTCCGGCAGGGGATCCGTGCTCAGCCAGTCGGTGATGCCGTCGCCGTCGAAGTCCCATTCCCAGGCGGCGATGCTGCCATCCGGGTCGTAGCTCGCGGTGGCATCAAGCGTGATCTCTGCAGGTGCTCCGGCGAAGTCCGGCGAAACACTCAGGCTGGCCACCGGGGAACTGTTCACCGTGCCGGTGTCGAGGTCGATGCTGACGATGCCGCTGGCCGGTCCCTGCTCCTGCGACTGCAGGTCGAAAGGCGCGACGTAATAGAGGTAGATGCCACTTGTAGTTGCGTTGTCATCCGCGAAGCCGTACAGCACGGGAGCATTGCCTGGTGCAGTTGGGTGATCCACGCTGAGGCCGTCGGATGTGCCGGCGTTGCCAGGGACAATAGTGAACTCGCTCTCACCCGGAGCCTGGCGGTAGATGCGGTAACCTGACAACGCTTCCTGCCAGTGTACAGCAATAGGCGTGATGTCTGCCTGGGTCAGCAGGCCGTTGCGATCACCATCAATGCGAGCCAGCCGCCAGTTGGCAGCCGGGCTGCCGACTGCGGGCGGTGTCTCCCCGCCGTCATCATAGGGATCACCTGCTGGCCAACCTGCAAAGCCGCCGTGCAGGGACTTGTCGTCGTAAGCCACCGTGCCGTTCAGCTCACGGCCCAGCGGCGTCAGGTCGGAAACATTCACCTGCCCGTTCTGGTCGTAGTCCCCGACCAGCACTTCACTCCAGTTGATGGAAACTCCTGTGGGCGGATCGCCTCCGGGGCCGTCCGGGTCAATCAGTACGAGGTCGAGGTCGAACACGCGGTTGGCATCTCCCGTTGCGGCCTCCGATGTGGTCTTCATGGGGTCCTTGCCCAGGCGGGCGAGTTCAGCCATGAGAAAATCGTGGAGCTCATTGGATTGATCACCGATTCGGTTGTCAAGCGAAGTTGAAGCTGTCTCAGCCCCTTTGCATCCTGCGACCAGCAGACCAATCAATACTCCGACGAAAATGACTCTCAATTTCCTTACCTTCACCCGACTTGTCTTTAAAATCAGGTTGCTCGCATGAGAGATTAACCTATTATTAATATAAGTTCAAGTGATTATGCTTCATCTTGCAATTGAGATTGGAAATCAAATTGTAAGAGACTCAGTTAACCTAGTTTTGTAGAATAGAGTCATATGTCTCCAAGTAAACCAAAGACTGACCAGAAGAGGACACCTGGAACTAAGCGGACAAAGAACCCGCCTCGCATTGACCTAACAGTCAGGGATGTGGGGCTTCTCCGGTCTGTTAATGACTATCGTTACCTCAGCACGTACCAGCTCTGATGGCTCATTCCTATCTCTCGTAAGAAGGACCCGACCAACCGGCTTAGGCTTCTGTTTCAGCATAGGTATCTCAAGGGTTAAAGCTGCGGTCGCAACCTAACCTCATTAGGCTCTACCGGCAGGACTTCGGCTTCCAGTACTTCGGCAACCTGATGTCTTTTAACAGGTCGGCTGGCTCGCATTGCAGAGCTCTGGCAATCTGGCAAAGGTTGAGCAGTGCGACGTTGCGTTCTCCCCGCTCGATAGACCCAATGTATGTCCGATGCAGTCCCGCCCGGTAGCCCAGCTCCTCCTGTGAAATGCCCAGGGCTTCGCGCAATCGCCTGATATTCAGCCCCAAAGCTTGCTTTACTTCCACGAAGTAACGCTAATGACTTGCATTTTATAGGTCTACAGACTATAAGTAGCAGGACGAGGCTGGAGGTGACAATGGCTGGATCAACATCCTCTTGTGAATTATGTGGCAGGGAGCTCGCGAAGCATTACCCATCTACTGTCTGCAGAGTCTGCAAACAGGAATTTGAGGACCTCAAGCAGCGCTCAGAACATGCATCAGAATCAACACTTTCCATACAGGACATGCCTATGGAATCGGCGGTGTCTTCCAATGTCTCCATTCCCAGCACCACTCTTAGGGAAGCTGCAGCTGCCAAGGAATCAGTATTACCTCAATCCAGGATGCAGATCGAGAATGGCCAAAATGCGAAGGTAACGTCTAGAACTATCAGCTGCTTGTTGACAATCTTTACGGCAGTGGTTATCTGGGCAATGTTCTTCAATCCATTCACTGACAGTTTAAGATCCTATGGCAACGCTGTCTCAGCATCCACCCTGTATAAGGAGTTCGAGGACAACGAAATCGCTGCCAACAGCAAGTGGCAGAACACCTTCGTGATTGTCACGGGAAAGATTGACTCCATCAAGTCAGAACTGGGCACTCTGGATTCCCACCGGGCCTACATCATGCTTGACGGAAGCGGCACATTTCGAGGCGTTCAGTGTGTTTTCGAGAACTGGAATAAGCAGAAGTTCAGCTCTCTGAAAGCCGGGCAGAAGGTGACGATCGAAGGAAAAGTCCTGGGACAGCTGGACACGGGAGCTGTCCTGGTCTACGACTGCAAATTCTTCTCAGCGGATTGATCCGCATCCAAAGTGCTATGATGCTAGATAACAGTAATGGATCAGAATCTCACTACTTCAGGAGCCATTGCGCAAGCAATTCGTGGGCATAATCGCTTGGTTCAAGCTGTGTTGTTGTATTTTGAATGGCAAGTTCAATATTTTGGCGGGTTCTGTTTAGATACCAATGATTTATATTTGTTTCTCAGATCCAATGGAGTGATGAAAGGCAACCAGCGACTAAATGACTTGCTACTGAAGAAGCTCTTAGTACATGAAGGTAAGTTCATCCTGTCATTCGATAATGGTGATGGACAGCATAACTATTCCAGGATGGAAGATGTACTGCCTCAAGAGCGGATTCCTCTATGCAGTCTGTTTATTGAATTAGGGTTTAGATATGATGTGTTGTCAAATTCTGCAGATCTTTTATCTCGGCAGTCCAGAAATCCACAGCTTAAGCCGTGCTGGATTTCCAAGACCAGTTCCAGTTCGAAGGTGATGTTGACAAATCAGGACGTCCGGGTTCCAGCGAGAAAGAAGGAGATTCAATATGATGAGAATGGCAAGTTGATTTCAGATTCTAGCCTGGCTTTGAATTCCGCAAAACAACTCAGAAGTGACAACTCAGCTAAGAACAGGAAGTCCCGAAAGAAAAAGTCGCGATCTAAGAGTTCAAAGCAAAATGCTGCCAATGGATCCAAAACGAACCAGAACACTAATACTGATAAGGCAGTAGATCTAAACCAAATCCTTGAGCGTATTGTGCGTGCTGAGTTGGCTGGCAAGGTCCCTCAGTACATATTGGATCGATACGACCAGCGTCTCAAAGACAAGGAAACTGAGAAACAGAGACAGAAAACTAAGCTTACCAAGAAAGATGGAGATGCATGGCATTCCGTCATTCTGAATGGAACAGGCGGCAAGTTCAAGAAGAAGTAAGCTGGGGAGTGCCCCTAGACTTGTGCCTATCTGACAAACGCACCTCAACCCTCAGAGTTCTTGTATCGCTGTTCTATAATTGAAACGAGGCAAGCCAAAGTCCAAGTAATTGTTTCCCAACATTTCACGGAATACAAGGTTGCCACAAAGAACGGTAAATCTAGTCACTGACCCAAACGAAGGTTGCCCGGTGGGAAGTAGCGATTACGAAAAGCCTGCGAAGAGCCTGACTCCTGGCTCCATTGTCCATTGCCGCAACAGGGATTGGGTGTTCATGCCCGCGGATGATCCTAATCTGATTCTGCTTCGACCACTATCCGGTGTGTCTGACGATGTTATCGGGATACGTAAGGATCTAATGGAACTGGTTGGCTACACGCTTCCAACTGAGCGAATCCAACCATCTTCCTTCGCCCTCCCCTCCACTACTGACATCTCAGATGCCGCAAGCACTCACCTGCTGTACCAGGCTGCTCGCCTCGCGCTGCGTGAAGGTGCCAATCCGTTCAGGTCCCTCGGTCACATTTCCGTCAGGCCACGAATCTACCAGTTTGTTCCGCTTCTCATGGCTCTGCGGCTGGATCTGGTCCGCATGTTCATAGCGGATGACGTTGGCATAGGAAAAACTGTAGAAGCATTGATGATTGCCAGGGAGATGTTCGACCGTGGTGAGATCCGCAACTTCTGCGTACTTTGCCCTCCCTACCTCTGTGAGCAGTGGCAAGCCGAAATTACCGAAAAGATGAACATGGAAGCAGTTGTGATCCGCTCTGGCACTACCAACCAGCTGGACCGCGCCAAGCCGGCAACTGAAAGCATCTACGCCCATTATCCTGTCCAGGTTGCCAGTATCGACTTCATCAAGACTGACCGCAATCGCCATGCATTCCTGCAGGACTGTCCGGACTTGGTGATCGTGGACGAGGCACATGGCTCTGCCAACTCCAACGACAGCTCGGACAACAAACACTATCGTCACAAGCTTCTCCGCGAGATCAGTGCCCTTTCAGACAGACAACGCCACCTGATTTTGCTGAGCGCTACTCCCCACAGCGGCATCGAATCCGCCTTCAGTTCACTGCTTGGCCTGCTCAACCCGAAGTTCGAGAGTTGGCAGATGGCTTCCCTCAGTGAGGATCAGCGCATTGAACTTGCCAGGCACTTCGTCCAGCGGACTCGCCCTGACATCAAGCAGGATTGGGATGGAGAGCATTGCTTTCCTGAACGAGATCCTTCAGATGAGACTTACGAACTCTCCGCCGCTTACCGGAAGCTGTTTGATAAGACATACGACTTCTGCTCAGAGATAGTCGAATCCGGTCAAACCCTTGCAAAGAACATGCGACGCGCACGCTTCTGGGGTGCACTGGCGCTGATGCGTTGTGCGATGTCCAGTCCGGCCGCAGCATTGGCAACACTGGAATCACGGCATGACAAACTCGATGACAGTGATGATGAGCTTGAATTCCGCGGCTATGTATTCGAGTCCAGTGAGATGCTCACGGACGATGAGCAACCACTGCCCCCTGTGGATTCTGCCGAGGCCACGCTTGGCGATTCAGATCGAAGGAAACTGCGAGCGCTTGGCAAGCTGGCAAAGGACCTGCTTGATTCAAAGGACGACACCAAGCTCAACCAATGCATCAAGCTGACCAGGGAGCTACTGGACGCTGGCTTCAACCCGATCATCTGGTGCCGCTTCATTGCAACCGCTGAGTATGTTGGCAATGCCCTGCGCAAGGAACTTTCCAAAGGAATGTCAGATGTGCAGGTAGTCCCCATCACCAGTCGGATGGGAGATGACGAACGCCAGGCAAAGATCCAGGAGATCAATGGAGATCTGCCACGGGTGCTTGTCTCAACAGACTGTCTTAGCGAAGGTATAAACCTGCAACATGTGTTCGATGCCGTGCTGCATTATGACCTTCCCTGGAACCCTAACAGGCTCGAGCAGCGGGAAGGCCGCGTAGATCGTTTCAACCAGCCCTCTCCAGTGGTGAAGAGCATCCGCTATTACAGCCCTGAAAACCCGGTGGATGGCGTTGTTCTTGAGGTACTGCTCAATAAGGCCAGGACTATCCATAAGGCTCTAGGAACTTACGTCCCCGTCCCTGAGGAAAGTCAGTCGGTGTTTGAAGCCCTCCTGAATTCCCTGTTTCTGCGTGGCAAACGGGATCAGAATAACCAGTTGCGTCTGGATTTGGATGATGACGAAATTCAGATGAAACATCAACTGCAGGCGCGCTGGGACAGGGACGTTGAGCGCGAGCGCGTCAACCGGTCGAGGTTTGCCCAGCGCGCCCTCAAGCCTGCTGAAGTCCGCTCCGAGCTTGAATCAATCGATGAAGTACTTGGTGACAGCGACGCCGTCAGGCAATTCATGCTTGCTGCTGCCCAGCGCCTGGACCTGCAGATCAGCAAGGCCGGCAACAAGGACGTTTACAACGTTGCTGTTGCCAGCACAGCAATTGCCACCGTGCCTCCGGCCATCAGTTTTGCATTGCCTTCTCTGAAGAGCGGGAAGTGGAAGATCACATTCTCCTCTCCCACACCTGAAGGCGCGGAGGATGCGGAGTACATCGGTCGCAACCACAAGCTGGTTGCAGCCATCTCGCGCTACCTGATCGAGGAAGCGCTTGCAGAGAATGGCAACCCTGCCGTATCCCGGTGCGGAGTGATCCGCTCAAGAGGAGTCAGCAACAGAACGACCATCTTGCTTCTTCGCATTCGTTACCTGCTTAAGAAGCCTGACAGTCATGTTCAGATTTCTGAGGAGGTGCTGGTGATGGGCTATGAAGGAAGCAAGCCTTCCCAGCCAAAGTGGCTGCCTGATTCCGAAAGCCTGCGCCTGCTTGCAGAAGCCCTGCCCGATGCAAACATTCCACTGAATGAAAAGCAGGCTCTGCTCAGTCCCGTGCTGGATAACTGGTCGGAACTTGAAAGCGCTATCGCACCGAAGATCCAGGAGCGTGCTGCAGCCCTTGAGGCAGCACACAAGCGTGTGCGCCAGGCCGCATCGCAGATCGTGCGTGGCCTCAAGGTCGAAGCACAACTGCCCCCCGACCTTCTGGGTGTCGTCGTCATTGATCCGCTGGGGGCCAAATGAGCAACTACCCCGCAATCAGGATCGAAGGTGGGCTGATAAGCTCAGACCTGCTGGACCAGATCTCAGCAGCTGAGCTGCAGGGGCTCAAGCCAGCAGACTTCGGGCTGGCCAGGAATCGCAATCTGACCGATGAGATTGCAGCCGTGTTTGCCGATACCCGTGCGCAATGGGAAATCTTCAAGAGCCGTCGCGATCGCCTGCAGATGGAAGACATTGGCACCAGCACAACCAGGGACTTCTGGATGATACCTCTGTTGTCAACTCTTGGCTATCAGCTGACTTACAATCCCAAGGCATATGACGTCGGTGGCATGACTTTTGCCATTTCACATCGCGCCGGTGATGATGAGGATGCATTGCCACTTCACATCGTCGGCTTCCGGCAGGAGCTCGGCAAGCTGCCCGCCTCAGGCCGTCCACGCATGGCTCCGCATACCCTCGTGCAGGAATACCTCAACCGCACCGAGCATGTCTGGAGCATTGTCAGCAACGGCCTAACCCTGCGCGTGCTGCGCGACTGCAGCTTCATCCGGCGCCAGGCCTATATCGAATTCAACCTTGAGCAGATCTTCGAGGACCAGCGCTTCCCCGAGTTTCGCCTACTCTACATGCTGCTGCACCGCAGCCGTTTCCCGCAGGGCATTGACGACTCCGAGTCCTGCCTGATTGAGCAGTATTACAAGCACAGCGTTGAGCAGGGTGGCCGTGTCAGGGAGAACCTACGTGATGGCGTGGAGCAATGCATTGAGATGCTGGCCAATGGCTTCCTCAGCCATTCTGCCAATGATTCTCTGCGCAACAAACTGACTCTACCCAGCTCAGACCCTGACCACCTCAGCGCTATCAGCCTCTACCGCCAACTGCTGCGGCTGGTCTATCGTTTCCTCTTCTTGCTTGTGTCCGAGGAACGCGGGTTGATCAGTTCTGATCCCGCCTACAGGAAGTACTACGGCATCTCCCGGCTGCGTAAGGCGGTTGACAACCGCTCCGCCTACTCCGCATATGACGACATCTGGCAGGGTCTGCGTGTGCTGTGGCAGGTGCTGTCCGATGAGCGGATGGCAGCTATGTTCAATGCCGCCCCGCTCAATGGTGAGCTGTTTGCCCACCAGACTCTTGACTCCTGCTCGATCCATAACAAGGACTTCCTTGAGGCGCTGCACAGGCTTGTCTACTACGAAGAGAAGAAGGGTGCTCCCTTGCGCCGGGTCAACTATGCTGCGCTGGATGTGGAGGAGCTCGGCTCTGTCTACGAAAGCCTGCTGGAGTTTCATCCGGAAATTTCGAAGGATGGCCGAGGGCTGCCCAGCTTTGAGCTGGTATCCGGCTCCGAGCGCAAGACCACGGGTTCCTATTACACTCCGCCGCAGCTTGTGAATGAACTGATCCGCTCAGCGCTGGAGCCCGTGATCGAGGAACGGCTGCAGGCGGTGAAGGATAAGGTGCCCGACAGGACCAGCCTGGACTACAAGCAGCGGGCCAGCAAGGCCCTGCTGGGGCTGCGTGTCTGCGACCCGGCCTGCGGCAGTGGGCATTTCCTGCTGGCAGCCGCGCGGCGCATTGGCAAGGAGCTGGCCAGGGTTGTGTCCGGTGAGGAGGAGCCGGCTCCGGACCAGACCCGGGAATCCGTGCGTGAGGTGATCTCGCACTGCATCTACGGCGTGGACAAGAACCCGCTTGCCGTGGACCTCTGCCGGGTGGCACTCTGGCTGGAAAGCCATTATGGCGAGAAGCCTCTGTCCTTCCTGGACCACCATATCCGCTGCGGCGATTCCCTGATTGGCATCTTCGACCTGAAAGTGCTCAGTCAGGGCATTCCCGATGCTGCCTACAAGGACCTGGAGGGTGATGACAAGGAAGTTGCCAGGAAGTGGAAGAAGGTCAATAAGGAACAGCGCGAAGGTGGCAGCAGCCTGTTTGGGGTTGATCCAGGGCAGGCTCTCGACAAACTGGCCCAGGCAGGGCGGGAGGTTGACCAGCTCGGGGATGACTCGCCGGAGGCAGTGCGCCGTAAGAAGCAGGTTTACATCCAGAACCACAGTGACGAACACTGGCTTCAGCTAAAGACTGCCTGCGACATGTGGTGTGCAGCCTTTTTCCAGCATTACCAGAAGGGACAGCCGGCAATCACTACGGAGCATGTCAATGCCGTGCTTGGCAACAGGCCTGTGGACGAGCGCTTGAACGGGATAGCCCTGGAATACAGTGAAAAGCTGCCCTTCTTCCACTGGCCGCTGGAGTTCCCGGAAGTGTTTGCGGATGGAGGTTTTGATGTAATACTTGGCAACCCGCCCTGGGAGCGGGTGAAGATCCAGGAGAAGGAGTGGTTCGGATTCCGGGATCTGGAAATTGCCAATGCAAAGAATGCAGCAGCACGCAAGAAGCTGATCAACAACCTAACTGTAAGTAACCCTGAACTGGCTCGCGAATGGTCAGATGCCAAGCGGGAAGCAATGTGTGCCAGTGCCTTCATGCGTACTTCTGATCGCTTCCCCCTGGGTGGCGTTGGTGACGTAAATGTTTATGCCGTGTTTGCTGACCATAACCGGCAGGCAATCAACCCAAACGGTGCCGCAGGTATGATTCTGCCAAATGGGCTGGTGGTTGGATTTACATACCGAAAGTTCCTGAAACATCTATTGGACACAAGAACCCTGGCGTCCTTTTTTGGGTTTGAAAATGAAGACAAGGTTTTCCCAGAAGTACACAACGAAATTAAATTTGGCCTGCTGACCATTCACGGAACCGGGAGAGAAGTTGACAAACCATGGTTCACAGCACATAACAGGCAGGCAGCTGAAATTCACGAAGAGGCTAAGAGATATCGTTTAACTGCCAGTCAGATTCAGGCCATCAATCCAAACACCATGAATATCCCTGCTTTCCGTTGGGCCAGGGATGCTGAAGTCACAGCTCACATCCACTCAGTTGCACCTGTTTTGATCAGCAAGTCTGAAAACGGAGAAATCCTTGACAACCCCTGGGATGTCTCCTTCATGCGAATGTTTGATATGGCCAATGATTCAGACAAGTTCATAGACCACGAAATGATATCTGATCGAATTGTAAGCCGTAATGGTGCCAAGGCAATCCTGGCCGATGGCACTGAGGTGTATCCTCTTTATGAAGGGAAGATGATCTGGCACTATGATCATCGATATGGTACCTATGAAGGGCAAAGCGAAAAGCAGGCCAACAAGGGTGTCTTGCCGCGAGTTGATGAAGCTGGACACACAAATCCAGATTATCAAATTCAGCCTCGGTACTGGCTAAGTAAATCTATCGTTGACATCTCTGTTCAAGGCAAATTAAAACGAGATTGGTTCATTGGTTGGCGCGACTTAGGCCCCACAGAAAGAACACTGATATGTTGTGTCATTCCACTAACTGCTGCCGGTCACAAAATTCCAATAATGCAACTGGAAGTTTCAGCTGAACTCATTTCAGCATTTCTTGCAATCCTGTCCAGTTTAATCATTGATTTTGATGCAAGGCAAAATGGAAACGGCATGTCATACTTCATTATTGAGCAGCTGGCGATCATGCATCCAATGGAACTCGCATCTAAACAAATTTGGTCTGGTTGCTCAACAATACCCTGGATAGCTGATCGTGTATTAGAGTTAACTTACACAAATCATGAACTTGAAGCATTTGCTTTTGACCTTGGAAAGCGCCACCCTCCGTTTAATTGGGATTCCAGTCGTCGCCAGTTTCTTCAAGCCGAGTTGGATGCTGCAATTATGCATTTGTATGAGCTAAGCAGAGAACAAGCAGAGTGGATTCTTGAATCATTCACTGTTCTGCGCAAATATGAAGAACGCGATCACGGCGAATTTCGTACCAAGAGACTCGTACTTGAGATTTTCGATGAAATGCAGCTAGCAAAGGACAATGGAGCAGCTTACAAAACTAGATTGGATCCGCCACCAGGGGATCCATCTCTTACACACTCATCTATTCCTGTTCAAAATTAATTAGGTTAACATGTTAAAGAGAATTCGTGATTATTTTGTGAGACTTTTTACAAAGAGAGGAAATAAATTGATTTCAAGTATTAGCCAAGATGTGGTAGATAAGACGATTGAAAGAGCTAAGAAAAGAACTGGACCAAAATATCGTATACGGCTCATCAGCGAGAACCTTGACTATAAAGCAGAAGACTGGGTAACTCTAATTTTTGCATTTCACCAGCTCGGATTTTCTATACTAGATGTAATTAAGATGATGGAAGATGTTTTCTATACAGAGGAGATGCTTGCCAGATATCGTGAGCATATTCCCGATATGCCTGAGTTGCATCGAGTAATTGAAGGTGTCCATCACCTTTCAGTAGATGATGCTCAGTATGTATATCTGCGAGAACTTCTCGGCTCAGCAAAAGGATTTGAAGCTGCTGCACTCCAAGATAGATTCCGAGAAGAAGATCGTAAGCTCAATAAGCAGTCATCACTGGCAAATGCATTGATCGTCCTGGCAGTAACGATCATAGTGAATTTTGTTGTTGAGTATGTCAAGCCAATGGTGTTTGGTAATTCAAACAAGAAGATACTTGAGTCGATTAATCAAGCCGCCACAGACCTTTCACAGTCCATTAAGGGTAATTACTTTGATGGAGAAGTGCGTATCAAAGACGGTTTGGTGATTCAAGTGCAACAAGAGAATTCAGCAGTGACCCAGGATATAGGGGAAGAAGGCGCGTCCTCCGTTGTAGCCAATGATGACTAATCAGATCAATTTCATGTGCAACTTGTGCAGGACAAAGTTGCATGCTATGAGAATCGCGATTGCGGGAAGGCATTAGATGACGATCTTCGACCTACATCAATCTGTTCTCTCCGACTACCGGGAGTTTGTCCGCGCCTACTTTTCAGTAGCCGATGAGCGTGTTCGCGATTTCATCGACAAGGCTCTGATGGAAGAGAAGAAACTCTGGCCGGATTACCTGCTGCAGCTCAGCCCCTCCTACAAGCGTGTTGCCACAGTGGACGAACTGGCCCAGCAGGGAATGCTGCACCAGGAAACAGCACGGGTGTTTCGCACGGACGAAGGTGAGCCATTCAGGTTGTACAAGCACCAGGTTGAGGCCATCGAGAAGGCCGCCCAGGGGCAGAGTTATATCGTCACAAGTGGCACAGGCTCCGGCAAGAGCCTGACCTACTTCATCCCGATTGTTGACTCCCTGCTGCGCAGTCCACATGGCGGAAACTCCGTCGCAGCACTGGCTGTCTTCCCGATGAATGCACTCGTCAATTCCCAGCGCCAGGCCCTGCAGAAGCTGCAGGATGGCTACCAGAACAGATACACAACTGAGTTTCCGTTTACGTTTGAGAAGTACACCGGCGACACATCCAGCACCCGGCGTGAAGAACTGCGCAACTATCCTCCGCAGATCATGCTGACCAACTACGTCATGGCGGAGCTGATGCTGGTGCGCCCCGAGGACCAGGTATTCCTCAACCGCAAGGATGGCGGCCTGCGCATGCTGGTCTGCGACGAGCTGCATACCTACCGTGGCAGGCAGGGTGCAGATGTGGCAATGCTGATCCGCCGTCTGAAAGAGCGCTGTGCCGCAGAAGGCCTGCTGCATATCGGCACCAGTGCCACTATGGTCTCGGACAAGGATGTCAGCCCGGTAGCCCGCAGGGAGGCCGTATCCGACTTCGCCTCTCGCTTCTTCGGCCACAGCTTCAACGAAAACCAGGTGATAGAGGAAACCTTGGTCACATTCACGGAAGGCTCTGCCCCTACCCAATCAGAACTGCAAAACGCAATGCAGGCTCCCCTGCCCCAGACAGCAGCTGAACTGAAGCAACATCCAATTGTCCGCTGGGCTGAGTATGGATTCGGAGTGGAGCCCGATGCTGAAGGGCAGCTCAGGAGACGGACACCACGCACGCTCGCTGATGCCGCTGCCGAACTGGCAGCTGCGAGTGTAGTCAGTGAAGCCGAATGTGAAGCAAAGCTGCAGGAACTGCTGGCGGTCAGCGGAAACCTTGCCAGGGAGGGAGCCGGCAGCGCGATGGCTTTCAAGCTGCACCAGTTCATCGGCCAGGGCCGGGCGATCTACTCCTCATTTGAATCCACTGATGAGCGGATATTCAGCATGGATGGCCAGCTCGTCGCCTCAGAAGGGCGCAGGCTGGCACCGATCAAGTTCTGCCGAACCTGTGGACAGGATTACTACCACGTCCAGCAGGGCATGCATGAGTTCCTGCCCCAGCCGCTGGGCTGGCTGAGCGAGGAAGAGGAAGGAAACCAGGAAGGCTACCTGATGATCGCTCCGGCGGAAAACAACTGGAGCGAGGAGCAGATCCCGCAGGAATGGTATGACGCCAGGGGCCGGCTATCCTCGACTTGGAAGGAGCGGGTGCCGCGGCAGGTCTGGGTTGACATTGAAGGTGGATACAGCACCGCTGACACTGCCAACGGCCTGTGCATGTGGTGGCAACCAGCCCCATTCGCGATCTGCCTGAACTGTGGGGAGTACTACACGAGGCGGGAGAAAGACTTCACCAAACTGGCATCGCTGTCAAGTGAAGCCCGCTCCAGTGCAACAACCGTCATTGCTGCCTCAGTCCTGCGCCATACTTCCCATGCAGGCACGGCAGCCAGCAAGCTGCTTTCATTCACGGACAACCGCCAGGATGCAGCTTTGCAGGCTGGTCACTTCAATGATTTCGTGAAAGTATCGGGTCTGCGGGCAGCCCTCTATGCAGCTCTCAAGGACAAGGGGCATCTCACCTATGAGAATGTTGCCAGGGAAACCCTGGCACACAGTGGCCTGACAATCCGGGATATTGCTGAGAATGCCCAGTTGAACCCGCAGGCACAGGCTGCCCAGAAGGTCTGGGAAATATTCCAGGAGCTGACCGAGTACAGGCTGTACAACGACCTGCGCAGAAGCTGGCGAGTTGTCCAGCCGAACCTGGAGGATGTCGGATTGCTCAAGATGGGTTTCCGAGACCTGGATGAAGTGACTGGCAACGACCATCTCTGGCACTGGCATCCGGCAGCAGCCCATATGTCGGTGGCAGACCGAAAACGCCTGGTTGAAACAATCCTCAGGCAGTTCCGCCAGAAACTGGCGATCAGCTGCGGTGTACTAACAGAAACCAGGCAGCAACAGATTCGAAAGAAGGCTGAGCAGCAACTAAATGAGTTCTGGGGTCTGGATCACGAGATAGATGAGTTGAGCACTGCTCGCCAGTACGTGCAGTTAGGTGAAGCAGACAGGTTGCCGTACTCAGCAATCTACCTTACATATAGAAGTGCAATCGGCCGCTTTATCAGAACATCCCTTAGCCTCAGCACAGATGAATATGATGCAGCTCTCACCGGTCTGCTTGAAATGCTCGTCGGACAAGGATTCCTGCGCAGGCTTGATCCCGTGGAGGACCATCAGATTTATCAACTGGATGCGTCCTGCCTGCTTTGGCAACTTGGCGATGGCAGCCCACCCCCACCCGATCCGATGTATGTTCGTCGCGGAACAGCATCAGGCTACTCAGATGTTCAAGTGCCAGTGAATCAATTCTTCAAGAGCTTCTACAGTGAACAGGCTGCTGCAATGGCTGAGTTCGAAGCTCGCGAGCATACGGCGCAGGTTGTCATGCAGGGTGAACGAGAACGAAGGGAACGTAGGTTCCGCTGGGAGGACAGTGACACCGCAAAGGAAAGCGAGCTTGGTAGAAGGCTGCCATACATCGTCTGCTCGCCGACCATGGAGCTCGGGATTGACATCGCGGACCTTGACATAGTGCATATGCGTAACGTCCCGCCCACACCTGCTAACTACGCCCAGCGCAGCGGTCGAGCGGGACGGCAAGGCCAGCCGGGCCTCGTCTATACATACTGCGGTGCCTTGAACAGTCACGACCAGTACTTCTTCAATCGCCGGGAAGACATGGTTGCAGGAAGCGTCAAAGCTCCTCGACTGGATCTAGGTAATGAAGCGCTTCTAAAGGCTCATATCCATGCAATGTGGTTGGCAAAGGTCCGCCTGCCACTTGGACAGTCAATCGAAAATGTGCTTGACGTCGAAAGCGACGGCCAACCGTTGAACGAGAATGCGGCAGGCCAGATTCAACTGAAAGACCCAGTCATTAATGAACTAGGAATGAGCATACACAAGATCCTGAATGAGGAACTTGAAGTCGGCGGGTCCATGCCGGGAGTCTCCCTTGAATGGATCAGGAATGTCCTTGCCACCGCCCCGGAGCAGTTTGACAGGGCCTTCGATCGCTGGCGCGAACTATATGATGCATCCGAAAAGCAGTTTGATGCAGCCATGAAGGCCAGAAGGAAGGCAAGGACTAAAGATGACCAGCTTGCCGCATCCATACAGGAAAGGGAAGCTGAGCGCCAGCGAAACCTGTTGCTGCAGATTGACACACAACGTGAAGAAAGCGACTTCTACCCTTATCGCTATCTGGCAAGTGAGGGTTTCCTGCCTGGATATAACTTCCCTGCCCTGCCAGTGCGCGCTTGGATTTCACGGGCTGGTGGAGAGTATATTGCCAGACCAAGATTCCTTGGTGTGCGCGAGTTTGCACCTGGCAACATCATCTATCACGAAGGTGTCAAATGGCAGGCCGATTCCTTCCAGGTTCCTCCCGGCGGCTTGTCAGAGCGGACATCACGAAAGCGGATCTGCCAAAGTTGCGGTGCATTCTG
Source organism: bacterium (assembly GCA_020440605.1). GTDB lineage: Bacteria > 4484-113 > 4484-113 > 4484-113 > JAFGCY01 > JAHEFU01. The sequence continues at coordinate 84,987 of JAGRNT010000006.1, read as the reverse complement.
TGAACCGGAACTGGATCTCTGCCCGGCATGCCATACCAGATTTGATGCCGGAAACAGCACTTTTATTTCTGTTCTTGAAATGCCAAATGTCAAGGCAAGAAAGAGAGACCGCATTACCTCCAATGAAGAGGAAAGAAGGCGGCGCGGATTCGAACTCGAAACCAGTTTCCAGTTTGCACCAGAGGATGGACGCGTAAGAGTACAAAAGGCAGACGTTTACATTGGCGACAACCCGGCTATTCAGCTGACTTACGCCCCGGCAGCGACAATCATGAAGATCAACAATGGCTGGCGCTCCGGAAACCATACCGGGTTCCTGATAGACATGGAGACTGGGACTGTTGTCAGCGGAGAGGAAGGAGCACCATCGATTGCTTCACAACTAAGTCTCCAGAATGTCAGACTGATGGTAAGGGGAACGCATAATCTGCTGCTCCTGAACATCAATCCCAGCTACATGGAAGTGAGCACGGGATTCCTGGCAACTCTTCAATACGCCTTGCAGCGAGGTTGTGAATCCGTTTATCAACTAGAAGAGTCAGAACTTTCAGCGGAGAGGATTGGCGAACTTGAACATAAGTCCATCATGTTCTACGAGTCCAATGAAGGTGGCGCTGGAGTCCTGGAACGGATTATCATGCGCCCGGATGCAATTGCTCGCATCGCTGAGGAAGCACTGATCAGATGCCACTTTAAACCGACAGGTGAAGACATCAAACCGAACTGCGAAGCTGCCTGTTACGAGTGCCTACTCAGCTTTGGGAATCAGCATGAAGCATTGATGATAAATAGGCATGACATCAGACAGAATCTGGTGGATCTGACTGGTTCAAGGACACTGACGAGATATGGCGACAGGAACTGGCATGAACACCTTGCCTGGCTAGAGTCACTGACTGACTCCAGATCAGAGATTGAACGAAAGTTATTATCTGCACTAGTGGATGGCAACTACCGACTGCCTGACCAGGCACAGAAGTCGATAGATCAGCTCAAGTGCATTCCGGACTTCTTCTTTGAGCCGAACGTCTGCGTATTCTGCGATGGCACTGTTCATGACGAGCCCAATCAGAAGAAGAAGGATAAGGAGCTTCGTGAGGAGCTGAAACTTCAAGGGTACAGAGTTGAAGTGATCCGCTATGACCAGCCCTTGGATAAACAGGTCAAGAAAATGATGCGGAATATGTAACTCTCTGGTTCTACAGAAAGACCTACGAGTCAGTTGATACTACATTGGATGCGTTGTCCTCATTCGAAATCTTTTAACGCTCTACCACCTCCAGCAGGTCATCGCATCGCCGCATCTTCTGCTTCTGCAGCCAATACAGATAGTGGCGCAGCACTCTTACAGTCCTTTCAATAGTGCGAGGTGCCAATGCCCTGCCCTTGCGGCTATGCAGCAAGGCATCGCTCTGCAGGAACAGTTCTATCTGACTTGGCAATATCTCCTTGACGCGACGGTACTCTCCCAGGAATCCAACCGCCTTCATCAGGTCGGTCTGATATTGCAGTACGGTGTGCTCCTTGAACCCCTGCTCTCGCAGGTGATCCATGAATGCCAGTGCTGTCGAGATTATTGATGTCTTCATGTTGTCCTCCTGACGACGTCGTTGCGTCGATTGGCTGACAACATAGCTCGATTGTGCAGATTAGCAAGTGATCAGTTCGGGCCAGCTGCAGCATTCATTCCCTGTAACGTCTCACCCTGGGACGTCCATCGAGCTCCTCCTGCGAGAAGATCTGCTTGTGCCAGAATTCCGGCCTGCGCGCTTCCGCTCTCTTTGGCCAACGCCAATCCCGATATACGTTACTGGCGCTCCAGCCTCCCCAGCCCAGACCTCCGCCTACGGCGGCATCTATCAGCAATAGCGGCGCGGTATCACGTGTCTCCACGATCAGCACCTCACTTCTGCGAATCGGTGGTGTGGTTTCCAGATAGGCGAAGATCAGCTGAGGATGTTTCAGGTTCCTGAGTTCAACCAGATCCATGGCCTCCTGGAAAACCTGCTCAGGTGTCTTCTCGGGATGCTGCGGGTGTCCTAATGCCGAGTACTGCTGGTGGTAGCAGCACTGCAGGGGATGTTGGTCAACGAACTCATTTCGTTGAATCTGATACCACACACCTGCAGGACCCTTCGGTACAGTGACACCTTCAGGAATGGTAATGTCCCACCATTCGACAAACAGCCGCACTGTCTTGATACATGTCTGTGCATGCGTCTCACGGTTCTTCTTGAACTCCATGATTTCCTCACAACAATTGAGATTTGGCTTCCCTAGCTTTCGTTGAACAGGCTCATGCTGCCACTGCCCTTGGCAACATGTCGGTTGGTTTTCGGCTTCAACACAGGCGACGAAGATGTAGAACTCAAATTAGCTGCCACGTTGTCCCTGTTGGCAGCATCCGCCTTTGGATCCGTCACCACAGGAGCTTTTTCAGTCGCATATTGTCGTGGCTCAAATCCATACTTCCTGCGCTGCTCATCCCAGTTGAGTGGCAATCCCTTCTGTAGCCGGGCAAGGCTGGTACCGGATGGCTCGCGGCCGTTTACTATCTCCTCAACAATGAAGGGATCCAGCAGGGTCAGATTCAGAATGCGCGACAGGTATGAGAAGTCAACCTTGAGATGCTTGGCCAAGGCATTCATGTTGTCAAACTCACCGGCGTCCAGCTTCTCCTGCCATGCAAAGGCAAGGGCAAGGCTGACCAGCAGCGGCTTCTGCGCCCGCCAGTCTGCTTTGGCGTCATCCTTGGCGAGCTTGATTTCGCGCTTTCCACCCCGCTTCTTCATTTCAAATGGAACTCGTATTAACATCCCCTACTCCACCGAGATAATTTCAGTCCCAGCTTTTCGTATCTCCCTGACCAAGGAAGCCAAACCGTCATCAAAAAGCTCTATCAGCACCTCCCCCTTTGCAACCGTCACAGACTTGACTAGCAGCTTGGCAATCCGCTCCTGCTCGCGCGGGAACAGGTTGTCCCAGATCCGGTCGAAGACCTGCAGCTCATTGGCCACCTCACCCTTAGAGATGGGAGCCAGTTCCAACCTGTTACATTGAGCTGTGATTTCCTTGAGCTCTCCATCCAATTGCTTCTGACGACCTGAAGTCCGTACTCCTTCTTCCGATTGATTGGATTGAATGAGAGATTCAAGCTTCTGTTTACGCGCTATGAGTATCTTCAACGTCCGCTCCCGCTCTCCATCCAGCTGCTTGAGTACCGTTAGATAGACCTCATCAGTCCGTAGTGCAACCCTGATTTGCTCTACGACCAATGCTTCAAGCTGCTTAGCCGGAACTGAAGGATTAGGGCAGAAGCGGTACCCCTTATTCCGTGCAGTTCGACAGACGTACTCGTAGTATGCACGCTCACGCGGACCTGCATACTTGGGGGCCATGGGCTCGTTACAAGACTTGCAGAATACGATGTGCTTGAGCAGAGCCTGAATCTCGCTCCGTTCTCGACTGTGTTTGATGTAGGCGTTCTGGTTCAATAAACTCTGTACCCTGTCAAACAGCTCTTTGGCAACTATCGGCTCTTGCAGTCCCGGGAATGTTTCACCTGTTCGGTGGTACTCCTCTACACCGATGTAAGTACGATTGGCCAGCAGTCTGGATATATAGGACATGGTGAAAGGACCCGGATCATGAGGTTCTCCGTTCTTCATGGTCCAGGTTTTTCGAGTTTTGCCTTCAGCGTTCAACTCGCGGACTAGGTCTCCTTTCTTGGGCTTATCCGCAAAACGCTGAAAAATCTCATTGACCAGCTTCGCCTCTTCCTTGTTTACGATGTACTGCTTAGTGACCGGGTCAATGTCGTAGCCAAGAATCGGCCGACCCCCGGTACGCATTCCGCGCTTCCTCATTGCATATGCCTTCTCTCTCTGGCGCTCACATGTGATGTCTACTTCAAATTCGGCGAATGTCATTAAGATGTTGATCAGCATTCTTCCCGCTGCAGTTGATCCGTCAATCTCCTGTTGCACGGAAACTAGGCCTACGTTGTTTTTTTCCAGGATTGGAATGACTTGCTGGTACTCAGACATGCGGCGGACGAGACGATCAAGTCTATGAACAATTAGAATATCGAAATTCTGATCTTGAATATCATGCATTAACTGCTTGAACTGAGGTCTGTTGTTGCTACGCGCAGTGATACCCGCTTCCCGGTACTCATGGAAAAACGTCCAGTTATTGCATGCGTTGTTTTCGATCTTTTCTAGGCAAGTAGCAAGTTGGTTATCTAAGGAAGTAAACTCAGTATTGAGTCCTTCTTCACTGCTGACCCGGGTGTAAATGGCACATCTTATTACTTGTGATGAACTCTGTAGTTTGATCTCGGAAGTTCTATTCATGTGACCGCTCCTCATTGTCATAAAGGAATGAAGCTGAAAATTGCCATAGCGCATTCATTGTTAAGCGGCCGGCCGCAGTTGTTGTGTCAACCGCCTGATTCACTGACACGAATCCAACATCAGCCTGTGTGAGCTGAGACAGAAAGTCGCACATGTCCCTACTGCTTCGCCAGAGCCGATCAAAGCTGGCAACCAGTATGACGTCCAGTTGGCCTTTGCCAAGGTCTGCAAGCATTCGCTGAAGAGCAGGCCGGTGCTTATCAGCTGCACCGTAACTACCGTCATAGTATGTGGCGGTGACGCGCCACATATCATCAGCTCGAGCTGATACATAACTGGAGCAGCGTTCATATTGGTTAATCAGAGCAGCGCACTCTGTTGGCAGGCCTTCTTCTGTTCTGGCTCTGGTATATATGCCACAGCGCACGATTGTCGAGGGTGTATGACTTGAACCGCTCCTGACACTTGAATCGTTTCTGACAGATGAATGACACATAGTTGTCTCCTTAGCTTGGAATTCCCCACCACTTCCGACCGTTCTTCTTACTTCCAGCAATTGCAACTGCGGCTGCAGAGGGAGATGTGTACCGCTTGCCGTTGACATCTACTCCCTGATCCAGGATTGTCAATGTATAATCCTGACCTCTATAGACTCTTCGATAGGTGGTCCCAGCTGGTGGCAGCCACCGCTTCCGCTGTACCACTTTTCCCTTTTGAAGAAACGTAACGCCTCCCAGGGGATTGATCTGTCGCTCCTCTAATGCGCGATTCAGTTGCCCCCTTGCAACTTCCGAAATTCCTCCGTGATGCATTTCCTGTATTCTGTAGCTCAGGCGACGGATCAGGTGGCTGCGCGAGTATGCAGGGGGCTCTGTTCCAATCAAATCAGACCACCTCTGCTTCAGCTCATCAGTTGAAGATTTCTCTAACTCTGCCAGTGCAACCAACACTTGATCATTCATGACTGCCTCCGTAATCATTGCCGTGCAATGAACGCTCGAGGTGCCCCTTTGAGTCAAGTCTTTTAGCCAAGGATTCTGCTGAAGCTGCGTCACTCGATGCAAACTGCTTCACTCTTCCACATCTCTGGCGAACCAGAGCACGTGCCAGGAGCTGTCCAATCTCGATGACCCGATCAGCAGAAGTCATTGCTCCAGGTGGAACCTGGCTCACTTTGCTTGCATCGATGTCATTCTTGGATTCTGCCGTTGCCGTAGTTTCCTTTCGCATGTGAGAGTAAACCGGCAACTGCGGGAACATGAGATAAAGTTACACTCGATATTCAACTTGCACAGTTCCCATCTGAGCTTGGTGGCAAATAGAAGAGTCTAGTCGATCATGTATGGCGCAGGTGCTGCTGATATGAAGGCCGTGAATCTTGCGCACACTTCTCACTAGGTTTGAAAATGCAGTACCAATTGCACGAGAGCTCGTGCAACCAGCTTCCTGTTTTTTGGGTAGTAGTGTCGGCGGCTACTGCTAAACGGCCTGGTTCTGCTTCTCGGTGCGTGAATTCAATCCAGACCGAGTTCCCTTGACAAGTTCCACGTGATTGTCAATCAATAACTCAGGGGTATGATACTCGCGCTGCCACCGAAGCACCCAAGCTATCAACGTCTTCTTGGTAGGCATCTTTTCACCTTCAGCAATTACGTCCTCCGCTCTGAGTTTCTTCTCTTGGTTGCGAATCAACTTATAAAATTCATACCCGGTCACGCTGCAATCTGGTGATAGCTCGAGGTACTTGATCTGAAGTCTCCGCATACATGGAGATTTTGCATTCTTGATGATGGGGAGTTTATTCATGTTCCATAGTTCTCGCTGAATAAGGTCATTCGCATTATCTTGTTTTATCAACGCCAGGAAATGAAGGTAGTCACGCAGACAGCAGATCAGCATCATTCCACGTCCGCTGCTGATTTCCATTTTCAGTTTGTAGGAGTTTGCCACCCCGCGGTTCACTCTAATGTAAAGGTACTTGATGCACCTGAAACCTCTTGTCCTGGCATCCTCCAGAACCGCCTCAGCCATCTCAGCCGTGAACTGCTTTAGCAACACGCCCATTCCTGGACCAACAATCCTTCCTAGCTTGGCCAGTGCATTACTGTCGATAACAAGACCATGAACTCTTAGCAGCGGTTCGGCGGCCAAGCTCGCCCGGAACTTAGCAAGTTGTCGCTTCTGAAATGGAGGTCGTCGCATGACGAAAGTTTAACGACCCAAGCAATATTGTCAATTGATTTCTTTGTCTCGAATAACATCCAATAATACAATTGAAGAATTGCGAGTGCATGCATTTCCTCCTATCATAACCTGGCAACGCACAAATAATAAAGGTATGTCTTTCGAACTGTAGTTTATAGGCCGACCTCTTGATCGGCATGAACACTGGCCTCAGGGCACTTGACTCAAACAGCGGTCGTCAAGAGCTATTGGAGCACACTGCCTGATATTACCCCGAATTGCACCCATCTGGTTGCCTGGGGATTTGATCGCGTCAAGTGCTTTGCGCGGTTGGCCATCTAGCGCCGGGGCTTGTCCCCGCCAGGACGGGACTCATTGCACAGGGTGGAATTACCGGTTGCGCAGATGCCCGAGCACCCGCACTACTCGACAAGTACATTGGTGGAGGTGGGGGGAGTCGAACCCCCGTCCGATATGATGTCCCTGCCTGCGTCTACATCCATAGTCATCGGGATTGTCTTTGGACCGGACCCCGCATCCGTTGACACTCGGAGAACGGCCAGCAGCCCTTATCTCACCCGCAGGTCGGGCGTCCTGCAGGCCAGCCCGAAAAGTTTACGCTACGCTGACGCCTCGGGACCGGGCGGCAGTTTCACGGGTTGCTGGATTAAGCAGCAGCCAGTTCAAAGTTGGTGTTGCCAACTGTGGTTGTGGCCAGTTTGTAACGCGGTTAGCTCCGCCGCGAGATGCAACAAGCGCTTCGACCATACCGTCGAAACCGGATCACCCCCATTGTCAATGTACTGACGCAGTGGTCAGTGGTCTGACGTCAGTTGTCAGATTGGCCTGCCGCTGCCGATTTAGTGATACCCGAATGAAGCAGTGATCCGTTTCCGCTCAGTGATCCAGAATTCTGACCACTGGCTACTGACCACTGAATTCTGCCAGGCCAAGGCCTGACCTCCTAGCCCGCCGGAGCCGTTCCGGGACGCCAGGGCTGATCCTGCCGCTGCTTCTCGGTATGGACCCGCTCCGCCCGCTCCTTTGCCCGCAGGGCTGCGGTGGTCGAACTGTTGGGCTTCAGCGGTGTCGGCGTGAAGTCATCCGGAACGTCCTCATCCATCAGACGCACGAAGTCGTCGCGGTCGAGATGCTCCTCACGGATCAGGATGCTCGCCAGATAGTCCATCTTGCGGCGGTTGATGCGCAGCACTTCCAGGGCTCGGTCATAGCAGCCCATCACGAGGCGCCGCACTTCCTCATCGATTCGGTAAGCCACTTCGTCGGAGTAGTTGCGGTCTTCACCGAAGCTCTTGCCGAGGAAGGGATTCTCATTCGTGCGGCCGAACTGGATCGGCCCCAGCTCCTCGCTCATGCCGTACTTGGTGATCATGTCGCGGATCATCTGCGTGCTGCGCTCAAGATCATTGCTGGCACCGGTGGTGATGTCTCCGAAGACGATCTCCTCCGCCGCCCGGCCACCGAGCGCCATGCTGACTCGGTCGAGAATCTGTTTCTTGGATATCAGGAAGCGGTCCTCTGCCGGGAAGTTGAGCGTGTAGCCCAGAGCCTGGCCACGCGGAAGGATGCTGATCTTGTGTACCGGATCCGTGTTCTCGAGCTCATGGCTGACGATTGCATGCCCGAGTTCGTGATAGGCGATCACCTGCTTCTCATGCTCATTGATAATGCGGCTCTTGCGCTCGGGTCCGGCCACCACACGGTCAACAGCCTCGAACAGATCCTCACTGGTGACGCGGGTCTCTCCACGGCGTGCCGCCAGCAGCGCAGCTTCATTGACGGCATTCTTCAGATCCGCACCGCTGAAGCCCGGCGTCCGCTGGGCCAGAGCCCGCAGGTCGATGTCTGCGGACATCGGCTTGTTCTTGGTGTAGATCTGCAGGATATGCAGACGCCCGGAAAGGTCCGGTGCATCCACCACCACGCGGCGATCGAAACGGCCGGGACGCAGCAGCGCCGGGTCCAGCACGTCGGGACGGTTGGTGGCGGCCAGCACGATGATGCCGCTGTTGGCTTCAAAGCCGTCCATTTCAACAAGCATCTGGTTCAGGGTCTGCTCACGCTCATCATGCGTGCCGCCGATCCCGGTACCGCGGTGTCGGCCCACGGCATCCAGCTCATCAATGAAGATCAGGCATGGGGCACGGCGCTTGGCCTGATCGAACAGGTCGCGCACACGGCTGGCGCCGACACCGACGAACATCTCTACGAAATCGGAACCGCTGATGTAGAAGAACGGCACATTGGCCTCACCGGCCACGGCCTTTGCAAGATGCGTCTTGCCGCAGCCCGGAGGGCCGACGAGCAGCACACCCTTGGGGATCTCAGCCCCGAGCGCTTCATATTTCTTGGGATCGCGCAGGAAGTCCACGACCTCGCGCAGTTCCTCGACGGCCTCATCCACGCCGGCAACGTCGGCGAAGGTGATCTTCTTCTTGCCATCACTAGCGAGGCGTGCCCGGCTCTTGCCGAAGTTGATCGCCTGGTTGTTGCCTCCGCTCTGCATCTGACGGTTCATCAGCCAGAACAGGAAGACTATCGGGATCGTGAACACCAGCACCAGCAACAGCGTGTTTGGACTGAGCAGGGTATCCCAGAAGCTGACCGGTACGATGTCGAACTTGACGTTGTTCTCACGCATCATCGCGATCAGTTCGTCCGTGAACTCGGTCTCGATCACTGATGTGAAGGATTCCTTGTTGTCGTGGCTGCGGATGGCATCACTGCCCTGCTTGAACTTACCCACGACCCGTCCGGAGTTCTTCTCGATGTTGACCTCCATCACCTCGCCGTTGTTGACACGGTCCACCAGCTCGCTGAAGCCGATGGAAACCATGTTCGCTGACTTGAGGTACTGGAGCATGATCACCACGATGATGATCACACCGAAGGTCAGGATTATCTGTGAGAATCGATTTGTCTGCATAAAGATAGTTAAATGTGCCGAGTTTCCGCTAGGGGGAAAATCTTAACACATCCCGAGATTGTACCCTTGTTGTCCGATGGCTGCCGCCCCGGCCTGAAATATCCACCGCTATCAGGGACGACAGGAACGGTGGTTTGGTTTTACATTTCATGCCACAACCCATCCATATCTGGCATGATTATATTGCTACCCCTGCCCGGGCTGCTGTATTTCAGTGATATCCACTCCGTGATTTGCTTTGTGTCCGGATTTCGCGATTCCGCTTATTGAACCTGGAAGCGTAGCGGACGTCCAGTTTCAGACCGGATTCGCGGTCAACAAGGAGATTATCGGATGAAGAGTACCTCAATCAAACTGCTGTTCCTCGCCGGCCTGTTATCGGTCTGTGCAAGCTGTGGTGCGGCAGTGGCGGCATTGCTGATCCGTGAACTGCTGAATGATGAAGCACCCAAGCGCACGTGGACAGGTACGGTTCGGGACAGCGAGGGAAACGGCATCGGCGGCGTACTGGTACAGGTCCGGGCGGAAGTCAGCGGAGACGATGACACGATCAGCTACAGCGATGAGACTGACTTCAATGGCGAGTATCGCATCGGCTATCGCTGGAATGAGAAAGTGGACTACGCCATCCGCGTGGTGTTTGAGGACCAGGTCCTGACCGAACAGCAGATCGGCAAGGTTGAACTGGGTGACCAGAGCACTGACTTCGTCGTGACGCCACCAAGTAGCTGAGACAGGCACGAGGTGCAATTCGGCACACGCAGGATAACTAGGCTAGAATCTAGGCACGGTCAGGAACACGGGGCAAATACGAGGGTTCCGGACTGGAGGGTTTATGCGGGCAATCAGTCTGATGCTCCTTTCGCTTTTCTGCATGGCAGCTTTGGCTACCAGCTGTGAAACGGTCGTTGCCGGCCTGCTGGTTCGCGAGCTGCTCAACGATGAGGCTCCCAAACGTAAATGGACCGGCCGCGTGGTCGACACCAAGGGAGAAGCTGTCGGCGGCGTCGTCGTTCAGGTCCGTGCTGAGGTCAACGGCGACAACGATCTGCTGACATTCAGCGACGAAACCGACAACTCCGGCGAATACGAGATCGGCTACCGCTGGCACAAGGATGTGAACTACTCCATCCGCGTCACCTACGAAGGCCAGACCCTGGCGGAAAACTTCGAGGGCAGGATTGAGCTCAAGGACCAGGAAACCGACTTCGTGCTGCAGGCTACACTGACCAGCGAAGTCAGCGGCGTGGTAACTGACAGTGAGGGCAACCCGCTGGAAGGTGTGCTCGTGATCGCCGCCTCCGCCCAGAGCCTTGGTGGCGTGCCCAGCCCCTTCCTCAACGATCTCAGCCAGCCCAAATATGTGATCACCGGCGATTCCGGCATCTTCCAGATTGAGGGAGCCATTGCCAAGTACGGCATCGTCTGCGCATTCCACCCGGACCACGGTTTCGCCTACGACTATGACGAGGACCATGATGCAAACGGCAGCATTGCCCTGAGCCTGAAGATGGGCAACAGTGGCAACCACGAGGTGCGTGTCCAGGTCCGTGACGGCAATGATGACCCGATCGTGCTGCAGGTACTGGACCCGGACCGCCGCTTCCGCCTGCGCCTCTACGAGCCCTGGAACCTGGCTTCCGTGATTGACCAGGTGGTCAGCCAGAATGACGTCTTCCCCGGCCTCGTCGGTGATCCGAGTGATCAGCATCCGGAGACTGTGGAGATTACGGTACAGTCCACCGACAGCGGTGGATTCGCCGAAACCAGTGAGTTCGTGCGCGGGGCCAACTACTACATGCAGCTGCTGCGCATCGAGAATGACCAGCAGGCCACGGCTCTGATCCAGAGCAGCAACCCGCTTGCCCTGGATGACGACAGCATAGTGATCGTGCGAGTCAACTGATCGGACTGCAATCGTATCAATCAGGCGGTCCCTGCGGGGGCCGCCTTTTCATTTCCGGATTCAATCCAGCGGTTCGCAGCAAGTCAGACCGTGAGGATTTGCGGCACTTTTCGTTTTCTGGGATAATTCGAGCTGCCGGCGGATAGTCCGGGACAACAGGACAGTCCCGCTCCGCCACAAGGGAGAACAACACATGAAGAGAATTCTGATCCTGACCGTGCTCATGCTTCTCGCCGCCGTCCCCGCGCAGGCATACACCCCCAATGTCGGCGACCGGGCGAATGACATCTCGGGACGTGATGTCGTGAACGGCGGAGTGGCGCAGCTCTCCGACCACATGGGCAAGTGGGTCTTCCTCGATTTCTGGGCAGGCTGGTGCGGCCCCTGCATCGGCGAGCTGCCGAACATGCTCACCGAAACCCGTCGAGTTGCTCGCGAGTATGGCAACTTCCAGGTCTTCGGTGTCAGCCTTGATGCCGACAGCACCACCAACCTGCTCCACAAGTACATCAAGCAGCACAAGATTGACTATCCCGTCACCTACGACGGCGGCGGTTGGGATACGGTGCAGAGCAAGGAGTGGGACATCCACTCGATTCCCGCGACCTTCCTGATCAATCCCCAGGGCGTGATCGTGGCCACCAACCTGCGTGGTGAGAAGCTCGGCCCGGCCCTGGACTTCTTCCTTGGCAACGATGGCGACTACATGCCGATCGGGCTGTCCAGTTCCGCCACTGACAACGGAGACGGCAGTGTCGGACTGAGCATTGACCTGTTCAGCCCCGACCACAAGGCACTCAGGTACGAGGTTGATTACTACCACGTCAAGTACGAATATGCCGAGGATGACCCCAACCATGAGCGTCGTCCGGTCAGCAGCGAGTACATCGAACTGGATGAGGAGAACTCCGAGATTTCCGAGAGTGCGAGCTTCGGTGAATTCGGCGACAGGTCATTCAGCCATACGATTCCCGCTGTGGAAGGCACTGCAATGATGGGATACACGGTTCGCGTCATGCTGCCCGGCACGGAGGACATGTTCGACGGTGAGGGACTGTGGGTCTCTGACAGCGGCCGGATCCGCTTCAACGCTGACAAGTAGGCTGAAAGCAGACATTTATTGACCGGGAGGTAGACATGAGAAAGCAGATGATCCTGGCAGGCCTGATCGCCACCTGCATCCTGCCCGTGGCAGCCCATGCCCAGTTCGAGGCCAAGCCTGGCAACCGTGCCCCTGAGTTGTACGGCACTGATGCCGTCAGCAATGACTGGGTGGACATGGCGGACTATCGTGGCAAGTGGGTGCTGGCGGAATTCTGGGCCACCTGGTGAGGCCCCTGCATGAGGCAGTTGCCTCAGGTGGTGTCTGGCACCCGTGAACTGATTGACAATGGCCGCCTGAAGATGGTCACGGCCAGTTACGACAGGGACAGGCAGGCCCTGCTGGATGTCATCAAGGAACGCGGTATCCGCTATCCGGTGATCTGGCAGAACAACGATCCGAACCGTGGCAACACACCGGACTGGAACATCCGCGGCATCCCGACCACGGTGCTGATCAACCCCCAGGGTGAGATCGTCGCCGACCTGCGTGCCGGAGAGGACTTCCAGCAGGTACTTGAGTACTTCATTGACAACGGTGAAGCGCTCGGTGTGATGGATATGAACGGCAGCGCGGAACTGCAGGAGGACGGAACGGTCAAGGTTGACCTTTCCATGTATTCCAGCCAGCACACTGACATGGATGTCAATGTGGAGGTCTACCGCGTCGTGTTCAAGTGGGATGAGGAGAATGACCCGGAGCACAAGGGCCGTCCGCTGGACCGTGAATACATCTCGCTTGCCGACGAGGGCCAGGACTACTCCTTCACACAGAAGTTCCGCTGGTTTGCCAACGAGGACCACAGCTTCGTGATCTCGGATTTCGGCGAAGCGGATTCCCTGTACGTGATGGCCAGCGTGACCTATCCCGGCAGTGAGGAACTGAACGAGGGAGAGGGTGTCGGCGTGAGCTTCGGCCGCAACATCGCCCTGCCCTGAACAGACGGAAACTGACGACATGGGGAGTCCTGCGGGCTCCCCTTTTCATTTGAGGCGGATGCATCCAGAATGAGTCCGCTCCGACTCGTATATACTTTCCCCGTGCCGGACTTCATCCCCCGCAATCCCGACTACGAACGCAGTGTGCGCGAATCCTGGACCACCCAGAGCTTTCTGCGCCTGCTGGGTGCGGAGATCACGAAAGTGGCACCAGGTGCAGTGGAGACCGTCCTGCCCTGGCGAGCTGATCTCTGTCAGCAGCATGGCTACTTCCACGCGGGGGCGATTGCCACTCTGGCGGATGTCACCGGCGGTTACAGCGCATACTCCATGCTGCCCGCCGGCTGGTCAATGCTCTCCACCGAATTCAAGATCAATCTGATCAGCCCTGCCATCGGGGAGCGCCTGATCGCCCGGGGCCAGCTGCTGAAGGCGGGACGCACGCTGTTTCCCGTCCGCGTGGATGTCCTGGCGGTGCAGGATGGCAGCGAAAAACTGGTGGCGGCGATGCAGATGACATTGATGGGGCTCGAGGACCGTCCCGAGCTGGGGACCGGCTGATGCTTGCACTCATCGGGATGTACCTGCTGATCCATCTGATCTCGGTCTATGTCGGCTTCAGCCTGACGAAGATGGACCAGACCCGCTCGCGGCGCTATTTTCCGCTGGCAGCGGGCAGTGCTCTGGCAGCCGGCCTTTTGCACCACTTCATCACCCTGCATGCCGGTATCCCCGACCGGATTCTGGAAGGCCTGCTGATCGGAACGGGCACTGGACTGTGTGTCTTCATCATGGGGTTGATCCTGTTGCCACGCGTGCGCACGAAGGTGGCAATGGTGGCTGCCGTAGTCTGCTTCGTTGACCTCGCCTTTTCCATGGTGCTGTTGCGCTGAGATTCAGCGATGGGCTATGATCCGTCCATGACCGGACGGCGGACAGAGCCAGTGGACGACAGGATTCAGCGACTGCGGGAGCTGCTTGTTGAGAATGCGGACCCGCAGCATGCCCGCTTCCACCGTGCATATCACAAGTCAGCCCTGATGTTCCACGGTCTGCGTACTCCCAGGCTTCGCGAGATCCTCCGGGCAGTGTTTCCGGCCCGGAGCCGGATCGGCAATGAGGATATCCAGGCAGTGATCCGGCCGCTCTGGCGCTCCTTCTGCTGGGAGGAAAGCATGCTTGCCATCATGCTGCTGGAGCGCTGCGAACGGGAGCTGGTCATTGCCGATCTCAGCTGGCTGAGGACCATGACAAGGGAATGTGAGGGCTGGGCCCAGCTGGATGGCATCGCCTGCGGGGTGCTGTCCCGCATGGCCCTGCGGCTGCAGGAACATGCTGGACAACGGCAGCAGTTCTACAGGGAAACCGCTGCCTGGCGTGAGGACCCCGTGATGTGGACCCGGCGTGCCAGCATCCTCGTGCACATCCATCCGGCTCGCAATGCCAGGCTGGCACAGGATTACTGCTGGGAGACCTTCGAATCCCGCCTGCATGAGAAGGAATTCTTCATCCGCAAGGCACTTGGCTGGATGCTGCGTGAAGCATCCAAGCACTACCCCGGGGAAGTGCATGCCTTCCTGCAGCGGGTCGGCGACAGGGCCAGCGGCCTGACCCGCCGCGAAGGCGCACGCAACCTGCCGGCACATCTGCGAGTTGACATTCTCGGCAGGTGAACGGATTGTTTCAATCAGGCTAGTGGCAACGCCCTGCTGCAGGATATAGAATCTCCGCTCAGGCCAGACGAGGAGCAACAGATGACTGAATTCGTGATGAAGGCACCGTTCGAGGTCAGTGCCGATGAACTGTGGGGCACCGTTGGCAACTGGCATCGAGTCGATGCCTTCCTGCCGATGATCACATCCTGCGAGACCACGGGCGGGGAACCCGGTGCCAACCGCCACATCCGGATCGAGGGCGGCCACTGGGTGAAGGAGGAGCTGATGCGCTATGAGCCGGAGATCCGCAGCTACACCTATGCGATTCTCGAAAGCAGCTTCCCCTTCAGGGACTATGTGGCAACCATGAAGATCCTGGAGGATCCGGAGGGCGGCTGTGAGTTCGAATGGTCCTGCCGCTTCAGGCCCGACGGTGCCAGTGAGGATGAGGTGATCGGCATCATGGAGCATTTCTACAGCACCGGCATGGCCGAACTCGGCAAGCTGCATTCAGGCACTGAAGCCACGAGTGGCGATGCCGCGCAGTAGGCAGCGCTGCGGCTGGTGCGGGGATGATCCGCTCTACGTCTCATATCACGATGAGGAATGGGGCGTGCCCCTGCATGATGACAATGCCCTGTTCGAGTTCCTCCTGCTGGAAGGCTTCCAGGCGGGACTGAGCTGGATCACCATCCTGCGCAAGCGTGATGCCTTCCGCCGCGCCTTCGACGGTTTCATCCCGCAGAAGGTGGCCCGTTATACGCCAGCCAGGCTTGAGAAGCTGATGCAGGACAGCGGGATCATCCGCAACCGGCAGAAGATCGAGTCAGCGGTTGCCAATGCCCGGGCCTTCCTGCAGGTCCAGGAGGAGTTCGGCAGCTTCGACGCCTACAACTGGGGCTTTGTCGATGGCCGGCCGCTCGTGAACAGCTGGACTGAGATGTCTGAGATCCCGGCCTACACGGAGCTTGCGGAAAAATACTCGAAGGATCTCAAGGCCCGCGGATTCAAGTTCGTCGGGCCGACCGTGGTCTATGCGCACATGCAGGCCACGGGTATGGTCAATGACCACATCACCGGCTGCTTCCGCCACCGTGAACTGAAGAAGCTGCGCTGATTATTCCCTGATTAAATTACGGTTGCCGGCATTGCTCAGGGGTAACCACCCACAGGCCCTTCCCGTCATCTCTGTCAGTGCTCCGGCTGGCACTGGGTAGTCAAGCGAGAGACTTTCCTGGGATTTTCAGATCATCTGGGAGATGATTGTTTACTGACTTGCCAGCGGGGGTAATACAAGCGGTTTCACCAATGAAACCCCAATTCATAAGGAAGTGGGAAACCGCATGTATACGAGTGAGATCAGAGCGCAGCGCCAGGAGGAAATCAACTACGGCGAGCAGTTCATGGCTTGCTGGGACTTCGAGGTGATCCTTGCGGAACTGCGCAGAAATCCGGTTCTCGAGGTGATTGGTAGCAACGAGAAGGTTTTTGCTATAGAATATTTCGCAAGCGCCTAGGGTGAAACCCTGGTTGTACTTGAGTCAACTTACTAAGTAACTTTTTTCGGAGAAGAATCCATGACCATCATCGGACGTAATGACAACAACGGAATCCGCAGCATCCTCGACGCCGTGCCCGTGCGCGAACTCGTGGCAGTCACAGTGGAGGAGCGCGAGGAAGATCTCGCCTGAATCCATCTGGTGCATTGATCCCTCCGGTGCTATGCTGGCAGTGGAGGTAGCCAATGCACAAGAGAATCATGCTGCTGGCAGCGATCCTGCTGCTCTGGACAGCCCCTGCCCTCGCCTTCCAGGCGGATTCAGGCAACCGCGCCCTGCCGCTCTACGGCGTTGACCGTGTGAGCGGAGACTGGGTTGAGCTGGCCGACTATCAGGGCAAATGGGTCCTGCTGGAGAACTGGGCCACCTGGTGAGGTCCCTGCATGGGGCAGTTGCCCTTCCTGCTGGACGAGACGCGTACCCTGCGCAAACGCGATGACTTCGCGGTCTTCACCGTGGCCTTTGACAACCCCGACCGGGAGAAGGATGTTGACAAGGTCATACGCGATAAGCGCATCCCGCACGTAGTTGTCTGGGACCACCGCGAAGCCACTGACCTTTCCAACAAGGCCGACTGGAACATCAAGGGATTCCCGACCACGATGCTGATCAACCCTGACGGCATCATCCAGGCCAGCATCGACATCGATGAGCACCTGGAGGAAAACCTGCTCTACTTCCTCAATCAGGACAGTGCTCCCCCGCCCATCGGCCTCAGCATCAGCAAACAGACTGACGAGGAAGGAAACGCAGTCGTGGGTGAGGACGGCATGGTCCAGCTGACGGTTGACCTCTACAGCCCCGATCACTCCGATCTGGAAGTGCTGGTGGACGTGATGGGTGGCAAGGTCAGCTATGACGAGGAGAATGACCCGGAACATGAGAATCCCAACTACGAGTCATTCAGCTACCGAGACGAGGGCCGTGCCCCTGATTTCACAGCCAGCTTCGGCCAGTTCGGCAGCTACAGCCAGACCGTGCCACTCGCAGTGGAGGATGGGATGAGTTACCTGTTCGTGGTCGTCAGCGTGAAGCTGCCGGGCACGGAGGAACTCAACGGTGGAGAAGGTCTTACGACTTCAAGCTTCGACTTCGTCAGCTTCAACTGAGCCTGACCGCCTGCTGCGGAACAGGATGAATCGTACGGGGGAAGCCAGTGGCTTCCCCCTTTTTCATCATGGTCCAGGGCATTCCGAAAACTGCATAAATCCACGATTGCGCAGTTCGCAGCGGCGGTTATAATATGCCCTCACGTCGGGCGGTGGCGCAGTCCGGTTAGCGCACTAGTCTGGGGGACTAGGGGTCGCGAGTTCGAATCTCGCCCGCCCGATATTCACTTTCCTGCCGCGTTATCAGTAACGCGTGCCTGCCGTCTGCTCAGGCAGTCCGGCGGTGATGCCCTGCAGCTGCTCAGCACTAAAGCTGATTTCTCCAGCTGCGATGTTCTCCTGCAGTCTGCTCAGCTTGCGCGTTCCCGGAATCACCGCCAGATTCGGCGACTGGTTGAGCACCCAGGCGAGCGCCACCTGCGGACTGCTCACACCGTGCTCCTGCGCCACCTGCGCAATCACCTCAAGGAAACTGCGATTCTGCTCAAGTGCCTCGTCACTGAAGCGCGGGTTGTGCAGGCGGAAGTCGCTGGGGTCCAGTGCATCCTTGTCCTTGATCGCACCGGTAAGAAAGCCCCGGCCAAGCGGGCTGTAGGCCACGAAGGTAGTGCCCAGCTCGCCGGCGGTTTCCAGCATGCCGTCCAGCGGCTCGCGGCTCCACATGGAGAATTCGTTCTGCACGGCACTGATCGGATGGATCGCAAATGCCTCACGAAGTTCCTGCGGGCTGACCTCGGAAATGCCGATCCAGCGCACCTTGCCCTGCTCCACCAGCTCCTTCATGGCCCCGATGCTTTCACTGAGCGGCACTGCGGGATCACGGCGGTGCATGTAGTACAGGTCCAGGTTGTCGCGGCCCAGGCGCTTCAGGCTGGCTTCGCAGGCACTGTGGATGTACTCAGGCTTGTTGTTGATGCCGGTGAAAGCGCCATCAGGCCCCCGCTCGACGGCGAACTTGGTTGCCAGCACGAGTTCGTGCCAGCGGCCGGCAAAGGCCCGGCCGAGCAGTTCCTCATTGTGGCCGCTGCCGTACATGTCCGCCGTGTCGAAGAAATTCACGCCAACGTCCAGTGCTCCCTGCAGCACCTTGATTGACTCGGCCTCGTCACTCGGCCCGTAGAATTCCGACATTCCCATGCAGCCCAGGCCGACCCGGCTGATCTCCGCATCACTGTGACCGAGCCTGATCCGGCGCGCACGGGCTGCTGCTCCACTGTTTGCTTCCATGTTCCTTCCTCCCGCAGATAGTGTTATTGGTACCTGTCAAGTCGAAGTTTCGACCTTAATTCGGCGGGATAAGCAGGCTGCCGCTTCTGTAACCTGCGCAGACCGCAGGCGTCCCCTGATGGAGCCTGAAGGATTTTCATGCAGATCCCGCTGAAAACTGCATCCCTGGGATAATCTAACCGGCTCTTGATCCATTCCTGCCCCAACTGCGGCAAGATCAGAGAAGAGCTATGAGCATGAAAACAGAACAGACGGCACCATCCATGGAAGTCTTGGCGGCCTTCGGGCTGCAGGGCCTCACTCCACGCCTGCTGGCTGACGGCCAGGGGCGCAGCTGGAGTGCCACCAGCGCCATCCTGCGACCTGTGGACGATGCAGCTGAGGCGGAATACACTGCGGAACTCTATGCCGGACTTGCCGAGAACGGCTTCCGCATTCCGCGGCCCATAGTATCCACGAATGGATCATACATCTGCGAAGGCTGGGCCGCATGGCGCTTCCTGCCGGGACGCCATGACTGCCAGGGAGACTGGCAGTCCATGCTGAATGTCTGCCGGGCTTTCCACAAGGCACTCGAAGGCCTGGATCCCCCGGCCTTCCTCGCCACACCGCGCCATCACTGGGCTCAGGCGGACCGCATCGCCTGGCAGGAGGAGCGCTGTGGCGAGCGCTGGAATCTGCGTGATGCGATCGAGAAGCATCTGGAGCTCTGTGATCCAGCGGACAGACGCCTGCCGAAGCAGCTGATCCATGGCGACATGGCAGGCAATCTGCTGTTTGAGGAAGGCCTGGATCCCGGTGTGATCGACTTCTCGCCATACTGGCGGCCGGCCGCCTATGCGATGGCGATCTGCGTTGCGGATGCCATAGCTTGGTATGGCGCTGATGGATCAGTCCTTGAGCGCAGCTACCCCCTCGGAGTTACCGATTCCCTGCTGCGCCGAGCCTGTGTCTTCCGGCTGGCTGCGGTCAGTGCTTCTCCACTGCGCGGCGCAGCCGACCAGCAGTTTGAGCTGTCTGCATTCTCCAATGTCATAGCCCTGCTCGGCCGCCCGCATCCTCTGGATTGATTTCCCGGGAACTGCAACAAGCAGGCCGCAAGGCGGGTAGTACTGCAGATCCAGATTATTGCGGAGGAAGTGATGCCGGTCAGACATGCAACAGCGGAATGGAATGGTGATCTCAAGGGTGGCAAGGGCCATGTGTCCGTGGAAAGCGGAGCATTCTCCGGACCCTACAACTTCGTGTCCAGGTTCGAGAGTGGTGAGACCACCAATCCGGAGGAGCTGATCGCCGCGGCGCACGCGGGCTGTTACAGCATGGCCCTGAGCGCTGACCTGAGCGGTGCCGGCTACACGGTGAACTCCGTCAAGACGCGTGCCAATGTGCACCTGAACTTCGTGGACGGCAAGCCCACGCTGGACCTGATCGAGCTGCACTGCGAAGCCGACATCGAGGGCATCGATGCCGAGAAGTTCGCCGAGTTCGCGGAAGGCACCAAGGGTGGCTGCCCGATCAGCCGCGCCCTGGCCAGCGTGCCGATGAAGCTTGAAGCCAGGCTGGTCAGCAGCGCGAGTTAGGACTAACGGCCCTACGTCTGGGCAAAGTCATTTTCAGCAAGTTGACCTGCAAGGGTCCCGCTGCGTGTGGGTTCACTAGTTCGTTCCGCCTCAGCTACATATCTTCCAGTTCCCGGATAAGCTCCGGATCCATGCTGCGGCTGCGCATTCCTGAGATCACTTCCTCGTATTCATTCAGGAAGCCAGCTGCCTTGAGAAAACCAGCAATGGAAAAGCAGAGTTCTTGATGGTCCTGTGAAGCCCTGTAAGCCTTCATGCAGTATTCCGAAATCATGGATTTCACGAAGATCGCCGAAGCCTGCTGATCCGGCAGCCTGGCCAATTCCGCATAGAGATCCTTGTATTCCAGGCTCAGCGTGATCGTAGCCTGGGAAGTGATTTCCGGCCTGCCGCTCCTGATTGCCAGTCCCATGAACGTGGCAAGAACCACAGGATTGTGCGGCCAATGCTCGACAAGTTCGCTGCCTCGCATCAACAGTTCATCATTCACGTCACCTGCATTCCCAATATCCAGCAACAGCTGCAGAACCGCCACCATCTCTTCCGCAGACGGCGTGTAGTCCGTGTTGTGGGGTTCCACCGGAGATGAGTTGATCGTGCGACGAGATTCCTGCTGCAACAGCAGATTGACAGCGATCAGCTCCGGGGAGTTGAAATCTCCGTAGTATTCCTGCTGTTTCTGGCTGAGATACTCCTGGGCACCTGTCTCACCTGATTCATCAATCTGTCTTGCCCATTCGAGTGCGATTCTGCTGATCTCCGTAAGCTTGCCGTCCGGCATGGAGCGTAACAGTGAGATGTAATCGTCCAGATGATCGGCATCCACTGCATTGTAGAGGTGCATCAGCTGCGACTCAGGGTTGCCAGGCTCAATCTCCAGTGCTTGGCTGCTGACCTGCCATGCTTCTTCATATAGGCCAGCTTCGTTTAGATAGGCAGATTTGGAATTGAGCATATCCACATCATCCGGAGAAAGCGCCAGAATCTGGTCGGTGTAGGCTAAAGCCTGAATGTAGTCTTCACGCTCCACGGCAATCAGCTGAGCCACAAGCAATGAAAGCTCGTCCTCAAGACCTTCGTCGCGATACTGCTGGAAATCAGCTTCTATTCCCTCGATATCTTCATGTTCGATTCGCATGAGCAGCAGGCTGAGATCCAGCAGGCGCTCCACATCCAGCAGGCCCTCCGGCAGGATCTCCTGCGCATCCCTTACTGTTTCCATCGCCAGACTGACATTGCCAGCTTCGTACTGCTGCCAGGCCCGCTGAAGGGCCAGTGCGGGATTGTCATCACTGCCCTGCACAAGCCCGTCAATCTCCATGCCCCAGCGCCACTCGCGTTCCAGCCCGGCCAGCTCATCTGCGTCCATCAGCGGGCGCAGGTCATCCAGGTACTGTTCGTATGCGGGATTGTCAGGATAGGTAATCGCAACTTCATAGGCTTCCCGCAGTGCCGCTTCATGATTGCCCAGTGCAGCCTGGCAGCGGGATGCCAGCAGCCATGCCTCCGGATCCGCCAGCGAGGTGTACTCCCCGCTTTCCAATACATTCGCAAGTGCTTCCTCATACATGCCTAGTTGTTCCTGCACCCTGGCCAGCGGGAAAAGCACGCGATTGCCGTAGTAGTCTGCGCCGAGGCTGAGCTCATATTGTTGCAGCGCTTCCTCAGGCATTTCCAGCGCTTCATATGCCAGTCCAAGTTCAGCAAAGTAGGGAATGTAGACTGGAGCAGGATCCATCTCCTCGAACCTGCTGACAACTTCTGCAGGACGTCCCATCGCATTCAGGATGCGTGCGGAATCCTCAATGTAGCCATCCTCAGGTGCCAGTTCATGGGCACGGTCAAAGGCCGCAAGCGCTTCCAGCGGCTCGCCGCGTTCCTCGCAGCTCAGGCCAAGCTGGTAATAGAGATCAGGCAGCGGAGGATTCCCCTGTGCCGCTGCCGCCAGTTCATCGTGCAGCAGATCAGGACGGCCCTGCTCCTCAAGTACATCGCTCAGAATGTAGTACATTGAATAGTCACCCGGCCTCGCGGCAAATCCGGCACAGGCCAGCTCAGCGGCATCTTCAAGATATCCCGCATCCACCAGCAGTTCAGCCAAAGTTGGCAGGTTGCCGATGTTTTCCTCCCTGAGCATCAGTTCTGACAATCCACTGAACCTGGAAATCCCGGCTCCGGGAGGTTCCGCCAGTGCCGCGTCCACTACCCAGGGAATGCAGCTCTGAGGATTGTGCCGGCGAGCTTCATCCAGCAACGCAGGCAGTGCCACGCGGTCCTCAGGAAGGCTGTAGTGCTCCTGTACTTCCCAGATACCGCAGTCCTCATAGTCACTCAGATCGATCGACCCGTCCAGCACGCTGAACTCCCCGAGTTCCAGCAATAGCTGAGCAACATAGAGATCGTAGGGAAACAGGACATGCCGCTGCAGCAGGACATCTCGGGCTTCATCCAACCTGCCTTGCTCCAGGTAGCTGATCCCGGCAATGTACAGCAGATGAGATTCGGAAGCCAGCTCGGCAGCGGAATCATCAAGTATGGAAACCACTGTCGCATAGTCAGAATCGGAGAAGGCCTGAATCAACCTGGAATTCAGCTCTTCTGTCGCGATTGCGATTCCCGTAGTTGCCAGGATTGCCATGACTACCACTGAAACCAGCAGCGGCATCAAGCGAGATGCACGGAAGACATACATGGTCAGATTCTACAGGATCCTTCGGGCCCGCCGCCGCCGGACGCAGGCGTCATGCATTTGGCTCAGACCATTATGCGTCGCCCATCCGAGTTTCAGTCCCCCAGGATCCGTGCCAGCTTTTCCTCATCCGTCAGCGGTCGCTGCGGTTCCGGACGGCTGTCGCGCAGCTCCACCAGGCGCTGCAGCAGGCCAGCAATCCCCTCCCCCGTTGCGGCACTGATGAACAGTGCATCCGGGTAGGTGCTACGCAGCAGCTCCAGCTCCTCGCTGTCAGCCCGGTCAATCTTGTTGAAGACCAGTAGCTCGGGCATGCTGTCCAGACCGATCTGTCCCACGATCTGCTGCACGGCCTCGATCTGGTCCTGCACGCGCAGATGCGAGGCATCCGCCAGATGCAGCAGCAGATGGCTGCCGGCCATTTCATCAAGCGTGGCCCGGAACGCGTTGACAAGTTCCGAGGGCAGGTCCGCGATGAAACCCACGGTGTCAGTCAGCAGCAGCCGGCTGCCATCCGGGAGGTGCATGGCCCGCGCCGTCGGGTCGAGCGTGGCGAAGTAGCGGTCCTCACTTAGCACGCCACCGCGTGTCAGCCGGTTGAGCAACGTACTCTTTCCGACATTGGTGTAGCCCACGATGCTCGCGGTGAACACGCCTGAGCGCACCCGCTGCTGGCGGCGCAGTTCACGCTGTCCGCGCAGCTTGTCGAGCTTGCCTTCGATCAGGGCAATGCGCTTGCGGTGCTGGCTCTTCACACGGCGGGTGAGCTGCTCACCGGGGCCGATCGTCGAGGTTCCACCGGCGCTGCCACCGCCGATGCTGTCGAGTTTCTCGTAGCTGCGCATCACGCGCGGCAGTTCGTACTGCAGCTGGGCCAGCTCGACCTGCAGCTTGCCGTCAGCAGTGACGGCGTTGTCCTCGAAGATCGCAAAGATCAGGTCATAGCGGTTGAGCACAACCAGCTTGCTGTCAACTTCCCAGTTGCGCTGATGCACGGCGGAGATCGGCGCGGAAATGGCAATCAGATCCACCTCGCAGGACTTCGCGCGCTCAACCACCATCTCCATCTGGCCGCTTCCGACATAGTAGCGGCTCTGACGCTCACGCAGGTTGATCTCCATCATGTCGGTGATTTCCAGCCCGGCCGCCATCGCGAGCTCCGTGAAGTCTCCGGTCTCGCTCTGCTGGATCTGCTCCCGGTCATAGCGACGTGCCAGTTCGTCCACTAGTCCGGAGCTGTCAATCTGGCCGGGCTCCATAGGCCGGCGGACGGGTCGTTCATGAACCACGACGAGCAGGGCCTTCAGTCCGCCCAGCTTCGTCTTGCGTACTTCAGTCAAATGCTTCTCACACTCCAGTCAGGTTCGCGAGGATCTCACCGCTCGTGAGATCCACCAGCACCAGATCACTGCCGGCACTGCCCTGCTCCATTGTAACAAGGCAGCGGTTGTTGGCACTGACCGGATCGACCACCGGGTCACTGAGGTCAGTCTCAAGATAGGTCAGCTGCGTCTGCAGGTCGCCAGCCGCATCTGCACTCCAGAGGTTCTCATGCCCGTCGAAATCACTGATGAAAACGATGAAGGAGGCATCGGGACTCCAGGCCGGGCTGTGCTCGTCGGAGCTGAGTTGCTGAGTCAGGTTGATGTTGATGGTCTCACCGCTGATCACGCTGATGGTCTTGCGCCAGATGTCGCCGTTACCGCTGCGTCTGCTCTGGAACAGAAGCTGCCCGTCGATCAGCGGATGGTAGCGCGGCTGGGACTGGCCGCTGCCGAACAGTTCGTCCAGCTCGGTCTCCAGCAGGTTGTCAGGACTGACGCTCCACAGCCCGGTGACGGACTGCCGAGTGCTCGTGAACACGATGTCATTGCTGAGCGTGCGTGAGAAGTAGGGCTCAATGCTGCTGTAGCCGCTGCTGGTTAGCTGCACCGGCTCCGCTCCGAGATCATCCATCGCCAGCAGCCAGATCTGCTGGTTGCCGTCAGCATCACGCTTCTGGAAGGCCAGCAGGCTGCCGTCTGAACTCAGTGTGGGATGCCGCTCATCGCCGGAAAGTGCCGTGAGCTGCGTCAGTTCACTGCCGTCGGGACGGATGCTGAAGATGTCGTAGCCTCCGTTGATGTTGCTGGAGAAGACGATGCTGTCCGTTGTCAGATTCCAGTCGGCTTCGCGGTCCCTTGAACTGGCGGGCTGGCTGCCGGTACGGAACTGCAGCATGCTGGGCTGGCTGGCCAGATTACCGCTGGCATCCATGACACCGGCAAGCTCCAGTGTGTAGTCGGTATTGACCTGCCAGCCCCCTGTGGGGGAAACAAGCACACTGCTGCCACTGACCCGCAGGGTGACCGGAGTGGCCGGCTGTACGTCGATTGTCAGGCTGGAAGTATCCGTGTCCAGTTCCTCGTTGAATTCAAGACTGACCGCCAGATTCGGTGCATAGCCGGTTGCGCCGGCGGCAGGCCGTGAATCAACCAGGCGCGGCGGATACTGGTCAGAGGAGTCCGTTGCAAAGCGCAGGCGCAGGGGCTGGCTCATGTCCAGTCCGCCACTGCTGATCTGACCGCTGTATTCAATCAGCATCGTCTGTCCCGGTGGGAGCTGGCGCTCCGGCAGGATCCGCAGCGTTGACCCGTTCAGCTGAAGCTGCAGTTCCCCGACGGAAGGCGTAATTTCAAAATCATCAGCGGATATGCTCGCAGCGTCAGGTGCCTGGCTGAACTCCAGTTCAATCGCCCCATTGAGCGGGAAGCCGCTGTCATTCAGGGCCGGGCTGGTGCCTTGCACCCTGAACCCGCCACTGGCCGGCAGCTCAAAGCTGAATTCACCACTCGTAGCTCCCAGCTGCAGGCGCTGGCTGTCGTAATTTCCGTTGTCATCCGCCACACTGACGACGTAGCTCCCCGCCGGGAGATTGCCATAGCTGAATCTTCCCTGAGTATCAGTGCTGGTGTCATTCAGGCTCAGGAGCACCCGGGCCCCGGCCACCGGAGCGCCGGCCCCGTCCAGCACACGGCCGCTCAGTGTGTAGCGCACACTTGGGCTGGGTCCTGGCGTGGTTCCTCCGCCCCCACCTCCCCCGCAGGCGCTCAGCAGCAGGAGTGTTGCCAGACTGAAAGCTCCTATTTGTCTGCTCACTGACTGACCTCCAGCACATAAACGAGCTGGCTGTCCCGCAGCCAGACGATGAAGCGGCCATTGCTGTAGCGGCAGGCCAGACGGTGCTCTCCCTCCGGCAGCCGCAGCTCCACTCTCCGGGAGGCGTAGTCATTGCCACGCGGCTCCAGAAAGTACAGCTCGCCGCCGTTGCCATAGGTGGCCAGCATCACATTGCCATTTTCGTCAACTGCGAAGTCCTGCACCCCCGGCACGCTGTCAACGCCTGCCGGCTTGCTGAGGATCAGGCGGTGGAAATCCGTCTCCTGGCCACGCCGGTAGAGCACCGCCCCCTGGTGGTAGTCCAGCACGAACATCGAGCCGTCCTCCAGATTGGCAGTGCGTGCATAGACCGCATCCGGCCAGGGCAGCAGCTTCTGCAGGTAGACCTGGTCACGCATGCTGCCTTCTCGGTCGAAGGCCGTGATCGTACCGCGGTCCGGCAGCAGCACCCAGAGCAGGCCGTCCTTGCCGACATCAATGTCACCAACCCTGCTCAGAGCCAGCACGCTGCCATCGGCATATTCGTAGGCAAGATTGATGCTGCGCGTGAAGTTGCCATCCGAGGCAATCTGGAAGACCCTGTGGGCAGCCTCATCGAAGACCCAGATGCTCTTGTCCGGACCCTCAGTGCAGGCTGTCGGCTGGAACTGCAGCTCCGCCCCACCCTCACGGATGATGTGCTGCATCAGCCGGCCTTCCATTGAGTAGTCGGCAATCCGGCCTTCCGCCGGATACAGCAGCGCCAGATGGTCACGGCCGAGGATTGCGGCATCGGCGATCTGTCCGGCCTCGGGTACGAAGCGCGCGACGATGCGCGCTTCAGCCGCAGAAGCGGTCTCGCACAGCAGCAGGGCCAGCAGGCAGAAGATCAGGAAGCGCATGCTCATCCTAGATTAACTGACGGAAGAGCGTGTCACTGCGATCCAGTAATTCACGCATTTCCTGCAGTTTGTCCTCCAGGTGCGTCCGGACATGCGCCCGCTCCTCCCACAGATCACTGAATGTGCTGAAAGTATCCTCCCGGTGCTGCGTGGCAGGGAAGCACCAGGGGAATCCGAGCTCAGTTCCGATCCGGCTGATCTTGGGGTCAATCGCGATCCCGAGGCAGGGTACGAGCGCTCCCGCTGCCGCGATCAGGGCATGCAGGCGGCTGGTGATCACGAGCTGGGCAGAGCGTGTCAGGGACCAGAGATCCGGCTCCGGTGCATCCAGGCCCGGTGCGATCCGTGCTTCACCCACGCATTCCCGCTGGATCTCCTGCGCGAACTCCATATCCTCCGGTGCATAGGGCAGCAGCAGACAGTCGAGGCCCGTCTGTTCCCGTACATGGCGGATCAGCAGGGCTGCGGCCTGAGCCTCGGTATTGAGGTCATCCGGAGCAGGCAGATCCCCGCTGCGTCTGGGAACGTATGCGAAGTACGCCGCAGGCAGGAGACTTCCGTCAAATCCAGGCTGGGGCGATTGCTGGCGCAGCAGGATCGGGTCACAGGAGCGTAGGATCTGGCAGCTGCCCGAGTTGATGCGCTTCTGCGCTGCCCATTCATTGCTCTGCTCATCCCTGAGGCTGAGCATGTCAACCTGGCGCAGGACGATGGGAGTCAGCACATTGCCCAGCCAGGAGCTGATCGGGCCGATGCCCTGGTTGAGCATGATCACGCGACAGGTAGACTGCGTGAAGCGCCGGATGAACCATAGGTAGTAAAGCAGGCTGCGCAGACTGCTGCTGTCCTGCAGCACACTGCCGCCAGGCAGCACAAGGGCCTGGTAGTCGCGCGGATCCAGCTTCAGCGCGGCCTGCTGCGGGATGCACTCACTGACGAGATCGAGCAGAGCCCGGGAGCCGGGAATGCCACGCAGCAGCACGTCATCCCGTACAACCACGTCGATATCGAATGTCCGGGCCTGCAGTTCCCGGCCGTGTCGTTCCAGCCAGTCTGCCAGCAGGGCCTCATCACCGAAGTTGCCCGCCCCGAAATAGCCCAGCAGCAGTATCCTTGCCACGCCTGGATTGTAGCTCAGTCCAGCGGCTGGGCTACAATCAGCCGATGAAGAGACTGACCGTGCTGTGGCTCGCCGCCTGCCTGCTGCTGGCGGGATGTCCTGCTGACAACAGGCAGGATGACCCGCAGCCGGAGGCCGGCAGCTATGCCGAATACGCCATGCTGCTGCGAGATCTGGGCCGTTTCGAACCAGAGCTCAGACGACTGCAGGAACATTTTGCCGGCGAAGGCAGCCCAGCCGCCGTCAGCAGTGGGACAGCCCAGAACCAGTTCAAGCTCGGTCAGCGCATCCGTGAGGACGGTATAGCCATCGTGATCCGCGATCAGGTCAGTGAAGAGGAATACATCCTCTGGGTCTGGCAGGACAGCGAGGGAAAGCAGGCCGCACCCGTGCTCGTCAACCAGCAGGAAAGCGGCAGCGGCGGAATGAGTCTGCAGTACCAGCTTGACAATGACATCTTCCTTTCGCTCAGCCTGCGCTGGGTCCAGGACCGCTATCTCGAGGTGAAACGCAACTACGAGGCCGGAGGTCTGGACATGGAATTCCCGCTCAACGCCGATTACACTGCCTGGACCCTGGACTGCCCACCCCTGCCCTACCGGCTTGCTCCTTCGGCAAGCGGGCCCTTCGGCGTTCTTGAGCAGCCGCAGGCGGATGGTGGCTGGCATGGCGCGGACTACCCCGCGGAGCTGATGCTGCCGGCGCTGGCTGCATATGATCAGAGCCGCGGGCTGCTGCTGGGGATCTCCGATGAGCACCCGCGGCGTCTCGACCGTGAATACCATTGTGACTGGCGGCTGGCGAACGGCACTGAGGAAGTGGATGGCAACCGCCAGCTGCGGATTGACTACGGCATCTACAACAGCACGGTCGACGGCTTCACGCCGCCGATCCTGATCAGTGGCCTGCCGCAGCGCGACAGCGTGGTGCTGGAACCCTTCCAGCTGCAGGCGGGACGCATGGAGGATGCATTCCTCTGCAAGGCCGCCGAGCAGGTTGCTGACCGCCTGAGCGACTATGTTGCCGCCTTCCATGCCCGCTTTCAGCCGCGGACTGCGCCCGACTGGCACAGTATGCTGGATGCGCCCGGGATAAGGCAGGATATGCAGGGAGAAGCGCTTGAGCAGCTGCGGGAAGTGCTGGAACTGCGTACCGGACTCTGGGATACTCGCGGGATCATCACTGACAGCCGCAATGGCAACAGCCTGCCTGACGGCATCGGCAGCAGTGCCCTGCCTCCGGACTGTTCGGAGAAATGCAATGAGTACGGAATCACTGAATGGATGAGGGTCTCACCATTCAGCCTGAATGCCGGCAGTGGACTGTTCAGGGATGATCCGGATCTAGCGGCACTAGCCCTTGATGAAGCGGCCAGTGGTCGGATGCCTCTCAGCCTGCGCCGCCCAGCCACGGCCGACCTGCTGCTCAGCGGTTTCGCCGATGCCTCAGGCCTGAGCCTGCTGATTGATCCCGACCCCGGCATGCAGGGCGGCCAGGATCCGGCAAGCATGCCGCTCGGCTGCAGCCAGGCGGCCGCCGCCAGCCTGATCCTGCTCAAGCTCTGTGAGGACAATGCCACGCGGGATGAGCCGCTGGAACTGGCAATCCACGGACTGCCGAGTCTGGCGGTCCCGCCCTGCAGCGATATGTACCTACTGCCACACAGCGCTGATGGTCCATTACTGAGGGACCGGATGCTCGGGATGCTGGTGCAGCGCATCTTCGGCATCTCCGCTTATACGGGCAGCGGGATCACCAGTACGGCAGGTCTGGGACTCGCAGTCAGTGATGCCACGGGCGGAATCATCTGTGATTACGGCATGACCGCTGGCAACGCCGGTGAGCTGCTGCAGCTCAGTGACAAGCTGCAGCGTGAAGCCGGACCGGTTGACGACTATGTGCTGCTCTACTGCGAGCCGCGTTACGGCAGCTACACACTCACGGGCGAGGCTCCGGCGGAACCGCAGTCAGCGCTGATCGGCCTGCCTGCGGCCTGGAGCGGACGCAGCCTGCTGTGGGTCAGCTGCTTCGGCAGCGGCGTGGATGCGCTTGTCGACAGCGGGATGCAGATGCTCAACCTGCAGCTTGACAACGGGGCCAGCGTGCTGCAGCCCATGCCCTTCGGCGTCTACCTGCTGCGCAACAGTGACCCGGCGGCTATCTCGGCAGGAGAGGTGCTGCTGCTGGAACGCGACCTGGCAACTCCCGGCATGGGCGATCAGGGCTAATAGCCACGCTTCTCCCTGCGCTTCAGCTGCCTGGCAACCTCTGCCGCGATGCTGCCCGGGGTATCCCCGAGCCAGCCCGCGAATGGCTCCAGCATGGACGGAGTGCCAGGCAGGGCCCCATTGCTGCGTGGGCTGCCCCAGCCCTCGAACAGCCGAGGCAGCTGCGGCTGGAGTGGTGCCGGTGTTCCGGGTGCAGCAGCGCTGGCATCCGGCACGGCACGGCCTTCCGCCGGAGCAGATGAATGTGGCTCATCCTGTTCCTGCCAGCCTTCCAGAGGGTTGACTGGCTCCGCCGTATCTGGCATGTCATCCAGCCAGCCCTCCAGCGGATTGATCGGCGCATGCGGCGGAGACTGCGGCTCATCCAGCCAGCCATCGAGCGGGTTGCGCGGCGCGGCGCGGCCTCCACGAGGCTCGTAGGGCAGATCCGCCCAGTCCTCCTCCAGGGCCTCAATCATGCTGCCGTCCGGCAGGATCCGCATCCGCACCTCACCATCCGGCAGACTGTGCCTGGGAGCTGAGGGCATTTCCGGGAGATGCAGGTCATGTCTTGCTTTCGGCTGCTCAAGCAGCTCCGGCATGTGTGAAGGATGCAGGCCACTGTCCGGCTGCTCAACGAGATCAGCCACTCCTTCATTCAGCTGTCCCAGCAGGGCACTGTCCGCCACGGGCCAGTACCACTCCGTTTCGTACTGGGCATAGTCCGGCACGCACATCTCCGGTTCGCAGCAGGCGAATTGCTCAAGCACCAGGCAGGCGATGTTGTGTGTCAGCGCGATGGCATACGGATAGTCCCGTGCCGCGAACTCCACCGTCAGCAGGTAATGCGCACCATCCACGATGCGCAGCACCCGCAGTTCGCCGCGCAGGCTGCTGTACATGGCCTGGTCCTCCCCGCGCGGATGCATGAGCGGGCTGGGCAGCTCCGCGACGTAGCCGAGGTATTCCCGCCCACAGTTCTCCTTGTCACGCGGGTCGGTCAGGCCAAGTGGGGAGCGCAGTTCCGTGACGCTGTAGCCGTTGTCAGTGCGCAGCTCGCTGGCAATCTGCGCCGCCCGGGCCATGTGCTGGAAGCTGTCGTCAAAGCTCAGGCGCAGGGGGTTGGCATCCCCCTTGACGGGGCTCATGCGCAGGCTGGCGACGGCCTGGTAGGCGCCCAGCGGCGGATCATGCGAAATCAGCTGGATGCTGCTCAGTCCATGCCCGGGATAGGGCAGACCCTTGTACCAGCTGCCCTGGTTATAGATATAGGGCTCGTCCTCGACCGGCATCAGGAGCATTCCCGGAGGGGCTATGCTGCTCCATTCGAGGCCACTGAGCACCGGTGACTGCTGGGGCCAGCGCATGGTCGAGGCTGGCAGCTCATGCAGATCCGGCAGGCTGCGCCGCTCCTCAACGCGCGCATGCGCGAGACAGGGGAGCCACAGGCAGGTCAGAAGCAGGAGGCAGGCAGCAGTCCGCATGCCGGATACATCGGCAATCCCCGGCATCGGCTTGAGTCAGGCCGGCTGCCTCGCCAAACAAAAAGGCTCCGAGTGACCTCGGAGCCCTACCAAGTTAGGGGGGGATGGTAGCGCTGTGTCATGGGCGCACACAACGCAGTTAAGTCATACCCGATCAGGGCAGGCTCTACAAGGGATCAGCGCTGAAATTCCCTGAATTCGGTGCGATTTCCATTTCTGGGGTCCGTTGTCAGTTCGCAGCATCCCGGACCTCCCGCAGCACCCGCCTGACAATCCGGCGCAGACGGCGGGCCCGGTTGTCAGCGAAATGCGCAGTGGAAGTTTCCGTCTCATTGAGGTAATACAGGTCCGTTCGCGATCCGGGATTCAGTTCAAGCTTGAGACTGGCCTGCGTCTGACCGGCTGCGGCCGGGATCCAGGCACTGCCCTGGTTGCCGAAGCGCAGTGGCAATTCCAGCATGGTGCTTCCCAGCCAGTCCTGCCCCTCTAAGTGCCCGGCAAGCACCCCGGCATCTGACAGGAATTCTTCCAGGGGCTTTTGCCTGGAATCCTGCAAGTCGACCAGTTCGGCATTGCGGCCGAACAGGCCAAGCACCAGCTCCAGCTGTGCCTCAGATTCAGGATGCATCACGGATCAGCTCCATTGCATCAGATCTTAACCGCGGAAAATGGACGACTGGTCACAATCCTCCGTCTGCAGCGGAACGACGGAATCCCGACCATTGTGGAAGCTGAGACCGCTAGTGCGGCCGAGTGTCCCTCCTTACCTTATACCAACCTCAAGTACAATCTCAGAGTCGGAGGATGCGCCGTTTCACGCACCGGCCGGCGATGGTAGTTACAACCCAGCCCGATACAGACGGGAGGACATGATGAATATCAGAGTTACTGGTGCTCTGGCACTATTGCTGCTCAGCCTGGGACTGCAGTCCTGCGGCGGAGGCGGAGGAGGCGGAGGACAATTCGAGTTCACCGGCGATCCCGAACGTTTCACACTCACCGTGCTTGAGGAAAGCGCAATGGGTGAAGCACTCGAGGGGGAATTCAGCCTGCGCCGTCACGACGAAGGTGAGCAGGTCGTGCTTGAGCTTGAAGCACGCGATGTCCGTGATCTGCGGGCAGTCTATTACGAAGTTGAATTCAATCCCAACCTGTTTACACCAGTTGTTGCTGAGCGCAGCAGTCTGCTTGGCAGTGCCGGTGTGATTGAGCTGGCGATCCTGGACCAGCCTGGCCTGCTGACGCATGGTCAGCTGCTGATCCACCCCATGGAACATCCCGGGTACAGCGGCGATGGCGTGCTGGCAAGCCTGCGCTTTGAGCGCCGGCCGATGGAGCCCGGACGCGGCGTGAGCGAACCACCATCCGACTCCAGCAGCCAGACCACTCCCCAGTTCAACAATCTCAACGGAGAACTGAGCTGGCTCTACCGCAATACCGGCGACTATGACCAGAACGGCATCGTCACGATCTCTGATCTGACTCCGATGGGTGTCAACTTCGGCGACTCCCAGACCGGAGGCTTCGACGACAGTACTGCCCAGAGCGTCGTGGACGGTGATGGCAACGGCCAGATCAACATCTCCGACATCACCCCGATCGGTATCGGCTTCGGCCGCAGCAGCAGCGGTGGCTTCAACATCTATCGCAGCGGCAACGCAACAGACTACCCTGCCGATCCACTCGGCGACAACGGCGCGGGTGCCACCTTGCTTGGCAACCTGCCCTTCAGTGCCGCAGTGGGCAATCCCACTGTGGACCGCATGGCCTTCAGCTTCACGGTCCCAGATCCGGGAGTACCGGGCTTCTACTGGGTCAGGCCACAGGATGGCGCCGGCAATGAGGGTTTTGCCTCGAATTTCGTCAGCCCTCCGGATGGCAGCCTGCCCGTGCTGAGTATTCCGGCACCTCCGGCTACCGGTGGCGGATCGCTTACGGACCCATTCATCGTCACGAACGGCCAGACCATCCAGTTCAGGCTGGATGACAAGGACGGAGTGGAAATGACCACTGATGCCCTGAGCAGCTTCATTGTCACGCCCGACACCGCCGGCGGCTTCGGCAGCCAGGACGGACTGCTGACGGTTGCCACTGAACACAGCGGCCCCTTCAGTGTCAACGCGGAGTTCGACGGCCTGAGTGCCGCACAGATCTATTACTTCAATGTCGGGCAGCTGGACGGCCCACCGATTGCCAGGCTGAAGGCCAACCGCCAGTTCGGTCCGGCGCCGCTCGGCGTCAACTTCGACGCCAGTGAGTCCCTTGCCCCCGGCGGCGACGCCTTCCTTGTGGAATATGCGTTCGACTGGACAGACGATGGAGTGTTTGACGAAGTCGGTGCAGCCAGCAAGGACAGTTTCGTCTTCGGCGATACCGGTCTGCATACCGTGCGCCTGCGGGTCACGGATTCCAAGGACCGCTCCACGGAGACCACCCTGCAGGTTCTGGTGTATGAAAACGGAGGGCCCTCCGCTTCCCTGATCGCCAGCCCGACCCAGGGCCGTGAACCTCTCGACGTGGACTTTGATGCCAGCGGCAGCAAGCCGAAGGCGGATACGACCATCACCGGATTCGAGTTCGACTTCAACAACGACTTCGACTTCAGTGATGCCAGCAGTGCCAGCGGTGAGATCGGCCGGACGTTCTTTGATCCGGGCGTGATTCCCGTGCGCGTGAAGGTCAGTGACAGCCAGGGACTGTTCAGCATTGCGGAACGCCTGATCACGGTGAATGCCAACATCCCGCCCGTTGCCGCGATGAGCATCAACCCTGCTCCGGATCCGAACTGGTTCGCACCGGTGACCCTCACCTTTGACGCGTCGTCCAGCAGTGATGAGGATGGAAGCATCATCGGCTACAGCTTTGATTTCGACGGGGATGGCGTCTATGACTACGAAGGATCGGACAGCCAGCAGAATTTCGAGTACACCGAAGCCGGCATCTACAACGTTGAGCTCAAGGTCACGGATGACGTGCTCGTGACCGACATGCTCGTGGTCCCGGTGGAGATCTTCTTCGACAGCCGGCCGATCGCGATGCTCACGGCTGATGTGACCAGCGGTCTCGATCCCCTCACGGTCAGCTTCGACGCCACCGGCAGTGTTGATCCGGAGGGCATGATCACATCCTACGAATGGGACTTCAACGGAGATGAGGATTTCAGCGATCTCGTGGAAACGACAGGCGTCGTGCAGTTCGACTACATCAGTCCGGGCACCTTCCATGCCGCAGTGCGGGTGAATGATGCCGAGGGCAAGTCCGCAGTGGCAACCGTTACCATCACCGTCACTGCAAATGCCGCGCCGAATGCTGATGTCCGCGCGGATAAGCTCAGCGGCTTCACACCCGTGACGATCAACTTCGACGGCAGCAACAGTGCGGACAGCGACGGCACCATCGAGCTGTATGAGTGGGATGTTGACGGTGACGAGGACTTCGACGACGGCTACGGCAATGTTGACAGCATCAGCATTCTCTACGAAAACATGGGCGGCAGCTTCACGATCCGCCTGCGTGTGACTGACGACAAGTTCAAGAGCAGCACCGACAGCGTGACCGTCAACATCACGAACAACGAACCGCCTGTCGCAGACCTGCAGGCCAGCGTGCTCAGCGGCTTCCGTCCGCTGAAGGTGGACTTCGACGCCACGGCCAGCATGGATCCGGACGGCACGATCGCCAGCTATCGCTGGGACTTTGACTACGATGGTGACACACCGGACTTTGTACTGGAAGGCGCGGAGGACCAGCCGTCCTTCACCTTTGACACGGCGCGGGCGGAGCCATATGTTGTCCTGCTGGAGGTGATTGACGACGGCGGCAAGAGCAGCCAGGCCACTGTCGCCATCGACGTGATGGACAATGCCGACCCGGTTGCGGCCCTGAGC
Organism: bacterium; assembly: GCA_020440605.1. Classification (GTDB taxonomy): domain Bacteria; phylum 4484-113; class 4484-113; order 4484-113; family JAFGCY01; genus JAHEFU01. The sequence continues at coordinate 48,998 of JAGRNT010000006.1, read as the reverse complement.
GCTGACAGCAGCAGCTTCGACATCAGCGCCCCGGTGGCGATCACCTTCAATGCCAGCGCGAGCATGGATCCCGATACCGGCAGTTCCATCACTGCAGACTGGGACTTCGACGGAGACGGGACCTACGAACCCGGCCTCATCGGCACCGACCCCATGGTTCCGCAGCAATATCTCAGCTGGTCGCTGCCCGGCAGCTATCTGGCCACTGTGCGCATCACGGACGAACACGGCGCCACGGACTATGCCACCTGGCCTGTCGTTGTGAGCGGCGGCCAGCCTGCGCCCACGGTCAGCCTTTCCTCGCCCTGTACATCAGGTGAGGCACCGCTGGCAGTCTACTTTGATGCCGACGGTTCAGACAGCAACGGCGTGATCGAGAAGTATGAGTTCGACTACGACGGTGAGCTCAATGGCTGGAACTGGCAGGAAAGCGGCAAGCTCGACAAGGGCAGCTTCCTCTATACACAGCCAGGCACCTACACTGCCTGGGTACGGGCCACGGATGATGATGGAGCGGTTGCCCTGGCAAGCCTGCCGATCGTGGCCGGTGATGACTTTGATTTCCGAGTGCTGGATGCAGGCGTCGCCAATGCTGAATGGATGGATGCCGCCATCGTGGACGGACGGCCCGCCGTGGCCTATTCAAGCGGCAGCAGCCAGCTGCGCTTCGTAATCGCCAATGATGCGGCGGGCAGCAGCTGGCAGGACCCGCAGATCCTGGTCTCCGAGAATTGCAGCCGCGTACGCCTGATTGAGCTTGGCAACAATCGCGCGGGCATCGCCTACTACAACAGCAGTGGAGGCATGAAGTTCCTGCGGGCAGTGGACAGCGACAATGACAGCTGGACCACACCGGTGGTGATTGAAGCCTCAGCGGACAGCAAGGACATCGACATCGTGAAGCTGCAGGATGACCATCCCGCCGCTGCCTACTTCGTCGGTTCCAACCTGAAATTCAAGTACTGCGGAGATCCCAACGGCGATCTTCCCACTAGCTGGCCGGCAGCCGCAGTCACCGTGGACACGACCGCCAATCAGCCGATGAGCATGGAGATTGTCTTCCTCAAGCCGGCGATTGCCTACCGCAATGAGTACTCCCGCAGCACGGACCAGTTCGGCACGAACTGGCCTGACAATTTCGCGACGGGGCTCAATGGCGGCAATGACTACACCCTGATGGACATCGGCAACCAGCCGCATATCCTCAGCGACCAGGGCAGCTTCCACCTGATCAGCTCCGCCGATGAAGGGGCAACCTGGCCGAATGACTACGAAATCGACCCCGTCAGCGGCCCCGGCCGCTACAACTCCGGTACGTATTTGGGCAGTCTGTTCCAGGTGGTGGGCAGCCGGGCCATTTCGGCCAGCAATTTCACTGTGCCGATCACACGCCAGCTTTACTTCCACGAGTCTCTGGATGCCGCCGGCAGCCTGTGGACCACTCCCTACGGCCTCGATACCCTGCAGGAGCAGGGCATCCGCAGTGTGATGCTGGAGGTCGGGGGTCAGCCAGCGGTTTTCTACCGTGGCACCCACAACGGCAACAGCCGGGTGCTGAAGATGCAGATCCGCAGATAGTCTGAAATCGAACGCGGAATCCGCCTGGCGGGAGAATCAGCTTCTCCTTCCGGGCGGATTCCAATTTCTTCTGAATCAGTCCCTGATAATCTGGGTATTATGTTCTTTACCCGCGGCACAGTATCGCGGAAAATGCGTCAGACACAGCAGCAACGGGAAGCTGGCAGCCTGCGGGAGAAGGCTGTAAAGGGAAACGGACCCGGCCAGCGGCCGCGCGTCCCCACAGATCAGGAGTCAGCAGGGTGAAACACTTCAAATCCACTGAAGAGGCGGTGCGCTCGCAGAGTGTGCGCGAACTGCTGCCCAAACTGATCCCACTCTTCGCCGGCCAGAAGCGCCTGTTCTTCATCTCCCTCGCTCTGCTGGCTCTGACCACCGCCACGGCGCTGATCGGTCCGCTCGTGCTGCAGCACATCATCGACGTCGCGATTCCCAGGGCCGACACCGGAGAGCTGTGGCTGGCAGCCGGGATCTACCTCGGTGTAATCGTGATCGGCAGCTTCGTGAGCTATTTCCAGGCGATCGCGCTGTTCAGCATGGGCATCCGCATCATCACGGATCTGAAGGAACGCCTGTTCAGGCATGTGCTGTTCCTGGGACTGGGCTTCCACAGTGATTACCCACCAGGCAAGCTGATCAGCCGTGTCGAGAATGACACGGAAACCCTGAAGGAACTGTTCGGTGACGTCAGCGTCAATCTTCTGCGCAACTTCGTGCTGTTCTTCGGGATCATCACCGTGATGCTGCTGAAGGACCTGCGCATCGCAAGCTACGTGCTGATCATGATCCCTCTGCTGTTCGGCGCAACATTCTGGTACCTGAACTTCATGAAGAAGTACTGGCGTGAGAGCCGCGCCCAGGTGGCGATCGTGATCGGCTACATCGCGGAGTACATGCAGGGCATGGATGTCATCCAGCAGTTCAACTATCAGAAACGTGCCCGCGAGCGGATGGCTGATGTCAACATGGGCAAGTACCGGATTGACACTCTCAGCCAGTACATCGAATACGGATTCTGGGCCGGCTTCATCTTCGGCGAGATCATTGCGATATGCGTGGTGCTGGTGGTTGCCATCCAGGGTGTCGTGGACGGTACGGTCAGCCTCGGCATCCTCGTGATGTTCATCGAGTTCATCCGCCAGATGTTCCAGCCGATCATGGAACTCTCGGGCCAGCTCAATTTCGTGCAGCGCGGTCTGATCTCAGTGGAGCGCGTGTTCGGAATCCTCGAGACGGAGATCTCCATCAAGGACGGGCCGAGAGCTGCAGCTGAGCTGAAATTCGAGCGCGAGATCCGCTTCGAGAATGTCTGGTTTGCCTATGAGAACAATGCCGAAGGCGAGCCGGAGTGGATCCTGAAGGATGTTTCCTTCACTGTCCGGAAGGGTCAGAAGATCGCCTTCGTCGGTCCCTCCGGCGGAGGCAAGAGTACGACCATCAACCTGCTGCTGCGCTTCTACGACCCTCAGCAGGGCCGCGTGACGGTGGACGGCGTGGACATCCGCGAGTTCCCGGTCAAGGCCTGGCGCGAGCTGCTGGGCCTCGTGCTGCAGGATATCTACCTCTTCCCCGGCAGTGTGAAGGACAACATCCGTGTGTTTGACGACAGCATCAGCGATGAGCAGGTGCGGAATGTGGCTCGTATCGCCCGCGCGGATGAGATCGTCGGCAAGCTGAAGGATGGCTACGACGGCGAGCTGGCGGAGCGCGGTGCCAACCTCTCCGTCGGTGAGCGCCAGCTGCTGAGTTTCGCCCGGGCCCTGGCCTATGACCCGCCGGTGCTGGTGCTGGACGAGGCCACGAGCAGTGTTGACCCTCATACGGAGCAGATGGTGCAGGAGGCGATTGACCGCCTGCTGGAGGGCCGTACCGCCCTGATCGTGGCGCACCGCCTCAGTACCATTCTCAACAGTGACCGCATCCTTGTGATCAAGGGCGGCCAGCTCGTGGAGAGCGGCACGCATGAGGAGCTGTACCGCGAGAATGGAGTCTACACACGGCTCGTGCAGCTGCAGTTCGGCGACAAGAGTGACCAGATCACGGCCAACCTGGCGAAGGCGGTGCAGCGATGAAGCACATCCGCTGGATCTGGCGCTTCTGGCAACCGCACCGCCCCTGGCTCTACGTGCTGGGCTTCCTGACTCTCCTGAGCAGCGCGGCGACGATCGGCTTCCCGCTCGTGCTGAAGTTCGTGATTGACAACCTCGACGAGAACCTGAAGGACAACCCGGATCTCGACGCCTCCAAGCTGACCTACAAGCTCGTGATGATGATCGCGGTGGTCGGGCTCGTGCGCAGTGCGGCCTGGCTCTACCCCGGAGTGCGCGCACAGGTCAACAACCTGCTTGAGAAGGACGTTCGTGAGTACTATTTCGGCCAGATCGTGCACAAGGGCTACCGCTTCTTCCAGAAGTTCCGCACGGGCGACCTCGTGACCCGGCTCAGTGACGACATCTTCGGCTTCCCGAAGATCGCCTGGTTCTGCTGCTCTGGCATCTTCCGCGCGGTGGAGAGCACGAGCAAGTTCGTGTTCTGCATGGCCTTCATGTTCTACATGAACTGGAAGCTCGCCCTGTTGGCAATCATTCCCCTGCCGGTGATGCTGATGATCTTCTACCGCATCCGCATGGCCCTCACGAAGGCCAGCGCGGACCGCCAGCAGATCTTCAGCCGCACCAATGACGAACTGGAGGCCAGCTTCAGCGGGATCCGGATTCTGAAGGCCTTCTGTGGCGAGACGCACCAGGTCAGCAATCTGCGCGGCATCCTCGATGAGCGTGTCCAGGTCGAGCTTCGCCTGCAGCGGCTGTGGATGGGCGTGCGCATGCTCTACCAGGGAGTGCAGTTCACCGGGCAGATCATCGTGATCGTTGCCGGCGGCTACATGGTGCTCAACGACCAGCTGAAGATCGGTGAGTTCTATGCGTTCTATGTCTACCTTTCGATCCTGCTGGCACCGCTGATGGACATCCCGAACCTGTTCGTGACCAGTCGCCAGGCCTTCGCCTGCATCGACCGCGAGATCGAGATCGAGGAGACGCGCGGCGGCACCGAGGACATCTACACCGGAAAGGAGCAGGTCGGCAGAATTGAGCAGCTCGTGCTCCGTCAGGCTTCATTCTGCTTCGACCCGGGCCTGCCAAATGCGGTTGACCAGGTTGACTTGGAGCTCAGCAGTGGCCGCAAAATCGCGATCGTCGGCCGCGTCGGCAGCGGCAAGAGCACGCTGCTGAAGATAGTGGCAGGACTGCTGCCGCCGCAGGAAGGCAGCCTGCAGGTAAACGACCGGCCACTCGCGGATTATGAGCTGGATGACTATCGCCGCCATGTGGGTTACATTCCGCAGGAGGCCACGCTGTTCAGCGAGAGCGTCAGCGACAATGTCAGCTTCGGCCGCGAGACTGATGCGGAGATCGTGATCCGCTCACTGGAGATGGCGCGAGTGCGCACGGAACTTGAGGCCCTGCCGAAGGGACTGGAGACCGTGCTCGGACAGAAGGGCCTGACGATCTCCGGCGGGCAGAAGCAGCGCCTGGCGATTGCGCGTGCGCTGGCCGGGCAGCCTGATGTGCTGCTGATGGACGACTGCACAGCCAGCCTGGATGCTGAGAACGAAAAGGCGTTCTGGGAGTTGCTGCGAGAGCACTACCCGCTGACTGCCTGCCTGATCGTGACCCACCGCCTGGCAACGGCGCAGGTGGCGGACCTGATCCACGTGATGGAGGACGGGCGGATCGTCGGCAGCGGTTCGCACATGCAGCTGCTGGCGGAGTGCGAGGCCTACCGCAACTTCCTCAGCCGTGAGGAGATGAAAGCGGATCTGGAGCTGGCTGGCAATGAGGCAGGCTGAGACCCGCCTGCGCATGCAGGCTGTGATCTTCGATATGGACGGCCTGCTGATTGACAGTGAGCCATTCTGGCGTGATGCCGAGGTGGCGGTGCTCAATCCGCTCGGCGTGCCGATCACACATGATGACTGCGCCCAGTTCGCCGGCCTGCGCATCCGCGAGGTCGTCGCCAACTGGCGCGAGCTCTACCCCTGGGATGGAGAGTCCACCGATAGCGTGGCGGACAGGATCCAGCAGCAGCTCTGTGACAGCATCCGCGAGCGCGGCCAGCTGCTGCCCGGAGCAAAGGAGCTGGTCAGGGAGCTGCACGGGCGTGACTATCCGCTGGCGATTGCCACCAGTAGCGCACCTGATGTGGTGGACGCAGTGATGGCGGTCAGCGGGCTGCGCGACTGCTTCAGGGTGATTGCCAGTGCGTCCGCTGAACAGTACGGCAAGCCGCATCCCGCCGTGTACCTGACTGCGGCAAGGCAGCTCGGCATGGAGCCGCAGCACTGCCTGGTGTTCGAGGATGCCCTGCTGGGGATCATCGCCGCCAAGGCGGCAAGGATGACGGTTGTCGCCGTGCCTGAGGAACTGAACCGCGGCGATGTACGTTTCCAGCTGGCCGACCGGGTGATTGAAAGTCTCAGGGATTTCTGGGAAGATGCAGGGGAACTGCTGGGCTGAACCTCCGGCAGTGGAGGAACAGCATGACTGACAGCGCCAATGCAATTGCCCGGCCCCAGGCCCGCATCAACTTCATCTACCTGCATGCGACTGACATGGAAGAGATGCGCGCCTTCTACAAGGATGCGCTGGGCTGCAGCGAGATCCACTACCGCGCCGAGGATGCCAATGGCTTCGGCTGGTCAGTGATCGACATGGGCAGCTTCCAGTTCATGATCCACCCCGGCAGAACGGCAGTGAAGCAGGATGGCTGGTGCATGCAGCCTGGCTGGGATGGCGGTACCATTCCGGGAATCTCATGGAGCCTGGTAGTCAGCAACGAGGCCTTCACCGGTTGCGTTGCCAGGCTGAAGGAGATGCAGGCCCCGGCTTTCCACCAGCAGCCGCAGTGGTGCCAGGACAGCTACTGGAGCTACCCGGTGCAGGACCCGATGGGCAATACGGTTGAACTGCACTGTATCCCGGATGAACGGCCGGAGAGTACGGAGTGGGAGGACCAGGAGGTCAGTCCCGCAAAGCAGGACTGACAATAGGAGCTGCATCCCGCCGCAGGCAGGATGCAGACTGGCAATGGTCATATCTACTTCTTGTCGTCAATCCTGCCTGCGGCGGGATTGACCTCACCTGGTCAGGCTGTGGAGCCTGACCTCCGTCTAAGCTCCATGGATCGCGCGGCCGTCCACCGCAAACGCCGCTTCCTTGACGGCCTCGCTGAGCGTCGGGTGAGCATGGCAGGTGCGGGCGATGTCCTCAGCGCTGGCCTTGAACTCCATCGCCGTCGCGCATTCCGCGATCAGGTCACCGGCCTGCGGGCCGATGATGTGCACACCGAGCACACGGTCGGTCTTTGCATCCGCAAGAATCTTCACGCTGCCATCCGTTTCGTTCATGGAATGCGCGCGGCCATTGGCCTTGAAGATGAACTTGCCGGCCCTGTACTCGATGCCGGCTTCCTTCAGCTCCTCCTCCGTCTTGCCAACCGTGGCGATCTCCGGGTGCGTGTAGACGATGCCGGGGATCACGTCGTAGTTCACATGGCCGTAGCCGGTGGCGATCATCTCCACGCAGGCGATACCCTCCTCCTCGGCCTTGTGCGCGAGCATCGGGCCATGGATCACGTCGCCGATCGCGAAGATGCCGTCAACATTCGTGCGGTAGTGCTCGTCAACCACCACCTGGCCACGCTCATTGAGCTTCACGCCCGCTTCCGCTGCGCCCAGTCCGTCCGTATTGGCCCAGCGGCCCACCACGCTCAGCAGGCGGTCACATTCCACGGGCTCGCCGCCCTCGATCTCCACGAGCACCTTCCTACCCTTCACCGTCGCGCCGGTGACCTTGGTACCGAGGCGGAACTCTAGACCCTGCTTCTTCATGATGCGAAGGCTCTCGCGTGCCAGGCCGGCGTCCATGCCCGGCAGGATGCGGTCGAGGTACTCAAGCACGATCACCTTGCTGCCGAGCCGGTGCCAGACGCTGCCGAGCTCGAGGCCGATGTAGCCTGCGCCGATCACGACGAGGGTCTCCGGCACATCCGGGAAGCTCAGGCCGCCCTTCGAGCCGCAGATGCGGTCGTTGTCAATCTCAACACCCCTGAGCTGGGCCGGCTTTGAACCGGTGGCGATCAGGATCCGCTCGGTCTCGTAGACCTGCTTTTTGCCATCGAAGTCAGTCACCTCGACCTTGCCGGCGGAGACGATTCGCCCCGTGCCACGCAGTCCGCTGACATTGTTCTTCTTGAACAGGCCGTCGATGCCGCCGGCGTTGATCTGCACCACCTTGTCCTTGCGGGCCATCATCTGCTCAAGGTTCAGCTTGACGCCCTTGACCTCGATTCCGTGGTCACCCAGCAGGTCCTTCGCCTGGTGGTAGCGGTAGCTGCTCTCCAGCAGCGCCTTGCTCGGGATGCAGCCCACGCGCAGGCAGGTGCCGCCGTACAGGTCATTCTTGTCAACGCAGGCCACCTTGAGGCCCAGCTGACCGGCGCGGATCGCGGCGACGTAGCCGCCGGGGCCGCCGCCGATGATTATCAGGTCGAATTTCTCGTTGCTCATCTCATTCCCCGGACGGGGCATCAGCAGTTCCTGTGCCCTGCCCCGTTCCAATTACAGCCTGCTGCTCTCAGGTCCCTGCGGCCTGCCAGGCGGCATAGCCGCCCTTGAGCACGTACACGTTGTTCCAGCCATCACGGGTGAGGTTGACTGCCCGACCGACAGCCGCGGAATCACCGTGTCAATCTCAATAGAAGACGATCTCACGGTCCCGGTCCAGCCCGTCCTTGAGCTCCGTGAACACATACATCGGGATCGCAGGCTCGATGCGCGTGGCATTGAAGCCCGCCTCCATCATGTACGTGTTGACAACCAGGAGCTCCGGGTTCTCTGTCAGCCGCTGCTTCAGCTCGCTGACCGTCACATGCTTCAGGTCTGACATGCGGATTCCTCCTTCCTAGATTTCCAGCAGCATGCGCGACGGATCCTCGATGCAGTCCTTGATGCGCCTGAGGAAGGTCACGCTCTCGCGTCCGTCGATCACGCGGTGGTCATAGGTCAGCGCCACGTACATGATCGGGCGGATCTTCACCTCGCCGTTGATGGCAACCGGACGCTCCACGATGTTGTGGAGGCCGAGGATGCCGGACTGCGGCGGGTTGAGGATCGGTGTTGACATCATCGAGCCGTAGACACCGCCGTTGGAGATGGTGAAGGTCCCGCCCTCCAGCTCCTCGAGCTCGATGTCATTGGCCTGGGCCCGCTTCGCGTAATTGGCAATGGCCTGCTCGGTCTGGGCGAAGCTCAGCAGCTCGGCATTGCGGATCACGGGAACTACAAGGCCCTTGCCGCCGCCGATCGCGATGCCGATGTCGTAGTAATTGTGGTAGACCAGGTGGCCGTCATCAGTGATCTCGGCATTCACCTGCGGGAACTCCTTCAGGGCCTCGATCGTGGCCTTGGTGAAGAAGCTCATGAAGCCCAGCTTGATGCCGTATTTCTTCTCGAAACCGTCCTTGTAACGGTTGCGCAGCTCCATCACGCCGCTCATGTCGATCTCGTTGAAGGTCGTGAGCTGTGCAGTGCTCTGCTTGCTCTCCACCAGACGCCGGGCGATGGTCTTGCGCATCGGGCTCATGCGCACTCGCTCGGTGCTGCGCGGGCCCTGCACTACAGGGTCAGCGCCGGCGGAAGCGGCTGCGGGCCGGGCGGCCTCGGCATCCTCCTTGAGGATCCGGCCGTCCTTGCCGCTGCCCTTCACATCCGCCGCATCCATGCCCTTCTGCGCGAGGATGCGCTGGGCGGAAGGCATCGCCACTCCGGCGGAACCGTTGTCAGACTTCGTTGCAGGCGCTGCCTCCTGCCTGGGAGCCTCGGCCGCCGGTGCGGACTGCTGCGGCTGCTCCGCGGGTTCCTCAGTGGCGGGAGCCTCAGCCTCTTCCATGGTGGCGATCACCTCGCCGATCTCGCAGGGCTCACCGGCCGGCTTGAGGATCTTCGTGATGATCCCGCTCACCGGGGCGGGCAGCTCCATCGAGGCCTTGTCAGACTCCAGCTCACAGATGAAGTCGTCCTCCTCGACGTAGTCTCCTTCCTTCTTCATCCATTCGGAGACGATCACCTCGGTCACCGACTCGCCGGCACTCGGGATCCTGATTTCCACTGCCATTTCCGTATTCTCCTTGTTTGCCTAGGAACCGGCCTGCCCGGCCAGCTCCCCACTGATGGCGAAGCTCACGAGCTTCTGCTGTTCCGCCTTGTGCACTTTCTCGGAACCACTGGCCGGGCTCGGGCTGGCCGGCCGGCTGAAGACGCTGAAGGGATGTCCGTGAAATTCGCTGCCCCACTTCACGCGCAGGAAGCGCCAGGCACCGAAGTTCTCCGGCTCCTCCTGGACCCAGACCAGCGGCGTGCCCTCCGGGTACTGCTTCAACAGCTTCTTCAGGCTGTTCTCTGGGAGCGGGTAGATCTGCTCCAGGCGCAGGATGGCGACATCGCTGCGGCCCTGGGCCTCCCTCTCCGCCTCCAGCTCGTAATAAACCTTGCCGCTGCAGAGCAGCACGCGGCTCACCTTGCGCTCCTGGTCCGGCAGCACATCCGGCAGCACGCGCTGGAAGCGGCGCTCGGAGAGGTCGCTCCAGTCCGAAACCACCCGCGGATGGCGGAACAGGCTCTTCGGGGACATTACGATCAGCGGCTTGCGCCAGATGCCCTTCACCTGGCGGCGCAGCAGGTGGAAGATCTGCGCCGGGGTCGTCACGTTGACGATCTGCATGTTGTCATCGGCGCAGAGCGTGAGATAGCGCTCCAGCCGTGCGCTGGAATGCTCACTGCCCTGGCCTTCACTGCCATGCGGCAGCAGCATCACGAGGCCGGTGAGATACTCCCACTTCTCCTCGCAGCTCGAGATGAACTGGTCGACGATCACCTGCGCGGTGTTGGCAAAGTCGCCGAACTGCGCTTCCCAGATCACCAGTGCATCCGGATAATCGAGGCTGTAGCCGAATTCGAAGCCCAGCACGCCTGACTCGGAGAGCGGGCTGTTGTAGATCCGCACCGGGGCCTGGCCAGTTGAAACATTCTGCAATGGGCGGAACATCTCACCGGTCTCCTGGTCGTGGATCACGGCGTAGCGGTGTGCGAAGGTGCCGCGCTCGCAGTCCTGGCCGCTCATGCGCACCGGGATGCCCTCGTCCGCCAGGCTGGCATAGGCCAGCGCCTCGGCGGCACTCCAGTCCAGCGGAGCCTCGCCGTCCAGCATCTGCTGGCGCTTGGCATTGTGCTTCAGCACGTTGTCATGCGGGTGGAAACCCTCGGGCAGCCGGATCGTGGCCGCCAGCAGCTCGCGCAGACGCGGTTCGGGCACGCGCGTATCAACCTTGAACAGGTCGCTGTCCAGCCCGCCCTTGTAGTGTGACCAGACCTCCGCCAGCGTGCCGTGTGGGCTGGCCTGGTCGGGGGATTCATCATTCTTGAGCAGGTTCAGATCCTCACTGAGGGTACTCCTGCGTTCCTTGGCAATCGCCTGGGCCTCAGCCCGCGTGATTCCACCCAGCTTCAGGAGCTTCTCCTGGTAGCTGTCACGAACGGAAGCGTGGGCCTTGATCTGCTTGTACATCAGCGGCTGGGTGAGCATCGGCTCATCCTGCTCGTTGTGCCCCCAGAAGCGAAAGCAGTACATGTCGATCACCACATCCGTCTGGAAGCGCTGGCGGTAGTCCATCGCCAGATTGACGACCTGGGCAACGGCCTCCGGATCCTCGCCGTTGACATGGAAGATCGGCACCTCCAGCATCTTGGCGATGTCCGATGCGTAGGTCGTGGAGCGGGAATCAGCCGGGTCAGTCGTGAAGCCGAGCTGGTTGTTGACGATGATGTGCAGGGTCCCGCCGGTGCTGTAGCCCTTGAGCTGGCTCAGGTTGAGCGTCTCCTGCACGATGCCCTCACCGATGAAGGCGGCATCGCCGTGGATCATGATTCCAAGCCCCTTGCGGCGCTCGTGGTCGTCATGTCGGTCCATGTTGGCACGCACACGCCCACTGACGACTGGGTTGACGAACTCAAGGTGGCTCGGATTGAAGCACAGTGAAAGGTGCATCTCCGTACCGTTGTCACAGCGGTACTTCGTGCCGTAGCCGAGGTGGTATTTCACGTCACCGCGCTTCTGCTCATAGTGCGGATGCGTGCCCATGAATTCCTGGAAGATCTCGAAGGGCCGCTTGCCGAGCAGGTTGATCAGCACGTTCATGCGGCCACGGTGCGACATGCCGATGATCACACCGTTCATGTCGTACTCGCCTGCCTTCTCAAGTGCGAGGTATAGCAGCGGCATGAGGGTCTCACCGCCGCTGAGCGAGAAACTCTTCTTGCCCATGAATTTCTTGAAGATGAAGTCCTCAAGAATCGTGGCGTCGATCAGGATCTGCAGGATCTTGCGCTGCATCTGCGGGCTGATCGCCAGCCGGTTGCGCGTGCTCTCCATGCGCTGCTCAAGCCAGTCCTGCTTCTCGGTGGAGTTGATGTGCATGAACTGCACACCGATAGTGCGGCAGTAGGTCTCGCGCATCGCCTCCACGATCTCACCGAGCGTCAGGGTATCCGGACCGGCGATAGTCTTGGAGCTGAAGCGCTTCTGCATGTCGGCGGCGCTGAACCCGTAGTACTCCGGGTCGAGCTCCTCGAAGTGCGGACGCGGACGTCCGAGGGGATCGAGCTGGGCCACCATGTGGCCGCGGACCCGGTAGAGCCGGACCAGCTGGTCCACCCTGTCCTGCAGGGCGGCTGCCGCCATGCTGCTGCTGCCGTTCCCGCTGAAACCCGAGGCGTTGTAGATACTGCGGGCGGGGAAACTGGGGCCGAGCTGGAACTCCCGGGCACCGCTGTCGCCGTTGCCCTCAAAGGAAGCGAAATAGCTGCGCCAGCTCTCGGAGACACTCTGAGGGTCCTTCAGGTACTCCTCATACAGGCCTTCCATGAAGGCCAGGCTCTGGCAATCCACATGTTGATCAGGATTATCCATGTCCTGTTACAGCCAAATTCCTGATTTCCCGGCAGACACCATAAACAAAACAGCCCCCATCCTCCCTGCATTCCGCATGGTGGATGAAGGTCCTACCTCACCGGGATGAATACCTTTGGCACTGGAAGTTTACCATCGGTATAAGGTGTCATATCTTGGCTGAACTGAATTTATTCCGCTCTTTCCCGTATCCAGCACTTATTCTTAGCTGAATCGCTAAGTATCAGACAGGCGACTCCGACGCGGATTCCAGTTCCAATGCATACTGCTCGCTGAGATTCAATCCCCGGGACCTGACTTCAAGCCGACCGTCATGCACTTCCATCAAGCCGTCGCTGATCCATTTGGGATTTACCTGCAGTCCAACCAACTCATGCCCGAGCCGATTCCGCAACTGCAGGAATGAATCAGCAGACGGTGCGGACTCTGCTGCTCCCCGTTCCTGCATGGCCCTGTGTAAAGGATCATTCTCACTGCCGATCTCACCGAGTGCATTGTTCCAGGCGATATGACTCTTGGGGTTGGACACGACTTCACTGCCGATCCGCGAGGCACTGCCCAGCCCCAGTCCGATGTAATCCCCGCCCTGCCAGTAGCGGATGTTGTGCATGCTCTCATATCCCGGCTTCGCATAATTGTTTACTTCATAGCGGTAATGGCCATAGCCCCGCAGCAGGCATTCGACAGCATGTTGCTGGTACAGCACTTCCCGGTCAGATGGGATCTGCGTCGGGTAGCGTCTGGCCCAGCGTGTATATGCCGTATGCGGTTCCGGCACCAGCCAGTAGGCCGAGAAATGCGGTGGACGGAATTCCAGCAGGCGCCGTCCGCTGTCCAGCAGGGTACCCACATTCTGATTCGGCAGGCCATAGATAAGGTCAAAGCTGAAGTTGCGGATCGGCCCCTCTGACACCATCTGCAGAATTGGCTCAGTCTGTTCCCATCGATGTGTGCGGCCCATGAACTTTAGCAAGCGGTCATTGCAGGACTGCACACCAATGGATATACGGTTCACGCCTGCCTCATGCAGGGCCTGCAGCTTTTCAGGATCAAGGGTATCGGGGTTGGCTTCGCATGAAAACTCAATCGCGCCGCCAGCAGTCGGAAAGCAGTCCACGAGGGCTCGTCCCAGCTTCGAGAGATCCTCTGCCGGCAGCATCGTCGGGGTACCGCCACCTATGAAGATACTGTCCACCCGCCTGCCAGTGCCCTTGAGCATCTCTTTCAGCCAGGCACCTCGCGCTTCTATCTCGCGCAACAGACTGGATTCATAGCTGGCTTCATCCAGGCCCTTGGGACGCCTGGGTCCGAACTTGAGGAAGTCGCAATAGCTGCAGATCGCCGGGCAGAACGGGATGTGAACGTATACACCGAGGTTGCGTCTCAGTGCGGTGATGTCCCAGTTGCGCCACGGGCGGCGGATGCGCACGAATCTTGCCACCCGCATGTATTACCATACTGCCATGCGCTGGCTGGTGCTCTGCACACTGCTCCTGCTTGTCCCGGTCAGGTCCGAGGCCCGTTCCGAGCGCGTGAAATTCACCCTGACTGAGATCTGGCCGCGGGACTGGATCGGTGAGGAAGTGGCCGACTATCGCACCGAACGCTTCTTCGAGGGCATCGACTGGCAGCTCGGGACTGTTTCCCGCGGGGATGGCGAGGTAATGACCGGCGGTTTCACAGTGGTGCATCCCTACCAGGTCCAGCCCTTCTCGCTCCGGCACTGCTTCGTGTTGGCAGCCTTCGAGCTCAATCCACGTGGATATCTGCTGGTGACGGTCCGCGACCCTGAGTATTACTGGCCTGAGTACAATGTCGCCGATTCAGTTGTTGATCCGATCGAGCTCGTCTGGTTTGACGATGAGTGGCAGGAGGAGTCGAACTCGATACTCTCCTTCCCTGATGGCTCCTACCCGGACAACTTCGTGCTCAGCCCGGACCGCCGCAGCCTGCTGGCAATCACCCATCCGGTCACTGAGGCAGGCGAACTGACAGGTGAGGGTCAGGAGATCCAGCTGATCGACCTGCGCAGTGGAGAGGTGGATGAGGTCTGGCTGCCGGAAGTGGACGGCTTTGGCAACCTTCCGACAGGCTGGTGGCCGGTGAAGATGCGCTGGGGCCGCAACAACAGTCTGGAGGTCCAGGCCGGCTCGGAGCTGCGTGTTTACCACATGCGCTGGGAGTGAGATGCGCCAACTGATCACAGCCTGCCTGAGTCTGCTCTGTCTGCTGGCAATCTTCACCGGCAGGGCTAATGCCGCGACCGGCCAGCAGATCCGCGTGGTGCTCGATGACAGCTCGGCATCCGCGCGTATCAAGGGAAATCTGCAGTGGGGCACCGCCAGTGAACAACTGACCACAAGTGAGCAGCCCGGCGAAGTCAGCATCTCAGGCTCACAGCTCAAGCTCAGCCTAGATGGCAAGGCCTATACCTCATCGCGCTTCATTGCTGAACCGCAGAAAGGTTATGTGCAGTACGAAGGTCGCGGTTACCGGGGCCACATCGAGCTGTTCATCGGCCAGAGTGGCAAGGTCGTGGTGCTGAACGTACTCTCATTGGAGGACTACCTCTGCGGTGTGGTCCCCGCCGAGATGTCACCCAGCTGGCCCTTTGAAGCGCTCAAGAGCCAGGCGGTTGCCGCCCGGACCTATGCCATGAGCCGGATCCTTGCCAACATGGAACGCAGCTATGACGTTTATGGTAACGTCTCCGACCAGGCCTACAAGGGTCTGAGCGGTGAACATGACAACAGCAACCGCGCCGTGCAGGAGACTGCCGGTCAGGTTCTGGAATTCGATGGCCACATCATCACGGCCTTCTACTGCGCCTGTGCCGGCGGAATGACCAAGCGCGGCAGTGAACCCTACCTGCGCAGCGTGCCGACTGACCATCCCGATTCCCCGCATCACGGCTGGACGGTGCAGCTCAGCCTCGAGGAACTCTCCCGCCTGGTGAAGGAAAGCGGTGCCGAAATCGGACCGATCAAGGATGTCACGGTGGAATACGATGCCAACAGCGGGCACCTGCTGTCGCTGATCGTGCATGGTGCGAACAACAGCAAGCAGCTCTACGGCACGACCCTGCGCAAACTGATCGGGCGCAGCACCATGAAGAGCACCCGCTGCCGGATATACCCTGCTGGCACGGAACCGGCGCCGCTGATTGCCAGTGCACCCGCATCCGCAGCTCCGGCAGCGCCGGAAGTCGAGCGTGATGTCAACAGTGCAACCGAGGTCAGCATTGACGGTGTGTCCTTCACGGCGGAGGATGGCAGCTTCAGCACCCTGGAAAGCTACGGCTGGCTGAAACCCTGGGTGGCCAGCGCGGACATGCAGGTCACAGTCAAGATGCGCGGGATGTATGCCTATGACGGCAGCTCGCTGATGCAGTGCAACCGTGACATGCACATGCTGAGTGCAATGACTGAATCAACCATGGCGGGCTTCAGCGACACTGATACACCGGTGCGCGACACGGATGACCCCGTCTCACAGGGTGACGTACTCCCGGCCCAGCAGATTGTCAACGCACGCATGAGCCGTACGGAAATGAGCGGTGGGCTGGTGATCCGCGGGGACGGCTATGGCCACGGCATCGGCATGAGCCAGTGGGGTGCGCGCAAGCTGGCGGAGGATGGCATGGACTACAGCTCGATTCTGCGCTACTTCTACACAGGCGTGGAAATCGTCAGCATGGGAAATGCAGCGCTGCAGCCGGGCGAACAGCGCAGTACTTCAACTACGGAAACAACTTCCGAGTTCTACGAACCCTTTACGGAAGTCGACCTGAAGTAGCAGGTTCAAGCGCTGCGGCGGAAGGCCATCGCCTCCACCAGTTCGATCTCGCTGCGACTGACCTTCAGATCCCGGCAGATGTCCGCGAAGTCCGCATTGCGGATCATCATCTCGGCAATCTGTTCATACTTCTCATTGCTCATCAGGAACTGCGAGGCCGCCGGTGAAAGCTCACGCGTGGCGGTCGCCGCGGCGATGTCGGTGCAGTCCGCGGCGTAGTCCGGATCAATCCGGCGTAGATGTTCCTCCAGCAGTTCGACCCGCTGCATCATGCGCAGCTTGACATCCTGCTCCGCTGCCAGGTTCAGTTCCAGTTCCTGCAGCTGCTCGCGTGTTTCCAGGAGTGCACCGCGCAGCACCTTGTCAGTCTGCCGGGCATCAGGACGTTCCTCCAGCTCCCCGATGCGGCCGCTGAGTGCGGCCAGCTGTGACTGCATCAGCGTGCTCGTGCGCTCCAGTGCGGACCGGCCCTGCTGCTGCTGTTCGCGCAATGCGGCCGCCAGACGCTGGGCATCGAGCTGGTCCACCTGTGCGGCCTGCTGCATGGCAAGCTCCAGCCTGCGCAGACGCTGCTCAGTATGCTCACGCAGTTCGTCCTCGCGGTTCAGGCGGGTGTGGTCCACGCGCTGGAATGAGCGCTGGTTGAGGAGCATGTACAGGATGATCCCGGACATGATCGCAAGAAGTACTATCATCAAACCTTCCACTTGTCAGGAATATACCGACCGCAGGTCAGATTGTCATCCTCAGCGGGAGGTTTTCACACCGATTTTAGGACATTGAGCACTGATTAAGCAGCGCGAGCACCAGGGGCTGACCGGATTGCAGATCTGCTGGCCGTGATTGACAAGCACGCGGTTGAGCGTGGCCCAGTGCTTCTCGTCGATGATCTCCATCAATGCGAACTCGCTCTGCTCCGGTGTCTCCGTCTCTATCCAGCCCAGTCTGTTGCAGATCCGGTGCACATGCGTGTCAACGCAGATCGCGGGAATGTCAAAGCAGATATTGAGCACCAGATTGGCAACCTTGCGCCCGACGCCCGGCAGCTTCAGCAGTTCATCCCTGCTGCGCGGGATCTCTCCGTCGAAGTCATTGATCAGCATCTCGCACATCGCGTGCAGGTTCCTGGCCTTGGCGTTGTAGAAACCAACCGGCTTCAGCAGCTGCGCCAGCTGCGCCTCGGGAATCGCCAGGATGCCTTCAGGCGTATCCGCCACCGCCCACAGCCTGGCAATCGCGTCATTGGTGACGGGATCCTTGGTGCGGGCGGAGAGGATCGTCCCCACCAGCACCCGGAACGGGTCGGCAGCCGTCACATCCAGGGGATGCGTCGTATAGAGCTTGCCAAGCTTGTTGAAAAATGCCGTAGCAGCCTGCCGGCTTGGAGGATGGGGGTATTCAACTGACACCCGGCAATGCTATCAGATGCGGCTTGTCAGAAAATTGTGGCCTGACTTGTTAAATAGATGTCAAAAGGCGATTAACGGCGCGTAACCCGGCAATTTCAGGCTTATACTGCGCGTCGCCAGCAGGCGGGACACACCTGCGGCAATGAACTACAGATCACAGGAAAGGCAATGTTGGTCTCCGGCAGGCCGACATTGACCAGGCAGACAGATTAGATGTTAGATTTCGGCCAAGACAGGAATGCACCTCCTCCGGGGCAGCTGATTCCCGCATCAATTGGACAGACAACCCAGCCCGGTTTGCCGGGAGATGGCGCAGACTCCATGCTTCGTCGGGAACTGCTTGCCGGCGCAGTGACAGGAATGGAGGAGGCACTGGGCATCATTGACTGCCAGGGCCGTGTTCAGCTTGGAAATCCCGCCTTCCTGCGCCTGCTGCCAGCAGGCAGCTTACTGACGGAATTGCTTCCCGAGGATGAAAGATACCGACTGGAGCTGAGCATGCGCTGGATCTGCAGCGGCCAGCACCACAGCATGCAGCTTGCCATAGCTGACAAGGATGGCAGCGAGCGGATCATGCTGCTGAACAGTGGACCCTGTGGCATTCTGGACGGTATGCAGCTGTACTCCCTGATGCTGACAGACATCACATCGCTGCATCAAGCGGAAAACGAGAAGCTCTATCTGCTGGAGCAGATGCTCGGCTCACGGCAGATCGACAGGCTCGGAACCCTTGCCGGTGGTCTGTCACACGAGTTCAACAACATCCTGCAGGTGATCCGTGCCAACGCGGAAGGCTGCCTGCTGGAGAGGAATCTCAGGCCCGGTGAGCAGAGCCGCCTCAGGGACATTCTCAGTGGCACACAGCGCGCGGAGCAGCTGCTGCAGCGTCTGCTGGCATTCAGTCGCCATCAGGATCCGGACCACAGCGAGTTCCGGCTCAGCCAGATGCTGAGGAAGATGCTGAGTCTGGCAACATTGCGGAGTCAGATTCCGGTGGACTGTGGTCTGGAACTGCTCACTCAGAATGACGTCCTCATCGGGGATCCAGCCCAGATCGAGCAGGCTGTATCGCAACTGATCAGCAATGCTCAGCAATCGCTGCCGGAAGAAGGCGGTCGGCTGCGGATCCGCATTCTGGAACCCCGCGAAGCAATGCTGGAACGGCTGCCTCGAGCTGATGCAAGAGTGGAACAGTTTCTACTGCTGGAGATTGAAGACAACGGATCCGGAATCCCGGCGGAGCATCTCGACCGGGTCTTCGATCCGTTCTTCACTACCCGTGGAGTCGGAGAGGGCAGCGGACTCGGCCTGGCAATGGTGCTGGGAGTGGCCAGCGGTCACTCAGGAGCGGTCTGGGCGTCCCCTGCGGCACAGGGAGGCACTGTCGTACGCATGCTGCTGAAGCGCGTTCCCGGCACTCAGTCCCTGCAGGTGCCGGTTGTTCAGGAACCGGAATTCAACGTGCTGCTGGTGGATGACGAGGAAGTTCTGCTTCGGCTCGGCAAACGACTGCTCACGAAGTCAGGGATCAAGGTGATTGCCACGTCAGACACGGTTGAAGCCAGGCGTATCCTGAATGATGACGCCCACAACATTGACCTGCTGATCACCGATCAGAACATGCCCGGGACATCTGGGCTGGAGCTGGCTGATCTTGCCCGCGGCCTTAACCCGGCCATGCGGATCACTCTCTGCACGGGCTTCATGCCTGATCTTGACCGCGAGAGAATTGCGGAACTCGGCATAGATGCTGTCCTCGCCAAGCCCTTTGAGATCAACGAGCTTCTGAAACTGGTTGCCCGCTGGCGGCCTGACAGCAATGCAGGCAACGACCCCTGGAAATTCTTCATCTCAGCCTGAGACGGAGATACCTTCGGTTGTGCTCAGGAAGTTGATTAGACTGCGGAATTCCTCCTGGATCTGGCCGTATTTCTCCTGACTGCCGTCCAGCCGTGACTCACGGCCCATCATTTCAAGTTCAGCCGCCAGATCCGCCATGCCCCCTGCCTGTAGTTCCAGTGAACTGCCCTTGATGGCATGCGCATCCTGCCTCAGCTTGAGCGCGTCCTGATTCCTGATGCTTGAGCCGATCTCGCAGATCAGGCCCTCCACTACCTCAATGTAGTCATGCACGATTTCCTTCCAGATTTCCGCATCGCCAATTCTGGCGATTCCCGCCTGAACATCTATCGGTGTGCTGCTCAATTCTCTCTCCCTGCTGAGTACCCCGCTGTCTGCGGAGTCTAGATGTGCATAGAGCCTACAGGGATGCAGAGTTTCATGCATGGATATATAATCTACATTGGGTGAAATTCAGGTCAGGGCCGGATGTGGATTCCCACTGGAACACAGGCCACAGCTCCTGCCCGCCTGGCAGCCAACTCCCTGAAGAGGTACCCCATGCGTACTGGTCGTCCGACTTTCATCATTCCTGGCCTGACCGCCGTTCTGGCAACTCTGCTCTTCATAGCCTGTGGTGGTGCCGGCAACTTTACTCCTGCCCCATCCGAGCAGAACAACCTGCAGGTGCCGCAGATCACAGTCCCCCAGTCCCAGCAGGAACTGCCGGTTATGGAGGCGGCGGAGCAGAACCGGGTGTTACTGCGGACGCCTTCACTGATGGATCTGTCCGCCGGTGATGAATTCACGGCCGTACTGCATCTGGATGCACTTGAGGAGATCCACCAGGGCGTGCTGCGCCTGCAGTTTGATGCAGCGCGGATGGAACCGATTGAAGTCCAGCCCGGGGAGATGCTGCCCACTGACATGGTGCGCATTGCTGACATCAGCAGGTCCGGTTTCATCCCGCTGGCATTCACGGCCCTGCCCGGTGGCTCTGATATCGGCGAGGGCAGCGGTGAGCTCTTCCGCATCCGCTTCAGACTGCTGAGTGCCGGCAGCGAAGCCGGACGCCCCGGTTTCCAGGGAGAGAGTGAATTCCTGCAGCTGCGTGATAACGAAGGCAAGCGTCTGAGCTTCGAGCTCGGTACGCAAGCGGGAGGCAGCAATGTCAACTAGACTCTCCTTCCTCGTTGGTATTGCCATCTCTCTATCCCTGCTTTCGCTGGGAACGGCCTCGGCCACATATCCACCTGAGCCGGGCATGCTGGAGCGCATGGCTGCCGAGGGTACGCTGTCCGCAGCCCAGGACTTTGCCCGCAGCCTTGGCAACCATGAACTGAAGAAACCCCTGCGTGGTGCGATGAATCTTCAGCAGCACTCGCCGCAGGAAATCGCTGATCTGATTTCCGCCAATCTGGGGCGCAGCCTGGATGAGCGTGCAACGAGCGAGGTCGGCCGGATGACCAGCAGCCAGCTGGCCTGGGTTGAGCTCGACCTCAACCACGACGGCACGGTTGACGAACGCGACCTGCTGGTGCTCGGCCATCCCCAGCCGAAGCAGACCGCCCAGCTCCCGAGCCTTGGCTACGACAAGATGCTGACGATCCTGATCGAGTTTCCGGACTACCCGGCCTACTTCGATCCGCAGTCGATCCATGACGTCTGCTACAGCCCGACCCCGGTGCCGGGGTATCACCTCGGCAGCATGCGCTGGTTCTACGACCAGGCCAGCCATGGCGCATGCACTCTCGATGGTGACACCTTCGGCTGGTACATGGCCGAGAACCCACGCACCTACTACCACCCCGATGACAACAGCGGGGGCGGCAAGCGTGAGGAACTGATCCTCGAGGCCTGCGATGCCGCCGATGCCGCCGGCTACGACTTCAGCCAGTATGACAACGACGGCGACGGTGTGATCGATGAGTTCATCGTGATCTGGACCGGTCCGCACGGCGACTGGGCCACCTTCTGGTGGGGCTACCACACCGGGATGGGCAGCAACAGAACCTACGACGGCGTGCGCCTCGGCAACTACTCCTGGCAGTGGGAGCGCGGCTACGGCTTCAACAGTGAACCGCCGACCCCCGATCTGTGGAGCGCGGACGTGGTGATCCACGAGACCGGCCACGGCTTCGGCCTGCCGGACTACTACGACTACGACGGCAATCAGGGACCCGACGGCGGTGTGGGCTCGATGGACCGTATGGACGGCTACCGTGGCGAACACGGCTGTTTCTCGAAATACGTGCTGGGCTGGCTTCAGCCCACGGTCGCCTTCTCGAATCTTGACGACGAAGCACTGGATGTGGCGGATGCCAACCCCGATTGTGTGCTGTTCATGCCGGGCTATGACCCGGCCACGCCCTGGGACGAATACTTCATGGCCCAGAACCGCGGCCGCAACGGGATTGATTATCAGATGCCCTCGGACGGCATCCTGATCTGGCATGCTGATGCGCGCGTGAATGCAGGTGGCGGCTACCTCTTCAACAACAGCTACACAGACCACAAGCTGATCCGCCTGATGGAGGCCGATGGCCTGGAGGAGATCGAGAACGGACCGAACCACAATGGCGACGCCGGGGACTACTACGATCTCGGCGAGAGCTTCGGGCCCTCGACCACCCCCAGCAGCGACGGTTATGATGCACCGACCGGGATGCTCGTTGACGACATCTCCGCTGACGGGGCCACCATGACCGCTGACTTCACCCTCTACCCCACTGCCCCGCCGACGGTCACGCTCAGCGGGCTGACTCCGGGCAGCACGGTCAGTGGCAACGTCCCGCTGTCAATCACCACGACCTCCAGCGCAGGCGTTGACCGGATCCAGCTCTGGGTGGACGGGGTGCTGGTCGACACCAAGTATGGTGCCAACAGCTCCGCACCCCTCTGGAATACGCTGGTCGACTTCAACAAGACCATGGACGTGATGGCCCGGGTCTATGACAACAACGGCCAGAGTGCCAGCGACACGGTCAGCGTGACCGTCAGCAATACAGGCCTGACAAGCTTTGCGGATTATTTCAACATAGGTTTCAAGCTCTGGCGCGTCATTGACTTCCCCGAGCAGCGCCGCGGCACCTGGACACAGTGGGAAACGCGTGGCAGTCCGGCCAGCCCGCCGCCCATCTCCGGCGGCAACGAGGCCTGGGTGGCGCCGCAGCTCAATGACAATGAGTGGCACAACGCCCTTGACAACCTGCGCAGCCAGCGTGTGGACGCCACGGACTTCGTGCACCTGGCCAGCATCAGCTTTGAGTATCGCTGCCGGGACGGACTGTCGCTCTGGTACACGGCGGATGAGGGCCAGAGCTGGACCCTGATCGATGAACTGCCGCAGACCAACGACTGGACCGCATACAACAAGGTGCTGGACATGAGCGGCAGCCAGTTCTATCTGGAGTTCCGCTACGACGGTAATGTGCGCGCGGACAATCAGGCCGGACGCGGTGCCAACATCGACAACATCGATGTGCATGAAGCTCCCAGTGACCCGCCCACGGTGCAGATCACCAGCCACGTGGACGGTGAGCATGTGGGAGGCAGCGCGCTGTTCGTGGCTGAGGCCACGGATGACACAGGCGTTGACCACGTGGACTTCTACGTGAACGGCGGGCTGGCCTTCACTGATTCGGAAGCGCCGTATGAATACGAGCGCAACCTGATCAATGATGACAACCGGCCGGACATCCCCGTGCGCGTAATAGCCACGGACCTCGACGGCCTGACCAGCGTGCCGCATCAGCTGGCGATCAGCTGGGACACGGAGCGCCCCTTCCCGCTGTTCGATGACTGCGAGATCAGTGACGACACAGGCCCCAATGCATGGTCCTTCCAGAACGGCGGCAGCAGCGTGCCGAACTGGCAATGGAGCACCGCCGACGCCTTCAGCGGCGTGCAGTCCATGGCCTGGACCGGCGACGGCAGCTTCAGCGGTGACAGCGAGGGCGTCTGGTTCTGGGGCAGCCGCGGCGTGCCGGAGGGCCGGATCTGTGTGGATCTCGCCAACCCGAAGGTGGTCGACCCCGTGCTGCGCTACCGCATCAACGGCAACTTCCCGCAGGGCAGTGGCCGCGGACTGTACCTGTTCACCACCTGGTACGGCTGGGAGCAGATCGGCGGCTGGGGTGACAACATCGACGGCTGGACCGAGGTGGAGTTCGACCTGTCATCGCGCCTAGGCCACAGCGGCCGGATTGTCTGGTGGGTGTTCGGCTCCAGCGGCACGGCTGACGGGATCTGGCTGGATGACATCGAGGTCACGAATGCCACGCCGGTGATCGACAGTCTCAGTCCGACGGTCGTACTTGATGGCGAGCTTGTCACGCTCAGCGGCCTGGGCTTCAGCAGCGCGGATGTCGCCAAGCAGCTCAACCTGTCCCAGGGCCAGACATTGCTGCCGGCTGATGTACTTAGCTGGACTGATGAGGAGATCCAGTTCGCGGTGCCCGCCGGAGCCCGCAGCGGTAATCTGAGCGTGACCGTCAACGGCCGCCAGAGTAATGAGCTGGGTCTGGTTGTGAAGCTGGCAGCTCCGGAGCTGACGGAAATCGGGGGACGCTGAGCTTCAGCCCCCGGAACAATTGTCAGGCCCCCATGCTGCTTAGTGGCAGGCCAATCCGCAGCAGCGAGTATCCAGTGCCGATGCCCTGGAAACTCATCAACCAGCACTGGCGCTCATGCGCCGGAATGATCGCGGCATCCGGCAGCAGGACGTCATAGGCCCATAGCCTGCGTCCCTGCTCATCCAAACACAGCAGCCAGCCTGTGGCAGGCATCGGCTGCGCACCAGCAGCAGTCTGAGCCTGGATGCTGTCCGGATGCGGAAAGCCGCTGAGGAAAACCTCACCGCTGAGTCCGCTGACAATGTCGCGCAACACAAGTTCCTCCGGCCAGTCGAGCTCCAGCGCAGTTCCATCAGCATCCAGGCAACCTGGACGTCCTTCAGCAGCAAACCAGACGCGCCCCCCGCTGCAGCGCAGCTCGTCAATCTTCAGCTCCGCTCCATACTCCCAGAGCAGCTTGCCATCCGCATCCCGGCAATGGATCCCGCCTTCCAGTCCGGGATGCACGATCATGCCGTCCGGGAGCAGGTCCGCCTGATGACCCCCACTTGGTTGTTGCCAGAGCAGCTCCCCCTGAAGATTCAGGCAGTACAGATTGCCATCCATGCTTGCCAGCAGGATCCGCTGATGCTGATCATCAAACAGCAGGCGTGCCGGTGCGCCCATCAGGAACTGCCATTGCTTGTCGCCGCTGTAATTGAAGCTGACGAGGGACTGATCGCGCGCGGTGACGAGCACCTGTTCCTCCAGCAGCCGGCAGCTGTCAGCCACCGGATACTGCGAACCGGGCCAGAGCGGCAGCGGTGTATACAGCTCCTCAATCTTCCAGAATCCTTCCTCCGGATTGCCATCCCGCCAGACCTCCAGCCGCCCGTCGCGCCGGCATGTCGCCAGCCAGTCCTCCGGTCCGGCCAGCAGTTCATGGTCAGCGCGCAGATCCTGATCCGGCCGCATCAGGGGCCGGCTGCCGTAGTAATCCCAGCTGCCCAGGCTTCCATCCGCCGCAACTTCACCTGTGTTGAACTCCAGCAGCATCCGCAGGCTGTTGTCAGCCTGCAGCGCAAAATGCCCACCCGGGTAATCCCCGGAAGCCAGCACGGATGCATCTGGAACCAGCGCGTTATCAGTCCGCTTGCAGCCGGACAGCATATGCGCCAGAGCCAGACAGACCAGCAGTACAGTGCATCCAGCAGCCTGAACCCGCATCACAGTTCCCCCAGCCGCAGAATCCGGTCTGCACCGTCGTCGTCCATGACAAGCAGATACTCGCTTCCGATCCCATGGATGCTGTCCAGCCTCCCCTGCAGCCAACCCGGGATGGCAACCGGGATGCCGAGCACGGCACTCTCCAGTACCATGCCCTGACGCCCGGAGCTGTCCCCCGGATCCGTCTGCAATACTGTTGCCGGATCCTGGCCGCGCATCGCAGCCGAGAAGACACCTGGTAGCAGAGACCACTTGCCGAATTCAGCCGGACCGGCATGCAGCAGCAGCTGCTCGTCGCCAATTGCCGTGGCATCCAGCACCATGCGCTCCAGATCGTCACGGCGAAGCTGCGTGCCATCCACACTGTAGCGGGCATAGCCACCGTCAATGCATTCGGCGAAGCCATCCTCCGTCAGCCAGGCATAGGGCCGCTCATCATCGCGGTAGGGGCTGCCTTCTCCCAGTTGCTGGCCCACCCGGCTGCCATCCAGACGACTGATGTTCACCGCTCCGTCGCGCTCCAGCACCAGCTCCCCGCGCAGCTCAACCTGGCTCAGCTGCCAGGGCAGGCTGTTGCTTCCGGCAATGATCTGGCGACCTTCAGGGCTGACGCGCACTCGGCCGCCGTTGCCCATGCTCTGCAGCGAACCTTCGCTGTCTATTTCCATCCAGGGCCGGCTGGACTGCATCGAGCTCGCGGAGGGAATCTGCAGGAACCAGAGCAGCTGGCCACGCTCATCGAGACCGTAGACCAGGGCCGTTGCCATCGTGTAGAAGCTGGCCTCCGGCTGCTGCATTCTGAGTCGCCTCTGCTCCATTTCATGATGCACGGGTTCAAAGCGCCACAGCTCGTTGCCAGTGGTGTCGATCGCCAGGGCCCGACCCCAGCGGCCGCTGACTACGAGCATGCCTTCCCCCTGCTGCACACTCATCAGCTCGAAGCGCGGCGGAGGCGTGAACTGCCATTCCAGTTCGCCCATTGCAGTGATATGACTCAGGCGTCCGCCCTGCTCCTGGAGCAGCAGTCCACCACTGCCATCCGCCATGGGCTCAGTACGCAGGGGCTCCAGCTTCAACGTGGAAACTGATCGCAGTCCCAGTCTGTCCTGTCCCGGGCGCAGAACCTGCAGCATCAGCAGACCGCAGAGCCACAGCAACAGCAGCAGGCCCGCGGCCATTGCCGCACTGTGCTGCCAGCGCTGCATCGTTTCCATGGACTGATTCTAGCTCACCGGGGCCTGCCGGATTGCCCATGCGTCGTCGTCATTCCGGCGGGGACAGCACAACCAGGCCCTGCACGGAATTCGAGCTGCTGAACAGCACACCGTCATATCCGGGAAAGGCTGCAAGCTGATTGGTGTGCACCATTGCACTCTGCCACACAGGATTGCCCTGCGGATCCAGACAGAGCCAGCACCAGGGGGAACCACTTCTATCACGGATCCTGCCCCCGAACCAGCTGTTGCTGTTGTCCCTTCCAGACATCCGGGCAAAGACATGTCCATCCGGAGCAAGCTGCATGTTGAACATTGTTCGGCCACCACCGTGGTGTGACCAGATCCTCTCCCCTTCCCGATCATGGCATGTAATCACCCCATCCCTCAGCAACAGGAAGCGATCACCTTTCAGGTCGGGCACGAAATACACATAGGGCTGATCCCTGTAAGCCACTTTCTGCTTCCAGATTTCGTTTCCATTCCAGTCCAGGCACAGCAGCAAATCCCTGCTTAGCTCTGTCAGCAGGATCCGCTCCCCGAATGCATGGGCATACTGCACTTCCTTTCTGTTCCAGACTGCCTGGCCACTGCTGTTCAGACAACTCAGACTGCCACTCTGGTCGCAGACAAGCAGGTGCATTCCGTCCAAGGCTGCTCTGATACTCACCCGCGAACCTGCCATGTATTCCCAGAGTACTTCCCCAGCCTGATCAAAGCACACAAGCTGCTGCTGGTCATACACCACGTAGGGCATTCCGCCGATGAAACCTAGGTTGTCACTGTACTGCGACCAGCCGAAGTATCCGAAGCCGCCAGCGCTCTCGTCCACCCCCGGCCGCTTCAGGCAGACCGGCGGCCACAATCCCTCGGCACTGATCAATGGCACTCCGCCCTGCGTATTGTCAAACGGCAGCAGGAACATTCCGTCCGGTCCTGCGAACATTGCCTCCGCTCCACGCCCATACGGCGTGTACCCTCCAGGTGAAGCCTGGCTGGACTGTGGCCCTGCGCCAGCCGCCCGTAAGGCATCAATCTCCTGCATGGAAGTTCCCTGCCAGTTGAGGATGCGGTTCCCCTCCATCACGAGCATTGGTCCCTGAATATTCAGTTCCTGCTGCCTGGGTGAAGCTGATCCTGCACAGGAGCTCAGGGAGGCCAGCAGCAGAATTGCCGTTGCCAGTTGCCTAGTCATCCCCGCCTCCCGGCACCAGGCATCTGAGTTCGCCGTCAGCACCGATCAGGTAGATCTGCCCGCCTGCGCATTTCATTGCAGAATAGATATTGAATCCCTGAGAGCTGCCGATTTCATATTGCCCCGTCTTCCGTCCGTCCCGGATCACAGCCAGCTCAAACTGGTCACCTCCCTGCATCTGGGGCATCAGCTGTCCTGGTGCCAGTGAATAAAATGGCAGGATCGAAGCCAGTCGCGGAAACACGAGTGAGAAAAATTCGAGGCTCCTCACCAGATTGTCACTTGCCTGGTTCAACAGCACGAAGGCATCTCCCGAATACTGCGCGTCAACCAGATTGCAGTCGACCAGGCGATAGTTCCAGACCTCCATCAGTTCGCGGTCAAGGGCATGCAGCACTCCATCACTGGTGGGATACAAGAACAGATCAGCACTGGCAGCAACCTGGTTGGGGGAGGATGTGTATGCCAGCTGCGTGTTGCCCTTTTCAAGCTCGGTGCTTCTCTCCCCTCCAGCGTCCACCAGTACCAGCTTGTTGTCATGTGCGTAAAGCAGTCCGCCTTCCGGTAGGACACTGCGCAGGTCCAGCTTCTGCCCTCCGACGTATGTCTGTCTCCCGCCGACAGTGCGGACTTCAGGTGCCGCAGCCGGCTGTGGCAACGGCAGCTGCTCGCCACTGATCGTGTAAACACTCCCGGTGAAGAAATCATTGCGGAAATATGAGTACTCGCCATTGAAACTGATCAGGCTCGGAAGTCCAAAGGGATCATACATCTGCTGCGTATTGGCAACCCAGCAGGGCTGCCCTTCCGCATCCACTCCGTACAACAGGATTCCGGCCTTGAGAAACACCATTGGCTCGCCACCTGGCAGTGGCTCCAGCAACTCGCGATAGCGGCTGAATTCCGGACGGCAAGTCCAGAGCTCATCACCGGACTCACTGATCGCTGTCAGTTCGCCCGCAGCGGTAATCACATAGGTGACTTCCCCGATCCGCTGGACCGGAGTGCGGAAGCTGTCCACCAGGATGTTCCTTGACCAGACCAGTTCGCCATCCGCTGAATATCTGAAAAGTCTGTCAGGCCTGCCTTCCGGGCAGTAAACCGTGCAGCCATCCACATCCGCCGCAAGGATCTGGGACCAGTTGCCCTGCAGTGGCTTAGACCAGCGCTCGGAGAGTTCCTGTCCTGCAGACCGGAGCAGAAGCAGGGCCAGCCCGCCTGCAGCCCAGAGCAGCACGAATGTTGCCAGTCCAAGTACCATCGATCTGTGAATCCTGCGGATCACTCCCGCACCCTGTCCCGGCCGCCCGCTTCAGTCCGCAGACGGTCCGTAATGCTTCAATTGTATCCCTGGACGCTCACGGTCCGGATGTGGTTCAGTGGGGGAAATGGTGGCAATGCACCTACTGACTGGATTCAGCCTTGCCCCGTTCGCCACTGGCTTCCTCCAGTCCGATGCAGATCAGACGATCGCCTCTGATTGCGAACAGACGGCCGTGCTCACCGGGATAGCTGGTATTGAGTCCAGCCTGATCATTGCTGAATTGCCAGAGATGGCTGCCCAGCACATCAAAGCAGTCCAGCTTCCCTCTGGCACTATAGCCGCCTGGAATGCGTCCGAGGAACCTACCCGGGTTCCGTCTCCGCTCAGGATACTGCATGAGGAAGATATAGCCGTCCCTGGACATACTAACACTGGCACTGACTGCGTCCTCAAGTGGCATTTCCCAGAGAGGTGTACCGTCCGCGGAGTGACAACTCAGTTTTCCTCCGGAGAGGAAGAACGCTTCATCCCGCAGGGGGTTTGCCAGCACGACCGGAGGAGATGGAGAATCCAGCCCACGTTCAAGCCTGAAAATCTCATTACCGTTCCAGTCCAGGCTGAGCATGCTCCCGCTGGCTTCATCCGCCAGCACCGGTCCCGCACTGGAGACTGCCGCCTGGAAGCTGCCACTGCGACGCCACAGCTCCTCACCCGCGTCCGAGATGCAGTAGGCATTGCCATCGCCGCTGAGCAGCAGCAGCCTGTCGCCATCGGGCTGTGTCAGGAAGTCAGCGGCTCCACCCGTCATGAATGTCCAGCGGATGCTGCCCTGCCTGTCATAGGCCACAAGCATCTGCATCTGCAGCATCAGCACGGGGCCGCCGGTCAGGAAGCCCATGTTGTCATGCGGCCCATGGAAGGTTGATTTGACGGCCTTGCTGAATATCTCCGGCCTCGGCAGCTCCACCCGTTCAGTCTGGCGTTCCAGCGATGGGACATAGAAATAGCCATGATTGTCATAGAGCAGCATTTCCCCGCTGTCATTGAGTGCAATCTCGATGTCTTTGGCCCTCGACATTCGCATGGCCTGCATCTTGCCGCTCTGTCCGACGGGCTGGGGCTCAGGATAGTCCTCCAGCCTGACCTGCTGCAGTTGCCCCTGGTAGTTGATCAGCAGTTCATCGGCTTCCAGCACAATGAACTGGTCCGGCGCATCCAGATCAGTCAGCACGGATGCTTCCGGAATGCGTTGTGTCGCAGTGCAGCCACAGCACAGGCAGACAAGCAGCAAGAAGACGGGATGCAATCTCATGGCCCCTCCAGCTCATAGGCGCGGAGAGTCTCATTGCCCTGCAGCACATAGACCATGCTGCCATCGCTTGCCAGCTGTACATTGCGCGGAGCTCCATGAGAGCCAAGCTCAATGCGGCTGATGACTTCGCCATTGACGATGTACAGCAGCCTTATGTTGGAAGCAGCGCTGTAACCGGGAACGGTTCTTGAGGGGATGTTCCCGCTCTTCTGGACAGTCAACCTCAGCTTCATCAAGTAGGCATCGAGCAGGCTGAAACTGCGGAACAGGTTGTCATTTTCCATCGCCAGCAATATGATGCCATCGGCGAAGGGCTGGATGCCGAGCACCTGCAGCTCCGCAGGGTCCCAGTCCCAGAGCTGTCTGAATTCACCGTCAAACGCCACCAGCCGCTTGTCATCGGCTGTCATGAGCAGGTGGTCTTCCTGCATTGCAATGCTTGTATCGCCCAGGCGGGAAGCGGGAGTGAACCCGGGCAGGTCAAGCCAGGTCGTTCCATCCCGGTCCACCGTTGCCAGCTTGCTTCCGTCGCTGAACAGCAGCTGCCCATTCTGCAGTACTCCGAGCAGACGTGCCTGGGAGTGGGAGGATCTGGAGATGGAATGTGCCGCTGAGTCTGCATCCGCTGAAACCGGTTCCACCGGCAGGAATGTTTCCCGATGCCCATCCGGGAACCAGACCTTGATGCCCTCATAATCTGACTCCAGGCTGCAGAACTCACCGAAGAGGGTTGCACAATCACCATCCGAGTTCGACATGAAGCCATTGTCAGCCAGTCTGGTCCAGCAGCGGCTGCCATCCGCGGCCACGCCATAGACGAGGAATCCCGCGCGTGAGTAGTGTTCCGCAGTTGCCAGCGGTTCCTGATCCAACTGGCTTTCGAAGGCGTTGTAGTCGGCTGCAAACCGCCAGGCGATCCGGCCATCTTCACCGATGCAAATCAGGCCGCCATTGCGAACAGTGACGTAGATGGACTGTTCCCGCTGGTAGGCTCCGCCAAAGCCCAATTCCACGCCCAGGTTGTTCTGCCATGCCTGCTGCCCCTGTCTGTCCACCAGCTGCAGTCTGCAGTCGTTGCCACCGAAGGACTTCAGCAGCACGCCCTCGTCCACCTGGGGCAGGATCATCCAGCGTCCATCGCGGGACTCATACGTCCAGGCCCTGCGGAAGCCCTGCTTCGAATCAGCCTGCGCCGGGAACCACAGAGTCCCGGCGAGCCAGATCAGCAGTAGTACGCCTACCAATCCGGCGAACTTCCTGCGCCCTTGTGCAATGCTGCGCTGCATCTTCCACCAGCATAGCGCAGCGGCTAGTGTTCCTCCCAGACCACCAGTGCGGCATCCGCGAGGTCGTTGTCAGGCATCCCGAACAGCCGCCGCCACATCCGTTTGAACTCCGACTCCTCATGCGGCCACTGTTCCAGCCATTCGCGGAACTGCGGCCACTGGAACAGCGTCGGGATCTCCCCCAGCCCGCGGCAGTAGTCGTGGATCATCTCCCAGCAGATCGGCACCACGGTGCCCGGCTTCTGTGCCGTGCTGCCGCGCATGAAGTTCACGAGCACGCCGCGCTCGGGTTTGTCCTCGGCACGGATCATCGCCACCCCGGTGCCCCGGTCCACGGCGTAGTAATGCGGTTCGATGTAGACGATCTGCACGGCTAGGATGATAACCGAGATCCTGCCACCCCCCGGCGGGACTTGCACTCAGTAACGATTTGCCCAACAATTGCATCAGGTAATCGGACAGTCGCTGAAAAGGATGGGAGCAGCTGATGGATGGATTGCACGAGCAGACGGGCATGCGGGGAGCATGGCTGAACCTGCTGCCCTGGTTCCTGCGTGACAATCCTCTGCCCGCCATCTGGAACCTGTCCCTGCGCCAGCGCCGGAAATCCCGCCCGCTCTTCCGCTTACACAGCGCCACCGTGCTCTTCTTCCAGATCCTGTCGCTGCTTTCCCTGCCCCTCTACCTGATCGAGATCTGGGCTGAAGATCTGTTCGTGGATGAATTCATACTTGCAGCACTGGCACTGTCATTCATCTGGCTGCTGTTCGAACTGGCTTCCTCGCTCAGCTTTGCCGGCAGCCTGTTGCGCAGCCGGACCCAGTCCACCTACCCGGTCATCGACGAGGCCCTCGCTGCCAGCAGCCTTTCGGATCGTGATTTCCTGCTGGCCCTGCTCTGGGTCAGTCTGCCGCGGCTCGTGCTGCCCTGCCTGCTGCTGAGTGCCGCCTACACCACACTCTTCCGCACGGATTACTTCTTCTACGGGCATGATCCGCACGGGCACTGGATTTCTCAATGGCTGCTCATTTCCGCATTGTCAGTTGTGACGATGACAGGCCTGATCCTGCTGCAGTTCGGTCTCGGCCAGGCCCATGCCTGGCAGTTCGCGCCAGCCACGGGCACCGCCGCCGTGATCTGCATGCTGGTACTGGCCACCGCCGGCTGGTTCATCACGGTTGACAATGAATGGATGATGGACCAGAGCTACTATGTCTGGCAGATTGGCAATGACGATCCGCGTTGGAGAGCCTATCACGACCTGCTCTGCCGCACCCAGTTGGGACTGCTGATCATGCAGTTCCTGCTGATCTGGCAACTGCTGCGCCTCGCCGTCAGCTCCGGGTTGCTCAGACGAATCCTGCTGGCCTGCTGGCCCGTGCTCTGCGGCCTGCCGCTCTGGCTGTACGGCGCGGCCCTGGTCCTGCTGGACCCCAACACCTACAGCGCGCTTCTGGTATTACGCCTGCTGGCCCGTGCCGGCATGCCCCTTTCCGTGCAGAACCTGGATGTGTTGTATGTCACGCAGCTGATCAGACTGGAAAGCATAGCCAGGATTGAACCAGTCCAGATAATGTGCCTGAGCATCCTGCTGCAGTTCGCCTACCTGGCCACCTTCCTGCACTTCGCCAGGCGCATGCTCGCCATCCACCGCCGGGGTGCTGCGTGAAGCAGGGCTGGATCGCCGCCTTCCGGGAAGCCAGGCACAGCCCGCTGCTCGATCTCTGGCAGCTGCAGGAGCAGCGCCGCAGCACCCGTGGATTCTGGCTATCCAGCCCGGGACTGCTGCTGCTGACTGTTCCATTGGCAATGCTGCTTTATTGGATGCTTGTCCGGCAGCTCGGCCTGCTGGCGCATGCAGCGGGCATGGAAGGCATGAACCCGCTGATGGCATCCGCAGTATTCTGGCTGGCAATCAATGCCAGCATCAAGTACCTTGTCCTTGTAGTCATCTTCATCTGCTGTGCAAGACTGTACAGAGTGCTGGCAGACAGTGGCAGCCTGCTGGACGGAAGCGGTGACAGGCGTGCACGGCTTGACAACCTGATGGCGGTGAGCATGCTGGATGACCGGCACCTGATCTCCGCCCAGCACATCAGCAACTTCCGCCTGCTGTATCCATGGATCATCCTGCTGTCCCTGTTGCTGGGCCTGCACCGGGTTGTTTGCGCATATGGCCACGCCGCCGTCGAAGCCCCGGATGCAATCGGACTGGCAGTCCAGCTCGTGCTTCATCCGCTGTGGTCAAGCCTGCTGGCGGCAGTGGCCCTGTTGATCCTCGGCAACTTCGCAATCGCAGCCGGCAATGCGGCTGCAGCAAGCCGCCTGTTGCTGATTGGTGCCGCCGGGATGTCAGTCTGCCAGTTCGGCGTGGCGGCGACTCTCTACTATTTCGCAACTGACAATTCCATTGGCATAGACGACTGCCTGGTCATGCTTCCAGCCATTGCGGGCCTGTTGCCCGGCCTGCTGCTGGTGCTCGTCGCCAGTTTCGCTTCCAGATCCGCAGGCTTGCTTCGGATTTTCGCCAGCGGGCTGGGCATGATCCCACTCGCCGGCATTGCCCTGGCGGGCCTGCTTGGTGACAGGATGTTCATGTTGAGCTTCAGCGACCAGAACTTCGAGTCTGGCCTCTGCATCTTCCAGGCCTGCGTGAACCTCCAGGCAATCTCGGTCCTGCCTGTTCTGCCGGACACGCTCGAATTCATGGGCCTGGTTGGCAAGTCATATGGCAGCTCGGACGCAGTGTTCCCGGGGATGATGCTCAGCTTCCTGGTCGGCATGCAGCTTCTGCTACTGCGTGTGTCCTCCCATGTTGCTTCCAGCTGCCTTGCTGAGCGCCGCGCGCGACAGGAGTCCGCCAATGAATCCCCCCGCAGCACTGAAAGCAAGACACGGAAGCAATCGAAAATAGCCCAGCGAGCAGATGCAGTGTTCACTTTCCTGCTCGTCGGTATCCCACTGCTGCTGACTATGGCAACGATGATCTCCGCCAGATTGATTCGTCCCCCATTGCTGGAGTCAGAAGATCCCTTCGAGCAATGGTTCCTGGACTGTTTCCAGCGCGGACAATCGCAGGCGGCCTGGACCAGCGGCCTGCGCAACAGCACGATGAGCCTGGGAATGTCTGAGGTCCTTGGACAGGGTTATAGCTACACTGACGACCTGATCGACCAGTCAATCAACTACCTGATGCAGGATGCTGCCGTCCGGCTCGAAACCGGCAATCCCGGCGAAGTTGATCCCAGGCTGGCTCGCCTGTGCTTCATAGCCTATGAAACCAGTCACTCCGTGGCTTATCCCCAGCTGACTGAAGAATGGATCAAGCTGTATGAGCGGTATCCATGCCTGCAGCATGACCCTCAGGCGATTGCCATCATTGCCCAGATCAGATTGCAGAATCTTGGCTGGGAGGATTTCGCACCGGCGTACATGAATACGCGACCGGCCTTTTCAACAGACCCGGAATCCGCATTCTACAGCCGCGACTGGATGCCAGAGGATGACTACCAGGCACTGCAACAGCTTTATGCCTCTATTGACGATTCTCTCGCAGACAATGCATTTCCCTACCATCTGGAGGTCTGTCGACGCCTGGCAAATGACGACCTGAATGGTGCAATGCAAGTGATTCGTGGCAGCAGAAAAGTCCAGCTGGCAGACACGCGGCTCAATCTGCTCGCCGCGCTTGCGATGGACGAACCACAGAAGCTTGATCCATATAGCCGATTCTGTCTTTACTGGCCAGGGTTCAATCGGATGCAGAGCAGGAGTGATTACATTTTCTCAGACATCTTTTCTGCCAGTCGCCAGCTTTGCAAGGAAGGCCGTACAGACGACCTGCAATTGCTGCATGACTACATCCTCCGCTTCAGCAAGCTGCTTGGGCCATATGATGCCAACGAGATCCACCGAGCCATGCTGCAGGGGATTCCGGCAAACTACATTGGCATTGAAGGTAACCGTGCATTCAAGGATGCCAAGTCTGCCGCCAACAACCTGCAGTATTCCGGCGCACTGTATGGTCCCAGTCCCTCAATCATCTATGGGAACCATCACATGGTGGGATTACAGATGCTGGAAGGACATCTGGCATTTACCCGCCCTCATCCGGATTCCGTTGCGATGTATACATATTTCCTGGGACTGAATGATGAGAAGCTCGTACTGGAAGCGATGTCGCAGGCTGAGCAAAGGGAATATGAATCCATCATCTCGCTTGACTGGACTGCACTGGATTGCTCACCGGCAGCGGACTCGACAGATTCCGCTGAGTAAACAGGAGTGTCGCAATCCCCTTGACTTGCCCGCCTGCGGGCGGGATTGAATGCATTTCCAGCCTCGGCTATGATCAGGGCAGAGTACCGGAGATGGCTTGATCCATCGTATCCGGGTGGGAGCAGTATGGCGGTTGGACAACATGATCCTGAGGCGAAGCTGGACGGAGCTATCCGGCCGGCTACTGCGCCAGTAATATTCCCCTCTGCACTGTGGCAGGAAGGTGGGAAAGCAGGCGGCTGGCTCACGGCCCTGCTCGGCATCCGGGACAATCCCCTGCTGAGGCTCTGGATCCAGCTGGACAGGCGCAGGGCCCTGTCCCGCAGCCGCTGGCTGGCCAGCCCCGGCCTGCTGGCCGGTACCGCCCTGTGCAGCATCCTGCTCTGCGTGATCCTCGTGCGCCAGCTGCTGGCCCTCTTTGCAGCGCGCCAGTCCGGCTTCGTGCATCCGGCTCCCGCTGCCGCAGCGTTCTGGACCGCTGCCAACGGCATCATCTGGCTGGCCGTGATCTTCCTCGGCATCCAGTTCATTGCCCGCCTGTTCCATGTGATCCGCGATTCCGTGGCACTGCTGGAAACCGGCAACGGGGAGCAGCGCCTGCGTCTCGATGACAGCCTGCTGATCACCGAACTCAGCAGCGCGCATGTCATCAGCGCCCAGATCGCTTACAACCTCCAGCGCCTGCTGCCCGTCACGATCCCGCTGGCCTTCCTGCTCGGCCTGCAGCAGCAGCTCCTGCCCTTCAG
This sequence comes from bacterium, assembly GCA_020440605.1. Taxonomy (GTDB): domain Bacteria; phylum 4484-113; class 4484-113; order 4484-113; family JAFGCY01; genus JAHEFU01. The sequence continues at coordinate 12,278 of JAGRNT010000006.1, read as the reverse complement.
CCTGTTGCTTGACAACACACCTGGCCTGCTGCAGAGCCTGCAGAACCTGCTCTGGGTGCCGCTGCTGGCAATCCTTTCCAGCACACTCGGGATCGTGCTGCTCAGCGGCATCATGATCGGCGCCGGCCTGCTGCGCGGTACCGCCACACTGCAGAGCTGGGCCGCCCTGGGCGTGGTCAGCCTGCAGTTCATCCTGCTCGGCATGCAGCTTGCCAGCACGGATTTCTTCGACTTCGGCAGCCAGGTCAACCAGGGCTGGGCCGTCGCGCTGCTGGCAATCCTCCCGATCCTGCTGATGATTCCGCCGGTGCTGCTGGCGGGCTACAGCCATCTGTTCCGGCGCATCCTCGCCGGCGGTTTCCTGCTCTGGATCGGTTTCGCCCTGACTCTGCTTTACGGCTTCTGCCTGCTCTCCGACCTCGACATCTGGCTGGATGGACCCTATGTTGCCGAAACGGGTCTGCAGATCGGCCGGCAGAGCCTGCAGCTGTTCAGTGCCAACCCCCTGACCGGCCTGCTCTACCAGCGCATGCTGCTTGATGCGCTGCACCTTGACAACGGGCTGACCGCCAGCGAGCAGGCCTGGCGGCACACCTATGCATTCAGCCTGCCGCTGGGCTACCTGCTGCTGCAGTTGCTCTGTGCGGTGGGAGCGCTGCACTTCGCGCGTGTGATGCTTGACAAGCGGAGGCTCGGCCAGCATGAATAGGACACATAGCGCAATTGTCAATGAAACAGGTGTTCGCGGGAATGGAGCGAACGAAGCGCCACGCTGGCGCAGATTGGATCGCGGTCTCGATCTGTTGCTATTGGGTCTGCCTTTACTACTGGCAATCTGCGTGATGCTGACAGCCATGGCCAGCCCGGTCCCGCAGGCCAGCAGCGACGATGAACTCAGCGCCTGGCTGCTGAATGAAGCCCAGCAGTCCCAGCACCGGGTCAACTGGCAGGGTGTGCTGCATCCCGCCCAAGCAGCAGGCTGGCTCAACAGTTCGGACTGGAGTCATGCCCGGACCAGCGATGCCTACATGCGCGGCAGCATCCTGCTAGATCTGGAAATGCAGGCGGCGGTCCAGGCAGCACTGGCTGAGCATCCGGAGGATCCACGCCTGGTCTGGCTTGCGGCAAGCTGCATCTCTGACGATTACAGCTCTGCACAACCCACACATGCCCGTGTTGCCTTCCTCGAGGAGCAGGACCAGCTCGGCCGGCTGGACCGCAACGGGCTGGAGCTGCTGGCATACAGCATCTTCAACATCAGCCCCCGGCAGATCAGCGACAAGCAGCAGTACTGGCTGCAGCAGAACTACGCCTGGTTCAATCCGCTGGGCAATTGGCAGGACTCTGGGCTGGAGCAGGAACGCTTTGAGCAGATTCAGGGCCTGCTGCAACGCGCCGACGCCATGCCGCTGCAGAGCGCCAGCCAGCTGACGACACGATTCGCGCAGCTGGTCAACAACGCGGAGTATGAAGCCGCTGCAGCAATGCTGAGGGAGCATTCCGGACTGCCTGCCGAAACCGGCACAGTGGATCAGTTGACAATTCTCGGCATCAGGGATACGGAACAGCTGGACGAGTACAGCCAGGCTGCGCTGCAGTTCATGGGCATCGGCAACATCACCCAGTCAGTCCGGGTTCTGCCCCGGACCTACGGCGAGATGACCACCGATCTGTTGTCACAGGGCCGCACCGACATCCTGCAGGAAATCCACAGCTTCAACTGGAAACTGGGCGGCGCGAACTATCCACAGTCCAACCTGCTCTGTTGCAAGCAGATGCTGGATGCCATTCCGCCCGCGGTGCTGCATGATCCCGCCAACGCGGATTTCCGCCGGGCCCAGCTGGACTGCACAGCCCTGTCGCGAAATGCCTTCCTCAATCAGCCTGGATTCAGCCAGAACTTTCTCGAAATGGCCTATGACAGCCTGGAGTTCAAGCTGAGCGGCCAGCGGCTCGGACTCTATGGCCCCAACCCCCTCTGGCAGTACTACTACATTTCCCAGAACAGCAGAACGCAGCAGCTGGCTGCACTGGGCCCCTCCGGACTTGAGGATCTTAAGGAACTGCAGGAGCTCGACTGGACCAGTCTCAACCTCACCGGACATGAAGCCGAATTTCTGCAGCCTGAGCCGGTGGCGGAGCAGTAAGTGGCAATCTGGAGCAGCAGCCAACCATGACACCGGAGCCGGGACCAAATGCCGACAAACGTCAGCCGCGCTGGCAACGCCTCGACCGCCTGCTGGACCTGCTGCTGATCGGCCTGCCGCTCCTGCTCTGCCTCTGCTGCATCCTTCTGAGTTTCCTGCTGCGTCCCTATGAAATGGCAACCGGCGACGCGTTCATGGACTGGTATGGCACGCAGCTCCTCGAGAGCAGTGCCGCCAGGCTGGCCGGTGATCCCTTGATCGAGGATGCCAGGCTGCACATGGATGGCTACCTGGAAGGGGACTTCGCCCTGCGCTTTGGCAATGCACCGCAGGAGCTACATTCCGACCCACGCTTCTGGGAAGCCCGCTACCTGTTCCAGCCCTACGACGGCCCCCCGCCAGCGGACCTGCATGTGGACCTGAGCGCAGATCCGGATGCTGCACATGATGCCGTGCTGCAGCTCTCGCTGGCCAGCCCGGCTGCCAATGCCGAACTGCTGCTCAGCCTGAAGACCGGGGAGATCGAAGGCCGGCTCAGCGAAGCGGGTGAGGTTGCCGCCCAGCGCGAGGGCCGCCCCCGGTTCCTCTGGCGCAGACCCGACGAACTGCGGCCGATGCTGGAGCGCTGCGACAGCCTGCCCCTGCAGGACAGCTTCAGCTGCCTGCTGCTGGCCTCCTACTGGGCCAGTGGCGGGGATTATCCTCAGGCGCGCCGCCTCGTTCTGCAGGCGGATCAGCCGCAGCAAAAGCAATACCCGGACCTGATGAACCTCCTCTTCAGGACCGAAGCTGGCCCGAATGAACTGATTCTTGCCGGCGCTAGCTGGAGCACGGCTTTTCCTTCCGGACTCAGCTCTGCCAACTCCGACATGCGCAGCGGGATTGACGAAATCGCCGAGCTGGCCTGGCTGGCCAGCGACACCGAATGCCTTGATGCCCTGCGCCGGGCTGTGCCGGACCCAGGCCGCGGCCAGCAGGACAGCGTCCTCGACGGCCTGATCAACATGGTCAATCTCGGCAAGGTCGACATGCACATCATGCGCATCACGGATGATCCACAGGAACTGGCCATGCTTCTGGAGCTGCGCCGGCGTCGGGATGTCTGGAAGTCTGCGATCCACCCCGCGAACCGGCCGGTCCATCCGGCACGTATGTACTACGAGGAGGGCCTGCAGTGGCTGGACTCCAACCTCAGCGGCGGGCATGCCCGGGCCTGTGACTACAATCTGAGCTTTGGCGCTTCGCTCTTCGAGGAAGCGGAGCTGCTGCAATCACTGCAGGCAGACTGGGATGCCTTCGCACTGTTCAGCTACACCGACATGGCCTTTCCAGATGGCTGGCAACCTTCGGCCACGGATCTCAGCATTGCCGAAGGCCAGATCGCTTCCGAGACCGATACAAGACTCCAGCGCAATTCCCAACCAGGCGCGGAGCAAGCACAGTGAACTGGATCACCGCCATCCGCGGCCTGCCCGCCAATCCCCTGCCCGCCATCTGGCAACTGCAGGAGTCGCGCCGGGCCGCCCGGACCAGCCGCTGGTTCTCCAGTCCCGGAGTGCTGCTGCTGACTGTCCTGCTTTCCGCCCTCGCCTGCTTCCTGCTGCTGCGTCAGCTGCTCGTCGGCATTGCCGTCTGGGACGAGGGTGCCGTACCCTTCATCCGCCACAGCCTGCGCGGGATGGGGAGCGGCGTTGCCATTTACTTCAGCGGCACGCTGGCCCTGCTGTTCAGCCTGGCGCGCCTGCAGCAGGCACTGCAGTTCTGCGTGGGCCTGCCGGACATCCGGCGATCCCGCAGCGGCTGGACCCTCGATGAGTCCCTGGCCGGCACTGAGCTCGGCAGCCCTGAGATTGTCACTGCGGCACTCTGGCATTCCCTGCGGCGTGTGCTGCCATCACTGCTGATCCTCGATCTCTGCCTGTGCATTGCGGCTGCGGTCCGCATCGCGGACATCCGCTTTGACAATCCGCAGCATGTCTCCGCATGGACATGGCTGCTGCTGCCAGCATTGCTGACGATCTCCATACTTCTGTCATCATTCGCTGTACTGCTGCTCTGCAGCCTCGCACTCTGCTGCGGCAGTCCGGGCCAGTCCGCCTCTCGCCCGCCACTGCTGGCGGCAAATGTCTACCTGCTGCAGCTCTGCCTGCTGCCTCTGCAGCGCTTCAGTGAATACTGGAGCCCGGCGGACCATGTTGGCAACCTTGGCGCAGCGGCGGCCCGGCAGTCGGAGCTGCTCTCGCTGGGCTGCGGCATGCTGCTGCCGCTTGCCATCACCGCTACTGTGGTCCTGCTTTCCCGCAGTACCCTGACCCGCGGTCCCGCGGCCTGGGGCCTGCTGCTCATCAGCCTGATGTACACCGGTGCAGTCTGGTCCCTGCGCGAGACGATCATCTTCCTCGGCCCCGACACCCTGAACCCCCTGAACGGCCCCTTGGTCAGCGCTTTCTCCAGCTGGAGCATCCTGCCCCTGCAGCTGCTGCATCAGCTCCAGGTCATTCTTCAGAGCTCCGGCAGCGGCCAGTCCCTGAGCTGGGTCCTGCTCCTCAACCTGCCTCTGCAGCTGCTGCTCATGGGATTCTGCATCTGGCTGGCGGTCCGGCGTGCGGCTTCCAATCTTTCCACTGACCTGCGGGTCTGAGCCCTGCCTATGCTGCGCCAGTGGCGCGAATCGCGGTTCCGGGGTAGTATTTCCCTGGCTGAAATGTAGACGATACTTGGGGGTATCGGATATGCGAACTGGTATTGCGTGCCGCATAAATCTGTGGCAGTTGTTTGTGCTTGCACTGATCCTCTCCGCCTGTGGCGGCGGACTGACATCCCTGGAGCCCGGCGCTCCGATGCAGCTCAGTACTGATCGGGACCTGGTCATTGACAAGGCCATACCGGAATCAGAGATTGCCAGACTGAGCGAGCGGCAGCGTGCCCTGCTGGCGGACCCGGGCTGGAACACTGCGCCTGCGACGGCCATCGGTCCCGCGGCGGATCAGCTCCCAGCTCCCAGCCACGATCTGCTGATGGAGGTTCTGCAACAGCAGTTCCGGCAGCAATTGGGCTCAACGGAAGTGCTGCGCCACAGCTCTGCCCTCGATCCGGTACCGCTCGGTGCCTACCGCCCGGGTGATGTCAACGCCCTCGGCATACCGGACTTCGGCTGCAATGCTGATGCCGAAATGCTGGACATCTACCACATTGAGGATGTGATCAGCGGATATCCACTGATTGATGAACTCAACGACTCCGGCCAGCAGACCATCAGCTATGTGGATGAGTACCTGCCCGCGGTCAATCACTTCACTGCCGGCGTCTCGGAAAGCATGAGGGCGGCAGTCATCCGCCAGTTTCTGGCAACAGCCGACGAAGCCGCCCCCGAGGATTCACATATCTCATCCGTCGCCTATCCCGTGCTGCCGGACTATGCAGTCTCGCCCGGCGGGGGCACAGGACCCGGAGGACCGCTGGACTGCGGCATCACTGCTTACAGTGTGCGGGATGCATACTGGTTGACCTGGAACGAGCGCGGCAGCTATGTCCCGGACGGCAACAGCCTGTTCCTCTACGACATCCTGCCCGCACCGCTGCAGGAAACGGGAGAACTGCTGCTCAATCCCCTGAGCGGCAGCGCGGCCCGCCGGCAGCCCTTCCTGTTCGGAAGCTGGCAACGGAACTTCAGTGGCGCCTGGATCATCGGCATCGAAAGTGCTGATTCCGGCTGCATCCAGTTTGATGACCTTGCCAACCTTCCCTGGTATGAGCGGGAGGGCAGTGACGGAACCAGCTTCCCGAATATCCTGCACGTTCCGCTCTATGGAGTGACGGATCTGCGCTGGCGGCAGTCCGCCATGCCTGGTGGTGAGGACTGGAACAGCCAGCTCGGCTGGCCGGTCACCCGTCCGTTTGCCTACGACAACGGGGCCCCGCAGTTCAGCGCGGATGGGACCTATCATGTCTTCGGCCAGTTCTTCGAGCTTGGCTTCATCTGGTGGCTGGACTACGACCAGCAGGCCAATCCCTCTGCAAGCGACCGCGCGATCGTCTATTCCTACTCCGGGATCAATGCCTACTGCCCCGGTGAATACGTTCGCAGTTACCCAGATCTGCACTATAACAATGAAGCCAGCGCGCCGCTGGCAGCGGATCTGCTGGTCGACCAGTACCTTGCTGGCAACGGTGAATGGAGGCTGATCGGTGCTGACACGGATGGCCGCCTGCTGCGCCTGCCCTGGACCGATGAAGCTGCCGGCCAGCGCAGTGCCACCCTGCGGGCGCTCGTCAATCCCAGTGGCGGCGTGACCGTCAACGGCGAGGACATCGGCCAGCCCGGCTGGGGCAGCGGCCTCTACCGCAGCTGCACCTGGCTCTGGCAGGACGGCACGATCACCCCCGCAGGTACGGACTATGACCCGGCCCAGTTCGAGATGCAGCATACCTACCTGGCGCAGGGCAGCGACATTGAGCAGATCCGCCGCATCCGGGCTCAGGTCGTCGATGCGGATGGCAACATCGTCTATGTTGACAGTCTGCCGCTGCTGATCGGGGACAGCGGCCCGGAAGCACAGCCTGCACTGAGTGTGCTGCGTGCTGACAATGGACTCTACCCCAGCGGCTACGAAGCCCTGATTTCTGATCTCGGTGAACTCGGCCTGCCCTTCAGCACCCGGATCTGGGAAATGGGGATAGAACAGGAACTTGCTCAGCAGGATTGCCAGCTTGTGATCTGGTATGACGGCGGTCCCGGCAGTTCCGCTGAGCTGAAGAAAACCCAGCCCGCCTGGACCGCTGCGGAGCGGGATTCCCTGCTCGGGCTACTTGAACGCGGCATTCATGTCTTGCTGCTCAGTCAGGATCTCGGCGGCTCCCCTGACAGCGCTCCCGGCAATTCCTGGATTGAGCACTTCGGTTTCACGAACCTTGAGGGCGGAGCAACGGATGCTGATCTCAGTGCAGCCTGGGGCCAGCTGCCGGGGGAACGGATTGCCGATTTCAGCGGCGGCTGGCTGCCGTCTTCCGCCCAGTATCTTTCCGCAGCTTCGCTGCCAACGCTGGAACTGCTCTGCGGTGCGGTGGAACGGGGCAATGCTGATGACGGCCCGCTGCCCCTGCAGATCAATACCGACCCTGCCTATCCCATCAGTGGTCTCGGGCATGCCTCAGCCTGGCCCGGTTCCTCAACTGCATTCACTGCCGGAGCCTCGCTGTCACTCGGTGCAAGTGTTCCTGCCCAGGCCCTGCTCAGCTGGGGCAGTACTGCTGCCCCGCATGGCTTCAGCGGAACTCTGCCGGATCCGCAGATCAGCAGTGGCACTGCCCGGTTCTGGGCCTACGGTGTCAACTGGGCCGCCAGTACGCCCCTCGGCTTCGAAGGAACGCAGCACATCGGCGTACCCCGCAGCCGCATGCTTGCCAACATCCTGCGCTGGCTGGACGATGATTCCCGCTATTTTGATCCCCTGCGTCCCCGCGACTACGGCGGAGAACCAGAAATCCTCTCGGTAACACCTTACCTGATCAGTCCGGACGGGCAGATCCAGCCTGGCGATACATCCCGGACCGGTGTTGACTATCCCGATCCGAGTGGCAGCGATGTGCTGCGCAGCACTCCCGGACTCAGCACTGACAACCATCTGCTGACTGATGCCGCCCGCCTGCCCTCCGAGGACGGGCTGAATGCCAACGACCTCGACCTGCAGTTCCCCTTCTACGCCTACATCACCTGGGACGATACCCAGGGTCAGGCCAATGGCGTGCTTGAACCGGAGGAGATTCTCGGCATTGACTACGGTGGTCTGCTGCTCCGGGATGATGCAGACTGGCAACGGGCTGATCCTGTCGGTCTGAACTACGTGCAGCCCAGTCAGCTCCCCCTGAAGCGATCCGTGGCCGGTTACTACCTTTCATTCAGCGGCGACAGCGGTGATGAGATCCGAGCCACCTATGGCAGCGCAGCTCCGCAGCTGGCGACGGATCAGCCAGGACCCAGCCTGCTCTTCGAGGCCGTGGCCCACTGGCCTGCAAACGCAAGTTACGGAGGCCAACCCCCGCTGCTGCGCTGGAGCATGTTCCCCGGTCACAAAGTGGCTGCGCGCTTTGATCCCGCGGTTTCCGAGTCCACACTCGGACATGCCGGTGAGAACGGAATCCCCTGGCAAAGCTTTGTGCGATCCGCTGACATTGACCCCGATGTTTCCGCGGCGGATCCTGATCTTGCCAGGCGGGTTATCGGCGCTTTCAGTCATGTTGGCGACGGCCGGGGTCGCAGCATGCTGTTCGATTACGGCGTGCTCAGTGGCTTCATGGGAGACCTCATTCCCGGCGGATCGGACGATGCCGCTGACAAGTTCCCCGTGCGTGTCCGCCTGATCACGGACTACGAATCCTACTGGCGCATGGATGAGCCAGGCCTGGATTGGCCTGAGCGCTTCCCGCCCAGTGACAGCTACCTGGAAGGCGGCTGTTATGTGACCCTCAACGGCAAGTGTCCGCTGCGGATCTTTGACAATCCGGATGCTGCTGATCCGGCGGAAACCGCGATCCGCACCGGAGGGGAAGATCCGGTCTACGACATCACTCTGAGTTTCGTACTTGAATGCGGCGCTGCCCCGTACGAAGTATGGCTTGACTATGCCTATGATGGTGTGAATTTCGGAAACTCCGGCCAGATCCAGCCCGTCGGGACCTTCAATACCCCGGGTGCCTGGGAGCAGCCCGTTTCCGTTGACTTCACACCGGCGGGTGGCAGCGGCGAATACACCTTCTGCCTGAAGGTGGATGACGGTGCCGTACCGGGAAATTCAGCCTACTATGTCTGGAAACAACCGGTGCTGGTGGACTGAACTTGTCCCAATCCGCTTCTCAGCAGAGGACTAAATGGATGGATAGGTTAAATGTACTTGTAATTTGCTTTGTGGAGCCGTATACTGTTTCCATAGCTACTACGGCTTCGGGGAAGCAGTAGTAAGACACGCGCACTTGAGGAAGCTGGAATTGACTTCTACGCAATCTCAGATTTGGATCACAGGGGCCACTGTGACCCTCAATCAAGTGCGTCGAGATTTTTTACTGAATACGATTATCAGTTATCAATACCAACCCGTAAATCACACTTCAATTCAGCGCAGCATGGACTCTTCCTCTGCGCAAATCCGGCTGAAATCACAAATTCAGGAGGTTTCTGTTGTCCGATAGTGGCAATTTCTTCGCCACTGGAACCCCTGCCCGACGGGCAGGTCAATTGCGTTTATACATTATTTCCATACCACAATTCTTAGGAGTTATTATGAAGACTCATGTGAACTGGTGTAGGCACCTCGGGCTTTCGCTCGTGGCGCTTACGGTAGTCTTCGTGGCAGCTTCCTGCGGTGGGAATGGTAACAACGGGCTGACTACGAATGTCGATCCGGGAACTACCATTTCCGTTGCTCCGGGCAATGATGTCCGTGGCGATGTTTCGGCTGAGCTGACGGTTTCAGAGAATGAGATCGGCAGTCTGAGCGCGGAGCAGCAGGCACTGCTATCAGATGCGGGCTGGAACCAGCCCTACATCGCCCCCAAGAGCGGGACCCCGATTGCGGGCCCGAGCCATGAGATGCTGATGGCCCAGCTGCGCGAGATGGCGGAGCGCGGGCTTGAGATGTATCCGCGTGGTGTTGAGGGCGAGGGCGCGAAGGGCGCGAGCTGGCTGGACCAGCGCGGCTTCAACCCCGGCGTGAACAGCGGTCTCGTGAAGGGCCAGTACAAGCCTGAGGACACGGACGCCAACGGTGTTCCGGACTTCGGCTGCAACGCCAGCGGCGCGCTGATGGCTGACAACGGCAACTCGGACCTCGAGGACGTGATCTTCGCCTACGGCGGAGCGATGCCTGCCCAGGCGATCAGCTGGGTGGCCGAGGGTCTGTCGACGATCAACCACTTCAACAGTGTTGGCGGTGGCGGCGACGATGCCCAGACGGCGATCTACCAGCTGTTCGCGGACAGCGAGACGGCGAACCCGAGCAACCAGGGCAACAACGACATCGGTGAGATCGGCTACCGTGCCGACCTCGGCCCGTATGGCGTTGGCTACGGCCAGGGCAGCGGCCCCAGCGGCACGCAGTGCGACGGTACGGCCTACGGTGTGCGCAATGCGTTCTGGATGACCTTCAACGAGAAGTTCATCGGCCTGCCGAGCGGCCAGGTCACGGCTCTGTACAACATCCTGATTGCCCCGAGCGGAGACGAGGGTGCGGATCAGGTGAGCCCGATGGACACTTCGGCGAACTTCCAGACCTTCTACTTCGGCAACGTGTCGAACTGCTACGGTGACGCGATGATCGTGGGCATCAACGCCGCGGACAGCGGCTGCGAGGACTTCGATGACGCGGCGAACGCCGACTGGCGTGACCGTACGGACGGCGTGAACCCGTACCCGAACATCCTGCACAACCCGGTGTTCGGCGTGATCCTGGCCCGCTGGGCCGGCGGCGGTGTGAGCTCGAGCAGCGACTTCTTCGGCAACACGAGCTTCCCGACGGCTGCGAACACGATCGGCTGGCCGGTGGCCCGTCCCTTCGCGTTCAACAACGGCGCGGCGCTCCTGAATGCCAACGGTGCATACTACGCCTTCGGCCAGTTCTTCGAGAAGGGTTTCATGTGGTGGATCGACTACGATCAGAACAACAACCCGACGGCGAGCGACGAAGCGCAGATGTACGTGTACAGCGGCAGCAACACCTACTGCGACGGTGAGTACAGCAAGATCGAGCCTGACGTCTTCTACGGCGGCAGCGGCGATCTGGGCGTGAACGTGACGGTTGACGGCGTGCGTTACGGCGCCGGCGACTGGAGCACCCCGCAGCTCTCCGATGACAACAGCTACTACCAGATCGGCATGCTGCTTGATGAGAACACGAACCTCAGCAGCGTCACGATCGCAGCCAGCGCGCATGCCTTCGGCGGCACGACGGCGGACGGTGTGGATGTCGGTCATCCGGAGTGGGGCAACTGCCTCTACAAGCACAGCACCTGGAGCTGGCGTGACGGTACGATCACCGCGGCGGGCACGGCCTTTGATCCGAGCCAGTTCGCGCGTACCCACACCTACAGCAGCAACGGCGTGAAGACGAACGTTGAGGGCGTCTACACCATCCGCAACCAGGTGGTTGATGCTGATGACAACATCGCCTACGGTGACAGCCTGCCGATTCACCTCGGCCACGGCGGTGCCGGCGGCGGCGGTGGCGACACCGAGATCGTGATCATCCGCAACGACGGCGGCAACTTCCAGCTGAACCTGGATGCGCTGACGGCGGACCTTGATGCGCTGGGTGCGAGCTACAGCGTGGTGGACTTCAGCGGCACGGTCGCCGATGACTTCGCGGGCAACCCGAATGCGAAGGTCGCGATCTGGTACCGTGGTGGTCCGGGCGGCGCCGGCGAGTCGGCGACGTTCACGACGGCCTGGACCTCGTCCGAGATGGACAACTACATCCAGCTGATGAATGACGGCTTCGGCGTGATGCTGATGAGCCAGAACCACGGCTATGACGGCGACCTGTTCTTCGTGAACGGCTGGAGCGGCATCTACGGTTATGCGACCCTGCCGGCCTCCGTTCCGGATGCTGACCGCCGCATGCCCTGGGCCTCCAGCCTGTGCACCGATGACGGTATCGGCTTCGGCGGCACGCTGGGCTTCATCCCGACTGCTCCGAGCAACTTCATCGGTAACCCGAGCGGTGGTAACTTCGGTGCCGACGGCACGAACGCCGCCGAGCGCTACACCGGCAGCGGTTCCTCGGGCGAGCTTCCGATCAGCTTCGGACTGGCGGCTGGCCGTCAGTACTGCGGTATCGGTTACTTCAGCTCGTTCTTCGCGGGTTCCTGCGCGGGTCCGGCCTTCGCGGCCGGTATGGGCCACCAGCCCAACGCGCTGGGCTTCGACCTGGGCTTCCTGTCCTGGGGTAACAGCCAGGCTCCGGATGCCAACATCGGCTTCTTCCCGAGCTACAGCCACAGCTTCGGCACCGGCAAGGTGTGGAACGTCGGCTACAGCTGGGCGGGCATGAGCGTGACGGCTTCGGCCAGCGGCTCGATGACCCGTGCGCACGTGCTGAACAACATCCTGGGTTGGCTGGATGACAGCCTGACCTTCGGTGG
>JAGRNT010000069.1 GCA_020440605.1 bacterium | reverse complement strand
GAAGCAGCCAACGCAAATGGTTCCGCGCGATCGATCGCTGCGGTCAGTAACCGCGCGGGCAACGTGCTTGGTCTGATGCCACACCCGGAGCGCGCGACGAATGAACTCGTCGGCGGTGCGGACGGGCTGAAGATCATGTCGACTGCGCTCAACTTTCTGAATGTCGCCGTCTAGTTCGTTCAAGTTCCGAGGAGGAGCACCGACTCCATGACGATAGCCCCCGGCGCGTGGAGGGAAGTCGCGCTCAGCGACCAGGAATACACGCAGATTTGTGAGTTGCTCGGCCGCGAGCCGCGCCCGGTCGAACTCGGCATGTTCGGCGCGATGTGGAGCGAGCACTGCGGCTACAAGCATTCGCGGCCGCTTCTCAAAGGCTTCCCGACCGAAGCTCCCTGGGTATTGCAGGGACCGGGCGAAAACGCCGGCGCGATCGATGTCGGCGATGGCTTGGCCGTGGTGTTCAAGGTCGAATCGCACAATCACCCGAGTGCCGTGGAGCCGTACGAAGGCGCAGCGACCGGTGTTGGCGGCATCGTGCGTGACATTTTCACGATGGGCGCCCGTCCGATCGCAATCCTCGACGCGCTTCGTTTCGGTCCGCTCGATAACGCCCGCAATCGCTATCTCTTCGATAACGTGGTCGGCGGCATTG
>JAGRNT010000068.1 GCA_020440605.1 bacterium | reverse complement strand
CGCCAGGCGCCACGAACTTGCCGGCCTTGTTTTGCAGGATCGCCATCGGCTGTTTGGTGGCGATCGCGTAGCCGTATTCGATGTAACCGATGGCGCCGGGAGTCTGCTTGATGGTGGCGGTGACGCCGTCGTTCTTCGGCGCCTTCACGAAGCTCTTCGGCCACTGCGCGGTTTTGCCGTGACCGACGGTGTTCTTGAATTCTTCGCTGACCGCGCTGAGGTGGCCGGTGAACACGTAGGTGGTGCCGCTGGAATCGGAGCGGGCCACGACGGTGATGTTCTCAGCGGGGAGCTTGACGCCGGGATTGGCCGCGACGATCTTCGGATCGTTCCACTTGGTGATCTTACCCATGAAGATGTCGACGTACACGTCGCGCGGCAACTGGAGTGCCTTGACGCCGGGAAGATTGTAGGACAGCACGATCTCGCCCGCGGTCATCGGCAGCAGCACGACGCCCTGCTTGACCTTGGCGATTTCTTCATCGTCCATGGCGGCGTCGCTGGCGGCGAAATCGACCGTGTTATTGGTGAAGTCCTGGATGCCGGCGCCGCTACCCTTGGCCTGGTAGTCGACGGTTACTCCCTTGGTCTGCTTGCTGAAGTCCTTGAACCAAGCGCCGTAGATCGGGAACGGAAAACTAGCGCCGGATCCG
>JAGRNT010000067.1 GCA_020440605.1 bacterium | reverse complement strand
AGCGGGTGATTGCCGGTGTCAGCGGCGGGGTGGATTCCACCGTCGTCGCCGCGCTCCTGCATAAAGCCATTGGCGCACGCCTGACCTGTATTTTTGTCGATCACGGCCTGCTCCGCCAGAACGAGGCACAGCAAGTAAAGGAACTGTTCGAAGATTTCCATATCCCCCTAAAGCAGGTGGATGCCAGCCGTCAGTTTCTGGATAAGCTGGCCGGCGTCAGTGACCCGGAACAGAAACGCAAAATCATTGGCAGTACATTCATCGATGTGTTTGAGCACGAAGCAAACCAGGTGCAGGACGCCGAATTCCTGGCGCAGGGCACGCTCTACCCGGACGTGATTGAATCCGTTTCCGTGCATGGCGATGCCAGTGTCACCATCAAATCGCACCATAATGTTGGTGGCCTACCAGAGCGTATGAACCTGAAGCTGGTGGAGCCGGTGCGGGAACTGTTCAAGGATGAAGTCCGCGCGCTGGGGCGGGAACTGGGGCTGAAAGCCGATATGGTGAACCGGCACCCCTTCCCCGGCCCCGGTCTGGCCATCCGGATTCCGGGTGAGATCACTGCGGAGAAAATTGCAATCCTGCAAAAAGCCGATGCGATTTACATCGATGCCATCCGCAAGGCAGGGCTGTATGATGAAATCTGGCAGGCT
>JAGRNT010000066.1:241-657 GCA_020440605.1 bacterium | reverse complement strand
CGCCTCGGCGGTGATGGGCCTTCTGCCCGCCGCGCTGAAACCCATTGCCGGCGAAACCAAGCTCGAAGGCGAAGACACGCTCAAGGCCTCGAAGAGCCGCCTGCGCGAGTTGCGCGGCACCAAGATGGCGATGATCTTTCAGGAGCCGATGACCGCCCTGAACCCGGTGGTCAAGGTCTGGGAACAGATCGCCGAGATGCTGGAAATCCACACCTCGCTCGGCCAGTCCGAGCGCCGCAAGCGCGCGATCGAGGTGATGGAATCCGTCCACCTCCCCGATCCCCAGCGCATGGCCGACAGTTATCCGCACCAGCTTTCCGGCGGACAGCGCCAGCGGATCATGATCGCCATCGCCCTCGTCCTCGACCCGTCGCTGCTCATTGCCGACGAACCCACCACCGCGCTCGACGTGACGA
>JAGRNT010000066.1:0-231 GCA_020440605.1 bacterium | reverse complement strand
CCCCCCTCGACCTTGCCACCCAGGCCCAGATCCTCAAGCTGATCAAGGAAATGCAGGAACGCCGCGGCACCGGCGTTCTCTTCATCACCCACGATTTCGGCGTCGTGGCCGAAATCGCCGACCGCATCGTGGTGATGAAACACGGCCGCATCGTCGAACAGGGCGACCGCGACCAGGTGCTGAAGTACCCGCGCGAACCCTATACCCAGATGCTGATGGCCTCGGTCCCGT
>JAGRNT010000065.1 GCA_020440605.1 bacterium | reverse complement strand
CGGCATGATCACCGGCATCGTGGCCAACACCGGAGTTCTGTACAACTCCGAGGCGGGGTCGGGATTCCTCGGGGCGATCCTGGCCGGCTTCCTGGCCGGGTATGTGACCCGGGCGGTCAAGCGCCTCAAGGTGCCCAAGTTCATGGCCGGCATCATGCCGATCATCGTCATCCCGATGGTCGCCACCGTCGTCTCCTGCCTGGCGTTCATCTACGTGCTCGGCGCACCCATCGCCGGCCTCTTCACCGGTCTGACGAACTGGCTGTCGGGGCTCACCGGCGCCAATGCCGTTGTGCTGGGCGTCATCCTGGGCCTGATGATCGCCTTCGACATGGGCGGTCCGGTCAACAAGGTGGCGTTCCTGTTCGGTGTCGGCCTGATCGCCACCGGCCAGACCCACCCGATGGGCATGATCGGCGCCGCGATCGCCGCCCCGCCGATCGGTCAGGGCCTGGCCACTGTGCTGCGCCGCAAGCTCTACGACGACTCCGAGCAGGAGCTGGGCCTGGCCGCGATGTTCATGGGCTTCTTCGGAATCACCGAGGGCGCCATCCCTTTCGCCGCCGCCGACCCCGCCCGCGTGATCCCGGCCAACATGGTCGGTGGGGCCGTCGCCGGCGCCACCGCCGCGGTGTTCGGCGCGACCAACTCCGTTCCGCACG
>JAGRNT010000064.1 GCA_020440605.1 bacterium | reverse complement strand
GGCCGAGACGACATCCGCATTTTTCGAGAATGCGCCCTATCACGATCATGACGACGCATTCGATCGGCTGATGGGCTACGTGGAATTCCGCAAGACCATCATTGAGGGCGAGCCCGCTGCCTTCACCTGTCTCGTGGGCACCATGGCGCAGGAGGTCTACGACTCGCATCCGGCCATCCGCGACGCCTGCGCGGCCAGCATCTTCGGTCACGCCGCGACGCTGGAGCCGGACATCGCGGCGGCCATGGCGGCGCGCGGGATCAGGGCGGACTGGACGCCCGCCAGCCTCGCCGCCCACACCCAGGCCGTGCTGCAGGGGGCCTTCATCCTCGCCAAGGCGACCGGCGACCGCGCGGTGGCACGCGACAGCGTCGACCACCTGAAGCGCTACATCGAGATGCTGTTCGCGGAGAACGGGGTGCCGGGGGTGTCGCGATGAATCCGCGGGCGACCCCGACCATCGCCGCTTTCAGCCGCTCGCGAGACGGGGCACGGGGCTCGCATGCGGCTGCGCAGACGCCCGGGCGGGCGTTCGACTCGAAACGGGCTTTCTTCCTGACGGCGGCACCATGAACCGTCGTTTCAGAAACAACTCTAACCACCAGAGGAGACCACAGAAATGGAACCGGCAATCTATCTCTTCTTCAAGGGCAACTGCCTCGAG
>JAGRNT010000063.1 GCA_020440605.1 bacterium | reverse complement strand
CTCGACGACATCGCCGACGGTTTCGCGCAGGTCATCGACGCCAAGAGCCCGTTCACGAGCGGCCACAGCAAGCGCGTCGCGCTCGTCACCGAGCTCATTGCCACGGAGATGGGCATGTCGCCCGCCCGCACGCGGGCGCTCGTGCGCTCCGCGCTGCTGCACGACATCGGCAAGCTTGGCGTGTCGACCCGCATCCTCGACAAGCCCGGCCGGCTGGACGAGAGCGAGTGGCGCGCGATCCAGCGCCATCCCGAACTGGGCGCCGGGATCCTGTCCCGGATCGACGCATTCCGCGGAGCGGCCGAAGTGGCGGCCAATCACCACGAGAAGCTCGACGGCAGCGGCTATCCGCTCGGGCTTGACGCCCGCGACCTGAACCTCGAGACACGCATCGTCACCGTCGCGGACATCTTCGATGCGCTGACGGCGGAGCGGCCGTACCGGCCGGCCATGTCGACGGCGGAAGCGCTGGCAATCATGCGCCGCGATGTCGGCGCCAGGCTCGATGCGCGATGCTTCGACGCCCTTGTGCGTTCGCTCGGGAGCCTCGAGCGCATCGCCGCGTAGCATAGGCTGGGCCTAGGTCTGCCTTGCCCGGGACACCGGAGCCTGGTCCGTCAGGTCGACCGGCGGTTTAGAGCCGATACCTACTGTGTCAGCGCTAT
>JAGRNT010000062.1 GCA_020440605.1 bacterium | reverse complement strand
ACTGTGGTTTGGTTTTTTCGAAGATCCGTGCGTGGTGGTAAAATACAGAAGCGAACGTTACAGTGTCGCGCTGTGAAGTCGGGCTGAATTCAGGCACCATGACATAGCACCAATTCCCCGATCTGCTGAGGAGCTTCCCGAGACATGCTGAATGTGGAATTGAAAGTTGTCAGCGGTAAACACGCTGGGCAGGTGATCACGCTGAACCGAGCGAAGTTTCTCATCGGGCGTGAACAGGATTGTCAGCTGCGACCGAACAGTGAACTGGTGAGTCGCCATCATTGTGTTTTCACTGTCGATGACTTTTCGGTTCGCGTTCGTGACCTGGGCAGCACGAACGGCACAACTGTCAACGGCGAACGCATCCGCAAGGAAATTCTGCTTCAACAGGGTGATCACGTTATCGTTGGCAATCTTGAATTTGAGGTTGTGATCAACGAGAACACTAAAGGGCAAACATCACCTGCGGTTTCTTCGGAGGACACAGTGGTCGCAGGCACAGACACCATCACAGAAATGGCTGCTGTGCGTTCAGAGGATGCCACTCCTGCTGCCGAAAGCGAGCCACAGCAACCGGCTCAGCCCGCCCAACCCGCACCGGAAGCGGTAACCCAAATGCTTCCGGTTGTTCCCGCGTCACCAGCCGGGTCAGGCGATACGACGGTCA
>JAGRNT010000061.1 GCA_020440605.1 bacterium | reverse complement strand
TCTGATGGAGCAATGTTCTGAACCTGCCTGCAACTCAGCTCGCTGCCCGTGGGCCTGCCGCCCCCCGCTCTGCGTCTGCGGGACTTGGCAGGCTTGCATCAGCCGGGGATGCGGGGGGGTCCGATCCGGCCTTGCGCGCTGCCGGATAGCGTGCCGATGCGGACTGAAGGAAATGCCGATGCAGACCCCTGCGCCCCTGACGGTTCTTGGCCTTGTCGCCCTTGCCACCACGGCGATCGTCTGCGGCGACACGGCCGGCAAGCTGCTGACGGGGGCGGGGGTGCAGCCGCTGTTCGTGGCCTGGTCGCGCTTCGCGCTGGCGGCCCTGCTGCTGTTCTGGGTGCTGGGCCTGGGGCCGGCCGGCCTGGGGTGCCTGCTGGACTGGCGGCTGATCCTGCGGGCGGCCCTGATCGTCGGCGCCATCGCCTTGATCCTGACCGCGCTTCGGACCGAGCCCATCGCGAATGTCTTCGGCGCCTTCTTCATCGGCCCGATCGTGGCCTATGTGCTGTCGGCCCTGCTGCTGGGCGAGCGCGTGTCCTGGGCGCGCACGGTGATGCTGGCGCTGGGATTTGCCGGCGTGCTGCTGGTCGTCCGGCCCGGCGGTGAGATGGGGACCGGCATGATCTTCGCGGTGATGGCCGGCACGCTCTACGGCTCGTATCTT
>JAGRNT010000060.1 GCA_020440605.1 bacterium | reverse complement strand
GCAGGCGCATGTCCATGATGCAGATTTGGCAGAGGGTGCCTTCCCGCAGCCAGCGCAAAGCCGGGGCAACGGCTTCGAACGCCGCCACCCGCCAGCCTTCGTCCTCCAGGTAGGCCTTCAGGTTTTCCCGAATCATTTCCTCGTCGTCGACGATCAAGACCCAAGCGCTCATGGTAGCGCCTCCCGGTTCGAAGGCAGGCGAATGCTGAAACAGGCGCCCTGGCCCGGTTTGGAGGTGACCGACAACCGGCCGTTGTGTTGCTCGGTGACGATGAAATAGGACACCGACAATCCCAAACCCGTCCCGGCCCCCACCTCCTTGGTGGTGAAGAAGGGTTCGAAGATTCGGTTAAGGGTTTTTTGGTCCATGCCGGGTCCGTTGTCAATCACTTCGAGCAAAACGGTGTCCGGTTCGCGGCGGGTGCGCAAAACGATGGTCGGCGACGGCGTGCCGTCGTCGGCCATGGCTTGGGCGGCGTTCTTGAGCAAATTCAGGATCACTTGCTCGATTTCCGTCTTGTCGCAATACATCAAGCGCAGCGCCGGGTCGTAATCGCGTTCGATGGTGATGCGCCTGAAGTCGTATTTTTTTTTCAGGTCGTAGTCGCTGGCGGCCAGTCGCAGCACGGTTTCCAGCATCTCTTCCAGGTCCACCAGGGCGAAGTGTG
>JAGRNT010000005.1 GCA_020440605.1 bacterium | reverse complement strand
CTGAGAGCCACTCGGCCCTGTAGCTCTGAAGAGCTACACTCCGTCTTCGTCGGCAACACCTTAACTTCAGCGCGACCCGGATGCGCGAATGCGCAGCCGCAGCGCCAGGCCGACGAGCGCTTGCGCGAGGAAAATGGGAATGACAACCTAAATGTCTGCGCTGAGTCCGGGAACTTGCTTTCCGGCTCAGCGCGCAATCAAAGACCGTCGAGTGCTCGCACGAGACGGCAAAAGAATCAGAAGAACGGGATGCTCTGGTTGATGCCGAACACGTCCGTCAGCACGTCCTGGCGGACCTGCTCCCAGGGGAAGAAGGTGTCGGTGCCGTTCAGCACATTGCCCTTGACCGAGGCGTAGTCGGCATGCAGCGGGTACTGCTGCAGGGCGTTGATGTACATGTTCAGGTAGACTTCCTTGATCTCCGTGCGCCAGCCCAGTTCCATCGTCGTGCAGCAGTTGACCTTGCGCACGGTGATCTTCTTCACGTAGTCGCTGAGGAAGGGCTTGGAGAAGTCCGGGTAGTGCTGGGTCTGGTTGGCGGTCTTGCGGTAGTCGCCCACGACCTCCGTCGACCAGCCGTAGCCCCAGCGCTTGAACCAGCTGGTGGAGAGCCGCGTGAGCTGCCACTCATCCTCGGGATCGTTGTCAAGCGTGAAGTTCAGCAGCCAGTTGTAGTAGCCGTCGTCGGCGATGTAGGGCGAGCGCCAAGTGCCGACCAGGTGGCTCTGGTTGAAGGTCCAGCTGGAATGCGTCGTGTCATTGCCCGCGTCCGTGTTGGGGCGGATGTTGTTGCGCAGCTGCAGGGTGTGGGTCAGGCCAAAGGTGCGGTTGGGGTCGAAGTAGAAGGTGGAGCTGATCGGGTTGGGGCGGCCGTCCTCGAGGTTGTAGCCGCTGCGCAGCTGCCAGCGCCAGGAGCGCATGTTGCCGAAGGTCCAGTTGTAGGTGACGGTGTGCAGCTTGGTGGCGCGGTCACCGCGCACCGGCGGTTCCTTCACGCCCTGCTGGTAGTTCAGGCGCCACTGGGCATCGAAGACGTACCAGCTCTTGGGGTCGTACTTGTACTGGGCGCTGGTGTTGACGACGTACTGCGAGTTGGTGTCGTCATACCAGTACTGCTTGAAGTTGGCACTGGTCTGCAGCGAGGAGGCCCGGCTGAAGTCGAGTTTGTCACCACCGCCGATCTCGATCTTCGCACGCTGCGCGGCCAGGGCATCCCGGCGGCGGCCGGTGACGAGCTTGTCGAGGTTCAGCTTGAAGGTGTTGAAGTAGGCCCCGTCGTTGATCAGGTCGCGCGGGCCGGTGATCTCGATGCTCGGGATCTCACGCGTGACATTGGTGTTGCGGTCCGTGGTGTTGTCATCGCCGTCCAGGTCGATGCCCTGCTCGGCATAACGCACCTTCGCCGAATAGCCGTCGAGCGCGGTGTCCTGGCGGCCCTTGTAGTTCAGGTCGAAGTTGTAGCTGGCCTCCTGGTCGGCGGCGATGCGGGTCTGGTTCTGGCTCTTGGAGGAGTTGTAGGTGGTGCCGGCATCGAAGGTGAAGTCCTTGCTGAGCTTCTGCTTCACTGTCAGCGTGCCGTTGATCGTCACCGGTTCGCTGCGCGGTTCCTGGGTGCCGTCGGTGTTGGTCTGGCCGCCACGGATGTCGATGTTGTGGCGGAAGCCGAGATTGACCTGGGTGTTCCTGCTCCGATAGCCAAGTGTGAGATTGTTGCGCCAGGTATTGGTCAGACGGCCGATTGAGGTCCCGCTGGATGAGGGGATGAAGCTCTTCTGGCGGTCGATCTTCAGGCTGCCGTTGAACTTGTTCGAGAAGTTCAGTTCCTGGTCGAGCAGGAAGCTGAATTCGTTGCCACTGTCCGCCGTGCTTTCCTTGCGCCCGAAGAGGTCCACCGCGATCATCTGCGGCCATTCCTCCTTGACGTAGGTGCTGATCGTGGTCACGCCGACCTCCGGGTTGTAGAAGTCCTGGCGCAGGCCGACGCCGACACCGCGGCGCTGCATCACGTCCATCTTCATCACGCCCAGCAGCGGTCCGTTGACACCCTCGGCCCAGCGCGTGCTGTAGGTGTAGGCGAACTTGGCGAAGGCTCCCTCGGCGCGGCTCCAGCCGTAGGTCTGCTGGATCTCGCTCTCCTCCGGCTGCCATTCGCTCTGCTCATGCGGGATCGGGATCGCGAGGATCGGCACGTAGGCCACCTTGTTGTTGTGCACGTAGACCCAGACATCGTGCAGCACAACGCTGTTGTCCTTGCGGTAGTTGACCTTGCGCGCGTTGAGGCGGTACTCCTTGAGCTGGCCGCAGTAGGGGTCGCAGGTCGTGACATCCGCGTCGTACATGATCATGTGGTCGAAGGTGCCCAGCGCGCGGTCGGCCATGAAGAAGATGTTGCCGCGCACCCGCGGCCCGGTGGTGTTGCCCTCGACCCAGAACAGCTCGAAGGTCTCGGCATCGTAGTTGAGGTAGGCCTCGTCGGCGTAGACGATGTCGTCACCCTGCTGGATGGCAACGTAGCCCTTGGCATAGGCCGTCGCCGCCTGGTCGTTGACCTCGATGAAGTCCGCCCAGACCGCGATCGTGCCGAACAGCAGCTCGGCATTGCCGGTGAAGGTCAGGATCCGGTTGCGGCGGTCGTACTGGAATGCGTCGGCGGCCCGGAAGGTCAGCTGGCCGGAGGGCAGCGGGATGTTGATCCCGCCGTCGGGACGGGTCTCCGTTGCCAGATCCAGCAGGCTGAGGCTCTGCTCGACATTCCTGGCAATGCGCTCCTCGTCCGTCTCCGTTTCGTCAATGGCCGGCAGGGGCCGGCGGCCGAGGTAGCTGCGCTCGGGCTTGTAGAATTCGTCGACATCCGGCGGCGGGCCGATCTGGTCCAGCATCGGCACCTGGATGTTGAGGGGCTCGGGCTCACCCTCCGCCACATTGCCGGCGGCTTCCGCGGGACTGGGAAGAATCCTGTCCGGGACCGGCGGCTCGGCCACAACGTTCTCATCATCCACCGCAGCGGCACCGCCCTCGGCTACGTTGGCAGCTTCATTCGCACTGGGCTGGCGTGCCGTATCGGCGCTGCCCTCCTCGCGGCCGCTGGGCAGGCGCGGATCCTCCTCGGGGATGGTCTGCATCGGACTGACGGGGCCGCTGCCCTCCGCCGCGTTGACATTGCCATCGCCATCGGCAGCGGGCGGAGTCTCCGGATTGTCAGCGGGCTTCCCTGATGGCTGGTCGCCTTTCTCCGCTGCATTGGCGGGGGGCGTCTCAGGCTGCTCAGCCGGCTTCTCCGCGGGCTTGTCACCCTTCTCGGCGGCATTGGCAGGGGGGGTCTCCGGCTTGTCAGCCGGCTTCTCAGCGGCATTGGCAGGCGGAGTCTCCGGCTTGTCAGCCGGCTTCTCAGCGGCGTTGGCCGGCGGAATCTCCGGCTTGTCAGCCGGCTTTTCCGCAGGCTCGTCACCCTTTTCGGCGGTGTTGGCAGGGGGAGCTTCCTGCTGGCTGGCGGGGGGAGTGGCGGGCGGATCCTTCTCAGCGGCGTTCTGGGCGCGGGCGGGCAGTGTGCACAGCAGCAGACACAGGCAGACGCATAGCGCCGCCAGCCTCCTGCCGCCTGTAAGCGAGCCGCCCGAGCTCAAGTTATTCCGCCTTCCTCAGTTGCACTAACCGCTTATGACGTGGTCAGCGCGCGCATGTTTGGTCCCGTACAGATAATGTATGGAACGGAGCACGATTATCCCACATGAGGCAGCGGGGACAGGCCGGCGGGAGGCTCTGGAATGCTCAGATTCCGGTGTGGTCGTCGCTCTCCAGCGGGCGGCCCTTCTTCTCCAGCTCGCCGCGGCGCTTCTCCTCACGGCGCAGCTTGCGGTCCAGGGCGGGGTTCTCGTCGCGCAGCAGCTGCTGGCGCTCGATCGGGTCCAGCACGCTCATCGGCTGGCGGCCGTAGAAGCTGATGTGGCCGCAGCTCAGGCACATGTAGACATCAATCGGGGTGGCGCGGTCGTAGCGGACCTGCATCCAGCCGTAGCTGGTGACGAAGTGCGGCTCACGCGTGACGCCGAAGTTGGCAACCGAGGACATGTCACCGCGCACGGCCTGGCCGCCGCACAGACCACAGGTCTTGCGACCGGCTGCGCTCTCCGGGTTGTCCTTGGCCCCGCCGAACTCGATCGGCAGCGGCTCGTTGTTGCTTGCCATGTCTGATCCGGTTAAATGTTATCACAGCAGGCCGCTCAGCGCAGACGGCCCCGGCCTTCGCTGAGCCGGTCATGCCTGCGCCCGAGTGCGCTGACTCCGCCCCGGGCCTGCTGCGGCTCCGCCGGGAGGCTGATGCGCGGCTGGCGCTCCCCGTCTCCGGAGGGCGAGCCATCACGCTCCAGTCCGGCGAACTGCATGCGCAGCCAGATGCTGACACTGGCGAGAATCAGCCCCAGACCGAGCAGGCAGCCGAAGGGCAGCCACAGCCCGAGGCCGTGCACCACACCCTGCCTGACGCTGAATTCGACCACGGGCGGGGCACTCTGGTTCGCGCTGAAGACGCCGTTCTCGCTCTTGAAGTGGAAATAGTAGTAACCGGTTTCGCGATCGAGGCTGAACTGGCGCAGGATGCGGTCCTGCATGCCGGGCCGGAAGCTGTGCTCGCCATAGAGTCGCACCTCGTCCTGGCCGAAGACCGGCAGGTTGGAGGCGTCACGCACCTCGAAGCGGCTGATCCAGACTCCGTCGGGGGTCTCGGGCAGGGTGGCCCTGACGCTGTAGCGTCCGGTCAGGCCCTCCTCGATATAGACCGGGCCGAAGCTGAAGCCCTTCTGGAATTCATCGGCGGAGATCTGCTGGGAGAGGGAGAGGCGGCCGGACCAGTTGAAGGCCCACCACTGCCAGGCCCCGGCTGCAAGGATCAGGGCGAGGCCCAGCCAGGCCATGCCTGACAACCTGCGCAGAATCCTGTGCCGACCGCGCAGTGCCGCGGTCTGGCCTCCCCTGTCGTTCTCAACCACGTTGATATTATACAAAACAAACGTATATATTGCAGAACTTTTCCACAATCCGTCAAAGTTGCATGCAGCCAACGGTGGCGTATGATCTAGGGATGAGCATCCGTGTGGTGGTCAGTGATGCCCTGAACCGGCGCGTGCCGCAGTTCGAACGAATGCGCTTCGAGGAATTCCAGCGTGCGGTGGCGGATGTCGTGAAGGGCCGCGCGAAGTACCGGCTGGTGCATACCTCGGCTGCCAGCGGACGGCGCTTCTATGCGGTGCGCCAGGGGGCCTACACCCTCTACTACAGCGTGGCGAAGGATGACCCGGCGAACTGCGTCTTTGAGGAATTCCTCTCCGCGGATGAGGAGGATCTGATCATGGATGTGTTCGCCGAGGGCAGGGACTGAGCATGCCCGAAGGAGCAGGAACAGGATGAGCCAGGATCCCTGGAAGAAGGCCTACCGCATGAACCGCAGCGCACAGCAGCGGAAAGCTGACGGCAACAGGAAGCGCAGCCGGCCGCATGGGGTCCATCTCGGCTTCATCTTCATCGTGGCCCTGCCCTTCATCGTCGGCATGGGCCTGGTCTGGTACGCCTGGACACACCGTGGCAGCCTGCTGCCGGAGTATCAGGAGCAGCTGCCGGAGCCACTGGCTGGGCGGATCAACATTCCGCCCAGGCAGGTTAACCTGCGCCTGCTGGATGAAGGGCTGGGGATCGGGCTCTGCATCTTCGGCAGCCAGGGTGAAGTACTGCGCACCACCCGCGAATGGGGCGTGGAATGGAAGCTCACCGCGCTCGGTTCGGACAGGGTACGGCTGGAGACGGAGGGCCTCAGGATCACGGCGGCGGGGGATGTGATCGAAGCCTACGAGCTGGATCTGGACAGGATCTACTATTCGGCAGACTGGGAGCCCTGGATCGCCGATCTGCGCGAGGCCAATGTTGAGCAGCAGCTCAACCTGCGTGAGGTGCAGGGAGATGCGGAGCTGCCCAAGGGCCGGACGATCATCGAACTGACGGGGCCGAGCAGTTTGCAGTATTCCGGAAACTGGCGGCATCCGGCCTATGAGCTGGAGTTCGTGGACGGCTGGCTGAGGGAACTGCGCGCCGGAATGGCGGTAGGCCCGGCCAGTGATGCGGATTCCGCTGCAGCGCCGGAGGGGTAGAATAGGCCGATGCGCATCCTGCTGCCAGTCTGCCTGCTGCTGTCCATGGCAATGCTGTCCGCCTGCCGCCAGCCCGAGGAGGGTGAGCGCAGCCGCGAGGGCAGTTCGAACAAGCCCAACCCGGCCTTCCAGCCCACGGCGGTGATTCCGGCGGAGGGTGCGCTGCTGCATTATGACGGCCTGACGCTCGGGATGAGCACGCTGGACCTCTCACAGATCTACAATGCCCCGGACGGCAGGGGTGAGGGCTTCTACCGCGGACTGCAGGACTACGACGATGTGCAGACGCATGTGATTGAATTCGAGCGCCCGGACGATGCGGGGCCGCGCCGGACCCTGACGCTGTCCTTCTACCGCGACCAGCTCTACATCGTGGTGGACCGCATCGAGGGACTGAGCGAAGAGCAGACGGAGGACTGGAAGACCCGGCTCACGGAGCTCTATGGCCCGGAGCCTGAGGAGATCCTGCCGGGGGCGCAGTGGAGCTGGGGTGACCCGGAGGGCGTGCAGCTGGTGCTGACCCGCGACAATTCCAGCAGTGCGAGCATGACGGCGAATGTGGTGCTGGAGCACAAGCCCACCGGTGAAGCGGTCTACAACTACCTGGCGGAATGGGAAAAGCGCCACCCCGGTTTCCTGGAGGAACGCAGGAAAGCCGCTGAGCAGCAGTCCGGCGCGGGCTAGACTTCTCAGAACATTCCCGGAACTGATACATTAATGGTCCCAATTATGGTTAACCGCGGGTAAAATTCCTGCGGATCAATTCAGCTGTCAGGAACCGGGGAAATCATGCACCGACATCCTTTGTCGCTTTTTTTGCTTCTGCTGCTGCTGGCCGGTTGCGGCGGAGGCGGGGGACTGAAACATTCACGCAGCGTGGGAAGGCTGATTCCCGCAGAGCTGGAACAGGCGGCTGCCGATAGCGGAATCTTCCCTTCGGCGCTGCCCATGGAAGGCAGTTTCCACCCCTCGCGCGTCACCGCTGCATCGAGCCTCAGTCTTGACGGCGCACTGTACAGCGAGGCTTCCGGCAATGTGAGCATCAGCGGCAGTTCCGCGCAGTTCAGCCCGGCGGGCGGCATCGAATATGCCCTGTGGCGCTTCCATGCGAGCACCGGTGACAGCCTCGGCTCGCTCGAAGTGGACTTCAGCGGGGCGCAGGCCGGTGCCGAATGCTGGATCGCCGTCGCTGACTACGGCAGCGGGCGCTGGGACTGGCGCGGCAGCAGCCTCGAGGCTGCGCCCTTCACGGATACGCTCAGCGGAGCTCCCGGACAGCACAGTTCTCCCGCGGGCTACATCTACGTGGCGGCGCTCTGCACGGGCACGGCCGGTGTCAGGCTGGATGAAGTGCGCCTCGGCCTGCTGAACCGCCACAGCATCAGCGGTGTGGTGCAGGACCTGAACGGCCAGCCGCTGGCCGGTGTGCTGCTGACAACGGACCTGCTGGACCCGCAGACGGTGCTGAGCGGTCCCGACGGCAGCTTCACGCTCGGCGGCTTCCCGGATGGCAACTGGTCCGTGATGCCCGCGCTGGCCGGCTGGCAGTTCTGGCCGGCGCTCACGGAGGTGAGTGTCAGCGGCGCGGATGTCAGCGGGCTGATCCTGCAGGGCAGCCCGGGCCTGAGCGGCATGCCGGAGGATGACCAGTTTGAACCGGACAATCAGTTTGCCAACGCCCGCGAGATCGGCAGCGGTCCGCTGACGGGGGGCCGGCTGGGAATCCTCGATGATCCCGTGGACAACATCGCCTTCGACATTGACGACATGGGCTGGTACTACATCCAGTTCACGGGCGAGCAGTCGATCCTCTTCCCGCGCCTGCGGCTGCGCACGGATGCCCAGGGGCAGTTCCTCGTGAGCGATTCCGTCGTCAGCGGTGCCAACTGGGTGGGCTTTTACTTCCCGCGCCAGGGCAAGTATGCCGTCGAGGTCAGCTGCGAGGGCGGAGCCGGCAGCTACGGGCTGGAAATCCTGCCCGGGCAGGTGCAGGCGCTGTCGCTCGTGCTGAGTGATTCAGGCACGGCCGGCGATGGTGACGACTCGCTGGTCGAGGAACTGCAGAGCTGCCACGTGCTGTATGAGGCCGGCGGGCTGCAGAGCGTACTCACGACCCAGGATTCGATCCTGCTGCAGCATGACTTCATGCCGCCGCTGGCGGCACAGCTCACGCCGCAGGATGCTTACTTCAGCTTCCAGCCCGCCAGTGTCAGCCATGACTTCGGCAGCGGCCCGCTGGAACTGAACTTCACGATCACCCCGGGCAGCGGCACGGACGTGCCCGAGCCCAATGACGACCGCCCGACGGCCACCGTGCTGAACCTGCCGCTGGCCGAGACGGTGCAGGGCCTGGTCGGCGGCGGGACGATGCCCGGCCAGGATGAAGTGGACTACTTCCGCGTCACGCTGGCAACACCTGCGCACCTGCAGGTCCGCGTGCGCTTCCCCGGGCATGAGATTGCCGACATGTCGGACGTGGCCTACCTGAATCTGGAGGACCAGGCGGGAGCCTCCCAGGACTGCTTCCTGCTGT
This sequence comes from bacterium, assembly GCA_020440605.1. Classification (GTDB taxonomy): domain Bacteria; phylum 4484-113; class 4484-113; order 4484-113; family JAFGCY01; genus JAHEFU01. The sequence continues at coordinate 195,955 of JAGRNT010000005.1, read as the reverse complement.
TCACCGAGCGGCTGGAGCTGCGCAGCAATGACCCGCTGCCGGCGGGAGATTACTACATCCAGCTGTACGGCAGCGGCAACCGCCTGCACTATGAGCTGGATGTGCGGACCTTCGCTGCGGTGAGCCTCGAGGCGCACTACCTGCTGGACGGGAATCCGCTCCAGGCCCCGATGCTGCGTGTGGCAACAGGCGAGGGAACATACGTCGGAGAATACAATGGCGGCCCGGACGGGATTGCCAACTGCCTGCTCCCGCTGATTCCCGGAGAGCAGCTGCTGGTGCAGCATGCCTGCTACGGGCTCAGCATCGAACCCGCGCTGGAGCTCGTGAGCGTCGGCACTGCGGACATCGTGCTCAGCCCCGCAGTGAGCTACGACGGCGACTCGCTGGAACCGAACGATTCGGAGGCGACCGCCGCACCGGTCAGTCTCGGCACGGGGATCATGGCCAGCATCGACCAGCCAACTGACGGCACGGACTACTACTCCGTCGCGCTTGCCTCCAGCTCTACGCTGATCATGACCCTGCTGGCGGGAGATCCGGATGTGGTGTACGAACTGACGATGCACCTGCAGGAGGATCCGCTGCAGCGGGCGGCCTACATGATCCAGGGGCTGCGCAGCGTGTACTTCCGCACGAGCGGGGCCGGCACGCTGATCGTGCGCGTGCACAGCGGGGAAGGCAGCGACGACTACATCCTGAACATTGACAACTCCCCGCAGCCGGTGTTCCTGATCAGCGGCAGCGCCGATGACGATGCGCCCGGAGAGACGGAGAGCCATACCTACATCGTCAACCACACCACCGGTGACAGCGTGGAACCGGAGGGCGGCAGCTACCGGCTGGGCTTCTACCCGGATGGCGACTATGAGATCCAGTGGCAGATCTCCAACCGCGACATCATCCCGCCAGGCAAGACCACGCTGACGATCGCGGGAGCGGACCAGACCCTCAACTACACCTCCACCTACAGCGACAAGGACAGCCTGGAACCCAACAACAACCAGCTGAGCGCCGCGCCGCTGAGCGTGCCCTCCACGACCATCGCCAACCTGGATTTTGACAACGACCAGTCCGTCGTCGGCTATGACTGGATTGACTACTATTCAGTGACGGCTGCCAGCGACGGGATCCTCGAGCTGCAGGTCAGCCCGCAGGAGAACAGCCCCGTGGGCTTTGTCCTGCTGATGCTGCAGGAGGGCAGCCAGAACCACACGAATCTCGGCAAGCTCAATCCCCAGGACGGCTCGCGCCTGCTGCGCCAGCCGGTCACGGCGGGGGCTACCTACTGGTTCCTGATCCAGGCCCTGGACGACATGCGCTATCAGATGGATGTCAGTTACCTGCCCTGAACCAATCATGATGAGGACACCGACAATGATGCGAAAGCTGCCGATCACGATCTGCCTGCTGCTGCTCTCTTCCTGCGGAGCGGGTGACAGGGTCGCCGGAGAGCGGGCGGCCACACCGGCCCCGCAGGCGGCGGTACTGGAGCAGGCGGGCATGGAGATCTTCCGCGCGGCCCTGCCGGATGACGGACACTTCAATCCCTCCCGCGTTCCCGCCGTCTCGACGCTTGGCCAGACCGGCGCAGCCTTTCAGGAGGCAAACCCGCTGGTCACTGCCAACGGGGAGCTGGCGGACTATGCGGCTGGCCCGGAAAGCAGCTATGCGATCTGGCGCTTCAACGGCACACCACAGGACAGCGTCGGCGAGCTGCATGTGGGATATGCCAGTTCCCAGCCCGGCTCGCGCAGCTGGGTGGCGGTGGCTGACTATGCCAGCGGACGCTGGGACTGGCGCGGCAGCACCGAGGACGGGGCTGAATTCGACGACAGCCTGGCCGGCAGTCCCGGCCAGCACAGCTCGCCCGCCGGCTACATCTACGTGGCGGTGCTCGGGGAGAGCGGCTCGCAGTTCAGCGTTTCCGAGGTCAGCCTGGAGTACCTGGAGCGCTACAGCATCAGCGGCTTCGTGCTGGACAAGGCTGACAACCCCGTTGCCGGTGCGCTGGTGACGACGAACCTCGCCGACCCGCAGCAGGTGCTGAGTGCGGCGGACGGCAGCTTCCGCCTGGACGGGATCCCCGTCGGCAGCTGGGCCGTGATGGCAACGCTGCAGGGCTGGGGCTTCGATCCGGATGTGACGAGCGTGAGCGTGGTCGATGCCGATGTTGACGACGTGGTGCTGCGCGGCTTCCCCCGCAGCTTCGGCTTCCCGGATGACGAACATGAACCGAATGACCTGCCGGAGAACGCCACCGTGCTGGGGCCGGGAATGGTGGCCGATGCCACGATCAGCGCCTACGACGATGAGTACGACTGCTACATCTTCCCGGTGGCAACGCCCGGCTGGCATTACCTGCAGCTCAGGGCGGACGAGAGCATCCTCTTCCCGCACCTGGCGCTGCAGACCGACCTGTTCTCCGAATACATCGAGGACTATGAAGTGCTGCGCGGCACGAACTGGCTGGGCTATTACTTCCCCCTGGCCGGCGAATACCGCTTCGAGGTCTACTGTGAGGGCGGCGGCGGCCACTACAGCGTGGAGCTGCTGGACGGACGCTGCCGGACACTGGATCTGCAGCTGATCGATACGGGGCTCCCGGGGGATGGTGACGACGGCCTGCAGGAGGAGATGCGCAACTGCCCGGTTACGCTGGACTTCGGAGACATCACGAGCGAACTGTCATCCTCGGGCGGATACGTCTACCATCGCTTCATTCCGCCGCTCGAGGCCACCATCACCCCGCATTCGGAGCGCTATACCTTCGACCCGCTCAGCATCCAGCATGATTTCTCCACAGGCGACCTGCCCACAAGTGACTTCAACTTCAGTGCTGCTGCTGTTATTGACAGTGACGAACCCAACAATGACAAACTGACGGCGGTGCCCCTGAGCCTGCCGATGGCCGGTCCCAGGCTGGCCTACATCGGCGGCCGGGACCTGAGCGGCAACGATGAGCAGGACTACTACAGCTTCGACGTGCTGGACGGGATGGACCTGATCCTGCGTGCCTACATGCCGGAACTCGCGAACCAGCGCAACGGACTGCCCTACTTCTTCCTCTTTGACGACAGCGACAGCCAGGTACCCTGCGTGGACTACGGCCACGGCCAGTATTCCGAACTGCGCACCCAGCAGCCGCTGGCGGCGGGCAGCTACTACCTGTACATCCAGTGGAGCGGGGAACTGACGCCATATGAGATGGAGATCTTCCAGTTCCCGCGCCGCAAGCTGTCCGTACACTACTCGCTTGACGGCAAGGAGCTGGACTACGGACGCTTCAGCATGGAGATCGTACCGAGCGGCTTCCAGTATGCGATCAACTACTACAGCCCGGGTCTGGAATTCCAGTCGGATCCCTTCATGGACGGCGAGCTCCTGCACGTTTCCTACAAACGCCGCGGCCTGAGCTTCGACCCGCCTGAGGAATGGATCCAGTTCGACGGTTCCGACATCCTGCTGGAGCCGGTGATCAGCGTGGCGGATGACGACGTGGAGCCGAATGACTTCGCCGATGACCCCTTTGTTGTCACCTTCCCGGCGGATGTCAACGGCTGGGCCAGCGCTATCTCGGACTACGCCGACTACTACGGCCTGCAGGGCATGACCAGCGGGCCCGTGATGCTCACGCTCACCCCTGAGCAGGAGGACGTGGAGCTGGAATGCTGGGTGGAGAAGACCTCCGGCAGCGCTCTGTTCGGCCAGCACAAGGCCCGCGGCAGCTCGACCTTCTGGTTCATCCTGCCGGATGATGACGACTACACCTTCGGGGTGTTTGCCAACAACGGTGAGACGGACTACAACCTGAAGATCGAGCCTTCCGGCCCGGTGCATTACATCAACGGGACCCTGGACCACGGCAAGCCGGCCGAGAGCTACGCGGGTACGCTGATCGTGAATGAAACAAGCGGTGAGGTCTACGAACCCAACAGCGGCAGCTACCAGCTCGGCCCCTACCCCGATGGCGACTACGACATCCGCTGGTACATCGCCAACCACACGGTGGCACCGGCCGGAGCAGTGACGGTGACGGTGAGTGGAAGTGATGCCGTGCAGGACTTCACGGCCAGCTATGTTGACCAGGACAACCTGGAGCCCAATGACTCAGCGAACACCGGGGCTGTACTGAGCATCCCCTTCAGCTTCTCCGCCACGCTTGACAATGACAATGACCTGCTGGCCGGCGGGCGCGACAGCCGTGACTACTACAAGTTCGTGCCGGCCCAGGACGGCTTCTTCCAGATCACGGTGCTTCCGTTATATGAAGGTCTGGAGGTGTTCCCGGTCTCGCTCAGCGAGGAGTCCTTCAGCAATGTCGTCAACATCGGCAGGCTCAACCCGGCGAATGGCTCACGCAGGCTGGGCTATGAAGTCAAGGCCGGGCTGACCTATTTCCTGTACATCAACTCCAGTGAGGATGTGCGCTACGGGGTGACGGGAGATTTCCTGCCCTGATCCCCTTCCAAGGCAGACCGTCCGCTGCCGGTTAGAATGATTGTCCCTGGACGGATAGATGAATTGAGAGGTATATCGGATGCGTGTACTGCTAGTACTGCTGCTTCCCGTCCTCGCGCTGCTGGCAGCGTGCGGCGGTGCAAGCAGGGACGGGGGCGAGCCCGCCGTTCAGGCCCGGCTCACGCCGGTGGTGATCGAGGAGCAGGCCGGTGGCACGGAGATCTTCCAGGCCGCCCTGCCCATTGAGGGTGAATTCGCCAGTGTGCGGGTCCCCGCCGTTTCCGTATTCAGCCGCAAGGGAGCGCAGTTCCAGGAGGCCAGTGCCAATGTGGCCGCGATCGGCGATCTGGGCAGCTTCAGCCCGGCTGGCGGCGTGGAGTACGCCATCTACCGCTTCGAGGGCACTGTGCAGGACAGCGTCGGTACGATCAGCGTGTCCATCAGCGGAGCCGAAGCAGGCAGCAGTTACTGGGTCGGTGTGGCGGACTATTCCAGCGGACGCTGGGACTGGCGTGGCAACGCCGGTGAGGGCAGCAGCTTCACGGACGATCTCGCAGGCAGCGCCGGCCAGCACAGCTCGCCCGCCGGCTACATCTACGTGGCTGTGCTGAGCGACGGCAGTGCGGATTTCAGCGTGGCAAGCGTCGCCATTGAATACCTGCAGCGCTACAACCTCAGCGGCTTCGTGCGTGACCTGGAGGACAAGCCTCTTGAAGGTGTGCTGGTCACGACGAACCTCGCCGACCCGCAGCAGGTGCTGACCGCCGCCGATGGCAGCTTCACGCTGAACGGCATTCCCAACGGCAGCTGGGCCGTGATGGCAACGCTGCAGGGCTGGCAGTTCTGGCCGGAGCCGATGATGGTGACCGTCAGCGATGCGGACGTCACTGATCTCGTGCTGCTGGGCAAGCCACGCACAGGCGGCCTGCTGCCGGTCGATCCCTATGAACCGAACAACTACAACACGAATGCGGCGGACTTCAGCGGCAGCATGCTGACAGGGGCCGTGATCGCCGCACTCGACGATGACACTGACTGCTACCGCTTCAATGCGCCCTCCGCGGGCTGGTACTACATCGAGTACAGCGGGGATGACAGCATCCTCTACCCCTACATCACGATCTACACGGATCTGGGCACCGCCACGCTCTACAGCTGCCTCTACGTCGTGCGCGGAGCCACCTGGCTCGGATACTACTTCCCCAAGGCCGGGGAATACTTCGTGGAAGTGAAATGCGAGGGCGGCAGCGGGGAATACAGCCTCGAGCTGAAGAGCGGCCGCACCCGGGAAATGAATGTCTACCTGGGGGACAGCGGCGATCCCGGCGACGGTGATGACGGGATCTACGACGAACTCTACAACTGCAGCATGTTCTGCACGATTGGCAGCGGGCTCACCAGTGAGATGACCACACAGGGAACCGGCACCATTTACAACAAGCACCTGCCCCCGGAGGAGGTCACGCTCAAGCCGGTCGATCCGCTGTACGTCTTCAGCCCGCTAAGCACGGTGCTGGATTTCAGCAGCGCTGACCAGGACTTCGACTTCAACATGCAGGCAACGGCTCCCGTGGATGCGATGGAACCGAATGACGACTTCGCTGATGCCACTCCCGTGAGCCTGCCGATGGCGGAGCCGCTGGCGGGCTGGATCGGCGGTGGCGGAGTGACGGACGATGACAACTACGATTACTTCAGAGTGGATGTGCCGGAAGGCAAGTACCTGCTGGCCCGCGTGCGTTTCCCCGACCACCTGGATATCGAGGCTGCCGACAGCGGCGGCCTCGATCTGTATGATTCCGGCTTCGGCAATGAATCCACCTATGACCTGAACAACGGGATCCTGGAGCTGCGCAGCCAGGATCCGCTGCCGGCCGGAACCTACTACATCAAGCTCTTCATGGAAGGCTCGCTGATGCAGTACGAACTCGAAGTCCGGACCTTCGACGCCCTGTACCTGTCCGCCTACTATGAAATCGCCGGTGCGCCCCAGCGCAGCGTGGACCTGCATGCGGAATTCTATCCGAGCGGCGAACTCTATGTTGACAGCAGTGCTCCCGACGGGACGGCAATGGTGCAGTACCCCTTCCTGCCCGGCGAACGCGTACTCGTCTACCACGAACGCTTCGGCACGAGCTTCACCCCAGCTTCTGAACTGGTGGAGTTCACGGACAGTGACATCGAACTGACTCCGCTGCTGAGCTATGACCTTGACCAGGCGGAACCGAATACCAGCGTTTCCGGGGAACCTGAACTGGAGCTGCCTGTGCAGATCGAGGCCAGTGTCAGCACCGATACGGACCCCAGTGACTACTACAGGATCCTGCTCGATGATCCGCTGTCGCTCAGCATCCGGCTCGCTCCTGCTGATGATGGTGCGGAACTGAGCCTGCAGTTCTATCCTGAGAACAACTATTCGCAGCACATTGAGCACCGCATCTCGGAGGACACCACCAGCTACTACCGCGCGGACAGCGCGGGCGTGTACATCGTGGCGGTCCGGAACTACCACAAGGGAGAGCACGCCTACCTGCTGGAGGTGAACAAGGCGGAGTTTGAGGTCTTCAGCATCAGCGGCACGCTTGACAACGGCGAGCCGACGGAACCCCTGACCGGCTGCTACGTCATCAACCACACGACGGGACACTACGCGGATGCAGTCAGCGGCGGCTACCTGCTGGGATTCTATCCGGCCGGCAGCTACGACGTGCAGTGGCTGATCGCCAACCGCAGCATCTCGCCGCCGGGCAAGACCACAGTGACGATCAGCAATGCCGATGAGGTACTGAACTACAGCTCCAGCTATCTGGACCAGGACAGCCTGGAGCCGAATGATAACTCCGGCGCCGCCGCCGTGCTGAGCCTGCCCGCCACGGTGCAGGCCACCCTGGACTACAAGAACAGCTACCTGGGCGGCCTGGAGCAGGACTACAGTGATTACTACACCTTCGTGGCACCCAGCGACGGTGTGATCGAGGCCAGTGTCACGCCCTGGCCCGGCTTCCCCGGCTCCTTCTCGTTCACCCTGTCCGAGGACTCCTGGCCACTGTACGTGAACTACGGCCGGATTGATCCCGTAACCGGCGTCAGGCTGATCCGTTATGAAGTGGGTGCAGGCCGGACCTACTTCCTGAGGGTCAGCAATGGCCAGGACCTGCGCTATCAGCTTGATGTGGCCTATCTGCCCTGATCCCCGGTGCGGAACCCTGCACCGGCACACCGACTGAATGAAAGAGGTACAGAAGATGAATCGACTGCTCATGGCAGCACTGCTGCTGCCTTGCCTGCTGCTGGCTGCCTGCGGCGGCAAGGAAACTGCCCCGCGGGCTGAGTCCGCGCTGCTGCCCGCCGCCGTGCTTGACAATGCTCCCGGCACCGGCGTGTTCAACGCCGCCCTCCCGGATGAGGGCAGCTTCAACCCGCAGCGCGTCAGCGCCGAAGCCGCTGTCAGCCAGAGCGGCAGCCTGTTCAGTGATTCCAGCACGAACGTCGCGGTGCAGACGGACAGCGCGCAGTTCAGCCCGCTGGACAGCGTGGAGTATGCGATCTGGCGCTTCTACGGCACGCCGCAGGATGCCTTGTCCGGCATCGACATCACGGTCAGCGGAGCCGCAGCCGGTGCCGACTACTGGCTGGCGCTCGCCGATTACGGCAGCGGCCGCTGGGACTGGCTGTCCCAGGCCAGCGCTGACAACGGCTTCAGTGAGACGCTGGACAGCACGCCGGGCCGCTACAGCTCCCCGGCCGGCTACATCTACGTCGCGGTCCTGACCGATGCCGCGGCCCAGTTCAGTGTTGACAATCTGACCCTGCACTATGCCAGCCGCTACAGCATCAGCGGCGTGGTGCTGGACATGGCGGACCGCCCGCTGGAGGGCGTGCTGCTGACAACGGAACTGATCGACGGGATCCAGACCCATAGCGCGGCGGACGGCAGCTTCACGCTCAGCGGGATCCCCGAGGGCAGCTGGCATCTGATGGCGGCGCTGGACGGGTATGTCTTCATCCCGGACGCGCTGGAATTCACTGTCAGCGGAGCGGATCTGAATGGGCTGCTGCTGCGCGGCTGGCCCGATACCACGCAGCATGTCGCGGATGACCCCTACGAGCCGAATGACCTCTACGAGAATGCGTTTGACACCGCCGGCACGCCGCCGACGGCCTGGATCAGCGTGCTTGACGATCCCGTGGACTACTACGAATTCCAGGTGCCGGACGAGGGCTGGTACTACCTGCAGTACAGCGGAGACGACAGGATCCTCTTCCCGCGCCTGGAGCTGCTCGTTGACAGCCGGATCACCGTGCTCTCCAGCTCCCCCGTGCTGAGCGGCGCGACCTGGCTGGGCTTCTACTTCCCGCGCCAGGGCAGCTACATCGTGAAGTTCAGCTGCGAGGGAGGGGGCGGCAGCTACTCCATCAACCTGCTGGCAGGCCGGACCGAGAGCATGCGCCTGGAGCTGATTGACACCGGTGCCAGCGGGGATGGCGGCGACGGGCTGTACGAGGAGCTGGCCGTCAGCGCAGTCTTCCTGGAGATCGACGGCCTGCGCGCCAGGCTCACCTCCTTCAGCAATGGCGCGGTCACCCACAGTTACATACCGCCGCACAGCGGTACGATCACGCCGCAAAGTGAGATCTACACCTTCGATCCGCCCAGTGTGGTGCATGACTTCGCCGGCGGTCCGCTGGCGAATCAGGACTTCAACATGAGCGCGACTGCTCCTGCTGACGGCATGGAGCCCAATGACGACTTCCCAGCGGCCACCCCGCTGAGCCTGCCGCTCAGCGCGCCGGTGGAGGGCTGGATCGGCGGCGCTGACCTGACCAATGGCGACACCGTGGATGTGTTCAGCTTCGAGGTGCAGCAGGGCATGGACCTGATGGTGCGCGTACGCTTCCCGCAGAATGCCCCCCACTACTTCCCGGATGCCGGCGCCCTGGAGCTCTATGACTCCGCGGAGAACTACATCAGCGTTGAGTCATACTCCGACTCCGTACTGCATATCCGCACCCTGGACCCGCTGGATGCCGGCACGTACTACGTCTTCCTGTACATGGAAGGCCCGGTGATGCCATATGAACTGGAGATCCGGGAATTCGAGGCGCGCTTCCTCAGTGCCGACTACTTCCTCGACGGCCTGCCGCTGCTGCACGGCACCTGCAGCTTCATCACGGCCGACCAGAGCTACTCAGAATCCACCACGCCCAGTGACGGGCTGGTTGAGTTCTACTACCCCTTCGCGGATGGCGAGCGTGTGCTGGTCAGCCATCAGCGCTACGGCCTGGATTTCGATCCGCCCTACGAATGGGTGGAATTCAATGGCTCCGACGTGCTGCTTGACCCGGTCATCACCCTGAGTACTGACAGCAATGAGGCAAATGACAGCAACAGCTACGTGCAGGAACTGAGCCTGCCGGTGGACATCAATGCCTCCGCCAGCAGTGGCGACGACCATCAGGACTTCTACGTGCTTAAGGGACTTGACGGCGAGGAACTGGAGATCCTTGTGGATCCGGTCGACCCCGACTGGGGCTATGAAATCAATATCATGGCGCTGGCGGACGGCATTCCGCTGTTCCGCACCCAGCACAGTGGCAACCTGCAGTGCTGGCTGAAGGCCGAGACGGCTGACGACTACATGGTGATTGTCTCGAGCCTCGGCTACGGTGAGAGTGAATACCAGCTCAGGGTCAATGCGGCCGCGGAGCCCGTCCACAGGATCAGCGGCACGCTGGACCCGGGCGTTCCCGGCGAAAGCACCTCCCGCATGTATGTCGTCAATCATACGATGGGCCTGGCGGTGCTGCCATTTGCCGACAGCTACAGCCTGGGCTGGCTGCCCGCCGGCAGCTACCAGATCGAGTGGCAGGGATCGAACAAGAGCTTCGTGCCGGCCGGCAAGACCACGATCGTGCTCAGCAATGCGGATGTGCTGCAGGACTTTACGGCGAGCAATGCGGACCACGACTTCGGTGAACCGAACAACAACTCGGGCAGCGCCACCGAACTGACGCTGCCAGCCAGCCTGCATGCCACGTTGGATGACGACAATGATTCCGCCATCACAGCCGACCGGATTGACTACTACAAGTTCACAGCCCCCACCGACGGGGCATTCGAGATCACCGTCCAGCCCGATGCCGACTGGTACGGCGGCTTCGACGTGAAGCTCTCGGAGGGCACCCGCTTCAACTTCGTCAACGCCGGCAAGCGCAACCCGCTCAACGGTCAGAAGCTGATGCGCTACCCGGTCAAGGCCGGCATGCTCTACTACATCATCGTCGACAATGCCGACGATCTGGAATACGATCTGGAGGCAGGCTACCGTTTCTGAGCGGGCCTGCACCGGACAGTGTGCTGTACAGAATACTGAGGTTCAAAGCATGAACAGACTGCTGATCTGCTGGCTGCTGCCGGCACTGCTGCTGGTGTCCTGCGGCGGTGGCACTGAACGCCCGACGCTCAGTGAAGCCAGGCTGATTCCCGCCGTGCTGCAGGATGGCAATGCCGCACCGGAGATCTTCAGTGCGGCCCTGCCGCTGGACGGGGAATTCAACTCCGTGCGCGTGCCGGCCGTCTCCAGCCTGTCCCAGTCCGGCAGTGAGTTCCACGAGGCCTCCGCCAACGTGACGGCCAGTGGCCTGGATGCGGAGTTTGCACCGGCCGGAGCCGTCGAGTACGGGCTCTGGCGCTTCGCCGGCACACCCGCAGACAGCGTTGGCAGCGTGCTGGTTGAATATGGCGACGGCGGCCCCGGCACGAGCTTCTGGGTTGCCGTGGCGGACTACTCCAGCGGGCGCTGGGACTGGATCGGGCATGCGGCGGAAGGGGAGGAATTCCAGTTCCAGCTCAATGGCAATGCAGGCCAGCACAGCTCCCCGGCAGGCTATATCTATGTGGCGGTGCTGGCGGACAGCGACGTGGCCTTCAGTGTCTACGATGTGTCGATCGAGTACCTGCAGCGCTACGACGTGAGCGGCGTCGTGCTCGACATGCTGGACCAGCCGCTGGGCATGGCACTGATCACCACGAACCTGCTGGATTCGGAACCGGTGCTGTCCGGACCGAGCGGGGGCTTCACGCTGCACGGCATCCCGAATGGCAGCTGGACCGTGATGGTTGCCCTGGACGGCTACCAGTTCAGCCCTGCGATGCTGACTGTCAACGTCGCCGATGCCAATGTCGACGGCCTAGAGCTGCGCGGCAACCCGCAGGTCAGCGGCTGGGTCGGCGACGACCCCTACGAACCGAACAACCTGTATGACAACGCGAGCGACACCGGCGGCAGCCCGCCGAGCGCCACGATCAGCATCCTCGACGACCCCAAGGACTTCTACCAGTTCCAGGTACCCGCCCAGGGCTGGTACTACATCCAGTACGAGGGCAATGACAGCATCCTGTTCCCGAGCCTCACCATGCATGTTGACAGTTACCTGGACACCGTTGCCTGTTCATCCTCCGTGTATGGCGCGAACTGGCTCGGCTACTACTTCCCGCGTGCAGGCAACTACGTGGTGGAGCTGGGCTGCGAGGGCGGCGGCGGTCAGTACAGCCTGAGCCTGCACGCCGGCCAGACGCAGAAGATGGATGTCTACCTCGGAGATGACGGCAGCGTCGGTGACGGCGGTGACGGCCTGTACGAGGAACTCTACATGACCACGGTGGAGATCTCCTTTGATGACGTACATGGTTACGCCTCTAGCTCCGGCACCGGGACCATGGTGCATAACCACATCCCGCCCGTGATGGCAACCATCACACCGCTCAGCCCGCTCTACACCTTTGACCCGCCCTTCGTGGTGCATGACTTCTCCGGCGGGCCGCTGAGCGGCTTTGACTTCAATGTCTCGGCCGCTGCACCTGTTGACGATCTGGAGCCGAACGACGACTTCGCCGAGGCCAGCGTACTCAACCTGCCGCTGGCGGAGCCGCTGGAGGGCTGGATCGGCGGCTTTGAGCTGACCAATGATGATTCCTACGACTTCTACAAGTTCGAGGTGCAGGGTGGCAAGCACCTGATGGCCAGGGTCCGCTTCCCCGAGAACGGGCCGGGTTCATATCCGGATGCAGGGTACATCGACCTGTATGACGAAAGCCAGAACAATGTGCCCACTGACAATTATTCGGAACTCATCCTGCACAAGCGGAGCTCTGATCCGCTGGCCGCCGGGACCTACTACCTGCGGGTGTTCATGGAAGGTCCGGTGATGCGCTATGAACTGGAGCTGACGGAATTCGAGCCCCGCCTGCTGACTGTCGGGATGACAATCGACGGCGACCCGCTTGAATACGGCTCCGCCCGCATGCTGACCGCAGACCAGAGCTGGTACGAGGTGCAGAGTGCGGCGAATGGCCTGTGTGAGTTCTACTACCTGTTCATGGATGGGGAGCGTGCACTGCTCGACTACAACCGCTTCGGTCTGCAATTCGATCCACCCTCCGAGTGGGTCGAATTCAGCGGCGATGACATCAACCTGACACCGCTGATCAGTTATGACCTTGACAGTCTCGAGGAGAACTACAGTTCGGGCAGCAGCAAGGAACTCACGCTGCCCGTTGACCTGAATGCCTCAACCAGCAGCAGCACTGACAACAGCGACAGCTACCAGATCAACGGCCTGGACGGTGAGGCGCTTGAGATATTCCTCGAAGTGTCCGACCAGGACTGCCACACTGAATTCACGGTATCGCGCGTCTCCACCAGCACCAATGTGTTCAGCTGTGATCAGCAGGGAGACCTGCACTGCTTCATCAGGGCGGAGAACGCGGATGACTACCGCTTCAAGGTCAGCGCCAGAACCGAGGGTGAGTGTGCATACAGGCTGCGCATCCGTGAGTCGACGGCACCGGTCTACAGGATCAGCGGCAGCATCGACACCGGAGTACCCGGCGAGCAGGCCTTCACCACCTATGTTGTCAACCATACCGCGGGCATCACCGTCAATCCGGTGACGCTCGGCAACTACACCCTCGGCTGGTACCCGGCAGGCAGTTACCAGGTGGAATGGCAGGTGGCCAACAAGAGCGTCACACCCGCCGGCAAGACCACGATCACGCTGACCAATGCAGACGTAGTTCAGAACTTCAGTGCCGTGCACGTGGACCACGACTTCGGCGAACCGAACAACAACTCCGGTGTGGCCTACGAGCTGACGATTCCGGCTGCACTGCACGCCACTCTGGACTATGACAATGATGCCGGGCCGGGCAATGACAACGCCGATTACTACAGGTTCACGGCGGCCAGCGATGGTGTGTTCGAGATCACGGTGCTGCCCGCTGCGGACTGGGCCTCGGGATTCCGGGTTGTACTGGCCCAGGATATCTGGTCCAGCACCGTCAGCAGCGGCAAGCGCAATGCCGGCACCGGCGAGCAGCTGATCCGCTACCCGGTGATCAGCGGCAAGACCTACTACATCATCATCAGCAATGGCCTGGACCTGGAGTATGACCTGACGGCCGGCTACGTATTCTGAGTTGACGGCACGAACCGTGCAGCCTGCTGGCCCGCCGCATCGCATGCCGCCGCATCCTCTGTTAGGATAGGCATGATGCGCCTGCCAGGCGTGCGGAACCAGCCCGGGAGACTGACATGCGCTTCATCCTGACAATTGCCCTGCTACTGAGCCTGCTGCTCAGCGCCTGTACCGGCCGCAACGGGACGGTTGACAACGGCTCCTCCGCTGTCTCACAGCCGGAGCAGCTGCCGGAGGCGGAGATCTTCCGCGCGGGCCTGCCGATGGATGGCAGCTTCAGCCCCACGCGTGTTCCGGCCGTATCGAGCCTGAGTCTGGCCGGAGCTGACTTCGAGGAAGCCAGCAGCGGTGTGGGCATCAATGCGGAATCGGCGCAGTTCAGCGCTGCCGGGGACATCGAGTACGCCATCTGGCGCTTCGCAGGCACGCCGCAGGACAGTGTCGGCCTCGTGAACATCGCCATTTCCTCAGCCCAGCCCGGCACTGAGCTGAGCGTGGGCATCTCCGACTATGCCAGCGGACGCTGGGACTGGCTGGGCAGTGCTGCCGGCGGTGCCAACTTCGAGGCGGACGCCGCGGGCAGCCCAGGCCAGCACAGCTCTCCGGCGGGCTTCATCTACGTGGCGCTGGTGGCCACGCCCGGCAGTGACTTCAGCGCGGACACGGTCACGATCGAGTACCTGCTGCGCCATGATCTCAGCGGGTACGTGACCGACCTGGCTGGCAATCCGCTGCAGGGCGCCCTGGTGACGACGAACCTCTCGGATCCGCAGCAGGTCTTCAGCGGGGCGGACGGCAGCTTCGAACTGAACGGAATCCCCGATGGCAACTGGGCCGTGATGGCGACACTGGCGGGCTGGGTCCAGCCGCTGGACGGCCTGCAGGTCACGGTCAGCGGTGGTGACCTTGACAACGTGGAAATCCGGCTCGTGCCGCAGACCTGGGGCTTCAGCGGTCAGGACCCGCATGAGCCCAACAACGAGCTCGAGAACGCCTTCCATGTGCCGGGCAGCCTGATCAGCGGCGGCTACATCAGCGCCCTGGACGACAGGATTGACAACATCGGGTTCGACATCCCCGCCGAGGGCTGGTACTACCTGGAGATGCGCAGCGCGGAGACCGTGCTCTTCCCGCTGATCCAGCTCTACCTTGATCAGCGGCATGCAGCGGCGCGCAGCTCGGACATCCTTTCGGGGGCCAACTGGGTTGGTTACTACTTCCCCGAGGCGGGCAGCTACATCGCCCAGATCACCTGCGAGGCGGGGGGCGGCAGCTATGAGCTGGAACTGATCAGCGGAGAGACCTCGAAACTCAGCGGCAAGCTGGCGGACAGCGGCCTGCCCGGTGACGGTGGTGACGGCCAGGAGGAGGAACTTGCCAACACGGTGATCGAGCTCGATGTGGATGGCACGCTCTGCCAGCTGCTCAGTTTCAGCAACGGCGCATTCGAGCATGACTACATCCCGCCGCAGCAGGTGCAGATCACCCCACGGCATCCGCACCACAGCTTCAATCCCACGGACTTCAGCTATGACTTCGCCGCTGACGACCTGCTGGACCTGGACTTCAACATCACGACCATCGCACCGATTGACCCGGCTGAACCGAATGACACATTCGGCGAGGCAACGGTGCTGAGCCTGCCGCTTACGGCACCCGTCGAGGGCTGGCTGGGCGGGAAGGATGCCACGGGGGATGACTACGTGGACTGGTACCGCTTCAATGTGCAGGAAGGCCGGCATGTCTATGCCCGCGTGCAGTTCCCGGGGCATGACCTGGCGGATCCCGATGATGTCGGCTTCATGGCGCTGCAGACATCAGGGGAGGTCAGCCTGGGTATGGAATCCGCGGTATCCGAAACCGGCAACGCCATCCGCAGCAGGGATCCGCTGCCCGCCGGTGTCTACTACCTGATGGTTTTCTACAATGGCGATCTGCGCAACTATGCGCTGGATGTCTTCGACTTTGAGGCACGCACGCTGACAGCGCAGATCAGCCTCAAGGATCAGCCGCTGGACCATGGCGAGATTCACTGGCGGAGCATTGACGGCGTGTTCGCGGATAACCTGGACATCGAGGCGGACTCCGTGGAGATCGGCCTGCCGCTGTATGACGGTGAGCAGATCCTGCTCAGCTACCAGGCCTTCGGCCTGCAGTTCTCACCGTCCTCACACTGGGTCGAGATCAACGGTGACACGCTTGCCGCTGCGGCTGCCGACTACGACGATGACGCGCTGGAGAGCAATGACGGCCACGACACAGCCGCTGTACTGGAGGGCCTGCCCCAGGAGATCATTGCCACGCTCAGCGAGGAAACGGACACCCTGGACTACTACCTGCTGACCGGTATGGATACGGCGCCGCTGGTCTTCACGCTGCAAACGGATGATCCTGACAACCGGGTCAGCCTGCAGCTGGAGAGCGCGGACGGGACATACACATACCGCGGAAATGACCTGCGCGACGGCCAGAACTTCTACGCCCCCGTTGTGGGGGGGCTGGACTACGAACTGCGGCTCTCAGCCTCCGGCGGTGACGGCGCCTACAGCCTCACTATTGCCAAGTCCGAGAAGGAGCTCTACCGCATCCACGGCACGCTGGACCACGGCAAGCCGGGTGAGAGCTACGGCGAGCTCTACGTGCTCAACCACACCACCGGTAGCCTGGTACGGCTGTTCAGCCCCGATTACGACCTGGGCTACTACCCCGTCGGCAGCTACCAGATCGAGATGTTCGTTGCCAACCATGATGTCAGCCCCGCCGGCAAGGTGTCCGTCGAGCTGATTGACAAGGATGAGCAGGTTGATTTCACCGCCAGCTACAACAACCATGACTTCGGTGAGCCGAACAATTCCCGGGCCACCGCCACCCCCGTCTCCCTGCCGCTGGACATCAATGCCAGTACGGACTTCGCCGACATCAATGCCGCCGGTGGCAATGACCTCAACGACTACTACGCTGTGCAGCCCGCCGCTGACGGAGTGCTGCAGGTCACGCTGAAGACCTGGCGCGATGAGCCGCTGATTGTCTACATGCGGATCATCGATGACGCAAGCGGCACAGTGCTGGCCCATGGCCGGATCGTTGACAGCGACGGCACGCAGCTGATGCGCCTGCCCGTGGTGGCCGGCCATGAGTACGCGGTGCTCGTGAGCAGCTCCTCCGATCTGGAGTACAACCTCAATATGCTGATCGACTGAAGCCTGCTTCAGTCCTGCTGCGTGGCCTGCCAGTCCAGCAGGCCCTGCAGCTTGGGGCTTTCGCTGAGCGGCTGGGCCAGGCGTTCCATCACGCCCCAGGAGCCGTAGCGGCCATAGCCGCCGATGTGCGAGAAGGCCATGAAGCGCTCGCCACCCGCCAGGCTCCAGTTGGCAAGATAGTCCGCGTAGACCTGGCGCATGCCGGGATCGCGGTTGGCAGCGGTCAGCTTCGCCGTCAGGGCATCATTGTTCTGCCACTCGCCGTAGCCCACCATGTGCTGCCCTCCCTCGTAGGCAATCAGCTTCAGACCGCGGCTGTGGGCATCCTCGGCATTCTCCTGCATCGTGGCATAGTTCTGGGGCAGGCTGTCCGCGCAGAACTGCACGATCTCCGCCAGTGACATCGTCAACGCGGCATCCGCATTCGGGGAACTGCCGATCCCGCCGCCGAAGTAGGGCGCGGTGGCATAGCAGTCGGCGTGCTCGTAGGCATTCTGCCAGTCGAGGATCTGGTCCGCCGCCCAGGCGTTGACATGCTGGCCGCTGATCACGCGCACGAGCCTGTCCTCCTGCCCGCTGAAGACCTGTTGCCAGATCGCGAAGATCTCGACGGAACGCTGGGAGTAGTAACGCAGGTGCGCCTCGTAGGCATTCTCCGACAGGCCGAGTGCCAGCCCGCGCTCCTGGGCATAGCCGGCGGCGGGGAAGGAACCGTTCCAGACCTCGTTGGAGTACTCGATGTAGATGCGCAGCTCCGGGTCCAGGGTGTCGCGCACGAGCGTCGCGAACTGCGTGATGTAGTCGTCATCGGCGCGGTGCGGCATGCAGAACCAGGGGTCCTTCTGCGCCTGGTTGGCAAGCAGCACCAGATACTCCGGGCAGATCCCGGCAGCGCGGGCCTGGCTGGAATGATCAGGTGTGGTGCGCTCGCTCCAGTGCTCAACCTGCGTACCGTTGGTGTTCTGCAGATCCATGAAGCGCAGGCAGGAGAAGGGTTCCAGCGTGGCAACGAAATCCGGATTCCAGATGTTGTCCATGTAGTCCGCCTCGTGCCCCGGCAGGATCAGGCGGATGTTGCGCACGGGATCGGCTGAGTTGGTGGCGGTGATCTTGATGTGCGCCGTGTTGTCAGCTCCGGGGGTGATGTGCACCACCTGGCGGCCCGGCTCCTCACTGACCACACTGGCATTGATGCCCCAGGTGATCGTGCCCTCGCCGTCGTAGAGGCAGATGTAGTCTCCCTCCGGGTAGTTGCCCGCATTATTGGTCACGAGCACATTGCCGGCGGCCTGACCCGGCTCAAGGCTGGCAACCCAGCCGTTGGCATCGATATCCAGCGTTTCACCGGTATCCCAGGTCCAGCCCTCGGCCTCCTGCGGGATCCAGCTGCGTGAGAGCCTGAAGACATCGGTGAAGGGGATGCTGCGGCCCCAGTCGGCCAGGCCCTCGAGGTTCATCCCGAGGGGGTTTCCGTCATTGATGAAGCCACCAGGCAGCTCGTCCCGGAACACGGCCTGGATGCCGTTCAGCACGGACTGGTCCTGGCCCGTTGCCAGGATCACGCAGGCCAGGGTGTTGTCATCAGGATGCAGCAGGGATGCAGCGGGCAGGAATTCCAGCTCCGCCGGATTGCTTAAGCTGCGCCAGATCCAGCGGTCGCTGCCCCAGTCGGCGAGCGCGACATAGGCCTGCTGCGGGGCGGCCTTCCAGTCGAGCTTAAGCACATTCGTGTCGGTCTCAGAGGAAAGATCCAGCATCCAGGCGGCCCAGGCTGGCTGCATCGCCGATTCACTGTCACCCTGCAGCCAGTCCGGTGTGAATACGGCAGTGCTGTCCGCCCCTGCAACCCGCTGTGGACCGAAAGCCGTTGAATATGAGGAGCCGTCGAGCTGCTGGCCGGGATGGTCCGCACTGGCGGCGCGCAGCAGCGCGGAGGGGGATGGAATACCCTCGCTGAAAGCAGCTTCAGCAGTCGCAGCTGGCAGTTGCGGATTGACCGGCTGGGACGCCTCCGGCGCACCTGCCCTCGCACAGCCACTGCCCAGCAGCAGGCCCGCCAGCACTACATATATGTATGTTCCCGGTCTCATCAGCTCAATCTCCTCAGCACCTGGATTCTACCGGAGGGAATGCCGAGGCGCGCAGCTTGCCTGCATCACTGGATTGCCAGGATCATGTTGGTTGGCCATTCGCTACATCCTCTCCATGGTGCGGCAGGGCCGCACCTCTACCCGACTCTCAAGTATCTTCTACTTCCCCACTATTCGTACTACTCAGACTATTCGCACTATCACAAGGCCAAGACCTGGCCGCTACTGCCGCTGAAGCGGGCAGCTCCTTCTCCACTTGACACATCCAAAAAACATGTTACTATTTAGTCACATAACATGGATGATGCGCTGGATGCAGTCTTCAAGGCCCTGGCGGATCCGACGAGGCGGAGGATCCTGGATCTGCTGAAGCCGGGCCCGAAGACCACAGGCCAGCTGTGCGGGGCTTTTGCGGAGCTGTCACGCTTCGCCGTGATGAAGCATCTCGGGATCCTGGCGGATGCCGGGCTGGTGCTCGTCAGGCGCGAAGGGCGGCAGCGCTTCAACTACCTCAACACGGTGCCGATCCGCCAGGTCTACGAGCGCTGGATGGGGCCGTATGCGGAACTCTGGTCCAGCTCGCTCCTGCGGCTCAAGGACCATGTGGAACGGGACCTGCACAGGGACGACAATGATGGGAAGTAACAGGAGGACTGGAATGAATCTGCGGGTACTGCTGGCCGGAGCCCTGGGTGGACTGGCCCTTTACATCTGGCTCTTCATCTCCTGGGCGCTGCTGCCCTTCCACATGGAGAGCCTCAACGGCATCGAACACAGCGCACGGCTGGACGCCCTGCTGCTGGAGATGGGTGCGGAGCCGGGCCTGAACTACTACCCGGGAACGGTGGAGGGCATGAGCCGTGAGGAGCACATCCAGCTCGCGAAGAGTGTGCCCGGCATCGGCATCATGAGCTTCAGCCCTGACGGGATGGACATGAACGACCCCATGCCGCATCTGCGGGGCCTGCTCGGTGCGATCGTAGCCGCGCTGCTCGTGGCCCAGTTCATGCTGCTGCTGCCCGGCCGCTCCGGTTACGGTGGCCGCGTGCTGCTCTGCACGCTGTTCGGGGCCGCGGCCTTCCTCTGCACCAGCTGGATCAACGGCGGCTTCTTCATGTATCCCATGCGCCATCTGCTGATTGAAATGAGCGACGGGCTGATCGGCTGGACGCTCGCCGGGCTGGTGATTGCAGCACTCGTGAAGCCGCAGGCCAGCGCAGAGCCGGTTGACAACTGATTACCGATTGAAAGGAGACAAGTGAATGGATATGCAGGCAGCCAATGATCCGCGCATCATCGATGCCATCTGGAGCATCACGGCGATGCTGGACTACACGGACAAGATCGCGGCCGTGGTCACTGAGGAGCTGGTGGACTGGCGACCAGAGATGCCCGATGGCAGCTACAGCTTCAGCGTCGGTGAGCAGCTCAAGCACATCGCTGACTACCGCGCCTACGTGGCGGAGATGCTCTCCGGCGAGAAGGCCGGCTACGTACGCTGGGCGGCTGACTACCCGGGACGCGATCAGCCCTGGCAGTTCCGCGAGGGCAGTCTCACGGAGATCATCGAGCGCCTGCAGTTCAGCCGCAGCCTGATCCAGCCCTGGCTGGAGCAGGGCTTCAGCACGCTGCTCATGCCAACGGTTGGCACGCAGGGGAGTTACACGCAGCAGCTCAGTGCACTCAGGGAGAAGGGAGAGGACACCGCCGCTCTGGAGGCCGCGGGCCCTGGCAGCCTGGTGTCGGCCATCCTTTTCCTGGTGGCGCATGAGAACGGGCACCGCAGCGTGCTGCAGACGATGCTCAGACTGGCCGGCGCTCCGGTGGAACGTCTGGCCTGACGAACCGGCGGCGGGGCAATGCCGCCAATCAATCAACAAGGTGGAAACTGTTATGACAATCATGCGAATGAAGACAAATGCTGCGACACTGCTGCTGGCAGTGCTGCTGCTTCTGCCCTTCGCCTGCCTCGCGCAGGAAGAGGAGGCGCAGCCGCAGGTGCCGGCGGAGATCGAAGTGACCTATGGCGAACTGGAAACAGCGCAGATGCTGCGCATCGAAACCCGGCTGTGGATCGATGCCCCTGTGGATGAGGTCTGGCAAAAGGCGATCCTCGACATCGACGGCTGGTGGCCGCACAGCTACAAGCCGGACAGCCGCATCCTGTTTGAGCCCTGGGCCGGCGGACGCGTCTATGAACAGTTCCGCGGCGGTGACACGGGGGCGATCTTCGGGCATGTGCTCTACATCGAAGACGGGCGGATCGTGAAGCTCGACGGACAGTGGGGCATGCCGCGCGCGAATGTCAGCGGCGGGGTCTGGAAGTTCGAGGAACTGGACGGCGGCACGCTGATCACCACCAATGGCGCGGCGATCGGTGAACTGGAGGAGATCGGCGAGGGTCGGGTCGAGGGCACGCGCGAGGTCTGGCTTTCACTCAAGCGCTTCATTGAGGATGGCGAGCGCGTGGACCGCAGTGCCGGCCGGGAAGACTGAGATGGAGCATGATACACACCAGCTGCTGAGCGAGGTCGGCAAGTTCCGCATCGACTACGAGGTGTTCATCAATGCCCCGGTGGAGCACACCTTCCGTGCGCTCGTGGAGGAACCGCATCTGTACTGGACCCACACCTGGAGCGAGAACCCGCACAGCATCATCCTCGAGCCGCGCATCGGCGGACGCTTCTTCGAGCAGTTCGATGAAAGCGGCAACGGTGTGCTCTATGGCAGGGTGGAGCTGATCATGCCGCCCTACCGGTTGCGCTACAGCGGCAATGTCGGGATGCTGAAGGCCGTGCATTTCATCTTCGACCTGGAGCTCAGTGCGCAGGATGGCGGCACGCTGCTACGCGAGGTGACGCTCGGGGCCGGGGATGTCTCACAGAAGATGATCGCCAACATGCTGGCCGGCAGCGCCGAGGTCTATGCCGGGAAACTCAAGCCGCTGCTCGAGGGGCGCGGCTGACAACCAAGATCAAGGAATTGGAGAAAGCAATGGATTCTGACAACAGGGAAGTCGGCTTCAACTTCCAGGACCCGCTCAAGGTGGAGCTCGTCTCCTCGGAGTACGAGATCTTCCTGCGCGCGCCGATCGGCAAGGCCTGGGAGAAGATCGTGGACGGGATGGACAGCTGGTGGATGCACCGCTTCAAGCCCGGCAGCACCGTGGTCTTCGAGCCGCGCGTGATGGGCCGCTGGGAGGAGCGCTTCGACGACAAGGGTAACGGAGCGCTGTATGCGATGGTCACTTACTGTGATCCGCCGAATGCCTTTGCCGCGGTCGGCCAGTGGGGCATGTTCGGCTCCATCAACAGCGGCGGGATCTGGAAGCTGATCGAGCAGGACGGCGGCACCCTGCTGCGCACGC
The DNA here is from genome assembly GCA_020440605.1 of bacterium. Taxonomy (GTDB): domain Bacteria; phylum 4484-113; class 4484-113; order 4484-113; family JAFGCY01; genus JAHEFU01. Next base: position 173,360 of record JAGRNT010000005.1, on the reverse strand, counting down.
GCGGCGAGATGATGGGCCACATCAGCCAGGCGATGCTCGATGGCCGCACGGAGGGCAGCGTGGGGTTGATGAAGGCCCTACGCTCCTGGGTGGAGGATGACCTCGACTGGCGCCAGCTTGCGGAAATGAACAAGTAGGTCTGTGGAATATACATAATGTCTGGTGACAGGCTCTTGCAATTACCACCAAACATGTGTATAGTTAAGCTATTCGGGGAATCTGAATCATGAAAGTGCTGCATTCGCTGAACCTGATCGTACTGCTCTGCCTGCTGCTGATGCTCGGGCTCAACCGGGTCCAGGCCCAGGATGTGGCTGCCGCGGAGCCTGAACCTGCCGTGGCCGGAGAACTGAGCGGCCGGGAGCTGGCAGCCGGGATGCCCGGGATGCTGGACGGTGCAATGATCCGCGTGGACATTCCGTCGAACGATCTGGAGGAGTCGCGTGAGTTCTACAGCGAGGTCTTCGGCTGGGAGATCAGCGACAACGAGGAAACGGGCGGAAAGATCCTCAACTGGGTCGACCCGGCCGGCAACACCGGCGGGATCACGAGCTTCGTGGCACCCGGTGAGGGGCGCGGTGTGGTGATCTACCTCTACAGCGATGACATTGACGAGAGCTTCAAGCGGATCAACCGCGCCGGCGGGCGGTCCATTGACTTCACGATGGAGATCGAGGGCGGCAGGGCGACTGTCGGGCTGTTCAACGATCCCCAGGGGAATATGCTCGGTCTGATCAGCCCCAACGGCTGAGGACCGGCTGATACTGGCATTTTCGCCGGCGGGAAGGTCCCGTTGGCAATATGGAAAGGATGGTCAGGAAAATGCGTTTCTTTGTTTCAGCGCTGCTGGCGCTCATGCTGCTTTGCTCCCTTGCCGGAGCCCAGGAAGGCGATGCTCCGATGCCGGAGTGGAACCCCCAGGCCGGACAGGTCGTGCACATCGAGATCCCCAGTCTCGATCTGGACCAGTCGGCAGCCTTCTACGGCGATGTATTCGGCTGGACCGCGATGCCGGGACCCGAGGGCATGGACTACATGTTCTGGAGTGACGGCGGCACCGCGATGGGCGGCTTCACCGGCGACGGCAAGCCCAACCCGGATGGCGGCGTGGTGTTCTACATCTACAGCGAGAGCATTGCGGACAGCTATGCAGCAATCGAGGCCGCAGGCGGCAAGTCCACCGGGATGGAGCTGTACGTCGGCGAAGGCTACATCGGGATGTTCCATGACCCCTCCGGCAATCTGATCGGCCTGTTCTCCTCCAACCAGTCCATGCCCGCCATGGAGGAAGAGACCGAGGCCGCGGATCCGCATGCCGGCCACAACCACTGACACAGTGCATTGAGGGCTGTGCCCAGCGGGCGCGGCTGATGCAGTTGATTCACATACATTCTGAGAGGTAGGAAAACACAATGATCCACAAGATCTGTCACGTCGAAATCGTCTCCCACGACCTGGAGGGCACCAAGGACTTCTATTCGAAGGTCTTCAACTGGCAGTGCTCCGACATGATGCCGAACTACGGCGGCTGGGTGCCCGGCGAGGGCGAACTGGGCGGCGGCTTCCGCGTTGAGGAGAAGGGCCCGGACATGCAGAAGACCCTGATCTACATCCATGTCGAGAACATCGATCAGAGCATGGAGCAGATCATGGCCAACGGCGGCACGCAGGTGATGCCGAAGACCAAGATCTCGGATGAGCACGGCAGCTTCGCGCTGTTCCTCGACCCGAGCGGCACCTGCGTCGGGATCTGGAGTCAGGAATAACACTCGGCAGGGAAGCGGTGTGCAGCCGTGCACCGCTTCCGCTGCACAGGGAGAACAGAGATGGCACACCATATCGACTGGATTGAATTCGCATCCGCTGACAACAAGGCCCAGGCTGAGTTCTACTCGGGCCTGTTCGGCTGGAAGATGCAGTCCTTCATGCCGGGCTACGAGGTCTGGATGCCGGAGAGCGGCCCCGGTGGTGGCTTCCGTGAGAACTGCCCGGAGGGCACACCGCAGACTGTGGTCTACGTGAATGTTGACGACATCGACGCAGTTCTCGCGAAGGTCACCGAGCTGGGTGGCACGGTGGTCGTGCCGAAAAAGGAGATCAGCCCGGATGTCGGCTGGTCCGCCTTCTTCAGGGACCCCAGTGGCAACATCGTCGGCCTGCACCAGAACCCGCCGGGCCATCCCTAGGGTTCATTGCCAAGGAGTACGGATTGTCTGAAACACACAGTGAAGGCAGCCTGCCCGCTGTCAGCTTCAACCTGATGGATGTGCAGGCGGAGTACACGATTGCCGCACCGCCCAAGCGGGTCTGGCGCGCACTCACGGAGGAGATCCAGGCCTGGTGGGGAGCGCCCTACCTCTGCTGTGATGACACACAGGAGATCCTGGTCGAACTGCGGGCCGGAGGGGCGATGCTGGAGAAGGGTGCCGACGGCACGCAGGTGCTGTGGGGCATCGTCGGCGGTCTGACACCGGACAGCTATCTGGAGCTGGAGGGCAGCTGCGGCCTGCAGTGGCCCGCCACCGGCAACTGGAGCTACAGCCTCGCGGATGACGGCCAGGGCGGCACCCTGCTGAAGTTCCGCCACCGTGCCCACGGCCCCTTCGGGAAGGAACGCCAGGACAATTACTACACCGGCTGGAATGATCTGCTGGGTGGCCGGCTGCGGGAATGGTGCGAGAATGGAACAAGACAGGGGCTCGGTCATGAGCCGCAATGGGCCCGGCAGCAGGCCTGAGCCGCGCCGGCCCGAAGGAGTTGACAATGGGAACACGGATCGCAAGCGCGCTGCTGCTCATCAGTCTGGCAATCCCGGGAGTGGCGCTCGCGCAGGATGGCGAGGGAAAAACAGGCCAGCCCTACATGCTGGAAACCGCCTGGCAGGAAACCACGGTCGGAGATGCCGGCGTGACGCTGACAATGCACCTGGAGCGCGAGCCCTGGGATGTCTATGAGCTGTTCACCGCGGAGACCTCCGGCTGGTGGAGCCGCGACTTCACGATGGGCGGCGCGGGCTGCCTCAACATGCAGCTTGAGGCCTATGCCGGCGGACGCCTGCTGGAGATTGACGAGAACGGCGAAAGCCTCTGGGCCAATGTGATCCAGGTGATCCCCGGCAGCTACCTCGGTATGAGCGTGCCGGAGGGCAGCTTCTGGAGCGGGGCCGGTTCGATCAATGTCAGCTTCAGCCCGGGGGCGGAGGGTGGCACGGATTTCCGTCTGGAGCACCGCGCCTTCCAGCAGTACGATGCGGAGATAGACGGCGCGGAGGGTTACGCCATGGGCTGGACGAAGCTCGTTGCCGAGAACTTCCGCCGCTACTGCGCCGGCGAGGACATCGCTGATGCCGTGATCCCTGCGGGGATTGCCCCAGTGGAGTATGAGGACCGGGACTAGCATGCAGATCGAGGGACGCACGAACAGGGTTGAACTTGCCAGCGTGGAGATCGAGCAGGAGCTGACAATCGCCGCTCCGCCCGCGCATGTCTACGACTGTTATGTCAACGGGATATCGCAGTGGTGGAGCCGCGACTGGGTAATGGGCGGTCCGCGCACTACGGAGATCGTGATCGAGCAGCAGCCCGGCGGACGGCTGCTGGAGGTCTGGGAGGGTGGCGGCGGCTGCCTCTGGGCCTTCGTGCAGAGCCTGAGCCCGGGGCGGATGATCAGCTTCTCGATTCCAGAGGGCGTGATGTGGAGCGGGGCCGGGATGTTCCGGCTGGTGTTCGCGGATGCCGAAGATGGCAATGGCACCGTGCTGAAGCTCAGCCACCACTGCTTCAATCAGTACAGCGAGGATGCGCACTCCGGCTATGTTGAGGGCTGGACGGAGCTGATCGGCAGGCGCCTGAAGGAGCATGCCGAGGACCGCGCAGTTGACAACGCAGTCCGTCCCGGTGGTACATTGGCATAGTGTGTTGCCGTCTCGCCCAGGGGCTTGACGGTCTGGCGCTGCGGCTGCGCATCCGGGTCGCGCTGATGGTGCGATACAGGTAGCCGGGCCTTCAGGCGCAGCACGTTTGACGCACAGGCCATAGACGACCTGCCAACGGAATCATCAAACCGGAGCCGAGGAACATATGCCCGACAGCATCTGCCACATCAACATTCCCTCACGCAGCCTGACCGAGTCGCAGGACTTCTACGGCAGCCTGTTCGGCTGGAGCTTCGTGCCCAACACCGATAGCTACCTGCTCTTCAATGACGGCGAGCACGGACTGGGCGGCGGCTTCACCACCGGCCGAGAACCAAGCCCGCAGGCCGGACCGGTGATCTTCGTGAAGGTCGAGGACCTTGAGGCCCGGCTGGCCATGGTCAGGCAGCTCGGCGGGAAAGTCCTGACCGAGCGTCTGCACATCGGGGCCGAGGACACCGGCTTCGGATGGTGGGCCTCCTTCGAGGACCCGCATGGCAACCATGTCGGCCTGTTCAGCACGAACCAGCGCAGAGGAAATTGAGAAACAGGAACAGAATGAGAAGCAGAAGACAGGTAGCCGGGCCTTCAGGCGGAATGATTTGCCATCTCACACGAGTGTTCGACGGTCTGGCGCTGCGGCTGCGCATCCGCGCATCCGGGTCGCGCTGAAGTTACAGGAGTATGTCCGTGGCAACGAAGAAGAAGCAGAACTCAGACTGGCATGGCTACCGTGAGGATGTCGCGGCCATGCTCGATGATCTGTTCGCGGATGACGACAACATCATCCGCGGCCAGATGATGGGCCATCCTTCCTGGTATGTGATGGTGGCGGGGAAGAAGAAGCTGTTCACCTCGGCCTTCGAGAACGGGATCACGCTCAAGCTGCCCGTGGAACTTGCCAACGACATGCTGGCCGAGGGACGCGCGCGGCCCTTCGAGCCGATGGGGGCCGGCAAGCCGATGAAGGGCTGGATCTATATTGACAATGACGATCTGGACGCGATCCGCGCCGAAGAGGAAATGATCCACGCCGCGCGGGACTACGTGAGCGGAGGCTAGTGCCTGCGAAGCTATACTTCGCGGCTTCCCGGAGGAGCTGCGTTGTGTGACCAGCGCCGCAGCTCCATTGCCAGGCTTACTGCTCGGCCTCCTTGCCCGGATCGCTCCGGGCCTCCCCTAGCCCTTCATCTGCCGGAGGCGGTCCTCGATGATGCCCACGGCATTCCCGAAGGTGGCGTTGTCAAAGCCGAAGTGCGCACCCGCAGTCTCGAAGAGCTGCGGCAGGCTCGCCGTACCGCCGAGCGCCAGGCCGCTGAGGTACTGCGTCACCGCCTGCTTCTCATCCTTAAGCGAGTTGGCCCAGATCTGCACCGCGCCCAGCTGCGCCAGGCCGTAGTCAATGTAGTAGAACGGATAGAGGAAGAAGTGCAGCACGCGCTGCCAGTTCCAGGCCGCTTCATCCTCCAGACCGCTGATGTCAACTTCGGGGTAGTAGCGCTGGAACAGTTCGAGGTACTTCGCCGAAACATTCGCGGCATCCTTCGCCTGCTCCGGGTTGCTGTAGATCCAGTGCTGCAGCGCATCGCCGACGGCGATCATCACCCAGGTGAATATGATGTACTCCAGCTGCGTGCTGTGGTCGCGGGCATGATCCTCCGCGCTGTAGAATCCGCCCTGGTCGGCAGTCAGGTATGGCGCGGCCAGCAGCTCCATCGACATGCTGGCAACCTCCGCGAATTCCATCGGCACGTCGCGCTGCTGCATGTAGGGCAGATCAGCGGTCTGGTAGACATGAAAGGCGTGGCCGCATTCATGCAGCATGATCCGCACGTCCTGGCTCATGCCCACGGCGTTCATGAAGATGAAGGGCTGCCAGCGCTCGGCCAGCACGGTCATGAAGCCGCCCGGGGCCTTGCCCTCGCGGTTGGCGAGATCGAACATCCGGCTGCCGGCCATCTCGCCGACCCAGCCGCCGAGCCGGCCATCCAGGCGCGAGAAGACCTCCTGCGTGCGGCTCTCCAGCTCAGCTGCATCGGCGAAGGGCTGCAGCGGGGCCCGGCCCTCACTGTCACAGGTCAGATCCCAGGGGCGCAGGCTCCCGATCCCGAGGCTCGTGCGGCGCTCTGCCAGCTGGCGGCTGAGTGCCGGGGTCACGACCTCCAGCACGGCCTGCTGGAAGGTGCGGGCATCCCCGGGAGTGTAGTCATGCCGGCCCCAGCTCTGCCAGGAGTAGTCCGTGAAGTTGTCAAAGCCGGCATTGCGCGCGATCTGCAGGCGCAGCTCCAGCATCTCAGCCCAGATCTCACTGAGCCGCGCGCGGTCCTGCTTCATGCGCTCAGCCCCGAGGCGCCAGGCCTTCTCCCGCACGCTGCGATCATTGCTTTCCACGTGGCGGCGCAGCGCCGCGATCGGCACCTGCCGGCCTTCCCAGTCCACGCTCCAGTTGCCGCAGATCTCGTTGTATTCCATCCCGAGCTTGGCCAGCTGGGCCTGCAGCGGCAGGTTCTCCTCGCGGAACAGCTCGGCCTCACTTCGCAGCCGGCGCAGCGGGATCTCCATCCCTGCCGGAACCACGCCGCTGTCCAGCAGCACCTGCTTGAGGCGCTGGTCCAGCTCCTTGGCCTGCGGATCGATTTCGTCGATGTAGTCGCGGTAGCGCTGCTGGGCCTCCGCATCCCGGGTGTCGACCATGGTCGCCAGATGCGTGAGCGTGCCGTATTCGCTGAGCTGAGCGGCCAGTTCGGTCCAGCGCTTCAGCCATGCGTCGACGCTTTCCGCCGAGGGAGTCTCGTCGCAGAGCTCCTCGAGCTGCGACTTCAGTTCCGGCCAGTCCAGCCGGGGAGTCAGATCAGAATTGTCCATGTGTGTGCCTTCAGAACAGGAGCCTATGTTAGCAGCCTCCGGCCTGCCCTGCCTGCCGCAGGGTCCAGGCCCGGCTGCCTGCCCCAGCGGGTGTGACGCAGGTTTGTGTCATATAATTTTCTGATGCCCCGCAAGAACGTCCCGGCCGCCGACGCGATCCTCAACAAGCAGTTCAAGGTGCTCGACCGCGGCTTCGTACGCCTGGTGGACTACATGGGCGGCGACCACAGCATCGTGCAGAGCGCACGCGTGAGCTACGGTGCCGGCACCAAGAGCGTGCGCGAGGACAAGGGCCTGATCAACTACCTGCTGCGCAACTGGCATACCAGCCCCTTCGAGCAGGTGCAGATGACCTTCCACTGCAAGATGCCGATCTTCGTGGCCCGCCAGTGGGTGCGGCACCGCACGGCCCGCCTGAATGAGGTGAGCGGGCGCTACAGCATCATGACGGACGAGTTCTACGTCCCGGACAGCGCGCGGATCCAGTACCAGAGCGCCGACAACAAGCAGGGCAGCGGCGACAGCATGCCGGCGGACTACGCGGCGCGGATGGTCGGTGAAATCGAGGGCGACCAGCAGCGGCTCTACGGCCACTATGAGGAAATGGTGGAGCAGGGCATGGCCCGCGAGCTGGCACGGCTCAACCTGCCGCTTTCGCTTTATACGGAGTGGTACTGGCAGATCGACCTGCACAACCTCTTCCACTTCCTGCGCCTGCGCCTCGACCCGCATGCGCAGTATGAGATCCGGGTCTACGCCGAGGCGCTGGCGGAATGCGCGCGGCGTGTCTGCCCCGTGGCGTTTGAGGCCTTCGAGGAGCACATCCTCAATTCACGCACATTCTCGAAGGGTGAGATGCGGGTGCTGCGCAAGATGCTCAGGAGCGGTGGCTGGAACCAGGACAGCCATCTGGGTGAGGTCAGCAAGATGAGCGCACGGCGCAAGAGTGAGTTCGTGGCCAAGCTCTGGAATCTGCCGAAGGAGCCGGGCAACCGCCCGGAGATCACTCCGGTGGAGCGTGATGAGGATCAGGACTGAGCCGCGGCTCAGTAGCTGTTGACTTCGGAGGCCTCCACCACGCGGGTCTCAACACCGCTGCCGGGATCACGCTCCACGATCTCATATACGTCGTAGACGTTGTACTCCGCATGCCCAAGCTTGAGTGCTTCGCGCACCGTGGCCCAGGCCAGCGGCTTCTCGAGGTAGGCGTAGAAGTCCTCGCGGCTTTCCCACTGCGCGTAGTTGACGACCTTCGTGCCGTCCTGGCTCTTGTGGAAGTTGGCGGCGATGAATCCCGGCTGCTTGCTGATCACGCGGCTGAAGGCGTCCACGAGATGGTTGAGCAGGCGGTCCTGGTCCCCCGGATTGACCGAGAAGTTGGATATGACCGTCACGTGTTTGTTCTTGGCAATCGTTGTCATCCCGACGAGCTCCCTCTTCCTTCGCCGTTTCACGGCACACAAAGCCTAGCAGAATTCGCCTGATTTTTGAATCGAGTTGTCAAAGTTAAATTGTGGTTAAACCAGCTGGGATGCGGCCTGCAGTGTCTCATTACGGCGGTGCTACACTTGAGCGATGTTCGGACTGAACCTGATCGCCCGCGCCGTGATCGTGCATGAGGGCAAGTTCCTCGTGACCGTGCTTGACGACGGCAAGCGTGCACCCTTCCACAACCTGCTGGGCGGGCACATGAAGGTCGGCGAGCCGATGATCGACAGCGTGGTGCGCGAGGTGCGCGAGGAGGTCGGGCTTGATGTAGCGCCGGTCAAGCTGCTGTACCTGATGGAGAACTACTGGGCGCGGCAGGGCAGCAAGCTGCATGAGATCGGCTACTACTTCCTCTGCCATCCGCTGCGCCCGATCGAGGGTGACCTGCTCAGCCAGCTCACGCCGGACACGGAGGAGATGATCTCCCCGGAGCTGCTGACGCCGGAGGAGCTGCTGGCCGCGAACTTCCAGCCCGAGCCACTGAAGCAGTTCCTGGCCGCGGATCTCGCGGCGAAGTGGGCCAGCTGCCCGCGCCTGATCGTGCATAACGAACTGCCCGGCCACAGCGAGGCGCGGAACGCCAGCTACGAACTGTAGCGGCGGCTTCCAGCCGCCGAGGATATAGGAGCTTGGAGCTAGGGTGTAGCGGAGGCCAGGCTGCAAGCCTGGCTCTGGTTACTGGGTACTGGTTGCAGGGTGCAGCGAAACTTCAGGAGGTGCGACACTTGCTGTCGCACAATGAACTCCGAATTCCGTACCAGGCCGGCAGTTAGCAGACAAGGAATATTGTGCGACTAAAGTCGCACCTCCTGCCCACTAGACCCCTTCTGCTACACCCTACACCCCAGCTCCTACACCCCTCTTCTAGCGCATGCGCTTGAAGGCGCCGCTGTTGAGCATCGTGCTCGTCATGCGCTGCATCTGCTTGAAGTTGTTGATGAAGCTGTTGATGTCCTGCACCGAGGTCCCGCTGCCCATCGCGATGCGGCGGCGGCGGCTGGCATTCAGCAGCTTCGGGTTGAGGCGCTCCTGGCGGGTCATCGAATTCACGATGGCCTCGAACTTCCGGAGCTGCTTCTCACCCGCCTCGGCCTGTTCATCACTCACGCGCACGCCGGGGATCATGTTCAGCAGTGACTTCATGCTGCCCATGCGCCGGGTCTGGCGCAGGGCCACGATGAAGTCCTCGAGGTCGAAGGTCTTCTGGCGCCGGAGCTTCTTCTCAAGCTTCTCCGCATCCTCATCGTCGAATTCCTTGCTGGCCTTCTCGATCAGGCTGGCGATGTCACCGCGTCCAAGGATGCGGCTCGCCATGCGGTCCGGGAAGAAGTACTCCAGCGCGTCCAGCTTCTCGCCGGTACCGGTCAGGCGGATCGGCTTGCCGGTCACGCTGCTCATGGACATCGCCGCACCACCGCGGGCGTCGCCGTCCATCTTGGTGAGCACGATGCCGGTGATGTCCAGCTTCTCGTTGAAGCGCTGGGCGGTCTCCACGGCGTCCTGGCCGGTCAGGGCATCCACCACGAGCAGGATCTCATCGGGCTGGAAGGCCGCCTTGACCTGCACCAGCTCCTCCATCAGCTCCTCGTCGATCGCCAGCCGGCCCGCGGTGTCGATGATCACCGGGGTGTTGCTGTCCTTGTCGCCCTGCTTCAGGCCGTTCTTCGCAAGCTCCACCGGGTTGCTCTTCGGATCAGCGAACACATCCACATGGATCTGCTTGCCGAGCACCTGCAGCTGGTCCACGGCCGCCGGGCGGCTGAGGTCAGCGGCGATCAGCAGCGGCTTCCTGCCCTCGCTCTTGAAGCGGTTGGCGAGCTTGCCCGAGGTCGTGGTCTTACCACTGCCCTGCAGACCGACCATCATGATCCGCTTCACACCGGGCGCGAACTTCGGGTCGTACTCCTTGCCGCCGAGCAGCTCGGTGAGCTCCTCGTACACGATCATCACGAGCGTGTCCACCGGATTGAGCTGGCCGAGTACATCCTGGCCGACGGCCTTCTGCTTCACTCGGTTGATGAACTTCTTGGTTACCTCAAGGTTGACGTCCGCTTCCAGCAGTGCCAGGCGGATCTCCCTGAGCCCCTTGTCGACATCCGCTTCACTCAGGCGGCCACTCTTGGCCATGTTCTTGAGTGCCCCGAGGATGCGATCCTGCATCTTGTTGAACATAGGACGAAGATTATACCTACAACATCTGTGCGCCGCCAGTCCCGGGCCGGGTCAGGGTAAGATGTAGCTGTGCCGCGCCTCTGCCCAGTGATCATCGCCGCCTGCCTGCTGCTGGCCGGCTGCAACCGTGCCCACCAGCAGGCCAGTGCCGCGGCCCCCTTCCCGATGCCCTACAAATGGCCGCTGGCGCAGATCAGCGTGCCGGAGGACAGCCGCCCGGCCAGCCTGCCCGGGGCCTTCCCCAGCGATGAGGGCAACCCCTACCAGGCCAGCGGCCTGGCCTTCAATGAGCGCAGCGAGAACAGCGGGAAGATGTGGAGCGTGGCCTTCACGAGCGAAGTGAGCTGGGAGCAGCAGCTGGCCGGCTTCGCCCTGCAGCATGAGCCGCTCGGCTACCAACTCAACTGGGACAAGCCGCTCACGCGTGAGTACATCTCCGCCGACGGGCGCTACATCACGCAGCTGCACCTCGATGTGGAGAGCGGGGTCAGCGTGCTCTCGGTCTTCGCCTACGACGGCAGCTGGCCCGGCACCAGCCCGCTGGACTCCTGAGCCGCAGGCCGTACTTCGCTATAATGGTGGACGCCGCCCTGGCGGTGATTGCCAGAATGTGGGAGGAGCGCCATGAGCGGAGAGCTGCGCGAGAAGATCATCCAGTTCATCCATGATGAATACGTTGACGACGGCACCGAGGTCGATGACAACACCCCGCTGATCTCCAGCGGGCTCGTGGACTCATTCTCGATGGTCAGCCTGAAGCTGTACCTCGAGCAGGAGTTCGAGATCGAGATTGACGACGACGAGGCCAGCACGGAGGAATTCGAGACCGTCAGCCGCATCCAGTCCCTCGTCAGCCGCAAGCTGCAGGAAAGGCATTAGGATCCGTCCGCGCGGACGGCAGGGGGAACCCCGATGGCATATACGAACGAGCTGCGCACGCGGCTCACGCAGACCCTGGAGGAACTCAGCGCCGCCGGCCTGAGCAAGGACGAGCGCTACATCCGCAGTGCCCAGGGCGTGGAGATCGAGGTCGAGTACCCGCTGGGCAGCGCCCCGCGCCGCGTGCTCAACTTCTGCGCCAACAACTACCTCGGGCTGGCCAGCCATCCACGGGTGGTGGAGGCGGCCCGGCGCGGGCTCGATGAGCGCGGCTACGGCATGTCCAGCGTGCGCTTCATCTGCGGCACGCAGGACAGCCACAACGAGCTGGAGCAGCGCCTGGCGGAGTTCCTCGGGATGCCGGAGGCGATCCTGTTTGCGAGCTGCTTCGATGCCAACGCGGCCTTCTTCGAGGTGTTCTTCGGCAGGGAGGACGTGATCATCTCCGACCGCCTGATCCACGCCTCGCTGATTGACGGCATCCGGCTCTGCGAGGCCCAGCGCGACACCTACAAGAACAGCGACACGGCGCACCTCGAGAAGAAGCTGCAGATGTGGAAGGACAAGGCGCGCAGCATCTGCGTCGTCACCGACGGCGTGTTCAGCATGGACGGGATGATCGCGCCGCTGGACCGCATCGCCGAACTCTGCGAGCAGTACGGCGCGCTGCTGGTGGTTGACGACAGCCATGCCACGGGCTTCATCGGCCGGACGGGGCGCGGCACGCATGAGCACCACAATGTGATGGACAGGGTGGATGTGATCACCACCACGCTCGGCAAGGCGCTCGGCGGGGCCTCGGGAGGCCTGGTGGCCGGCCCGCCGGAGATTGTCAGCCTGCTGCGCAACCGCGGCCGCCCCTACCTGTTCAGCAATGCCGTGCCGCCTGCGGTGATCTACGGCGCGCTGGAAGTGATGGAGATGCTGACGGAAGGCACCGCGCTGCGCGACACCCTGGAAGCCAACGCTGCGCATTTCCGCAGGCGCATGGAGGCAGCGGGCTTCACGCTGGTGCAGGGCGAGAGCCCGATCGTGCCAGTGATGTTCGGCGATGCCCGCCTCGCTGCCGACATGGCGCGCTCGATGCTGGACGAGGGGATCTACGTGATCGGCTTCAGCCATCCGGTGGTGCCGATGGGCAAGGCCCGCATCCGTGTGCAGTTGTCAGCGAGCCACACCACGGAGCAGATCGACCACTGCGTGGAGGCCTTCATCCGCTGCGGCGAGAAGCATGGCGTGATAAAGAAGGACGTAGGAGCTGGGAGCTAGGGTGTAGCGAAGGGCTATGCAGCTAATAGACTAAACTGGGAGAACAATCTTGACACCTGATTCAGTGGACAAGCTACAGAATGAACTTGCTGAAACAGTTTTTAGTTATGCCAAAGACAGGAAAAAGGCAGCGGGTAGAGCGTTAGGGACTTTTGTAGAATTGATGACATATTACACGCTTGTTACATGGGGACTGCGAGACAGTATTTCTATAGAAAATACAATTTCTGAATATTCAAACAGCGAAATAGCACACAATGTTGAATTCTCTTTACATCCTATCATTGATAGTGAAGTTATCCCTGTTTCGCTTATTGATCGACCCCTGTCAACCGCCAGAATACTCAAGTCTGTTCCAAATGAGCTTAGGAGAAAAATTGAGACAGACAAGAAGAACAATCAATTATTGTCCAAGGACTTTGTTTATAGAAACAGTTGTGTCATTGCAGAATCTGGAAACACATACTATCAAGCGTTTCTCTCTGATTTTAAGGAGATGAAAGCGAATCTCTCTATTGTAAAAATCTACTCATCGCCCTATGCAATCGTTGAATGCAAGCGCGTTGGTGTGGAAGAAGGAATGAAAAAGGGTCCACAAACTATAGAAAAAGCAAAACAGGGAGCGTATGTCGCTCGCACCGTATCATCACTTCAGCGCTTCCGCATGCCAGATGGTACCGTCGTCGGTATTCAGGCAAACAATAGTGGACAACTAGTTGTTGATAATTATTCAAATTTTCTAGATACTATTATTCAAAGTAATGATCCATTCACATTGGAAAATTTCACGTTGACAATAGGCATCGTAAGCAATCATGGAAATTGGTTCACTGCAGAAAACATGAATAAAGAAATGAGAGTTCTGGCGCAAAGTTACGACTGGTTGCTTTTCCTAACAGACGAAGGCATTGGAGAATTCATACACAATCTCCTTATAAATCCATCTGGAGATTATTCGATAATTAGAGATATTTTTCGCAGCAGTTATTCTGGAAAAAGTGGAAACAATCAGTTCACAAAAGTTAAGATCGGTTTGGACGCGCACTTGCAATTGATGAGGTATTTTGACGAGAATATTGCGCATATATATTCATGGTATAATGTCATCGCGCCGAGAGATCAGGATTTAGACAAACTTCGAGCAGATCTGAAAGCTCTAGCACAAAAGGATTGGAGAAACATACTGCAATGACCGCTGGTCGCACAATCTACACTAAACGCCAAGACTGGGGAACACCCGCAAAGTATGTTAATGCAGTTCGAGATTTCTTCGGTGGACAAATATTACTAGATCCTTGCTCAAGTGAATATTCTATTGTTAATGCAGAAACTGAGTGGATGCTACCAGATAATGATGGCTTAGCAAACACTTGGAATTATAGAACGATTTATGTAAATCCACCTTATGGCAAAGATCATCAAAGAGGAACGCGTATTAGTTCCTGGTTAGAAAAATGTTATATGGCTCATATACAATTTGGCTCAGAAGTATTGGCTTTAGTACCGGTGGCAACCAATACTTCACATTGGAAGAATAGCGTGTGGGGCGCAGCTAACGGAATATGCTTCCTATATGACACAAGACTGAAATTTTTGGAATGCGGCAAAGACACGGGGAAAGGTGCTCCAATGTCCTGTGCGATGATCTATTGGGGACAGAACTTTAATCGATTTCATAATGTATTCATCACTTTTGGTGCTGTAGTAAACATTGAATCACTAATGCAATCACGTAACTTGGGAAATAGTTTTGCAAAGAATGGAAACAGAGTAACGTCAAAGGTATTGTTCGAATAGACCTCCTATAGCAATTTCTCGATCGAACCATATCTACATTCTAGAAATCAAGTTGATTACAATTGTGAAGGTTTTGTTTCCATTCGACATTTAACTCACATACTAGAAACTCGGCAGGCAACCCGCCGGGCCGCGGGTGATCCCATGGCGCCAGTCGCTCAGTTCGCGCACGTCGCGCTCAAGGTTCATATAGCCGATGCTCGGCACGAGCTGCAGCGGTCGTTCGCTGAAGTGGTAGCTGCGTGCGCCGAACAGCGGGCGGATGTCCCAGCCCCAGCGCGCATGCACGCCCTGCACCAGTGCGGCGGCGATGTCGAACATCAGCATCCAGGCCTCACTGTGGCTGAGCAGCAGGCTGGCAACGGGCCGCCCCGGCCGTTCCAGCAGCAGCAGGTAGCCATGCGGGTCCTCGCGCAGGCCGAGCTGCAGGCCCCCCTGCTGCGGATAGGCGAGGATGAAGTCCACGGGCCGGCCGCGGCGGCGCGGGTCACGCTCACGGCTGGCTGCCGGGCTGACGCTTTCGTGGCGGCAGAGCCAGACGAGGCAGTTCAGGCAGAAGTCCAGCAGCGGCAGGCCCTCCTCGTCGGCGATTGCCAGACGGCTGCCGCGCCGGAGCTGCACGCTGCAGCGCAGGGCCTCCTGCAGGTCGGCGGGGGTCTGCGGGCGCTGGGGCAGATCCAGCAGGCGCAGCTCCAGGCTGAGCGCACTGGCCGTGGGCGGTTCCGGCAGCTCCAGGCCGGGGGCCGGTCCCTCCAGCAGCACCTCCGGGGCCAGATCAGTCAGCGCTGTGGCCGGCAGGGGCAGGGACTTCTCGCGGCCGGCCAGGCTGCGGCTGCCGGGCCGCTCCAGCATGAGCGGCAGCAGTTCGAAGTTCGGCAGCACCGCCGGATGCGCCTCGATCACATGGCCGTGGGCCTTGCCAAACAGCGGCAGGGCTGACCAGCCCGTGCGCGCATGCAGCTCGCGCAGCAGTTCGGCGGCGAATTCCAGCAGCAACCGGCCGAGCTGCTGCTCCGGCAGCAGGCTGCCGCGTGCGCGCTGGCCGGGGCCGAGGATCTCCACCCCGCCGCTGCGGCGGCGCAGGGCCACGAGCAGGCTGCCATTGGCAGCGCTGCCCAGTTCATAGCCGCCCCACTGCGGTTCAGTGCTGCCACGCCTGAGGCGCAGGCTGGCATGCCCGGCATCGCTGAGCCAGTCGAGCGCCGTCAGGGCGAATTCCAGCAGCGGGAAGTCCTCCAGCTGCAGCAGCTTGCCGGAGGGGCCGCGCAGACTCAGGCTGCCACTGACGACGCCGGGCAGTTCCTCAAGCGAGGCCACGTCGCGCGCCGGCTCCGCCAGGCTGAAGCTCAGTTGCCAGCCGGCCTGATCCACATGCAGCAGGCGCTTCTCCCAGGCCAGGCGTGTTGCCACATCCAGCGCCGGTGCCGGGCCGCGCCGCGGTTTGTCAAGGAGTGCCATGCGCCAGCGGCGGCGCACGAGCGGCGTGATGTCCCAGCCGGACTGCGTTGCCAGATCAGCCGCCAGTGTGGAGAGCAGGCGCTGCCCGAGCTCCCTGAGCTGGGCGGGTTCAGTGCGCAGTGCAGTACTGCGCAGTCCGTTGTCAGCCTGCGGATCCGGCAGCAGCAGCAGCGGCCCCTCGGCCTGGATGCCAAGCAGCAGCTCCCCCACGCTGTCCACTGCGGCGAAGTCCGCACTGCCGAGCCCGCCGGGCAGGTGTTCCATTTCATCGCGCAGGCGCGGATGCTGCTCGAACAGCCAGAAGGCATGCGGGCAGCACCAGCTCGCGAAGTCCAGCGCGAACTCCAGCAGCGGGAAATCCGGGCCGGATTCATGCAGGGTTTCGCCCTGTTGCAGGATGCGCAGCGGCGCGCGCAGCTGATCCACAAGTGCGGCGTGGTCCTGCAGCTCCCCGAGCTGCGGCAGCGGACCGTACTCGAAGCACAGTGCACCGCTTTCCACCCGCTGTCGCTGTCCCGCTGGCATGTCCCCTGATTATAGGCGCGCGTGCACATTTGCCTGCTAGAATCAGCCCAGCACGGCAGCAGCCGCAGAGGGAGACTGGCAATGGCAATCAGCGCGACGGGACTGAACTATGAGATCCGCGGGACGATCCACCAGATCGTGGAGCTGCAGCTGCAGCCGGGGCAGCGCGTGATGAGCGAGACCGGCGGGATGATCTGGATGGACCCCAACATCGACCTCGACACCTCGATGCCGGAAAGCGGCGGCGGGCTGATGGGGATGATCGGCGGCGCGCTCGGGCGTGCGGTGGCCGGCGAAAGCATCTTCATGAACTACTTCCAGGCCGAGGGCTCCAGCGGCCGCGTGGCCTTCGCCTCGAGCTTCCCCGGGCATATCGTGCCCTATGACATCCAGCCGGGACGCAGCCTGCTCGCGCAGCGCGGCAGTTTCCTCTGCAGCCAGGACAGCTGCACGGTCAAGCTGGAGCCGACGGGGCTCGGCAAGGGCTTCCTCGGCGGGGAGGGCTTCATCCTGCAGCGCATGAGCGGTCCGGGCACGGTCTTCCTGGAGATCGACGGTGAGCTGTCCGCGATGGAGCTGGAGGCCGGCCAGACCATCAAGGTGGACACGGGGCATATCGCGGCCTTCGAGGACACGGTGACCTACAACTTCGAGATCCAGAAGAAGCTCAAGAACATCTTCCTTTCGGGTGAGGGCCTGGCATTGGCAACGCTGACCGGCCCGGGCAAGGTCTGGCTGCAGCACCAGGTGATCCGTGAACTGGCCCAGCGGCTGATTCCGTATTTACCCAGTAAGTCGAACTAGGTTCTAGGTGTGAGGTGCTAGGTGCTAGGGGAATCCCTGCCAACTCCGGCCATTTCAGCTATTCCCGACTCAGCAGTCTCCTGCGGAGCACCCTTAGCATTCTTCCCGTTTCGTCAAGAAGACCCGCACAAATGCGAATCTCGTCATAGGAAACAATGCCGACGATCACACTCGTTTCGAGCAGAGTTTCCACCTCACAAGCGCTTCCCATTGCCATAGTCACGAAGTGGGCGTAATCCCTGCGCGTGCCCCGGCCATGCCCTTCGGAGATATTCGCCGGAATGGACACGGTTGCTCGCCTCAGTTGCGAAGTGAGTCCGTAAAGCTCCTCCCGTGGAAATCGGCGAGTGAGTTCATAAACCTGCCTGACAAGCTGCATGGAACGTTGCCAGACAATCAGGTCGCGATGAGACTGGATATCCATGGAGATATTCCTTTTGTGGTTTCCAGCAGCTTACTTCACGGACCATTGATACGCCAGCCCTAGAACCTAGTACCGAGCACCTAGAACCTAGATCCTCTTCAAAATCAGTCCGTCAAAGGCCGGCACCGTCACACTGCCCTCCTCGACTGCGCCGCTGTTGACCTCCGGGACCTGCGTGCCCTTTATGCGTTGCCATTTCCCGGCCGGCAGCTGCACCTCCACCGCGCGCTCAAGCGGGTTGACAAGCACGTAACCGTTGTCATACTCGCGGCCCCAGACACCGTGATCAGCGTTGTCAGCGCTTCTGCTCAGCTGCTGCATCTCGCCCTGCGGGAAGCCGAGGTAGCCGCGGCCGCTGCCGGCGTCGTCATATTCATCGAACCACTCGATCCCGCGCAGGCCGTAGCCGTCCGTGGTGATCACGTAGCCGTAGTAGCTGCCGGAAAGCAGCGCCGAGCACAGACCCCAGCGCATCTTGCGGTAGTTCGGCCTGAAGCGCGAGGCCGTCTCCGGGTTCTTCAGCTCCGGGAAGCCCGCACTGTCGAGGTCCATCTCCAGGTCGTCGGTGATGATCTGCGTGAAGTTCGGCGTGACATTGCCCTGCTGGAACTGCGCGATCCCGCCGCGCGCCTCCTCCGGGCCGCCGAGGAACACGTCATGCCAGAAGCGCGTCCAGCCCGCGGTGTCATCCGGGTCGCCGCCGTTCCACTGGTCGTGCGGGAAGGAGACGAAGCTTTCGCCGTTGTAGCTGTCGAAGTCGCGGCTGCGGCTCTGGTTGCGCACGATCGCCTTGCCGGGGAAGCGCTCGGCGAACATGGCATTCTGCCGGGCGAGCGCACGCTCCCAGGCGCTGTCGAGACTCGCGAAGCTGTCGGGGACGTTGTCACGGTCGAGATCCAGGCTGCGGGTGTCGGTCCACATCAGCCAGCTCAGGTTGTCAGGCAGCATGTCCCAGAGGAAGCCGTCCTGGTCGCCTCCGATGTAGCCGAACCACTCGTTGGCACCCTCAAGGCCCATGCGGAAGGCGTAGCCGGCGTAGTCCTCGGCGCTTCCGGCCCCGTCCAGACTGGCAGTGCCGCTGGTGTCGGTGAGGTTCATGATGTAGCTGCCGCGCCAGAAGCGGGCCAGCGGGGCAGTGCGCGTCCCGGCCGCATGCGCCGCAGCCTGCGTGCCGTTCATGCCGCGCTGTACGGTGAGCGTGCGCGTGGCTTCATCCACGGCGCTGATCGTCATGATCTCATTGTCGACCTGGATATCCTGGCTGGCCTTCCAGATCACCCAGCTGCGCGGGCGGCTGCCCTGGGCCTCGCCCGACTGCTCCCAGTCCACCACCTTCAGCTGCGTGTCGCCTGCAGTGAGCGGGGCCGCGAGGCTGCTGCCGGCCTCGGTCATGAACCAGTTCACGGGCCAGCTGCCCAGCAGCGGATTGTGCTTGCGCGTCCCCTCGTAGAGTGAGCTGGGGCGGATCACCAGCGGCCGGTAGTAGGTCAGCAGCTGCGTGCTGCCGTTGGCACGGCGCAGCTCGGAGGCCAGGGTCCTGCCCTTGTTCCTGCCGCTGGGCCGTTCACCGGGAACGCCGGTGGCGAAGTCACCCACGAACAGGTCGAAGCGCGCACGGTCCTCCATGCGGGTCTTCGGGTGCGTGGGATACCACATCACGAGGCGCGGGAAGGCCGGCCCGGAGGAGTCAGGGGCAGCGCTCGTGCCACAGGGCAGCGCTAGCGTGGCCAGAAGCGTGAGGCACAGCAGGCAGTGGGTCAGTCGCGGCATCGGGGACCATCCAGTTCTGGAAACGCCGGCGGGCGTGCTCGCTCAGACGGCCGCAGCCGGGCGGCTCACTGAATCACGTTCACCATCTCATACACGGGGCCGAACAGCAGCAGGTTCACGCCGATGACAACTCCGATCACCCCGATGACAATCAACGCCTTGCGCAGCATTTCCGATATCTCCCGTCGATCCATCCATGAGCGGGCTCGACAGTTGCGTATTCTAGCCGCAGAAAATGACAATGCGGGGACTGCGCTGGCAATCCCCGCTTAAATAATGCTTAAATCACGCAGTCCGGCGGACTGCGGGGCTACTTGGACTGCAGTCCGTAGCGGTCCTCGAGGATCGCGCAGACCTTGAAGGCCATGTACTCGGAGCCGTGCTTGCTGAAGTGCACGCCGTCGCTGGCGCGGATCATGCGGTCCTTGCCCTCGTACTCAAGGTTCGGCACGTAGCGGCCCTTGGCATCGGCCGTGAAGGCCCAGGTGTCGAGGTAGAATCCGCCGCCGGCCTCGGTCGAGGCCTTCAGCACCTTGTTGAGCTGCTCCACCTGCTGGCTGAACTGGCGGTCGCGCATCGTGGGAATCCCCATCATCACGCTGTCAGCGCCGCTGGCAACCACCGTGCTCACGAACTTCTCCACGCGCTCGCCGTAGATCTTCTCCCACTCCGGGGTACCGAAGCGGGCCAGCGGGCCGCTGGCATCCGTGACCGGGGCGCAGTCGTTCTCACCGAGGTCCGCCAGCACCAGGTCCGGCTTGTGGGCCTTCAGGAGCTCCTCGAGCTTGGCCTGCCAGTCCAGCAGCTCGGGGTTGGCAAGCCCGGTGGAATGCTGGCCCCAGCGCACGATCCTGACATCCTTGTAGCCCTCGAGCCGGTCCTCCAGCTCCTTGCCCAGCGTGCCCTCGATCGAGGAAGCGCCGACCACGAGGATCGTGGTGCTCTCGGCGCGCGCCGTGCCCAGGTTGGCAAGCATGAAGGCCGCAGCCAGGATTGCCATTGCCGTGATTCTGATTCGCTTGATTGACATGTTGCTGATTATAGCCGGGGAGGGATCACCGCCCGGCCGACTCCCGCTTGCTTGATTACCGCGCTTCTGACGACAGCGCTGAGCTGCTGTTCAGTATCGGATCGCGCCTGTCCGATGCAAAACTACTCCTCATCCGCTTCCTCGATCTCAGCCCAGAGCGGGGAATCGTCATATAGCGGATGCACCTTATCCTCCACCGCCGTGCGCGCTCCACGGATCCCGCTGTCGACGCAGAAGCCGCTGAGCTTCTGGGTCCGGGGCACGACTTGCTCCTGCATGAAGTCGTTGTCGGAGCCGAAGGCCCAGTAATTGATGTCATAGCCGAACAGCAGGATCAGCAGGCCGAGGATCAGCCAGCTGCTCACGATCAGGAAGACCGGGCTCATCCGCCCCTGCTGCTCCTCCGTCGAACTGTCAGTCTGTGTATGTTCGTCCATCTCAGAATCCGAAGTAGAGATTTGGCGACATGCCGCTGGGCTTGAGCGCGAGGATCACGAGCCCGATCGCCAGCCAGGCCACCGGCCGCAGCGCCAGCGGCATCGCATCATGCACCCGGATGAAGCCACTGCGCAGCCGCTCGCCGAAGATGTGCATCACGGCGCCGAGGGCCAGCACCACGAGCACGAAGGCCTCGAAGCCCTCGCCCGGTGCACCGAAGCGCCACATCCCCGTCAGGTAGGCCCAGAGGCTTTCGAGGTCCGGCGAGGCGAAGATCAGCCAGCCGAAGCAGACCACGAGGAAGGTCCCGAGCTGGCCGGCCACGCCGCCCTTCCATTTCTTCTTGATGCCGCTCCTCAGATAGTGGTGCAGCAGCAGAGCCAGGGCGAAGTATGTGCCCCAGAGGATGTAGGTCCAGGCCGCGCCGTGCCAGAGCCCGGCCAGCACCCAGGCCCAGAACAGCGCGCTCCAGCGCCTGTTGATGTCACGCCCGCCCAGCGCCACGAACAGG
Source organism: bacterium (assembly GCA_020440605.1). Lineage (GTDB taxonomy): Bacteria > 4484-113 > 4484-113 > 4484-113 > JAFGCY01 > JAHEFU01. The sequence goes on along the minus strand of JAGRNT010000005.1, from coordinate 152,017 downwards.
TAGTCATTGATCCAGCGCGAAAGCGTGATGTGCCAGCGGCCCCAGAAGTTCGAGACATCCGTTGCCAGGTAGGGATGGTTGAAGTTGTGCGGGATGCGGATTCCCATCAGCAGCGAGAGACCCACGGCGAGATCGGTGTAGCCGCTGAAGTCCACGTAGATGTAGAGCGCATAGGCGAACATCGCCACCCAGAGCGTGGGCGCGGAGTAGTCGGAGGGGTCGTTGAAGACATTGCCGACGATGTGCATGTAGAGGTAATGGCTGAGCACCACGTTCTTGAACAGGCCGGAGAGGATCAGGGAGACCGCGCGGCCGGGTTCCGGGATGCTTTCAGGCAGGCCCTCATGCAGCTGCGGCAGCAGTTCCTTCGGGCGGCAGATCGGGCCGGAGAGCAGCTGCGGGAAGAAGGAGATGTAGAGCAGGAAGTCCACCACCGTCCTGGCGCGCAGGCCCTTGCCGCGGTTCAGGTCCATGATGTAGCTCAGGCCCTGGAAGGTGTAGAAGGACAGCCCGACCGGCAGCATGATCTCGAGGATCGGCAGGTGCGAACTCATGTTGAAGCGGCCCAGCAGGTCCTCGAGGCTGGCCTGGAAGAAGCCGTAGTACTTGAACATCCCGAGTGCCAGCAGGTTCAGCCAGATCCCGGCCATGAACCAGGTGCGCTGCAGAGCCTTGTTGCCGGCCTCACGGGCGCGGTGGATACCCTCGCCGCAGAGGTAGTTGAGGAGCGAGGAGCTGCCGAGCACCGCCAGCAGGAAGAAGTTGAAGGCCCCGTAGAAGTAGTAGCTGGCCAGCACGAGCAGGATCTTGCGCGGCATGTCCCGGCGGCGCAGCAGCCAGTTCGCGCTGAGCACGAGCACGAAGAACACGGCGAAGATCAGGGTCTGGAACTGCATGGCGGGGGCAGGCCGCCTGAGGGCGCTGCCATTCTCCACATGTCCCGGCTGGACGGGCACCAGTGTAGCCCGCCAGCGGGGTGCTGTCAATCAGGCGCAGCGCTGTTGGCAGCCGGGGGAAGGGAGGATTGGCAATCCGGTTAAATCGGGGTAAAGCGGGGTGGGTTCAGAACTTCACCTGGCCGGAGAGACTCCACTGCGCGAAGCGGTAGCCCGGCCCGTCGCTGACGATCGTCGCCAGCTCGCTGTTGCTGTAACCGGCACGCATCGTCAGCCGGTCGTGGAACAGCCGCGCCCGCAGCCCGACCTTGTAGCGCAGCACGTCGGAGGGCGAGCGGTCGGCGGCGTCATCCCAGCCGTAGCCGACGCCGAAATCCCAGAGGAAGTCGTTGCGGCTCATGTCCACCCAGTCGGCGTAGACCTCACCGAAGCGGTAGTTGTTGGGGTCCCAGTAGCCGCTGCTCAGATCCTGGCAGTAGTCCAGCGTGGCGAAGTGCAGGCCGTAGATCAGCCGGCCCATGCCCCAGTGCATGTGCTCACGCTGCAGGCGCCAGTCCGTGCCGATGCGGCTGTTGCCATCGCTGAGGCTGCCGCTGAACAGGCTGGCGATCAGCTGCGTGTCCTCATCCCCCATGAAGGGCATTTCAGCGCTCAGCGTCCATTCGTCGAGCACGACCCCGCTGCGGGCCAGCTGCGGCGTGTCATAGAACATCCGGCTGTCCCGGGCCAGGCGCAGGCTGCGCCGGTCATTGATCCGCAGGCTGTAGGCCGCCGACCAGTCCCAGTTGTCAGTCCCGGGATCGGTGTCGTTGTCAATCTCGAGGTAGCGGGCCAGCACGCTGAAGCGCTCGCGGTCATTGCGCGGCAGGCTGAAGCCGAGGCTCGTGGCTGTGCCGTCGCTGAGCTGGCCCTGCTCCGTGTTGTCAAGCCGGAATTCCTCATGCACGATGCTCGCCGCTGAACCGCGGGCATCGAGCGGGATGTTGATGCTCGTGGTGTTGGCACGCAGGTCGTTGTCTTCGCTGTCATGACTCTGACGCCAGGCCTGGTCCATGCTCGGGTCGGGGATGTCCTTCAGTGCGCGCAGCAGGTCCCAGACCTCGCAGCTCTCCGGATCCTCGCGCATCGCATAGCAGGCCATCGCCATCGCCTCGCTGCGCTGGCCCTTCCAGAGCAGGCCGTAGGCCTTGGCAATCCGCCCCGGGACGTAGAACTGGCTGTCCAGCGGAATCCCGTCCCAGTCGCGGAAGGCATCGCGGTAGCGGCCCATCGAAGCATGGGTGTAGCCCCGCCCCAGCACCGCCGCACCATGCCCCGGATTGCTGCGCAGCACGCTGCAGTAGATCCCGAGCGCCTCCTCGTAGCGCCCGAGCGTGTTCAGCGCACCTGCGTAGTAGCTCTGCCAGTCCGGGTTGTCAGGCTGCCAGTACAGCGCCTGGCGGAACCAGTAGAGCGATTCCTTGCCGCGCTCGCAGATCGAAAGTGCGATGGCGTAGTTCAGCAGCGCATCCTCGTAGGTCGCGGCATCGACCCAGGCATCCTCCGGCAGCGTTGTCACTCCCGGCTGGAATTCATAGAGCTTGCGCCCGGCCTCGTTCTCCGGCTCACCGAGCGCGATCAGGCCCCAGAGTTCGCACAGCGCGCGGCTGCAGTCGCAGCGCATCAGCACCTGGGCGTAGTACAGCCGCGCATCGGTGTCATCGGGCAGCAGCTCCAGATAGGCCTCCCAGGCCGCGATGCTCGCCGCGTTGTCACGGGCCACCATTGTCAGCACCGCCAGCCCGCGCCAGCTCTGGCTGTCCTCCGGATCCGCCGCCACACGGGCCTCGAAGTCCTCCCTGGCAGCGTCGTACTCCCCGCTTTCATAGAGCTGGATCGCCACACTGGCGATGTCGGCCTCACCCACGTCCATCTCCGAGAGCAGGCGGGCCTTGACGACCTCCGCCATCTCGATGATCCGCTCATTGCCGGGCCGGGCCTCCAGCAGCGGGCGGACCTCAGTCCAGGGTGCGCCGCTGGCGACGAGCTCCTTGATGTCGGCATTGGCCGGGTTGGTGGCGATCAGCTCGCCGAGGTCCATCAGGGTTTCCTGGATGTAGTCATTGTGAAAGTAGCCGTAGATCCGCGCGAGACGCACTTCCGTCTGGCTGTTCCTGTCCATGCGCAGCTGGTCCAGCAGCAGCATCGAGTCATTCAGCTCGCCTGTGCGCGAGAGCAGCTTGGCAAGCGCGATCCGGCCCGCGGTGCTGTCCGGCTGCTGGTGCAGCACGAGCGAGATATTCTCCTCGGCCAGTCCGTTCTGGCCGGCCTCCAGCAGCGCCAGGGCGTACTCTAGACGGATCTCCGGCTCAAGCGCGTCGTCACCGACCTGCTCGATGTAGTTCTCGAAGGCCAGCACGCTGTCCTGCCACTGCTCGGCATCGAAATGCCCGCGGGCCGTTGCCAGCCAGTCCATGCTGCCCCCGGCCGTGGCCGGATCGGCATCGGCGGTCTGCAGGGTATGGATTTCCGCACCCTTGAAGAACTCGGCGGTATTGCGCAGACGGCGGTTGGCACCGTCCGCTTCATCGGACGGCACATCCGTGTTGCCAGCCTCACGCAGCGGCGGCTCGGGCGGCAGCAGGGCCGCCATGATGCTCTGTTCATCCTCGCCCGGCAGGTCCTCGATCCGCGAACTGCGGAAACTGGCAGCGGCCGGATCGAAGTCCTTCCAGTTGTCAGTCGCGCGCTCAGTGTGCTGCGCCTGCAGCGGCGGCGGATCCTGCTGAGTCGTCGGGGCATCCGCGGCAGGCGGTACTTCATTCTGCGGAGACTGTTCCTCCAGGCGGAGGCTGGCCTGCTCCAGACTGCGCTGCTCCTCACCGGGAACCACGAGCATATGCTGCGGGCGGCGGCTGTCCTGTTCCTCCAGCCGGGAGGCGTCGACGATCTGCACGGTCACGGCATCCGGCAGGTAGCGCGCGGTCTGCTGGAATTCCGGCGACATCGGCTGGCCCACCGCCATGTTGTACTGGGCCACGCCCTCCTCCAGCCGGCCGGCACCGCGCAGGGCGTCGCCATATTCCAGGCGGATCTCGCGGCCCAGCGGACCAAGTTCCTCCAGCTTCACGAAGGCCGCCACGGCTGCATCCCATTCCGCGCGCGCGGCCCTGATCCGGGCCAGACCGAGCCAGGCGGTCGGATGTCCGGGCCAGTTGCGTGTGATCTGCTCATAGGTGGAGAGCGCCTGATCCTGATCACCGCGCTCCAGCGCGGCCTTGGCGGCGGACAGGGCGGCATCCACGCTATCCACGACGGGAGCCTCATGCACCGCCAGCTCATACTGGACCAGCGCTTCCTCCAGCCGGCCTGCGCTGCGCAGGGTATCGCCGTAGGCCATGCGGGTATCGCGGTCCATCGGCCCCAGCCCGTCGAGGGTTTCGTACATCAGGATCGCATCGTTCCAGTTGCCGAGCTCTGTATGGATCCGTGCCAGACGCAGCCAGGCACTGGCGGTCCCGGGGTAGATTTCAACGATGCGTTCGTATTCCTGGCGGGCCACCGCCCACTCCCCGCGGGCATAGGCCGCATCGGCGCGGCTGAAGGCATCCTCCTGGGCGAGCGCAGGCAGGACCATGACCGTGCAGACGGTCACAGCCAGCAGCCAGATGCGCCATCCTCCGCTGATTGTCATGCCTTCGGCCGCCTATGCGGCCGTTCCTCTGTTCCTCTTTGCCTTGCGTGTTCTCCGCTCAGGCGGCGGGGATAAGCCCACCTGGCCCGAATGCCGCGGATATTAACATTGTATCAACAAAGTTATCAACAAAGCCGGCATGAGCCTTAACGTTGATGAAGCATTTGCAGCATCAATCTGAAGCAGGCTGCAAGCGAGAAGCAGGCTGCCGCAGCTGCAGGGGGCATGATGAAACAAAGTCCGGGCTTGACCGGTAGCAAGCCGGGATGTCCCCAGCGGACGCATTAGAATCTAAGCAACATGTTCAGCCTGGATCACATCGGAATCGTGGTGGAATCACTGGAGAGCGCAGTGCCGGTCTGGTGCGAGCTGCTGTCCTATCCGCAGTCCGAAGTGGAGTATCACGAAGTGCCTTCCGAGGGTGTGCGGATCGCGATGCTGCAGGGCAACATCAAGCTCGAGCTGCTGGAGGCCACGGACCCGGCGGGCAGCGTGCAGCGTTTCCTCGAGAAGCGCGGCCAGGGCCTGCACCACCTCTGCTTCGCGAGCACTGATGTGGACGAGGCCCATGCACGGCTGGGCAGCGGCGGACTGACACTCCTGAATGAGGCCCCGAAGCAGGGGGCCGAGGGCCGGGTGTTCTTCATCCACCCGAAGAGTGCCAGCGGGGTGCTCACGGAACTGGTGGAGCTGCAGCACAACGGGGACAGCGGGTAGACTGGAAGCGGTACATGGAAAGCACAGCAGACAGCAGGAATCTTGAAGTGGCGAGCCTCCCGGCGCCGGGCAGCGATGAGGAGCTGGTGATGCAGCTCGCCGCCGGCGATGCCGCGGCCTTCGACCAGATCTTCGACCGCTACCACAAGCAGATCTACAACTTCATCCGCAAGCAGGTCAGTGAGCGCGAGAACATCGAGGACCTTGTGCAGGAAGTCTTCCTGCGCGTCTTCAAGAGCTCGAAGAACTTCGACACCTCGAAGAAGTTCTCGAGCTGGGTCTACAAGATCGCCCTCAATGAAGTCAAGCGCCACTGGAAGAAGAGCGCTGCCAAGCAGACCTTCTCGCTGAACACGCCCGTCGGTGACGAGGGCAGCGAGAGTGAGCGGCAGGATTTCATCGAGGATTTCCGGGATCTGCCCGAAAACGTGCTGGAGCGTGAGAATTTTTCGGAAACCCTCAAGGTACTGATAGACAGGTTGCCAGAAAAGCAGCGTACCGTGGTGATCCTCAAGATCTACCACGAACTGACCTTCGAGGAAATCGCAGAGATCTGCGAATGTCCGCTGAGCACGGTGCTCTCGCGGATGCGCTATGCAGTCAACAAGCTCCGCCGCTGGCTGGGCGTTGAAGAGGACTGAGCGCGTGAAGGGGCTTCGGGAACGGACGGAACTGGATGGTCAGGCTGGAGAGCCGCGGGGAGCCGGAATTGGCAACATCACCCGCCGGTGCAAGGACGACTGAGATGGACTGCAAGAAGATTCAGGATGTGATATTCAACTTCGTCTACGGCGAAAGCAGCGAGGCGGAGCTTGAGGCGACACGCGACCACCTCGAGAAGTGCGGGGACTGCGCCCGCGAACGCCAGGTGATCGAGAAGCTGCTGAGCAAGATCAAGAACTGCGAGCCGCAGGAAAGTGTCAGCGAGGACTGCCGCAACCGCATGCTCAGCAAGATCAAGAGCAGCCTCGGCGGCGAGGAAGCGCCCGGCTGATCGCCGCTTCCTGCTGATTCCCCCGCTTTGCATCGCATTCTGGCAACGTGAATGCGACCAGCCACGGCCTCCCGGTCCGTAATCCCGGGAATTTCCAGAAACTAATAATGTCCCGGATCACCGTGCTGCGCAGAAAAGCCGCTGCAGGTGCTTGCCAGATCATTCAATCCGGGTATAATACCGGCAACATCCGCATTGCGGAGAATCCCAGTGAAGGAGGTACATGCGATGAACATGAACAGAAAGCCGCTCGACGGCAAGCGCATCCGTACCGGTCACACTGGGTTCTGCTTCTTCCATTGATTCACGCCTGCTGACAAGGCAGGATTCCCCACCCACCCACAGACCTGTACAGATCTGACCCGGATCAGGCGTCCGTTCGTGTACAGCCTGTCCCGCCGTCGGATCCCGACCCCAGGCATCAGGAGCATTTCCATGCAAGGCGAGACGACAACGCAAGATACTGGCAACGTCTACACCAACTATGGCGCGATCGCGCGCTGGTACGACGAGCTCTACGAATTCCGCAGCGCCGTGGACCTGCAGTTCTGGCTGGACTGCGCCGGCGGAACGGCCTGCGAGATCCTCGAACTGGGCTGCGGCACCGGCCGGATCAGCATTCCGCTGGCCCGTGCCGGTCACCGCGTCACGGCACTCGACCTGAGTTCCGAGATGCTCGCCCGGCTTGAGGAGAAGCTTGCCAGCGAGCCCGCGGAAGTCCGCGAGCGGATCAGCACCGTGCAGGCCGGGATGCAGGACTTCGCGCTGGAGCAGCGTTTCGATCTGGTACTGATCCCCTTCCGGGCCTTCCAGCACCTGCTGGCGACGGATGAGCAGCGGGCCTGTCTGGCCTGCGTGCGCCGCCAGCTCACGGATGGCGGCCGGCTGGTGCTGGATCTGTTCGACCCGGACTTCGCCAAAATCGGTGCCTATGGTGCCGAGGGACGATTCCAGCAGGACATGGAAGAGGAGTGTGCGGAGGGCGGGCTGCTGCGGCGTTACACCCGCATCAGCACTGACTCCGGCCTGCAGCGGCATGATGTGACGATGCGCCTCGAGCGGCTCGATGCCGCAGGGCGGGTCGTTGACAACGCCGAGGAGCGCTTCGGAATGCGCTGGATGACCCACAACGAGATGCTGCTGCTGCTGGAACTCAGCGGGCTGGAGGCGGCACAGGTGCTGTCCTCCTATGAGGGAGCGGCACTCAGTGAACGGCGGGGAGAGCTGATCTACACCTGCCGCCGGAAGGACGGGCAGTGATGCCCGCAGGAGATGACAACATGGATGCGATCGAACACCGGCCCCTGCACCCGGAACTGGAACTGATGCAGGTGGATGCGGCCACGGATGCCCTGGAGCTCCGTGGCCTCAGCAAGCACTTCATCGTCAATGTACCGAAGAAGGAACTGCCGCCTGCCTCGGGCTTCGCGAAGCTGTGGCGCGGCATCGCCCGGCCGAAGAAGAAGAAGCTGGCTGTTGACAACATCAGCATGACGCTCAGGCGCGGCGAGATCTTCGGCGTGGTCGGGCACAACGGCAGTGGCAAGAGCACGCTGATCCGCATGATCAGCACGCTGCTGGAGCAGAGCAGCGGTGATATCCGCGTGTTCGGGATGGACCCGCTGAAGAGCACCTACCAGGTGCAGCGCCTGCTGAACCGCGTGAGCGTGGATGCGGCCTTCTTCAAGAAGCTGTCGCCGAACGAGAACCTGCTGTATGCGGCACGGCTCTACGGTGTTGACGACAGGTCGGCATTGAAGCGCGCCGAGCAGATCCTCCAGAAGCTGGGGCTCGAGGAGGGCCGGCTGACGGACAGCATGCAGGAGCTGAGCCGCGGAATGCAGCAGAAGGTGGCAATCGCGCGCGCGCTGCTGACGAGCCCTGTGCTGCTGCTGCTTGACGAGCCGACCACGGGTCTCGACCCGCGCAGCAAGCGCGACGTGCAGGACTACATCCTCGAGCTGCAGCGCACGCATGATGCCACGGTGCTGCTCACCAGCCATGACATGGACGAGGTGGAGCGGCTCTGCGGCAGGATCGCGCTGATGGCGGAGGGCCGTTTCGTGGCCCGCGGCACGGCTGAGGAACTGAAGCAGCAGGTGCTGGCGCGGCGCATCGAGCGCGGGGAGGCCTCCAGGGGGGATGCGGCTCCGGGGATGGAAGCGGTGTTCATGGAACTGACCGGCCACGAATGGCTGAGCGCGGAGGAGGATGTGGACCAGACCTGACAGGCCGCATCCGCAGCATCCCGCGGAATCGTCCGCGGGAAATCCAGGGAAAAGGAAATGGGAAATGACAATGACAATGACAGGCACAGGCAGGCGGGTCCTGCCAGCGAACCAGGCAGCCGGACGGCGCTGAGCCGTGCAGCTGCACTACGCCGCAGGACCAGTGCGTCTCAGGCCCTTCAGGGACCTGGATGAATTCATGCGCGTCCGGCGCGGGCTGGAGGACGAGTTCAACCCGTTCTGGGGTCCGATGTGGCGCACCGAACGGGTTCTGCGCAGCACCTTCGAGCGTGACAGCGGAATTGACAACGGCAGCTGGGGCCAGCTGGCGATCACTGACGGCACGGATGACCGGGCGGTGGGCATCGAGATCCTCGCACCGATGTGCGAGGGCCAGCTCGACGCCCTGATCGGTACGCTGATCCTCAGGCGCCACTGGAGCCGCGGATTCGGCATGCAGGCCAAGCGCCTGGCAATGTGCTACATGTTTGAGAACTTCGCGGTGGAACGCGTCAGCGCCCGGACCCTGGCAACGCATGTGCGGGCCCTGACCGGACTGCGGCGCTGCGGGATGCGCTGCGAGGGTCTCGTGCCCTGCAGCCAGTACAGCGCCGGCAGTCACGCGGCGATGAGCCACTGGGTGATCACGCGCCGGGAATGGCGCAGCCAGCCCTGGCTGGCGGAAGTCCACCGTGGGAACGGTGGCAACATGACTGAACGAGAGAATGGAACACAGGAGAACGGAAATGACTGACAACGCAAACACCGAACGCGGCTTCGTGGAGGGCGAGCATATCGTGCTGCGCCCCGTGCTGGAGAAGGACCTCGAGCAGCTGGCCCCGCTGATGGCGCAGAACCCCTGCGAACGCAAGCCCACGCCCTGGACCCTGCAGCGGCTGAAGAAGAAGTTCGAGGACGAGAAGGACCCCGGGCTCTGGAGCAGCGGGGAGAAGTACTACGTCGCGGTGCGCAGGGCCGGCGGTGTGGTGGGCTTCCTGATCCAGCGCGGCCAGAACCGCGTCTACTGGACCACGGTGCATGTCGATGACAACATCGCGGACCGTGACGCCGTCGGCATCGACCTGCTGAAGGCCTATGAGTCGCTGATGATGGACTGGCACGACCCCGTGCGGATCGGCTGCGAGATCATCGAGCCGGAAGCCGCCAAGGCCGGCTGGCTGAAGGACTGCGGCTATGAGCTGGAGGTGGTGTTCGAGCGCATGCAGATGTGGCTCGGTGAGCCGGTGGCGGTGCACCATTACGGCTGGATCGCCCCGGCCTACCGGGAACTGGCCGAGCAGCAGCGGCGGGAATTCGCTGGACAGTAGTGAGTGGTGAGTAGTCAGTGGTCAGTGGTCAGACTGAATCCTTCCTTACCACTGACTACTGACCACTGACTACTGACCACTTACTGTTCCGAAGGAGCACTGGTATGCAGATGACAATCGAAGGCAGGCTCGTCAGGCTCAGGCCCTTCGCCAGCGCCGCGGAGTATGCACAGCTCAACCATGAGCTGTGGATGCAGCGCGACGACTGGTGGGGCTACGGCTGGACGGCACTGTCCTCACTCGAGCAGGACTGGTCCCGCTGCGGGATGCTGGACGAGTCGCACTACTTCTCCTTCCTGGCAATCGAGACGCTGGCGGAGCGGGAGCTGGTCGGCTACGAGGTGCTGCGCTTCCCGACGGGCAGCCGCACCGCCACGGAGATCGGCACGATGATCCTCGAGCCGCACTGGCGCAGGGGTTACGGCCGGGAGGCCAAGCAGCTGGCCATGCAGCTGCTGTTTGACAACTTCCCGGTGGAGATGGTCTACGGCGGGACGCTGGCCAGCCATCAGGCGGCGATCGGCGGGATGCTGAGCTGCGGGATGCGTGAGCTGGGCCGGACCCGGGTCAACTGGTACTCCCGCGGAAAGTGGACGGGAATCGTCTACTGCGGGATCACACGGAGTGAATGGCAGGAGAGTGGTCAGTAGTCAGTGGTCAGTAGTCAGGTTGATCTGAATTCTGACCACTGAGCACTCACCACTATTGGAGAGAGCAATGCATGTTGTGTACACGGGTGAGCGCACCCGGATCAGACCCTTCAGGGATCTGGATGAATGGATGAAGGTGCAGACGGACATGGAAAGCAACTTCAACGAATTCTGGGGGGACTGGCACTGGCCGGAACTCCAGAAGCGAAAGGAGTTCGTACCGGGCGGGATGCTGTCCACGGACGAGTACTCCTGCTTCGCGATCGAGCGCCTGGACACCGGCGAGGCCGTCGGCTTCGAGGAGTACGGCGGGATGAATGCAACGCGCACGAACACCTGGATCGGCACGATCATTGCCAGGCAGCACTGGGGCCAGGGCTTCGGCCGCGAGGCCAAGCTGCTCAATCTCTGCCACCTGTTCGAGAACTTTCCGATCGAATGCGTCTGGGCGGACACCACGGACGAGCACAGCAGGGCCAAGGCCGGGCTGATGGCCTGCGGGATGCAGCTGGCCGGCAAGCATTACGGCTACCTCTACAAGGCCGGCAGACTGTTGCCATCGCCCTGTTACAGGATCCTGCGCGATGAATGGGAAAAGCTGCCAATCAGGCAGACGGTGCAGCGAGGGTGTAGGAGCTAGGTTGTAGGGAGTAGGGTTTGTGTGACGCTTCGCGTCACCGGAATCATTCTGGTCGAGCAAAGCTCGACACATCCCCTGGGTCCTACAACCGAGATCCTAAATCCTCAATTGGAGTGATGAATGAACAATGTCTACACAGGTGAACTCGTCAGGCTGCGGCCGGTGCGGGACCTGCAGGAATGGCAACAGCTGCAGGCCTCGCATGAGTTCAGCTACAGCCCCTTCTGGGGGCCGTACCACACCGTTGCCAGCAAACTGGACCGCGAGTTCAGCAACGGAGAACTGCTGGATGACAAGGGCGAGAACAGTCTGGCGATCGAACGCCTGGACACGGGTGAATGCATCGGCATCGAGAGCTTCGGCGTGCCGGCCGCAGGCCGGCTGGCAACCTGGCTCGGGACCGTGATTGACAGGCGGCACTGGAGCCGGGGCTTCGGTCGTGAGGCCAAGCTGCTTATGCTCTGCCACCTGTTCGAGAGCTTCCCGATCCAGACCGTCTGGGCGGATACCACGGCTGAACACCTGCGGGCCCAGGCCGGGCTGCTGGCGGTCGGGATGCGGCGGATCGGGCTGTATCCCTGCATCCACTGGCATGCCGGCCAGCAGGTGGCAGTGCCGCTCTACCAGATCATGCGCGAGGAATGGGAGCGCATGCCGATCCGGAATACAGTGAAACGAGGGTGTAGGAGCTAGGTTGTAGGACCTAGGGTAGGTGTCGAGCTTCGCTCGACCTGAATAACCATGGTGACGCGAAGCGTCACACATTCCCTACACCCTACAACCTAGCTCCTAGATCCTCAACAGGAGTGAGCAATGCATGTTGTCTACACAGGTGAGAGAGTAAAGCTGCGGCCCTTCCGCGATGCGGATGAGCTCTGGCAGTTCTCCAGCCGCCAGTTCATCACGCTCAGTGATTTCTGGGGTGATGACTGGCACCGCGCGATCAAAAGCCGGAAGCGCTTTGGCAACTCGATCTCGCATGAGGCGGCGGAGCGCTTCTGCATCGAACGGCTGGACAGCGGCGAGGCCATCGGCTGGGTCAGCGCCGTGCTCGGCACCTACCAGCTGGCGGCCAGCGTCGGCACCGAGATCCTGCGGGAGCACTGGCACCAGGGCTTCGGCCGTGAGGCCAAGCTGCTGTCAATCTGCCACCTGTTCGAGAACTTCGCGATCGAATCCGTCTGGGCCGACACCCTGGCCGTGCACACCCGGGCCCGGGCCGGACTTGAGGCACTGGGCTTCAGGCATGTGGGTACGATCCCCTGCGCCTTCCGGCACCGGGGCACGCGTGTTGCCAGGGTGAAGTACCAGATCATGCGTGAAGACTGGGAACGTTTGCCGATCCGGGAAATCGTAAGGAGAGGACATAGGAGCTAGGTTGCAGGGTGTAGGGCTGGTGTGACGCTTCGCGTCACCATGATTATTCAGGTCGAGCGAAGCTCGACACCCCCAATGTCCTACAACCCAGCTCCTACAACCTGAAGTTATGTACACGACATACACGGGACAGCTGGTGCGGATCCGGCCCTTCAGGGACGAGACGGAACTGCGCGAATTCTGCACGGTGCAGTTCTCCATGCTCAATGCGCAGTTCGGTGACTGTCGCTGGCGGATTGACGACGCAGTCGAGCGTTACCGCCTCAATCTTGCCAGCGGGCTGGAGACCTGTTTCGCAGTCGAGCAGGTCGGCAAGGGTAAACATGTGGGCTGGGTGAACGCCCGGCCGCAACGCGACCAGCTGGCGGGCAGCATCGGCACGGAAATCCTCAGTGAGCAGCGCAGCCGCGGTTACGGCCGTGAAGCCAAGCTGCTGGCCCTGTGCCACATGTTCGAGAATTTCCCGCTGCACTCCGTCTGGGCGGTCACACTGGGAAACCACAGGCGCTCCGCCCGCGGACTGGAAGCAATCGGGATGCAGCGCTGCGGCTGTCAGCGAGTTGCTCAGTACAGCCAGGGCGGCCATACGGCACGGATCTACTACCGGATCATGCGTGAGGACTGGGAACGCTTGCCGATCAGGGAAATCGTAAGGAGAGGACATAGGAGCTAGGTTGTCGGGTGTAGGGCTGGTGTGACGCTCCGCGTCACCATGGTTGATCAGGTCGAGCGAAGCTCGACACATCCCCTATGTCCTACAACCCAGCTCCTACAACCTGAAGATATGTATACAACATACGCAGGACAACAAGTTCGGATCAGGCCCTTCGCCAGCGAGGCGGAGTTCGCCGCCTATGTGCGCAGCTACGCGGTCTCGCCCAATGAGCACCTCGGCATCCAGTGGGATGTGGCGGCGCGCAGTGCATCCGAGTGGCAGCGCCTGGCCACATCCATGGACAGCTTCGCCTTTGCGATTGAGCGCACTGACAACGGAGAGTTCGTCGGGCTGGAATACTGCGGCATCGGCCGCTGGCAGCTCACGGCCTTCCCGGCCACGGGGATCATCCCGGCGCAGATGAGCCGGGGCTTCGGCCGCGAGGCCAAGCTGCTGGCCATGTGCTTCCTGTTCGAGAACTTCCCGCTTGAGTCACTCTGGGCCGACACAACTGCAGTGCATGCGCGCAGCCGCGCCGGGCTGGAGGCCGTGGGCTTCCGCCCTGCCGGCAGTACCCGGCTCTCGCACTTCGTGCGCGGCCGCTACGTTGACACACATTACTTCCAGCTCATGCGCAGTGAATGGGAGCAGATGGACTACCGCCATGCGGTTGTCAGGAGTTGAATGATGTACACCACTTACACAGGCGAGCAGGTGCGGATCCGGCCTGTTGCCAGCGAAGCTGAATGGGCCAGGATCACGGCCAGCAGCCTTGAGGACCCGCCTGGGCTCTGGGGTCCCTGGCATGGGGCCTCGGCGATGCAGGTGCAGCGTTTCGCAGCCAATGGCGGGCTGGATCTGGAGCAGGGCCTGACCTGGGCCATCGAGGAACTTGCCGGCAACAGCATGGCGGGCTACCTGAACCTGCACAGTGACCTGCTCAGCTACTGGACGGGCACGCATCTGTTCGGGGCCTGGCGCCGGCGCGGCTTCGGCTCGGAGGCCAAGCGGCTCGCGGCCTGCTTCCTGTTCGAGAACCTGCCGCTGGACACGCTCTACGCCGTGACCCTTGAGGGCCATACGGCGGCGATCCGCGGCCTGGAGCGCTGCGGGATGCGCTACATCGGGCTCAAGCCCGCGGCGCACTTCAGCTGCGGCCGGCACGTCGCCAAGCTTTTCTATGCAATCAGCCGGCGCGACTGGCTGTCAATGGATTACCGGCACGTGGTTGCCAGGAGTTGAACATGCATCAGATCTATGAGGGGCAGCTCGTACGGCTGCGGCCCTTCCACAGTGAGGATGAGGTGCTGCGGATCTTCAGTGAGGAGAACCGCACACCGAATGCCCACTGGGGTCCCTACCATGAAACCGTGCCCGCCGTGCGGCGGGACTTCGCTGACAACGGCATGATCTCGGAGAACGGCCGGCGCATGTACTGCATCGAGCGCCTGGATAGCGGCGAGGCGGTGGGCTACGAGGAAGTCGGGCCGCTGACGCTGCCGCGCCTGACGGCCTGGATCGGGACCTTTATCCGTCCCGAGCATCAGCGGCGCGGATTCGGGATGGAGGCCAAGCAGCTGCTGATCAGCATGCTGTTCGAGAACCACCCGCTGCAGACCGTGATGGCTGACACGGTCTGGACGCATGAGCGGGCCCGCCGCGGGCTGGAGCTGTGCGGGATGCGCTGCCTGGGAATCCGCCCCTGTTGCCATTACCGGCAGGGTGGCTGGGTCAGCGTGATCTATTTCCAGATCTCGCGCAGTGAGTGGGAGGCAATGGACTACCGCCACAGGGTCAGGAGGAGCTGACATGTATACGGTCTATCAGAATGAACGGGTGCGGATCCGGCCCTTCAGGGATGCGGATGAGTATCTCGTGCTCGTGCACGAGGAGCTGGAATGTGGCAACGAGCAGTGGGGTCCGCATCACTGGCCGATTGCAGAGCAGCGGCGCGACTTCATGTCCTCCGGCTACATCTCGGAGCAGGGCCTGAACATCTTCGCTGTCGAGGACCTGGCCAGTGGCGAGGTCGTCGGTTATGAGGAAAGCAGCACCGCCGTGCTGCCGAGTCTCAGTGCCTACCTCGGGACCTTCATCCGTCCCGCCTGGCAGCGGCGCGGGTACGGTGTCGCGGCCAAGCAGCTGCTGGCCTGCCAGCTGTTCGAGAACTATCCGTTTGAATCGCTGTTCGCAATCACGGTGGCAACGCACGCCGCGGCGATCCGCGGGATGGAACTTGCCGGCATGCGCCCGGCCGGTCTGCGACCCTGCGTGCACTGGTGCAGGGGACGGCGCGAGGCGACGGCTGCCTATCAGATCACGCGCGCTGAGTGGGAGGCAATGGACTACCGCCACGCGGTGCGGAGGGCCGGCTGAGATGCAGCTGATTGTCAATGGCGCGCGCATCCGGCTCAGGCCCTACCGTGACTACGCGGAGTACGAGGCCTGGCGGCAGCTCGAGGCCCGGGAAGGCAACCCCTTCTGGGGGCCGGTTCCACAGCCGGGCATCCGTGACCGGCGCGAATTCTCACGCAGCGGGTTGCTGTCAGCGGAGTACGGCTGCTTTGCCGTGGAGCAGCTGGCAACGGGCCGGCATATTGGCAATGAGTATTACAGTTCGCACGACGGCTTCATGTGGAGCGCTGTGATCGGCACGCGGATCCACCCGGAGCTGCGCGGCCGGGGCTACGGCGTGGAAGCCAAGCGGCTGATGATCAGCTGGCTGTTTGGCAACTACGCAATCCGGCATGTCTGTGCGGAGACGATGGACGACCACCATGCGGCACGGCGCGGACTCGAGCTGTGCGGCATGCAGCTTTACGGAATCAGGCCCTGCGAGGAATTCAGCAGGGGTGAGTGGCACGGGGCCGTGTACTACGGCATCTCCCGTGAGCAATGGCAACGAGGAGCTGGGATCTAGGTTGTAGGTTGTAGCAGATGCGATGCCGCAGGCATCGCCAGGGGCTGCCGGTCATGCGCAGCATGACACCAGCCCTACTCCCCACAACCCAGATCCTACAACCTCGGAAAGGAGGACACAATGTCTGTCAACGAACAACGGCTCGGCGGCCGCGGCTCGCGCTTCTGGCGCGAACTCTCGGCGATCCGGGCCTTCATCATGCGCGACATCGACCTGACGAAGCGCTACCTCGGCTGGGACATCGTCTGGCTGACCTACAACCTGATCAACGCCGTGATCATCGGCCTGATCGGGATGTCCAGCGGCGCGGCCCCCGCGCATGCCGGCGAGCAGCCCTACGTGTTCTACCTGCTGATCGGCGCGATCATGTGGAGCTACCTCTCGGTGCTGTTCATCATCGTTGCCGAAACCGTGGCCTGGGAGCGCTGGGAGGGCACGCTGGAGTACACCTTCATGGCCCCGATCCACCGCCTGACGCATCTGTTCGGGGTCTGCGCCTTCGCAGTGCTCTACGGCATCGTCAGGATCATCCTGATGATGGGCCTGCTCGTCTGGTTCTTCCACATCGACCTCAGCAATGCCAACATCGTAAGCGCGCTCGTCGTGCTGGTGATCGGCAGCTTCGCCGTGGTCGGGCTGGGCCTGATCGCCGCGGTGCTGCCGCTGATCAGCCCGGAGAAGGGGGCGCAGGGCACGCACATCCTGCTGGCGGTGATCCTGCTCGTGAGCGGGGTCTACTACCCGATCAGCGTGCTGCCAGCCTGGCTGCAGGGCGCGGCGGTTGCCAGCCCCGCCTACTGGGCGCTCACGGCGCAAAGGAAGGCCCTGCTGGAAGGCGCACCTCTTTCCGCGCTGGGCCAGGAGTTGCTGGGGCTCGTGATCACCGGCGCGGTGTTCCTGCCGCTCGGCTACTTCATCTTCCTGATGGCGGAGAAGTATGCCAAGCGCACGGGGCTGTTGAAGCGCAGTGGCTGATGCGGAGGTCAGAATTCATTCTGACAACAGGGAACTGCGGCGGCGCAGGCTGAACAGCTGGTTTCCGGTATCGGGTTTCGGGATTCATTCTCCCGATCCCGGAAGCCGGATCCCGGAAACCGGATTCAGGGAAGCACCGTGATGCTCGGCTGGCCCTCGTTTGAGATGTCATGCCAGAAACCTGTTGTGCCATTTTGGTTATAGTATGTTGCAAGTGTTGATTGGTTTGGACGCAACTCTTGGAATGACAGCTTGAATTCACCTGGCATAGTTGCTTTCAGTTTGAGATTGCAGATACCTCCTTCCCCGTAATGCACTACAGAAGAAACCGGTGCTAGCACAAGTGACAAAAATGTCAATTGCGTACCATCGATTGATTCTTCAATGATGTACTCATCAGGAAGTTCAAGGAACCAGATGTCTGGATCAGGCTGGTTGCTCCAGAATCCATCTGCTTCCCACCGATCTTCAGAAATCTCACCAATTCCATAGCTGCCAAACACATAATGCAATGCATCCGGGTAGCTCATGCCAACAATAGCGTAATCCATTGGCATCACTTCCGGAATTTCTCCGGTATATACGGTTATAGGAATTTCTTCTCCCACATGGAATAGGTTGCCCTGAGGTAGTGCAATCAAATGCAGCGGTTCATACTCCATTTGATCTAGTATCTCATAGCTGAATTCGAAGTCACTGCTTCCAGACGGGTTGGAAACTGTCAGCGTACCGGTGTAGTTTCCTAGACCCTCCACATAAACGTCTGGAACTTCCTCAGTGGAAGAGTCGATGGACAGACCACCGCCGAAAGTCCAAAGATACTGATCCGGAATATCATTCACGAACTTTGCATAGAACTCAGACTGAACTCCCGCGCTTAGAAGTGCTGGGCTGACCCGCTTGACTACTGGAGGAGCAAGATCGCCAGCTATGAGCCATCTTAAGGCTGCATCGCCATTCACAGCCAAAGCTACGAGAATCGCGCCTTGCTTGACGTTATCTTCAGAATACTGACCTTCATGGATTCTTGCCCATTCCCATCTGTTATCGGAAAAATTGGCAATACCTATGTATTTTGTCTTGTAACTATTACTCCATTCTGTTCTGATCGTTTTTTCGCATTCATAATCAGGCACTTTCAACCAGTACAAGGTAATCGCAACGTCAATAATTTCTTCAGTCGTGCGAAATCGTAGAGCATCATTTTGAATCTCAACATCTTCATGGTAGAGATCTGTTTCGTAGTCTACTCCTCGCTTAAGATATTCACTGGAAACTTCAGCGGGCACCCGGATCTCGCTTGGCAGGGGCAGTTCTGGCATGCTCAGCCCAGGCATCTCGTCCACGGCCGGCTCGCTGGCAACATCAGTTGCTGAAATGGACTGAGAGCCAGCGCAGCCCGCCAGCAGCAGGCCCAGTAGCAGCAAGATCAATCGAACCGGTTTTATGGTCGAAGTCTGCATTCCTTCAAGCTTCTCCCCTGCTTAATTATATGCAGCAGGGACAGTCCCGTAATTGCATCTGTTCAATGATGCAGGTTCTTCTGCAACCGCAACATGCTCCCTGCAACCTTCCCATGGAAGCACCGTGAACGGCGGGCTGCCTGATCACGCTTTACTCTTCACGCTTCAGTACTCTTCAACTGTTCACTCTTCTCTCCGCAGCCGCTCCAGTCCCGGGCTGTCCTCCAGGTAGATGCTGCGACTCGGGAAGGCGAAGCCCGCCCCGATCGCGTCCATCTCGCGGCGCACCTTGAGCAGCAGGCCCTCCTTGATCTCCATGTAGCGCTGGATGTCGGTGGTGTCCGCGAAGACGTTCACGAGGATGTCCTGGCTGGAAGCCCCGAATTCGTCGAAGTGCACCCAGCCCATGCCGCGCACCAGGCCCTCATGTTCCGCTGTGATCGCGCGGATCCCGCTCAGCGCCCGCTCCAGCACCTCCGCGTCATGGCTGTAGAGCAGCCCGACCGTGAAGCGGATGTTGCGCATCGGGCTCTCGGTGATGTTGACAATCTCCGTGTCGGCGATCATCGCATTCGGCACGGTGACGATGTTCGTGTCCAGCTGGCGGATGCGCGTCGAGCGTACGCCGATCTTCTCGACCCAGCCCTCGGTCTCGCCGATGCGGATGAAGTCCCCCACCTTGTAGGGCCGGTCCGTGAAGATCACCACCGTGCCGAAGATGTTGGCAATGCTGTTCTGGGCCGCGAAGGCGAAGGCCAGCCCGCCGATCCCGAGCCCGGCCAGCAGCGCACCGGCGTTGTAGCCCCAGATCTGGATCAGCAGCACCACGCTGAAGATCCCGATGGCGATCTTCAGGGCGTCATTGAGCAGCGGGCGCAGCTGGCGAAACAGGCCCTCATGCTCGCGCGCCAGACGCGTGCGGCCCAGCAGCCGGATCTGCAGCGAGAGCAGGGTGTAGCTGAGCTGCGCGGCCAGCACCAGTGCCACGGTCATCCAGCCCCGCAGGGCGAAGATGTTCCAGTCCAGCGGCTTCTGCGGCAGGTTGAGCAGGGTCACGCCAACGAAGATCGCCAGCAGCAGCAGTACGTCGCCGATCAGCTTGAAGACCACCGCCGCCACGGGGCGCTGTTCCATCTCACCCTCGTCGTCAACATCCAGCAGGCGCGCCGCGCCCTTCAGCAGCAGCAGGCGCACGAGCAGCATCATGAGCAGCAGGCCCACCACCAGCGCCACGTTGACAAGACTCACGCTGCCATCAGCGCTGCCGGCAACGGGCAGCCAATGTGAGAGCCAGCCGCGCAGCTGCTCGCCGTACTGGCTGACGGCTTCGCTCACGGCATTCACGGAATCCGCGGCGATGTCCGGCGTGGCCTGGCCGTCCTGCAGGAGCATCAGTCCTTCCTCCCGGCATCAGCTTCCGGCCTGCGGCGTCCGCCCTTCGACGGGACGGGCGGCGGCACGGGCAGGGGCCGCGGCTCCAGCTGGTATTCCACCTGGGTCGGGAAGGCGAACTCCAGGCCCAGAGCATTGAAGCGCCGGCGGATGTCCAGCAGCAGGCCGTGGCGGATGCGCATGAAGTCCTGGAAGTCATTGCTTCTCGTGAAGCACTGCACGACGATGTCCTGGCTGTAGGAATTGAACTCCGTGAACCAGGCCCAGAAGGTTTCGGGCTCGATCTCCTCATTGGCGGAGATCAGCTCCAGCACGGTCTCGATCGCCTGCTGGATCTCCTCCGGAGTCGTGTCGTAGGTCAGCCCGATCGTGAAGCGGATGCGGCGCTTGTTCATGGCGGCGATGTTGAAGACCTTCTCGTTGGCAGCGGCCTTGTTGGGAACGCTGACCAGCGTGCGGTCAAACATGCGGATGCGCGTCGAGCGCACGCCGATGTCCTCCACCATGCCCTCCACGCCGTCGAGGATCACGTGGTCGCCCACCTTGTAGGGCCGGTCGCTCCAGACTACCATCGTGCCGAGGATGTTGGCGATGAAGTCCTGGGCGGCGAAGGCCACGGCCAGACCGCCGATACCGACGCCGGCCAGCAGGGTCGTGGCGTTGTAGCCCCAGATCTGCACGCCGAAGATCACGGCGACGATGATCAGTGCCACGCGCAGCAGGTCGCGCAGCAGCGTCAGCACCTGCAGCTGGTCATTGCGTCCGCCGCGCCCGGCGCGCCAGGCGAGGCTGCGGATCACGAACTCCACGGTCTTGATCACGAGCCAGGCGGCGTAGGCCAGCGCACAGCTCAGGTAGACCTGCCAGAGCCAGAGTTCCCAGTTGACGGGCCGGCGCGGCAGCTCGATCACCGCAAAGGCATAGAACAATGCAAACAGCACGATACTTGCGCTCAGATAGCGCATCAGGAGCACCCAGATGCTGTTCTGCCAGTCATTCCCCGCGTCAGGGCTGATGCGGTGCAGCAGGCGGCCCACGATCCAGACCAGGAACCAGCGCAGGCCGAGTGCCACGGCGATCCCGAGCACCGCAAAGACCAGCTCGCCGAGATTCACGCCAACCAGCTCGGTTTCAGCACTGGGCAGCGGCAGGGTCTTGTTGATCGTTCTGTGGAAATCATCGCCCAGTTCAGCCAGGGATTTTGCAATCTCCTGCATCTGCGTGGACTTGAGCAGCATGGCCGCCGGGTGAAGCATCTGCATATTATGCAATACCGGGCCGTCCTGCATTTCCTTGCGCCTGCCCCGTTATTGGGGCCGTTGAGACCGGATCCCGCTGGAGGGGCATCCAGCCTGAATCGGGACTTAATCCTCTGCGGTAGATGTAACCTCCGGCTTGCGGGTATCGTCTACTGAGGCCTCCAGCAGCCTCAGTCCGGGGCGAGGATGGCGCATTTTCGCAGCCACCGGTCCGGAATGCAGACATGAAGGCGGGAATGCAGCAATACAACAGAGCACAACTGTATGCGGACCTGATGGATCCGATGGCCGAAGCCCTCAACCGGCTGGACGCGGATGAATTCAGGAGCCATTTCACGCGTGCGGAGCAGCTCATCAGTTCCGGCAACCTCAGCGCGGACATGGCACGCTCGCTTGAGTATTTCCGCGTCTACCTGAATTTCCTGCAGCACGTCGCCTTCCGCAACTGGCAGATTGCGGAGGAAACCTATCCTGAAACCCGCAGCAGCCTGCTGGAACCCTCCAGCGGGCCCGAAAGCGACCTGATGCGCCGCCGCTACTATCTGCAGCTGCGGATAGTAGCTGACAACATGGGACTTGAAGTGCTGCCGCTTGAGGAATTCCGTGAACTGTTCTCCACGCTCAGCTTCCAGGAAATGCATGCCGAACAGTGGTATTTCACTTCCAACTTCGCCTTCCGCTACCGCGACCTCGAAACCATCACCCGGGCCTATGAGCAGTTCCTGCTCTATCGCGACGAGGCCGATGATGAACTGTTCCAGTGGGTGCGCCTGAGCGTGATGTACCGCCTGCTGCGGGAGGAGGCCCTGCCGCGGCACATCGAGAAGCTTTTCCTGAGTATCCGGACCGCGGCCAATGCCCGTGAGGTGGAAGCCCTGCTGATGCCTGAGATTGAGTCCCAGGGACTGCTCAACGAGGAACTGCGCAAGCTGATGGAACGGACCGTCAGCCAGCTGGAACAGCGCGCCTGATCAGCCCAGGTTGAAACAATCAGCTGATACTGGGATATCATCAATAGTGCGCCTCGCAGGTTGGGTATCGGCGCACGGGGGCTGGCCCTTCCGGCATGATCATCTTTGAAGTGATTCGCATGGCCCTGCGCGGCATCCGCGCCAATCTGCTGCGTTCACTGCTCACCACCCTCGGCATCGCCGTAGGCGTCGGCTGCGTCGTGACCCTGATCGCCTACTCCGCCGGCAACACCCAGCAGCTGCTGGACCGCTTTGACAGCTTCGGCGCGACCTCCTTCAGCGCCGGAGTCTGGAATGTCGACGAGCGCAGCATGCTTACCCTGGATGACGCCCGGGCCCTCCGTGAGGAAGTCGAGGTGCTGAGCGTGGCAGCCGCCAGCATCGAGATGGGCAGCATGGATCTGGAATTCGGCGGCATGACGAAGGAAGGCGTGAGCCTGGTTGCCACCGAGCCGCAGTACTTCCGGGCCCGCAGCGTGGAGATGGCCAGCGGCCGCAACTATTCGGAAACTGACAATCTTTCCATGAACCAGGTCTGCGTGATCGGTGCCAACGTCCGCGACGAACTGTTCATGAACCGTGATCCGCTGGGGCTGGAGCTGCTGATCGAGGGCAAGGCATTCCAGGTCATCGGCGTGATGGCCCGCAAGGACAACAACCGGCATGGCAACACCAATGACACGGTGAGCATTCCCCCGAACACCGCCCTGCTGGAATTCCCGCTGCGTGCCTCCAACATCGGCATCAACGGCGAGGTCCGGGACGTGAAGTACCTGGATTATGCGGAGACACGCATCCGCGAGGTGCTCGAGGCCCGCCATCCGGAGTACATGGAGATGGCCGCGCGCGGTGAGGACCCGCTCAACATCTGGATGGTCAACAAGTGGATCGAACGGCGGACCGCGGCTGCACGATCAATGTCGCGCTTCCTGCTGGTGATCGGCGTGCTCTGCCTGACCATCGGTGCGGTCGGCGTGATGAACATCATGCTCGTGGCCGTGGAGGAACGCACGCTCGAGATCGGGCTGCGCAAGGCGCTGGGGGCCACGCGGCCGGTGATCGTCGGTCAGTTCCTCAGCGAAGCGCTGATCGTCTGCCTGAGCGGTGGAGCCGTCGGTCTGGGCGTGGCGGTGGTGGCCTGTGCCAAGATGGCGGCGATGCCCGAGGATGCCAACGTCCCGGACCCGCTGCTCTCCCAGCAGCTGATGGTCGGGGCCCTGCTCGTCTCACTCGTGATCGCACTCGCGGCCGGGACCTGGCCAGCGGTGCTCGCCAGTTCCACCGACCCGATCGAATCCCTGACCTACGAATAAGCAATGTCCAGTTACGAGATCATCCTGGCCTGCATGAAGTCCATCTCGGCGAGGTGGAACCGCAGCCTGCTGACGGTACTCGGGGTGGTTGTCGGGGTGGGCACGGTGGTGCTGCTGCTGGCCTACGGCGCCGGGCAGAAGGCCGAGATGCTGGCCCGCTACGAGGACTGGGGCTCCAATGAGATCAAGGTCGAGATCCGCGGCCGGCGCATGCGCGGCGGCGGGATGCAAAGCACGCGCGAACAGTTGACAACCTCGGACATGGATGCCATCCTGCGCGATTGCAGCGCGGTTTCGCGCGCCGAACCGGAATCCTCCACCGTCGTGACGACGGTGCGCATGGGGGCCATGGAACTGGAGGAGATCACGATCAAGGGCGTCGGTCCGGACTACTTCGACATCCTGGGTGAGGAGATGCTCAGCGGTGAGGGCTTCGGAGTGGAGGAGAACGTGCTGCGCGAACGGGTCTGCGTGATCAACAAGACCCTGCAGGCCCAGCTGTTCTTCGGCGCACCCGCCGTTGGCAAGTACATCTCCGTCGGAGGCAGGCGCTTCCTCGTGACCGGTGTCGTCGATTACAACACGGGTCGCGGCTGGGATGAATCAGGCAATGTCTTCATCCCCTTCCTGACCTTCACGGACCGCACCTACATCAACGTGCGCGGCCTGGATGCGATCGTTGCCAGCGCCGTGAGCAACAGGCATGTGAGTCTCGCCGCACAGCAGATCGAGGAGCAGCTCTACCTGCGCCACCCGCGCATCGAGAAGCCGGACGAAAGCGAGATCCGCGGCTGGTGGGACAAGCCGATCCGCGTGATGTACTCCGAGGAACTGCGCAGCCAGCGTGAGGCCACGGCCGACAGCTTCGGGCAGTTCCTCGCGGTGATCGGCTTCCTCTCGCTGCTGATCGGCGGCGTGGGTGTGATGAACATCATGCTCGTAACAGTGCATCAGCGCACCGCCGAGATCGGACTGCGCAAGGCGCTCGGTGCCAAACGCGAGGACATCCTGCGCCAGTTCCTGGCCGAGGCCGTGCTGATCAGCTTCAGCGGTGGTCTGATCGGGCTGGGGGCAGCCTGGATGGGCGCGAAGATCCTCGCCAACATGCCGGAGGATGCCCAGGTGCCGGACCCCGTGATCAGCCCGCTGATCATCTTCATCGCCTTCGCGGTGACGGTCGGCACCGGCGTGTTCTTCGGCTACTACCCCGCCTGGCAGGCGGCGCGGCTGGACCCGATCGAGGCGCTGCGCAGCAGCCGCTAGCCCTCGCCTTCGTCCATCCCCGTCTCGTTCTCGGCACGGCTGCTCAGCTCCTGCTGCGTTGACATGCGCAGGCTGCGGCTGCGGCGTTCCTGGCGGCGGGCCTCCCTCAGCTCGGGCGAGGGCTGCTTCGACATGTCGTGCAGGTAGAGGCTCTGGCTCGGGAAGGCGAACTCCACATCCAGATCCGCGAACAGGTCCATGATCTGCAGCATCAGGTCCTCGCGGATTGCGAGGTAATCCGACCAGACCGCCGTCCTGGCAAAGCAGTAGACGAGGATGTTGAGCGAGCTCGGACCGAAGTCGGAGAAGCGCACGACATGGCTGCCCTGGTCGATGCCCGGATGCTCGCGGATCAGGCGGCGGATCCCCGAGACGGCGGCCCGCACCTGGTCCGGGCTGGAGTCGTAGGTGATCCCGATGTCCATGTTGATGCGACGCTGGTCACGCTGGCTGAAGTTCTGGATGTTCTCGTTGGTGACGATCTTGTTCGGTACGCTGACGACGGTCTTGTCGAAGCAGCGGATGCGCGTGGTGCGGATTCCGATCTCCTCGACGTCGCCCTCGACCCCGGCCATGATGATCCAGTCCCCCTTGCGGAAGGGCCGGTCCATGAAGATCATGAAACTGCCGAACACATTGGCAACGGTGTCCTGCGCGGCGAAGGCCAGCGCCAGGCCGCCGATGCCGACGCCGGTCAGCACGGCGGTGATATCCCCGCCCCAGCTCTTGATGCAGGTCAGGATCACGAGCATGATGATCAGCACCTTGGCGGTGTCGCGGATCATCGGGATGAACTGCCCGTCGAGTGCGCTGGTCTGGTCGCTGCGCCGCAGCTGGCCGAGCCAGGCCAGCGTGATCTCCACCCCGCGGTAGAGGATCATGCCGATGTTGACGATCAGCCAGGTGGTGAGCACCGACCAGACGATCTGGTTGCCACGGCCCGGCAGGTCAATGAAGGTGAAGGCCAGGAACAGGCCCCAGATCATCACGAAGGTCGTGATGTGGCGGCGCATCGCGGCCAGCACCTGGTTGTCATAATCGGTGCGCGTGCGCTCCACGTAGGGCTTGAGCAGGCGGTCCATCACGACGCGGGCCACGCGGCTCAGCAGGAAGGCCACGATCAGGAAGAAGGCCGCGGCCAGCAGCCCGAAGGCGTTCAGCCCCAGCCAGGTCTGGCTGTTGAGGCTGTGGTAGGCCTCGGCAATGCGCGGGCCGAGCGTCTGCTCCATCATCCGCCCCGTCTTCTCACGGGTCTCGCTGCGCACGCTGTCAGCGTCCAGCAGGTGCAGCATCCCCATCCCCTGGGAACGGGGCTGCTCTGCCTCCTGCCCGCCGGCCTCGGACTGGGATTGCTGCCAGATCAACACGGCGCCATTATACAACTGCCGGGCGGCCGCGGGCAGGCCATACAATGTCAACATGTTTGCGAGACCACCCGCCGAAGCGGCCCTGCACACGCGGCTTGACCAGGCCTTCCTCAAGGTCGATGCAGCGGCCAGCGTGGCCGCGCTGCGGGCCCAGGTGGAACTGGTGCAGCGCCTCAACCTGCGCAGCCTCTGCGTCAGCCCGGTGCTGGCCGGCACCGTGAAGAAGCACAATCCGGCCCTGAAAGTGGCAACCGTGATCGCCTACCCGCTCGGGATGGAGTCGGCATCGGCAAAGTACTTCATGATCGAGGAGCTGATGGAGCAGGGCATCGACGAATTCGACGTCGTCATGGACCTGTTCGCGATCGTGAATGGCAACATCTCGAAGCTCGCCGCCGAGGCCGGCAAACTCGGCGGGCTCTGCCGCCGCCACAAACGGATGCTGAAGGCGATCATCGAGACCCCGATCCTCGGGGATGCGCGCATCGTCGAGGTGGTGCATGTGCTGCGTGATTCACCCGTGGACTGCGTCAAGACCAGCACCGGCTACGGCCGCGAGGCAACGCGGGTGGAGCATGTGGAACTGATCCGCCGCGAACTGGGTGACGAGCGGATCGTGAAGTGCAGCGGCGGAGTACGCAGCAGGGAGGATGCCCAGCGCATGATTGACGCCGGCGCTGACATCATCGGCACCAGCAGCTCGGAAGCGATCCTCGCCTCCTAGACTCCGATCTCCTCGCGGTCCATCCCGACCTGCTCCAGCAGCGGGAAGGCGAACCAGTACAGCGCGGTGGTGAACAGCGCTCCGAGGCTGCTCATCACGCCCGCCGGCCAGCGGAAGAAGTCATTGCTGAAGCAGAAGTACAGCCACATCCCGCCGAGGATCAGGCAGACCACACCGGCGATGGCAAGGAAACGGCTGGTGCTGCCGCTGTCCAGGGTGAACTGCCAGCGCTCATGGTCGCCGGTGTCCATGTCCCAGTAGACCACGCCAAGCAGCAGCTGGTAGATCCCGCCCACCACGAGCGCCCAGCTGCCCATGTAGCTGAAGCCGATGATGCCGTGGTTGAAGCCCTTGAAGATCACCACGGTGTCCCCGGGATCAATCCAGGGCAGGCGCGGCACATTGGCCATCACGAGGACCGTGCAGATGATCGCGCTGATGAGGAAGAGTGATCGCATCCCGTTTGATTCTATCCCCAGAAAGTGGGGATGGCATCCCGGATATCAGACATCGGAGGCCGCGGCAATGTTCCCCGCCGGCTGCGCATTCAGGGCGTCCAGCCAGTCGCAGAAAGCCTCGAGTTCCTGCACGCTGATCTCATGCCCGCCGTCGAAGCTGAAACGCGTCACCGTGCAGCCCTGTTCCTCCAGGAAGTCCGCCAGCATCTCACTCTGTTCCGGCCGGACCGCCGTATCGCGCAGGCCATGCCCGGAGAACACCGGGAAGTCCAGCTCGCGACGCGGCAGTTCATCCGTGACGTAAAGCGTGGTGCTGAAGCAGCCCAGGGCGTCATATGCCCCGGGACGCGTGAGGGCGCAGTAACTGGCCAGCATCCCACCCTGGCTGAAGCCCCCGAGCACCACCTTGCCGATGCTGTAGCGTCCGCGCATGCTCTCCACGACCTGGCTGACATAGTCGGCGCACTGCTCGAGGTAGGACATGCGCAGGCCGTCCTCAATCCCGCCCGGCCACCAGATGCGGCTGTCCTGATGGTCGCTGAACACCGGATAGGGCGCGGCCGGAGCGGCGAGGATGAAGTCGCGGTGCGGCATCTGCATGCCCCAGGCCGCCACGTTTTCCGGCGTACCCGTCGCCCCGTGCAGCATCACCACGAGGGTATAGCTGCGCTGTTCGTCATAGTCATCAGGCAGGAAGTAGCGCACGCTGCCCATCGCCCCCATCGGCACGAGCAGGCTGTCCCCCATCTGCTCGTGGTAGCGCTCCTCGCGGCTGCGCAGCACATCCGCCGCCAGCCGGAAGCTGTAGTCCTCGCGCACCGGGTCGAAACGCGGGTCGTCAATCCTGCGGGAGATGTTGCGCAGGCCCGCTTCCTGGGCCAGGCGCAGGGCCTCGGCCGCCAGACTGGCCTCACCGAGCTGGCCATAGCAGCCCGCCAGGCGCAGCAGCACCTCGAAGTTAGCGCTGTCCGGCTGCAGGGCCGCGATGTAGCAGGCCGCGGCCTCCGCCAGCTGTCCCTCCGCTTCGAGGTTCAGGCCTTCCAGCACCCAGCCGGCACGCTGGCTTTCGAGAGACACGAGCGCATCTCCGGCCAGGGCATCGATCTCCTGCGGTTCACGGTAGGCCCAGTCGGCATGGGCCGGATTCAGCAGGAACAGCAGTCCAAGCAGGCTCAGGCAGATGAAACGCGGCATCGGGATCCTCCGGGGGAACTGTCCTGCATTATGACAGCCGCGGAAGGCTCAGTGTCGCGCCTGCAGCTCCCTGAGGATCAGCTTCAGTTCCGCGAGTGCTTCGCGCTGCTCTTCCTGTTCGACATGTTCCAGCGGGCGGACGAGGTCGAACCAGGAGTAGGCAACGGCATTGTCGGCCCCTGCAGCAAAGGCGGCAGCCAGCATGGCCCGCATCCGTGCTGCCCCGGGGAAGCCTGCGGAATTCTCGCCACGGCCATATACACACCAGTCGAAACTCTGATACACGAACAGCAGGGGCTGCCCATCTCCACGCAGTTCCGCTGCCCGGGATACGAGCCTGCTGACCTCAGCTTCGAGATCCTGCATGCTCTGCTCAGCCGGCAGCCAGGGTGCGCCGTAGGGGTAACAGTCCACCAGCACCCAGTCGCAGCAGTCCCGCAGCATGCTCTGCATCGCGGCCTCGAACTCATCCGCGGAGTTCATCCAGTCCGGGTAACCGTGTGGGAAGTAGCGCTGTCCGAAGCGCCGCTGCATTTCGGCGTGATCCGGCAGCTGGTTCCAGACACAGAGCTGTGGGCGTCCGGGATCCAGTTCGTGAATGCGCCGGTAGAGCTCGCGCATCTGCACCAGCGAGAGGCTGTAGCGCTCCGTGCCATCCACGCCACTGAGCATCGGCAGGATTTCGTCGTGTACATACCAGGCCCCGATCTGTGATTCATGGCGCAGGATTTCAACCTGGGCCAGCAGAGTGTCGATCTGCCGCGAATTCGCCCGAGGCGTGGCACCATCCAGCAGGCTGAACAGGCAGTAGCCGATGCTGATCCCATGCCTCCGGGCACTGGCCATGTAGGCATCGAAGGCCTGGCGCTCCTGTGGCTGCTCCGACCAGAACAGGGCGTAGTCGATCACGAAGTCCACCCCGCTGGCGCTCAGCTCGCTGAACTGCTGCTCAACCAGCTCAAGGTCCCAGCAGCCCATGGAGATATAGCAGGCCACCATTCGCTCCGGGTCAGGAGGTGCCGGCTGCGCCGCAGCAGGGCCAGGCCAGGCCAGGCCGAGGCAGAACGCGAACAGGATGCAGAGGCTGAGCCGCATGCTGTGCTTATCGGAGTGCAGGCTCTGAAGATGAACCGGCGGAGTGCTCATCAGCGGAAGGGGTAGACCGGCACATCCAGGGGCTGGCGGAAATCCGCCTCACGGCGCAGGATGTTGGTGACCATCGGATACGAGGTATGCCAGTAGGGGAAGCCCGTGCTGCCCTGAACCTCGCTGCCGTAGAAGCTGCGGTTGATGTGCAGGGTCAGACGGGTGTCCGGCGGGCCCATGGCCTTGCCGAACTCCGTCATCTCGCCCGCCATGTAGTAGGAGGTGTAGTGCACGCGCTTGCGCACCACCGCCGGCAGCACCAGCGGCAGGCCGTGCTCCAGCATCTTCCGCTTGCCGCTGTCGGTGAGCTTGAATTCGTAGTCCGCGAGGATCTCCACCTCCGGATCAGGCCGCACGGTAACCACGTCGAACCAGTAGGTGAAGGTGCTGGGCTGGCAGCCCTGCATCACATCCAGCTCGGCATAGTCCTTGCGCGGCACGAACATCATTCCACCCGGGGCCAGGTCCTCCTCCGCGGTGAGCACGAAGAAGTCCGTGCCCTCGTCGCGGCAGAGCAGGTAGCCGGGGCCGGAGAGGTCCCAGTCCCGGCCGTAGTTCTCCTTGTAGAGGTCGTAGATCCACCAGGGTACGTCCGTCTCGTCACCGAAATCCACGAAGTAACGGCCGATCCAGTATGACCAGTCCACTCCGAAGATGTTCTCCAGCCGGTCGCGCAGCACTTCATCATTGGGCGAGGCCAGGGTGTTGAATTCGGAGATGATCGTCTTGCCGCCCTCGTTGACAAAGCTCTCGATCGCATCCAGTTCCGAGGGCTCCAGTCCGCCGTAGATCTGCGGGGAGTGGATCGTATGCGCCACCTGGCCCTTGAACTGCCAGTAGTCAGCGCTGTAGACGCCGTAGTTGTCACAGAGGTAGAGCAGGTCGCGCCCGGCCAGGTCGGAAGCCTCGATGTAGTCGTAGCGCCAGTGCACCTGCTTCTCCACGGGCTCACCGCGCAGCGGGCCGATGAAGTTCGGATCGAACTCCAGGCTGAACAGCGCATTCTCCTCATCCTCCGCCGCGAGGATGTCGTCATCCGGGGGCGGATAGAAGCCGAGGTAGTCCGTGGCCTCATCATAGAAGCGGTTGTCATCAGTCTTGTCGGGGTCGGTGATCTTGTTGTGGCGCATCAGCCAGAACAGTCCGGCATGCTCACGGTAGTCCGCGAAGGGCACGGTCTTGTCAACCACCATCACCCTGAGCGGGATCTCCGGCGTGATCTCCCAGAGGTAGTGCGGAATCCAGATGAACAGGTAGACCAGTGCGGCGATTATCAGCACGCTGTGCAGGCGCCTGCTGCTGAAGAAGGCCACGAGCCAGGGCCGGCGGCGCTTCTCATTGGCAGCGTCGGCATCACGGATGTGGCGGGCCTTGCGGTCCGGCGGCGGCACGAGCAGCGGCGGGAGCGCCTCCGCTCCTCCGCCTGCAGCCACCTGTCTGCCCTTGTCATTCATGGCAATCCCGTGCACACGGTTCCTGATCAGGAACCCGCGGTGCGGAAACCTCCCCGGCGGATCGCGCCCCAGAGCTTGCGGAAGCCGCCCAGATATTCAAGCATGGCCTGCAGCCGCCAGAGCGCGTTGATCTGGCGGAAGCCGAAGTTGTAGAGGAAGCCGCCCCAGAGCAGCATGAACAGGTCGCGCACGCGGCGGTAGCGATGGAAGCTCAGTTCCTCCACGAGTACGGAGAGCACCGTGAACATGAAGCCCGTTGCCATGCTCATCAGGATCCAGAGCAGCATCCAGTCCAGCGAGAGCACACCCGCCAGCCAGAACACGATCAGCATCACGTAGCCGAACAGTTCCACCACGCAGCCCAGCATCTCGAAGATCAGGTAGTAGGGCATCCCGAACATCCCGAGCAGGCCGAAACGCGGGTTGAAGAGCATCTCGCCGTTGTAGCGGATGCTGTCAACGAGACCCTTCTGCCAGCGGCGGCGCTGGCCGGCGAGGCTCTTCAGGTCCTCCGGGACCTCGGTCCAGCAGACCGGGTCCGGGTTGTAGAACATCCGGAAACGCCGGCCCTTTTTCCGCAGGATGCGGTTGAGGCGCACCACGAGCTCCATGTCCTCGCCGATCGTGTCCTCGCGGTAGCCGCCGACCTCGATCACGCTTTCCTTGTGGAACATCCCGAAGGCGCCGCTGATCAGCAGCACCACGCCCATGCGCGCGAAGGCGATGCGGCTGGAGAGGAAGGTCATCAGGTACTCCACGGTCTGGGCCAGGGCCAGCCAGTTGCCGGCGATGTTGACCTCCTTGACGCGGCCGTAGTCGACGACGCAGTTGTTGGCAACGCGGATCACGCCGCCCACGGCGATCATCGTGTCCGGGTGCTCGATGAAGGGCCGCATCGTCTTCAGCAGGGCGTCGCTGTCAAGGATCGAATCCGCGTCCAGCGTGCAGAAATAGGGATACTGGCTGACGTTGATCCCGACGTTGAGCGCACTGCTCTTGCCGCCGTTGGGCTTGTCAACCACCACGAGGTTCGGGTTGCTGCGGCTCTCGTAGATCGCCTTGACGGGCTCGGTGTCGATCTTGCGCTGGTAGACCTTGCTGACCGGCACGAGGTCGAAGGACTCGATCAGCACCCGCATCGTCTCATCGGCGGAACCGTCGTTGACGACGATCACCTCGAACTGCGGGTAGTGCAGGGTCAGCAGTGAGCGCACCGACTCCATGATCACGCGCTCCTCGTTGTAGGCGGGCACGAGGATGCTCACGGGCTTGGTGAGCGAGGTCTTGAACAGCGCGTGCAGGTCCACCACGTTGACATAGTGGCGGTAGCGCCCGAGGTTCATGATCCCCATCAGGAAGAACACGATGTAGGAGACGATCAGGCCCACGGTGTAGAGGATGAAGAAGCCGCTGAGCCAGAGGATCACGATGATCGCATAGCTGTTGTCAAGATCGAAGCCAGGCATCAGCCCTGCACCTCCGGCCGGCGGCGGCCCGGCAGCGGGGCCGGGTCAGAGCCACCCTCCGCGAGCGGCAGACCCGCAGCATCGCGGCGGCTGAGCTGGCCGTTGGAGCGCTGGAGCTGGTAGTTGGCAACATCTCGTGCGAAGTCATCGCTGTCCAGCCGGGCCTCGCGCAGGATCTCCCCGCCGCTGTAGCCGCAGGCCGCCAGTGACTGCGCAGCATTGCGCCGCACCCAGTAGCTGGGGTCGGAGAGTGCCTGGCGCAGGATCGGCAGGCCCTCGTCGACATGCATCGTGCCGAGCGCCTTGACGGCCTGGGCCCGGATCTCCCAGGCGGGATCCTCCGCGAGGCGCAGGAAGTCCGGGATGCTGCCCGGTGAGGAGATCTTGCTGATCGCCTTCAGGCTGCGGATCACCACTTCCGGCTCCGGGCTGCGCAGGCTGGCATGCAGCACGTCCAGCAGCCGGTACTCCTGCAGGTCGCCGACGAGATCGATCGCGATCAGCTTCGACTCCAGCGGATACTCCGGGTCCTCCAGCATCTGCCTGAGCGGCTGGATGGCCTGCCCGCCCATCTTCTGCACGATCTCGACGAGCCGCGTGGTCTCCATCAGCTCCGGCCGGTTGAGGATGCTCAGCAGGGCGCTGCCAGCCTCGGGGGTGCCGATCATGCCCATGCTGCGGGCGGCTGTGAAGCGGACTTCCATGCGCTTGTCGCGCAGGCTGTGGGCCAGCTCCGGCACGCTGTCACGCAGGCCGTAGATCCCGAGCTGCATCGCCGCGATGTCGCGGTTGCGCCAGTCCCAGACATTCAGCCTGCTGATGCTGCGTTCCAGCAGGCGCAGACGGTGCGCGAGCGCCAGCAGCTTGCTTCGTTCACTGCCGCGCAGCTGGCGCAGGAAGCCGAGGATCATCTCCTCCGCCAGATCAACGGAAGTGCCGATCTCCGTGAGCATGTCCTCGATTGAGATGTCGGCACTCATGTAGCGGGCGAAGACCGGCAGCAGCTCGCTGCGGCGCCGGCTGGCCCAGCGCAGGTGGCTG
Source organism: bacterium (assembly GCA_020440605.1). Lineage (GTDB taxonomy): Bacteria > 4484-113 > 4484-113 > 4484-113 > JAFGCY01 > JAHEFU01. Next base: position 118,453 of record JAGRNT010000005.1, on the reverse strand, counting down.
GCATTCAGCATCCGCTGGGCCACGATGATCAGAAACAGCAGCGCGGAATTGAGGAAGATTCCCGCCACGAGATACTGCACTGCTTCTGCGATCATCTGTCTGTCTGTTGATTCCTGGTTCCGGCTGCGGCCGGATGGCAGCCGCCGGCGGATTGCCCGTGCCGGTTCAGCCGGTCCGCACGGGACTGTGCTGCACGTGCTTGAGGGCGTTGTACAGCCTGGCAATCAGCACGTTGATGCTGAAGGGGATCGTCACGTAGTCAACGCAGCCCAGCCGGAATGCGCTGAGGATGTCATCCTCATCCTCACGAGCACTGATCACGACCATCGCGCCCGGCTCCTGCACCTGTTCCCGCTGCTGGATCTCCCGCATCACCTGGAAGCCATCCAGCTTCTGGATCAGGATGTCAATCAGTAGCAGCTCGAAATACTGCTGCTCCATCCGCTCCAGGGCCTGGATCCCGTCGGAGGCCCGACTGACCTGGAAACCCTGGCGCTCGAGCTTGTAGGAGAGGATCGCAAACAGGCTGTCGTCCTCGAGGACGACAAGGATTCTCGGATTGGAAACGGGATTGGAGTCCATTGTGAAAATCACTGTTCGCAAGTAGGGCACATGATTCCGGCGCCTGATTTTACCATGTCTATATGTGTGGATTTCTGACTACTTGCCCTTTTTCCCGCATTGTTGCAACTTGGATTGCCAGCCCCGTCGCGTTTCACGGAGCGGTGCCTGAGTCCTGCATCGCGCTCTGCATGGTCTATCATTCTGGCAATGTCCCACCCCGCGCCATGGCTGTCCCGACTGCCCGGCCGCCTGCTGGCCGGCCTGCTGGCCGCAGTGTCCATGCAGCTCTGCTCAGCACGCCAGGCCTGGGCTGAACCCCGGGTGCCGACCCGTGCGGGGATCGACTATCTGGAGATCCGCCAGCCGGACGGGAGCTATGAACCGATCTTCGTGCGCGGCATGAACCTCTCGGCGGCGCTGCCCGGCAAGCATCCCAGTGAATTCCCGCACGACGAGCAGCTGTTCCGGGACTGGCTGAAGCTGATCGCGGACATGAACTGCAACGTGATCCGCGTCTACACGATCCTCCCTCCGGAAGTCTACAAGGCGCTGCTGTACCACAACACGACCTACCCCGACCAGACCATCTGGCTGATCCAGGGCTGCTGGATCACGCCGCCCTTCGATCCGGAATACGACTTCTGGGGTGAGGCCTTCAATGCCGAATGCGAGATGAACTCACGCCGGGCCGTGGACCTCGTGCATGGCAACGCCAACTTTGACGACCGGCCGGGCTGGACCGGCGGGCGCTACACGGCCGATGTCTCACCCTGGCTGCTGGCCTGGCTCTGGGGCCGTGAATGGGAACCTGACGACATCGAGCGCTTTCACGAGATCTCCGACCGCACGACATACCAGGGCCGCTACATCAGCGCGATTGACAAGCAGCCGATCGACTGCTGGCTCGCCAAGATGTGCGACTACACGGTCAGCTACGAGGCCGACCAGTACGACAGCCAGCACCCGATCACCTACAGTTCCTGGCCGGTGACGGACCCGATGGAGCATGTCAGTGAGAGCCGGCTCTCCGCGAATGCCATCGAGGAAGGTGATGGCCGTGTTGACATCTTCAGCTCGGACACGATCCAGATGACGGTCAAGGACTTCACAGTCTCGCCCGAGTTCCGCGCCGGTGTCTACGCCTCGTACCACATCTACCCTTACTGGCCGGACTTCCTTGACAACGAGGTGGAGTACAGCCAGGCCCGGGACCGCTTCGGCATCAGCAACTACTACGGCTATCTCACGCATCTGAAGGAGCACTACGGCACGATGCCGCTGCTCGTCGCCGAGTACGGCCTGCCCAACGGCCCGATGCCTGCCCACATGCAGAAGCAGGGCCTGCACCACGGCGGGCACTCCGAAGAGGAGGTGATCGAGGGCATGGAGCGGCTGACATATGACATCTATGACAGCGGCTGCGCCGGAGGGATCGTCTTCGCCTGGATCGATGAGTGGTTCAAGAAGACCTGGGTCTGGGCCGACTTCTACGACCCCTGGGATGACCGCCGGCTCTGGTACAACCCCTACGACCCGGAGGAGAACTACGGGATGGTGGCGCTGCTGCCGGGCGAGGGCGGCCCCAACTGCACGCTCAGTGGCAACGCTGAGGAATGGGCGGATGTGCCGGAACTGCCCGGTGAATCGGTGCCGATCGCGAGCAATGCACCGGTCATCAGCAGCGTGCAGGCCACCCATGACGAGGGCTGGTTCACGCTGCGCATCGCCATTGACAACTTCCAGGACTGGGAATTCCGCGACACTGAGCTCAGCATCGGCTACGACGTGCTGGACCGCAGTGCCGGCAACTTCGCCTGGCCCGGCCCGCTGAAGTTCGTGAGTGACACCGGGCTCGAGACCGTGGTGCAGCTCAAGAGCGACAGGGCCTACATGTACCAGTGCGAAACCTGGCGCTACTGGCGGCCCTTCAATGACGAGGTATCGAAATCGATCTCGCTGGCGGAGGCCAAGCCGCACTACCTGCAATGGGAGGAGAACCGCTGGAGCTGGTTCGAGCCCTGGGTGGAAACCAACATCTACCGCATCGGGCGTGACGGGACCTTCTTCCCCTCGCAGTCCTTCAAGCTCAATCCGCTGCCACGCGGCAGCCTCGTCAAGGGCGACCCGCACTACAGCCAGCAGGCGGTCTGGAACAGCAGCCCCGAGAGCGGCGTGGTCGAGATCCGCATGCCCTGGATCCTGCTGGGCTTCGTCGGCCCGCACCAGCGGCGCGTACTCAGCAGCGACCCTGACGATCCCTCGAAGAACTCCAGCATCGTCACGGACGGGATCGGCATAGGCCTGGCCCTGACCAGCTCGCGCGGGGAGCAGCTGGCGGTCTGGCCGGGGATGGATGTCTACGACTATGACGACCCGGAAGCCGAGCTGAGTTCGCAGTTCGACGGCTGGAACCGCATCCTCACCAGCAGGAGCGGGATCTACAGCTGGGAGGACTGGGACACGGAGGACATCCTGTACCACAGCCGGCTCAAGCCGATCTACTTTGCAATGCGCGACCTATTCGGCGGGATTGACTCGCTGCGGCCGCTGTTCAGGGACGGTCCGCAGCGCCAGCCCGTGCCGGAGGGTACACCGATGAGCACTGAACCCGCACTGAAGAAGCCGCTGGAAATTGACAGTGAAGCGGTGCTCGAAGGACGGGACTGAGCAGCCGCCTGCAGGCAGCGGGGAGAGGGTGCGAATCCCTGTAATCGGGATCTAATCAGAGCAGATGGCGCCAGTTGCTGAAGAACACGAACCAGCAGCCGTTAAATATCCCAGCAACCACGACCGCGATCAGGATGAACAGCAGCAGCTGTCTGAGCATGCGCATCCGATCAGTATAGGCCATCCACCGGCATGAGCAGGCCGGGCCGGCCGGCGTGGAATCCACGGGACGGCTCAAAGCAATGGATCTCGCAAGTATCGTCGGAATTCTGATCTGCCTCGGCGGAGTCTTCGCCGGCTTCACGATCGAAGGCGGCACGCCGACGCAGCTGATTGCCATCAGCGCCGCCAGCATCGTGTTCGGCGGGGCCGGCGGAGCCACGATGGTGGCCTTCCCGCTCGGCTCATCGATCAACCTCTGGAAGGTGATCATGCAGTGCTACATGCGCCCGAAGCTGGACCCGGTGCCCGTCATCAAGAAGTTCGTGGAATTCTCCGAGAAGGTGCGCCGTGAAGGCCTGCTGGTGCTGGAGGAGGATGCCAACAATGAAACGGACCCCTTCCTGCGCAACGGCCTGCAGCTCGTGATCGATGGCAACGACACCGAGCTCGTCAAGGACATCCTGCATACGGACATCAAGTTCGTGGAGGAGCGCCACCACGTCGGGGCCGCCTACCTCGAGACCATGGCCGGCTTCACGCCGACCTTCGGGATCGTCGGAACCGTGATGGGCCTCGTGCTGGTGCTGTCAAACCTCTCCGACCCGGGCAGCCTGGGACCGATGGTGGCCGCGGCCTTCATCGCCACGCTGTACGGCGTGGGCAGTGCCAACGCGCTGTTCCTGCCCTGGGCCAGCAAGCTCAAGAATGCCAGCAAGGAGGAGGTGCTCGTGCGCGAGATCATGGTGGAGGGCATCCTCTCGATCCAGGCCGGTGACAACCCGCGCATCGTGCAGGAGAAGCTCGCGGCCTTCCTGCCTCCCAAGGAACGCGCGCACGTGAAGCAGGAAGGCTGATCAGGGCCTCCTGAAAGGACAAGCACTTGTACATTCCCCAGGCACCGAGCGGAAATGAGGGCGGCGATGAGCGCTGGCTGATCAGCTACGCGGACATGATCACGCTGCTGACGGTGGTGTTCATCATCCTGTTCTCGATGAGCAACATCGAGCTGGAGAAGTTCAAGGCCCTGGCCGAGAGCATGTCCAACGGCATGGGGGCCACCTCCAAGAGCACCACGCTCGAGCCGGATGAGAGCATCGGCGAGGATGCCAGCACGACCCCGCTGGATCTCGGTACGACCTCCGGCGGCGAGTCGCCGTCGATCCTGTTTCCCGAGCACCAGACCCCGATCCAGATCTTCCGCTTCCGCCGCGTGATGGAGGGCGAGACGGATGGACACGGCCTGCTGGAGAAGCTGCGCGACCTCTTGGAGCATGAGGCCCGCAGCGAGGGCGAGCAGCTGATGCAGGGCTTCGAACATGACGAGCGGGTGGCGATGCGCTTCACGGAACAGGGCATCGTGCTCACCTTCCGTGATGACCGCCTGCTGTTCGGAAGCGGCTCGGCCCAGATGACGCCGGTGTTCCGCGAGGTGCTGGCTGAACTGGGGCGCGAGCTCAACCGGCTGCCGAACGAGATCGAGATCCTCGGCCATACCGACGACCGGCCGATTGCCAGCGCGCAGTATCCGAGCAACTGGGAACTCTCGGCGGCCCGCGCCGCAAGCGTGGCCCGCCAGCTGATCGCCGGAGGGCTGCCGCGCGAGCGCGTGAGCGTGGCGGGCTATGCCGACACCCGGCCGCTGGAGAGCAATGCCAGCGAACATGGCCGCGATGCCAACCGCCGCGTGGAAATCGTGATCCGCCGGGCCTACGGCTCGGACAGCCCGGCAAGCGAGGAGGACCCGCAGCAGCTGGTCGGACCGCAGCTCAACCCAGGCCTGCCCGTGACGGGAAATGGGACGGGGCACTGAGATGCATGGCATCCAGCACCTCCTGCGCTGGCTGGCAACGGGCCTGATCTGCCTGCTGCTCGGCGGCTGCCCGCGCGGCGAGACCGGGTTTGGCCAGAATTTCATGGACGTCGCCAGCAACTCACATGTTGCCATTGACGACTACCGCTATGTCGCCGACAGCAGCCGGCGCCTGTACTGGCCGAACACGCCGAAGTACAGGAATGCGATCAAGCGAGATAACCGGGTCTACATCCTCGACTACGAGACCCTAAAGGAATTCCACGGCTACAAGCCGGGCCCCAAATAGACCGCAAGTCGGCGGGGCCACGTTATAGATACAGGTAGTGTTGATTACAAGTCCCGAAGAGAGGGAAGCAGATGGCTGACAACCAGGCGATTGATGTTGATGAGGTGCAGGAAGGCAAGCCTGCCAAGAAGAAGAAGGCCGCAGGCGGCGGGGCCAAGCCGCCGATCCTCGTGATCGTCTCGCTGGCGGTGGCCGTGGGGGCGATCGCCTTCAGTGCGCTGTTGTTCCTGCAGCTGAACGGGCTCAAGTCCCGGCTGGAGGAGGGTGGCACGATGGCCGTGCCCGGCGAGGAGCACGGCGAGGGCGAGATGCATGCCGACGCTGAACACGGCGAGCACGGTGAGGAGAGCGACGGCAACTACGTCGTGCCCGCCGAGGGCGTGCTCTACGACCTCGGCGAGATCGTGAGCAACACCGCTGACAACAAGTTCGTGAAGATGAGCATGATCCTGGAGCTGGAAAGCCTCTATGACCGCCATGAGTGGGAGGTCTACGAGGCGATGATGGACAAGTATGACGAGGGAGTCACACTCTACCGCAACTACCAGCTCGGGCTCGATGAACATGGCAACCCCAAGGACGGCGGGAAGGGCGGACATGCCGTACTGCCTCCGGACACGGGTGCTGACGACTCCCTGCAGCCCGCCGGCGAGGTGCAGGTCGTGGCTGCGGTCGAGGATGGCAACGTGGAAACAGAGGTCGTGCCGGCGATGCACGGTGCCCCGAAGGAGGCTCCGCCCCCGGAGATGCCTGAGCTGCCCGGCAAGCCGCGCTCGCTGATGGAGACCATGCTGATGGAGAATGACTCACGCATCCGCGACATGATCAATGACGAGGTCACACGCACCCTGGCGGAGGACTTCATCCGTCCCAGCGGCAAGGACCTGTTCAAGGACAACATCCGCATCAAGATCAATGACATCATCGGTGAGCAGTACGGCCGCGTGACCGATGTGCTGCTGCCGAGCATCGTCAGTTCCTAGGAGCGCCTGATGAGGGGAGAGAGGATCCACTGGGCCCTGCTGGCCCTGCTGCTCTGCGGCTGCGGCGGCGGCTCGAGCTACGTGCAGTTCAGCCCGGATGAGCAGACCCTGACGCGGGTGCAGAGTGACAACGGCCTGATCACCGCACTGATCCAGCCGGGCAGCCTGGCGGAGGCCGTGGAGATCGCACTGCGCGACCGCAGCGAGGCCGACCGCGGCCTGCCGGGCGTGGCGGGCCGCGAACTGGCCCTGGCCCTGGAGATCAGCGGCAGCATGCCCGCTCCCGAGCCACTGGCGGATGAGGAACCGGCTGCCCAGGCGGCGTCCGTGTCAGCGGTGGACGGCCGTTTCGTGCCCGCCGTGCTGGATGGCAGCATCGAGCTGCAGCTCAGTCTGGCATCGGCCTGGCCTACTGCTACGCCGCTGGATGTGCAGCGCTGGAATGCTGCCAGCGGACGCTATGAGGCGGCGGGGATCAGCGCCAGCCCTGCGGAGGACGGACTGACGCTCAGCTTCAGCATCACCGACTTCGGCCGCTATGCCCTCTATGGCCCGCTGCCGGAGGAGTACCCCTTGCCCGCCCCGCCCGCTCCGCGCCTGCTGGCGGCCACGAGCATGATCCGCTACCTGGAGTGGGACAACGTACCGGCTGCCGCCGGCTTCAACCTGTTCCGCCGGGAAGCAGGTGCGGAATCCTTCAGCCAGCTCAACACCGAAGTGCTGCAGGCCGGGCGGCATACGGACATCCTGCCCGCCACAGGCAGCTATGAGTATGCCCTGGCTGTCCTGCGTGACAACGGCATCGAGAGCGAACTGTCAGCCGCGCTGGATAGCCCGGCGGTGGACTTCGACCTGCGTGGGCGGATCAGCAGTCCGCAGCTCGCCGCTCCGGGCAGCCTGCTGTTTGACAACGGGAACCGGCGGCTGCTGGTCGCTGACGGCGCTGACCCCGCCCTGCTGGTCTTCGACGGGGAGGGCCGGCTGCAGCGCCGGATTGACAGGCTGGGCACCGCTCCGATGCGTGACCCCGCCGCCCTGGCAATCGATCCGGGCAATGGCGACCTCTACATCTGCGACCGCGGCTACAGCCAGGTCTTCCGCTTCAATTCCGCCCTGGACTACCGCTCGAAGTTCGGAGCTGCGGGCAGCGGCCCCGGCGAGTTCAGCAGTCTGAGCGGGATCTGCACGGACGGCGAGCGGATCGTGACCCTTGACGGCGGGCGCAACCTGCTGCAGAGCTTCACCCCGCTCGGGGTCTACCTCGATGCCCCGCTGGATCCGCTGGACCAGCAGCTCGTGCTGTCTGGCGCTTCAGGGATCCTGCTGCATGAGGATGGTGGGATGGCAATAGCCGACACTGGCAATGACCGCGTGCTGCTGATTGACTCTGAGTTCGCCGCCTCCTCCGAGCTGATCCGCCCGGCTGGCAACGGTGTTCTCACCGGCCCGCACAGTGTGGTGGCGGATGCCTTCGGACGGCTGTTCGTCAGCGAGCCGCCTGAGCGGCGTGTAAGTGTGTTTGACAGCGCAGGCGAGTACAGCTTCCAGTTCGGCAGTGAGGGCCTGCTCAACGTGGAATTCGCACTGGAGGGACCGGCGGGGCTGGCCTATGATCCGGCCACGGGCTACCTGTACGTCAGTGATCCCGGCAGCTCCACGATCGCCGTGTTCGGCAGCTAGATCCGGCAGTCCAGCAGCAGTACCGTGATGTTGTCAGGCCCGCCCGCGGCGTTGGCGGCATCGACGAGAGCCTGCGCCACAAGCGGCAGTGGATCCTCCGCATGCCGTTCCAGCACCGCGGCGATCTCCCGGTCGCGCAGTGCATCAGTCAGGCCGTCGCTGCAGATCAGGATCCGCTCCGCCGGCCCGGGCCTGAAGGGCGTGACATCGGCCTGGATCTCCAGCCCGTCACCGCCGAGGCAGCGTGTGATCACGTTCTTGCGCGGATGGTCGAAGGCCTCGTCCGCATTGATCTCCCCGCTGTCAACGAGCTGCTGCACGAAGCTGTGGTCACGGGTCATGCGGATCAGCTCCCGGCCCGAGATGAGGTAGGCGCGGCTGTCACCGACATTGAAGAAGGCCGCCGCGAGTGCGCTCCCGGTACTGAGCGTGCTGCTGCCCGACAGGGCAACGATCCCACAGAGCGTAGTGCCCATTCCGGTCATCGCCTGTTCCATCGCACTGCGATCAATCAGCGCACGGTTGATTCCGGGAATGATGCTTTCCAGCTGGCGCGGCAGCGCAGCCGTGTCCACCGGGCGCGTGCTCGGTGCGGTGAGCGAGACCTGCAGCTGCTGGCGCAGCATTGCCAGTGACAGGGAACTGGCAATCTCCCCGCTTTCATGCCCGCCCATCCCGTCGGCAACCACCGCGAGCTGCAGGCTGGAGCCGATGGCGCTGTGCTGGCGGATCTCCGCCAGCAGCCAGGCATCCTCATTGTGCTGGCGGCGCATGCCGTTGTCAGTCGTGCCATGCCCCTGCAGACGCAGGCCGTTGAGTGCCGCCGTGATGCCTGCTGCAATCGCGGCCGCATCTAGACTCTCGTCCGCGGCAAGCCTGTCCAGCAGTGCCCGCAGGTCAGCGCTGCTGGCATTTGGCAACAGCCGGTTATCCGCCAGGGCCGCATCCACCAGTGGCCTGAGCAGGGTCAGGACCTCGGAGGGGTCAGCGCCCGTGCCTTCCCGCAGAGCGCCGAAGTCCAGGAAGCGCAGTTGCCAGCGGGACAGTCCATTCCCGGCAGCATGCACTTCCGTGAAGCTCAGGCCCGCTCGACCGGGTTGCCAGCTGAGGCCATGCCCGCTGCACTGGACCAGCAGCAGCGCCAGATCGCGCATCCCCAGCAGCAGGTCCAGCGGCCGCAGGCTGATCCGGCCCTCGCGCAGTGCGGTCTCGAATTCGTCAAAGTGCAGGCCCGCCGGTTCCAGTGCGGCACTGAACACCGCGTTGCCATCGGCCAGCAGATCCCGCAGACCGCAGAGCGCTTCGCAGCCGGTGAGGATCCCCGGCAGGGCGCTGCTCAGGGCGGATTCGCGGCTGGCACTGAGCTTCAGGAAGGCCGGAGCAGCAGCTCCGCCGATGCTGACGCTTTCCAGCCGCAGCCCGTCCCAGTCATGCAGCAGGCTGCAGTTTTCGCTGTAGACAGCCGTGCTGATCAGCGGATCGGTCGGGTCATCCTCGCCCTGCATGCGCGCATCCGGCTGCGCACCGGCCTGGGCCTCAGCGGCCTCATCATGATCTTCCCTGCGCCTGAATGGATTCCAAGACATCTGCTTCCTGCCTGGGCCGGGCTGCGCCGGCCACACCGAGTATACTTCCCGCGTGCCCCTCTACTATCTGACGATACTGGCCCTGGCCGGGTTCCTGAGCGGATCCCTGCCCTTCGGCTGGATCGTCGCCCGCCTCGGCGGAATGGACATCCGCCGGCACGGCAGCGGCAACATCGGCATGACCAATGTCTGGCGCGTGATGGGCTGGAAGGCCGGCCTGACAGTGCTGCTGCTCGATACCGCCAAGGGCCTGCTGCCCGTGCTGCTGGCCCAGCGCCTGATGGCGACGGTCAATCCGCCGGGCCTGACCGTCAGCGGCAGCAACTGGCTGCTGCTGATCACCGGACTTGCGGCAATCCTCGGGCATACCTTCACTCCCTGGCTGAAGTTCCGGGGCGGCAAGGGCGTGGCCACCAGCCTCGGGGTGCTGATCGCGCTATACCAGATCTGGGTGCTGGTGCCGCTCGGGGTCTTCCTGCTGGGCCTGGCCGCCACGCGGATGGTGAGCGTGGGCAGCATCCTCGCCGGACTGGCCGTGGCCGCGGTCAGCATCGCGGTGCCCCAACTTCGGCACTGCATGGCCTTCGCGATCCCGCTGGCGCTGCTCGTCACCTGGACGCACCGCAGCAATATCCGCCGCATCCTTGACGGCACGGAAAGCCGCATCGGCTCCAGGCGCACAGAACCTGCCAGCGATGACGGAGCAGCCTCAGCCGATCAGTAGAGCCCCGAGGAGTGGATTGAATCCAGCAGCGCCGTATAGCCGACGCTCATCCGCACCAGCGCATTCGGGAAGATTCCCAGCAGCAGGATCGCCGCGCCGAGCGGCAGCAGCACCAGCGCCTCGCGCAGCGGCATGCGGCCGGCCGCCTTTTCCGGAACCTCACCTGGCAGGGTGCGCTGCAGCAGGCTGATCATGTAGACCGCACTCGTGAGCACACCGATCACCGCCACTGCAGAGAGGATCTGCAGATAGCGGCTGCCGTCCATCGAGCCGACGAGCACCGTCTGCCAGACCGGTCCGTTCTCGAAAGCTCCGAGCAGGCTGTACAGCTCGCCCCAGAATCCGGCCAGGGCCGGGAAGCCCATGCCGGCGAAGGCCGCCAGCGAGAGCATGCCCGCCAGCAGCGGCGAGGCTGAGGCGATGCCGGTGATCTCATGCACATTGCGCGTGCCGTAGCGGCGCTCGATGCTGTCCGCCAGCAGGAACAGCGTGGTGATGATCACGCCGTGGCCCACCATGTGGTAGATCGCACCGGTGGTTGCCAGCGGGTTCATCGCACTCACGCCGAGCAGGATGAAGCCCATGTGGCTGATTGAGCTGTAGGCCACCATGCGCTTGATATCGGTCTGCACAAGCGTGATCGCCGCACCCCAGATGATTCCGACCACCGCCAAGGTGGCGATCACCGGGCCGACGGAGTAGCCGATGTCCGGGAAGGACCAGTAGAGCACCCGCAGGAAGGCGTAGGTCCCGCTCTTGAGCATCACTGCGGCGAGGATCACCGACATCTCCGCCGGGGCCTGGGTATGCGCGGGAGGCAGCCAGGTATGCAGCGGGAAGAGCGGGGCCTTGACCGCAAAGGCCAGCAGGAAGCCGATGAACACGAACATGCGCAGGGCCGGATGCACGTTGGTATAGCCCTCGTTCAGCAGGAAGGCGGCCATGCCCGGGATCTGGAAGCTGTAGACTCCGGCGCAGATCACCTTGGCGGTGATCAGCGAGAGCAGCATGAACACCGAGCCTGCCATTGTATAGACGAAGAAGCGCAGCGCGGCACGTGCCGCCTTCTCGCGGTCCTTGCCCCAGCCGCCGATCAGCACGTACATCGGGATCAGCATCCATTCCCAGAAGAGGTAGAGCAGCACGTAGTCGAGGGCCACGAAGGAGCCAATCAGCCCAACCTGCATGAACAGGGTCAGCGCCAGGTATTCGCGCACGCGCTCCTGGCGGTGCCAGCCCCAGATCACTATCAGCGGCAGCAGCGCGCAGGTCAGCAGCACGAGCGGCAAGGAGAGGCCGTCTATGCCGACGTCGTAGTGCACGCTGAAGCTGCGGCTTTCACCGATGCCGATCGACATCCACTCGATGTCCTGGCGGTACTGGAAGCCCTGGAACTCGGCCTGGAAGGGCAGGTACTGTCCCAGCGGGCGCAGGTTGCGCACGTTCTCCGCCGTGTTCTCATAGGCGGCATAGGGTTGCCAGTTCACCGCACTCTCGGGCAGGCCGGTGACGAGCAGCACGGCGAACAGCAGGCTGAGCAGCGAGAACACCAGCGCCACGATCTTGATCGCCAGCACCTGCTTCCTCGGCAGCAGGCAGATCAGCAGGCAGCCCAGCAGCGGAGCCAGCATCATCTGGGTCAGGGGATTGCTCACCCAGGAGATGAAGCTTATGAAACTCTGTGTCTGGTCCAACTAGTTGTACCTCCCGAGGTAGCTGTCGATTATCAGCCGCAGCGTCTCGTTGAGCGGAATCGCGACCACGATGCAGATCAGCACTGCGCCCAGCAGCAGGATGAACATGTAGTTCTGGATCTGGCCGTTCTGCCAGTAGCGGCCGTGCAGGCGCCTGAGCGCCCACCAGATCTCGCAGCACCACCAGCGGATGCCGTCCAGGAAGTGCAGGTCCAGCCAGCCGGCGGCCGTTGCCAGCCCGCGGCCCGCCGCTCCGCTGCGCGTTGCCAGCCAGTCCAGCAGGCGGATGTCGGAGATCCCGGCGAGGATCGCCAGGAATTCACCCACGCCTCCCACCAGTCCTGTGAGGAACTGCTTGAGATAGAGCCCTTCGCGGAAGGCCGTTGCCACTCCAGTCAGCATCGGCGTTGCCAGACCGCTCAGCCGCCCGCCGGCGATGTTCCAGCCCGTGACGGCACCGACGGCCAGCAGCAGCAGGGAGAGCCCCGTTGCCAGCGGCTCCAGGTTTCCGGCCCAGGCCAGGTTTGCTGCCCGGCCCTCGAAGTAGACGCGGTAGGCGGGCCAGAAGGCCGCGAGACCGATGCTGCCGGCCAGTGCCAGCACAACCGTTATCGCAGCGGGCAGGCCCCAGCCAGGTGCGGCATTGTCAGTTTCATGATCAGCGTCCACATTGCCGGGAGCCGCGGGCCACAGCCCGTGCAGCAGACGCGCGCAGTAGGCCGCGGTGAAGGGAATCGAAGCCAGCAGCAGCAGTGTTCCCGCCTGCCAGAAGGCCGGCATGGAGGGCATGGCCGTTGCCAGGCTGACACCGTCCACGCTCTGGCTTCCACGGCTCATCAGCGCCGAGAGGATCTGGTCCTTGCCGAAGAAGCCGGCCATTCCCACGAGGCCGGCAAGGCTCAGCACCGCCGGCAGCAGGCCCAGCCAGAACAGCAGCGGCGGGTTGCCGGTACCGCGCAGCTCGTCAAAGCCGGGTTCGTGCTCAGCGGCATGCTCCGTATTGGATTCATGCCAGCGTGCGGCGATGATCCCCACGCCGAGGAACAGCGCGGCCTTGAACAGGGCGTGGCCCAGCAGCTGGAAGCGTGCGGCTTCCATGGCCAGCACACCACTGCCCAGCAGGCAGAGTCCGAGCTGGCTGACAGTGCTCCAGGCCAGCAGCTTCTTGGGCTGGCGCTGGCAACTGGCGCTGATTGCACCGACGAGCAGGGTCAGCCCGCCGAGCAGTACGGCGGCGGCCAGCGGAGTTGTGTACAGATTGGCGGTGCCGAAGCCCTCGGAGCCCGGCAGCAGGCTGCAGCCCGGCAGGATCCGGCTGGCCAGCAGCGGACCGGCGGCCACCAGTGTGGCACTGTGCAGCAGTGCACTGACCGGCGCCGGTGCGACCATCGCATCCGCAAGCCAGAATGACAACGGCAGCTGCGCGGCCTTGCCGATCACGGCGAAGAGCGCCAGCAGTGCGGCGATCCCCAGCAGCAGGGAGACATCATGCAGCAGGTTGTGCATGCGGGCCTGGGCATCGACCATGGTGATCATGTCCTGGTTGACCGCATCCATCATCGCTGCACGGAACTGCAGGGACAGCCCGCTGAAGTCAATCTGGCTGAGCCGCACCCAGTTCACGTTGTAGCGGCTGAGTCCGAACATGAAGATGAAGATCGCGAACAGCAGGCCGAAGTCCGTGGCCCGCGTGGTCCAGAAGGCCTGGCGCGCCGCGCGATTGGCCTCCGGCGTGCCCCTGTGGCGGATCAGCAGGTAGCCGGCCAGACCCATCAGCTCCCAGGCGATGTAGAGCAGGATCAGCGTATCGCTGACGAGGAACAGCAGCATCGAGCCACAGAAGAATGTCAGCAGTGCATGGAACTGTCCTGCCCTCTTGTCATCTCGCCGCTCACGGATCGCATACAGCAGCACGGCCACGCCGATCAGGCAGGTTGTCAGGATGAACAGCAGCTGCAGGTAGTCGACCTGCATTGCCAGCGGGATCGGCGGTACGCTGCGCACATTGGTGCTGTAGCCGCTGATCCAGCGGATCATCCAGCTGCTCTGACCGCCGGCCTGCTCCAGCCCGGCATTGACAGCGAGCGCCATCCCGGCGCTGGCAATGAGCGAGAGCACACCGAGCAGGGCGCTGACAGCCGCTGGAGCCCTGCGCAGTAGCAGGCCGGCCCCCGCCGCCAGCAGCGGCAGGAGCGCGATCAGCGGCAGCAGCACCTGATTCTCAGACACCGGCCACCTCCTGCTGTTGCTTCCTGTACATCAGTTCCTCAGTCCTTCATCAGATTGGCAGTGTCCAGCATGATGGACCTGCGCATGCGGTAAAAAGCGATGATGATCGCCAGCCCGACCGCGGCCTCGGCCGCGGCGACGATGATCGTGAATATCGAGAAGATCTGGCCCATGTTCGTCATCACGGATTCCTCGGCCGTGAAGGAAGCGAGGGTCAGCTTCGGTCCGTAATAGAAGTTGAACGCGCTCATGTTGATGTTGACGGCGTTTAGCATCAGCTCCAGCGCCAGCAGCATCCCGATCGCATTGCGGCGCGCGATCACGCCATAGAGCCCGAGGCAGAAGATGAAGGCGCTGAGCACGAAGTACTGGCGGTAGTCCACATTCACGAACCAGGCCATCGCTCCGTCGCCACTGGTGGCGAACCACTGGCGCGCGGTGAATTCGATCGCCTGCAGTATCGGTGCCAGGCCCTCGCTGGCCAGTGTGACTGAATCCGGCTGTTGCAGCAGCATTAACATCAGTCCTTCCTCACCAGGATGATCGCGCCGAGCATCGCCATCAGCAGGAGCACGCTGGCCACCTCGAAGGGCAGGGTATATGTTGCCATCAGCGACCAGCCGATGGCCTGGGTATTGCTTGTCAGCACTGCTGCGCTGGGCGGGAATTCAGTGGCGCGCGGGAATTCCATGAACATCCCGACGAGCGCCATGAAGCCGAACAGCAGCGCGCAGAGCAGCGCGGCCCAGGGGCTGAGCGCCGTGTTCTGACGCAGTTCCGTGCCGATGATGTTCTGGCTGACCATGATCCCGAACAGGAACAGAACCATGATTCCGCCGATGTAGATGATCACCTGCACCATTGCCAGGAATTCCGCATTGAGCAGGATGAAGTAGCCGGCCACGCCGAACAGCGAGAGGATCAGCATCAGTGCGCTGTGGAACACGTTGCGCATCGTCACGCAGCCGATCGCCCCGCCGACCACACCGGCTGTGAACAGCCAGAAGAAGAAGTTCAGCAGCCTGAGCGCGGGCACGCTGAGCGCCAGCATCCCCCAGAAGAAGGCGATGAAGCCGATCACGGCGAGGATCGCCAGCAGGCGGCGGTGTTCATGGAAGCGGTGCAGCGAAAGCTGGATGCAGGCCACGGTTCCGCCCGCCAGGCCCAGGAGCAGCATGTTCGAGAAGTTGACGGTCTCCGGCTGGCCGAAGAGCGAAGCCAGCATGAACAGGGTCCAGCATGCGGCACTGGCCAGGCGCAGCAGTCCGGCGTCCTCAGCTTTGCGGCCCAGCAGATACAGGTTCAGAAGCCAGACCCCGCCGGTCAGTGAGGCAAGCACGAGGATGCGTGTGTCCTGCTGCCAGGCACTGTCCCAGCTGATCCGGCCGCCCATGGCAGCCAGCGGTGCAGCGAGCAGCGCGACTCCGAGCGCGATACCGACCGTTGCCAGCAGCTGGCGGAACAGGCTGTCCAGCCGGGGCCAGGCCAGGCCCAGCGCACTGGCTGCGGCCAGCAGCAGTGCGGCGTTGCGCAGCAGCAGCAGGCTTCCGCTGAGGTTGGCTTCCATCAGCCCTGCACCTCCCGGCGTGGCCGCCGAAGCGGGATCACGAGTTCCTCGCGGCTGGCACCGGGCATGGCCCAGCCTTCCTCGAAGCTGAGCAGCGGTGTGCCGTCCGCACGCTGCAGATCCGCCAGCGCGGGATCGTGGTCATAACGTCCGAGGTCCAGGAACAGCACCGTGGGCTGGCCCGGGGCCCGGGCGATCGCCCCGCTGCCGTCGGCGGCGATGATCCGCTGGGCCTCCTCCAGGCTCAGATTGTCAACATTGAGCAGCGGGATGCCGCGATGGGCGGCGGGCAGCTGCGGCCGGCTGCGCGGGTAGTCCTCTGTGACGGGCTCGGAAGCCGCCAACCGCGCCGTCTCGCGGAAGCCGGTGAGCACGGAGGTGCCGTAGCGGTGTACGCGGTTGCTGAAGAACCAGAAGCGGCTGATGCCCGTTGCCAGGTAGCTCAGGTTGAGGGCTGCGACCATGAACCAGAACAGCGCCCAGAGCAGGAAGTAGCCGAGCTGGAACTTGAACACAGGCAGATGGCCGCTTTCGCGCCACTGCGTGAAGCCCTCACCGGACATCAGCAGCACGAGGTTCGGGGTGTCGGCGATGCCCTGCACGCTCATGCGGGGGTGGATCCTGTCCAGTGGGTCGAACTCGATCACGAAGAAGAACAGGATCACGCAGAACAGGAAGATCCGCCAGAACATGCCGTCACGGCGCATCCAGATGCTGTAGCGCACCAGCGCTCCGGCGGCCCACCAGAAGAAGCCGAGCAGTGCCGGCAGGGCCAGCAGCAGGCCGCTGGCGCTGAACCAGAGCAGGGCGAACTGTTCTGCGGGTTGCTTGGCGGCGTAGTTGTCAAACATCGCGCCGTATTTCGTGTAGACGAAGACCAGCGTGAACCAGGCCACGGCCAGGAAGCCGTAGAACTTGAACCAGTCCATCGCGGTGTAGCCGAACCAGCGCTTCGGCAGCGGATGGTGCACTGTCAGGTCATGCCCCTCAGGCATGCTGCACCTCCTCATCCACCGTTTCCGCTACGGGCTGCTGCGCCGCATTGTCAATGTTGCGCTGCTGGATGCGCTGGCCCGGGCAGCTCACGAACCACCAGTAGAGCAGCGCCGGTGAAAGCAGCCAGAGGCTGCGCGTGCCGAACTCCAGCTGGTACTGCAGCCACAGCGAATAGAGGCAGCCGCTCACCGCGAAGCTCCAGAACAGTGAGCCGAGGCCCAGCCGCGGGCGGATCCAGTCGTGGATCCAGGCCGCATTGCGCTCGGGGGCCAGCGGCAGCACCGACAGCAGCAGGCCGCAGGCCAGCAGGCCCAGCGGACCGAACCAGCTCGTGGTCGGCACCGGCGAACCGCCGAGCACGAGGCGCAGGTAGAGGCCCCAGGCCCCGGCGCCCATGATCAGCAGTTCCCCGCCCAGATGCAGCAGGCTGCGGCTGTTGCCAAGCATCCTCATCCGCTCCAGCTCACCTCCCGGCGGGGCTGCGGATGACGGCGGGCGGCGAACAGGATGCGCCAGGCCATCACGAGGATGAACAGTCCGAAGAACAGGCAGAGCACGTTGTAGCCCCAGAAGAAGGCCTTCTCGGGCACGCTCATCACGGCCAGGGCCTCCGCCGTCGTCAGCGTCTGGTACTGCGTGACGCTGTCACGCACCGTCACGTCGATCTCGGAGACCGCCAGCTGGTTGGCACTGAACCAGGGGTGGCGGTTGACGACGCCGACGGCGGTGGCTGCCATCACCACCACGCTGGCTGGCAGCAGGAACTTCCAGGAGAAGAACATGATCTGGTCGACGCGGATGCGCGGCATCGTCGAGCGCGCCCAGATGAAGAAGAAGCACAGTGCGTAGGTCTTCAGCAGGAACCAGAACAGACTGGTTAGCCACAGGCCGTCGGGGCCGAGGAACATCGGGCCCTTCCAGCCGCCGAGGAAGCAGACGGACATGATCGCGCTGACGATGAAGACGTTGGAATACTCCGCCACGTAGAACAGCGCGAAGCGCATCCCGCTGTACTCCACGAGGTAGCCGCCCAAGAGCTCGTTCTGCGCTTCCGGCAGGTCGAAGGGCGGGCGGTTGGTCTCGGCGAGGCTGACGACGAGGTAGATCACGAAGGCCGGGAACAGCGGCAGGATCCCCCATGTCATGGACTGGCGCTGCACGATCTCCGTCAGGTTCAGCGAGCCGGCGAAGATGGCAACGCACAAAAGCGACATCAGCATCGGGATCTCGTAGGTCAGCAGCATCGCCGCCTCGCGCATCGCGCCCACGAGTGCATATTTGTTGTTGGAGGCGTAGCCGGACATGATCACGGCCACGAGGAACATCGCGAAGTCGGCGATGATCAGCAGCAGGCCGACATTCAGGTCCTGGATCATGTAGTAGACGATCTGGCCCTCGATCGCCGCCACGCCGAAGGGAATCACGACCCAGCTCAGGAGAGCCGGGATGTAGACGAGGATCGGCGCGATCAGGTAGAGCAGCTTGTCGGCATTCAGCGGGACGGTGTCTTCCTTGAAGAAGATCTTGATCGTGTCGTAGAAGCCCTGGCGCCAGTAGAAGCGGATCATGTAGGCCATGTAGAGGATGAAGGCCAGGAAGGTGCAGAGCACCGTGAGCTGCGGCAGGAAGGGGATATGCGCCTTCGGGAGGTAGCCCAGCACGACTGCCAGCGCCAGCCCGCCGGCCGCCGCGAAGCAGGGCAGCATGCACAGCGAGAACAGCGTGGCCTTGAATTTCAGGATTGACAGCAGGCCGCGGCCCGAGGCCGGGTTGGCATTCAGCACCGGCAGCAGCAGGCGCCGGTAGAGCAGGCCCGCCAGCCCGAGCGCGAAGAACAGGATTGCCATGCTCCAGAACAGCTTCGCGTCAGCCGTCCCGCCCGTCCAGTAGTTGACACCGTAGAGCACGGCGGGCAGGCCGATCAGTGCCCCGACCTGCGTGGCAATCCGCCGGAAACGCTGCGGGGTGACCCCGCCGTATTCCTGCGGCCCGCGCCGACCCTGCATGCGCGCCATCAGGCGGCGCTCCCAGACCTGCAGGCCGATCGTGATCAGCAGCTCCAGCACGAAGATGAACAGCAGGGCCGTGACCAGCATGATGGCGTTCGAGGCCCCGGGGCTGAAGCGCAGGCCCGGCAGCGGCTCGGTGTTGAGCCAGGCGCGCAGGGCCTCCCACATCGTGCGGGCCTCGGACATGTCGTAGCGCTGCTGCAGCAGGAGCATCAGGGACAGGCTCACTTGTCAACCTCCCCGATCATGATGTCCAGGCTGCCGTAGATCACGAACAGGTCCGCCAGCAGGTAACCGCGGCACAGTTCGTCCAGCAGGAACAGGTGGTAGAGGCTCGGCGCGCGCAGGTGCATGCGGCTCGGGCGGTTGGTGCCGTCGCTGACGAGCGTCAGGCCCAGCTCGCCGCGCGGACTCTCCACGGCCGTGTAGACCTCGCCGCGCGAGACCGTTAGCGCTTCCGGGTCCGGGTTGACATCCGGGTCGCGCAGCGGGGTATCCCCGCCGATGTTGCCAAGACAGGCCTCGATGATCCGCAGGCTCTCGCGCATCTCGAGGAAGCGCACGCGGTAGCGGTCCAGCACATCGCCAAATTCGCCGGTCGGGACCTGCACGTCCAGCGCCCCGTACATCGCATAGGGCTGGTCGCGGCGCAGGTCATGCGCGATCCCGCTGGCGCGCAGCACAGGCCCCGTGGCCCCGTACTCGAAGGCGTAGTCCGCCTCCAGCGTGCCGATCAGCTCGCTGCGGTTGATCCAGATCGCGTTGTCAGAAAAGAAATCCTCGTATTCATCGAGCCGGCCGCGGAACCACAGGCAGAAGGCCCGCACATGCCCGCTGAAGTCCTCCGGCGGGGCATTGCGCACACCGCCGGGCACGATCCAGCCGTGGTGGTGGCGGTGCCCGCTGAGCATCTCCAGCAGGTCGAGCAGCATTTCGCGCTCGCGCATGGCGATGAAGATCGGGGTGTAGGCTCCGGCCTCGAGGCCGAGATTGCCGAACCAGAACAGATGGTTGCCGATCCGGCTCAGTTCGAGCACCAGGGTGCGCAGCCACTGGGCGCGCTCGGGAACCGTGATGCCCTCGATGCGCTCGATGGCGTCGGCCACCAGCCAGTCGGCATTGCTGCCGGCCAGCCATTCGCAGCGCGAGATCAGACCAGCGGCCTGGCCATAGTTGCGCTGGGTCACGAGCTGCTCCACCCCGCGATGCATGTAGCCGAGCTCCGGAGTGACGCGCTCGATCAGCTCGCCGTCGGCCTGCACGCGCAGCTCAAGCGGGCTCGGCAGACTCGGATGCTGGGGTCCGACAGAGTAGATCAGCTTCTCGGTGAGCAGCGGATCACGGCGGATCTCGACGCGCCTGTCAGAACTGCGGGTCATGCATCACCCCCCGCACGGCCCTGTCGGCGCGCTCCTCCAGCAGCTTTTCAGCGTAGTTCTCATGCGAGGCCGCCCGGAAGTCCCGCCTGAGTGGGAAGCCCTGCAGCTGCGGATCGAGGATCAGGCCCACGAGATTCTGGTTGCCGGCGAAGGGAATCCCGAAGAATTCGAAGATCTCGCGCTCCATCAGTTCGGTGGCGCGCCAGATCAGGCTCAGACTCGGATGCACACTCTGCCCGGCATAGGCCGGGGCGGACTCCTCGCCGGGTTCGCCTGCAATGGCCTCATCCAGCAGGGTGAACTTCCACTTCAGCGTCAGGCTGGCATCATGCCGTTCGCCGTGCCGGAGCGTGAGATAGAGGTGGAAGTCCCGCCCGCCGAGGTGGTTGGCGGTCATGTTCAGGGCGCGGATGAAGCCAATGTTCTTGAGGTTGCGGCAGACATCCAGCAGCCGGCCGCTGTCGGTGAGGATCGCCCAGGCGCGCGCGGGATCAAGCAGCAGCACGTCCCCGCATTCCTCACGGATCCTTCCTGCAAGCTCCTCAGGAAGCAAGCGCGCCTCCCCGGCCAGACTGATTGGCAGTACTCTGCATACTGGTATAAACGATCAGATGCCCAACAGCGTTACCTTATACATATGAAATGCAGAAGGTTCCAGTAATTCTAGCCGATGGGAGCGGGCCTCAGCCCCCTGATGGCAGCTGCTGCGCAGCACAGCCTGAGATTCCACTCCCGGGCTAAATCCCGGTAAATTACCACCAGCTGGCCGATTGACTCTTGTCCAGGGCCGGGCGCTTCCTATAATGACGGAATCGGATAAGTCGCATCCCTCTTGGGGATTGCCTTGCAGGTGTTGCATGCCACAGGAGCATGAAGTAATCACTCTGATTCTGGGACTGGGCGTGATGCTGATCATCATCGTCCAGCGCCGCCAGCTGGCACAGCTGCGTCACGCACTGCTGCTGCTCAGTGCCTGCGCCGTAAGCCTGGCCGCCTGGAGCTTCACCGTGCTTGAGGACCTGCTGCCCGGCCTGCCCTTCAACCTGCTGGAACATACCTGCTACCTGGCCAGTGCACTGCTGCTGGCAATCTGGTGCCGCAAGCACCTGGCTGCCGAGGAGCGTCCGGCATGAACCTGCCGGTCTTCCTGCTGGATCTGCTCTGCCTGCCACTGCTGGGCTGGGCGCTGTACACTGCATTGGCAGCCCGGCTGCGCGGCCTGCGGCGCGACTACCTCTGGTGTCTCGTGGTGGTGCTGGCGCTGCGGATCTTCAACGACATCAGCAACGTGCTCTACAGCAGCGGGATCAGTGCCTGGCTGGAGAACTACGAGGACTATGTCGGGCTGCTGCTGCCCGTGGCCTGGGGCCTGCTGCTGCTGAGCCTCGTCCAGCACAGGGCGCGCAGGCAGCTGGAACGATCCGAGGAGCGGCTGTCCAGCCTGCTGGATGCACTGCAGGAAGGCGTTGCCACGCTGGACACGGACGGCGTGTTCCGCTTTGCCAACCCCGCGGCATCACGGATCCTCGGCGTGCTGCACGGCAGCCTGCCGGGCCAGCCCCTCACGAGTTTCCGCCAGCCCCTGCCCCAGCATGACCACTGCCCGTTGACATTCAATGGCTCGGCACTTCCCGCCCTGCACTATGAACTGAGCCTGCGCCGCCCCGATGGCAGTGAGCGCAGCATCCTGCTCAGCACAAGCCTGATGCCGCGCAAGCCGGGGCTCAGGCTCTGCTTCCTCAGGGACATGACGGAACAGCGCCAGGCGGAGCAGAGCCTGCGCCAGGCCGAGGCCAAGCTGGGCCAGACCCAGCGCATGGAGGCGATCGGCACCCTGGCGAGCGGCATCGCCCACGACTTCAACAACATCCTGTTCGCGATTTCCGGCAACAGCCAGATCGCGCTCGACTCCGAGGGCCTCAACATCGACGCGCGGGAGAGCCTGCGCGAGATTGACACCGCCTCGCGCCGGGCCGCGGATCTCGTCTCGCAGATCCTCAGCTTCAGCCGTCGCGAACAACGCAGCAGCCGTGACCTGGCCGTGCTGCCGATCGTCAAGGAGGTGCTGCGCCTGCTGCGCAGCACGGTCCCGCCGCAGATCCGCATCAGCCTCGAGCATGGCGGAGATGAGCTGCTCGTGCACGCCGAGCCGACGGACCTGCACCAGCTCGTGATGAACCTCTGCACGAATGCGATCCAGGAACTGGCAAGGGATGGCGGGGAGCTGAAGGTCTCGCTGGCCTGTGCCGAGCCGCCCGCTGCCCTGCTGGCGGAGGGCAGGCTCAGACCCGGTCCGCACTGCCGGCTGTGTGTGGCT
Source organism: bacterium (assembly GCA_020440605.1). GTDB lineage: Bacteria > 4484-113 > 4484-113 > 4484-113 > JAFGCY01 > JAHEFU01. The sequence goes on along the minus strand of JAGRNT010000005.1, from coordinate 95,797 downwards.
GACAACGGCGGGGGGATCGACCCCGGGGCGCGGCCGCACATCTTCGAGCCCTTCTTCACCACCAAGGAGCACGGCGAGGGCACGGGGCTCGGGCTGTTCGTCGTCAACGGGATCGTCGAGCGCCTGCAGGGCCGGCTCGAACTGGAAAGCAGCCCCGGCAGCGGCTGCAGCTTCACGATCTGGCTGCCGCTGGCCAGCAGCCTGACAGCCGAGGATGGCAACGCGCCGGACCGCCTGAGCCAGCGCGGCGGCCGCGGACGGCTGCTCGTGGTTGACGACGAACCCGCTGTCAACCGCGTGCTGGCCCTGCTGCTGGGCAAGCTCGGCTATGAGGTCAGCACCTTCAGCGACAGCTACCGCGCACTCAGCGAATTCCAGACCAACCCCGAGCGCTATGACATGCTGCTCTGTGACATCTCGATGCCCGGCCTGCGCGGCGATGAACTGGTGCGCCGCATCCACGCCATCCGTCCCGAGCTGCCGGTGGTGTTCTGCTCCGGCAACCCTGAGGTGCTGGCGGCGGGGACCACGGATGAGCTGGGGATCCGCAGCGTGCTGAAGAAACCCGTTGACAAATCCGCGCTGGCGGAGGCCGTGGCCGGCTGCTTCAGCGACCAAGCGGACTGAACCGGCGCCGTCCCGCCCTCAGGCTCAGGCTTCCTGCGGCATCCAGCGCACGCGCGGCTTGAGCGTTTCCTGATAGTCCAGCAGCCCGAACTGGAAGGCCACCTCCGCCGGCACGAGCATCGGATACTCATTGAGGAAGGTGTTGGCCATCATCCGCTCCTGCAGTTCCTCCCCATGTACATGTGCCACCCGCGCCCGCGCCAGGCGCAGGATCGAGATCAGGCCGGGGAAGTCATGCTCGCTGATGCGCACGGCCTCGAGGATCCCGAGTGCCTGGCGGTAACTGGGGGCCATGAAGCTCTGGAACACGGCGATCGAGACATCATGGAAGCCAAGCGGCACCCCGAGCGGGCGCTGCTCCTCGCGGATGGCGCGCACACTGCGCAGCAGCGCGGCATAGTCGCCATGCTCCGCGGCATCCAGATCCTGCCAGGCCAGCTCGAAGTCGTAGTTGAAGCAGTCGCGCTCCAGCTGCTGTGTGGTGCGGCGCATTGAATCCAGCCGGCCGGCGAGTTTGTGGAAGGCCGCGGAGGTGAACCACACGAAGCTGAAGGGCGGCAGGCCGCGCTCCATCAGGTGCGAGGGATCCAGGTTGACGGCCTCGCGGTAACGCTCGACGAGGATCCCCACCAGCCACAGCCCGCGCTCGTAGTCGGAGCAGAGATAGGCATAGTGGCAGAGCCTGAGTGCCCAGCCGGTGTCCAGCTCCGCGACCGGGAAGCGGTAGACACAGGCCCAGGCCTCCGCCGGACGCTCCATGAAGAAGTAGGTCTGGGCCCGGGCCAGCTCGAAGCTTTCCACCTCGGGGCAGATCTCCGCGCCCTGGCGGAAATGCTCCAGCGAGGCTTCATAGTCAGCCTGGCGGAATGTGATCTGGCCCATCAGCATGTGCCAGAGCCCGTGCTCGGAATTGTTGAAGTGCCGGCGGTCCATGCGCGGGATGCGCTCGGGGACCTCGTTGCCGCGCCCGGATTCGACAAGCTGGCGGAGCTGCTCGGCCACCAGGTTGCGGCGCGGGTTGAGATGCTTGGTGATCAGGTTCCAGACCATGAACGGGCTCTGTCAGCGGTGTTCCTGCGAGCATTGTATCCCTTGGCGCGAAGGATATTCGAATGTCGGATAGGACGCGCAGCCGCGCGGGCGGAACAGTGATCGCCGGTCTGGTTATGTTGACGCAGAGCCGCAGATGCGCTGAGAGGATTGGCAATTCACGGGCGTAAACGCCCGGCTACCGGTGGCAGGCCGTTCACGGCCGTATGTACCTGCAATGCATCCACAAATAATATGGACCGGCGGCGCCTGGCGACGCCAGCACGCGAGGGGCTGCTTCGTGCGCAATGCATAGCGTGTGGCAGGGCATGTTGCCAGCCTTGGTCTGCTCAGCGCCTCCTGATTCCCTCTGCGCCTCTGCTCCAATAAAACCGCCACAGCTTAGCCTCGTTGCCACCCGAGCGCATGTGAGTTGCGCGTCTGTATGAATGCTTATTGGCAACACAGAGCCACCGAGCACACAGAGTCTTCTGATCAGCTCCAGCCCCGGCATTCCCGTGAATCCGCAGCATTCCCTTTCAGACGTCGCCACGCGCCGCCGGTACCGTTCACTGTTCACTGTTTACGGTTCACTGATACGGCGGCGGGGCCGCGCCGGTCCTGCTTGCTTCTGATGCCGCAACCAAAGGCAAAGCGGAGCACGCTCCGTGTTGGCGGGAATGTATGTTGAGAACTTACTCGGCAGGCGGGATAAGCATTCCATCGGATCCGGATTGCGATGCCCGATCAGTCCTGTGTCCCCTCGACTTCAGTTTTGACCCAGATACCTTGAACATTCTGAAGCTCTTCCGGGTGTTCCAGATCCGCGAAGCGAATCAACAGATTGTCACATTCCGGCTGGTAATCAGCGATGAAACAACTTTCAAGTTTCGGATTGTATCTGGCAACCGGCCATGACCGGTAGTTGGGTTCCCCATGATAGAGCGAAACCTCCGTTCCCTTGATACCCTTGAATCTAAAAAAGTCATTAGGTCCATTGAGCAGGAACTTCCGCCCCTTGCCACTGACTACTGGAGTTGGAGAAAAGCCCATTGCATATTCACTGGCACACCCTGTTGCAAATCGTACTTCTATCGGCATTGTGTATTTTGAGGGGCGTATGGCAACCACGTCCTCTATGTAGCCTACATAGTTGCTTTCATCGAGCTCCGCAAAAGCAATCGGAAAGCAAATGCTGGCCATTTCATGCAGCTTTCCCTTCTTGTCCGTTACTTCACACGGAACCCGTATGCAGCCTTCACCACTGCCAACTTCAGGGTTGGCCTTGATTGCCAGCATTTCCAGCATTTGCTGCGCAGTTGCGGTGTGTGTCTCACTATCTGTACGCAGCAGGCTTTCAACATCATATTCTGAAATAGATATCATTTTCTGTCGAACAAAATCGTATGACCAGTTTTCACCACAGGTCTTGCATTTGTATATTTTCATTGACTGAATATCATCCCTGGGTGCAAGTCCTGCAATCACCTCGGAAACAGGCCATTTTCTCTGGCCAGCAGCAAGGAACCAGGTGACCCTTCCATGTAGCTGTATTCTGCGTGACGAATCACATTTCGGACATCCATAGTGGAGCGAATTTACGCCGGGAGTGACCAGCGTTCCCATGAACCTCGCGGGAACAAAAATATCCCTGAACAGCTGAATCAGACACATAGAACTATTCTCTTGCAGTCGGCCATTGCAGCATCCTTTTCTGCGATAAATTTCCGCTGACCAACGTCATTGCCACAGCGATAGCTGGATTCCATGTGAGGAAGTGTGCCTACCGCCACGCAAAGCGTTCATCCAGCGCGCCCGAGAGGATGCGCTCCCGCAGCGCGATGATCCCGTCGATCAGCTGCTCCGGCCGCGGCGGGTCCCCCGGGACGTAGATGTCCACCGGCACGATGCGGTCCACGCCCCCGTCCACGGCATAGCTGCCGTCAAAGGGCGCACCGCTGATCGCCCCCGCGCCGAAGGCCATCACGAAGGCCGGGTCGGCCATCGAGCTGTGCAGGCGGCGGATCACCGGGGCCATCTTGTTGTTGACGACGCCGGCCACGATCAGGAGGTCCACCTGGCGCGGGCTGGGGCGCATCACCTCGCTGCCGAAGCGCGCGATGTCATGGCGCGGCCCCCAGGCGCTGAACAGCTCCAGCGTGGCGTAGTCGAGGCCCAGCATCAGCGGCCACAGGGAATGGGCCGAAGCCTCGCGGATGAGCTCCCTCAGACCCATTCCAGCGCTCCCTTGCGGTAGGCATAGGCCCAGCCCACGAGCAGGATCCCGAGGAACACGAACATCTCCCCGAGCGAAGAGGCCCCGATCGGCGTGAAGGCAATGTCGTCATTGCCGAACACCAGCAGCCTGAAGGAGGTGGCCCAGGGGAAGATGAACATGATGTCCACGTCGAACATGAGGAACACGATCGCGAGGATGTAGAAGCGGATGTTGAAGCGCACCAGCGCATCACCCGTGGCCTGCGCCCCGGATTCATAGCTCAGGCGCTTGAGGAAGTTTGGGCGCCGCGGCCGCCAGAGGTTGAGAAAGGCGAAGGCCAGCCCGAGCAGCACCGCCCCGCCAAGCAGGAAGAGTGCCACCCAGTTGTACTGTCCGACCGTGTTCATGTCTCAATTGCGGCATGGGCCGCTCCCTGATTATAGGCCAGAGCGGGCCAGCCTAGTTCACGGTGATTATCTTGTAAGCGATGTCCGTTTCCCCGAGCGAATCCGTCACCCTCACGGCAAGCGTGTAAAACCCGGGTGAGTTGAGGGTAGTGTTGATCGTGCTGTTCTCGAAGGTGGCTTCGAAGAAGCCGTCACCGTCAAGGTCGTAATCGAAGGTGATCGACAGCCCGTCCTCATCGTCCGAGCTCATGCTGGCATCCAGCGATACCAGCACCGGTGCAAACCCATTGTCCGGTGATCCGATCAGCACGGCGTTGGGCGGATGGTTCTCGAGGCAGGTAAGCTTGTAGCTGCCCGGGCCGGTTTCGATTGCGAAGGGCGAAACGAACACCTTCAGGTAATAACGTCCGGCGGAAGGCAGGCTGAAATTGATGTACTCGGTATCAACTCCGACATCCGCAGCGGCCAGCGGCGTACCCAGATCACTCTCGGAATACAGCTCAAGCGCCACATCCACCTGCAGCGAACTGAAGTCCACCCAGAAACTGGCGGTGGTGGCCCGGTCAGCATCGATTGCGTACCAGTCCTCGGTATCCGCACCACCGATCGAGGCAGTCCAGTCGCGGATGTACTTCGCATAGTTGAGGAAGCCGCCGAGGCTGTCAGCCTGGCCTGCCTCGCCGTTCGGCTCGCTCTCCTGCGGATCAACCCCGTTTGTAACGAGTACATCGAGAGATGCCGTGGCCTGGCGCCCGCCGCTGTCCGTGATGCGCACCGTTGGGGTGAACTCGCCGGGCAGCGTATAGGTGATGTCACCACCGGGGAACAGACCAAGGTCATAGTCAAACGAGCCGTCGCCTTCGTAATCCCATTCGTACTTGACGATGTCATTGTCAGGGTCGACCAGTCCGTTGGTGTCAATGTACCGCACGATGCCGCTCTGCAGGCAGTAGTAGTCGATGCTCAGTTCCGCCGTGGGCGGGTTCTCACCACTGACCGGTGTAATGGTGATTTGCGTCGTGGCCTTGTCGGAAGCCCCGAAGAAATCAATCACCATCACGCCGACCGTAAATGTGCCGGCCGTGATGAATTCCCGGTAGGCGAATGGCATGTTGTTTGTCTGCAGCTCGTAGTAGCCGTCGTCGTCAAGGTCCCAGCGGTAAGCCATGATGATGTCGTCCGGGTCCGTGCTGCCGATTGCGTCGAAGGAGATACCCTGAGGCAGCTGCCCACCGTTCGGGATGGCCACGATGTCAGCCACGGGGGGCAGATTGCCAGGCTCACCCGTGACGTTGATGGTGGCCGTGGCCTCGCCGGTGCCGCCTTCGTTGTCAACCACGCGCAGGGTGCAGGTGAAGCTGCCGACATGGTCGTAGTTGTGGCTGGGGGTCGGCCCGAGGTCGCCCGGCGTGAAGTAGACCGGGTCCTCGAAGGACCAGTGGTACTCAGCAATGCTGCCGTCGACGTCCGAGCTGGCGGAGCCGTCGAAGCCCGTCGTGAACATGTACTGGCCCGTGTCCTGGTTGACCGTGAAGCGGGTCGTGGGGGCGAAGTTGCCGCCGAGCCGCAGGCTGTTCAGCTCGAAGCTGCCGCTGCCGGTCAGCAGCACACAGCAGTAGATGGTGTCCAGGCCGGAGAAGTAGCCGTCCAGGGAGCCGAATTCGAACTTGTCGAGCTCGCTGGCCCTGCGCCAGATCCAGCGGTCAGAGCCGTAATCCGTGAGCCCAACATATGCATCGGCGCTTGCCGGACTGTTGCCCCACTGCAGATCAACGACGCCCTGCCTGGCGAAGCCCGGCAGATGGAAGCCATAGATGCCCCAGCTCAGTTCCAGCTTCGGCGGCGTGGCAGCCGGATCCCAGTCCGGGCCCATGATCAGATCGTCGCCGAGCGTGATCGCATTCTCGCGGCTGCCCGGCGTCGCAATCTCCGCACCCTTGCGGATGAAATCCGCCGGAACTTCACTGAAACCGCGTTCGATGGAGGGCAGCTCAGCCAGGGAGGGAATCTCCGCAAGCATGTTCTGCGGCAGCTCCAGCGGCTGGAAGGAACCCAGGGCCGTCGTGTCCGTACCCTGCAGTTTCGCAGGACCGGAGGAACAGGCGGCCAGCCAGAGAATGCCGCAGAGCAGCAACGGGGCAATCAGAGATTTCATTGTTCATCCTCGTCGTGCCCGCAAACGTTCCAGCCTGCTGGATGGGCAGCAGAGAATTCTAACTGAAAGAATCACCAAACTGAGCTTCGCGGCAAGCAGGTCCCAGCTACCCCTGGCACGGTTCAAATGGGTAAGGCAGTGACTATGACGAAGTCTGTATCCGCGAGGCCCCACTCATCGATTACGCGCACGCTGACGACGATTGCACCGGGCACTGTGATCTGCGTGTCATAGGTGGGCTGGAACTGGCCGGTCACTTCAAAGATCCCGTCACCGTCGACATCAAACTGGTATTCAGTGATGTAGCCCATCTCAACTGTGCTGGCAGATGCATCCAGCGAAATGTCAAATGGAACCGACCCAACGAGCGGATCAGCGGACAAAGCGGCGTGCGGGCCGTCATAGTTGCGGCAGCGGAATGTGTAGTCACCGGGGCCCTTCGCCAGTGCTGAGGGATCTATGCTCACACGGATCAGGTACTGGCCGGCGGAGGGCAGTACGAACTTGAGGATTTCACTGTCCAGGATGCCGTGTGCGCTGGCCAATGGGTTGTCGGTGTCGCCGGCGGAATACAGGTCCAGGCGCATGTCTATCTCGCTGCGGAGGAAATCCGCGACGAACGCCACTGGACCGCTGCGGTCGGATTCGAAGGAGTACCAGTCCGCGCTGTCGCCGCCGCCCTCATCCAGTGAGCCCTTCCAGTTGCAGATCCCCTTGGAGTAGTTCATGAAGCCGGTGAACTCCTCGGCCTCGCCCGGGGTACCGTTGGGTTCAGTTTCCGCGAGGCCGGAATTCGGCCCGATCCGCATCGGTATGCTGGCAATGTCTGTCCTGCCGCCACTGTCCGTCACGCGGAATGTCGCGTTGAAAGTCTGCCCTGTCTGGGCATAGGTCGCAACGAATTCCTCACCGGGGGCGAAAGAATAATCGAATATGCCATCACCCTCCAGGTCCGTCTCGAACGAGACGATGTCATTATCGGGGTCGCTGCTCTCGCTCCAGTCTATCCTGAAGGCACCCGGCGAGTTGAAGCTGTAGTCGGACTTGACGACGATGGTCGGCGGCTCAGTACCATCAACCGGGTCAATCACCACCGTGGTTGAGGCGGTGCCGAAGCTGCCCTGGTTGTCAATCGCCATCACGGACACCTCATAGCTGCCGGGTACGGCGAAGTACCACTTCTGCACGGCATTGCCATAAATCTCGAAATGCCCGTCTCCGTCGAAGTCGAAACGGTAGCCGGCTATCGAGCCGTCCGTGTCGCTGCTGCCGCTGCAGTCGAAGTTGATCCACTGCGGGACCGGTCCACCGCTGGTGTCAGGCACGATCGAGGCAAGCGGTGCAGCATTGCCATCCACCAGGGCGACCGAAATCGGGATGCTGAGCTCGGCGCTGGCTCCCTCATCGTCCGTCAGGCGCAGTGTGCAGGTGTACTCGCCCGCGTGGTCGTAAGTCCAGAAAACCACCGGGGTGGCGAATCTGAAATCAGTGTAGCTTGGATCCTCCATTGACCATTCGTAGCCTGCAATGCTGCCGTCCGGATCGTGGCATCCCGAGGCGTCGAACTGGACCTCCAGAGAGCCAATTCCACTGGTCTGGTTCGGGATCAGGCTGGCCACGGGCGGCAGGTTCTCCCCCAGTCGCAGCCGGCTGAGATTGAAGTTGCCCTTGTCCGCGACCAGGATGGTGAAATAGATGTCGCCATTCCCGGAGAAGTAGCCGTCAAGGCTACCGAAATCAATGATGTCCTGATCCGTGCCCTGGAACCATTGCCAGCGATTGCTGCTGAAGTCGCTGACACCGATGTAATGGCGCGCTCCGTCCGGCCTGGGGCCTTCCCACAGTACTTGCAGTTCCGGCTGGCGCTGGAAATCAGTGATGTTGAAACCGTAGATCGCCCAGCTCAGCTCACGTGTCGGCGGCTCCGCCGCTGGCTCGTAATCCGCAACCATCACAAGCATGTTCCCGACAATGCTCGCATTGGCGAATGCATCAGGCTGATAAGTCTGATATCCATCCCGCAGGAAGTCCTCCGGGACATTGCTGGCGCTGCGCTGCTGCTGAGGCAGGCTGTCCAGTCCGGGCAGCCCGTCAGCCAGCGAGGGACTGAGCTGTACAGCCTCAGCCTGCGCGGAAACGGGCAGGTCAGCCGATTGCTCCGGATGAGCCGGCTGGCTGCTGCATGAAGCCGCGAGCAGCAGGCAGCCTGCGCACGCGATGGCGAGAAGAGCATTCATCTTTATTCCTTGAACCTGCCTGGTTCCTTACGGCAGTGCAGGAGGCTGGGAAAATTCTACTCGATCAGTCTCGATCAGTGACTTTCCCAGGAAGCAATCCGCCAGCGATCATTCAGGGTGCGATGCCCGTCACACTCACAGTGGCAATGCTTTCCATACCGAGCATGTCCTGCACCTTGACGCCGAGCTCCTGCGGTCCTTCCCAGTTGACGGTGCCCGTACTGAGCCATCCACCGGGCTCGCTTTCGAAGATCCCGTCGCCATCCATGTCAAAGAAGTAGATCAGGCCCTCCAGGTAACGGTCGTAGCTGCGGCCCGCGTTGAGCACAAGCTCGGACCCCGTCTCCACTTCCGTTGCGGAAGCTGTGACGAAGGCCACGGGCTTGACGGGGTCCCAGAAGTCCAGCTTGTAGCCGCTGTCCTGCCCGGCCTCGCCTGCCTGGTCGGTGAACACCCGCAGGTAGTAATCACCGGGAGCCGTGATCACCAGGGACAGGAATTCGTTGTCATCCTCGCTGTAGCCGGTGAACAAGGGGTTCTCCAGGTCGGAGGAGCCGTACAGCTCGGTGTCAATGTCCATGAACTCATGCGTGAAGATCACATTGAGCCACAGCGGCCCGTTGTGGGCGGCATGGATCACATACCAGTCCTCAGTATCCTCGCCGAACCTGAGCTGGCCGGGATAGTCGTTCACCCGCACGCACTGGCCGGCAAAGCTGCCCATGCTGATCGCCGTCTCCGGGCTGTCATTCGGTTCGATCTCCGGCTGGCCGGAGAAAGGGAGGAGCATCACGGGGCAGGATGCCGTATCACTGCGCCCGCCGCTGTCAGTGACCCTCACGGTCACATCGAAGATACCGCCGTCCTGGCCATACAGAACATTGTTGACGCTGTCAAATGTTTCCACATCAAACGTCCCGTCCCCCTCGAAGTCCCACTCGTACTTCACGATGTCATTGTCAGGGTCATAGGATCCCTGAGCCGTGAAGTAGCGTTCACCCGGGGCGTGGTCATACCAGTAGACGGCTTCCAGTCTGGCAACGGGCGGCTCAGTGCCTGTTGCGGGCAGCACCTCGATCTGCATCGTGGCAATGTCAATCGCACCGAATTCGTCAATCACCATCACGCTGGGGTTGTAGGTGCCGGCTGCGATGTACAGAGCCTTGAAGACCGGGCTGCCAAAGGTGAACTGCTCGAAGTAGCCGTCCTCATCAATGTCCCAGCGGAATGTCATGAAACCGTTCTCCGGGTCGGTGCTGTTCTGGGCATTGAGCGAGACGGCAAGCGGCACGAGCCCGGACAGCACATCATCATCCGAGTAGATGTCCGCGACCGGCGGGTCATTGCCGGGCACGGCAGTCACGCTGATCGGGACCACGATCTCTGACATCGCGCCTTCAATGTCGAAGGCCCGGATCGTGCAGTCGTATTCAGCGACATGGTCATATTCCCAGTACATGAAATCGCTGGTCCCCTCGAAGGGGCCGCCCTCCGGGGACCACTCCCAGCGGTACACGAAGCCCTCCTCAGGGTCTGTGCTGGCACTGGCATTGATGTTCATTGTCAGCTTGCCCTGGGCGCTGTCATCGTCAATCGTGTAATCGATCAGCGGCGGGAAGTTGCCACCGAGGCGCAGGCGGTCGAAGGAATACTCGCCGGATGCTGCCAGCAGCACGACCACGTACAGGTCGCCATTGGCGGAGAAGTAGTCCGCGAGATCCGGGAAGTCCACCGTGCCGCCTGGCGTGCCCTGCTGCCATTGCCAGCGGCCGGAGGAGTAGTCACTGACTCCGATGCGGATGCCGGAGCTGGCAGGAACGTTGCCATTCCATTTGGCCTGGATTTCCGTACCACGCTGGTAGTCGGCGATGTTGAAGCCATACATGCCCCAGCTCAGCTCGCGGGAGGGTGGCTCTGCCTGGGGCTCATAGGCCGGGCTCATGGACAGCCTGTCACCGCTCAGTTCGGCGTTCAGTTTCGCCGAAGCGCTGTGGATGTCAGACCCCTTGCGGATGCAGGCATCCGGGGTATTGCTGAGATTGCGCGGCCGGGCGGGCAGATCCGCTATGGCGGGCAGCTGGGACTCGAACTGCGGCAGCACGCGATCATCCGCGGCCCGACTGGCTGGGTCACCGTTCCCGGCGGAGCAGGCTACCAGCAGCAGCATGCCGCCGAGCAGTAGTGCCGTGAGCTGTCTGTTCATGCGCTTTCCCTCGCTGCGAAGCGTTTCCGCTGCGCACAGATTCTAACCCAGGGCCGGCGCTGCTCAGGGAAAGCCTGCAGCCAGGCTGCGGCTCAGGGAGTCGGGATGATCTCCAGCATGTAGTCCTGCTCCAGCTTCGGACTGGAGTTCACGTAGACGTAGGTCTTCAGGTAGTAGGTGCCGGTCTGCGTGAAGTCGTAGGTGATCGTCTCATTGTCAGTGGTGCTCGTGGAAGTGCCTATTTCAGTGGTTCCGTCAGTGTCATAGAGCTTCATGTCGAGGTCTGACAGCGCATCCGTGAAGTAGAAGTTGATCGTGCGGCTGCCGGTGGAGCTGACCGTGATCCTGTACCAGTCCTCCTCGTCGCCATCCAGCGGTCCGTCCGGTCCGATGTTGCCGAACCAGCCGGTGAAGTCCAGCGAGGGCAGGATGTTGCCGGTGTCAAAGGTGTCGTTGTCCTCGGTCTCGTCATAGGTGACATTGGCAGTGATCTGCACCGGAGCAGTGCCGAAGGCCCCGAACTCATCCTCCACGCGCAGCACGGCGTTGTAGGTCCCGCCCGTGAAGGTGTGCTGGAAGAGCGGGCTGGCACCCTTGTCAACGAAGCTGCCGGTCCCGCTGGGGTCGATCGCATAGCCCACGATCGCATGTCCTTCAGGGTGGAAGGAGGAACTGAGATCAAAGCTGACAACGAGCGGCGCTTCGCCGCTGAGCGGGTCCGCCGTGAACTGGCAGACAGGCGCGGTGCTGGCCGTGGCACTGAAGGCGTAGTCCGCCGGGCCGCGGTCGCCGGCACTGTCGTAGATGTAGATGCGGATGTAGTAGGTGCCGGCCGCCGGGATGCTGTAGTTGATCGTCTCGGAGTCACCCGTACCGGTGGACTGGGCCACATGGTTGGCAAGATCAGACTCATGGAACAGCCGGAGGTCGATGTCGGCCTCGCTGTCCAGGAAGTCCAGCCTGAGCTGGACCTGCGTGGCCTGCGGGGCCGTGAACACCAGCCAGTCCTCCTCGCTGCCGTCATAGCCGCCGGCGCCGAGGTTGCCGGTCCAGCCCGCCACCTGGTTGCCGCCCGCGGCATAGCTGCCCAGATCATCGGCGGTGCCGGAGTCGTCATTGGCCTCGGTCTCGCTGTAGCCGATGCTGGCGTCGTAGATCACGCTCACGGAGGCCGTGTCCGTCCGACCCCCGCCATCCGTCACGCGCACCGTGCTGTCATGCGTACCCTGCGGGTAGGTATGGGCCGCCAGCGGGTTCGCACCGTTGTCAAGTTCATAGTTTCCGTCGCTGTCCCAGTCGAATTCATACTTCACGATGTCGTCGTCAGGATCGCTGGAGCCCGTGGCATTGAAGTTGAACTGGCCGTCGGCCGTCCGGTAGGCATAGTCCGCAGTGAGCTTGGCCTCGGGCGGGCTGCCGGCCCCCACGGAGCTGACCTCAATCAGCACGCTGTCGGTGTCGGTGCTGCCCTGGTCATCGGTGACGCGCAGCGTGGCGTTGTAGCTGCCCGCATCCGTGTAGAGGAAGGCATGCGCCGGGGTCGTGCCCGTGTCGGTCTCAAAGCTGCCGTCACCGTCCACGTCCCATTCATACTTCGTGATGCTGCCGTCGGGATCACTGCTGCCCGTTGCCAGGAAGGCCACGCTCAGCGGTGCGTTGCCGCTTGTCACGTCCGCGGAGATCACCGCGTTCGGTGCCTGGTTGCCGCCGATGGCCGTGACGCTGATCACAGTCTCCGCGATGCGCTGGCTGCCCTCGTTGTCAGTGACCTGTACACGGGCCAGGAAGTTCCCGGTCTGGGAGTAGACATGCTGGGTGCTCTGATCCGAGCCGGCTGCACCGAATCCGTCACCGGTGAAGTCCCATTCATAACTGGCGATGTCGCCGTCAATGTCCATGCTGCCGGAAGCGTCAAAATTCACCGTGAGCGGCACGGTGCCGCTCGTCTGGTCAGCCTGGATCACCGCCGTCGGTGCGATGTTGTCACCGATCCGCAGCTGGCCGAGGCTGTAGCTGCCCTGGCCGGTGAGTACCACGGCGACATACAGATTGTCCGTGCCGGAGTAGTAGCCGGAGAGAGCGCCGAAATCCAGCGCCTGCCCGGACTGGGGGCCGTTGAACCAGCGCCAGCGGCCGCTGCCGAAGTCCGCCAGCCCGATGAAGTAGTCACCGGCGGGCGGCAGGACCGTGTCCCACCAGAGCTGCAGCGTGCCCGGGGCGTTGTAACCGCTCAGCGGGAAGCTGTAGACCGCCCAGGCCAGATCGCTAGTAGGCGGCGTGGCATCCCGGACCCAGTCCGGAGTCATCAGCAGGTAATCGCCGTCCACCGTGGCAAATGAGCTCATGCCCGGTGCCGCCAGCTCCGCACCGTAGTGCAGGCGGTCTTCAGGTAGATCGCTCGCATTGCGTTCCAGGCCCGCCAGCTCATCGAGGGATGGTACGCCGTCCATCGGCATTTCGATCACGGGAGAAGGTGTGACATGTTCAATGCCGTACTCAAGTACGGGCTGTTCTTCGTTGAATTCGAACTTCTCGCGCTTGAACAGGACCTGGTCATCGGTGGCGCCGCCCCCGCAACCTGCCAGCAGCAGGGCAGTAGTGCATGCGGCGCTGATTAATGCGATTCTCATGAGGAATTCCTTCGGATACTGTGTGGAAATGGCTCCGCATGCTGATTTTACCGGAATTGATCCTTGGATGAGACAAAAGGAATATGGACTTCCGGTTGTTTTCACTCCGATTTGAAGTCCGGGGCCATTTATGGAAGAATCTGCTGACGGGAGAAGGAGCTCTCAATCTCTGCTGGTCGGGCTGAACATGAAACATTGCATACTCCCTTTGCTGCTGATCCTCCTGCTGCTGGGCAGCTGTGGCGGATCCGACTCCAGGCTGCCGGCGGCTGAGCTGTCCGGTGATGGAAGCGCAGCTGCGCCTGCTGGACTGGAGCAGGATCCCGGCATGCTGCCGATACCCGGAGTGCCGGGTCTCGTGGGCGGTCTGCGCAGCTTCGAGGACCCGGAGGCCCTGCAGCCCCTGCCACGCCGCACGGCCCAGGCCGGGCTTGACTTCGCGGCGAACCGCGTGGTGGTGGTCTGGGAGAATCAGCCGGATCCCGTCATCCAGCAGCGCTATATGGGCGGCGGTGCCCAGGCAGACCTGAAGCGGGCCACGGACAACCATCCGCTGGTGGATCATCCCTTCTACCGCCGCGTCAGCCACAACTTCGCTGCAGCCTATGGCCTCAGTGAATTCAGCCGGGTGTTCTACCGCGATGTGAACTTCACGGCCTTCGAGGTGCCGGGAATCACGGAGGTCAGCCAGCTCGACGCCCTGATGCAGCGCCTGCTCAGTGAGAATCCGGGCCTCGTGCGCGAGGTCACATACGACTTCTTCGTCGAAGCCTGCAGCCCGGAGCAGCCCGACAGCGTGCTGCTGGACCCCGCCGAGGCCACGACAGAGGCCCGGCGCGGCCTGCGGCCCGGCCTGCCCGAGGCGCTGCGGCGCGTGAGTGCAGCGCCGAATGACCCGATGCACCTGAACATCGACGGACCGGGAGGCGGCACCTGGGCCAACTGGCGCCTTGGTGCCGTGGACGGCCAGGCCTGGAACAGCACCACGGGATCCGCCCAGATCGTGGTGGCCGTGGTTGACACGGGCACGCGCTACACGCATGAGGACCTCGTTGACAACTGCATCGAGCCCGCGGCGGAGTTCCCCTACAACCAGCCGGGGATTCTCACGGACGTGATCAACAAGGACAACGACCCCAATGACGACCACAACCACGGCACCTGGTGCGCCGGCAACATCGGCGCGACCGGCAACAACGGCCTGGGCCTGAGCGGGATCAACCAGACCGTGCGGATCCTGCCGGTCAAGGTGCTGAGCGCCGGCGGCAGCGGCAGTGAGACCCAGGTGGCGGAGGGCATGCTGCTCGCCGACTTCCTCGGGGCGCAGGTGATCAGCATGTCACTGGGCGGGGACTATCCCGACCGCATCATGCAGCTTGCGGCCCAGCAGCTGGACCAGGACGGACGGCTCTTGGTGGTGGCCGCCGGCAATTCGAATGACAGCGCGCCGATCTACCCCGGGGCCTATCCCTATGCCCTGTGCGTGGGGGCCACCACGCTTGTCAACGACTCCAACAGTGAGGACTTCAGCCTCAATGCCGAGGGTGAGATCCCCACGGATGAGCGCTTCGATGCGCGCGCGACATTCTCCAACTACGGCCCCTGGGTGGACGTGGCCGCGCCGGGGGTGCGGGTGCGCTCCACGGACCGCGCCAGTGACTCGGCCTACCGCGCCAGTGTGGCGGGTACGAGCTTCGCCTGCCCCTACACCGCCGGCTGTGCGGCCCTGCTCTGGGCGCACATGGGCCCGGAGTATTCGCACCATGAGGTGCGCGGGATGCTGATGGCCGGCACGACCGTGATGGACCACCTGAACACGGGTGCCAGCCCGGATGGTTTCATTGACGACACCACCAACGGCCCCGTGCGCTTCGTGAACGTCTGGAACTCGATCCAGCTCTTCGATGCCGGGCCCTATGAGGCGCCGGATGTCAGCTGGGCCAGCCCCGCGGAGGGCAGCAGCGTGAGCGGTGTCACGAACCTGCAGGTGCAGGTCAGCGGCGGGGATGGCAACGTCATCAAGGTGGAGTTCGACACCCCGACCCGGCATCTGGGCACGACGCTCGCCGAGAGCGGCGGCTTCTGGCAGGTGCCCTGGGATTCCAGCTTCGACTTCAACCGTGAAATGACGATCACCGCCACCGTGCATGACGACGTGGGTCACATCATCAGCCTGCCGCTCACGGTCACGCCTGACAACGCGCGCATCACCCCGCCCTGGCTGGAGGCATTTGACGGCGTGGCCCTGGACGGCATCCAGGGCGGCTGGTTCCGCACCGACTTCAACGGTGATCCCGCCAGCACGCAATGGGGTGCGGATGACTCCCAGTTCGCGAGCGCCGCTCCGGCGATGCACAGCAACGGCACGGCGGCGAACTATGCGGCGAACAGCAATGACTGGCTGTATGCACCGGTGATTGACCTCAGCGGCGTTGCCACCGCGGAACTGAGTTTCCAGCGGCGCTATGAGCGCGGCAGCGGGGACCGCTTCCAGTTCTTCGCCACGGACGATGACGAGACATTCAGCGGGGCGAGCTTCACTTCCTCCGGCGTGCAGGACTGGGCGGAGTTCAGCTACGACCTGACGCCCTTCTGCGGCGGGGAGCTGCGGCTGATGTGGCAGCTGACCGCCAACGGCAGCGGCCAGGCCACGGGGATGTGGATTGACGACATCAGCATCACGGTGCCCACCGGCACGCCGCCCACGGTCAGCATCGACAGCCCGCTGCCCGGCGAATCGGTCAGCGGGATAGTGGAGGTCCAGCTCACGCTCAGTGATGACACCACGGCCGTCGAGCTCTACGCCAACCCTGTAGATGCAGCCCCGCTGTTCGTGGATGAGCTGCCTGACAACGACCCTGACAACCCGACGAAGACCCTCAGCCTGAGCTGGGACAGCCGCCAGGCCGCAACCGGCCCCGTACGCCTGCTGGCCCGGGCCTATGACGATGAAAGTGACAACGGCGGCCTGGATGACCTCGCTGCCAACGCCGTGGTTGAGCTGCTCGCTGCCAACCCCGTGCTCGGCGTGGGCTGGCTGGAGGACTTCGAGGCCGTCACGGACCTCGGCGGCCTGCTGCCGGAGGGCCCGGACGG
This sequence comes from bacterium, assembly GCA_020440605.1. Classification (GTDB taxonomy): domain Bacteria; phylum 4484-113; class 4484-113; order 4484-113; family JAFGCY01; genus JAHEFU01. Next base: position 79,195 of record JAGRNT010000005.1, on the reverse strand, counting down.
GGTCTGGTTCCGCAGCGGCTCCGACGATGTGCGCTGGCGCAGCGGCACGCATGATCCCTGGCAGGGCCTGGCGCATGCCTACATGGGGCCGGAGGGCGGCGGCAGTTATGGCAACAACGAACTGGAGCGGCTCTACAGCCCGCTGATCGACCTCGGCGGCAGCGCGGCGCCCTTCCTGCGCCTGCACCACAGCCTTGATGTGGAGGACGGCACGGGCGACAAGGCGCTGCTGTACATCGTGCGCTATGACGGCTTCGGCGAACTGGAGCTGAACCTCTTCGAGCAGCGCAGTGACAGCAGTGGCTACCAGCCGCTGCTGTTCGATCTCTCGGGCTTCCGCGACACGCCGTTCAGGCTGATGTTCCTGTTCGATTCCAACAACAACGGCCAGGCCGGCACTGGCTGGTCACTGGACGACCTGGAACTGCTGGATGCCAGCCCCTTCATCGTCAGCCTCGGGCTGGCGCGCGGCTACCCCGGGCAGAGCGTCACACTGAACGGCATGAACTTCGGCAACCTGCAGGAGGACGGCACGGTCAGCTTCCGCAGACTGGGCGGCGGCAGCACGGAGGCGGTAGTCAGTGCCTGGAGCAAGACGCAGATCAGCGTGGTGGTACCGGATGATGCCGACAGCGGCGATGTGTATGTGACGGTGCTCGGCAGGGAGAGCAATGCCCGGCACTTCAGCGTGCTGCTGGACCCCACGGCGCTGACGGGCATCGGGCAGTTCGCGATTGACAACTGAGGCCGGCGGTTCAGCGCTGAGAGCGCAGGCTGTCCGCACTGAAGGCCCGCAGCGTTTCGCCGTCGAGCCAGTACAGGCCGTGCTCGCCCGTGCCGACCCAGGTCCGCCCGGCAGAGTCCCTCTGGATGCTCATGGCAAACACGCCTTTGTCGATCGCGTAGCTGTGAACATTGCCAGACTCGTATTGCAGGACACCGTCAGTGCCGCAGGCCAGCCACAGCGTTCCGTCCGGATCCTCTGCGACGGAGGCGAAGTATGTGAAGTGCTCCGCATTGTCAGTGGCGGCATCAGGCAGGCCCGGCAGCTTATCGTAGACAAGGTGATGGAATCCATCCTCCTGCCTTGTGTCCGCGGAAATCGCAAAGCGCTGCCGCGTATTGCAGATCCAGAATGCGCCATCCCGGTCCTCGAAGATTGAGCGCAGGCCGAAGTTCCCGCCGCCCGGCGTGTTCACCAGTGCGTCCTCATACAGCCAGCTGAACTCCCGGCCGTCCCAGCGGCAGGCTCCGAGGCTGACGGTCCCGAACCACACCTTGCCACTGCGGTCAGGGTGGATGGTGTAGATACCGGACGGGTCATAGCCGGGATTGGGAAAGCGCCTGCGGTACGCCTCCAGTCCGGGGGCGGGTGGCAGCTGCAGGCGATACAGCGTCTCGCCATCAAACATGCAGGGATCGTTCATGCCAGGGTCCAGGATCAGCCAGATCTGCTCCGGCCCCGGTGCAAGCGAGCTCCAGTCGTCGCCATAGTCGACCGGTTCAATCAGCGAGAAGCGCTGCCCATCAAAGCGCGACAGGCCCTTGCCTGTGGTGATCAGCAGGCCACCGGCACCATCGCCGATGATGCCGCGCACATTGTTGCCAGCCAGGCCGTCGGCTTCCGTGTAGTTTGTGATCTGCTCTCCGTCAATTCTGTACAGGCCGCTTTCCGTGCAACCCAGCCAGTAAATGCCATCCGGGTCCTGGTGAATGCACCAGGCATCCGTCCCAACTTCACTGACAACATGGCCCAGCAGGGAAACACCTTCGCTGGCAATCCTCCCGGAGGCGGTCCCGTCATCGCTGGCAAGTGCAGGCGGGGCCACCGGGCGCGGGGCCATAGCCAGCAGGCAGATGGCAATGAGTGTCAGCGGAAGCAGGATCCAGGCGGCACGCCGCCATGTCGCGGGTATCTTCATCATCAGAGCGGATTGTATGCGCTGCCGGGTGTTCCGTGTCTGGATTGGCAGCCCTGCCCCGCCTGGAGTAAAATCCAGCTATGGGACAGAATCTGCTGAAATGGCTGGTGCCGGGCTGTGCACTTGCCATGCTGCTGGCTGGCTGCAGCAATGACAGCGGCAATGCACGGAAACAGAGCGCACGGAATACTGCGAATGACAGGCCAGCGGTGGCGGGTGAGATCCGCTACGAGCCGCGCAGCATGGATCAGATCGCCAGTCTGCTGGACGAGCTTCCTGTTCAGGATCTGACTGAGGAGCAGCAGGATGCACTGGCCTTCATCCGCGCCACCAATGCAGATGACGTTGCTGGGATCAGGCAGCTGCTTGCGGATGGCCGGGATGCCGCCGCGCAGGTTGGCGATGTCACGGCGCTGCATTTTGCTGTGCGCAACGGCAGTACCAGGATCATCAAACTGCTGCTGGATGCGGATGACAACCGCGATTACGGACTGCCCGGCGGTGACGAGCTGACACTGGAACTGGCCTGCCGGGGCATGGATGACAAGGTGCTGGCGGTACTTGTCGAGAATGGCCTGCAGATCAGTTATACGAATTCAGATGACTGGAAAATTCAGGACCTGGATTATTCGTCCAACCCGCAGATGCTGGATTATCTGCTTGCAGACAGGCCTGAGGACTACGTCTTTGCCGAGATGATCAGGAAGGCCTGCTTCAGCTCCAACCCTGATTACCTGCGTCACATGCTGGTCCGCTTTGGCGACATCCGGAAGGAGCCGTTCATGTTTGACGATGCATTGCACAGCACGGACATGATGCAGGTGATGATTGACAAGGGCCTGACTATCGAGCTGCGGGAGTCCAGCTTGAAGTATGAGGACGATGAAAGTCCACGATACGTGGTGGGCAGTTACGCGCTCGGAGAAGCATTGGCGGCAATCATTGCACCAGGGAAGTACCCTCGTGCCATCCCGGATATTCCTGCACGCTCTTCAAGTGTTGCTGAGATACTGCAGTTCCTGCATGATAACGGTGCACAGTTCGAGGCAGCCGGAGTTGAGTATCCTCCCTGGGTGCGGCTGGCCTTGCTGACTCCAGACCTGGAAATCATGCTGGCAATGAAGGACCTTGGCTACGACATCATTGCCTGGGCGAAGCAGGATGACAGCTTCAGAGAGCGAATGGCCTACTTCTGCAATGTTCAGGGATATTGTGAGCGGCATCCGGAACTTAGCGCTGTGGATGTGCTTGACCAGCTGCAGTCCCTGGGCATCGACATCAGGCAGGAAGACATCGCCCGACATCTGCTGTTGACTTCCATGGAAGCCGGCAATGAGGAAATCATGGCGGAGCTGCTGAGCCGCAATGTGCCTGTCAGTCTTGCTATGGCGGCTGCGATGGGCGAAGCTAAAGTTGTTGGCAATCTGTATGCCGCTGCCGGAGATTACGAGAGAACGGATGCGGCTGGCTACGCTGCCAGATTCAGGCATTCTGATGTGTTCGAACTGCTGGTCAGCCTAGGCGCGGAGATTGAATTGGCTGACATGCTGAGGATGGACAGGACGGAACTGCTGGAGTCAGAGCTGAAATCCGGCCGGGATCCTGACGACCTGGTGGATGAGAGTCTGGCCGGGATCCCTCCACTGCTGATGATCACGGATGACCCGGTATATGCAACAGCTTTGCAGCAAGCCTGCGCCTCGAATGATGCAGCTGTTGTCAGACTGTTGATTGAACATGGGGCCGCAGTGCAGCGGGACACTGAAAGCGGCACACTGCTGCCATTGCCTGTGAGGATAAGCATGAATGAGGATTCCGCTGCCGCGCTGGAAGTGCTACTTGATGATGGCATTCTCTCCTCGGCGGAAAGTTACGGCAAGGCCATCGACCATGCCTTCCTGTCCGGCAGCTTCGCCTGTGCTGCAGTGCTGATGGAACAGGCCCCGGCGGACTGGCAGGACTGGTCACTGTCTGATCCCGCTTGCAGCTATGCTGACAACTTCCCGGTAGCGGATGCAGAGCAGATCGAGATACTCAAGGCCAGTGCAGCTGATGGCGGGCAGATGGAAACAGTCAACCTCGGATTGCTGACGGAAATCAGCCAGTTAGCTGCCAACCATGATGCGTACAAGGCCTATGGCGAGTCCCAGCCTGTCGCCAACATTCAGAATGTGCGCCTGTGGCTTGAGGCAGGTGCGGATCCTAATGCAAATGATGGCCCATCCAGCCTGTTGAATGACAGCAGCAACGGTGTTATGGAGCTGGCCGTACGCAGTGGCAACCAGGAGCTGATCGGCCTGCTTGAAGAGTATGGCGGCTCGATGCCTCCTGCCAGCGAGCTTGCACCACTGCTGCTGCAGGATTACCTGCTCGGTGAGATCAGGCTGAACTACGGTTCCCTGCAGTACTGAGCCTGCCGCCTAAGCGTCCTTCCCCGCCTCGAGCTTCCTGAGGCGGATGTCCATTTCCGCGAGCTGTTCGCGCATCTGCAGCAGCAGGTCGGCGGCGTTCGAAATGCCCTCGCCGAGCTTCTGGCAATAATCCTTGATGCGCTCGATGTCGGCGCGCTGCTGCTCCAGGCTGTCCTCGCCGAGCTCCACGCCATCCGGGTCAATGTGATCCTGTTCGCTCATATCCGCCTCCGAAGTCATCCCACAGGCTGCAGCGATCCGCGCGGTCCCCTGCGGGCTGCATAACATAGCAGATGCCCGGGCCCGTCCTAGCCGCGGCCCTTCAGCTCGGCGCTGAGCGTCAGCTCCACGCCGTCGCGCACCACCACGAGCTCCACCACATCGCCGGGCTTGTGCTCCTCCAGCGCGTAGGTGAAGTCGTAGATGTTGCGGATCACGGCCTCGCCCATCCTGACCAGGCGGTCGCCCGTCTGCAGGCCGGCCTCGCTTGCCGGGCTGTTCTGGCGCACTCCGGCCAGCAGCACGCCGTCGCCACCGAGGTAGCTGTAGTCCGGGATCGTGCCGAGGCTGACCTTGTAGCCGCGCCCGGTGTCCACCTCGCCGGAGCCCTGGCGGTTGATCTGCGGTGAGAGATCCTCCGTGAAGCTCAGGCCGCCCTCCTGGGCGGAGAGGCGCTCCACCACGTCGCCAACCAGGCTGACAACCTGGATCGCGCCTGCGTAGTTCAGCAGGTCCGGAGTGTCAGCGGGGGTGTGGTACTGCTCATGCAGGCCGGAGAAGAAGTTCAGCACCGGCAGCTGCTGCGTGTAGAAGGCGGTGTAGTCACTGCCGCCCACACCGTCGTCAAAACGCTTCACTTCCAGCCCGCTGGCGGCGCTGGCGCTGTCCAGCAGCTCCGGCCATTCCGCGGCGCTGCCCAGGCCCTGCACGGTGATCACATCCTCGCGCACGCGGCCGATCATGTCCATGTTGAGCATCGCCACGCAGCTCCCGAGCGGCACGGTGGCATTGCGCACGTAGTGCAGCGAGCCGAGGATCCCCAGTTCCTCGCCGCTGAAGGCGATGAACAGCAGGCTGCGGCGGCTGCCGGTTTCCGCGAAATGCCGCGCCAGTTCCAGCACGGCAGCGCTGCCGCTGGCGTTGTCATCCGCGCCGTGGTGGATGCGATCATGCCAGCTGAGTGCGTTCAGCTCCTCCGGCGTGAGGGAGCTGCGGGCCTCGCCGTGGCCGAGGTGGTCATAGTGCGCGCCGATCACGATGTACTCATCCGGCAGCTCCGTGCCGCGCAGCAGCCCGACCACGTTGTCAGTGCGGCTGAAGCGGCGCTCCATGTCCGTGCTGAGTTCCACCGTGAGGTAGCTCATGTCGAGCGTCTGCGGTGTGAGCTCGGTATCCATCGTGTCCTGCATCTTCGCGAGGTCACCCTCCCAGTAGCTCAGCAGCTCCTGCAGGCGCTCGCGCTTCAGATGAACGACCGGGATCGGGGCCTCGCCGTAGACATCACCGCTGCCCAGCTCCAGCAGCGGGTCGCCCTCCTCGGCCAGGCGGTCCTGCGGGCCGCTCACGACCACCAGCGCCGCGGCACCGTGGCGGTAGGCATTCTGGGCCTTGTAGCGCAGATCGCCGTAATGCGACATGCGCCGCCCGGCGAACAGGTTCTCGTCCTCCGTCTGCGGCTCATGGCGCAGCACGGCGACGACCTTGCCCTTCACATCCAGGCCCTCGTAGTCGTCGTAGCCATACTCCTCGCTGGTGATGCCATAGCCTGCGAAGATGATCCCGCTCGAGACCAGGCCGTCGGGGCAGAAGTGCAGCGGGGTCCAGTCCGTGCCCAGTTCCCAGGATGTGTTCTGGCCATGCGCGCCCCAGAAGGCATGGTTCTCAGTGCCGAGTTCCACGCCGCTCGTGAAGTCGAAGGGCTGCATGAAGCTGCCGTCCACCCCGGCGGGTTCCAGGCCGATGTCGATGAAGATGTTCGCGATGTACTGCGCGGCCTTCTCGCAGCCGGGGGTGCCGCTCATGCGGCCCTCAAGTTCGTCGCTGGAGAAGTACTCCACGCTGTCTCGGTAGCGGGCCTCGTCATAGGCCGAAGAGGCGGGGGCTGCAGTGCAGACCGCCAGCAGCGCGAAAGTGATGATCAGTTCAGGTGTATGTCGCATAGCTCTACCTCCGGCCGGTGGGCCAGATGGGCAGATGATACCATGCGCACAAAGGCGGAGTGCCGATTCTGACTGATCATAGTCGCCATTCGTGAATCAATGGGCGTTTACGCCACCGCTTCACGGCCATCGGGCGAAAAGGCCCGCACCCCGGATACGCGCTCCAGGATGTTGCGGCAGAAGCGTTCGACGAGCCAGTCCTCACCGCGCTCGACATCCGTCTCGGAAACCATCAGGTGGGTGCTGACCCGGGTCCAGCCCAGGTCGATCATCCAGCTGATGCGGAACTGCCCGCGCTGCCCGTTGAAGGCCGCTCCGAGACATTCGATGCGCTGGACCTCGACGATTTCCTCAGTCATTACGGCACTGGTCTTTTGTGCCAGTTCCTCGAAAATTCCCAGCATGCGGGGAGCTTAGCACTGCCGCTGCTGACCGTTAATACTGTTCACCGGGGCTTGAAAGGAATTTGGCGACAGTTCAACCCGCGCCTTTCAGGGGCGGGGCTTGTCAACAGGCTGTCCCCGGTCCGGACCGGGCTCGGAGCGGGCCGCGGACTGCTCCGCCGCGAGCGAACCGTCCTCTTCATACATGTCCCAGGGCTGGAGCGGAACGCGCGGACTGCTGAGGCTGAGCCCCGTGCGGGCCTCGAACACATCCTCATCCAGGCGGCGCAGCTCCCAGTTCACGGCACCGCGGAATGCCTCCGGCAGCGGCGGGGCACCGCCCACGAAGAGGATCGCCGTGGCATCCTCATCGGAGCGCAGCGTGGCATGGAATTCCTCCGCGCTTTCCCGGCCGGCCACGTGCAGGCTGCCCTGCAGCTTGAGGCGCTCGGCGATATGCGTCATTTCCAGCAGCAGGTTGCCATGCCCCGTCTGGCGGGCATTGGTGCGCACGATCCAGCCGCGCGCTTCAAAGCCCTCGGTGGGATCCATCGGGATGCTGACGAGCTGGCGGCCGTCCACATGCGGCAGCAGCAGCCCGAAGCCGGTGGTCATCTCGCTGTCGTCAACGTACTCCTCGACGATGAAGAGCTGGCTGGCGACGAGCCTGCCGTCCCCGTCGAGGCCGGCCAGTTCGAAGTAACCCTGCTCGGGGTACTCACAGGAGCACAGCCCGCCGAGCAGCAGGAGAGTCGCGATTGAAAGGAGGAAAGCCCGCACAGCGCGATTGTAACTCAGCGCCGGCGGGCTTTCGAATTTCCGTGGGCAAATCGCCTAGTCGTCGATCACCTTGCGGACATGCTCCACCCAGTACTTGGTGGGCAGGATGTCGCCGCTGTCCTCAAGAGCGTAGAGGTCGATCTTCAGCAGGTCACCGGCGAGGATCTCATCCGGGTTGAGCTTGCCTTCGATGTCATTGATCTTGTCCCGGAACTCGAAGGGCGTGAACTCGGTGAAGTAGACCACCACGTCATTGGGCAGCGGCTTCTCCACCTCACCGACCTCGATGATTGCGTTCGTGAGGAAGATCAGTCCGTTGAGCTGGTCGAAGCCGGTCACCGTGCCCTCGATCTCCAGCTCAGGCCGGTTCTCGTACTCGTCGTCGTCATCGAGCACCTGCTCCTCGCGCTTGGCACTCAGGCAGTCGCGGTCGCTGTCACGCAGCTCCGGCTCATCCACGAAGCTCAGGTCGGCATTGGTGTCGCCGGAGAGCAGGTTGTCAACATAGTTCAGGCGCAGGTCGCGCTGGACGGTGTAGCCGTTCTCAACGGCGGGCGTGGCCGGGTTGTCACCTGGGATGTTCTGGGTGTCATCCAGGTTGACGAAGAAGCCGCCGGCGGGATTGACCATCCCGAGGTCGATCGCCGTGTCCAGCACCACCGGGTCATCGCCGACGGGCAGGCGCAGCGGGATCGTCGTGACTTCAGCACCCTCGGGGATCTCGCTGACGCGGCGGTACAGGGCGGAGCCGGCACGGGCCGGAGCCTTTGCTCCACCGGTGCCGAGATCCACGGTCGGCTCGTAGGCCACCTGCAGGAACAGGCTCTGGCCCTGGGGTAGACCACTCACGCTGAACTGGCCGTTGGCCAGCGGGGTGACCGTGCCGAACTCGATGGCATCCACTTCCTTCAGATCGTCAATGATGCGCAGGATCACGGTGTCATTGGTGAAGGTCGAGGGCAGGCCGGTGCTCTGGTCATAGAGCATCTGGCCGGTGATGTCCAGGTTGACTTCCAGATTGGGCGCGCTGCTGAGCACGGCGGCCACGCTTTCAATGCCTTCCAGGTCCCCGAAATCCACGGGACGCACAGTGAATGTGCCATCCGGCGGACTGGAAACTGTCACTGAATAAGTGCGGGGCAGGCCCTGGTTGACCTGGGCCTCACTGGCGGGGGCGAACTGCAGCAGGCCATAGGCCGGCGGCGTGCTGCCCGCCACGCGGTAGGTGTTGTAGCCCTTGACGCTGTTCTGGAAATTGACGGCGATCGGGGTGATGTCCGCGAGGGTGATCAGGCCGTTGCCATCGCCGTCCACCCAGTACTGCGGCTCACTCGGCAGCCAGGTGCCGGACTGGCCGAGGTAGACCGCCAGCGGGGTGATGTCGGATATTCCGACTTCGCCGTTATGGTCATAGTCCGCCCAGTTCAGCTCCGTCCACTGCATCAGGACATTGCCAGCGCCGAGATCGGCGACCGTCAGGTCCTGCACCTTGTTGATGTTGCCCTGGGGCGGCGAGCTCGGGCTTCTGTCAACGCTGCCCCGGCTGAGCCGCAGGCTGACGGGTTGACCGCTGTACTCCCGCGTTGGGGCGACGCCGATCTGCAGCCTGCTGCCAACCGGTTGCACCAGATGCACCGTGCCGTTGTCAGCTGTCCACTGCTCCTCGAAGAAGCGCGCCTCAAAGGGCGGGGTGATTTCCACGAAGGCCCCGCTCCGGCCTGGCAGCAGCTCCAGCAGCAGCTCGCTGCCGCTGCTGCTCAGCCGCACATTGTCAGGGGAGGTCCCCTCCAGCAGCCTGACTCCATCCAGGCCGTCCGGCGTCAGCCCGCTGTTGCCGGCCGTACAGGACGCCAGCAGCAGGATTGCCAGGAGTGTGATTCCCATCCGTATCATTTGTAGAGGTCCTCGAAGTCATGGGCTCCGCCCTTGAGCAGCGCCGGGTTGTCAATGCAGTCCTTGATCACACTGCAGAGTGCCTTGATGCCTTCCTCAATATCATCCGGGCTGACGCGCGAGAAGCTCAGGCGCAGGCCATTCATGTCATTGCGTTCAGGCATCATCATGTTCGCCGGTGTGAAGTCCACATCCGCCTTGCGGGCCAGGCCCAGCAGCGGCAGGGACTGGATGTTCTCCGGAAGATTCAACCACAGGCTGAAACCACCATGTGGTTCGACGAAGCTGCAGCCTGGTGGCAGGTGCGCATTCAGGGCATCCACCATCAGATTGCGGCGCTTCTTGTATTCCTTGAGGGTCTTGCGCACATGCTTGGCGAAGTGGCCTTTTATGATGAATTCATGCAGCAGGGACTGCAGGAAGTAGGAATCACTGCTGTCGAGACCCATCTTGGCCCGCACCTGCGGGACGGCGATCTCCGAAGGGATCGTCATCCAGCCGATGCGCAGGCCGGGCAGGAAGACCTTGCTGTAGGTGCCGATGTGGATCACATGCCCACCCGTATCCATGGCCTTCAGCGGCGGCGGGGCCACGCCTTCATAGCGCAGTTCGCGGCCCCAGTCATCCTCGATGATCGGCAGGTTGTAGCGCGCGGCGATCTCAAGCAGATGCTCGCGCCGGGCCTGGGACATCGTGATCCCCGTCGGGTTGTGGTAGGTCGGGATCGTGATCACCGCGGAAATCTCCCCGCGGCGCACCAGGCCTTCCAGGTAGGCGGTGTCCATGCCCTCGCTGTCCATCGGCACCGGTTCAATCCCGACCCGCTTGGCAATCAGCACATTCAGCAGGCCGCTGTAGCTCGGAACTTCAACGGCAACCTTCTGGCCGGGCTGCAGAATGAAGCCGAGGATCAGGTCCAGGGCGCGGCGGAAGCCGGCGGTGATGATGATGTCATTCTCACCCTCGGCCATGGCCACACCACTGAGTGCCATCTGCTTCTCGAGATGCTCCACCAGTGGCTGGTAGCCCTGGGCATTGCCCCGGTCAAAGAAGAATTCCTTGGGATACCAGAGCATATTGGCGGAGACCTGCTTGATCCGCTCGAAGGGGAACAGTTCGGGATCGGGGCTGGCCTGAGTGAAATCGATCAGTTCCTCATCCCGCGGGCTGCGCGGCAGGCCGAAGAATTCGCTGCGGAAGTTATAGGGATCCCAGCGCATCTTCTGCCCGGCCTCACCATTGCCGTTCTCCTTCTGGGAGCGCAGGTTGTGCTCGATGGCGATCCCCGGGCTGTCAGTGATATAGGTACCACTGCCGTGCCGGGTCTCGATGATGCTCTCGGCCGAGAGTTCATCGTAGGCCTGGCTGACCGTGTTCTTGCCGACCCCGAGCTTGAGGGCCAGCTGCCGCACGGAGGGGATCTTGCTGCCCGGGGGCAGCAGGCCGTCACGCACGAGCTGCACGATCTGCCGGCGGATCTGCTCGTAGATCGGCTGCTCGCTGTCTTTATCTATGCGTAAGTCCATGGCAATGAAAGTATCCCCGCTATGGCCAGCCTGATCAAGAGACACTTGTTTCGAATAAGGGCAGGCACACTTGCAGAAGCCCCCGGGAACTGATACCCCGTATCATTTCGGGACATTTCAGAGATTTCTCAGCAGGGAGTGATATCTATTAAGGTGTCAGTGTATCAACTGGCAGGGCCAACTGCAAGTGTCACCGGCACAATTCCCCGATAGTGACTCTGTTAGAGCCTGATCGTGGTCGGTACACTCAACACATCTTGAAGCGAACCTGGAGAATCAAAATGCAGCACGCAATCAACTGGACTAATCGTATCATCGCCTCCACCACCCTGCTGGCTGGACTGGCCCTGGCTTCCTGCGGAGGCGGGGGCGGCGGAGCCGGCCTGCCGGGCCCCGGTAATGGCGTGGCCCCCGGCACCTCCAATGTCAGCGGCCAGCTGGTGCAGGGCAGCGATGTCAAGGTTTCGAGCACCGTCGGTGCCGGCCTGCCCGGGATCCTCGTGGGCCTGCTGAACAGCAGTGGCCAGAAGCTCGGCACGGATGTGACCGACACCAGCGGACATTATGAATTCAAGGGTGTCCCCAGCGGCAACGGCTACATGATCAAGGTTGAGTTCGAATCCAGCCAGGATCTGGACGGCGATGGAACGCCGGACCATGTCGAGCTGAACTTCCCCGTGGACCTGGCCGACCAGTCCGTCACCCAGCTGCTGCAGCGCATCGGCGTGAGTGACTCCGATGATGACGGCGAGTTCGACGCGGTGGAAGTGGAGTTCCATCTCAGCGATGACCACGGCCATGTGGAGGACCACCACAGTGAGCACCGCCACCGCAGCGGCGAGACCCTGATTGATGATGACGGCGACGGCCACTTCGAGGACAGCTTCGATGACCACGACGCCGACGGCATCTCCGATGACGATGATGACCATGACTCCAGCGACGACAACGGCGGCGATGATGTCGGCGACGACAACGGTGGGGACGACAATGGCGGCGATGATATCGGCGACGACAACGGCGGTGATGACTCCGGTGACGACAACGGTGATGACTCCGGTGACGACTCCGGAGATGACTCAGGCGACGACAACTAAGCAGTTCCAACCACGACGTGGACGGCAGGAGGCTGTCCCGCGCGCAATCCAGGAGAGGCCCCGCATGCCGGGGCCTTTTTTGTATGCGGAGCCTGGAGCAGCAGGGCAGCTGCTCTGCATCGCTTTCCCCTGGCGATCCAGGCACCCGCTCAGCCGGAATTCAGACAATCCAGGGAAGTGCATATTGATATGTATCAAAGTGGATATCTGGTAACAAAAATGTAAGCGAGTGTAACCTGTCAGAACACTGAGTAGTGTCCCTCGGCAGAAAGGTTAAATTCCGGTAATATCGGACAGTGCCCGCGGACATGGATGTCCGGCAGGGCCGCAGCTGTAACGGGAATGCAATGGAGGCAGACCATGTGGGAAATGGAATTACAGCATGACGAGAACGGGGCCGCTCTCTACTACGCCCAGCTGCTGAAGCGCTGGGACTTCGAGGAACTGCTGGCCCAGCTGCGCCGCCATCCCGTGATGCGCGGTGAAACGGACGACAGCTTCATCGTGGCCCGGGAATACTTCGCCCAGGCCTGAGCTTCGGCGAAGGAACGCAAAAGCGTCACCATATTGACCCCCTTGATGATCGCTTTGATAGGTATCACTTATCTAGACACCTGCAGTGACGTGACACTTCCGCACGGACGGAAACTGGTTACATCCAGTATTAATCGGCATTCCGGGATCATCAGGGAAAAGTGTCACCGGCAACAATCCCCAATAGTGAACCTGTTTTGGGGATTCCTGAAGCGGTACACTACCAACATCAGATTCGAGACAGGAGCACTGACATGAACAACACGGTAATCAAGAACAACGCCATCGGCCTGCTTGCGGCAGTCATCACCAGCCTGACCATCGCGTCCTGCGGCGGCGGCGGATCCAGCGCCCCGCTGCCGGTGGACAACGGCAACGGAGTGGCTGCCGGAACCACCAACGTCAACGGCACGGTGCTGCAGAGCACGGATGTGAAAGCCTCCAGCGCCGTCGGTGATGGTCTGGCCGGCCTGCTGGTCAGCCTGATCAACACCTCCACCGGCAGCCTGATGGGCACGGATGTGACCGACAGCCTCGGCAAGTACGAGTTCAAGGGCATCCCCAGCGGTGACGGCTACCTCGTGAAGATCGAGTTCAAGTCCACCCAGGACCTGGACGGTGACGGCCGCCTCGACGAGATCGAGCTGTACTTCCCGGTGGACCTCGCCAACCAGGCGGTCACCGAGCTGCTGCAGCAGATCGGCGTGAGCGATTCCGACAATGACGGCCAGCTGGATGCGATCGAGGTCGAATTCCACCTGAACGATGACCACGGCAACTCCGAGAGCAGCCACCGCCAGCACCGTCGCCGCGGCGGCGAGACCCGCGTGGATGACAACAACGACGGCAGCTTCGATGACAGCTTCGATGACAGCGACGGCGACGGACTGCCGGACACCAGCTTCAGCGGCGGCAGCATCGATGACAGCAACAGCGGCCTGCACGAGCTCGAGGTCAAGGGACTGATCGAGAGCATCAGCGCTGAGAACATCACCGTGGGCGGCACGAGCTTCGCCATCAGCAGCGGCACCACCTGGCGCATCGGTGACAACCGCAATGCCGACCCGGCCCTGTTCACCAGCGGGACCTTCGTCGAGGTCGAGGGCTTCAGTGACGGCAACGGCGGCTGGATCGCGAGCAAGGTCAAGACCGAGGATGACTTCAGCGGGATCGGCTCCGGCAACGGCGGCGATGACAACGGCACCGGCATCGACGAGCTGGAGGTCAAGGGCCTGATCGAGGCCATCGGCGAGGGCACGATCACCGTGGCCGGCCAGGAATTCTCCGTCAGCGGCGAAACCGTCTGGCGCATCGGCGACAACCGCAATGCGGACCCCGCCCTGTTCGCGGTCGGGATGTTCGTGGAGATCACCGGCGACCTGAGCGGTGACAGCTGGCATGCCCGCCGCGTCAAGCTCGAGGACAGTGGCATCAGCGGCGGCAACGGCGGCGATGACGACAACTCCGGCGACGACAACGGCGGCGATGACATCGGTGATGACAACGGCGGCAACGGCAATGATGACGGAGCCGGTGACGACAACGGCGGCGATGACATCGGTGATGACAACGGCGGCAATGGCGACGATGACAGCGCCGGTGACGACAATGGCGGAGACGACGACAACTCCGGCAAGGGCGGCGGCGATGATGACGAAGGCGACGACGACAACTCCGGCAAGGGTGGCGGCGACGACAAGTAAGTTGGACCAGGCTGGGGCACAGGGAGGTGCCGCCGGCAGATTGCAGAGAACGTGGAGTGGCCCTGCGGATGGCGGGGCCACTTTTTTTTCGCATTGCATTCACCGTTCTTGCCTTAAATGGAAAAAAACGCCGATTATTCCTGAAATTCCGGTTAAATTTCGGTATGATCAATATGGACTGCCGACTGACAAGGACTGGTCAGGCCGGGAGGCAGTGCTCGCTGTAGGTACGGAATGCAGTGGAGGCAAGCATGCAGATTGAGGGAAATCGGGAAGAGCGGGGCTATTTCGAGGAGATCGGGCATCAGCACCTGCTGAGCAGCTGGGACTTTGAGGAGCTGCTGGCGGAGCTGAGGGCGAACCCGGTGCTGCGTGGCCAGTACGGCAACGGCCCGCTGATTGCCAAGGAGTACTTTGCCCAGGCCTGATGCGGCCTGAGCGTGATCCAGACCAATTTGAGAACGAGTCCGGATTTCAATTCTGGAATAGTTAATTCCAGCTTGATTTCCATTTAACGGCTTGTTAATTAAATTCCCTTCTCAGTAAGGCTAATTCCAGATAATCTTTCTGCGATTAGGCAATTGATGCAGATCAGTTTCCCGGGGCCAGGGATGGGAGATCTGCAAATGGGAAGGAACGGGAGGATCACGACATGCGGACAGAAGAACTTCAATCCATCAGGCTGGAGGAATCCGGCATTCACAATCACCTGGTCTGCAGCTGGGACTTCGAGCTGCTGCTGATGGAACTGCGCCGCAACCCCGTGCTGGAAGGCCTCGCCACCCGCGAAGTGATCTTCATGATGGACTACACCGCCTCCGCCTGATCCTCCACCGCTCCCAAACCGGCAGGAAAGCCATAACAGTCAGGCCCTGCCCTCTGCATAACAGTTGCAATTTTCCCTCCATAAGGTAAATCTGTTATGCAATGCCTCCACAGGGTTTCCTCTACGAGAATGTCGCCGACAACATCGCGCGCCGCATCAGCAGTGGTGCACTGCTGCCCGGTGAGCGGATGCCCTCCCTCAGGGCGCTGAGCAGCGAACTGGGGATCAGCATCTCCACCGTGATGCAGGCCTACGGCATCCTCGAAAGCCGCGGTCTGATTGAAACCCTGCCCCAGAGCGGACATTTCGTGCGCCGCAGCCCGCAGCGCAGCCTGGAGCTGCCGAGCATCACTAGCCCGGATATCGAGCGCGTCAGTGTGCCCGGCAACCGCATGCTGCATGACTTCCTGCGCAGTGTGGCCAACCCGCTGCATCTGCCGCTGGGCTGCGCCGCACCCAGTCTGGACTACCTGCCCGTGAAACGTCTGGCCAGCATCATGGGCCGCGTACTGCGCGAGCAGCCGGAGGCGGCGATGAACTACCAGTTCCCGCCGGGCCTGCCGGAGCTCAGGCGGCAGATCGCCCTGCGCAGCCTGAACTGGATGGGTGAACTGAGCGCGGATGAGATCCTGATCACCAGCGGCGGAATGGACGCCCTGAACCTTTCGCTGCAGGCCCTGACCAAGCCCGGCGATACCGTGGCCGTGGAATCGCCGACCTTCTTCGGCCTGCTGCAGGTGCTGGAGCACCACGGGCTGCGCGCCCTGGAACTGCCGACCAGCCCGCAGACGGGCATTGACCTGCGCGCGCTGGATGAGGCAGCCGGGATGCGGCGGATCGCCGCCGTGCTGCTGATTCCGAGCTTCAGCAATCCGCTGGGCAGCCTGATGCCGGAGCAGTCCCGCAGGCAGCTGTTGGAACTGGCGGGCCGCCACGACTTCACGGTGATCGAGGATGACATCTACGGCGAGCTGCACTACTCCGGCCGCCGGCCCGTGCCGATCCGCGGCTATGACAGGGAGGACCGCGTGGTGCTCTGCTCATCATTCTCGAAGAGCCTGGCCCCGGGCCTGCGCATCGGCTGGATCGCGGCCAGCGGGCAGCGCCGGCTGGAACTGGAGCAGCTGCAGTTCAACTCCACGATCGGCGCACCCTCCCTGCAGCAGCTGGCGCTGGCGGAATTCCTGGCGAGCGGAGCCTATGATGCGCATCTACGGCGCTTCCGGCGCAGCCTGCGCGACTGCATGGAGCAGTGCTCCTACAGTGTGCGCGAGCACTTCCCGCGCGGCACGCGCCTGACCCGGCCGAGCGGCGGCTATGTGCTGTGGATCGAACTGCCGGCGGGGCTGAGCGGGCTCAGGCTCTTCCAGGCGGCGCTGGCGGAAGGGATCTCCATCGCCCCGGGGCCGATCTTCACCAGCCAGGCGCGCTATGCCAGCTGCATCCGCCTGAATGCCGCGCTGCAGTGGAATGAGCAGGTCGGGAATGCGATCCGCCGCCTGGGTGAAATGGCCCGGGAGCTGGGCTGATCAGGCTGGATGATCTGAGCGAGCCTGCAACAGGCTGGATTGATTCATAGCTGATCCGGCAATAACAGATTGCGGATGGAGAATGGAATTCCCTTGGTGTGCTCAGTGCTGGCCGTAGCTATGCTCAGCATTGGCTGCACGGCCAGTCACTCAACAGAACTGGCGGAAACACCAACAGGAGCAACACAGCAACCGCCTGGTTTACAGCAGCAGGATTTTCCACATTCGCTTGAGGCAGCACCAGCTTCGAAGGATGATGCCAACCCTAGCCCGAGCATTACCACGAGCTCTCCCGGAATGGACATGGAGAGTTATGATGTGGATGGCAATGGCAGCCCGGACCTGCTGATCCCCCTGCTCGGCGGCGGGATCGCAATCATCTGGAATCGCAGCCTTCTGCCAGGGAGCTTTGCCTTCCAGCCTCAGACAGTCGCAGCTAGCTCGGCCAGCTATGTACAGGCACGCATCGCGGATTTCGATCACAGCGGCCTGCCTGACCTGCTGACAATGGACAGCACAGGTGAATTCCAGATCCGGTTGCAGACTACACCGGGAGCTTTCAGCGAAGCGGTGGTATCCCTGCCTGGGCTGATCGGCACCGGCTCCTTCTTCCTCGACCAGGTGAACAGCGACGACAGCACACTGGACCTGCTGCTGGCATCGGACTACAGCGGAGGCATGAGTGCAATCTGGTTCGAGGAAGCACTGCTGCCCTGGAACAACGCTGCGGAAAGCCTGCTCGACTCCCCCTGGGCGGACCGGCCGGATCGCGCGGAGTTCAGTCATGCCGTGCTGGCAGACCTCGATGGCAACGGACAGAACGACATCATTGCTGCGGACAGGCTGAGCGCCGGGCTGCATGTCTACATGCACTATCCGCAGCTGGACAGGCCGCAATTCCGGCGCGACCAGTTTGGAAAGCCGATTCCGCTTCCGCAGGACAGGATTTATCCCGAGTCGACATCCAGGTACAGGGCATCCCTGACCAGCATCAACAGCGCACTGAGGCCGCTGCGCATCGCGGTCGGGCAGCTTGATGAGGACGGGCTGCAGGACCTGGCGGTGATATACCGGAGCGGCAACAACCATAGCGGGGTGGAGTCATATCACTTCTCGGACCCTGAGCTCATCCTGTCAGAGGAGCTGCCGTCCTACCTGCTGCTGCTGTACCGGACGAAGCTTGAAGATGACAACACTGACCATCCGGTGGCCAGTCTGGAGTTCAGGCTGGCGCTGCACTTCCCGGTCTCGCTCTCAGACCTGCGGCTAGCGGACGTTGACAATGACGGAGATATGGACATCCTGGCCTGCGGTGAGCAGTCGGGAACGGATACCCGCTCATACTTCCTGTTCTACGAGGCATTGCAGCCATATGTGTTTGCAGAGCCCGTGGCCCATGCGCTTGCGGATCATCCACTGCGGATGGAGGCACAGGACTTTGATGGGGATGGATACGTTGATGTGGCAGTGCTGTGCCCGTTCACGAATTCCCTCGGCTTCCTGCGCAACAGCGGTGCTTCAACCAACCCCGTCTCAGGCCCACGCTTCATTCCCCAGCCGGTTCTGGCAATACCCTGAATCTCGTCTGCTTGTCGAAACGCGCTCACAACAGCGTCGCCAGCCAGTTCAGCAGCCAGAGTGAGCCCATCCCGGAGAGGATCGTGAAGAGGATGCTCTTCGTGCGCAGGGCGACAATCGTGGCAAGGAGCATCGCCGGCAGGCGCAGCTGCACCGGGTCGCCGGGATGGATCACGCGCTCGGGGTGCAGGCTGGCCACCAGCAGCCCGGCGAAGACCGCGGCGGGTACGTAGGCCAGGGCGCGGCGGAAACCTTCAGGCAGACGCGCGGCAGATCCCGGCAGGATGAAGGCCGCGCGCAGGGCGAGGGTGCCGCAGCCGACGCAGAGCGTCACGGTCGCGAACTGCAGAAGCTCAGGCTGCATCGACTTTCTCCTCCAGAAGGAAACCCACGATGATCGCCAGCAGGGCTGCGATGAATACGCCGAGCATGTAGGGCAGGCCGCACAACAGCAGGCTGCCGAGTGCGGCGACGGCGGCCGCGATGGCCATGGACCTCTTGCGGATGGCGGTCGTCAGCAGCGCGCAGAAGATCAGTGGCACGCTGAACTCGATGCCCCAGTGCGCCGGCAGGCCGCTGCCGAGTGAGATCCCGAGCAGGTTGCCGAGCTGGAAGGCCAGGAACAGGCCGAGTGCCGTGCCCAGGTAGTAGCTGGTGCGCCGCAGGCCGGAGCGGTCCCCGGCATAGGCGCGCATGGAAATCGCGAAGGCCTGGTCGGTGAGCAGGTAGGACAGGCCGAGCTTCTCCGGGAGGCTGCGCCGGGAGAACTCCGGGGAGATCGCGGCGGAGTACATCAGGAAGCGCAGGTTGACCGCCAGGGCCGCGAGCACCACCACGGCGGTCGGCGCTCCACTGGCGAGGAACTGCGTGGCGATCAGCTGCGAGCTGCCAGCGAATACGGCCAGGCTGAACAGCAGGGCCTGGCCGGCGGACATGCCGGCTTCCAGTGCGCCGACGCCGCAGATGATCCCGAAGGGCAGCGCGCTGAGCAGGATCGGCGCGACATCCAGCAGGCCGGCAGCGAAACTGGCGCGGCGGCTGAGGATGACAGGGATGCAGGCAGTGCTCATGGCGGGCTCCTTGGCTGAACCGCCAGCCCGCACTGACTTGGCACGGGGATAATACGCAGCCCGGGCCGGCAGGTTCATGCAGGGAGATGATCACAAATCTGCAGGGTGCATAACAGATGCAGAAAGCGGATATTCGGGCAGTACAGATTGCGGAGGCCCGGAGCAATCCGGGCAATGACGCTTCGGGGACCGGGTTTCGGGGGAGCTGCCCGCTTCAGCGGTAGTGGCACGTCTGCGCTCGGCTGGCAGCGAGGTATGGCAAAAGGTTTTATTCAACGCAGAGGCGCAGAGACGCAGAGTCAGACGGAGGCCTGATGTCAGTCAGGCAACGGAGCAGCGCAATTCACTTGCGTGCAATCATTGCTCGCTGCGCTCGGCTGGCAGCGAGACTGGATGCGGCGGGTCTGAAGAATAACCACAGAGGCCTCAGAGAGCACGGAGAGCAGAATGAGAAGCAGAAGAAGCAAACAAAAAAGGACCGGCGTGCGCAGTACATGACGCGTGTGAGGCAGAATTGCCAACGCGAGCCTGAGTCCCTCGTGACTTCGTGGATCAGTCAATGCCTGCCTGGCAGCGCAGGCACCATGCACGAAGGCGGGTTGCTTATTGCCATTCCCGCCAAGCATGCGGACTTCACAGCAGTCTCTCGCATGCAGCGCCCGGTGACGCCCTTCCTGCCCCATAATCTCAACATGAACCTGACCGGGATCGTCACGGATGAATGGAACCGCCTGCTCGCGCATTGCGTGGAGACCGGCTGGCAATGCGTGTTCTCCTATGACATGTTCGACAAGGGGATCGACTACGACCTGTACATCCTCGTGCGCTCCGGCGAGGAGATCCGCTTCGGCTGGGACAACTGGTTCGAGGGCGAGATCCAGTGCAGCCCGCAGCTGCGAACGGAGATGGAGGGCCTGCTCGGGCACGCGCTGGAGGAAGGTGAACCATCCACGCTGAAATCCGAGGTGGTGGAGATTGTCACCGGCGGCCGGTACAACTGACAATGAGATATGGAAGTGGCAACGAGTCAAGGTCGAGACGGAAATGAAGACTTACCACAGAGGGCACGAAGAGCACTGAGGAATGCAGAATCGGAAGCAGAAGCAGAATGAGAACCAGCAGATGGACCCGCGGCTTGCACAGGAATTCTCCGTGCTCTCCGTGTGCTCTGTGGTGAAATCTTCGCGTGTCGCCGCCTGCCTGATTGCCATTCCCGCCCGGGATGTCTGGCGGGAATTGAGTTGGCAGCTGATTTAAGCAAGATGAGTGGAAGCGGCGACCCGCCGCTGTACTCCTCCGAAGACATGCCTGATTAATTATAATGAAGTTATGTACTTAGTCGGAATAGTGACCGAGGACTGGAATCGCATGTTGGCGCAATACCGTAGCAGCAGTGAATGGACCGTGCTCTACGAGTATGACCTGTTTGATGTCGGGATAGACTACATGCTCATAATCCTGGAGAAAGACGGAATAGAAATCACTTTTGGCTGGACTAACTGGTTTGAGGGTGAAATAGAGTGTCCTGAATCGATGCGAGTCGAATTAGAATCCTACGCTGGCCGCTGGCTTAAAGAAGGGGAGCCTGAGGCACTCACTCCTAATAAAGTTGCTGCTTGGAAACAGTTCGAGGACAAGAGAAGAGAAGAGAAAATGCAGAAAGAGGAATCTCAGAAACAACGAGGAAAGGGATTGCTCTTTGAAGTCAGTTGGCCAGTTACTCTTGCTATTGTTGCACTAATCACAGCTGCATTGGCATATCTAATCATTACGGGTTTAAGTTGAAGACCACAACCACAGCTACTGAATCGCTATCTCGCTCCTTGGGTACTTTGACAACAGCGCGCGCGTCTCGTCGCTGACGGGGAAGCCCCAGTGGGCGAACAACTCCGAGAAGTCGATGCCATAGCCGATGCTCATGCCCTCGATCAGCAGGCGCTGGCGCTCAGCGTTGTCCCTGAGCTTCTCCCCGGCTGCGCGCCGCGTTGCCACATCCGTCAGGAAGGCCTGCATCCCGTCCCAGCCGTAGCGTTGCCAGATCATGTCCAGGCAGTCCAGCAGGATCCAGTTGTCGCTGCTGAGCTGCGCGTAGTCCGGTCTGTCATGGTAGGGATTGCCCTCACGTGCATAGCGTTCATGCTGCGGCCAGCCGAAGGCGTTGTTGGTCCACACGCTCCAGACATTGGCCCAGTTCTCCCCGGTGCCGTCCGGCACCATGTTGTTGCCACAGCTGGAGATGTGCATGTTGTGGCCCAGCTCATGCACGATGCCCCAGCCCAGCCGGCCTTCGGTGTTGTAGGTACGGACGATGTCCTCCGCGGCATGGGCCTTGTAGACAACGGGGTTGCCACTGTGCATATACCAGCCCGGTTCGTCCGAGACCTGCGGCACGAACCAGATCCGCTCGCCGCCATAGGGCGGGTTGGCATTGCCGATCAGCGCATTGTGGCTGAGGTACACACTGTCCAGCAGTTCAAGGATCCCGCTTACGGAATCCAGCTCGGCCCAGTATGCATTTGGCAGGCAGAGCCCCGTGTACTTTCCCTCCACCACGAAGATGTCCTGCGGATCGGCGGCGGCCTGGCTGACGACATCGTCAATCTGCTGCGGCAGGCCGCGCAGCACATGGATCCGCGCCGGGCGGTAGTCCTCCAGCGGCAGTACGCTGAAGGCCGGAGCGCCGGCCTCACCGAGCGGCGTGCCGGGATCCTTGATCGTGCCGAACTGCACTCGCCAGCCGAAGCGCTCGCCGAGCCGGTTTGGAATGTAGAAGTCCGGGTCGGGATCGTCGGCGTAGCCGCTGTAGGCCCAGCCGATGCCGATCACCAGCAGGCCGCCACCGTTCAGCACGAAGTCCTCCACGGCATCCAGCTCGCTGTCAGTGATGCGCTGCCAGCTGGATCCGATCACCAGCAGTCCGCTGCCAGTGAGATTCTCAGTTGTCAGTTCGCCATCGAGTTCATGAGGGTCAGCCGCGCTGTCCAGCAGATGCTGCCAGCAGCTGCCGCTGAGCACCTCGTCCATCGGCTTCTCGCCATGCCCGCGCGCGAAGGCCATGCTGCCATTATCCCGCAGCCAGTCGATTAGCTGGATGCGCAGCCGGTCATTGTCATCACGGCCGTCAGCCCCACTTCCGAAGAAGCCTGGATGCCCGTCCCAGATGGCGACGCGCCCGCTGCCGTAGTTGCCAAGCCAGCCGGGAACCGGCTGGGTACCCTGCAGGCCGCGGGTATCAGCGGAGCTAGCAAGCTCCGTGCCCCAGACCAGCGGAGAGAGATTCTCCGATGTGGCAACGGTGGCACTCATCACATGGAAGGGCGAGACCAGCGTGCAGCCCTCGGTGACCATCTCACGGGGCGTGGGCTCCTGCGCGAAGGCAGCCGTGGCCAGGGCGCAGAGGAGCATCGGCAGGAGGGTCAGGATGTAACGCATGCAAGGATTATCCCGCATGAATGAGCGCCGCCTGCCTGTCTGCCATTCCCACCCGTGATGCCAACTACGTTGTCATCCCGCCCTGGATGTCAGGCGGCTTGTCTGAGCTAACTCTGTGCTCTCTGTATCTCTGTGGTGAAATCTCCGTGGGCTCATTGTCCGGATAGCTCCGGACCTCCGTTGCCAATGTCCGGCATTCATCGGGCCCCCGTTGACAATACGACCACTGCATCCTGCCTGCGGCGGGATGCAGCACCCCCGGTCAGTCCTGCTTCGCGGGACTGACCTCCTACAGCCTCTCGATCCAGGGCTGCACGCGGCGCAGCACAGTGTCCCGGCCGAGGGTGACAACGAGGTCATAGAAGCCGGGGCTGATCGCATCGCCGGTCAGGGCCACGCGCCAGGGCTGCATCACCTTGCCGCGCCCCAGTCCGCTTGACTCCACGAAGCCGTCCACGATCGGCGCGAGCTGCTCCTCGGTCCACTCGCCATCACCCAGCGCCTGCATCCCCGTGAGGATCTCCGACAGCAGCTGCTTCGCACTTTCATTGCCGGTCAGGAACTTGGCAACACTCTTCACGTTGTTGTCAGCCTCCACGGGGTCGCGGAAGAAGTACCAGGCATTCGCCTCCATCTCGGTCAGGTAGGCGATCTTCTCCTGGAAGAGCGTGAACACATGCTTCGCGTAATCCTCGCCTCGGAAACTGAACCACTCCGCCGGCACGAAGGGCCGCAGCCGCTCGGCTAGAGCGTCGGCCGACAACTCGCGGATGTACAGCTCATTGAAGAACTTCAGCTTGTCCGGGTTGAAGGCGCCCGCCGCCTTGGTGCAGCGGTGCGGGTCGAAGGCCTGCTTCATTTCCTCGAGTGTCATCTTCTCGCGGTCATCCCCCGGCGCCCAGCCGATCAGCGCGAGGAAGTTGACCATCGCCTCCGGCAGCACGCCCTGCTCCTCATAGGCATCCACCGCCGTGGCCCCGTGGCGCTTTGACAAGCGCTGGCGGTCCATCCCGACGATCAGCGGCACATGCCCGAACTCCGGCGGGGTCTGCCCAAGCGCCTCATGCAGCAGGATCTGCTTCGGGGTGTTGGAGATGTGGTCCTCGCCGCGCAGTACGTTCGTGATCTGCATGTCGATGTCGTCGCAGACCACGACGAAGTTGTACAGCGGCTGGCCGTTGCCCTTGAACAGCACGAAGTCGCCGACCTCATTGCTGCTGAACGTGACCTTGCCGCGCACGGCATCCTCCCAGCTCACCTCCACATCGCGCGGGCAGCGGAAGCGCACCGGCATCACCTCACCGGCTGCCAGCCGCCGCTCCTGCTCCTCGCGCGTGATGTCGCGGTAGGGGGAGAAGGTCAGCTTCTTGCCGTCGGGGCCGGTCATCTCCTCGGCCGTGGCCGGGCAGTAGAACACATGCCCCGCGTCCCAGAGCTTCTTCATGTATGCCTGGTGCAGCGGGCGCCGCATGCTCTGGTAGTAGGGCGGGAAGGGCCCGATCGATTCGCCGAACTGCGCGGGGTCCGGCCCCTCGTCCCACATGATCCCCAGCCACTGCAGGCCGTCGAGGATCGCGCGCATGCTCTCCTCGGTGGAGCGCTCCTCATCGGTGTCCTCCACGCGCAGGACGAACACCCCGCCCTGGCCCTTGGCCCAGAGGTAGTTGAACAGCGCGGTGCGCGCACCACCGGTATGCAGGTAGCCCGTCGGTGACGGGGCGAATCGGACTCTCAGTGTTCCAGCCATAGGCGCAGATTATAGCGGGGTGGAGCCCGGCTCAGATCCGATTGAAGAGTCCGTCAAGTTATTGATTGGCGGAAATCTATAAGGTATAAATGGAACACCAGCCGGGGCCGGTAGTCTAAAACACTGCCCGATCAGGATGCGTGCGGCATGCGCGCTCACCGGCTGGACTGAGGGCATCCCATTGACAGGCATCACTGGGCACCATTCGCTGTGAGGATATGAAATTGGTCACGACTTCCGCCCGCCTGGGCATTCTGCTGCTTGCGATCCTGCTCGCCTCCTGCGCGGGCCAGTCCGGTTCCGTCGCGCCTGTCGCCGAGCGCGATGCGGCGGTTGGTGCCGTTGATGATTCCGGTGAATACTTCGAGCTGAAGGGCGGCCTGCGGATCAGCCATGCCGAGGCCTATGAGCGCCTCGAGCAGCGGCCCGGCAGCCCCGGCCTGGACTACGATCCGCAGCGCATCATGCTGGCCTACGACGCCCAGGCCCCGGCCTTCAGGGGCGCGAGCCAGATTCTCGGAGCCGGGGCAGCCAGCCCGGCCCGCAGCCAGGGCAGCGCACGGCTGAAGCGCAATGCGCAGTTCATGGACTGGACGGATGACATTGCCGCCCGCTACGGCCTGGCGGTCGTGAGCCAGGTGTATGTGGAGGACAACAACTTCGCCTGCTTCAGCCTGCCCGCGGGCCAGGATGCGGCAGCGGTGCTGACTGCGCTGCGCGCGGACGCAGCCCTGAGCGGCGTGGTTAGCCATGCCTTCCATGAACCGCTCCGCCAGGCCTGCTATGAGCCCAATGACCCTGACTACCAGAACAGCAATTCCAACGGCGGCAGCGGCGGGCAGTGGAGCCTGCACAAGATCGGCGCGAACTTCGGCTGGAACTTCGGCCGCGGCAGCAGCGACGTCTGGGTCGCGGTGGTGGACACCGGCGTGCGCACCACGCATGAGGAGCTGAGCCGGGCCTGCTTCACCTCGGCGGACTTCCCGGGCGAGAAGCTCAATGTGATCGGTGACAACACGAACATCAGCGACAGCGACGGGCACGGGACCTTCATCGCCGGCATCGTCGGCGCGGAGGGCAACAACGGCCGCACGATCACCGGCGTGGCCCCGGACGTGCGCGTGCTGCCCGTGAAGATCGCCAACACCGGCACCGCCCCGCTGGGCACGATCATCGAAGGCTGCTACCTGGGCTTTGACCTCGGCGCGCAGGTCGTCAACCTGAGCTGGGGCAGCTACGGCGGCCCGGTGCCCCAGGAACAGACGATGGTCAACTTCATCTGGAACAACGGCGGGATCTTCATCAGCGCCGCCGGCAATGACAGCACCAGCGATGCGCACTACCCCTGCAGCTATTCCAAGGCGATCAGTGTCGGCAGCACCGCCGTGGGCACGAATGATGCCCGCGCCGGCTTCAGCAACTTCGGCAACTACATCGACATGGCGGCTCCCGGCAACTCCCTGAAGAGCTGCCGCGAGAACGGCGACACGAACTATGTCAGCGGCGGCCAGGGCACGAGCTTCAGCGCGCCGATCGTGGCCGGCGTGGCCGCACTGATGTGGAGCTACAGCCCGACCCTGACGAACACCGAGATCCGCACGATCATGTACGACACCGGCAAGCCGACCACGGGCTTCGACTCCGGCAACCCGGTGCGCCGCGTGGACCTGCCGGGGATCTTCGGCCTGCTGACCGAGAAGGCGATCGAGATCCCGGCGCTGGAGACGCTGACAGTCAGCGGCACGCAGCAGTTCAGCATCAACGTGCTCGGCAGCCCGCCGAGCGTGACGCTCTACATTGACGACGAAGCGGCCCAGACCCTGACGGGCGCTCCCTGGGACTTCGAGGTGGACTTCTCGAACTACCTGTTCCAGAGTGTCAACCTGCGCTTCGAGGCCGAGCTGGACGGCCAGCCCGTCTCCAACTCGGTGGATGTGCTGGTTGACAACACCGCCGCGACCTTCCCCGTGCAGGAGGACTTCGAGGGCGAGGGCCGCGACTTCGAGCCGCTGGACTTCCGCGACTACAGCGATGCGCTGATCGACGCGGTGCGCCAGGGCGGCGGTGACAGCGGCAGTGTGCGCAGCAACGGCAGCGGCCGCTGGAAGGACCAGAACGGCGCCACCAACGGCGGGGCCTTCGCGCTGCACAACAGCAATGACTTCAACACCTACGACGCCTTCGAAACCGATGCCGTGATCAGCCGCCGGATCAGCTTCTCCGGGATCTCCGATCCGAGCCTGGTGTTCCACCACCACTTCAACATCGAGAACGGCGGCAGCGAGAAGGACCGCGGCTGGGTGCTGGTCACGGAGGACGAGGGCCTGAGCTTCAGCCCCGGCAAGCTGAAGAACCTCACCAAGGACAGCTACTTCAGCGGCTACCTCGCTCCCTGGAGCACGGCGGCGGTGGACCTCTCGGCCTTCGCCGGCAAGACCGTGCGCGTGGTCTTCCTGTTTGAGTCCGATGCCAGCGGCAGCGGCGAGAACACCGGTGAAGCGACCGGCTGGTGGCTGGATGACATCACCGTGGGCCGGGCCTACCAGGAGGACTTCCCGCGCATCGACGGCGTGGACTTCCTGCCGGGCACGAGCGTGGGCGTGGCCCCGCGCCTGGAGCAGTTCAACCTGAGCGTGGAGAACCCGCAGGACGTGAGCAAGGTCCGCTACTGGCTGGATGTCGCGCCCTACGGCGAGCTGACCCCCGGGCTGGACACGATCATCGACGTGATCAGCGGCGGGGCCTTCGAGGTGCTGGTCGGCGCGCCGGACCTGAGGAACCAGGCCGCGCAGCTCAATGTCTACGTCTATGACGAACTTGACAACCAGGGCCCGGTCACGACCGTGCCGTTCTACATCTTCAACCTGCCCGGCGATGCCAATCTTGACAACGTCGTGGACATGACGGACTACGAACTGATCCGCAGCAAGCACGGCCTGACGAGCACGAGCCCCGGCTACCTGCCCTTCTACGACTCAAACCTCGACGGCATCGTCAACGAGGTGGATCTGGCGGCGGTGGGGTATTACCTGGGGGAGAGCATCTAGGACCTGGGAGCTGGGTTGTAGGGTGTAGCAGAGCAGGACCCAGGAGCTGGGTTGTAGGGAGTAGCTGACGGGAATGGAGGTGCGGCACTTGCTGCCGCACAATCTTCACTCAGATGTTCACGTGCAGCAGGGCATCGTGTGTGCCAAGCCATGAGTAAACGGCAATCGTGATGCTGCTTCCAGCTTTGTGTTCGCCTTGCGAGAGAAGGACTTCACGCGCCGCTCTTTGAAGTTCATGTTCATTCAGACTGCGCGCCAACTCATAGGATCCTCCCGCGTATTCGTTGGCCCTAAAATAGGCAACTTCAACGAGATCCTCAGTCCGCATGCTCATTACCCACTCCACCACCTCGCAGGGCGTCGTGTGCAGATGTCCCCACATGCTTGAAATCATGATCGGAAACATGTGCTCGGAATCGGAGACGACGACAATCCGCCTGTCCGGGTCAAACTCGCATTTTGATTCAAACAGGATTTCCCATTTCAGGCTGCCGGGAGCACGAAATGCAAAGACCTGATCCAGCCAGGGCAGCTTTCGTTCATCGAGTAGTGCCTTCAGGTAAACGGCGTGATGGCTCAGGTCAAGGGATGGATCAAAATTGACAATCTCTGACCCCTTGAGTGCAGGATCGTCCCAGTAACTTCGTGGCTTCGGCAGCTTCATTGTCAGATTATAGTCAGTAATGAGTATTGTACGGTAATCACGCCAAAGGCGTGACCGCAGCTCCGCTATACCCTATGTCCCAGCTCCTATGTCCTCGCCTGCTACACCCTACAACCGAGCTCCTATATCCTGTTGCCAGGCCAACGGCCTGGCCTCCGCTACACCCTACACCCCAGCTCCTACACCCTATCTTCCCTGGCCTGTGGCCCGGATCAGGATCTCGTTGACATCCACATGCGGCGGCTGCTCCATCGCCCAGAGCACGGCGCGCGCGATGTCCTCCCCGTCCATGGCGTAGTCGAAGCGCCCGCCCAGGTTGTCAAGCACTTCCCGGTCGGTGATGTGGTCGGTCAGCTCGGTCCTGACGATCCCCGGCGAGATCACGGTGACGCGCACGCGGTCGTCAAGTTCCTGGCGCAGGCCCTCCGAGATGGCGCGCACGGCCCACTTGGTGGCGCTGTAGACGGCGTAGTTCGGCCAGACCCAGTGCCCGGAGATTGACGACACGTTGATGATGTGCCCGCTGCCCTGCTCCAGGAAGCGGTTGAGCGTGGCGGCGATGCCGTAGAGCGTGCCCTTGATGTTGACATCCACCATCCGGTCCCACTCGTCCACATGCATGTTGCGCAGCGGGCTGACCGGCATCAGCCCGGCATTGTTGAAGATGCAGTCCACACGGCCGTACTCGTCCACGGCGGCCTGCACCAGGGCCTCGACCTGCTCGCGCTGCACCACGTCGCAGCTGCGCCAGCTGGCAATGCCCTGCCCGGCGCTGATGCGGCTGCACAGCGCTTCGAGCCTGTCCGTGCGGCGTGCGCCGAGCATCAGCTTCGCGCCATGCGCGGCGAGCATCTCGGCGCTGGCTTCACCGATGCCGCTGGAGGCACCTGTGATGACAACGATCTTCCCGGCAACTGTGGACATGCATTCTCCCCTGCCGGCGGTCCCGGCAGCGGTCGCGATTATAGGCGACGGGTTCAGGCCACGCTGGCGCCGCCCAGCGGCTGCACGCGCACTCGGCGGATGCGGTTGCGGTCCACGCTCAGCACCCTGAGCTGCATCTCGCCGGCGTCGACCGTGTCGCTCTCCTCGGGGATGCGCCCGAGCTGGTTGGCAATGAAGCCGCCCAGCGTGTCCACGTCCTCGGCCTCGAGGCTCAGGCCCAGCTCCTCGTTGAGGTCACTGAGCGGGCACTGCGCGTCGACGATCCAGCTGCCGTCGTCCATGCGGTGGATCTGGCGGCTCTCGTCGTCATACTCATCCTGGATCTCGCCGACGATCTCCTCCAGCAGGTCCTCGATCGTGACCATCCCGGAGGTGCCGCCGTACTCGTCGAGCACGATCGCCATGTGGCTCTTGCGGATCTGCAGGTCGCGCATCACGTCGTCAATCTTCTTCGATGCCGGGTAGAACACGGGTTCACGCACGAGCTGGCGCAGGTCTAGCCGTTCGCTGGAGCCGCCGCGCGCGAGATACTCCAGCAGGTCACGGATGTGCAGGATCCCGATCACGTTGTCAATGCTCTCCTCGTAGACCGGGAAGCGGCTGTGGCGGGAGTCGGTGATCACGGCGATGATCCGCGCGCCCTCCCAGGCGTTGTCAACGGCCACGAAGTCCGTGCGCGGGGTCATCACCTCGGAGCAGGTGGTCTCGCCGAATTCGAGGATGTTCTCGATCAGCTCACGCTCCTCGTCCTCCACGTCCTCACCGCTGGCGAGGTCGATGCGGAACTCCGGTTCGGCCTCTTCCTCGCCCTCGGCATGTGTGGGCGCAGGCAGCCATTTCGCGAAGGGCTCGGCGAGGATCTGCCCGCCGCGGATGCCCCAGCTCATGCGCTCGCCGCGGGCACTGACGGCACCCGCCACCACGCCGATCGCCGGCAGCAGCAGGGCTGGCAGCAGCGCCAGGCCGATGCGGATCCCCAGTGCCCAGCCATCCAGTTCACTGCCGGCGAGATAGGCCGGGTCCAGCGCCTCGCGCAGGGCCTCAGCCTCTGAATTGACCACGCTGCCCAGCCCGAAGAGCAGCAGGCCGAAGCCCAGCAGCAGCTGCACTATCCCGCCGGCCACGGTGCGGCGGATCTCCTCGGGGCGCAGCAGGCGCGCGATGCGGCCCGCCACTGCGGAGTTCGCCGCCAGCGCACTGCCGAAGCAGGCCAGCAGGCCGAACACGACCATCACGCCTCCGGTGAAGGAGATCTGGTCGAGCAGCAGCAGGGCTGATAAGGGTATGTCAGTGTCCAAAGTTCTCCACCTTGATTCCGGCGGACGCGCAGATCTCGCGCGTCAGCCTGTCCATTTCCGCCTGGCTTTCATCATCCGGATGATCATGCCCCGCCAGGTGCAGCATGCCGTGTGCCAGCAGCGCCGCCGCTTCCTGCACATCGGTGTTGCCGTTGTCACGGGCCTGCCTCTGCACCGCATCCCAGCTCAGCGCCAGGTCGCCGCGGTGCGGATGGTCAGAGGGATCGGCCGGGAAGGAGAGGATGTCCGTGGCCCGGTCCACATTGCGGAACTGCCGGTTGAGGCTGCGGATCGCCGCATCGTCCATCACGCGCAGCGCTACCTGCTCCGTCGGGAACAGCCCGCGCACCATGGCATCCGCGAGCTCAGTGAGCTGCGCCCAACTTCGCGGGGGGACATCTATATCAGATGCCGCATCTAGATTCTTGCTGGAGATTTCCTGACTCAAGGCCGTCTTTCCGAGTATAACACGCAGGTTTGCAGCCTGCGCCGCGATATTATCCGCCCCGGATGCGTCAGACTTAAAGTGTCTGACCGGAATTTGACGCTGGCCCGCCCGTTGCCGGGCCGGCTACCCTATAATCATTTGGTGCGAATTTCCGCTGCGATCCTGCTGGGCTGCCTCATGATCCTTGGCGGCCGGAGCTGGGCCGCGGACGGCAGCGTGAGCTACAAGGCCCGCGTCGTCCATGACGAGCGCCAGAACATCTCCTACGTCGACGGCCGTGTCGACCTCGCCAGCAATGCCTATGAAGAGCTGGTCGGCCAGAGCTACACCTTCAGCTGGCGCAGCATGCCCGCCCAGATGATCAGCACCCGCTCGGCGATGCCCTCGATCTGGTCGGACGGCAAGCGCACCGCCCAGCGCCTGGCGGATGCCTTCCCGCGTTTCGACAGCCCGCTGCTCAGGCACTTCATCGTCAGCCGTGTGATCGGCGACCTTGACGAGCTGGAGGCCGGGCAGAAGTATCTCGGCGACCAGCTGCAGATTGACAGCGTGGAACTCGCTGAGGACAGCTTCGAGCTGATTGCGCTGTTCCGCGGTTCACCGCTCGTGGTCTTCGGCAAGCTCAGCCGCCAGGACGGGCATGTGCTGGCCGGGGACTTCGGCGTGCTGGATGCGGCCGGCGAGCTCTACCAGTACTTCATTGATGAGATCAGCTATTCCCCGCAGCAGCTGGCCCAGGCCCCGGAGCTGCCGGCCTTCGATCCGACACAGTACGTGGAATTCCACGGACAGGGCGAGCAGGTCCCGATCAAGCCCGTCAAGGACTGGCTGGTGTTCCAGGCCCGGCTCCCGAACGGCCGTCCACTGAACCTGGTGTTCGACAGCGGCGCGGAGCAGATGATCGTGGACGACCTCGTGCTGCAGCTCGATGCCGGGCTGCACCCCGAGGGCAATGTCAAGGTCGGCGGTGCACTGGCCAATGAATCGATGCAGCTCTACGGCGGCTTCGGCTTCGAGGTCGGCGGGGTCAGCTTCCGGAACATGCCGGTGATCGGCACGCAGCTCACCAGCCTCGGCTACGGCGCGGACATGCGCATCCACGGCATCGTCGGCAATGAGATCCTGCAGCTCTGCCGGCTGGATCTTGATCTCAGCAAGGGCCAGATGACCCTCAATCCGCCGGGTGAGGGCGGACGCCCCAGCGGCCAGGAACTGGCCCTGACCTTCATTCGCGACCTGCCGCATGTCGAGGCCGACGTCAACAACAGCGGGCCCTCACTGCTGCTGCTGGACACCGGGCAGCGCGCGCCGCTTTCCATGAACCTCGACTGGGTGGAACAGCGTGAACTGGCGGACGACCTGAAGATGAACGGCTTCCTCGGCGACGTAACCGGCGGTTTCGCCCCGCGCTACATCCTCGAGGAACTGGACATCAGCTTCGCCGGGCAGGACTACCCGGCCCGCGTGGTGGATGCCGGCTATGAGCGCAGCTTCGACTACCGCGGCCGCCAGGTGATCGGCGCGATCGGCTTCCCGCTGATTTCGCAGCACTTCGGCGGGATCACCTTCGACTACTCCCAGCGCAAGCTCTACCTGCGCAACCCCGGCACGGACCTGAACTTCACCGGCTCCGAGGCCGCCTGGGACTTTGAATCACGCTACACCTACATCGCCGACGCCGGCAGCGCTGACAGCGGCCGAGAACTGGCGGCCGGTGATGCCGAGCCTGTGAGCAGCATGCAGGAAATCGACCCGCGCCGGCCCAGCCTGCTGCGCGAGGGTGACAAGCGCAAGCCGCGCGATGAGCGCGAAGCAGAAGACTGGGTTGAGCGCGTCAAGGCCGTGCATGACCCGCTCAACCTGCTGCGCAGCGGACAGTACGGCAACAGCCCCGCGCGCTACTGGAATGATGATGAGGACGAGGACGGGGATGAGGCGGCGCGCATTCGCCTCGACCGCGGTCCGGAGACTCCAGCCGGCCCGGATGCCGGAAGCTCCGGGAACCGCCTGACGAACCCGGCACTGGCCGGCCAGCAGCAAGAGGATGGCGAGGACAGCGTCAATCCGCTGCAGACCCCGCTGGAATTCCGCAACATCGACTTCAGCACACGCCTGCAGCTGCTGCGCAATGTCCGCAGCCTGTTCCGTTACATGCAGAACACCTCGCATATGCTGCTGCAGTGGAACCCGGCCCTGCAGCAGGGCCAGACCCCGCAGCGCAGCGAATTCGACTATTCGCAGGACCGGCTGGAGTTCGACGAACTGAAGTAGCCGGGAAGGGGCCGGATACCTAATTAATACATTTTGGGATAGAATGACAGAGCAGTGCTCGTACTGACGCGCAAACCGGGTGAGAAGATCATGCTCGGCCCCACCTACGA
Organism: bacterium; assembly: GCA_020440605.1. GTDB lineage: Bacteria > 4484-113 > 4484-113 > 4484-113 > JAFGCY01 > JAHEFU01. Next base: position 45,822 of record JAGRNT010000005.1, on the reverse strand, counting down.
GGTCGAGGTGCTTTCGGTTGAACGCGGCGTCGTACGCTTCTCATTCTGCGTGGACCGCCCCGTTTCCCTGATGCCCGGCAATGTGCAGATTGACGCCATGCCCGGCGCGGACGACGGCGGAATGTCCCCGATCCGCCTGACCCGCAAGGTGGACGACTCCGTGGTGATCGAGCTCGACGGCCTGGACCAGATCGAGGTGCTCGTCGTGAGCGTCAAGGGCGAAAGCGTGCGAGTGGGGGTCAAGGCCCCGCGCCATGTGCAGATCCACCGGCATGAGATCTACGAGCTGATCCAGGGCGAGAACATCGCCGCCGCGCGCCCGACGGAGATCGACACGGCCGGGATCCAGGAGATGCTGCGCCGCCAGCGCGTGGAATCGGAAGGCGACGCGGACTAGGTGCTGCCTCGGGGAGGAGGTGCGCAACTTGCTTGCGCACGATGAGCTGCGGGAGATTCGCACGTGCTCCGGTGGCAACTCGGTGGAATCGGCGCCTGGAAGATTTACCACAGAGACCTCAGAGAGCACGGAGCGCAGAATGAGAATCAGATTCAGACTTGAAAACTGATGAAGGACCGGCGTTGCCCCGCAACGCCAGCACGCCAGCGGCTGCTTCGTGCGCGGAGAAAATCGCTAGGCAGAAATAGTTGCCAACGTGAACCTGAGAACTTCGTGTCTTCGCGGTTCAATGCAATGTCGGACCTGCAATTCTATTACGGCCGTAAACGGCCTTCCACCGGTAGCCGGGCGTTTACGCCCGTGAATACATGGCAACCGGTAGGCGGGCGTTTAGGCCCGTTAAAAGCCGGACTCGGATAACGCTGGTTTGCCAACGCTAAGGCGCGAAGACGCGAAGTAAGAAGAACATTATCTGGCTCATTCTTCATTGCTCATTGCTTCGTGGCTTGCACTCCAAGGCGCAGCGGGACTGCGCCGCTACCCCCGACAAGCAAGGTCCTGAAACCTCGCAGCTGGATTGACCCCCCCTTTCTTGTTATACTGCTAACAATCATCCGGGGAGGGACAAATGAAGAACCTGCTGAGAACCGCTGCTGCTCTGTTGATTGCGACGACGGCAATCACAGCCCCGCAGGCCGGTGAGCCTGCCTATGGCATCAATGACGACTGCCGCATCCTGACTGTTGCCAATGACCCATCACTCGCGGCGCCCGGGCCATACCAGTGGATCGGCTGGAACATGCAGGATGCCGCCGAGCTGAATCCGGCTCGCGAGCTGAGCGAGGCTGAGCAGATCAGGCTCGGCGCCTGGATGGACGTGAATGGCTTTGAACACAGCCTGCGATCATTATCCGGACTGCTCGGCAGGTACTACCGCAGCACCGGTGCGCTGCCTGCAGACTCACAGGCGGTGCTGGCGGAATTCCTGGTCGCTGACAATGCGGATGGCAACTCCGCCGCAAGCAACCTGAACCTGTACAACAACCTGTATGACCCGATCACAGGAGCGCTCTACTCCGACTTCCAGTCCAGTGCATGGAAGGCCGGCGCACTGTTCGTCGAGCATTTTGACAATGCTGACGAAGCGCAGGCAAAGCTCGAAGCCCTGCTGGGTGAGGGCGCTGCCGGACATTCCGCTGAAACGGCAACGCACATCGTTGTCTATGGTGAACAGCCCGGCTCAGTGATCTTTGACGACTGGTTCTTCTAGGAGGCGTCAGTCCGCTTCCGGGCCCTTCGTCTGGCGGATTGCCCAGTGCGAGCCCGCCGCCACCTGGGCCTGGCGCTCCGTCAGGTCCTGGCTCTCGCGCAGCTCGCCGTTGTCAGGATCCGTGAGCGTCATGCGGATGTAGTCCGTCTCCCGCTGCGGATTCTCGCCGAAGCCCACGAAGGCATAGACGCGGAAGTCGTGGTAGTAGTCATAGGCCTTGTCGAAGAACAGCGGCAGCCGGGCCCGGGCATAGACCCGCCACTCGCTGCCCCCGCCCCTAAGCCAGGCCTCGCTCCAGTTGTTCCCGCTCGGCATGCCGGGATCCTCGGGGTCGAGATACCACATCTCCTCCTCCATGATCACGAGCAGGCGCAGGCGCGGATCAAGCCCCGTTTCGTTGTCATCCACGGCCAGCGTGAGGTCGATCACGAATTCCTCGCCCGGCTCCAGCTCCTCATAGCCCGGCCCGCGCTCCCAGCTGTAGGCGCTGAATTCCTCGAAGCGCACCGTGGGCAGCGGCGGTCCCTCGATCGTGAAGCTCTGCTCCATGCTCACCGTGCGCGCGCCCTTCAGCGAGGCCTCGAGCACGGCGGTGAAGCGGCTGTCCCCCAGCCAGGCATCGGCATCCATGAAGTCCGTGAACTCCAGCACGTACTGCCCGTTGCCGAAGCTTTCCGTGCGCTTCTGCTTGATGAGCGGGTGCTTGCGTTCATCGTCCTCGGCGCTGTAGGCCACAAGGAACAGTTCCAGCTTCTCGCGCCGGCCATCATCCAGCCCGCTGATCTCGAACAGCATCGAGAGGCCCAGCAGGTCCGCCTCCTCATGGCTGAATCGGTTTGCGACTGAGGCCGGGCCATCCTTCAGGGAATAGACGGACAGCTCGCTGATGTGCAGGCTGCGGTCCTGGGCCCGGGCCGGGGCCAGCAGGCAGATCAGGAGCAGGGGCATGAGAATTGCGATACGGGACACGCGCTGAAGATAACACATCAGGCAGCATGACGCATTTAGCGGCCCCTGCGTTGAACACCGGGGAGCCCGGGAATGCGTCATAACTAGCGGCTGCAGAGGCCCGGGGCATGGCCTGCCCAAGGGCTAATATATGCGGGGACAATGTACGGATTCGAGGCACAGATTGCGGCGAACAAGCTCAAGACCTTCGGGGTCGTGCTGGGCTTCACGCTGTTCATCCTGATTCTGGGCTATACCGTCGGCGAGGCCTTCTCACCGGATCTGACCTACACCATCCTCACGGGCTGCATGGTCTTCGCGATCTTCGGTACGGGGCTTGGCTACTGGTACAGCGACCGGATCATCACCGCGATGGTCGGGGCCCGGCCCGCCAATCCGCATATCTACCGCGAGCGTTTCCTGATCGACAGCATCGAGGGCCTCGTGCTGGCCTGCGGCCTGCCGGCGATTCCGAAGGCCTATGTGATCGACAGCCCGGCGATGAATGCCTTCGCCACGGGCCGCGACCCGCAGCATTCGCTGATCGCGGTCACCACCGGCCTGCTGGACGCCCTCGACCGCCAGGAGCTTGAGGGCGTGCTGGCGCATGAGATGTCGCATATCTACAACCGCGACATCATGCTGATGGGCGTGGCGGCGATCCTCGTGGGCGGGATCGCGATGTTCAGCCATGTGATGACCCGCATGCTCTGGTACGGCGGCGGCGGGCGGCGACGTGACAATGACAGCGGCGGCGGCGGCGCGCTGGCCCTGATCGGAATCGTCTTCCTGATCCTCGCGCCGATCTTCGCCAACCTGCTCAACCTGATGCTCTCGCGCAAGCGCGAATTCCTCGCGGATGCCACGGCTGTCAAGCTGACCCGCAACCCCGAGGGCCTGAAGAATGCGCTCCTGAAGATCAGCCATTCCTCCGAGCCGATGCCGGAGGTGGAGCAGGAGCTGAGCGCGCTGTTCATCGACCATCCGCAGAAGAAGCGCTCCGCGATGGGCGGGCTGGCCGCGATGCTCGCCACGCATCCGCCGATCGAGGCCCGCATCGCCGCGCTGGAACGGATGTAGCCTGCCCGCAGGACTCCACCGATGTCCTGCTTCATTCAGCTACCTTGCAGGCCTGAGCCAGGAAAGGTCGGAACCAAGGACTGTTGTCAGTAAATTCCACCGGTGTGCAGTGGAACCAGACAGTTCCTCAATAACTTTAAGCAAAAAGGGGAAGGCCGTGGCCCTCCCCTCATCAGTGTTCAGTTCCGTGGAAAAGCAGCCGGCTAGAGCGTCTTGTCGCCCTTCTTCCAGTTGATCGGACAGGGTCCGCCGGCCTGCAGCGCGGCGAGCGTGCGGATCATCTCCTCGGTATTGCGGCCCACACTCAGGTTGTAGACGCTGGCAAACTGCACGATGCCCTCGGGATCGACGAAGAACACGCCGCGCAGGGCGATCCCCATCTCATTGAGCACGCCGTAGGAGCGGCTCATGCGGTGCCCGAGATCCGCCAGCAGCGGATAGTTGAGGCCGCCCAGGTCCTTCTCCACCCAGGCCTTGTGGCTGAACTGGCTGTCAATGCTCACCCCGAACAAATCGCAGTTCATGCCGCTGAACTCGGAAGCTGCCTCGCCAACTGCGGGCATTTCCGTGCTTCAAACGGGGGTGAAGTCCAGCGGGTAGAAGAACAGCATGTACCACCTGCCCTTCAGCGCCGCACTGGAGTATTCCTTGAATTCGCCGTTCAGGTAACCGGTGGCCTTCCACTCCGGGGCGGGGTTGCCCACGAGCGGAACACTCACGGCGGCTAATGCGCTTGCGCTCATTCCTGATTTCCTCCTGAAAAAACACTGCGGCCCCTCAGCGGGACCGCGCGGGCAAGATTCTACCACCGTCAGCCGCCCGTGACAGCGGCCCCGCTGCGTGCGATAATTCAGGGATGCGTTACATCCCGGGACTGATTCTGGCAACAGTGCTGATGGGCGGTCTGACTGCCCGCGCCGACGAGATTGACGAGGCCGCGAACGCCGCCGAGAACCGCGCCTGGCTGAGCAAGGCCGCAGCCGAATTCAGCGCCGGCGTGGAACAGGGCCTGCCGCTGTATGCCGCGCGCACGATGGAGAGCCTGCCGGCGCGGGAGGAGTATCTCGAGCGCGAGGGCTGGTGCAGCTACTACTGCTGCGCTCCGCAGATTGATGCCTCGGCCTCATCCAGCCTGGCCGCCAGCGGCGGACTGAGCTACGGCGCCGAACAGGCCTGGGACTATGACACCGCCACGGCCTGGGTGGAGGGCGTGGATGGCGACGGCATGGGCCAGAGCCTGAGCTATGCATTCCGCACGCATGCCGGGGAGAACCCCGACGGCGCGCCCTACCAGCAGCAGTATGTCAACGGGCTGGAGATCATCACCGGCTACAGCAAGAGTGCGGCCCTGCATGCCGCCAACGGCGCGGTGCTGCAGCTGAAGCTCTCGATCAACGGCCAGGCGGTCTGCTTCGTGGACCTGCAGGACAGCATGGACATCCAGGAGGTGACCTTCGAGCCCGTATACCTCGGCGGGGAAAAGGATCCGGTGCTCACGCTGGAGATCAGCGGGGTGCGCAAGGGCGGCAAGTACAGCGATACGGCGATCAGCGAGATCGTGTTCCGCGGCGGACCCTGCCACTGATCGAGGATGTAGGAGCTAGGTTGTAGGGTGTAGCATCCTGAGGACTTAGGATCTTGGTTGCAGGGTGTAGAAGTAGGGTGAAAACATGGGAATGGACAGGAACAAGCGGGTGATCCTGATTGCAGTGTCGATGTTCATTGCGGTGCTGGTCGGGGTAGTGATCTGGTGGATCATCAACCAGCCAGTCATCAACCTGGTGAACATCGTACTGTAACTCCAGTTGCTTCGCATAGCCTTGCAACCGAAGTCCCCATTCCACGACTGCTACACCCTACAACCTATGTCCCCGCTCCTCGACTGCTACACCCTACAACCCAGCTCCCAGGTCCTCGACTGCTACTCCCTACAACCTATGTCCCAGCTCCTAACAAAACAGGCGACCCGTCGCCGGACCGCCTGCACCAGGTGTTTCCCGTTCCCGCCTGCGTCCGCGCCGTGGAGGTGACGCGGACTCGTATGGCTTTTCCTCAGTAAGTGATACCGCAGGATCCCCCGTCCTGCAGAGCCCTGATCAGCCCTGGGCTCCCGCCGTGAGCTCGCGCAGCGCGCTGAGCATGTCCGCCGGTTCACTGCGCCGCCGCCAGTCCGGATCAATGAAGCGCCAGGCGATGCGCGCCCCCGGCAGGATGATGTAGCTGGCCGGCACCGGCAGGAACTCCGTGCTGCTCTGCGCACTCTGGGTGGGCTCGATCCCGAGATCGCGGTAGAGCTCGAGTTCCGCCGCCGTCAGATCGTAGGCCACGCCCCAGGCATGCGCCGTCAGACCGCCCGGGTCACTGAGCAGGCTGAGCTCCAGCCCATGCTCCGCCGCCATGCGCGCATGCTTCTCCGGGGTCTCCGGGCTCAGACAGAGGATCGAGGCTCCCAGCGCGCTGATCTCCTCACGGCTGGCGCTCAGGGCCCGCAGCTGGGCCTGGCAGAAGGGGCACCAGTCGCCGCGGAAGAACTGCAGCAGCAGCGGGCCGTGTTCGAGATGCGCATGCAATGACTGGGCCTGGCCCTGCTGGTCCAGCAGGCTGAAGTCCGGGGCCAGCGCTCCCTCACGCAGGGCGCTGTCGAGGATCCCGCTGCCGGCCAGGCGCCGGAAACCCGCGAGCAGCACGTCGAGCTGCTGCTCATTGATCAGCGAGCTGTTGACGAGTTCCTCCAGTTGCTGTGCCAGTGTCTGCTTGCCCATGGTCTTCCTCCCGGTCCGGGGATAGCATACTCGATTGCCAGCACACAGCGGCGCAAGCGGCCACCGCGCTCGGTATGATTAGAGCAGCGGATGGACTTAAAGGAGACAATCCTCGAGCGCGTGAACATCGCCGAGCTGATCGGCCAGTTCGTCACGCTGCAGCGCGCCGGCATCAATGAATTCAAGGCCTGCTGCCCCTTCCACAATGAGAAGACCCCGAGCTTCACGGTCAACCCGGTGAAGCGCATGTACTACTGCTTCGGCTGCAAGGCCGGCGGCAACGTGATCGACTTCGTGATGGCGCGCGAGAACCTGGATTTCCGTGAGGCCATGGAATGGCTGGCGGAGCGCCACGGCATCGAGATCCCGCAGTACAACCCGGGCCAGAAGCAGGAGAAGAGCGCGCGGCAGCGCATGCAGGAACTCAACCAGGCCGCACAGAAGTTCTATGCCGGCAAGCTCAGCTCCCCGGATGGTGAAACGGCGCGGGCCTATCTGCAGAAGCGCGGTATCGAGCCGGAGCTCGCGGCGCGCTTCGAGCTCGGTTATGCCCCCAAGGAATGGAATGCCCTGAGCGACCTGCTGCTTTCGAAGGGAGCGCGCAGCTCCGAGCTGGACACGGTCAGCCTGGCCAGGCCGCGCGGCCAGGGCGGCGGTTCCTACGACTTCTTCCGGCACCGGCTGATCTTCCCGATCCACGACGTGCTGGGGCGCAGCGTGCTGGGCTTCGGCGGCCGGGCGCTCAGCGATGAGGACAACCCGAAATACCTGAACACCGGAGCGACCCCGCTCTACGAGAAGAGCAAGGTGCTCTACAACCTCAACCGCGCGCGCAGCCAGGCCCGCGATGAGGGGATCGTTGTCACCGAGGGTTACATGGACGTGATCGGCCTGGCCCAGCATGGCGTTGGCAACGCCGTGGCGACCTGCGGCACGGCCCTGACCCCGGAGCATGTCAGCCTGATCCGCAGCTACACCGAGCGGGTCTACCTGGCCTTCGACGGTGACAACGCGGGGCGCAGCGCGGCCTGGAAGGCCGGCAAGCTGTTTCTCGCCGAGGGCATCGACGCGAGGGTGGTGGTGATTCCCGGCGGGATGGACCCCGATGACTTCGTGCGTGAGCGCGGCGGCGCGGCCTGGCGCGGCCTCCTGAGCGAGGCGCGCGGGATCGTGCAGTTCTGGCTGGAGCATCAGCTCAGTGCGCATCCCGATGCTGACCTGACCATGCGCCGCAACTGGATCGGCGAACTGCGTCCGCTCTACCTCGGCGTGCGTGACGAGCTGCTGCGTGAGGAATTCCGCCGCCAGCTTGCGGGCCTGCTGCTGCTGCGCCCGGAAGTTGTCAGCCAGCTGCTGGGCAGCGAGCAGCGGCCGCGTGCGACGGGACGGCCCGTTGACAAGCAGCGCATGGCCCAGGACCGCTACCGCCAGCTGCAGCGCACCGAGAAGCGCAAGGGGCTCGTCAACATCCGCCCCGGCCTGACCGAGGACATGGAGGAAAGCGAGCAGCTGCACCGCCGCGGGATCACCGAGGAGGCTCGCAACCGCGCCGCACTGCAGGGCAGCCTGCCGGTGGAGCGCGAGGTGCTGCGCCGCCTGGCTGACGACGAGATGTTCCGCTTCATGTACTGCCGCATCGCCCAGCCGGAATGGTTCGCGAGCGGCCTGCACCGCGAGATCTACGCCGCGCTGGCAGCCGAGCAGGAGCAGCCGCAGCGCGTGCTGCATGATGACCGCTGGCGCGGCTTCTTCGCCGAGCTGCTGAGCCGGCCCCCCAGTGAGGAGGAGGCGGCGGTCAGCGCTGACATGCTGATCACGCGGCATGGCAACCTGTTCTTCGAGCGGCGCTACGCCGAGCTGCTGCGTGAGCTGGAGGTCGCCGAACGCCGTGGCAACCTGGAACTGGTGCAGGAGCTGACGAACAGGATGATCGACACCAAGAAGCGCATCCGCCCGGTCCAGGGCATCGGAGGCACGCCGTGAGAAATCTGGCAACGTTCCTGCTGCTGCTCCTGCTGGCAGTGGCCGGCGGGCCGGTCCTGGCGCAGCAGGCACCCGTGCTGGAGCAGCCGCAGCCGATGATGCGCAGCTACCTCGTCTACTCCGAGGGCCTGACGATCACGCCGATGGGCGAGCTGACGCTGATGCGCTTCAGCGGCGGCGTGCGCATCGAGGGCCGCGGCCTGAGCCTGCTGGCTGATGCGCTGGAACTGACGCTCGTCGGTGATGCCCTGCCGCTGGGTAAGGACCTGCTGGAGGACCAGCCCCTGCCCGAGCTGCCGGAGGCGCTTGACAACGAGGCAGCCCAGGAGGACCTCGGGCAGATCGCCCGCGAGCTGAAGCTCCCGGCGGCGCGCTTCGACAGCGATAGCGTGCGCCGCCTGAAGGCGGTTGGCAATGTGCGCTTCGAGGGCCACGGCGTGCTGATCAGCACCGCGAGCGTGGAAAGCAGCGACGGCGGCCAGACCTGGACCGGCAGCGGGCGCACGAATCTGGCAATGGACAGCCCGGAAGGCAGCACGCGCCTCAGCGCGGACGGGATCCTGCTCGACACAGTGAGCGGGATCGTCACCGCCAACGGACACATCAGCGGTAGCTACCGCCGGACGGGCAGCCCGGAGAGCCTGCAGCTGGCAACCTCCGGCTGCAGCTTCGACATGCACAGTGGGGTTGTCAGCGTGCCGGGTGAGGTGCGGCTGGAGTACGGCGGGATCGACATGCTGATCAGTCCGCAGCCGCTGGCTGAGCCCGAGGCGGCGAGTGTTGCCAGGGAGCTGGAGCCGCTGGTGCCGGCCCTGCCCGCGGAGCGGCTCACACCAGCCAGTGCACCGCCCGGAGTCAGCATCGACCTGGAGAACCGCAGCCTGCGGGCGCGCGGCAGCGTGCAGGTCAGCGACCCCGAGCGCGGCATCGAACTCACGGCCCTGAACCTCGACTACCTGATGGACGAGGGCCTGATGACGGCCTGGCAGGTGGAACTGAGCCAGCTCGGCGAGGGCATGACGCTCAGTGCGCCGCTCGTGGAGATCTTCACCGCCGAGAAGCGGCTGGAGGCCAGCGGGATGCCGGAGCTGCGCTATGGCAGCAGCAGCTACACCGGGGAGCGGATCCTCGTCAGCGAGGATGCGGATGGTGTGCTCGTGATAGAGATCGAGGGCCAGCAGCTGGCCCTGCTGCACATGGACGAACTGCGGGACTACGGCAAGGAAGGGGTTGCTGCGCCTGCTGAATCTGGCAACGCTGAGATCGGGATCAGTAGTGAGAAGAGCAGCAAGCAGTAAACAGTAGTCAGTAAACAGAGGTCAGTGGACAGGAAGAATCAGTTTGCAGAAACAGAAACAGTAGTTTGCAGTATTCAGTTTCCTGACCTGCTTCTGATTCTGATTCTTACACTGACCACTGCCAACTGACCACTCTTCACTGGTTCATCCGCCAGGCCCGTAGCTGCTGTAGTGCGAGCCGGTACAGCACTGAAATGCCAACGTACTGCAGCGCGACATGCAGCGGCCAGCGCCACCATTCAATCAGTGGTTCATTCAGGCTGTTCCAGTCACCCCAGAAGATGGACGACTGCACGGCAAGTACGCTGCCGACGGAATAGGCAGCGACGCAGCGCCCCAGCTCCAGCAGTGGGGTTGGCAGGCTTGCAGGCGATATTCCGAACATCACAACGATCAGGATCACGAAACTTAATGCCCCGAACAGTGCCGGCGACACCAGCAGCAGGGGTCGCGCAAGCGATCTGTGTCGTGCCATCCACAGGCCCGAGAGCAGAATCAGCGGCAGGAGCAGGCTGAGGACGAAATCCGGCAGATGACCGGCGACGTAGGCCTGCGAGACGTACTGCAGGTCCGGCACAAGCACCGCGACGGTGTATAACAGGGACAACAGCATCAGCAGCCGGGACAGCAGAAACGCTGGGCCTGCCGGATTGCGGGCCATGGCAACCGCCAGCGGAATTGCCAGCAGCAGCGGGCTGAGCTGCAGCATGCACCCCCAGAGGCCCACGAAGGAAATTTCGACATCACCGCCATGCGTTGGATCGAACATCACGAAGCAGGATGCCAACGCCAGGCCATACTGCGCCCCGATGAACAGCAGCAGCACGGACAGCCGGGTGCGCGCCTGCAGACCGGTGAGCCGGATGGACAGTGCGGCCAGCATCAGCATCAGGCAGACCGGCAGCTGGGAACTGACCCAGACCAGTGCGCCGAGCAGGGCCGGCAGCAGCACGAAGCTGCCAATACTGAGATCCTCCGCTGACAGTATCAGCACGATCGTCACGCCCCAGCCCAGCCACAGCAGACGCCGGAGCAGGGAGGGAAGGTGCAGGGCGAGGTAGGCCAGCAGGATCTCGCGTTCTGACAACAGCGAGAGGCGGATGTCCTGGGCGGCTGAGTCCCGCCGCGCTTCGCCGTTGTCCGAGCTGATGTCCAGGGCATGGCTGAGCGCGCCGAACAGGCCGGCGAGGGTGAAGGCGAAGAGCGGTATCAGCACGAGGAAGCTTGTGGCGACGATCGCCTGTTCCACATCCGAGCTGTAGAGATGCAGATCCAGGAAGGAAGTCCCGAATGAAATCAGACCGCCGAGAATCAGCAAGGTGATCCGCCGCCTGCGCAGCCGGGCGGGCAGCAGCAATGCACTAAGCAACAGCAGCGGGCCCAGGCCGAGGATGAAGGGTACGGCGATGTTGCTGAGCTCCACGCGGTTGCCGAAGGGCAGACTGGAGAAGTAGAGATAAGCGGTCAGGCTCGGCAGCCAGCAGAGGATCAGGCTGCCGTAGCGCTGCCACCAGCCACTGCGCTGACGGCGGCGTGTGCGGGCCAGTTGCCACTGCTCCAGCAGGGGGTTGTCAGTGCGGCCGCGCATCAGCGCGATGAGTTCGCGGGCATCGGCAAGCAGGGAAGGGCCGGTCACTGAGTGAGTGTAGCAGTGAACAGTAAACAGTAAGCAGTAGACAGTGGTCAGTGGGCAGTAGACAGTTTGAGAAACAGAATCAGAATGAGAAACAGGTCTGGAAACTGACGACTGCTATATGCTGTTTCTGTTTCTGCAAACTGATTCTGCCTGCTCGTTGCGCCCTATTCCTCCAGCGCGCGTTCGGCGACCTGTTCGAGGCTTTCCCCCTCCTCGATCCCGAGGCGCTGCTCGATGGCGCACATCCGCCGCTCAATCACGCAGACCATTTCCTGCAGGGCCACCAGCAGTTTGGTGGAAGCCTGCATGCCCTCGCTGACCTGCAGGCTGAATTCCTTCACGAGATCCATCTCGTCACGCATCCTGACAACGGACATGTTGAGCTCGTTGATGTCGACTTCCGCGTGTGAACCTCGTTTCATGAATGCACTCCTCCTCAATCAGGGCCCGGGCCGGTTGCTCCGGCTGCCACAATGCGCATTATAGCGGGACTTAACGCGGATTTACTGACAACTGGTACGAGGATCGGCAAAGCTACCGGAAGTCCAGGATCAGTGGGCAGTAGGCAGTATGAGTTTGCAGAATCAGAATGAGAATCAGGTCAGGATTCAGGGAACTGACAACTGGGATATGCTGCTTCTGTTTCTGCAAACTGATTCTCTCTGACCACTGCCCACTGACCACTGATTACCAAAAGGGGGACCATGGCATTGCCATGGCCCCCCGTTGCCAGTCAGTTATCAGCTCCGCGAGAACTTCCAGCCTGCCAGGCCGCTGGCCAGCAGCAGCAGGCTGGCCAGTGCCGCCCTGCGCCCGCTGAACTCCGGTCCGGCCGGGACCGCCACCGCATCCAGGCGCACCTTGTCAAGTGCACGGCGCAGGCCGTCGATCTCGGCGCGACTGCTGTTCTCGAGCTCGCTGCCGGTTTCCAGCGCGAGATCCTCATTGACGACGAAGACCACGCCCTCGCCCTGGCTGAGGAACTCACCGAGCGCCGGGTAGTCATCCAGCAGCGCGAAGTACTCATCGCTGTAGGTCTGGATCCGCACCGTCTGCTGGCTCTCCGCACGGTAGCGCGAATCCACCCAGCGGCTCTCGCTGTTGACGAAGGTCTGGTTCTGCACGTAGTTGACGGTAGTGCCCGGGGCCACGCTGCCGCCGCGGTTGTCAAACGTGCCGGAATCGGCCAGGCCGCTCAGCGCATCCGCATCCTTGCCGTAGACCTTCTTGTCGAAGCCGCTGCCTCCGGCCACGGCGCCCGCGGTCTGCGGGGCGGCGGCGTTGTCAGCGGCCTGGTTCATCATGCTCTGGCGGCTGCGGCCCACGGCGCGCTCGCCGCTCTCCTCATCCATCGCCTCCTCGAGGCTCTGGGAGAGGTTGGCCATGCGGTCATCCTCGCGGAAGTACATCTCCGGCTCGGTGATCAGGTAGCTCGTGTAGGGCGTGACGATGCCGTAGCGCACCGCCAGCCTGTCAACCTCATCCAGCAGCTCGCGGTTCTCACCCTTGAGGCGGATCTGGTCGAGCAGGAAGCTGACCTTGCGCGTGGCCCAGAGCCGCGGCACATGGTGGTTGGCGGAACTCAGGTTCGGCGGGATGCTGGCGGCGTAGCTCTTCTCGCGCTCGCCGGACTTCCCGCTGACCGTGACCGTCACGTTCGCCTGGTTGAGCGCGCTGTAGCGCCCGGTGATGAAGATCTCATTGTTGTGGAACAGGTCCGGCAGCTCGCGCGGCATGATGTCGTACTCATTGATCCCGCCCAGCTCGAGGCGGATGTCCGTCAGCGCGGGGCTGGAGATCCGCGAGTAGAACTGGCTGACCTTGACCTCGATGTCCTCGCTGGGGTCGACGTAGGTCGCGGCTCCGTGGTGGTCGTAGCTCAGACTGTCGAGCAGCGTCGTGTTGACATCATGCCCGACGCCGAAGGCGAACAGCTTGACCTCGGAACGGAAGCTGCCCTTCGCATTGTTGAGGATGTTGTCAACATTCGTGTCGCCCACCGTCGGCAGGCCGTCGGTGAGGAAGATCACGTAGGTCGGACGCCCGTCGGGGCGCAGCATCTCCGCACCCTGGCTGAGCGCGCTGTTGATGTCCGTGCCGCCGCTGGCATCGAGCTGCGAGACGCGGCTGCGGGCCAGCTCGATGTTCTCGCTCGTGCCCGGCCGCAGCGTGTCGAACAGGGTCTCGACATTGTCACTGTAGTAGATCAGGTTGAAGCGGTCCTGCTCGCGCAGCTTGCCGACGACGAACTCCAGCGCGCCGCGCGCCTGGCGGATCTTGTCACCGTCCATCGAGCCGCTCTTGTCGAAGATGAACAGCACGTCCTTCGGGATCACCTTCTGCTCCTCCGGCATCGCCGCCAGCAGGCTCAGGGTGAAGTAGCCGTCCTCGCCGTCGTCACCGGGGAAGCACAGCAGGCTGGCCGCGAAGTCGTCCGTGCGGCGGCCGATGTTCAGGAGGAAGTCCGAGCTGAAGCTGGACATCACGCCCTCGTAGCTGCCGCTCACCTTGCGGTTGCCATCACGGTTCACGCTCAGGGCGAAGCTCGGGCTGGCAACGCTGCCGATGTCATGGTCGGCGCTGACCCTGTAGCGGATCATCAGCTTGGTGTCGTAGACACGGCTCCAGCCGGCCCAGCGCAGGGGCAGCATGTACTGCTGCAGGGTGGTGGTACCGCTCAGGGTATGGCTGAAGCTGATCTTCACCTGGCGGCTCTGGCCGGGCTGGAAGGGGAAGACGCTCACGCTCACGCTGCGGCTGTCCTGGTATTCCAGCAGGCCCGGGTCCTTCATGCGGCGCACGATGTCCTGGTAGATCCCGCGCGCCTCGTCGCTGTCGAGGATCTCCGGCGTGAGCGCGTTGTCACCGTCGATCAGCGTGAAGTCGGTGATCGTCGCACCCTCCGGCAGCGGCATCATCCACTTGCCCTCCGCGACCCTGCCCGTGTCATTGCGCAGGGTCTGGGTGACAACTGTGCGCGCGGTGCCGTTGCGGATGTCGATGTCAATATCCATGTCGGTGAGCGTCAGGTCGCGCTGGATCACGGGGTGCGGCGGCGCGATCATGCGATCCTGGGCCTGCGCTCCCGGCGATGCCAGTGCAACAAGCACAATGGCAACGATCCCGCCGAGCGCGGCGGGGGCTAAGAGTTTTCTCAAGAGATTCTCCCGTTTCCAGTTGGATTACAGTCAGTCCGCCCATCCCGTGGCGGACCGTGCCTCTGACTCCATTCCTGGCAGTTGGACGCGGCCGGAGCCCATGCTGTTCGCCGGGGCCTCCCGTCCCGCATCCTGACGATTTTCCGGAATTTCCGCGGATTTGAGAACTCAGGCGGGATTTCCTCAGTCATAATGACTGCGGGAACATACCGGCCGGGGCATGGGATTGTCCACCTCTGTGTTATAATCCTCCGGCTTCCGTCTGTGTGCCGCATCGGCACATGCTACCCCAGACCACAAACGTCCTTCCGTAGCAAAGCAGATCCCTCACCCCCAAGCAGCTGAATTCCAGGGGAGTCAGATGCTTGATTACATTTGGTTTTGGAGACCCGATGTCTGACGAATTCAACTCCGACGTTCTATCCGGAATGACCCTGTCGCGGCTCTATGAGCTTGCCAGGGAGCGGGACATCAAGAACCCGCGCAAGTACAAGAAGCAGGAACTCGTGGACCTGATCCTCGCCGAGAGCCCCCGTCCCGCGCCGCGCCAGACGACGATCGAGCGTGAGCCGCAGGAATCGCGCCCGGCCCAGGCCGACGGGGCCCAGCCCGCCTTCGCCGAGCCCAGCCCGCGGCGTGAGGGCCAGTCCGGCGGCGGCATGCCTGAGTACGACCTGCCCAGCCGCCAGAGCGAGGAAAGTGACTACATAGAGGATGAGCCCGCTACAGGCGGATTCGCCCCGGCCCCCAGCGGAGGCGGGATGCGCGGCGGACGCAACGATGCGCGCCGTGACAACCGCCGTGACAACAACAACCGCCGCGGGATGCGCGAGCAGAGCGATTCCTCGAACCGCTATCCCTCCAGCAGCATCTCCGAGAATTCCGGGCGGGGTGGCAAGGGCCGCAATGTCCGGGAGCAACGCCCCGAGCGTCAGGACCGCCAGGACAGGCCGGATCGCCAGGACCGCCAGCTGCGTGGCAACGAGCCGCGCCGCGGCCGTGACAACAAGACCCCCGGGGGCCTGAGCAGCAGTGCCTCGCGGGACATGGAGAATGCCGAGATCACGACCGGGATCCTCGAGATCATCGAGGATGCCAACTACGGCTTCATCCGCCAGAAGCAGTTCGGTTACGGTGAACTGGACATCTACGTGTCCATGAGTCAGATCAAGAAGTTCAACATGCGCACCGGCGACCTGGTCGTGGGCCATGCCCGCGCCCCGCGCGAGCAGGAGCGCTACCAGAGCCTCGTGAAGATCGAGAGCATCAACGGCGAGCCCTTCGACGCCGAGAGCGAGCGCATCAACTTCTCGAAGCTGACCCCGATCTACCCCAAGGAGCGCCTGCTGCTTGAAACCAGCCCGCGCGAGATCAGCACCCGCCTGATCGACCTGTTCTCACCGATCGGCAAGGGCAGCCGCGGAATCATCGCCGCGCGCCCCAAGGCCGGCAAGACGATCATGCTGAAGAAGATTGCCGACGCCATCGCCCACAACCATCCGGACGTGGAGCTGCTGGCGCTGCTGATCGACGAACGCCCCGAGGAAGTCACGGACTTCGAGCGCAACATCAAGGGCCAGGTGATCTCCTCGACCTTCGATGAGAAGCCCGAGAACCACATCCAGACCGCCGAGCTCGTGATCGAGTATGCCAAGCGCCGCGTGGAGCAGGGCAAGGACGTGATGGTGCTGCTGGACTCCCTGACCCGGCTGGCGCGCGCCTACAACCTGACCTGCGCCCCCAGCGGCAAGACGCTCTCCGGCGGTCTCGACCCCAACTCGCTGTACAAGCCCAAGCGCTTCCTCGGCGCGGCCCGCAACATCGAGAACGGCGGTTCGCTGACGCTTTTGTGCACCGCGCTGGTGGAAACCGGCTCGCGCCTCGACGACATCATCTTCGAGGAATTCAAGGGCACGGCCAACATGGAGCTGCACCTCAGCCGCGAGCTGGCGGACAAGCGCATCTTCCCCTCGATCGATGTGGTGAAGAGCGGAACCCGCCACGAGGAGCTGCTCTACAAGGTCGACGAGATGGACATCGTCTGGAAGCTGCGCAAGATGGTCGCCGACATGGATGAGGCCGAGCGCATGAACCGCCTGATCTCCCGTCTGTACCAGACGGAGACCAATGCGGAGCTCCTGATGATGATCCACGCCGCAACCACCTGAAAATTCCGGTCACTCATAAGTAACCTGCTGCTGCATCGTGCTGCCTGATCTTGCACATCCGGTTTCATTCGCGTAAAAACTGATCCGCGGCACAAAAAACCGCCGATATTCCTTATACTGATTTGACCAATATCATCAGAGCAATCGGCAAACATACGCCGGACCGGGGTTATGAAGCATACTGACAGCAGCAGGAAGTGGCGATGATGGAAACGCGCCAGGTACTGCCCACCAATCTGCAGAGCGGCCAGGTGCTGGGCCAGGATGTGATGGCCGGCAGCATGGTCTGGCTGCGCGAAGGCACGGTGCTCAACGAAGCCGCGATCGAGCGTCTGCGGCGCATGGGGCTGGAGCATGTGCTGATCCGCCGCAGTGAGGATGATGAACCGGCTGCGCAGCAGGAATCCGCCGGATCCACTGCCTCTGCAGCGGAACCGGACTTCCGCAGGCTAAATGACGACGATGAAGCAAGCTGGATGTCAAGTGAGCACTTCGCACGGCTCGTTGACAACAATCAGCCCGTGGCCGGCGATGAAATGATGTTCCGCGAGCAGAAGACCGGCATGCGTGAACAGGCGGGCTTCAAGGAGATGATCCCCCCCGAGGTGGACCTGCGCGTGCGCAAGGGCCTGCAGGCCAGCCTGATCAGTTCGGCGATGCGCAACCGCATCGACCTCGAGCGGATCAACAGCCAGGCGGATGAGCTGAGCGAGCATCTCGTTGGCAACGGCCGCGGCTACATCCGCATGGAGGACATCAATACCTACGGCGAGCATCTGACGGCGCGTACGGTGATGTCATCCAAGCTGTTCCACCTGACGCGCACCGACCCCTCCGACGGCGACATCCGCGACCATGTGCGCTGCCAGTTCATGATGCAGAGCATGTACACCCTGCTGCCTGCCAACCTGCAGCAGCCGGTGCTGGAGCTGCCGGGCAACGACCGCCAGCTGCTGCGCGACACCCTGCTGGAATACGGTGAATGGGTCAGGAGCAGCACGGGCGTGGACGGCGATGTACTGGAGCGGGTGCTGATGCAGCATGAACGCTTCGACGGGCAGGGCCTGCCGCATGGCCTGGCCGGTCCCGAGATCCCGGATGACAGCCAGACCTGGGCACTGGCCACCGCCTATTCCAACAGTCTCTTCAGCCGGCCGGGCCAGCAGCGCAGCAGTCCGCGCGAAGCCGCCGACAGCCTGATCCGCCAGAGCGGCACGGCTTTCGGCAGCACCAGTGTCAATAAGTTCCTGCGGCGCTTCGGCTACTATCCGAACGGCAGCCTGGTGCGCCTGAACACCGGGGAGCTGGCACTCGTGCGGCGCCAGGAGGAGAATTCGATGTTCAAGCCCGTGGTCTGCCGGCTGGACAGCGAGAACCAGCCCCTTCCGGAGACGGAGCTGGGCAGTGAGAAGGGCGTGTTCATCAGGGGCTCGGTGCTAGAGTACTAGCGTGGAAGCCATCATCGTCGCCGGTGCCGAGGCATCGCCGGCCCTGCAGGAGCAGGGCGTGCGGTTCATCCCGGCGCTGCGCGTCGGCGGCCGCACGGTCATGGAGCGCATCGCGGATGCCCTGCATGAGGGCGGGGGCTGCAGCCGGGTGCATGTGATCACCCGCGAGGACGTCCCCCTCCCCGAGCGCCCCTGGATCAACCGCCTGCCCTACAGCGGCCGGCCGATCAGCGACCTGCTGGAGAAGCTCGACACCATCACGTCCAGCGAGCATGTGCTGCTCAGCGCCGGTGACATCCCGCTTCTCAGCGCGGAGAGCATCGCCGCAATGCTGCAGGCGGCAGCGACCAGGGATGCCGACGTGGTCTACCCCATCGTGGCGCGTGAGGAGATGGAGCGGATGTTTCCCGGCTCGAAGCGAACATACCGCCGCATGGAAACCGTCACAGTAACCGGCGGAAACGTCTTCAGGATCAGGCGTGCCTGGCTGGCCGGCAACCGCGAATGGCTGCAGAAATTGTTCGCCAACCGCAAGAACCCGCTGGCGCTCGCAAACCTGCTGGGCCTGGACTTCCTGCTGAGGGTGATGACCGGTTCAGCCTCGCTGGCCTATGCCGAGGCGAGGCTCAGCCGGGCGATCCGGGCCAGTGTGCATGCCCCGCTGATCCCGCATCCGGAGATCGCCGCGGACCTCGACAAGCTGGAGGATCTCGAGACCTTCCGCCCCTGGCTGGATCCCTGGGATCAGGCCTGACCCCGGCCCCTTCAAGGACCGGATGTCAAAACGCTATAATGAGCCGTTCTTGTAGGGAGGAGTGACTTCATGTTCCGTATCCTGACTATGCTGGCGGTGTTTATGCTGCTTGCTTCCCAGGTGGCCCTGGCCCAGGAGGCATCGCTGAGCTTCGCAACCGAGCCCGTGCAGAGCTTTGAGCACATGGCGATCGATGGCCACGAGGTCTTCTACCCTTCCGCGGCCTACGGGAATTACGCCTTCGCGGACAGCGTGACCTTCTTCTGCCGCCGTTACGGCGACGTGGGTGACCTGATCGGCTCCGTCGTGGTCTTCGGCCCGCAGGGTGAGAACACGCGCCGGATCGAGGACATCCCGGAGAGCCAGGTGGTCTACAGCACCACGCTGTTCAACCTCAGCGACTGCCCCGGGGAAGCCGGCTGGTTCACCGTGCCGATCGAGCTCCTGAAGCTGCCGGAAGGCGGCTTCAGCGTGGTGATCTACACCCGCAGCAATGACGAGCGCGGCCTGGACATCGGACTCTCACCCTCCAGCACGGCCAGCAGCATGAGCTACACGGCGCGGGTGATGACGAAGGAAGAACTCGAAGAGGATCCCGAAGCCAGCCAGCTGCGCCGTACAGACCGCATGGAGTGGATGCTCAGCGTCGGTGTGCGGATGGACAGCGGCCTGGGCAGCGGGCTGAGCAGCTCCGATCTGAGCGGCAAGGGCTTTGACTATCGCGACGACGGCACGGCGGAATCCTTCGAGGAATTCACCCGCAGCGGTGCGATGGTGCGCTTTGACAACAACTCCAAGCGCAGCGTGGATGCCATCTACATCTATGCCAGGCTCGGCGCGGACTGGTTCGGCACCGACCGCGAATGCAGCGTGGTGATCGCCGATGACCGCCTGAACATCATCAAGCGCATGGCCATCCCCTACACCGCCTTCAATGAGAGCGGCAGCTGGGCGAAGCTCGAGGTTCCGAACCGCGAGGTCACGAAGACCTTCTACGTGATCGTGCAGCCACACAGTGAGAAGAACGTGCAGTTCCTGATCGGCGCTGACAACAGCGGCAACAAGTCCTCCACCGTGGGCATCACCGGTGCCCTGCAGGAGTGGAGCGCCAGCTGCAGCGAGGCGGACACCAACTGGATGATCCGCGTGCACTATTCGCGCTGAACCTCTGAGGTATAATTCGCCCGCCGGCCATCTGGCCGCGGGCGGACGAGCATGTGTCATTGGAGCAGATACTGGATTCTAGTCAGCCCCGCATAGCGGGGCTGTTTTCTTGCGACTGCACTGACGATTCCGCCTGAGAGCGGAGCAGGCTGGGTCCGGGGCTGCCGACTGCCCCGGCCGGAGATGACCATGGATACAGACAACACAGCCCGGGGCGGCCAGCGCGCCGGGCGCTACAACCACATCGCCATCGAGAAGAAGTGGCAGGACGTCTGGGAGGAGCGCGGCACCTTCGTCGCCGCGGACAGCGACCCGCGCCCGAAGCTCTACGTCCTGCAGATGTTCCCCTACCCCAGCGGCAACCTGCATGCCGGACACGTGCGCAACTACGTGATCGGCGACGCCATCGCCCGCTTCTGGCGCATGAAGGGCTACAACGTGATGCACCCGATGGGCTACGACAGCTTCGGGCTGCCCGCCGAACAGGCGGCGATTGACCGGAAGATCCAGCCCGCGGACTGGATCGAACAGTGCATCAGCACGGCCCGCCGCCAGTTCAAGCGCTACGGCTTCAGCTTCGACTGGACACGCGAGGTCAACACCAGCGCACCTGATTACTACAGGTGGACGCAGTGGCTGTTCACGACCTTCTACCGCCAGGGCCTGGTCTATCGCAAGCAGATCGAGGTCAACTGGTGCGAGGAGCACGGCGTACTGGCCAATGACGAGGTCAAGGATGGTGCCTGCTGGCGCTGCGACCGCGAGGTCTCCAAGAAGAAGATGGCGCAGTGGCTGATGCGCACCACGGACTATGCGCAGGACCTGCTGGAGGGCCTGGACGACCTGCCGGGCTGGACCCAGCGCGTCGTCAAGCTGCAGACCAACTGGATCGGGCGCAGCGAGGGCACACATGCGGACTTCGCCGTACCGGCGATCACGGACAGCTGCCCGGCGGGTGAGCAGCCCGTCCTGCGCATCTACACCACGCGCGTGGACACGATCTTCGGCTGCACCTTCATGGCCGTGGCCCCGGACCACCCGCTGGCGGAGGCCATGGCGGCGGCTGGCAACATGAGCGACAAGCTGGCAACATTCCAGGAGGAATGCGCCAGCGAGGACGTGCGCTTCAAGGTCGCCGAGGAGAAGCCCAAGCGCGGCATCCCGCTGGGCGTGAACTGTATCAATCCCTTCAACGGCGAGGAGATCCCGGTCTGGGCCACGAACTACGTCGTCAGCGACTTCGGCACCGGGGCCGTGATGGCCGTGCCGGGGCATGACAGCCGCGACCACGCCTTCGCCAGGGAGTACGGCCTGCCGGTCCGCCAGGTGATCCGTCCCGCGGATGCTGCCGTGGAAGTCGATGTGCAGCGCGAGGCCTATACGGAGAAGGGTCTGAGCATCAACTCCGGCGATTTTGACAACATGGATTTCCACACGGCCAAGGCCGCGATGGACAACTGGCTGATGCACCACCACCATGGTGAGAGCGCGGTGCAGTACCGCCTGCGCGACTGGAACATGGGCCGCCAGCGCTTCTGGGGCGCGCCGATCCCGATGGTGCACTGCACTGCCTGCGGCTGGCAGCCCGTTCCTGACAGCGAACTGCCGGTGCGCCTGCCGGCGGAGGCGGACTACAGCGACATCCGCGTCAGTCCGCTGGCCAATGATGAGGACTGGAAGCGCACAAAGTGCCCGGCCTGCGGCGGGGCGGCCGAGCGCGACACGGACACGATGACGACCTTCATGTGCAGTGCGTGGTACTTCCTGCGCTTCTGCGACCCGCACAATGACAACGCGATCTTCGACCCCGCGAAGGTCGCGGCCTGGATGCCGGTGGACTACTACATCGGCGGCCAGGAGCACGCCGTGGGGCACCTGCTCTACAGTCGATTCATCACAATGGTCCTGCAGAAACTGGGCTACCTGCAGCTGGCCCGGCCGGACTTCGCCGGCGAGCTGCCGAAGCTTGGCAACGAACCCTTCCGCCGCCTGTTCAACCAGGGGATGGTCTACAAGGACGGCGCGAAGATGTCGAAGAGCAAGGGCAACGTCGTCAGTTCCGATGAGCTGGCCGATGAATACGGCGCCGACACCGCGCGGATCTTCGGCCTGTTCGGCGGTCCGGCGGACCAGGACCTGGAATGGACCACCTCCGGCGTGGAGGGCGGGCTGCGCTTCCTGCGCCGCGTCTACCGCCTGGCCCAGGCCGTGAGTGCTGCCCCCAACCTGGAGGACAGCCTGCCGGAGATGGCGGAAAACGCCGTGCGGGCCCGGCACCGCGCCGTGGCCGGGGTCAGCGAGGACCTCTGCAACTGGCGCTTCAATACGGCGATCGCCAAGCAGATGGAGTATCTGAACGAGCTGGAGAAGCTCTGGCAGCAGGCGGATGGCAATGACCACAGCGGGGCCTTCCGCGTCGCGCTGACGAGCTTCGCGCAGCTCCTCAGCCCCTTCGCCCCGCATATCGCGGAGGAGCTGTGGGAAATGTTCGACGGACCGGGGCTCTGCGCGGACAGCGAGTGGCCGATCCACGACCCGGCGATGCTCGTGGAAAGCACGCTGGAGCTGCCGGTGCAGGTCAACGGCAAGCTGCGCGGGCGGATCACGGTGGCGGCTGCGGCCTCAGCGGAGGACTGCCTGGCGGCGGCGCGGGCCAATGAGGATGTGGCGCGCTGGCTGGAGGGCGTGAGCGTGATCAAGGAGATCGTCGTCCCCGGGCGGATGGTGACCTTCGTGGTCAAGTAGGCAGCCACGGAATGATTCAGACGGGGCGGGGCCATGTGCTCCGCCCTTTTCATATCCCGCCTGCGCACCTGCCATAATAGGCCCGAGAGGAAAGGCCAAGCGTGCGTGTGATCACATCGGCACTGGAAACCATCGGGGGCATCACCATCCTGTCCGGCAGGGTGGCGCGCATGATGCTGCGCGGCGGGATCAACCTCCGGCTGCTGCTGGAGCAGATGGTGCTGCTCGGCGTGAACTCCATCCCGATCGCCGTGATCGTGCTCTCCTTCGCCGGGGCCGTGTTCACCTTCGTACTGGCCGAGGAGCTGGCCAGCCGCGGGGCCGGGAGCCTCGTGGGCGGGCTGCAGCTGCTGGTCTTCCTGCAGGAGATGATCCCCGTCTTCAGCGGGATCGTGATGGCCGGCAAGATCGGCGCGGCGATCACGAGCGAGATCGGCACCATGAAGATCAGCGAGCAGCTCGACGCCCTGCGCGCGCTCTCCACCGACCCCGACTGGTATCTGACCGTGCCGCGCGTGCTGGCCGGAATCATCATGATGCCCGTGGTGGCTGTGTTCGCCGGCTACGGCAGCTGGTTCGCCGGCTATGCCATGGCCCACAACCAGATCGGCCTGCGCTACTCACAGTTCGCCAGCGCCGTGGACAGCCTCGTGAGCATGCATGACTTCCGGATGTGCTTCGTGAAGTGCATGATCTTCGGGGCCACGATCGTGCTCGTCTCCTGCCACAGCGGCTACGTCGCCCAGGGCGGCGCGGCGGGCGTGGGCAAGGCCGTCACCAACGGCGTGGTGCTGAACATCGTGCTGATCTTCCTGCTGGACCTGCTGGTCACGATGGTGATGGGCTGATGATCAGCTTCGAGGGAGTACAGCTCAGCTTCGGCAGCCACCAGGTGCTCAGGGACGTGAGCTTCAGCGTTACGAGCGGGCAGATGACCGCCGTGCTCGGCCCCAGCGGCAGCGGCAAGTCCACGATCCTGCGCCTGATCATGGGCCTGATCCGCCCGCAGCAGGGTCGGGTGATCGTCGACGGCGAGGATGTCACGAAGATGAGTGAGCGCCGCCTGCAGCGTTCGCGGCGCAAGATGGGAATGGTCTTCCAGCACAATGCGCTGTTCGATGGACTGAATGTGGCGGAGAACGTGGGCTTCTACCCGACCTATGTCGAGAAGCGGCCCTGGAAGCAGGTGCTGCCCGAGGTGGAGGAACTGCTGGAGGATCTCGGCCTGGCGGACAGCGCCCAGAAGCTGCCCGGCGAGCTCTCGGGCGGCATGCGGCGGCGCGTGGCCCTGGCCCGCAGCCTGATCTACCGCCCGAAGATCCTGCTCTACGACGAACCGACCACCGGGCTTGATCCCTACATGACCGAGGTCGTGGCGGAGCTGATCGCCGAAATGAATGAAAAATATGCGGTGACAGGTGTTATGGTCAGCCATGACCTGCCCACCGTGTACGATATCGCTGACCATGTGGTGCTGATCGCGGAAGGCCAGGCCACGGTCGTGGGGCATCCCAGTGAACTGCTGCGCAGCGAGAAGCCGGAGGTGATCGGCTTCGCCTCAAGCTGGCGCCGGCACATCATTGAGTACTCCGGGGAAATGAGCAAAGAGGAATGACGACGGGCCCGAGGGCCGGTGACGAGGAAGGCGGAACGTAGATGGGCTCAGGCTCGAACGCACTTAAGGTGGGCATCTTCGCGATAGCGGCTGCATTGCTGCTGGCTGCGGCGATCATCACCGTGCGCGGCGGCGGGCTCTCGGCGATCATCGGCGGCAGCGGCTACTTCGTCAAGGTGCGCTTCACGGGTGAGGCCGTCGGCCTGCAGAAGGGCATGCCGGTGCGGCTCAAGGGCGGCGACGTGGGCTACCTCACCGAGACGGAGTTCGCCAGCGAGAACCAGGACGTGATCGCCCAGCTGCGGCTGGATGACGACGTGCAGATCTACGCCCAGGCCACGGTCGAGATCCGCGAGGAAGGCCTGCTCGGCGAGCGTTACCTGGCCTTCATCTACCCCGAACAGCTGCCGGCCCAGCCGCTCTGGGCCCCGGAGGGCCATGTCTTCCAGGGCAGCGCGGCGATGGGCCTGGCCAACCTGATCGAATCCGCCAACAGTGTGCTGAAATCGCTGGATTCGCTGCTCGGCGATGAGAGCCTGCGCAGCAGCATGACGCAGATCGCCGACGGGATCACCGACAGCCTCGAGCGCGTGAACGTGATCATGGACAACGTGAACGGGGTGATCACCGAGAACCAGGGCTACATCAGCGAGAGCATGGCCAATGTGGAGGCCATGAGTGACAACTTCCTGCTGCTCAGCCAGAACCTGCAGGAGGCCAGCGTCGCCGTGCGCGACCTTTCGACGGACCCGAAGAACAGGGAACAGCTCGCGCTGATCATGACGAACATCGAGAGCACCACGAAGAACATCGACGGGATGAGCAACCAGCTCAACACCCTGCTGAGCGACCCGATGGTCCAGGCTGACCTGAAGGACAGCGTGCGCCTGATGCCCGAGGTGCTGCAGGAGACGAAGAACACCATGACCGGCGCGCAGGAGACGCTGGAGCGCCTGAGCGAGCTGCTGGAGAGCGCGGACGGGATGGTCAACACCGCCACCTGGGCGATCGAGGACGTGAGCGGGACCATCAAGGGTGTGAGCGGGGTCGGCGAGGGGATCGAGACCCGCGGCAGCCTGGCGATCCGCGGCGTGGACCGCAACACTGATGACAGGCTGAACGGCGAGGATGTCTACGTCGGTGATGCCAACTTCGCGATCGGCAACGAGCGCAACTATGTGCAGGTCGGGATTGACAACATCGGCGAGGGTGACGACCTGAACCTGATGCTCGGGATGGGCGAGCTGCGCGGCTTCAGCTTCCGCGCCGGGATCTACCGGAGCGAGCTCGGGGTCGGGGCCAGCTGGTGGGATCCGGCGGGGCTCGGGCTGGAGGCCACGCTCTACGACCTGAACGACCCGAAGCTCAACACCTACGGGCATATCCCGGTGGGTGACAGCGTGGATGTGCTGATCGGCGTGGACGACCTGGCGGATGAGGCGGTGCCGACGGTCGGTCTGGGCTGGAAGTGGTGATGGGAAAAGCTCAGCTCCGTCGCCGGCAGTAAACTGGGAATTGGCGGCCGTAAACGGCCTTCCACCAGGCAGGGGTTTCCACCATGGAAGATTGCATTACAGGTAGCCGGGCGTTCACGCCGGGAACCAAATGATCATGCCGGAAATCCTAAAGAGGAACCTAAAACCTGCTCTTGATCCCTTCGGTCGGCCTGTAGTGGAAACCCTCGCGCGCGGATTCCTGCTCCTCCGCATCATCCGCGTTGCCGGAATCGGCGGACTGCACGGGCAGCTCGCTCTCCGGCAGCAGGTGTGAGGCCTGCACCGGCCTGAACTGCGGCGGATGCTGATGCGGGGTCTCGGGCTGCGCCGCCGGACTGCCGAACAGGGAGGCACCGGACTCCGACTGCGAGCCGAAGATGGACACCGGACGCTCACCGGTGTTGTCAAGTTCGTAGTGCGCATGCTCGATGCGCGGGGCCTGCCAGCCCCTCTGGAGCTCCGGTTCCGCAGGAGCTGAGTTGTCAACTTCGGCAGCAGGCTGCAGTGCTTCAGGCGCGGCCTGCTGTACTTCCGTTGCCATTTCTGCGGATCCCGTCTCAGCAGGCGGCACTTCAGGCACGGGCTGGGCCGGTTCAGCCTCCGCTGCCGGCGGATCCGTGGCAATCCCCAGCGCAGTGGCCACCAGCTGCTGAACCTCCTGCACGTCCGTTTCATAGCCTGCAGGCGGAGTCGCGGCTGATGCCTTGGACTCCAGGCGCGCGGGCTGAAGTTCCCTGCCAGCCAGCCGCAGTGAGCCATCCAGGTCGGGAGGTGCTGCCGCCGGATCCACCTGCGCGGGCTTAACTGCCGGAGGGCGCTGCATGATCCGTTCCACCTGGGCCCGGCTGCGTTCCTGCTGTTCGATGAACTGCCGCTCCGCCTCCTGCACACGCTCGCGGATCTGGTCCGGTGTTTCGAAACGCTGCTCACGCTGGAAGCGGCGCTGCTCCTCCAGCATCTGGCGCGCAATGTTCATGCGCACTTCCTCATTCCCCTTGGCATCGGAAGTGAGCGAACTGCGCATCAGGACTATCGTAAACCAGCAGACCGCCGCCAGCAGCACGGAAAATCCGAAACCCGGATCGGCGCTGATCCCGGTGCCGAAGGCCGCCAGGCCGATCAGCAGCATGAATCCGCCGACTGTGGCACTGACATTGCTGAGGGACTCCACTTTGTATGTCCCCTTGGTGCCCCCATGCACGAATATCCACCCCAGAATCATCACTATCCAGAACATGCCATTTCATTTTACCGTGGCCCGGCGATGTTAGAATCTGGCCCGATGAAAGCCATCGCCGGAATCCTTGCCCTGCAGGGCGACTATGAGAAGCACCGCAGCTCGCTCAAGCGGCTGGGCCTGCGCACGCGCTACGTGCGGGAAGCCGCCGACCTCGAGGACCTGGCGATGATCGTGCTGCCGGGCGGCGAATCCACCACGATGTCGCTGCTGCTCGACACCACTGGCCTGCGCGAACCCCTGAGCCTGGCGATCGGCTTCGGCCTGCCCACGCTCGCCACCTGTGCGGGGGCGATCCTGCTCGCGCGTGAACTGCGTGGTGACAGCGGCAGCCGCAAGGTGCAGACGCTGGGTCTGCTGGATGCCACGCTGGACCGCAACAGCTACGGCCGCCAGCTTGACAGCTTCCAGACTGAAGTGGAGATCGACTGGGCAGCGCTCGGCGTGGACGACGCGAAGCCGCAGCTGCCGGCCTGGTTCATCCGCGCCCCGCGCATCCTTGATCCCGCCGCCGGCGTGCAGGTCGTGGCGCAGCATGCCGGTGAAATCGTCGGCGTGCGCCAGGCCAACATTCTTGCCGTGACCTTCCACCCCGAACTGAGCCGCGACAGCCGCCTGCATGCCGCCGTGCTGGGCTTCGGCGCAGTGCGCAGCTGAGCTGCGCTGACCGTTACAATAGCCCCGTGTCATCCCCGGGCAGTCCCCCTGAGCTGAGCATCGGCATCGTCGGCAGCGGCGGTGACGGCGTCGTGCTGCTCGGTGAACTGCTGGCACAGAGCGCGGTGGCGGCCGGACTGTACTGCTACATGGACAAGGTCTTCGGCCCGCAGATCCGCGGAGGGGAAAGCTCCGCGATCCTGCGCATCAGCCGGGAGGAAGTGCTGCGCAGCGCGGATGAACTGGATGTGCTGCTCGTGCTGCAGTGGGCGGATCTGGCGCGCTTCAGTGATGTACTAAGCATCGCCGGGAATGCACTGATCATCTGCTCCTCCGAGGATGAAACATCGCCTGCGGATGCCGGCCTGCCCGCTGGCCATCACGGGCCGGTCCTCAGCCTGCCGCTGAAGCAGCTGGCGCTGGAGCACGGGCGCAGCAAGCAGGCCCGCAACATGGTGCTGCTCGGCGCGCTGAGCGGCCTGCTGGACTGGTATCCAGAGCAGCTCAGTGCGGTGCTGGAGCGGCGCATGCAGCGCTATGACGAGCGCAGCCGGGAGAACAATCTCGCAGCGGTGGCCGCCGGACGGGATGCGCTGGCCGGTTGGCAGGAAGGCCCACTGCCCGTGTTGCCAACTGCCGATGCAGCCCCGGAGCTGGTACTGGCCAGTGGCAATGAACTGCTGGCCCGCGCAGCCCTGGCGAGTGGCTGCCGCTTCATGGCAGGCTACCCGATCACCCCCGCGAGTGAGATCCTCGAATACATGAACCGCAGGCTGCCGGCGCTCGGCGGAACCTGCATCCAGGCCGAGGATGAAATCGCCGCGGCCTGCCTCACGCTCGGCGCAGGCCTCGGCGGGGTGCGCAGCATGAGTGCCACCAGCGGACCCGGCATGACCCTCAAGAGCGAGACGATCGCGCTGGCCGGGATGGCCGGCCTGCCGCTCGTCGTCGTAGACGTGCAGCGCTGCGGGCCGAGCACCGGGATCCCCACCCGCACGGAACAGGCCGACCTGAACCTCGCCCTGCACGGCGCGCATGGCGACAGCCCGCGCATCGTGCTGGCCGCTGCCCATCAGGCGGACTGCGCGGAACTGGCAACGCAGGCATTTGAACTCGCCGGACGCTGCCATGCCCCGGTGATCCTGCTCAGCGAGCAGCAGCTGGCCCAGGGGCTGGCAACGCTGCCGGCTGGCGGCATTCCTGACAACACGGAGCCGTCCCCCGGCTGGCCGGAGCGCAGCATCGGCAGCGCAGTGCAGGTCCAGCTCACGGGCCTCGAACATGATGACAAGGGCCGGCCGCTGAGCGATGCGGCCTCGCATGAGGCGAATGCCCTGCTGCGCCAGGCCCGCGTTGACAAGGCGCTGGGCAGCGTGCCCGCGCTGCAGCACGGTGCCCTGGAGGCCGAACTCGGCCTGCTGTGCTGGGGCGGCAGCTACAGCGTCAGCCGCGAGGCCCTGGCCCTGGCCGCGGCACGCGGCGTGACTGCCGGAATGCTCTGCATCCGGATGCTCTCCCCGCTGGACGGGGATGCTGTGCAGGCCTGGCTTGACCGGCAGCAGAGCCTTGTCATTGTCGAGATGAACCACAGCGGCCAGCTGCACGACTACCTCCGCAGCCGGCTGGACCTGCCGGAAATCACGATGTCTCTGCGACGCAGCGGCGGCCGGCCCTGGCGGCTGGCGGAGCTGGAGGAATTCCTCGTCAGCCACGGCCTGATCCCTCAGGCGCTGGAGGCCCGTTCATGAGCACGGCCTCCCTGTTCCGCAATGCAACCGAGCCCGTCTGGTGTGACGGCTGTGGCGACTTCCACGTGCTGGACGGCCTCTGCACGGCGATTACGGGCCTCGGCCGGGATCCGCGCGAGGTGGTTCTGATCAGCGGCATCGGCTGCAGCTCGCGCCTGCCGGGTTATACGAATGCGCACGGTTTCAACAGCATCCACGGCCGCGCCCTGCCGATCGCCACGGGCCTGAAGCTGGCCCGTCCGGAACTGGACGTGATCGTGACCGCCGGTGACGGCGACATCTTCAGCATCGGGGCCGCACACCTCATGCATAGCGTGCGCCGCAATCCACCGATCACGCTGTTCGTGATGGACAACGGTGTCTACGGCCTGACCAAGGGCCAGCAGTCGCCCACGACGCCCGCCGGCACGCAGATGCGCACCGCCGCCCAG
Organism: bacterium; assembly: GCA_020440605.1. Taxonomy (GTDB): domain Bacteria; phylum 4484-113; class 4484-113; order 4484-113; family JAFGCY01; genus JAHEFU01. The sequence continues at coordinate 15,827 of JAGRNT010000005.1, read as the reverse complement.
CCCGTGCAGGAGAGCAGCGTGAACCCGCTTTCACTGATGCTGAGCCTCGGCTGCGGCTTCATCGCCCAGGCCTACAGCGCCGACCAGGCGCGGCTGGTGGAGCTGATGCAGCAGGCGATTGAGTACCCGGGCTTCAGCTTCCTGAACATCCTCAGCCCCTGTCCGGTGTTCCGCGGCGGGATGGGGATCTACAAGGAGCTGCGCCGCAGCACCACTGACCTGCAGCAGGACGGGCATGACCCACAGGACCCGCGTGCGGCGGCAACGCTGCTCGCCGATCCGGCGGGGATTCCCGTCGGCGTGCTGTACAGGCGCTGATCAATGCGGTCCTGCCATAGAATCTAAGCCCCATGCGAAGCACGGTGCTCCTGCAGGTAATCTCACGCCTGAAGCTGCGGCTGACAGTCCGTCACTTCCGCAGGAATGTCGGCAATACGATCGCGCTGATCGTGGCCTGGCTCGGGATGGGCTTCGGCGCGCTGGCGGGTTGCGGCGCGATCGTGGTCACGCTGTTCGGGAAGGGTGGCGATGCCCCGGCGGAGGCCGCGCGCATCCTGATCTGGGTGATGTGGGTGATCGCCCTGGTCTGGATGTTCTCACCCTTCGCGCAGATCGATCTGCAGCGCAATCTCGACCTGAACGGCCTGCGTCTGATGCCGCTCACCGGCAGCCAGTTCCTGCTGGCCGTGCTGCTGGATGCGCTGCTCTCCCCGCTCGGGCTGTTCGTGATTCCCTATTCCCTGCTGTTCCTCGCCGCGCTGGCCTTCGGCGGGCTGGCCTTCCCGGCGATGCTCGTCAGCCTGCTGCTACTGGTGGCGATCCTGCTCTGCTATGCCCAGGCGATTTACCTGCTGGTCAGCCGTCTGCTGCAGTCACGGCGCTTCGCGGAGATCTCGATGGGCCTGGGCCTGCTGATCGTGGTGCTGGTGCAGGTCGTCAACTTCGGCTTCCTCGGCGGGATTGACAACATCGGCGGGGACATCATGCATTCCCCGCTGGCGGTGCTGGTCGGGCCGGTCCAGGCCCTGCTGGCCTGGAGCTTTCCCACGCTCGCGGCCCGTGCCGCCGCTGCCGCCAGCAGCGGGGACTCTTTCACTGCCCTGCGCGACTGGGGTCTGATGCTCTGCTGGCTGGCCCCCGGCCTGCTGTTCGTGGGCCGCACCGCCCGGGCCTTCTATGAGGGCGAACTGGAAAGCGGCGGCAGGGCCGATGAGGGGGCGACTGCCCGGCCCCAGGGCCGCGGCCTGAGTGCCCTGCTCCCCGATGGCGCACTGGCGGCGCTCGTGCAGCGTGAGCAGCGCTATGCGAAGCGCGACCCGCTGCTGCGCAGCCTGCTGCTGCAGAGCCTGTTCTTCGGGATCTACACCTGCGTGATGATGGTGCTGATCCGCGGGCGGATCCTCGGTGAGATCAAGGCCGACTGGGAGCACCGCCACATCGTCAACTACGTGCTGCTGGGCCTGAGCTTCAGCATGACCTACGCCGAAAGCGGGATCCTCTTCAACCGCTTCGGCTACGACGGCCAGTCCATGGCGACACTGCTCGCGAGCCCGGTCAGCCGCCTGAGCATGCTCAGGGCACGCAGCCTGTTCCTGCTCTCGCACCTCGGCGGAGTGAACCTGCTGCTCGTGCTCACGATGGGCCTGCTGCTGGGCTGCGATGCGCTGTACATCGTCGCGGCGATGGTGATGATCGTTGCCAACATCCTGATCGTGGACATGCTCGGCAGCTTCCTCTCGATCGCCTACCCCTTCACCTTCGTGCGCCGTGGCCAGCGCGTGCGGGCCGTGATGCCCCAGCAGGGCTGCAGCTACCTGCTGCTCTATGCGCTGCTGTTCAACTTCTGCAATCTGCTGGTGGCGCCGGGCAGCCTCGCGATCATCCTCGGCACAGTCCTCCACGGTCTGCCGGGGATGCTCGGCGGCAGCCTGCTGGCGCTCCTGATCGCGGGATTCGCCTGGCATATCGGCACGGGCCAGGCCGTGGGCTTCCTCGAGCAGCGCGAACACCGCCTGCTGGAATCCCTCAGCCGCCAACCGGACTGATCAGGCCGGGTCGCGCTGCGGGTAGAGCCTGATCTCCGTCGGGCAGGAATTGTCAGGCCAGCGTGCCACGAGCGCCGTCATCTCCGCAACCTCGGCGGGACGCAGGGCACGGTCCATGTCGATCCCGCTCTCCTCCACCATCTCGGTGGCTATCCAGCCCGGGCAGATCGCGCAGACCTTCAGGCCCAGCTCGCGCTCCTCGCGGAACAGGCCCTCACTGAAGCCCATCACGCCGTGCTTGCTGGCGCAGTAGGCCGCCTCGCCGGGGATCCCGAAGCGCCCGGCATTGCTGGCGATGTTGACAAGCACCGCCCGTCCGCGCGCCATGCAGCTTTCCTTCAGGTAGGGCAGGCAGCAGCGCGTGGCGTGGATCAGCGCGCGCAGGTTGACATCCAGCATGCGGTCGATGTCGAAGGGGTCAGCGCTGTCAACGCGGTCGGGGTAGAACACGCCGGCGTTGTTGACGAGGATGTCGATGCGCTCCCAGCGTTCGTTGACCTCATGGATCGCCGTCTCCAGCTCCTCGCGGTTGCCGAGCTCCGGGGTCCATATCCCGGCCGGCGGGGTGTGCTCCGCGCAGAGTTCCGCCGTGCGTTCCAGCCCGGCCTGGTTGCGCCCGAAGAGCGCCACGCGCGCGCCGAGTTCGCTCAGGCGCAGGGCCACGGCCCGGCCCACGCCGCGGCTGGCCCCGGTGACAATGGCAACCTGTCCGGTGATGTCTGTCAGCATGCGATCAGCATAGCAGGCAGCGCCGGGTGAGTCCGCTGCTCAGTATTCCACGCAGTAGAGCATGCCGTCGAAGTCGAAGTAGGCCACGCGGCGGCTGCGGTCCAGCAGTGGCACGCCGCGGCAGCGCAGGAAGCCATTGCGGCTGATGAGCTGGCCCTGCAGGTCGAAGACCTCCATCCCGCGTTCGCTGAATGCCACAATCCGCCCGCGGGCCAGGTCCACGCTGAGCCGGATGTCAGCGGCGAGCGGCAGGTTGACGCTGTTCAGCAGCTCGCCGTCCAGGCTGAGGATCTGCACGAGCCCTTCCCCGTCGCTGACCAGCACGCGCTGCTCGGGCAGCAGTTCGATGTATCTGTTGATGTCCACCCAGTAGCCGCGATACTGCAGGGTGCCGATGTCCTGCACCGGCAGCGGACGGGGCGGGTCATGCCGCCAGCGTTCGTTGCCATCCGCTCCGAGGCAGCGCAGGCTGCCGACCCCGTCAATGTAGAGGATCGCATCGCCCGCAACCATAAGCGGGCTGCCGAAGCCGCCGGGCAGGGCCTGCTGCCAGAGCTGCACGCCGCCGCCGTCCAGCAGGGCCAGATCGGCCTCTCCGCTGATCGCATTGCTGTCCAGCAGCAACAGTCCGCCACCCGGTCCGCTGAGCTGGTAGCTTCCGCCGGGATTGCCGGAATGCCAGAGCAGCTGCGCCTGGTCGTCAATGCAGCGCAGTTCGTCGTTGGCATCCTCAAGGATCAGCGGGCCGTCGGTCGGCAGCAGCCCGACGTTGGTGTCGAACACGAAGCCGGGATTGATGCGCGCCAGTTCGCGGCCATCGGCATCGAGGCGCAGGATCTCGGGATGCCCGCTGCCCGTGAAGGTGATGTTGGCAGCGCCTCCCATCTGCACCTGCTGTGGCTGGCTTTCACTGATCAGCAGCAGGCCACCGCCGGGCAGACAGCGGTAACTGTTGTTATATTGCCCCCAGGGACCGTTGCCCTCCTGCTTCCAGGCCAGCCAACCCTCCGGGCTGAGTACGCTGAGCGTGCCGTCATTGCCTTCCACTAGCAGATTGCCATTGTCCAGCAGGCTGAGTTCGGTGATGCCCCTGTTGCCGAAGCCCTTGGTCCAGTGCACACCGCGGCTCTGCAGCGTGGCCTGGCGCAGCACGAACAGCCCCAGCAGCAGCAGGTAGCAGCCGAAGCACAGGGCGCTGATGATCAGCCATCTGCGGGGAAAGCGCATGCGCTATATGATGCCGCATGCGGCAGGGGGGTTTCAGGGTCCGGGAGCTGCGGGCAGCTCAGGTACCGATCAGGTGGTTGCGGGAGCTGTAGATTCCGACACCCGCCATCAGCATCGCTCCGAGCCCCGTGGCGAGGATCGTGCCGAGGCTGGCGCTGAGCGCCACGTCGCCGAGGTTCATGCTGAGTGTGAGATCGCCCCAGGTCCAGTCCAGCATCGCCAGCCAGAGCTGGAACTGCGGGGTGCAGGCCAGCACGATGGCCACGAGTGCCAGGCCGATGCTGACGCGCTCACCGGTGCCGAGCAGGCTCAGGAACCAGCGCCAGTCGCGCTGGGCGGCGGGCGGCGGCAGCAGCTCCGGATCGGGGAGCTTCTCGATGGCACTGAGGATCCCGCTGCGGAAGTCCGCGCTGAATTCCGCCGGCCCCTGCTCGCGCAGCAGGCGCTCCACTCCCTCAAGCCTGCGTTCCTGTCTGTCGTCCATCATGTCTATATTACCCCTGTGCAGCGTTGAATGTCGTCTGGGCTCAGAGCCCGAGCGTCCCTTCGTCGATGATCGTGGCCAGCTTCTGCTTGCCGCGCCGGATATGCGTGCGTACGGTGTTGAGATTCTGCTGCATCGCCTCGCTGATCTCCTCGTAGCTGAGTTCCTCGAAGTAGTACAGCGACAGGGCGGTGCGCTGGTTCTCCGGGAGCTGGGCCATCGCGCCATCCAGGGCACGCTGGCGCAGCATGCGGTCGGAGCCGGCCTCACGCTCATCCGCGGGCTGGCGGCCGACCTCGAGCTGCTGCTCCATGGAATCCACGCCGGGGCGCAGGGCCTGCTTCTTCAGATGCTGGCGGGCGATGTTGAGGGCGATGCGGTAGATCCAGCTGGAGAGCTTCGCCTCACCGCGGAAGCCGTGGATGCCCTTGAAGACGTTGATGAAGGTCAGCTGCGCGAGGTCTTCCACGTCGGCCGGGCCCACGCCCTGGCCGGCGATGCAGCCCGCCACCAGTCCGCTGTAGCGGTCGATGATCTCGCCGAAGAGATGCCGTTCGCCACGGGCGATCCGCTGACAGAGCGCGAGTTCCTCGTTTGCCTGACTCACCGCCTGCGCTGATCCTCCCAGTAAGAGACCTCTGATCGCCATCATTTTACTCCTTCACGCCCCACGGCCGTTGCCGCTTGCAAAGTGGGAGTGGCTGGTGAGCGGGAAAGTTGCAGCAGGGGGATCGGGTTTCGGGTTGCAGGTTTCGGGAGTCGGGGATCGGGGATCCGGTTTCGGGTTGCGGGGAACGGAGGCACTGCGAAACTGTGCCATGGGGGGTGCTGCGCAGCTGCACCATCGGAGGTCCGGCAAAATTCCGGGATCGGGTTGCGGGGAACGGAGGCACTGCGAAGCTGTGCCATGGGGGGTGCTGCGCAGCTGCACCATCGGAGGTCCGGCACAATCCGGGATCGGGTTTCGGGAATCGGTGATCGGGTTGCAGGTTTCGGGTTTCCGGGTGCAGGTTGCATGGTACGGAGGCACTGCGAAGCTGTGCCATGGGGGGTGCTGCGCAGCTGCACCATCGGAGGTCCGACACAATCCTGGATCGGGTTTCGGATTACCGCAGTCCGACTTCCGACGCGACATGGGATCGTAGCAAGCCTGTAGCGGTGTCGCCCTGCGACACATAAAAGTGCATGCCGCGAAGTTCCTGCACTCATTCATGAAAAGCATTACGGCGGTACTGCCGCCGCCTGGATAGCTTACTACCCCATCCCTACTACAGCCTGATTGCCCAATCCCGCATACCGCATCCACCACATCACATCCCGGACCGGCCTAACGATCATTCCTCCAGGCAAGGCCGGAGGCCGCGCAGCAGCGCGAGGCACGAGCGTTGAAAATCTTCCGCTGGAACGGATCAGCAATGCTGATCAGGCGGCTGAATGCCTCCGGTCCGGCGAGCTGAATGCTCGCGCTCCACTCCCTCCACTACTCGCACTATCCAAACTATTCAGACTGTTCAGGCAATCCATTGTGCGGCAGCAAGTGCCGCACCTCCGATCCCAGCGGCGGGGCGCCGCTGCTACTGGTCCCCGGTCCCTTCACTTCTTCCACTTCTTCCACTTCCCCTACTATCCAGACTTCTTCCGGCTTCCCGCTGTAGAATGAAACCCGGACAGGCCCCGCGGCACTCCCATTCGCTGAGGCAACAACCTATGGACAACGGCGCAGCTCTCTTCTTCCTGATCCTGTTCATCATCAGCATGCTGATCATGCTCTACGGCATGCGGCTCAAGGCGCGGCGCACCGAGCGGCTGGCCGACCTCTACGAGAAGGCCATGGCCCAGGGCCTCGACCCGCGCGAAATCAACTTCCAGCTCGACGACAGCGGGGGTGACCCGCAGGGCAATCTGAAGGCCGGGATCATCCTGCTGGCCGGGACCTTCGGCCTCTTCCTCGGGATCTGGGCCGCCGCAGCCTTCCCGGGACCGGCGCGGATGTTGGGCTTCGCCTTCGTGCCGGGCATGATCGGCCTGGCCGCGATCTACATCCACTTCGCAGTGAAACCACAGTCCACCGCAAAACCAGCGCCTGGCGGGAAACAGCAGGAACACCCGGGTAACCAGCCGGGCTGAGGCTGCGTCATAATATGCGGTGATGAATATCCGCAGCATTCTCACGATCGTACTCCCACTGGGCCTGGCCCTGTTCCTCTGTTCCTGCCCGCAGCGCGGCCAGGACCGTCCCGCACGCGGCCGCTGGGCCGGGCAGGATGACAGCGGCGGTTCCGCCAGCGGCTCCAGCAACATGGGTGAGGCCAGTGACACGGATCCGGGCGATTCCGCGGCTGGCCAGGCCGGTTCCGGGGGTGACGACGCTCAGCCCTGTGCTGATGCCGAGGGCTCCGAAGCCACGGATCAGTCCGATGCCGGCGGCGAGGTGGACAACACCGATGCGGACAGCGGCGAGGCCTCTGATGATGATGCGGCCGGAGACGGCAGCGCGGATGATGAAGCTGAGCAGCCCTGCGCTGATGAGCAGGCAGATGAGGCAGAGGAAAGCGAGGCCGCTCCCCCGGCGGAGCCACCCGCCGTGCAGTCCTCCTCGGTGGATCTCTCCGGCGAATGGCTGGCCCTGTTCGGACGCAGCCCGCAGGGAGTGCGCTCGGAACTCTGGAAGAGCGGCACCCTGTATGTGATCAGCGGCGGCGAACGTGAGCTGCAGGTCAGTGAATCCGGCGGAAATGCCCTGTCAGGCGGAACAGCCAATACCCTCAAGGATGTCTCACTGAACAGGCGCGGACCCTTCCTGATCGTGGACCGCGGCAACAACGGGCGCATGGCCTACCTGCAGGTCGGCAAGCTCCCGGATCCGCCGGAGGGTAAGCGCTTCCAGGGTACGATCGGCGGGCAGCAGTTCAGCGGCAGCTTCCGGGCTGGCGGCAACGGGCTCAAGCTGAGCACCGACAGTGGCCTGAGCTTCGATGGCAAGCTGAAGCACGGAGCCTGGTGCGGCTTCCTCGAGGCCGGCCGCATGCGTGGTTACTGCGTGCTGGTACCGACAGGAAATGCAGAAATAACGGGTATCCTATTCGTGGACCCGTACATGTCTTTCGAGACTGGAATCAGTCTCGAGATCGTCGAATAGAATATCCGGCCGGCTGGTGGCCGGATCCGGCAGGCATGCGGAACAGGACACGCCTGGGGATACGACGCGCTCCCTGATTAAATCCGCATGCAGCAGCATCACAAAAGGCTGCCGGGACCCATGGGCACTGGCCATGTGGGTTAGAATGTGATGCAAAGTCAGGCTGATTTGGAGTTGTGCTAGATGAGTGAGAGACTTTACGGTGATGCCAAGGCCACTGCCCGGGTGGCTGACTCAAACCGCAAGCAGAAGGCCCTGGAGGATGCGGAGATGAAGGTCCGCCAGGACCCGAGCGTGCGCAGCCACATGAAGCTCGTGAATGCGCTGTTCGATCTCGGCCGCTTCGAGGATGCGGAGCGTGAGGTCAACAGGCTGTTGAGCGCCTATGGCGAGGACCTGCAGGCCCTGACCGATCTCGGATTCATCTACAAGAATCTCGGCCGCAGGGATGAGGCGATGAAGACATTCCAGCGCGTGGTGGCCCTTGAGCCGCGCCATGCCCTGGCCCGCTGTGCCGAGAATGAGATCTTCGCGATCGACCCGAGCATCAAGCCCAGCTGGATGCGCAGGGATTGAACCAGTAGTCAGACATCAGTAGTCAGATTTTGCTTTCCGCCTCGCCTCCCGCCTTCGGCAGGACTCGGCGGTCTGCAGCCCAGCTCAAAGCAAGTTTCTCGCTGTCTGCGCGTGACGGCAGAAAAACTGCCTGAACTGACTTCTGACTTCTGACCACTGACCACAGACCACAGACCACTCTCCCGGGCGCTAACATTTGTCAGAATGAATTCTGACCTCCCACAGCGTCCCTCCCTGCGTGATGTGCTGAACGCCGCGCGCCGGGAACTGGATGCCCCCGGAGCCCTGGCCGTGCTGGCCCGTGGCGATGAGGAATTCAGTGCCGCCTGCGGCGTGGCGGATGTGGAGCAGGTCACTCCCGTGCGTCCCGGACAGCTCTGGCCGGCGGGCAGCATCCTCAAGGTGATGATCGGCACGGTGCTGCTGCGGCTCGAGGCCGGCGGGGTCTTCTCACTGGACGATGTTCTGGCCAACTGGCTGCCTGACATCCCGCGCGCGACGGAGATCAGCCTGCGCATGCTGGCCCGCCACGAAAGCGGGATCCACTGCTTCGGCGAGGTGATGTACCACCTGCCGCTCACGCTGCTCAGGCACAATGCCACCAGGCGCTGGGTCCCGGCTGACAACATCGAGATTGCCAATCACTACCCGCGCTATTTCGAACCCGGGCAGGGCTTCCACTACTCGAACACCAACTACGTGATCCTCGGCGAAGTTGTCAGGCTGGCAACGGGCCGCGAACTGAGCGAACACCTGCATGAAATGCTCTGGGATCCGCTTGAAATGATGGATACGATCTACGCCGCCACCGAAGCCTTCCAGCCGCTTGAGCTGCGCGGCTATGCCCGCGAGGAGCTGGGCGGCGTTGACATCACCGACGCCGAGGCCTGGAGCCTCTATGGCTACGGCGGGGCAATCCTGACAACGGCAGCCGACCTGCTGAAGTTCATGCAGGCCCTGCACGGCGGGCAGCTGCTTGACGAAGCGCAGTACGGCTTGATGCAGCAGACGGCGGACGCCGGTCATGGCAAGGGCTACGGCATCGGCGTGCAGACATTCAGGCGTGACTGGGGCAGCTTCCTGGGGCATGGTGGCAACACCATGGGCTACACCTCCGGCTGCTGGTACTTCCCCGAGGAGCAGCTGCAGATGCTGTTCTGCGTCAACCGCGGCTTCGTGCGCGAGAAATCCCTGATGCAGGCCCTGCTTGGGTGGATCAGAAGCCGCTAGCGGCACCTGCCAACTGCCTACTGCCTACTGCCAACTGCCAACTGCCTACTGTTTACTGTTCACAGTTCACGCTTCACTCATCCAGCATTTCCACCGTGTTCAGCCAGAAGTGGTCCGGCCCCCTCCAGTCATACTCCAGCCAGCAGAAGCGGCGCTTGTCCAGGCGCAGCATCCCCCTGATGGCAGTGAAAGCGTATTCGGCAGCGTGCGGATTCTCCAGCAGGCACATCCCCAGCTGCTCCCCGTCCGCCACCAGCTCGGCGGCCTGATATCCCGCGCGGCTCCGGCGCAGCAGCAGCTGCCCGGGATCCGTCATCTCCCCGGCGCGTTCCACGTAGGGTGCACCGCGCCGTGCATCAAAGGCGTAGACATGCTCCTCGGCCCCCTCGCTGATCCGCAGGCGCGGGTAGCGGCCCTCCGCATCCGCTTCATCGCCGAGCCGGGTCTCGAGCCGCAGGGGCTCGGTGCAGTTCCAGCCGTACATCCCCTTGAACTCCCAGCCATCCCGCAGTTCCGCCGGGGCCTCAGAGAGCTGCAGGGCATGGCCCGCTCCGCCGCGCAGCGTGAGCGGGTAGTTGCCATCATATTTGTCAAACATGTCAACGAGCAGTCCGACACTGCCGTCGCCGTAGGCCACACGGTAGTTGTGGCGGACGAACTCCACGTAGTCCTCATCCGGCGGCGTATTGCGGATCTCCTGCCCGCCTGCATAGGGCGCGGAGTGCAGCATGTTGCGCTGCTGCAGCGGCGCCAGACTCTGCAGCTCCAGATTGACAATCACCGGACGGTAGTTGACATCGAAGATCCAGCCCAGCAATCCCGTGACGTACAGCCCCGGATCGGCATAGCTGTACTCCAGTTCCTCCCCGCCGTGCCAGATCCGCAGCAGTGGCTGGTGGAAGTCGTCACAGCCCGGCAGGCAGGCCACGACCGGCTCCCCCGCGTCGTCAAGCATGGCGAGCAGATGCGTGCCGGCCACGTCGTCCGGATCCACCGCCCAGCGCAGCTCCAGCCCCTCGCCACTGAGCACGCTGTAGTCCAGATGCACGATCCCGCAGGGTGCGGCCTCGCTGCTGGCGCGGCTGACCTGCTGGAGGATCCCGAAACCGCCATGCTCCGGGTTCGTGAGGATCTCCAGCTGCTGCTGCAGGCCCGGCCGGAGCTCCAGCTCATGGCGGCTGGATGTGAGGCGCATGCCACGGCGCATGATGTAGTTGTCATTCCACTGCGTGTTGGGCAGCTCGGCACTGTCGCGCACCTGCAGCATGAACCAGTGCGCCTGCGTGGTGTCGAGCCCCTCGATCACGAAGCCGTCCTCGCCATTGAATTCCGCAGGCACCTCGATCCGCTCCGCCTGCTCCAGCTGCGGGCTGCGGCCCGGGCCGTGCAGGATGGTGTACAGCAGCGGATAGCTGCTCCAGATCCGGCCAGAGGCTTCGTGCCGGTCGCTGGCCGGCTCCCAGAACAGCACGGCACGCCCGTTGCCATAATAGACATCATCCAGCCCGGGGCGGGCCTGCCAGACCGGTGCGAACTCATCACGGGGCTGGACCACGCAGCCAAGCACCACGCTATTGCGCTCGAGGTTGGCAGGTTCGGCACTGTCCAGGGCGCGCACGGCAACCTGCAGATCCCGGTGGTTCGCCAGGCCGCTGAGCAGGGCCGGCGAAGCGTCCACCGTGATGTATTGTGCATTGTCAATATCAAAGGGCGCATCCCCGCTGCCCGCCTGCTGCCAGTGGATGCGGTAGCGCACCGGCGGGCTCTGGCTGTCGTTCGCCGTGCCGAAGCTGACAAGCGCGCTGCCATCCCCGCCGAGCACGGACTGCACTCCCACACTGTCCAGCCAGTAGGGCGGCGTGGTGTCAACTCCCGGGTCCGGGAGGTATTCCGCCACCAGGCTGTAGGGTCCGCTTTCGCCACTCAGGCTGTCATGGGGCCGCACGCGGAAGCCGTTGGCAAGATCAGTGGCGGCGAGCGGCACCTCCAGGCGGTACTGCCAGGCACTGCCGTCATCGGCCAGCTCACGCGGCACGAGCTGGGCTCCCGGCAGGGGGCTGAGTTCCTCCCAGCTGTAGCTGCCATCACCGCGGTTCACGGCGCGTTCCAGCAGGTAGCCGCTCAGGCGTTCCTTCCAGTGCACGGCGATCGGGGTGATGTCGCTCTGGTTGATCAGGCCGTTGCCATCGCCGTCCACCCGGGCCAGCAGCCAGTTGCGAGCCCCCGCGCCGCCTGGATCGCCACTCGGCCAGCCGGAGATTCCGCCGTGCAGGGCCGGATCGTCATAGGCCACGGCCGCATTCCATTCCCGGGCCAGCGGCGTCAGGTCCGCGGCATTCACCTCGCCGTTGCCATCGTAGTCCCCCGCCAGGCGCTCGGTCCAGCTCAGCAGCACGCTGCCCGGCCGTTCGGATCCGGCCGCGGACTCCGGCAGCTCCAGCCCCAGGTCAAAGACGCGGTTGGCCTCCCCGCTGGCAACCGTGGCCTGGCTGCGCAGCGGGTCAATCCCCAGCCGGCTCAGCTCGCGCAGCAGCAGTTCGCCGAGCGCAGGGTCGGTCCCGGGCGGCAGCTGCAGCTCTTCCAGAGTCGCTGCATGCGGAGGCAGCGCATGAATCTCCGGGGCCGCTGGCGCAGCTGCCTGCTCCCCTGCTGCAGGCAAGGTCTCCTGCCTTGCCAGCGGATCTGTTCCGCCGCCGCAGCCTGCAGCCAGTACCAGGCTCCCCAATAATGCCGTCATCAATCCCAGCCGGTAAGCGTCCATCTGTATCCCCTTGCCGGCACGGCCATTCCCATACCCCTGCGCCGGGCCGGACAGCGCCTGCTTCCCCAGTCACCAGACGCCTGTGTGCTACCGGCAGTCTAACCGCGCAGCGCAGCCTGCGTAGGCAACGCTTGTCCGCCAATCCCGGGTGAACACTTTGCAGGGCGAGCGCATTGACTGCTAAGCTATCCGCATGCTCCGCAGGCGTGCCTGGCTGTTCATTGCTATGGTGTTTCCGCTGCTGCTGCTGATGTTCCTCTGGCAGCTGCTGCTCTGGCGCATGAGCCTGCACGCACCACTCTGGCAGTTGCAGTTGCCGGGGGACATAGTGGAGATCGAAGCCGATGGCCAGGGTGGATTCATCGTGCTGCAGCAGGTCGGCGGCCAGGGCGGATCAGCCGTACAAGTTGCGCTGACCCGGCTGGACGCCGGCGGTGCCATCCAGTGGTCCAATCCTGATGCATCCATGCTGATTGACTCCAACCCGCGAATGAAGGTCAGCGATGGCAAGATCCGGATCAGTGGGGAACTGGGATTGCAGTTTGACTATGACCTGCAGGGTAATGCGGCAGGCCGCGATTCAGCGACGCTCCTGCGCGATGCACGGGGTGTTGACAGCGTGTTCGCTGCAACCCCGCTGCCTGATGGCGGATCGCTGCAGTTCTGCAGGCTTGTGAATGACAGTGACAACTCAATCGCGGCCCGGCTCGGGCTGGAGCTGCCCGGTCATGCTCACCAGCTGCTGCAACTGGGGCGGGACAGCCTGCCGCTTGCGGCAGTTGACTGTGCGGCACCGCTGGTCGGTGGCATCTGGCAGGCGGACACGGGCCTCTATGCCCTGATTGAGTACTACGGCGATCCGTGGCTGGGGGATCATGGCAACAGCCGCACCGTCTCCCTGTTCAGCCTGGGAGGCCCGGAGGGCCTGCACGCTGCGGGCTCCACCGACATGCCGGGCTACATCTCCTCCGTGCTGAATTGCCAGGAAGGACTGGCTGTGCTGGGAGGAGACCTGCTGATTGTCAACAGTGCAGGCTTGCAGACCGTCGCCAGCGACCCCCAGGTCTTCTCCATTGGCAATGCAGGAAACGGCGGACTGCTTGCCAGCCGGGCCAGCTCCCTGCCGCTGCGCGGCTGGCTGCGGAAAGTGGCCTACGGACCCGAACCGATGGAAGCCTGCAGGCTGGAGCAGGGCAGGCTCAGGCGGATGTTCAGTTTCCGCGCCGTGCTGCCACGCTCCTTGCGCAGCTGCCTTGCTGAAAGCTCGGGACTGGTGCTGGTCGGTGAATCCGACGCCAGCCATGCTCCGCTCACAACCCTGAACTGCTACAGACCCTGAGTGCGCGGCCTACTGCAGCTTCAGGAGCTTGCCTCCGCTGTATACCAGATAGATGCTGCCATCGGGCGAGATCGCCGGTGCCGCCGCCGAGTTGAGCTTGCGGTCGGACACTTCCTCGGACCACAGTAGCTCACCGGCGGGGCTGAAGACCCGCATCGCCGCATGCGTATTGCCATAGATCCGGCCGTCCGCATCCACCGTGAAGCTTGTCATCAGCTCGGATTCCTCAGTCTGGGTCACTTCACTGCGCCACAGCTCATTGCCGTCCTTGTCCAGCTTCAGCACATCATGGAAGGCGGAAGCCACGATGCTGCCATCCGCCAGCAGGGCTGCATCAATCCAGATGTCCGCACCGTGGTTGCCTCCCGGATCCGGCAGCTGCCACAGCAGGTTGCCGTCTGCATCAAGCCGCAGGAGGTCCTCATCATAAACCGTCAGGCTGCTGCCGTCAGGCAGCACGCTGATCTGCTCCTGACCGTTGAATTCCTCGGTTTCCGAGACATAGGGGTAGCTGAAGATCTCATTGTTGTCAGCGTCCAGGCAAAGGACCATGTACCCGGCCAGATCCTTGTAGGCGGCATACACCCGGTCCGGTGAACCGTGCATCACCGCGATTTCGCAGTCGGTGTAGTTCTGGGCCGCCAGGGCATGCCGCCAGCGCTCGCTGCCGTCGGGGTTGAGCGCCACCAGGTCAGTCACCGTACCCCCGTGCTCCACCACGAAGTAGATGCTGCCGTCGCTGCCGTTTCGCGGCTGCATGGGCTGGCTGTCCAGCTCCTCATGCTTCCACAGCAGGCTGCCGGAGGGACTCATCGCAAATACACTGCCGATGTCCTGGAAGATGAAGTTGTCCGGGTCGATGGTCAGTGACTGGCTCTCGCTGGCAACGACGCTGCCGTCCAGCCGGATCACCGGGCCGCCGTTGATCCGCCCGTCCACCGGCTGCTGCCAGCGCTCATCCCCGTTGGCGGAGATGCCGCGAAGGCTGGTTCCCATGCTGAGGTAGAAGCTGCCGTCCGCGGTAAACACCGGTCCGGAGCGGATGTCGCCGGGCGCCCCCTTTTCCCAGAGGACCTCCCCGGTATTGCTGACCCTGCTCAGCTTGCCGTTGCCATTATAGAGATTGCCACTGGCATCCCCGCCGCCGTTTACCTTGCCGAACTGTGTCAGTTCCCAGCCACTGCCCCCGCCGCTGCCCGCGGCACTCTTCATGCCGAAGAACACATCGTACCAGAACACGCGGTCGTCCTGACCGAGGCCGATGCTCGTCACGTCACCCGGGGAGGTCTGACCGGTGAACAGTTCCCCGTTCAGGTCATAGACCCACCAGGAATCGAATTCATTGAAACCGCCGCCGATCGCCACCTTGCCGCTGGGGCCGACATCCCAGCTGCGCATCGGCAGATCCTCAATTGAATGCAGCAGCGTGCCGGAGGCATCCAGCAGGTGAATGGTGGCGTAGCTGTCATTGAAGTAGACCTGGCTGTCCGGAGCGAGGCCCAGCTCGGCACTGGTGAAGCTCGACTGGGTCACTCCGTCGAAGTGCCAGAGCTCGCTGCCGCCCGGGTCAAGGCAGTGCAGGCGCGGCGTACGTTCCTGATTGCTGGGCAGGTCATCAATGCTCGCGCAGTAGATGTTGCCATTGGGGGCGGCGGCGAGCTGGATCACAACCCGGCCCGCCGGTTCGAAGCTCCAGTTGAGGCTGCCGTCAGCGTTGTAGGCATGCATGCCGTCGTTGCCGGTGCCGAGGTACAGGCCGGCCTCGCTGAGATCAGGGTTGGCGATGCGGTACAGCGGGCTGAACTGGCTGATGATGCTGCCGTCACTGCCGAAGTGGTGGAAGCTGCCGTCCAGGGAGCTCGCCAGCAGTTCATCACCACTGATCAGCTTGGAGGCATAATCCTCATCCGGCAAGGGCCTGCTCCAGAGGACGTTGCCATCGGGATCAAGCTTGAGAGCTTCCTGCTGGCTGGAAATCACATAGACCTGCTGGTCCTCACCGACCTCCGGCGCATAGTATTGCAGGGAGTATGGCTGCTTGAAAACGACGGAGGGCGGGCCGCTGATGGCGCTGGTGCCGATCTGCTGGGTTGCACCCGGGCCGCCGTCCGGCTGGCTGTTGCTGCCGGGAGTCGGGTCCGCACCGATCAGCTGCACCACGTTGCCGGCTTCCCCCAAGCTGCGCGGGTTGCCATTCTCATATGGCAGGGCGCGGTAGAAGCCTTCGCTGGCGGAGCTCAGTTCATGGCTGAAGCTGCGCCGGCCGCTGGAGACGCTTCCCGCGCTTACATCCACAT
>JAGRNT010000059.1 GCA_020440605.1 bacterium | reverse complement strand
TTCTGCTCGACCCCCGCCGTGGCGCTGTCGCGCGCGATCCCGCGCAAGGCCGCCTTTGAGATGCTGGTGACCGGCGATTTCATCACCGCGACCGAGGCCGAGCGGCGGGGCCTGATCAACCGCGTGGCCGCGCCCGAGAAGCTGGAGGCCGAGACCATGGCGCTTGCCCAGCAGATCGCCGCCAAGCTGCCCGCCGCCATCGCCATGGGCAAGCGCGGCTTCTATGAGCAGCTGTCCCATGACACGCCCGAGGCCTATGAGGTGGCGGGCGACACGATGTGCGCCAATATGATGCTGGCCGAAACCGAGGAGGGCATCAGCGCCTTCCTGGAAAAGCGCAAGCCGGCCTGGGCCGATTAACGCCGGCGCAGCGCGGCCATGGCCCGCGCCCAGCCCCCCGGCACCAGCACGAAGCACAGCAGGAAGCCGAAGACGAAGCCCGCGATCTCGGCGATCCAGCTATAGCCGGCATTGCCGAACAGCAGCCCGAAGACCAGCTGGAAGGCCAGCAGCATCCCGATCAGGGTGAAGGCGCGCATACGGTTGGCGTGCTCGACCCCCAGCCGCACCCAAAGCAGGAAGGTGAAGGCGCCGACCAGCCCGTAAACCGCCGGATAGCCGCCGATCAGCGGCTCGACCGGCAGGCCGCTGATGGCGAAGAACAGCGTAT
>JAGRNT010000058.1 GCA_020440605.1 bacterium | reverse complement strand
TCAATGTGGGCGTTGGCCTGCTCGCGCTGACCGCCGATCGCGGCAGTCAGGGGGTCCCGGTAGAGCCCGTCGACGGTCTCCTGGGTGACGTCTTGCAGGTCGCCGACGTTGGCGTAGGAGTGTGCCCCCTGCGGGGATGCGCCATTGGGTGAGGTCACGGAGCACCGAGCCGGTAGAACACCCACGCGCAGCCGGGTGCGCCGGCTCCACCTTCTCCGCTGATACCTGGAACCCCGCCTTGACCCCCACCACCACCACCACCACCGGGGTAGCCGCCGTTGCCGCCTGCGCCGCCTGCGTATTGCACGAAGAGGTTGACGAAACCGCCACCACCGCCGCCACCGCCACCGCCGCCGCATTTGACCAGGGCTGCGGTGCTGACACTGCCGCCGTCTCCCCCGCGCGTGGCGTTGCCGCCGGTGTACTGACCTGCGGCCCCGCCGACCCCGTCACGAGAGCCGGTACCGATGGTGCCGTTGGACCCGACCGCACCCCCCGGCCCGCCGGAGCCGGGGGAACTGGCGGTGGCGGTGTACCCGAAGTTCGTGGCGATACCACCCGCGTAACCCGATGCGGCGGTGAGTAAGTCACCGAAGGTGGTGGGCACGCCGTTACCGGAGCCGACCGTGACCTCGATGTCGACGCTGGCCTGACCATCGAGCACGTCGACGACCG
>JAGRNT010000057.1 GCA_020440605.1 bacterium | reverse complement strand
AGGGGCTCGTCAGCCAGATCCCCGCGCTCCTGATCTCGACCGCCACGGGCATCATCGTGACCCGCGCCGCGGGCGAGTCGGACCTCGGCCGGGACCTCACGACCCAGCTCACCGCGCAACCCCGCGCGCTGCTGATCACCGGGATCGTGGTGACCGCGCTCGGCATCGTGCCCGGTCTTCCGAAGATCCCGTTCTTCGTCATCGGCGCCGGGGTGATCGCATTCGCGATGGCCCTGCGACGCGGTCAGGACGAGGCCATCACCGCCGCCGCCGAAGCCGAAGCCAGCGAGATCGAGACCCGTCCGTCCGAGCCGGAGGACGTCGCCCAGCTGCTCCCGCTCGACCCGCTCGAGTTGGAGATCGGCTACGGCCTGATCCCGCTCGTGGACAAGGAGGAAGGCGGCGACCTCCTCGGTCGTGTCGCCATGGTCCGCCGTCAGACCGCGACCGAGCTCGGACTGTCCCTGGCGCCGATTCGCATCCGGGACAACATTCAGCTTTCATCCCACGAATACGCAATCAAGATCCGCGGTGTCGAGGTGGCCCGCTGGGCGTTGATGCCCGGTCAGCTGCTGGCGATGAACCCGGGAACCGGCGACGCGCACCTCGACGGGATCTCGACGACCGAGCCGGCCTTCGGACTTCCCGCGGTATGGATCTCGGAGTCGCAGCGTGAACAGGCTGAGATCAGCGGATAC
>JAGRNT010000056.1 GCA_020440605.1 bacterium | reverse complement strand
TGACTGGCTTCGCATCGCTCTGATACAATCATACCCAGACTGATTCATTAATCTCACTTTTACATTCTAATTTGTACAGTGGCTTTACTGAGTTTAGTCGTTTGGTCTTTGACAATCTAAGTGACAGCGAGGTTCGAATATTTTTATATTCGATTATTCGCGTCAATTCCGATAACGAAAACAGTGTACAGTGGATCTCACGAGATCCACAAATTCACAAACTAAACAGAAAAAAAAGTTAACCCTCGATTGGTCTTTTAGATCGATTGAGGTCTTCAAATATTTTGGAGAGTTTGATCCTGGCTCAGGATGAACGTTGGCGGTGTGCCTAAGGTATGCAAGTCGAACGATAAGCTCACGCTTGCGTGAGTGGACAGTGGCAAACGGCTGAGTAACGCGTAGGAACTTACCCTTAAGTCAAGGATAGCCAACCGAAAGGTTGATTAATCCTGGATGTGCTCTTCGGAGTAAAGGCTTCGGTCGCTTAAGGATAGGCCTGCGTCCTATCAGGTTGTTGGTGAGGTAACGGCTCCCCAAGCCTATGACGGGTAACTGGTCTGAGAGGATGATCAGTCAGAATGGGACTGCGACACGGCCCATACTCCTACGGGAGGCAGCAATTAGGAATCTTGCGCAATGGACGAAAGTCTGACGCAGCGACACCGCGTGGAGGATGACGGTTTTCGGATCGTAAACTTCTTTTATCGGGGAACAAGTTCTGAGTGTACCCGATGAATAAGGACCCCCTAACTACGTGCCAGAAGGGTCGGTGATGCGTA
>JAGRNT010000055.1 GCA_020440605.1 bacterium | reverse complement strand
AAGCCGCGTTCCTTGGTGCCCTCCAGGAACTTGCCCTTCATCTTGTCCAGCGTGGCGCGGTCCTTCTTGCCCATCGCCTTGCGCAGCACGTCCGCATCGCCCTTGGTGAAGCCCGCGAGCTTCTGGCTCAGCAACATCACCTGCTCCTGGTAGACGGTCACGCCGTAGGTCTCCTGCAGCAGTTCCTCCATCTCCGGCAGGTCGTACACGATGCGTTCCAGCCCGTGCTTCCGCTTGATGAAGGTGGGGATGTACTCCAATGGCCCCGGACGGTACAGGGCGTTCATGGCGATGAGGTCGGCGAACTGGTCGGGCTTCAGTTCGCGCAGGTACTTCTGCATGCCGGCGCTCTCGAACTGGAAGGTGCCGTTGGTCTCCGCGCGCTGGTACAGGCCGAAGGTCTTCGGGTCGTCCAGCGGTATGCCGTCGATGTCGATGTCCGTGCCGTGGTTCGCCTTGATCATGCGCAGGGCATCGCGGATGATGGTGAGCGTCTTCAGGCCAAGGAAGTCCATCTTGATCACACCGGCATCCTCGATCACCTTGCCGTCGTACTGTGTGAGCAGCAATGTGGATTCCTTCGAGGTGCAGACCGGGATGATCTCCGTAAGGTCGCTGGGTGCGATGATGATCCCTGCCGCGTGCACCCCGGTCCCACGCACGGAACCTTCCAGTTTCTCGGCCTCACGCAACACGTCAGATGTGAGTTCTCCGCTTTCCAGGATCTCCCGCAAGGCCTTCACGTTGGCGATCTCATCGCTGCTCAGATTCTCCTTCTGCTTCAGGCTTCCAGGGCCGTCGGTCGGGGCATTCAGGATCCGACCCAGTTCAATGCCCGGTCGCTCCGGGATCAGCTTCGCAAGGCGATCGGCCTCTTGTAACGGCAGGTCCATTACGCGGCTCACATCGCGAATGCTGCTCTTGGCGGCCATGCTGCCGTAGGTGACGATCTGTGCCACCTGGTTGCGGCCGTACTTGTCCACCACATAATCGATCACCTTCTGCCGACCTTCATCATCGAAATCCGTATCGATATCGGGCATGCTCTTGCGGTCCGGGTTGAGGAATCGCTCGAAGAGCAGGTCGTACTTGATCGGGTCGATGTTCGTGATGCCGATGCAATAGGCCACGGCGCTGCCTGCCGCGCTCCCACGACCAGGTCCGATCAACACCCCCATGGCCCGGCCCGCATTG
>JAGRNT010000054.1 GCA_020440605.1 bacterium | reverse complement strand
CCCATCAGGTCCGGCCGGCGGCATGATCCGGCTGCTCGGCGAAGCCGTCCGCAATCTGGCCGGCAACAAGCAGCGCTCGCTGCTGGCGCTGCTCGGCATCGTCATCGGCACCGGCTCGGTCATCGCCATGGTCAATATCGGGGCGATCGTCCGCCAGGAGGCGCTGCGCCAGTTCGAGGCGATGGGCACCGACCTCGTGACGCTCACCACCCGCGGCTCGGCGGATAGCGGCAGCTTCCGGCCGGAGGAGATCACCGCCCTGCCGGAGCGGCTGGCCGGCGTCCGCGTCGCCGCCGCCTACGGCCAGCGCGGCGAGCAGTTCGACCTGCCGGGCGCCCCGCCGATGCACGGCGCCCTCATCGGATCGACGCCCGACTTCCTGCGCGCCGCCGAGCTCTCGATCGTGGACGGCCGGGCGCCGTCGTCGTTCGACGGTCCCGAACTCTTCGTCGTCGCCGGGCGCGACATCGCCGCCCACTGGCGCCGCGCCGGCATGGACTTCGCGCTGGGCGACCGGATCCCCGGCCCCGGCGGCGTCTATCTCACGATCATCGGGCTGCTCGGGCCGGCGACGATCAATCCGCTCATCCCGCTGGACATGAACAAGGCCCTGCTGATGTCGGTCCTGGCGTTTCAGCGCATCGCGCCCGACACCGGGCTGACGGGGGCCGTCCTGCGGGCGGAGCCGGGCAGCGATCCCCGGCTCCTGGCCCAGTCGGCCGAACGGCAGCTCGGGAGCAGCATCCCCGGCCGGATCGTGCAGGCCCGCAGCGCCGAGCAGATCATCGCCCAGATGGCCGGCCAGATGCGGCTCTACACCCTCCTGCTCGGAGCCATCGGCGGCATCTCGCTGATCGTCGGAGGCGTCGGCGTGATGAACGTCATGCTGGTGGCCGTGACCGAGCGCCGCCGCGAGATCGGCATCCGCATGGCGATCGGCGCCCGCCGGCGCTCGATCGTCACCATGTTCCTCGTCGAGGCGCTGTGCCTGTCGCTCGTCGGCGGCGCGATCGGCACGGCGATCGGCATCGGCACCGCCTACGGGGCTGCGCATCTTGCCGGATGGACCTTCGCCCTGGCCGGCGCGGCGATACCGATGGGGGCCGGCGTTTCGGCGCTGGTCGGCGTCGTCTTCGGCTACCTTCCGGCGCGTCAGGCCTCCCGCGTCGACCCGATCGAAGCCCTGCGCTACGAATGACGACGATGTTGGCCAAGGCAGCCCGAAGCGGCC
>JAGRNT010000053.1 GCA_020440605.1 bacterium | reverse complement strand
CCACCGCAGGAAGCTGCCACGAAGACTACCGTAAGCGCCACGAGCGAAAGCCCGAGGTGCCTACACCAGTTCACATGTGTCTTCATACACTCTCCTGTTGGGGTGTGGGATGAAATAGAATGGATACAGAAGAATGCGCGCAGACGCGCCAGTGCAATAAGCAAGCCGGTTATGCGCATGCGTGTTCCTCCTGCGATCCTTTGGCCCGTTACCTATATTCTGTGCACTCTAAATATAACAGCTTCATTAAGAACAGGTAAAGGGCTCGATTTCCATGTATCTGCAGGTGATCGCTTGCCTTGACTTGCCGCAGGGTTCAACTGGTTGCGGTGTCATCCTTAATATGTATATAAAGGACACGGAAGCAGAAAGCCCCGGGACCAATGGTCCCGGGGCCAGGTTTGATCAGTTCAGCTGATCAGGCTCAGCGCTGTCCCGCCTAAGGCAGCAGCAGCGGATCCATGAAGTTCAGCATGTTCCTCAGCATGATCTCCTGAGAGGCGGCCACACTGCCACCCAGCGGAGCACCGCTGAGGGTGCCCGTCGCCTCGCTGTCCTGGAAGTAGAACTGGTTGACCAGTGCCACGCCGCCGTCCAGCGCACCGTTGAAATCGTTGCGGTGGATGATACGCCTGGTGCTGGTGAAGGACCAGGCAGCATCATTGGGAGACCCGCCGACCACATCCGAATCATTGAAGTATCCGGTCCTGCGGAAGTTCAGGGCATCGGAGCGGTCGATGAACAGCATGTTGCTGGCACCGGGCCCGTTGCTCAGACCGGTTTCCGTGATGTGCGGATCGTAGGAGCTTGAAGTGCTGTTGCGCGAGAACATCCGGAAGGTACTGAAGGTGTAACCCAGGTAGTTGCGGCAGAGATTCTCCTGGCCAGCCGTGTAGGAAAGCGTGGAAGTACCGCTGAAGGGACCCTGGCTGGGCCAGAACATCATCAGGTTACCGCCGTTGTCCATGTAATCGGAGAGGATGTCGTAGTCTCCGTCTTCAATTCCGGGACCTGTTCCACCGGAAGTGTTTTCCCGGTGGTTGGTACACCAGAACACGACGCTGGCACCGTTGAGATCACCGACGCTGAGCGTTGTGCTGCTGACCACGGGGACGGGGCTGCCGTAGATGGCGGTCAGGGCCGCGGCGCACTGCGTGGCACTGTTGTCACCGGCCTGCGTGCTGTCATTGACAACCACGTAGTTGAGGCTCGGCTGCAGCGGCACCGCATCGGGCCAGAAGAATGTGTCCGTGCGCGCCGGCACTGAGCTGTCCGTCACCATCAGGCTGAAGAAGTAGTCACCGTCGCCGCCCGCGGGGGTCGGGTCAACGTTGACGACATCGGAGAGCTTGCCGTTCGTGGCGAAGGGAGAGCTGGGCAGCGTCATCGTGTAGCCGCTGTTGCCCCAGCCGATGAAGTCGTAGTTCCAGTCAAGCTCGACGTCGTAGGGACCGAGGCCGAAGGCCGTCTCGAAGTACAGGGCCACGTTGTAGTCCGGGCCGGCACCGCTGACGGTGTCAACGGGATCCGCCTCGTCCACGTCGTCAAAGATGCTGACGGGGTAGTTCGGCAGGCCCTCGTCGACCATGTAGCAGCCACCCTCGATGAAGCTGTCGCCATCAGGCCAGAAGTTCGGGTAACCGTTCAGGTCATCGAAGTAGTCGTCGTAGGCGTCCAC
>JAGRNT010000052.1 GCA_020440605.1 bacterium | reverse complement strand
GGCCGGGATCATCCGTCCGGCGGTGCGTGCCAGTGACGGCGGTACGGCGGTCGCACTCGGCGCGGTCAGCCTGATCATCGCCAGCGACCTGCCCCCCGTGGCGATCCTCACAGCCAACCGCACGAGTGGCGCGATCATCAACGGCGAGACCAACCCGCTCAACGTGTCCTTCGACGGTGGCAACAGCTATGACGACGGTGCCAGCCTGGAGTATTCCTTCAGCCCCCTTGGTGATGGCAGTTATTCCGCTCCTTCCGGCAATGCCAACTTCAACTTCGGCTATGACAGATCCGGTCAGTTCACGGCAATGATGCGTGTGGTGGACAGCAGTGGCCAGCAGGCACTGGCGATGCTGCCGATCACCGTGGAGCAGGTGACGGGCTTCCGCAGCAACGTAGTATATGAGCGCTACAACTCCCCGCCCTACAATGCCCTGGCAATCGTCGGTGGACGTCCGGCAGTGCTGTTCCGCCAGATCGGCCCCACTTCCGCGGATGACGGCCTGTATTACAGCCGCGCCCTGGACGCTGAAGGCAGACTATGGGGAGAGCCTGTTCAGCTGACTGACAACAGCAACCACGGCGACTACTTCGACCTGGCGGTGATCGCCGGCAATCCGGCCATCGCCTGGTACAAATTCAGCGATGGCAAGGTCTACTACCGCAGGGCTTCCGGGCCGACCGGACAGACCCTGTCAGACTGGAACAACGCTGAAGTGTTGATCTCCGGCAACGGCAGCGTGGACCAGAAGGTCAAGCTGCTGGAGGTGTCCGGCAATCCGGCGGTGTTGTGGTCTGACGGCAGCAATGTCATGTACGTGCGCGCCACGGGAGGTTCCGGCACCGGTGACTTCGCCGGGGACTGGACTGATGCTCCCTTCAACATCGTCACCGGCTCCTTCGTCCAGGCTTACCCTGGCTTCGCCATGATCGACGGCAATCCGGCGATCGTCTACCGCAACTTCGCAACGGATGAGGTTACCTACCTGCGTGCCACCACGGCAACGGGTGCGAGCGCGATTGACTGGCCCGTCGCCGGCGTGGCGGTTGATGGCAGCAACCATGGGACAGGCCGTGCAAACCTGCTGCAGGTGAATGGTGCTCCGGCTGTCAGCTTCTTCGACGCTGATGGTGATTCCGCAATCCGCTATACGCGGGCTACGACATCCACGGGAACGGACGTGGCGGACTGGCCCACTGCGGTCGTGATCTCCGAAGGATTCGGCAACGGCAACACATTTCATGACATTGCGATCGTCGGCGGCCGCCCCGCGATTGTCTACGAGGATTTCCAGTCCAACGCGGCAACTTCCTACTGCAGGGCGAACGATGCCAATGGCAGCTCCTGGGGTGCACCAATGCGAGTTGCTCCGCGTATCAACATGAATGACGTCATGTATGAGCACCTGGATCTGGAGGAACTCAACGGCTTCCCCGTCGTATCCGGATTCCATGCCAACTGGAGCCGCATCCTGGTCTGCACGATGGAGACCGAACTGTAGCCCGGGCAGTAAGCTGCACGCTGATGGCCGCTGTGGAAACTGCTTCCACGGCGGCCATTTCCGTTTCTGGTGCCGGTACGGCCCTGACCCGCCGGAGCGCTGCTGCTGCCGCGCATGCTAAATTGGGGGTGCGAACCAACTGAGGAGATTCCCATGTATCGCATCCCGATGGTCCTGATAATCGTTGCCCTGCTGGCTGCGTCCTGCGGCGGCAAAGATGCACAGACTCCGTTGCCGGACGGTTCTCTGGCCGGACTCAGC
>JAGRNT010000051.1 GCA_020440605.1 bacterium | reverse complement strand
CTCGCCGATGGGAATTTCTTAGGCTCAAGAACCGGAGGCATCAAGCGGATGTACTCCCCTCCGATTGCAATCGGGCTGGGGATATCTTCGGCCGCCCTCGACCGGGCGAGGCCTCGACCTTACATTAGCGGATAATCAGCCGACCCCATTCCGGACCCATGAAGATAGCCAAGCCGCAGAAGGCCGCCGCCCCGAAAAAGGCGGCGGGCAAGCCTCCCGTTCCCGCGCCCGTCTCCAGCCGCCAGCGCGAACTCGCCCTGCCCCAGCGCGGCGCAGACCTGCGCACGATTTCCGTGCGCGGCGCGCGCGAGCACAACCTCAAGAACGTGGACCTGACCATTCCGCGCGACGCGCTGGTGGTGTTCACGGGCCTGTCGGGCTCCGGCAAGTCGTCGCTCGCCTTCGACACGATCTACGCCGAGGGCCAGCGGCGCTACCTCGAGAGCCTCTCGAGCTATGCGCGGCAGTTCCTGCAGAACTTCGACAAGCCGGATGTGGACCACATCATCGGGCTCTCGCCGGCGATTGCCATCGAGCAGAAGGCGGCCAGCCACAACCCGCGCTCGACGGTCGGCACCGTCACGGAGATCTACGACTACCTGCGTGTGCTGTTCGCGCGCGTCGGCCAGCAGCACTGCCATGTCTGCGGCAAGCCGGTCGGCCGCCAGACCGTGGATGAGATGGTGGAGCATATCTCCACGGAATTCGGCGGGGCGGCGATCCTGCTGCTGGCCCCGATCGTCAGCGGGCGCAAGGGTGAGTACAAAGATGTGTTCGAGGCGGCGCGCGTCAGCGGCTTCGCCCGCGTGCGTGTCAACGGCGAGGTGATCCGGCTCTCGGAGGAGATCAAGCTCGACAAGAAGCGCAAGCATGACATCGAGATCGTGATCGACCGCCTGCGCGTTGACAAGGAGGGCCGCCAGCGCCTGACCGAGGGCGTGGAGCTGGCGCTCAAGGAGAGCGGCGGCACGGTGCGCGTGCTCAACGTTGACAGCGAGCAGGAGATCCTCTTCTCGGAAAGCAATGCCTGCGTGGACTGCGGCATCTCCTTCAGCGAGCTGCTGCCGCAGAAGTTCAGCTTCAACAGCCCGCAGGGAGCCTGCACGGACTGCAGCGGGCTGGGTACGAGCCTCGAGCTGGACCGCACGCTGATCATTCCCGACCCCTCGCTCTCGATCCGCGAGGGCGCGGTGAAGTACTGGGGCCTGTTCAGCGGGCACAAGCCGGTCTTCAGCGAATATGTCAACACCTTCCTGACGCCCTACAACGTCGACATCGACACCCCGCTGGAGAAGTTCAGCGAGCGCGCGGTGACGGCGATCCTCGAGGGCGGGCAGATGATCTGGCGCAACCGCCGCCGTGAGTTCGAGGGCGTTGCCACTTCCATCCGCCGGCTCTACCAGCAGACCCAGAGCGAGGGCATGCGCCGCTGGTACGCGCAGTTCTTCGCCGACACGCCCTGTAAGGCCTGCAGCGGCAAGCGGCTCCGGCCGGAGAGCCTGGCGGTCAAGGTCGGCGGGATGCAGATCGACGAACTCGTGGAAATGGACATCGAAAGCGCGCTCGGCTGGTTCAAGGGCCTGCCGCGCAGCCTGGATGCCACCCAGAAGCAGATCGCGAAGGAACTGCTGAAGGAAATCAGCGAACGCCTGAGCTTCCTCAACAACGTGGGCCTGAACTACCTGACAATGAACCGCTCGGCGCCGACGCTCTCCGGCGGGGAAAGCCAGCGCATCCGGCTGGCCAGCCAGATCGGCAGCGGCCTGACCGGCGTGCTGTACGTGCTGGATGAGCCGAGCATCGGCCTGCACCAGCGTGACAACCAGAAGCTGATCGACACGCTGGAGTTCCTGCGTGACCTCGGCAACACGGTGATCGTCG
>JAGRNT010000050.1 GCA_020440605.1 bacterium | reverse complement strand
ACTGCGGCAAGGCGCCAGCGTCACTCTCTGGCTTCCTTACGAACTGGACCTGTCCTGAGTTCGGCGGCTATGTACAGCAGCTGCGACACGGAACCGACCGCCTGCTCCGTCCGGAGCATGAGCTGCCGGCGCTTGAGACTCTGGAGCAGGTGATCCGTTTCGAGCACGGCTTCTGGGATCTGGGTCTGAGCGAGGATCGCTGGCCAGGCTAGATTTCCCCTTGTCCAGAACAAACCGGGCAATCCTCCGCTAATATGTATCTCCCTGCGGCAGTAGCTCAATGGTAGAGCATCAGCTTCCCAAGCTGAGGGTTGCGGGTTCGATCCCCGTCTGCCGCTGATCCGCCCTTCATGCGCCTTCTCAGTCTCCGAATTACCTCTCAAGCTTGGGTAAACAGCCCCCCGAAAGCCCCGGATTCCAATATCATCTCTGTACAGGCTTTGCCGGAAAAACCGGCGGAAGACAGCTGTCGGTAACATGGAAGAACTCAAGACCAGTCGGCTACACATACTTATGATCGACGACAACGAGGCGGACATCGACCTCGTGCGCGAGTACATGCAGGACATCGCCGATCAGTCCATCGTCACCGGTGCCCACATGGGGCATGCAGGGCTGGACCTGGTACGTTCCGATCCGGGGCACTGGGACTGTGTGTTCATCGACTACATGCTGCCAGACATCAGCGGGCTGGAGATCCTCGAGGAACTCTGCGGCCCGCATGAGGTGATGCCGCCGCTGATCATGCTCACCGGCCAGCGCGATGAAATGGTCACCATCAGTGCGATGCGCTGCGGGGCCTTTGACTACATTCCGAAGAACTCGCTGAACCGCAGCCTGCTCGAGGAGACTCTGCAGAGGGTGAGGAGCCGCCAGGCCCTGCGGGATTCGCTCGAGCGTGAGCGCCGGCTGCGTGTGGAGGCGGAACGGGCCCTGCGCAAGCAGGAACTCGACAGCGCACGTCTTGAAGCCATTCGCGCCGCGGTATCCACCAGTGTGCATGAAATCAGCAACCCCTTGACGGGAATCATCGGGATGCTGCAGCTCCTGCTGGAGGAAAAGCCGGAGCATGATGACTATACGATCATGCTGAATGCGGCCGTGCGCATCCGAGAGCTGGTGGTGCGCCTCGTCAACATCGATCATGTGAGCTACAACACGGTGCGCCTGGATGGTCCGGAGGATGTGCTGCCTGAGCAGAGGGGCGGGCAGGGGACGCTCATCAGCGGTGCCCTGCTGATGGATCTGTCCGAGAAGCAGTAAGCAGGACGCTAAGGCTGCCGGCAATCACGAATGGCCATCTGATCAGCACATCTGTGCCTCCTTCTTCCAAAGGGTGATCGTCAGTCAGAAGATGGCTGCTCCCGAATCGAACCCAAAGAATCAATTGGTTGCGGCCCGCAGCTGAATACCAGTTGGATTCATTCCTGCATGACCGGAATCCGGGCAAAAAAAATCCCCCGATATCTCACCTTGCGGTTCAAAGTCGGGGGATTGTTGTTTTCCGGTGGTTGGCGCATTCTGTGTATCCTGCACCTTCCCCAGATCCATGTCACAAGGGACATGAATCAAAGAGGAAGTGAAACGTTCAAGACCTCGGCCGATTAGTACTGGTCAGCTGTGACATTACTGCCTCTACACCTCCAGCCTATTACCCTGTACTCTTCAGGGGGCCTTACCTGGTTATCCAGTGGGAGAACTCATCTTGAAGTGGGCTTCGTTCTTAGATGCTTTCAGAGCTTATCCACTCCCAGCATAGCTACCCAGCAGTGCCGCGGGCACGACAACTGGTACACCATAGGCTGGTACATCCCGGTCCTCTCGTACTAGGGACATCTCTCCTCAATTCTCCTACGACCACAGTGGATAGAGACCGAACTGTCTCACGACGTTCTGAACCCAGCTCGCGTACCGCTTTAATGGGCGAACAGCCCAACCCTTGGGACCTTC
>JAGRNT010000004.1 GCA_020440605.1 bacterium | reverse complement strand
TCTCGTGCAAGCACTCGACGGTCTGCAATTCAGCTCGAAGCCAAGCTCCTCGCTGATTGCATGAAGCGCCGATGTTCTCCTGTATCTTCAACCCGACCCGGATGCGCGGATGCGCAGCCGCAGGGTCAGACTGCTGAAGCTTCAGCTGAAGCAGAAATTCAAATGGGCAGGCACATGGCCTGCCCAGCAGGTATCGCGGCTTTGGGGGAATGCATTTACTGCGACACCTTACAGCTTAGATAGACACCATCCGGGCAGGCTGTGATACGTTTTCCCGCACGAAATTCGCAATATTGCGAATTGCAGCAATCCGTTCGCGCCCTGCTCAGTCGTCCAGCTTCAGCAGGCGTCGGATCATCGCCGTGGTATCCGCCGGGTTGGCACCGCCACGGCTGGCCTTCATCACCTGCCCGAGCAGGGCGTTGATCGCCGTTTCCTTGCCGCCGAGGATGTCATCCACGATCTTCGTATTGCGCGCGATCACCTCGCGGCAGGCCCCCTCCAGGTCGAATCCGCTGTCCGCGCCGAAGCCCTTCTCCTCCACGACCACGCTCGTAGCCTTGCCGCTCGTGTAGATCTCCTCGAAGACTTCCCGCGCCTGGGGCCTCGTCAGCCTGCCGTCCTTCATCAGTGCGAGGATCGCACTCAGCTCGCCCGGCTCCGTATGCAGCGGGCCCTCGCGCAGCAGGCGCACGAAGTCGCCGGTCACCCAGTTGGCAACCTCCTTCGGGCTGTGCCCGTCCAGGCTGCAGTTGCGGTAGAAGCGGTGCAGGATCGGGTCGCTGGCAATCGTCTGCGCCGCCTCATGCGTGATCCCGTCCTCCTCCACCATCAGCCGTCTGAGCTCGAACCAGCTCGAGCTCACGAGGTGCGAGGCCTCCTCCTTCAGCTCGGCGCTGATCGTCAGCGGCGGGATGTCCGGGTCGGCGAAGTAGCGGTAGTCATCCGCCGTCTCCTTGCGGCGCATCTCCACCGTGACCCCGCGTGCGTCGTCAAAGCGCATCGTCGCCTGGTGCACGCTGCCGCCGCCCTCATAGACCGCGATCTGGCGCAGCACCTCGGCCTCCACGGCACGCCTGAGCGTCTGGAAGCTGTTGAGGTTCTTGATCTCCGTCTTGGTGCGCAGCTCCGTGCTGCCTACAGGCCGCACGCTGACATTGGGCTCACAGCGGAAGTTACCGCTTTCCATCGCCGCATCGCTGATCCCGAGCTTCACGAGCAGGTTGCGCAGTTCCTCGAGGTAGCTCACGCACTGCTCCGCCGAGCGGAAGTCCGGCTCGCTGACGATCTCGATCAGGCCCACGCCGCCGCGGTTGTAGTCCAGCGCCGCCGTGCCGTCGTCCAGATGGAACAGCTTGGCGGTGTCCTCCTCCAGATGCGCACGCACGATCCCGGCCTCCAGCGCCGTTTCGCCATGCCAGTAGGGCAGGCGGCCGCCCTCGCAGATCGGCAGTTCATACTGGCTAATCTGATAGCCCTTCGGCAGGTCGGGATAGAAGTAGTTCTTGCGCGCGAACACATTGACCGTGTTGATGCGGCAGCCCAGCTTCTCGCCGAGCGTCAGGGCCTTGATCACGGCCTGGCGGTTGGGGCGGGGCAGGGTGCCGGGATGCCCGAGACAGACCGGACAGACGAAACGGTTGGCATCCGCCAGCTCCGTTGTCTGCTCCACGCGGCAGCTGCAGTACATCTTGCTGCGTGTGTTGAGCTGGGCATGCACCTCCAGCCCGATCACGGTCTCCCACTTCGTCGCGTCAGCATCAGCCATAGCAGTATTGTAGGGCAGTGATTGGACCCGGGTTCAGTCCTTAAGCTATCGCCAAACCTGCACGGCGGTCCACAATCCGCGGGGCAGCGGCGGTACCTTCACTCCAGCAACCCTTGCTATACAGGAGTGAGCATGTCCAGAATTACCGCTGTCTTCGTACTGAGTCTCGTGATGACCCTGTTTGGCGCCTTCAGCGCAGTGGCCTCCGGCCCCTCCAGCCCTGAGGAGGCGATCGTGGCCCTCAAGGAAGGCAACATACGCTTCGTGGATGGCCGCAGCGCGCATCCCAACCTCGACCTGGAGCGCATCCGTGACACCAGTGCCAACGGCCAGCACCCCTTCGCCACGATCATCGGCTGCTCCGACAGCCGCGTGCCGCTGGAGCTCGCCCTGGACCAGGGCATCGGCGACCTGTTCATCATCCGCGTGGCCGGCAATGTCTGCAGCACGGATGAGATCGGCAGCATCGAGTACGGCGTGGACCACCTGCGCACCCCGCTGATGGTGGTGATGGGCCACAGCAAGTGCGGGGCCTGCACGGCCGTGGCTGAGGGCGCGGAGGTACACGGCAGCATCCCGGCGCTGGTGGCCCCGATCGGGGATGCTGTCAAGGCCGTCAAGGCGCATGACCACTCCCTGAGTGGCGACGAGCTGGTGGCGGCTGTGGTCGAGGAGAATGTCTGGCAGTCCATCGAGGACCTGCTGATGAAGAGCCCCGACACACTCAAGCATGTCAACGGCGGCACCGTGAAGGTCATCGGCGCGGTCTATGACATCGAGACCGGTGAAGTGCGCTGGCTCGGCGAGCATCCGAAGCAGTCGGCGATCATCGCCGCGGCCGGCGGTGGCAACCCGCATATCGCCACGGCCGATCCGCATGGCGAGGCTGACGCCGGACACGGCGCCGGCCATCACTAGACGCACAGTCACACACTGAAGCAGAGCAACCCGCGGCCGGCCAGGGAGGGCTGGCCGCCTGCTTTTCTACGGGTACTGAAAGGTGAAAGCAGGAAACTGATCTGCTCGCTGGGCTCGACTGGCAACGCGATGGCAGCACCGATCACCTCAGCTGAAAGTTGATCCCGCTCTGTTGCATTATCAGACATGACATGATATTATCATATAATGCCATATATATTTAATTCTCTGCGTCTCTGCGCCTCTGCGTTGTCATTAGCCCGGCAATTTCTCTCTATGCTCCCGAGCGCAGCGAGCAATCGCCTCGTGTCCGCAGATAAAATACTCCAGTGTTCCAACTTCCCAGCAACGCATCCATCCACTTCGCTCCCGACGGCTGGGCCGGTACCGCTTCCGACCGGCCTTCCCCGGCCGAAGCCCTGCGCCTGATGCAGGAGGGAAATCGCCGCTTCCTCGCAGGGAAGAGCGAGCTGGCCGAACATGACCTGGCGCATATCCTCGAACACAGCCGCAAGGGCCAGCAGCCGCTGGCCACCGTGCTCGGCTGCTCCGACAGCCGCGTGCCGCTGGAGCTGGTGCTCGACCAGCACATCGGCGACCTGTTCGTGATCCGCGTCGCCGGCAACGTCGTGCGCACCGCCACGCTCGGCACCATCGAGTACGGCGTGGATGCCCTGAAGACCCCGCTGCTCGTGGTGATGGGGCATACCCACTGCGGGGCCTGCACCGCCGTTGCCAACGGAGATGAGCTCGGCGGCCACATCCCGCAGCTCGTGGCCCCGATCGGCGATGCCCTCGCCGCAGTCAGGCAGCGCTTCGCGCAGCTGGAGGGCCAGGCGCTTGTCAACGCTGTGATCGAGGAGAACGTCTGGCAGAGCATCGAGGACATGCTGCGCCACAGCGGGATCGTGCGCGGACTCGTACGCAGCGGCTCGCTCAAGGTCAAGGGTGCGGTCTATGACATCGAGAGCGGGGCCGTGAAGTGGCTCGGTCCGCATCCGCGCCAGAACATGATCGTCAGCGAAGCAAGCTAGGAGGTCGAGCGCAAGCTCGGCGCGGAGGCCCGGAGCAATCCGGGCAAGGGTTTACTCACCACTAAGCACACAAAGTTCACAAAGGATTTTCCGGCTCACAAAACAATTCTTCGTGACCCTGAGAAAGCTTCGTGTCCTTCGTGCTCTTCGTGGTGAAAATGACAACGGAGGCCCGGAGCAATCCGGGCAATGGCTGACTCACCACAAAGCACACGAAGCTCACAAAGGTTTTTTCTGGTTCGCAAAGCAGTTCTTCGTGACCCTGAGAAAGCTTCGTGTCCTTCGTGCTCTTCGTGGTGAAAATGACAACGGAGGCAACACCTCATTGTCCCCGCTGTTCAAGCCAGTCCATCAGCCAGATGCAGTTCTGCTGCAGGCGTGCGGCCTGGAGAAACTGCCTCTGAAGGATCATTGCCCACATCAGCATGAGCATGGGCTGCAGGACTGCTGCTGAATCCCAGCCGGGCAGGGTCAGGTGCAGAATCACCCAGAGCGGCCATATCCCGGCCACGATTGCCAGGATGCTGCCGTGCATGAACATCTCCACATTGGTAGCACTGGCCGGCAGCTCCAGGTAGCGGCTCAGATTGAGTGCCAGGTGCCGCAGCCACTGTGCCTTTCCCGTGATCCTCGCAGGCCGTCTGAGGAACTGCAGTGATTTGAACTCGAGCATGTTCCTGTCCAGGCTCCCCTCGGGCCAGTGCTCCAGACTGACCTGCAGGCCGGTCACAGGTCTTGCCTGAAGCTGTCTGCGGTATCGCCTGAAGCCCAGCATGCTGAGCATCGTCAGGAACAGGATTGTCAGCAGCATGGCGACTCCGTCCGGTGTTGACAGCACACTGCCCCAGCCGACCTGCGGGGTCCACCCCTGCCACAGCGGGAGTATCAGCAATGCCAGCAGCCCAGGCAGCAGCGCTGATGTCATATGCAGCATGGGTTGGCGGTCGCGCAGGGCTTCAAGGTATCTGCGCGGCGAATCCTCGATATGCTCGTAACGCCTGTCACTGCTCATTGACTTCCAGTCTACCAGTCATGTCCCACAACTTCCTGTGGGATCTTCATGTGCGCTATCGGGTATGCGGAGGTTCCGGGAATGATGAGACTCAGCTGCTTCAGGAATGAGCAGCAATGTGCTTATGGCAACTCAGCGTTGACGCGTTCAGATTAACTAGTGTCCGCAAGCTCCAAAATTTTGATCCGGCCCACGAATCCAAACTTTGTGAGCCCATCAAACCACTTCGTGTCCTTCGTGATCTTCGTGGTAAAAATGACAACGGAGGCCCGGAGCAATCCGGGCAATGGCTGACTCACCACAAAGTACACCAAGCTCACAAAGGATTTTCCGGCTCACAAAGAAAATCTTCGTGACCCTGAGAAAGCTTCGTGACCTTCGTGCTCTTCGTGGTGAATTGCTTCTCCCCCTTGGGCATTGCAACTTACTCCGCCCGCAGCCATTCCAGCACATTGCAGAGCATGTCGCAGCGCAGCGTTGCTTCCCCCGTGCTCTCCGGATCCTGCAGGACCTGCACCTCCGCCCAGGAGTAGCCGATCACCCAGTAGCGCGCCGTGCCCTCCGTACTGACCGTGTACTCCGGGAAGAGCCCCAGCGGGCCGTAGGGCGCACGCGTGCAGCCCCAGCTCACGTAGCCCTTCACATGCGCGTTGCCACCGGTGTAGGGTGACAGGAACAGCCCGGGCTGGAAGCCCTCCGCCGCCCCCATGCCGTTCTGCCCGTCCACGAAGAACACCTGCGGGCTCCAGGCCCGGCAGCTGAACTGCGCGCCCTCGGGCAGGCGGATCGCATGCGGCAGCCGTCCGCCGCTGCCGGCGTAGCGCTCGCCGTCGTCACGGCCCATCCCGTCGTCGGCAAGCGGGTCAGTCTCGAAACCGCCGAGCAGGCTGCAGCAGCCGACGGGCAGCAGGCCCTGTCCCCCGCCGGGCCCCAGCCCGCGCTCCGTGGGCAGGCCTTCCATATGTGTGAAGAAACGCTCCGCCGGATCCACCGTCGTTGCCAGCACGCTGTAGCCGAGCGCCTGCCAGCCATTGGGCTCGGAGCCGATGAACAGCCCGCGGTCCGCATGGTTCTGGCTCAGCAGCAGCAGGTTGCGGCCGCTGTCCAGCACCGTGTGCAGCTCCTCCAGTTCCGCTGCCGACCAGGCGCTCTCCAGCGGCTGCGGGAAGGGACCGCCGAAGCCGCCGCGGTACCAGATCGCGGATTCATAGCCGCCGGTGGCAACTTCCAGCCCCACACCGTTGTGGAAGCCTGTCTCGTCGAAGTCCGCCTGGATCCACTGCAGGTCGGCCCGCAGTGCATCGTAGCCACTGGAGTAGATTCCGTTGTCATCACGGATCAGCAGGATCATGCCTCCCCCGAACACCGGCGGCACTACATCCGGATACTGCTCACCGAAGTAGACCATGTGGTCGGCCTCGGCACTGGGTGGCAGTTCCGGCAGCGAGAAGCCCCGGTCCTGCGGCCCCGTCTGCCCACTCTCGCCGTCATAGGCCCGCACGATGTAGTCATACCAGCCGGGCGCCGGCGGAGTGTCGTTGAATTCGAACCGCAGGGGACTGCCTCCGGCAGCCGAGCCTTCTTCCAGTGTCCGGCTCAGCTTCAGCGCTGGCACCGACGGATGCGGCAGCAGCTGGTAGCCGCTGTCACGCGGTCCGCGGCGGTAGACGCGGTAGCCGTCCAGGCGCTGTTCCCAGTGCGCGGCGATCGCCGTCAGGTCGGCAAGGCTCAGCAACCCGTTGCCATCGCCGTCCACCTGGGCCCGGCGCGCATTGGCAACATCCCCTGACTGCGGCAGGCGGATCAGCCCGCCGCCCGTTGCCACATCCTCATAGGCGACAGCCTGGCCGAAGAACTGCCCGAGCGGCGTGACGTCACTGATCCCCACCACGCCGTTCTGGTCGTAGTCGCCTACCAGCCTGTGCGTCCAGCTCAGCTGCACACCGGCCGGCGGATTCCCGCCCGGGCCATCCGGATCATCAGGCACTACGCGCAGGTCCAGCACGGCGTTGTCAGCGGAATCCGGGGCAGCACTCCCGCTGCGCTGCGGGTCAATCCCGCGCCGCTCCAGCTCCGTCAGCAGTGCTGCCTGCAGCTCCGTGTACTGCTCACCTGGCACTATCTGCGCTGACCCCGCCTCCGCGGTTTTACCTGCCGGTCCGCTGCCGCAGCCCTGCACTGCCAGCAGGCTGAGCAGCATTCCCACAACATACAACTTCCCATTACTCCCCATGGCGGATCTCCTTGCCTGTCCAGGCTGCAGTACCATCTCCCCAGCATGGCATCACTACTGATCGTAGCAAGGTGGGATCAGCCTGACACTGCACAATCCGGCCTCGATTCCACCTGAACACTTCATCTCAGTCTATTCTCAATACGCCAGTCCATTGCAATAAAATATCCGCCCGTTAGAATCTCTCAAGGGTCACTGCCCTGGAAAACGGTGGCCTGCAGAGGGGTTTTTTATGAAGCGAAACGGGCTGTACCTGACGACCGCGGCACTGGCTGCCGTGCTGAGTTCCTGCGGCGGAGGCGGATCCACGCCCCAGCAGGATCTGGACAATGAACTGCGCCAGGCGCTCAGCACCTATGGCGTGACTGAGCTGGCACCGCTGCCCATGCACACCGCTGAGAAGGTCGCCCTGGGCCAGGCCCTGTTCTTCGACAAGCTGCTCAGTGGCAACCGTGACATGTCCTGCGCGACCTGCCACGACCCGCGTGATGCCGGTGGCGACGGCCTCTCGCTCTCCGTCGGCGTGGGCGGCAGCGGCATCGGCCACCAGCGCATCCTCGGCAGCGGCAAGGAATTCATCCCGCGCAATGCCCCGGAGCTGTTTGAGCGCGGCGGTGTGGAGTTCACGAGCATGTTCTGGGACAGCCGCGTGGACATGGACCCGCAGGGCAGTTTCCGCAGCCCGGCAATGGGCCAGCTGCCGCAGGGTCTGGACAGTGTGCTGGCCGTGCAGGCGATGTTCCCAGTCACTTCCCGTGCCGAGATGCGCGGCTTCGATGGCGACGACGACGTACTCGGCTCACCCAATGAACTGGCACTGCTGGCTGACAACGACTTCACGGGCATGTGGGATGGCCTGATGCAGCGGGTGCTGGACGTGGAGGAATACCGCGGCATGTTCGCGGATGCCTACCCCGGCGTGGCTGAGCAG
Organism: bacterium; assembly: GCA_020440605.1. Taxonomy (GTDB): domain Bacteria; phylum 4484-113; class 4484-113; order 4484-113; family JAFGCY01; genus JAHEFU01. The sequence continues at coordinate 212,989 of JAGRNT010000004.1, read as the reverse complement.
GATCTCGGCTTCCAGCATGCCGCGAATGCGATCGCCGCCTTCGAGAGCGAGGGCTTCAGCTTCCGCAACACGCCCTTTGACAACTACCTCGCCGGTGACGACTCCGCCCTGACTGACAACGAGAAGGAAGGTGCGCTGCTGTTCTACGGCGTCGCCGGCTGCGCCCGCTGTCATACCGGGCCGGCCATGACCGACCTCGAGCACTACAACTTCATGGTGCCCGCGCTCGGCCCCGGCAAGGCGGACGGCATCGACCCCGGCTTCGCACTCACGAGCCACAATGACGCCGACCGCTTCAGCTTCCGTACGCCGCCGCTGCGCAATGTGGCATTGACCGGCCCCTGGATGCATGACGGTTCCTTCACGGACCTGCGCAGCGCCGTCCGCCACATGCTGGACTGCCAGGAGAGCGTGCACGGCTATGATCCGCTGTCTCTGAAGGAGGATGTACGGGCCACGCTGAACATGGACCAGCTGCTGCTGGATGACATGCTGGCAACGATCAGCCCGGCCGCCGCCGAGCGCCGCCAGCTGACGGATGCCCAGCTCGACCGGCTGATGGACTTCCTGGGGGCCCTGACGGATCCCGCCGCGGCCACGCAGATGCCGGCCCTGCTGCCTGACAGCGTCCCGAGCGGCCTGCCGGTCGACTAGGAGGTCGAGCGCAAGCTCGGCGCGGAGGCCCGGAGCAATCCGGGCAGGGAGGTGCGGCGCAAGTCGCACAACTGGTGATTGACCACAAAGCACACCACGTCCACAAAGGGTTTTAGGGATCACAAAGGGCTCCTTTGTGCTCCTGAAATCACTTCGTGCCCTTCGTGATCTTCGTGGTGAAAATGACAACGGAGGCCCGGAGCAATCCGGGCAATGGTTTACTCACCACAAAGCACACCAAGATCACAAAGAGTTTTCTGGTACACAAAGCTGATGCAACTTACTTCGCACTCCTTCGTGACCTTCGTGGTTATTCTGACAACCGGAGTCGAAAGCTTGAATCGGCAGCGGAAACAGAAACTCAACAGGACGGGTCCGTGGACCCGCCCTGTGTATTGTTCCTTGTATGCTGCTGCCTTACTGCATCAGCCAGGCCATCGTATTCAGCAGCAGCTCCGCACGGACCATGCCTGACGGGCTGCCTGAAGGGTCATCCTTGATCTCAACGTCATTCCAGGCGTAGCCGATCACCCAGAACCGGGCACTGCCGAAGTCGTCGAGGTTGTAGGACGGGTAGAAGCCAATGTTGCCATAGGGGGCACTGGTGCATCCCCAGCTGGTAAACGCCGATGCCAGGCCTTCAATCATCGGTGGGTCCATAGTCTCCAGCGGGAAGAAGCCCAGTCCCGTGCGGAAGCCCGCTCCGGCGGAACTGCCCCCGAAGATCGGGTCGTAGTAGCCGATGGACATGAACTGCGTATCATCCGGCAGGCTCAGCTGCCAGGCCGCCTGGCCGGAGCTGTCGGTACCGGTGTAGAACTCACCATCGCCGCTGCCGGTGCCGTTTATGTCCATTGCCACCCGGCTGGAATCAATACTGCCAAGCACACTGAACGGGGCGGTCGGGAGGAATCCGACAGCGCCGCCGAAGCCGACTCCGTCATCCTCGGAGAGACCGCTCATCCAGACGAACCAGCGGTCCTCGATGGCAAGGGTATTCGTACTGACGACGCTGTATCCCGGAATCGCGTCCCAGGAGTTGATGAAGAAGCAGTCGCCCATCTGGTGATTCTGGCTCAGCAGCAGCAGGTCGCCGTCCCCGCTGAGAATGTCGTGGATGTTGTCGAGCTCAGCCTGGGCCCAGACACTCTCCTGCAGGGTCGTTTCACTGCCGCCGGGACCGCCTCGGTACCAGATTGCCAGGTCGTAGTCGCCGGCCAGGAAGTAGTCGTCAACTCCATCGTAGTAGTCAATTTCCTCATAGTCCGTGCTCAGGTCGTCAAGGTCGGAGACGATTGCATCATAGTTGGCATTGAAGCTGTCACCGTCATTGCGGATCAGCAGCACCGTGCCGCCGAAGTCCGGCAGGGGGTTGGGAGCCGGGTCCGGGTCAGGTTCGGGCTCAGGATCCGGGTTCGGGTCCGGATCCGGTTCGGGAGCAGGTGGCGGGGCGAATTCCAGTGCCGGGTCATCACCGGGGCCGCAGCCCGGTCCGTCGCCGCCATGCGCGTGGCTGGAGCTGCCTTCACCGCCGCTTCCGAAGCCCGCCAGGAAGTAGTCATATCCACCTTCCAGACTGACCGGGTCGTCAAACCGGAAGTGCACCGCACTGCTTCCGCCGCCGAGTGCGTCGCCACGGCCGATCGTATACGGCAGTGCGCCGTCCTGCGGATTGGCAATCATGCTGAAGGAATCCTCACCCGGTGCCTTGCGGTAGATGCGGTAGCCCTCCAGCCGCTCACCGAAGTGCTGGGCGATCACCGAAACATCGGCCAGGTTGATCTCCCCGTTGCCATCACCGTCCACCCGGGCCAGCCGGTGGTTCCCGCTCCCGCTGTCACCGGAGGGAATGTCGGCAATGCCGTTGTTCTCCGCTGCAGGCAGGTAGTCAACGCTCTTCAGATAGTTCTGTCCGAGAGCCGTCAGGTCACTGACCGCCACCTCGCCATTCTGGTCGAAGTCCCCGGCGAGGCGCTCCGTCCAGCTCAGCCGGATGTAGCTGTCCGCTCCCTCCGGATTCATCTGCTCAACCTGCAGGTCGTTAACCGAGTTGCGCTCTCCGCTCGGTGCGCTGGCAACAACCTTGCCGGGGTCAATCCCCAGCCTGGCGAACTCTGCATCGAGAGCGGCCATCAGCTGGCTGTCGTCCGGTGCGGAGACAGGCGGATTGCCAATTCTGTCAGCAGGGATGCCCTGTTCGCTGCCACTGCCGGAACAGCCGTACAGGAATAATGCGCCAAACCCGATCACAGCCGTGCGGGTGTATTTCCCTTGTCCCATGAATATCCTCCCAGTATCGGGGTTATGACCCGACCAGAATGCAGCCGGTACAACTGCTTTCCAGAATGTAACAGTATTCGGGAATACATGAAAGGTACATTCGCAGGCTTATTGGAAGAACACTGGCTCAGATTCTCAGGCTGCGTAGTGTTTTGTGCAAATTCCGCACAGGATCGGGAATCACTTCCAGAAGTGTTTACTGTTGCAGCCTGCCGACAGTTGAGCAGCGGCTCAAGCCGCACAATGGACTGCTCACCACAAAGGACACCAGGTCCACGAATTTTATTTCCGATCACAAGGCCATCTTCGTGATTTATGGCAATCTTCGTGTCCTTCGTGCGCTTGGTGGTTATTCTGACAACGGAGGCCCGGAGCAATCCGGGCAAGGGTTTACTCACCACAAAGCACACCAAGCCCACAAAGAGATTTTCTGGTTCGCAAAGCTGAATGCGATTCACAAGACAATTCTTCGTGGCCCTGAGAAAACTTCGTGCCCTTCGTGCTCTTGGTGGTTATTCTGACAACGGAGCTGCAGCGCAAGTCGCACAGCTGGTGATTCACCACAAAGCACACCAAGCCCACAAAGGGTTATATTGATCACAAAGTACTCCTTTGTGCGCCTGAAACTCCTTCGTGTCCTTCGTGGTTATCCTGAAAACCGGAGTCGTTCCGCTCAGTCCAGCTCGTCCTCATCCGCACCGGGCCGGTAGGTCCTGCCCTCCATGAAGGCCCGGGCGATGTGGCGGGAGATAATTAGTCATCCTGGATCACAGACAGCAGTTCGTTTAGGTTCACTTCATTACGGCAGCGGACCAGTTGTTCGCCTGAAAACGCAAGCGCAAAGAAAGTGATCACAAGCAGATAATAGTGTTCAATAATCCAGCTCTGTTGAATTACTTCTTTGCCAAACTGGTGCCGAACAACTGTGATTACCAGAGCAACCAAACCCAACTCCAGCATTGCCAGGATATACAGCAGCCACTCAATGCGAATGACCCTGCCAGGCTTGCCAAGATACCAATCCAGATGTGACACAACATATCGGAGCCATAGGTCTTCGTTCTTTGGTCGGAATCCGAGCATGAAGCGCATTGTCAGTGGGACGTGGTCGTGGACCATGGGTACGGAATTGGGCCAGGCAAGAAGTTCCAGAGCGGTTTCTTTGTCGAGGGCTTTTTCCCGAAGCTTTTCGCGATAAGCAGGCGTGAAATAAACAGACATGAAACCCATTGCCAGGCAGCAAGCCAGCCAACAGACAATGGGGATATAAGGTAAGAGGCCTGGTTGGGGGTTCGGCGCCCGTAAGCTGTCAGACGAATAGAAAACAAAGAAATATCCTGTGCCTCCCATGGCGTTCCACGCCAGATAGCCAGAAGGATTTGCGAAGAACCTGTATCCCTTGGTGCGGAGATCATTGAGCTTGCCGGATAGCGCTACATTCCTGAATGCCTGGATTCCTTCCATCAGATGTCGCCTTGATTGCGTTGAATTCTAACCGCACTGCAATAACAGTGACTATCGCAATCAGTACTTTACATCAGGCTATCTGCGCCGATTCCACGCTGGCACGGTGTAGCCATACCTTCTGTAGCACGGCTCAAATCGGACTGTCAGTCCAGCTCGTCCTCATCCGCACCGGGCCGGTAGGTTTTGCCCTCCATGTAGGCCCGGGCGATGCGCCGGTACTTGCGCGCAAACGGTGTGCCCGCCAGGCCGCGCAGTTCCTCCGGGATGTCGGCGGCGTTGGCAATCGCCTCGCGGGCACCGATCTTCACGAGCGTGCGTTCCGTGACTCCGCCCTTGACCTGGGCCGGCACCCCCACGGCCACGCTCAGCGGTGGAATCACCGCCCCCTCACCGACCACGGCTCCCGCGGCGATGATGCTGCCGCGTCCGACCCTGGCACCGTTGAGCACCCGTGCACCCATCCCGATCAGGCAGCCGTCCTCCACCGTGCATCCATGCAGGATCGCACTGTGCCCGACGGTCACGTAGCTGCCGATGATGCAGGGATGCGCATCAGCCACATGCAGCATCACGAGGTCCTGGATATTGCTGCCGAAGCCGATCTCCACGCGGTTCACGTCACCGCGGATCACGCTGTTGAACAGCACGGTGCAGTTCCCGGCGATGCTCACGTCACCGGTGATCACTGCGCCAGGGGCCAGCCAGACGCTCTCATCGATCTGCGGGCTGTATTTTCCGTAGGGGAGGATCGTTGCCTGATTCACGGCCATACTTTACTACAGCCCCGTGTCTCAGTCCGCCGCCGGGCTGCATCCGGCTTGCATTCCGCGCCCGGGCGGTGATAATAGTATGGTCCGGCGGATCCCGCCGGCGAAGTGAGGTTGCGGATGAACAACAGGCATACACCCGGCTGGCTTGGACAGGCCCGCCTCTCCCTCATGGCACTGCTGCTGCTGATGCTGGCCGCCTGCAACGGCAGCGGACCCGCCGAGCCGGATCCCGGTGACGAACCCTTCCGCGTCTCAGCCGTGGTGGAGTGGAACGAGGTGATGCTTGCCGCGATCCGCAATGGCCCGCCCCGGCCGACGGTGATTTCCCGTGCGCTCTACATCCACAGCGCCTCGGTCTACGACGCCTGGGCAATGTACGACGCCAATGCGCTGCCGACCGCGCTTGATGCTTCCATGCGCCGACCCTCCGGAGAGCATTCCCATGCCAATCAGCGCGCCGCCGTCAGCTACGCCGCCTATGCCAGCCTGAAGTCCCTCTTCCCTGCCTATGAAGCGAATACCGGGGCCTTCAGCGCACTGCTCACAGGGCTTGGATACACGATGACCGACAGCACGGACCCCTCAACGCCCGCCGGCATCGGCAATCTCGCGGCGGCAGCCGTGCTCGGGCAGCGCAGCACCGATGGCAGCAACGCGGAGAACAACTTCGCGGAAGTCACCAGCGATGTTTTCCCTGAGCTCTACCAGCCGGTGAACAGCGCGGACCCCAATCAGCCCAATGCCTTCGCCGGGACTGAATTCGACCCGAGCCACTGGTGCCCGCTGCGCGTCCCCAACGGCAACCTGCTGGATGGCAACGGCCAGCCCATGGTTGACAACGATGATCCCTCCACCTACTTTGACCAGAGCTTCCTGACTCCGCACTGGGGTGCCGTGACCCCCTTTGCGATGAGCTCCGGCAGTCAGCTGCGGCCGCCGGGCCCGCCGGTCTACGGCAGCAGCGAGCCCTACACGGATGCGCTTGGCAACACCATGACGAACATGGAGGCATTCGAGGCGCAGTTCAACGAGGTGCTGGACTACAGCGCCAACCTGACGGACGAGCGCAAGGCGATCGCCGAATACTGGGCCGACGGCCCGCGCAGCGAAACCCCGCCGGGGCACTGGAACAGCCTGGCCCAGGGCATCTCGATCCGTGACCGCCACACGATCGCCGATGATGCGAAGATGTTCCTCGCACTCAATGGTGCGGTGCTGGATGCCAGCATCGCCGCCTGGGATGCCAAGCGGCACTACAACTCCTGCCGTCCCGCGGGCAGCATCCGCTTCCTGCACATGGGGGAGCAGGTCCAGGCCTGGGGCGGACCCAACCAGGGTACGCAGACCATCGACGGCATTGACTGGCGGCCCTACCAGGCCAGCACCTTCGTGACCCCGGCCTTTCCGGACTTCGTCAGCGGGCATTCCACCTTCAGTGCGGCGGCCGCCGAGGTCCTGCGCCTCTACAGCGGCAGTGACAGCTTCTATGACGGCGTGACCCGCCTGCACCGCGACTACAACAATGACGGTGTCAACGACATGCTCGGTGAGTTCGTGTTCACGAAAGATTCGCTCATGTTCGAGGACGGCACACCCGCCGCCAATGTCACCCTGCGCTGGAGTACATTCAAGGAAGCCGCCGATGAGGCCGGGATCAGCCGCCTGTACGGCGGGATCCACCATCAGGATGCCGACCGTCATGGCCGGATGATGGGGCAGGAGATCGGGGCGCTGTCCTTCAACCGCGCCAGTGCGCTGTGGAATGGCAACTAGGAGCTCAGTCCCGCCGGAGGCCAGGCTGTAAGCCTGGCAATTGCCAGGTAAGGAGCAAGTAGCAGAATCAGAAAGAGAAACAGCAGAAGGGAAGAGTTGTCAGACTCTCCCCATTCTGATCGGGATTCCTGGTCGGCTTGTGGTCCCAGCCTGCTTATCATTCTGATTCTGTTTCTCATTCTGCCACTGACCACAGACCACTGACTACTCATCCCCCGCTGGCCACTGCGGGCCGAACATCGCCTCGAACTGCTCGACCGCGGCCTGGCCGCCGAGCGCGAGGATCTCGAAGAAGCGCGCCCGGTCACGTTCGCGGTAGTCCAGCCGCCGCACATTGAAGCCCGTTACGTTGGCACCGCCGCGGCGTTCCGTCGCCACTCCGAGGTAGTAGTCCAGCGCGGTGGCAATGCTGCCGCTGTCCGTCCAGTCGCTGGAGTAGAGCGGCCGTCCGGCACGGTTGAGGATCCAGCTCATGTTCGGCATCGAGCCGAAGTACTGGTGGCAGTGCCCCTGCAGGCTGTCAACGAGGATCGGCCGCTCCGTGCCGATCCGCTCCGTCATCATCCGGGCCTGGGCCAGCTTCTGCTCGAAGCTCGTATGATGCGGGATCAGCTCCCCGGGATGCGCTTCATTCGTGTAGATGAAGTAGCTGCCCACATCCCGCCCTCTGTACTGTGCTGCCAGTTCGTTCATCGATGGACCCGCCATCGTGCAGTACGGTCAAGTGATGCTGCCGAATTCGAACACCGTCAGCAGATGCTTGCGGCAGACTTCCTGCATCGAGACGCTTTCACCCGTTGCCAGCAGCGTGAGCTGGAAGTCCTCCAGCAGGCTGCCCGGCGGCGGTGACTGCTCAAAGCGCATAAGCGGCTCGAAGCCCTCCGCGGCGAATACCGCGTAGTTGTAGTCCTCCAGCAGCTCGGGTCCCTTGAATCGTTCGCTCATTCCAGCCTCGGATCTACTATAGCGGAGAGCCGGCCACCCCGCTTCCAGTCCCCCCGCATGGCGCTCAATGCTATGATGCGCCTGATAGAGACTGCCCGTTTCGGGCGGAAGGGGACTGCCGATGTCCGCACGAATCTACCTGCTGGCCTTGTCAATGCTGCTGGCCACTCTCGTGTCCTGCGGGAAAAGCGCTGTACCTGTTTCCGGTCCGCAGCCCGGGTTCCCGACCCAGAACCTGCTGCCAGGGCTGACTGAGCTGGACTCAATGCATGGCACTTCCAGCCTGAACCGTACCGTGATCCTGGGCAAGGACACCTACGTCCGTTCCAGCGGTTGCACCGTGAGACCGGGGGGCGAGCTGCTGATGGAGTCTCAGGCGGGCACGGTCTGCTGGGCGATCTGGCAGCTGCCCGATGAGCCGGAATATCTTGATTCGGTGTTCTTTGACATCATTGACGCGCTGGGGGAGGGTGGCTGGCTAGCCGTTGCCAACTATTCCAGCGGACGCTGGGATTTCAGCGGTCCTTTTTCTGACCAGACCACCATTGATTTCCCATCGGAATGGCCGCCATCTCCCGGTGGTTTCCATTACTTCGCCGCCCTGGTGCACGAGGGCGCTTCCATCGAGATGGCGCAGCTGCTGTGCTACTTCGACGATGGCTGGCAGATTGTCACCGTCTCCGCTGAGCACGCAGCCGGGGTCAATTCCGCAGTGGCAGACATAGCCGGCCATCCGGCGATCGCCTACCGTCGCGATGAGGATGAAGCCCTGCGCTATGCCTGGAGCTCCACTGAGACCGGTGCTGCCGCCGCGGACTGGACGGACCTCGCCATTCCCGCACTGTTCACCGCGGGGCGCTTCTGCAGCCTGGCGGATATCAACGGCCGCCCGGCGATCAGCTTCCGTGGGGAAAATGACAACTTCGGCTACGAACTGCATTACGCGATCAGCAACAACTCCAGCGGCAGTGCCTCCGGCAACTGGAGCGTGATCGTGCTCGATCCCACTCCCGATGTCGGTTACCACACCAGCCTTGCCATGATCAATGACCGTCCGGCAATTGCATACAGCACCCAGGCCGGACAGGATCTGTATTACACGCGCAGTGCCAGCCTGCACGGGGAGGCTGTGGAGGACTGGTCCACGCCGGTTGCCATCGACCATGACGGCTCGGGCGACCTCGGTGCCGACTGCAGCCTGGCGCTGGTCGACGGCCGGCCCGCCGTCAGCTACTACGCCAATGGCAACCTGCGCTACTGCTGGAGCAGCACGGCGGCAGGGGAGGCTGAGGACGACTGGAACATCCGCATCATTGACAACGACACACCGAGCAATGTGGGATTCCACTCAAGCCTGGCGGTGATCGGCGGCAAACCGGCGATCAGCTACTACGACCAACTGCACGCCGACCTGAAGTTCGCCTGGAGCAGTACGGCAGGCGGCCAGAGTGCGGCGGACTGGCAGCTGATGGAAGTCCCCGGACCGGCGATTGCGGGCCAGTACAGCAGACTGGTGGAGCTGGACGGGCAGCCGGCGGTCTGCTACTACACAGTCGGCAGCCTGCGGGACCTGCTGTTCGACCAGGCACTCCCGGCCGCGATTCCCGAGGCCTGGGCCTGGCAGCCCTACGTGACGGTGGATGGCAATGACCCGGAGATGCCGGCGGATGTCGGACGCAGCTGCAGCATGGCGATTGTCAACGGCCGCCCCGTGATCTCATACTATGACGCGACCACTGAGAGCCTGAAGTACGCGGTGCGGGTGCTGCCCTAGCAGCCGGGCCGCCGGGACTCCGGTGCACTGAGCGGCATCACGAGGCGCTCGATGATCTCATTGCGCTCATTGAGCACCACCTTGCTCGGCATGTGCCGCATGGCCTCGTTGTGCTCCAGCTCGCAGAAGCTCATCACGATGATCCGCTCGCCGGCCCTGCCCTTGTGCGCCGCCGCGCCGTTGAGGATGATCTGCCCCGGCTCCTCCACCGGAATCACATAGGTCTCGAGCCGGTTGCCGTTGTTGAGGTTGGCAACGAGGATCTTCTCCCAGGGCATCAGCCCCACGGCCTCCATCAGCTCCACGCTGACACCCATGCTGCCCTCGTACTCGACGTTGGCGTCCGTGATGCACGCGCGGTGCAGCTTGCTCTTGAGCATCGTCACTTTCATGATCCTGTTCCTGTGGCCTGTCCGGCCGGGGGTGTCTTCTGCAATGCACTCAGGGTGCGCAGTTCCATGTTGTCAATCAGCCTCACATTCCCGCAGCGCACTGCGGCGATGATCCTGTCACGGTCCTGCAGTTCACCGCTGCGCGGCTCAAGGCTCAGGGGATCGACTATGGCAAGGTACTCGATCTCCAGTGTGCCGTCCTGCTCTGCAATGCCCTTTGAAAGGCTGAGCATGGTCGCTGTATCAGTATTGCCGGTCATGCCTTCCACGAGTGCGGCCTGCAATGCCTGTGAGATGAGCAGTGCGCTGCGCCGTTCATCCTCGCTGAGCAGCGTGTTGCGGCTGCTCAACGCCAGCCCCTCGCTCTCCCGCACCGTCGGGCAGCCCACGATCTCCACCGGCAGGTTCAGGTCCGCAGACATCCGCCGGATCACCGCCAGCTGCTGGAAGTCCTTCTCACCGAAGTAGGCCCGGTCCGGCATCAGCATCCCGAACAGCTTGGCAACCACCGTGGCCACGCCGTCGAAGTGGCCGGGGCGGAACTCGCCTTCCCAGCGCTCGGTCAGCCCGCTGACATGCACGCTGGAATTGAATCCCTCCGGGTAGACTTCGGCAGGGGAGGGGGCGAACACGATGTCCACGCCGTTGCGCTCGCACAGTGCACTGTCCGCCTCGAGTGTGCGCGGGTAGTTGTCAAGATCGCTCTGCTCATTGAACTGCGTGGGATTGACGAAGATGCTGACAACCGTGATCGCGCAGTCATCGCCCGCCCGGTGCACAAGTGACATGTGCCCTTTGTGCAGCGCACCCATGGTTGGCACCAGGCCGACCGGACCGCCACGCTCACGCATCAGCACGCCGGTCTGCCGCCGCAGTTCACTGACTGTGGTGACGATCAGCATCTCAGCTTCTCAGGTAGGCCGGCCTGTCCGGCGTATGCTCAGCCGGCAGCACTTTCTTCCGTTCCCGGGTTGCAGTGTCATTTCCCAGCTCCGGGAATTCGCGGCTGCCGACTTCGCTGCGGTACTGCTGCACCGCTGCAAGCGCCGTGCCGAACAGATCGGCATACTGCTTCGCGAAGCTCGGGGCCTTGCCCGGCAGCATCCCGAGGATGTCATGCACCACGATGATCTGTCCGCTGGTCACATTGCCGCAGCCGATGCCGATCGTCGGGATCTTCAGTTCGCGGGTGATCAGCTCCGCCGCTTCAGGCACCACGCATTCGAGGATCACCGCAAATGCACCTGCCTCCTGCATGGCCTTCGCCTGGCGCAGCAGCTCCTTCGCTGCCTTCTCTGTCTTGCCCTGCATGCGGAATCCGCCCTCGCTGTTCACCTGCTGCGGCAGCAGGCCGAGATGCGCCAGCACCGGCACTCCCATCTCGGTGAGGATGCGCGTCGCCTCAACATTGCTTTCATTGGCACCCTCGAACTTCACCGCGCCGCAGCCGCTCTCCCTGAAGGCCCGCACGCAGTTGCGCACCGTCTCCTGGGTATCGGCCTTGAAGCTGCCGAAGGGCATGTCGATCACCACGCGCCGGGCCGGGAAGTGCCGGGCCACGATACGGGTGTGGTAGATCATTTCATCAAGCGACACCGGCACGGTCGTGCCATGCCCCTGGATCACATTCGCGAGGCTGTCCCCGACCAGCACGAAGTCCATCTCAGCTTCAGCGGCCAGCAGCGCCGTGAAGTAGTCATAGGCTGTGATGGAATGGATGGGCTGGCCATCGCGGTACTTGCGGCGCAGGTGCGCCACGAGGAAATCAGACATTTCACACTCCTGACTGCAGGCCTCCTCGGAGGTCCCGCTTCACTCATGTGAGTCTTGCAACTCTTGAGCAGCTTACCTATGGCGTCCCGGTCCCTGAGGCTCCGGGCGCCACTGCATTATACCAGTCCTGGCCGGCCGCTATTGCAGCTCTCCGGGCCCGGTCACGCCAGCGGTTTCACGCTGTATAATTGGCCGAACTTTCCTCTTCGGAAATCCCATGTACAACGAACGCAATGAAAAACTCTGCGCCGGATTCGCTGCCGCGGGTATTGATGCACTGCTGGTGACCTCCCTGCCGAACATCATGTACCTCACCGGCTTCACCGGCTCCACGGCGATGATCCTCGTCACGCCCACCAAGCGCTGGTTCATCACGGACTTCCGCTACCACACCCAGGTCGCCCAGCAGGTGGATCCCAGCTACGAGCTGGTGGACAACACCGCCAAGAACCTGATCCGCGTGGTGCTGCCCTCGATTCCCGGGCAGGAGGGCCTGAGCCGCATCGGCTTCGAGTCCACCAACGTGTCGTATGACATGTGGAACATGCTCAGCGCCGATGAGAACCACAAGTGGGTGCCAACCAAGGCCATGGTCGAGGACCTGCGCGAGGTCAAGAGTGAGGCTGAGATCGAGCTGATCCGCAATGCCGTGCTGCTCAACGAGCAGGTCTGGCTGGAGGTGCTGGCCACGCTCGGTGCCGACACCACGGAGGCTGATCTCGTGGCGGAGATCGAGTACCGGGCCCGCAAGCGTGGTGCCACCAAGACCAGCTTCGACCCGATCGTGGCCTCCGGCGCGAACTCCAGCAAGCCGCACGCCCGTTTCACGCAGGACCGGATCGTGCCCGGCACGCCCCTGACCTTCGACATGGGCATGCTGCTCAACGGCTACTGCTCGGACATGACCCGCACGGTGTTCTTCCGTGACTGTCCGCCGCAGTGGGAGAAGATCTACAACATCGTCAAGCTGGCCAAGGACAGCGCCAATGATGCCGTGAAACCCGGCAAGCTCGGCAAGGAGATTGACGCCGTGGCCCGCCAGGTGATCACTGATGCCGGCTATGGCGACAAGTTCGGCCATGGCCTCGGTCACGGTGTCGGGCTGGAAGTACATGAAGGTCCGCGCCTGGCGCAGGTCGCCGAGATGCAGCTGCGGGCCGGAAACATCCTCACCAACGAGCCCGGCATCTACCTGCCCGGCGAGGGCGGGATCCGCATCGAGGACATGTTTGTCGTGAGGGCCGACGGCCCCGAGAATCTCAATACGCTCAGTACTGATCTGCAGGTGGTGGGCTGAACGCCCGGCCTGCGCGAGTACACTGGTAAAGGTATAAGGAGACAGCGGTGTCTATTACCCCCAATGATTTCCGGACTGGAATCATCTTCGAGCAGGATGGCAAGCTCATCCAGGTCGTGGAGTTCCAGCATGTCAAGCCCGGCAAGGGTCCGGCCTTCGTGCGCTGCAAGCTGCGCAACCTGCTGACCGGCGCTCTCTACGAGGACAAGATCCGGCCCAACGTGAAGCTTGAGGAAGTCCGTGTCGAGAAGCGCGTTTACGACTACCTGTACTCCGAGGGCGAGGACATGGTGCTCATGGACAAGGAGACCTACGACCAGATCCACGTTCCCACGGAAATGCTCGGCAAGCAGGCTGAACTGCTGCTGGAGAACGAGGAACTCACGGTCGCGATGCACGGTGATAACCCGATCTCCGTGGAAATGCCGCTCACGGTGGTCCGCCAGATCACCTTCTGCGAGCCCGGCGTGAAGGGTGACACAGCCACCAACGCCACCAAGGCCGCCACCGTGGAGGGTGGGGGCACTGTCCAGGTTCCGCTGTTCATCAATGAAGGTGAGCGGATCCGGGTCAACACCGCGGATTTCAAGTATGTGGAAAGGGCTAAAGATTAGAACCAAGACTTGAATAGAATTCGCGAATGGTTCATAATTACGGGATTAAACCCGCCTCGTGTGGGTTTAGCCGTTGATGATGGGTAAGATAAAGCGTACTACGGTTTGCTTTGGGGCAAATTGCTGACATAGTCAGGAGGCTAAGGATGAATTCTAGTTCGTCTAGAATGTGGGCAGTTCTGCTGCTCAGCTTTGTCGCGTTCGTCGCGGGGTGCGGCGGAGGCGGCTCCACCACTACCCCCGTGGGCGAGGCGTTCAGCCTGTTCGTGCAGGCAAGCACGGACGTCGGACCGGCACCGCTCGCGGTGACCTTCGATGTGGTGCCTTCCGGGGGAGCGGCTCCGTATACCTACGCCTGGGATTTCAATGACGACGGCGTAACGGACAGCAATGCCGCGACCGGTCGCTTCACCTTTACCCAGAGCTCCGTGGTCCGTCTGACCGTCACGGACAACAATGGGGACAGCGTGTCCACCAGCAAGACCATCACGGTCACGGACGGTGGTGGGGTCATCAACGACAACACCATGCGCGTTACCTTCGATGTGGACCGCACCCTGGGCAACGTGCCCTTCAACGTGCAGTTCACCTCCCGCATCCAGGGCGGCAAGGCCCCCTACCAGTATGCCTGGGACTTCGACGGTGACGGCCAGTTCGAGGACTTCACCGAGAACCCCTTGCACACCTACACCTCCATCGGCGAGCTGGTCGGAACCGACCTCTACCTCGTCTATCCGGTGCTGCGTGTGACCGACAGCCGCGGCATCGAGTCCACCAACCTGGCGGACAATGACAACAACGGCTCCCCTGACTTCCGCGTGGCGATCAACGCCCTGCCGCCCAACCAGGGTCTGCAGGTTGCCGCGATCCCCAACCCCTCCGACGGACAGGCCCCGCTGCTGGTGGAATTCACCGGCGTGGTCTCCGGCGGTTCCGGCAAGTACGAGTACCGCTGGGAATTCGGTGACAACACCACCTTCCCGGTGCAGGCCAACTCCTTCGCATCCAGCTCGATCGTGAATCACACGTATGTCGAGGCCGGTGAGTACAAGGCCCGCATCCTCGTGCACGACGTCAACACCGACGAGAGCCGCTACAGTGAGTACGTCACCGTCACGGCCAACGTCGAGCAGCCCATGACGATCCAGATCACCGCGGATGAGACCACCGGACAGGTGCCCTTCCTGGTGAACTTCGAGGCCAAGGCCGCCAACGGCTCCGAGCCCATCATCTACAACTGGGACGTGTTCAACGACGTCAACGGCGGTGTCGGTACGGTTGCGATCAGCAATCCCCCGAGCCTGAACGGTGAGGCGATCGTCACCCCGCACAGCACGACCCGCAAGAGCCCGACCTTCCACTTCGCCAATACCGGCGATACCCCCGGCGCTGACTTCAACTACGCCGTGCGCTGCGTGGCCGTGGATGCCCTCGGCAACACCGCCGCCAGCAACATCATCCGTGTGACCGCCAAGCCCCGTACCGCGAGCAACTACTACTCCGCGGTCCGTCCGCCCGTGGCCGGTAGCACCTTCTTTGACGTCCTTGCCGGCAACCACAAGCCCAAGGTCCAGGCAGCCTCCGGTGCCCAGTGGAGCCCGCGTGCCAATGCCGCGGTGACCTCGCACAAGAGCGGTCTGAGCTTCATCATGGGTGGTGAGCTGACCGACGAATTCGGCAACTACATCCAGAACGTCCTGCCCGGCGACAGTGCCTACATGTTCATTCCCGAGGCCGCTCCGATCAACTCCGCCACCGGATCATCCTCCTACGGCAAGTTCAACCTCGGTGCTGGCTCCGTCGGCAACCCCGCTGATTACGGCGGCACGACCAACGTCGGCAACAATGTGATGCTGCGCCTCAACGACGGCACTCCGCCGTCCTTCCCCGGACCGGGTGACCGTACGGCTTGGCCGAACGAGTTCAGCCCCGCCTCCGGTACGGTGCTGCGTGGCCGCGCCTTCGAGATCGTCGGCTCCGGTGCCGCAGTGTTCGTCCACGAGAACCCCGAGTCCAACTCTGAGGGTGCTTACTGGGACGAAGTCCAGGCTGACCCCATGGGCCATCCCAACGCCGACCACCCGATGGGCGGCTTCGGCCTCGGCGTCCCGGGTACCCAGGGCCTCGGTGTCCCGCTGGTCTACGTGATGGGTGGCCGTGTGCCCCAGGCCGGTGATCCGGACGGTGCTCCGCTTGATCTGGTCCAGCGTTATGAGGTCTTCGGCTTCGGTGCTGAGGATCTGCCCTGGGACAGCAATCCCTTCCCGAACGACGGCGACTGGCAGATGACCAGCAACCAGACGGACATCTGGAGCACCTGGAAGATCCGTCCTGACCTTGATCAGATTCCCCGCCAGGGTGCTGATGAGCACGAGCCGGTGATCACCGCCCGTCAGCCCGACGGCGGTAACAGCGACGGCCCGCTGCCGACCCTGCCCAAGCCTCTCTACGCCATGGCTGCCACCTCCTTCGAGACCGGTGCTGATGTCGGTGCCCCGTCCTTCCCGGACCAGCCCTTCAGCTACATCTTCACCTTCGGCGGTATCGACGAATTCGGTTCCGTGGTAAACGAAATGCGCTGGTGGGACACCGCGCTGGGCATGGAGAACAACAACCAGGGTCCGCGTGAGGATGGCGTCTTCAGCCTGATGCCGAGCATGCCCACCCCGCGTGCCTATGCCACCGCGGTACCGATCCGCAGCGGCCCGGTCTACCAGATCGCCCTCGTCGGCGGTATCGACCAGAACGGCGTGCCGGTGCAGGATATCGACATCTTCACCTTCAACAGCGGCCTGAACCCGAACTCCGGTACCTGGGAGACCTTCGAGGGTGCCTATCCGGAAGCGCTTGAGGCCTGCGGTGCCGGCTACCGTCCGAACGGCGGATCCGACTGGATCATGGCCTTCGGCGGATGGACTGGTGAGGACTACAGCGCGGCTGCCTACAGCCACCGTTACAATGCAAACACCACTCAGGCCGGATTCTCCGTGCGTGAGCCCCTGCCGCTGATGCCGCGCAGCCACCTCGGCTCCAGCACCGGCGGTTCGTTCACCCTCTTCGGCGGCGGTTCCTTCAATGCCTACCAGCTCTTTGGTGGCGTGGATGAGAACGGCGTCGAGAACGTTGTCGAGACTTTCATTCTTCCGTGATCGGAACTGGATGGGATTTGGTGAGAGATAAGAATAGACAGGAGGACTTGAGCGTGAAACGCTTGATCGCACTGATAGCAATCCTGCTGCTGTCCCTGCTGGCGAATGCCTGCGGTGGCAGTGGCGGTGGAGAGGATACGCTCGCGGATGGACCGCTTACGCTGAAGTTCCTGTCCGCCCAGCCCAGCAGTGGAGCAAGTCCGCTCTCGGTGATATTCACCACGAATATCTCCGGAGGCGTGGCCCCGTTCTACTACTCATTCGACTTCAACAATGATGCCGCTCCGGACCGGTACATCAACAACAGCTTCGACAGGACGGTCAGTGTCTCGAACCAGTACTTCCTGAACCAGGCTGATGCCGGTGGTGCGACCTCCTACGAGGCCTTCGTGAAGGTCGTGGACAGCGAGGGTACCGAAGTCACAAGCTCCCTGGTGAACGTTCTCGTGAACGCCTCCGGTGAGGTCGTGATCGGTGGCATCGACATCCTCTCGGATTTCCAGAACACCGACGGCAGCTACAGCTTCCGCAGCGGTGAGCCGGTCTTCTTCCGCACCAACGCCCAGGGTGGTTCCTCCCTCGATTACGAGTGGGACTTCAACGGCGACGGCGTGGTGGACAGCACCGTGCAGAACCCGCAGTACACCTTCTTCTACGATGGCAACGGCGTGAAGGTATTCGTCGTCAAGCTGTCGGTGACCAATGAGAAGGGTGAGGAAGCCCAGTCCGAGGTTCTGGTTCCCGTCGAGGAAGCCGATCCTGAGGTCGGCCCCGAGCCCGTGCCGGACTTCGACATCATCCTCACCACCAACCCGACGCCCAGCGGCGGCCGCGTGGTGCTGGAATGGGATCCGAGCGGCGCCAAGCTGCCCGCCATCGGTGTTGAGCCCCAGCTTGACCTTGCGGTCGTCGTTGACCCGAAGAAGCCCGGTGTGGCTCCCTTCGAGTACTACTGGGATTACCAGAGTGACAACAACTTCGACAGCAGTGACATCTCTCCGACGATTCCCTACTACGATCTCGAGAAGAAGATCTTCGTGAATCCCTACGCCCATGCCGAGACCGAGAAGTCCTACACCCTCAAGGTGCAGGTCATCGACGGTACGGGCCGGATCCGCAGCCGCAGCGTGGACATCCTGTCCCGCAACGTGGCGCAGATCAACACCGAGCTCAATGTCACCGGTGAATACGGCGTGAGCAGCGCCGGCGGGGCCTTCTCCGAGAACCCGCCGCTGCAGTATGACGTCGTCACCGGCCGCAGCGACAGCACCTCCGTCACCTGGAGCTACGATGTCAGCGGCAGCACCGGTGAGTATGTCTACCAGATCGATGTGGACAACGACGGCAACGTCGACTTCCCCGACCTGGCTGACCAGCCGACCGGCTTCGAGCCCATCAGCGGCGGCAGCTTCAGCTACACCGCGACCTTCGACGGCACCACTTGGCCGGCAGTCGGCTACTACGGCGCGGTGATCCGTGTCCGGGCCCTGCAGAATGCCTCCGTGGTCGATGAGGTCGTGGTCAACGCCCCGGTCAGCCTGGTGCAGCGCACCAAGCTCAGCGTGGGTGGTGAATATGCCCTCGTGCCCCGCAGCCACCACCAGATGGTCGGCACCTACACCGCCACGGCCGGCGGTGGCAACGGCAATTTCCTTGCCGAGCGCCGCTTCCGCCTGATGGGTGGTGAGACCAACGGCAACCCGCTGTCCACCTCCGAGCTGTTCGTGCAGCCCTACGCCCAGCCTGACCAGGCCGGCACCATCGAGATCGGGCTGGAGAGCTCGGCCGCGAAGGTCCAGCCCATGGTTCAGCAGGCCAATGGCGGTTTCGCCTGGGTCAGTGCCAATGAGGAGCAGGACACCCCGACGATCTGGTATCTCGGTGGTGAGAACGTCGTGGACGGCGTGCTGCGCTTCGCCGAACTGATCGGCTCCACGGCCTTCGACGGCAACACCGGCTGGTCCATCTCCGGTACCAACATCGGTGGCGGTCCGCGCAAGGAAGCGATGGGCGTGATGGTCCCGCAGACCTGGCCGCGCTATGAGCCCAGTGCAGGAACCCTGCCGCTGAACTTCGTTTACCTCGGCGGTTTCAGCCCCGGCAATGTCAATGAAGTGAACGGCAGCCTCTGGAGCCACAACCCGCAGCGTCCGCTTCAGCTTCCTCCCTTCCCGGAGTATGTGAACCTGAATGCGGACATGCTTACCCCGCGTTTCGATGGCGCCGCTGTCTACCTGAACGGCTTCATCTACGTGATGGGCGGCCGCGGTGCCAGTCGCCAGTCCACCGCCACGATGGAGATCCTCAACCTCTCCAGCGGCCTGTGGGTCGAGGGTCCGCCAATGAAGGAAGCCCGCAGCGGCCATGTCGCGCATGTGATCGGCGGCAAGATCTATGTGATCGGTGGTGCCAACTATCCCTTCGACACCAGCCAGAAGCAGATGGTCAACACTGCTGAGGTGTTTGATCCCATCAGTGGTGTCTGGAGCTACACCGCTCCTCTGCCGAACACCGGTGGCGTGGATGCCCGTACCGAGAACGCCGCCAGCGTCGCGCTGCCCGCCCCGGGTAGTGTGGACCTCGGTGGTGCACTCAACAGTGCGATCATCTATCACGGTGGTTCCGACCTGAACGACAACGACAAGTCGGATGTCTACCAGTTCCAGTACCTGTACACCGTGGATCTTCCGGTCGCTCCCTGAGCCCGGTAGATTCCCGAGTCAGACTGTCTATCTCAACCGCCTCCCCATCTGGGGGGGCGGTTTTTTTTCGGGGCAATGAGGCGGTCGAGGCCATCGGAGGCACTGCACAGCTGTGCCATTGGACGCGCAGTGAAGCTGCGCTTATGAGGGATGGGTGTGAGATGGGGGATCTGTGGGATGCATGGGCTGCGCAACTTGCTTACTCACAGTGGAACCTGGGAAATGGAGCGGTTGGAGGATTATCTGTATGGACGTGCGACATTGGTTGTCGTACAACCACAATGAGATATTACGGGATCAATCAATGTGCGACAGTCCCGCTTTAGCGGGATCGCACCTCCACGAACCTTGGTCCAGCGCCCGCAAGCCTAGACAGGCGGCAGCAGGCTTTCCAGGTTCAGCCAGGCGCGGGGCCGCGCATTGAGGCGGTCCAGCGCTCTGAGATCAGCGTAGACGCGCAGGTAGTAGGCGCATTTCAGGTCCAGCTTGAGCTTCAGTTCCCAGAGTGCCGGGTCTGAGCTCAGGTGCCTGGTGCAGATCTCCATCTGGCGGGCGGCGCGTACGTACTCACCACGACGTGCCGCTGTCAGGGCCTGGTTGTAGAGTTCGCGGGCCAGGGCCTCACGCTGTTCCAGTTCACTGAGCTGCTCAGCCAGCTGCAGCTGCTCGCTGACGCTGAGCTGCGGCAGCAGTTCGCGGGCCATCCCGGAATCCTGGCAGGCCAGTGCCAGGCGGCATCTGAGCGAAGCCAGCAGCTGCGGATCCACTTCGCTGAGCTGTCCCAGGCGGCTGATGATGGCTTCCGCCTGCTCGAGACGCCCCTGGGCCAGGTGCTCACGGGCGGTGATGATGTAGCTGGCGCTGGCGGATGCAATGGAAGACCAGGGCGCGAGATCCGCCCCGCAGCCGGGACAGGCACTCGCGCCCTGAGTGAGCGTCGTTCTACAGAGTGGACAGGCGTCCAGGACGAGCACTACATGCCCCAGTCAGACAGGATCAGGGCGGAGGTGTGCATCAGCTTCTCGATCTCAGCCTCCTCCTCGGAGCGGATGGCCTTCTCGAGGTCTTCCGTCAGGGAGCGCAGCTTGGACAGCTCCATCTCGTTCATCTTCTTCTGGCCGTCGACGACCTGCTTCGTGAGGGTCTTCAGCTTCTCGTAGACGCCCTGGCTTTCGAAGAGGATCTTGCCCTTCTCACGCTGCGCAATCAGCGCACCGCTCATCTGGGCCACCTCGCGCTCGGCGTCGGAGATGTCCTCACCGGTCAGGCGCTGCTTGGAGGCCTTGATGGTGATGCCCTTGCCCACGCCGGTTGCGCGGTCCTTGGCGGTGACCTTCACGATGCCGTTCACGTCGTAGTCGAAGCTGACCTCGACCAGGCTCTCGCCGGCCATGCCGGTGGAGATCCCGCCCAGCACGAATTCACCGAGGCTGGAGTTCTCCGTGGCCTTCATGCTCTCGCCCTGCAGCACGTGCACCAGGGCTTCGGTCTGGCCGTCAATGGTCGTCTTGTAGAGCTTCTTCTCGGAGCAGGGGATGGAGGTGTTGCGGCTGATGATCGGGCTGAAACGGTTGTTCTCCGTCTCGATGCCCAGCGTGAAGGGGGCCACGTCGACCACCACCAGCTCCTCCAGGTTGCCGCGCTTGATCCCGGCCTGGATCGCAGCGCCGGCGGCGACGCATTCCTCCGGGTTGATGTCCGTGTAGGCTTCCTTGCCGGTGACGTTCTTCACGAGGCGGCCCACGGCGGGCGTGCGGGTCATACCACCCACGAGGATCACGGCGCCGAGGTCCTCGGGCTTGAGGTTGGCGTCACTGAGCGCCAGCTCCATCGGTTGCAGGGTCTGGTCCACCAGGTCCTGCACCAGGTCCTCATACTTGGCGCGGGTCAGGGTCTCATTGAGGTGCAGCGGCTCATCACCGCCGGTGTAGATGAAGGGCAGGTTGATGTTGGTCTCGAGCAGGCTCGAAAGGTCGATCTTCGCGTTCTCCGCGGCTTCCTTTAGACGCTGCATGATCGCGCGCTGCTGGGAGACGTCGGAGATCGAACGCAGGTCGATTTTCTCCTTCTCCTTGAAGCGGTCGATCAGGAACTCAACCACACGGTAGTCGAAGTCGTCACCACCGAGGTTGTTGTTGCCGGTGGTGGCCAGCACCTTGAAGGCACCGTCCACCAAGCGGATCACGGAGACATCGAACGTGCCTCCACCGAGATCGTAGACCATGATGGTCTTGGCCTCGCCGCGCTCGAAACCATATGCCAGTGCGGCGGCCGTGGGCTCGTTCAGGATACGTTCCACCTTGAAGCCGGCGATCTCACCGGCATCCTTTGTGGCCTGGCGCTGGGCATCCGTGAAGTAGGCCGGCACCGTGATCACCGCTTCCTCGACGATGTCGTTGAGGTAGGTCTCGGCATCCAGCTTCAGCTTCTTCAGGATCACCGCGCTAATTTCCTGCGGGGAGAATTCCTTGTCACCGATGCTGATGCGGCGGTCGGTGCCCATCAGGCGCTTGATGCTGGTGATGGTGCGCTCCGGGTTGGCAACGGCCTGGTTCTTGGCCGGCTCTCCGACGAGCAGCTCACCGGTCTCGGTGAAGCCGACGACGGACGGGGTGATGAACTTGCCGCGCTCATTGGGAATGAGCTGGGGCTGGCCGTCAATGATGGCCGCGATCAGCGAGTTCGTCGTGCCGAGGTCGATTCCAACAATTTGACCCATCTATGTCTCCTTACCGGATCAGGCCGGCTTCGAAATACTCTGCCCGTGTCCGGCTACAACCCTCGCAGGCCATCATTCATCTGACCCTGCCGGTCAAGCCTTTGTTTCGTCATTCCTGACCACCACAACCTGGGCGGTGCGGAAGACATGCTCGCCAAACATGTAACCCTTCAGCAGCACACGGGAGATCTCGCCGTCCCGCTTGTCGGGGTGCGGCTCGGTTCCCATCGCCAGATGCAGGTGCGGATCGAACGCAGCGTCGATCTGCATCTGCTTCAGGCCATGCCGGCTGAAGGTGTCCTGAATGAGCTGATAGACGGACTGCAGGCCGGTCATCACACCCTGGGGCACGCTGCCCGGCTGCTTCTCCATCAGCTCAAACACCCGGTCAAGGGAATCAACGGCGATCAGCAGGTCCTTGAAGAGCCGCTTGATCTGCGACTCATCCTCGGACCGTGACATGAGCTGCTCCAGCGGCCTGATTTTCATTTCCAGGCTGCGCAGCTGCTCGGCCGTGCGGTCCAGTCCGATGGCTTCAATCGCGGGCATCCGCAGCTGCTCGACTCCGAGGCGCAGCCTCGAGAGTTCCGCACGCAGCTTGCCCACATCCGCCATCACGGATGAGACGTTTGTCCAGACCTCGGACGACAGGTCGGGCGAGGGCTGGACTGAATCCTCGACAGGAAAGAGATTATAGTATTGCTCAGTACTGAAGTCAATTTCGGCGATCAGCCTGGCAAGCTGCTCGGAGCGCTCTGTCTGCTTCACACCAGGGCCCCGTCGGGAATCTTCAGATTGATGCTCAGCAGCTCACGCAGCGGGGCCGTCAGCTCGCTCTCGTCGGCCTTCCAGGGCTCGAGCTGCGAGTAATCCGGGTCCGGCACGCTCTTCGGCATCGGCAGGGTCTCGAAACTGATCCTGCCATCGCGCGGCAGCTTGGTGAGCCGGGCGCGGGTGGCCTCGACGTCCACCGGATTGTAGACGAACAGGTTGATCGCCTGGCGCTTCTTCTTGTTGGCGAAGAGGTTCGTATACGCCTCCTCCACCAGCATGAAGTCGTCCGCATGGCGTTCGGGGTTGAAGATCTTGATCAGGCGGAAGTACTCGCGCTCGATCTGGCTCTCCGTGGCATTCTTGTCGAGGCTCAGCATCCAGTAGAACTGGTTCGCCTTCTGGAAGAAGGCGATGCTGTCCTCGGCCCGGACCTTCGTCAGGTCGAACTCCGGGCGGCCCTTGGTGAGCGCGAAGGTGTTCATGGCCTTCTCGATGGTGTTGATGTCCTGCGAGAGGTGGCCATGGCGGCGCGGGTTCTGGTTGATCATCACCTGCCAGGTCTTGCCGAGCCGGTGGAAGGAGCGCGTGCACTCCTCATAGTTGCCGAGCTGCAGCCAGCCGATCGAGAGGTTCTGCTGGATCGCGGCGTTGTCCTCATCGAACTTGAGCGCCTTCTTCCATTCCTCGAGCGCCAGCTTGTGCTGGTCCTTGCGGGCCAGCTGGTAGGCGTTCAGGTCCAGCGTGGCGGCGTAGAGCACCGGCAGGTCCGGGTTGCTTTCATCAACCTTGTGCAGGGTCTCCCAGGTCTGCATCGCCTCCTGGGCGTAGCCGGACTCGAGGAAGGCCATGCCGATTTCGGTGAACTGGCGGATCTTCTTGTCGGCGGCGCTGTTGGCCTCGGCGCAGATCTTCAGCAGTTCCTTCCAGTGGTGCACGGCCATGTCGCGCTTGTTCATGGCGCTGTAGGCCCGCCCGAGGTACCAGTGGACCTGCGTATCATGCGGGTCCTTCTTCAGCAGCAAGTCGAGCAGGGTCACGGCCCGTTCATACAGTCCGTCATGGATCAGCACCGCAGCCTGCATCAGCGGCGGGCTGTCCGTGGGGAAGTCCACGTTCTGCCAGACCTTGCCGCCCGCGGCCTCAGTGTCGCTCAGGAAGCAGTCCACCATGCGCGGGAAGTTGTCAACGAGCAGGTTGCCACGCTTGGCGAGATCCAGGAACACCCGCCAGGCCTTGTCAGGCTGCTGGTTGAGCATGTAGGCGTAGGCGTTGGAGCGCTCCAGCGAGGGGTCCTCGTCATTCCAGGAGATCTCGCGGTAGTAGATGATGGCCTTCGCGTATTCCTTCTTGAGGTGGTAGGCGTAGGCCAGATAAGTCTTGGTCAGCATCTGGTTGGGCAGGATGCGGTGTGAGACGTCCAGCACGCGCGTGGCGCGGTCCAGGTCGCGGGCGAAGAAGGCCTTCTCGCCGTAGAGCCGCAGCACATCCACGATCACCTGGCGCAGCGTGCGGTCATTGCGGTTGACCTCCACGGCGCGGGTGAACAGCGGCAGGCCCTCGCTGAGCTTGTCGGCGCGCAGCAGGTTGTGCGCCTGGAAGAACAGCGCGAGCGAAAGGAAGACCTGTTCGGCCCGACCGCTGGGGTTGAGGCGCAGGATCTCCTCGAGGTGCTGGATCGCATCGTCCAGCTGTCCGAGCCGGATTCTGACAATCCCGATCTGCAGGCCCAGCCAGCGCTGGAACTTGAGCAGGCGCGGGTCGCGTACGAGGCGCAGGTAGCCCTCCAGCGCCTTCTCGAGCTTGCCATCCAGTTCCTCATTGATGGAACCGCGCAGCTCCAGCAGGAAGTCCGGGATCTCGTCCGCGCTCTCCAGCTTCGCCAGCAGGCTGCCGGCTTCCTGTACCTGGCCGAGCATCTGGTGTGCGGCGGCCACCCAGTAGTCGCGCTTTGCGCCGAATTCACCGCTGTCCAGGCCATCGAGCAACTTGATCGCCTCCTCGGCCCGGCCTTCCATGATGTAGATCTTGGATAGCTTGAAGGTCGTGATGCTGCTCGGGCTGAGCCTGGCCGCGTCCTCATAGGCACGGCTGGCCAGCGGGTAGTTGAAGTGCTCGATGAAGAAGTCGCCGATGTCCTGCAGGACGGAGGCGCGCCCGGCCAGGGCCAGGGTCTCCGTCAGGCGGTCACTGTCCGCCTCGAAGCAGCGCACCGCCACATTCAGCAGCATCGAGCCATCGGTGCCGGTGTTGATGATGTCGGACATCAGCACGAAGGAGATTTCCTCCGGTGTGCTGAATTTCTTAAGCTCGAAGAGCTTGCGGTAGACCCGCATCTCCACGCTGCCACTCTCGGGGCGCACACCGGACTCGAGGATGATCTCGGCCAGCAGCTCCACCAGGCGCGGGTTGATGTCGTCAGACTTTTCCGTGCGCTCGAACAGCATGTAGTAGGCCTGCTGGGCCTGCTCACCACGGCGTCCCGTGTTCAGGAAGCAGTTCGTCAGCGCCTCGTCATATTCCTTGGCCAGCGGTCCCTTCTCGGGCCGGCCGAGCACCATCAGGTAGTTGAGGGTCTCGGCGTTGTAGGCCTTGGCCTCCAGCCTGATCTCGGCGAGTATCCCGGCCAGCATGCGCCGCACGTCCTCGTCAACGAACTGGAAGGCCTGCTTGTAGATCATGTCCGCCGCCTCGTCGCGGCGGTCGGCGGCATGGTATGCCCGCGCCAGGATCGCGCAGATCACGGGGTCGGTCGGGTTGTCAACCAGGGCCTCCTCGTAGATCTTCTGCGCCTGGTCGTCAACGCGGGTCAGTTCGGCGTACTGGTGGGCGAGGATCTGGTAGATCCGCCGCTGCGGACGGTCCGGCCACTGCGAGAGGTAGCTCTCGTAGACCCGCATCGCGAAGTCGTCCTCGCGGTCGTTGGCAAGGCAGTGCTCCGTGAGGATCAGCACCGCGCGCTTCGTGACCGTGCGTTGCTCGAAGGCCCGCGTCATGATCTCGATCGCTTCGTCGTCAAACTTGTTGCTTTCGGCGAGCTTGTCGGAGAGGAAGGTCAGCAGGTTGCGGTCCGAGAAGCCCTGGCGGTAGATCGCGAGGCACATCCCGAGCTTGTCAAGGAAGTCCAGCCCGCTGTTGAGCGCGAGGTCCGTCAGCTTCTGCAGCACCTCGTTCTCAAGCTTGCCGCGCTCCAGGGCGCGCTCGATGTAGGGGATCGTCCCCGGGTGGAAGTCCTCGTGCTCGATGTAGTAGCTCGCCAGCAGCTGCAGGGCCTGCAGGTTGTCAGAAGTCTCCACCACGTCGCGGTAGACCCCGGCGGCGAACTCGTCCTTCTCGTTGTTGATGATCAGGCTCTCGAGCAGCACTTCGCGCAGGCGGCGGTCCGCCTTGCGGTTCTGGTAGGCATTGCGGTAGATCGTCAGCGCCTCTGGGTCGCGGCGGTTGTCACGCAGATAGTGGTCCGCCAGCACGCCCAGCCCGTCCTTCCAGAGCGGGTAGGCGATCGCCGTGTCGCGCAGGAAGCGGAATTCCGCCTCGTCCAGGTTCTCACCCTTCTGGCTGTAGAGATTCTTGGCGAGATTCAGCAGCAGGCGCTTGGAATTGCTGTCGTGCTCTCCCGCGCGGCGCACCATCTCGAACACCCGTGGATCAAGCCACCTGGTGTCCACGAGCCTGTCGGCCAGGGGCGGAAGCTGGTTCGGGTCGAAGCCGGCCAGCTTCTCCGCATGCGCCAGAGCCTCGTTGGATCGTCCGGCGGAGACCCAGGCCGTGAACAGTTCCATTGCCAGCGTGCTGACCTGGGCCCGCTGCTCCGCCTCGGCGGTCTTGGCATCGGCATTCTCGGCCATCAGCTCATTGACGATCTCGGCCGCTTCCACGAGCTTGCCGCCCTCCATGAGCTTGGATGCCTGCTTGATCCGCGCCGTCTGCTTGCCGGTTGAGCCCGTGAACAGTTTTTCGAATAGACCCATACTGATTGTGTTCAGACCTGCTAAGACTATCTGGGTTCGACCCTGCTGCAAGCAGCCGGCCGAATAAAGTTTATAGTGTAGCAGTTACCGGATGTTGAGCAGCTGGTACAGGAAATTCCCACCCTTCTTTTCAGCCTTGATGTCCTCTTCCTTGAGATCCTGCAGCAGCTGCTTCTGCTGGCGGTTGAGCTTCTGCGGCACGTAGAGCTTCACGCGCACATGCAGGTTGCCCCGTCCATGCCCGCGCAGGCGGTTCAGGCCGTGGCCGCGCAGCGTGAACTGGCTGTGGCTGTCCGTCCCGGCCGGGATGCGCAGCTTTTCGCTGCCCTCCAGCGTCGGCACTTCCACGTTGGCGCCTGATACGAGGTCGGTATAGTGCACCGGCAGCTCCACGAACAGGTCCGCCCCGTCGCGCTGGAACTGCTTGTCCGGCTCAACCGTGACCTGCACATAGAGATCGCCGGGATGCCCGCCGCCGGGTGCCGTATGTCCCATCCCGCTCATCTGCAGGATGTTGCCGTCGTCAATCCCGGCCGGCACCTTCACGTCGATACGGCGCTTGCGGTACTGGTAGCCAGTGCCGCGGCAGCTGCGGCAGGGGTCGCTGATCGTCACGCCCTCGCCATGGCATTTCGGGCAGGCGGTCTGGGTGCGCATCGCGCCGAGCAGGGTCTCACGGACCTGCACCACCACGCCGCGTCCACCGCAGGTGCCGCAGTTCTGGGGCTGGCTGCCGGGCTCACTGCGGCTGCCACCGCAGGATTCACAGGCCTCGCGCCGCTCGATGTCGAGTTCAATATGCTGTTCAGTCAGACAGTCGCGCAGCTTCTGATGGATGCTGCGCTGGATGTCCTCGCCTCTGCGCTGGCGCCGTCCGCCCCCGCCTCCGCCACCGAAGAACATCTCGAACAGGTCGTTGATGGAGCCGAAGCCTTCCCCGAAGGGGCTGCCGCCACCCATCCCGCCCGGTCCGCCGACCGTGCCGAACTGGTCATACTGCGAGCGCTTCTGCGGATCGGAGAGCACTTCATAGGCGACGCTGATCTCCTTGAAGCGCTCCTCCGCCCCCGGATCGGAATTGACGTCCGGGTGGAACTGGCGCGCCAGGCGCCGGTAGCTCTTCTTGATGTCGTCCGCGCTCGCTTCCCGGCTTACCCCGAGAATCTCATACAGGTCAGTGCCGCTCATCCGTCCTCCAGGCCTGCGGGCCGGCGCCACTGTCCTCTAGGGCGTGGGCGATGCTTTCCCCGATCAGCTTGATCCAGGGCAGGGTGCGCTCATAGAACAGCCGGGTGGGGCCGATCACACCGAGCGTGCCCTCACCGGCCTGCGGGACCTCATAACGGCTGAGCACGAGGCTCACCTGGTGCAGGTCCGGGTCGCTGTTCTCGCGGCCGATGATCGTCTGTACGCTGCGGCTGTTGAGCCGGCTGCGCAGGTTGCGGATGAAGCGCTCGCGGTCCTGCAGCACACTCACCACGCTGTTGAGGTTCTCGCTTGAGGCGAATTCGGGCTGCACGACGAGCCGCAGGGCATTGCTGAAGATCACGCGCTCGCCGCTGAAGCTCATGCTGTCGATGAACTGGCTGACGGCCTGGAACAGGCCCTCCGGCAGGTTCACGGTCTCAAGGAAGATCCGGTGCATCTCCGCGTAGTCCACCTCGATGATGCTGCGGTGGCGCAGGTAATTCGTCAGGGTCTCGCTCAGCCGCGCCAGGTTCAGGCTGCTGGTTGCCAGCGGCACGTTGATCCTGCGGCTCTGCATCACGCCGTTGGCGGTCACGAGCACGGCGAGGATCTCCTGGTCGCCGGCCTCCACGAAATTCAGGCTGCGGATTTCCAGGTTGTTGGGGCGGGGCAGGCTGACCCAGGCCACATAGCCGGTCATCTCGGTCAGCAGGTCGAGCGTGCCCTCCAGCAGGGTTTCCGTCTCCGTGGAGAGCTGGGAGTATACATCCGCCACACGCCCGCGGTCATCAAGCGTGGCGCTCAGGTCACTGAGCAGCTCCTCCACGAGGAAGCGGTAGGCCAGGTCCGTGGGGATCCGACCGCCGGAGGTATGCGGCTGCATCAGGAAGCCCATTTCCTCCAGAGCCGCCAGCTCATTGCGGATCGTGGCACTGCTGGCCTGCACGCTGCGGCTGATCAGCGACGAACTGACCGGGTGCACGTTGCGCACATAGCTGCTGATGACCTCGCGCAGGATCTGCCTGCGGCGGTCCGTCAGCCTGACTTCCAGCTCTGACCTGTGGATCTCCATGTCTGTCTCGGGCCCGCTGCCCGTCCAGGTAAATATACGCAAGCGGGCGAGAAACTTCTACAGGGCCTGTCCTGAATCTGCAGCGCCTACTCGCGGACGTAGGCCTTCAGGATGTAATCGGCCTCGGGGAACATGTCCTTGAACACATCAATTCCGCCGGGCTGCTGCAGCCCGTACTGGTCGTCGTATTCACAGCGGTGCAGGCTGTCGGCGACCTCCATGCCCTCCTTGATGCGGGCGAAGGCCGGGAAGCCCTGCGCATCGAGGAAGTGGTTGTCCTTGAAGTTCACAAAGATGTGGGAACTGCGACTGTTGGGGGCACCGGTCCGGCCGAAGCTGATGTAGCCGCGCTTGTTGCCTTCCACCAGCGGCTCATCCTTGACCGTCTGTGCGCCGATGCCCTGGTTGTGCTCGGGATTCGCGCTGATGCCGCACTGGGCCACGAAGTTGTCGATCACACGGAACCAGGGAGCACCGTCATAGAAGCCGGCCTGCACCAGCTCCAGGAAATGCTCGCTGCCCAGCGGGGACCAGTCCTCGAGCACCTCGAGCACGATCTCACCGCTGCTGGTCTCCAGCACCACTTCTGTTACCTTGCCTGCCATGCCGGCCTCCTGAGCTTGAAATGAAAAAGCTGCCGGCCCGCAGGCCGGCAGCGCTGATTGCGTATTACTCGCGGATGTAGGCCTTCGTGATGAAGTCCGCATCCGGGTACATCTGCTTGAACGCATCAATGCCACCCTGGCGGCCCAGGCCACCCTGGTCGCGGAACTCGCAGCGGAACAGGCCGTCAGCGACGTCCATGCCCTCCACGACCTGCGCGAAGCAGGCGAAGCCCTGCGGGTTGAGGGACATCGTGTTGTCACCGAAGTTGATGAAGATATGCGTGCTGCGGCTGTTGGGCATGCTGCTCTTGCCGAAAGCCACGAAGCCGCGCTTGTTGCCGACCACGACGGGCTCATCCTTGATGGTGGCATTGCTGTACTTCTCGTTCATCGCGGGATCGGCGGAGACACCGCACTGGGCCACGAAGCCGTCGAGCACGCGGAACCAGGGGGCACCGTCATAGAAGCCGGCCTTGACGAGGTCCAGGAAGTGCTCGGAACCGATCGGGCTCCAGGCGCTGTGGACTTCCATCACGATGTCGCCGTCGGTGGTCTCGAAGACCACGGTGGTCACCTTGTCCTCACTGCCGCCGCAGGGGTTGCAGGGGTTGTCACCACAGGGATTCTCACCACAGGGATTGTCCGCGCAGGGGTTCTCGCCGCAGGGGTTGTCAGCGCAGGGGTTCTCGCCGCACGGGTTCTCACCGCAGGGGTTTTCACCACAGGGGTTCTCGCCGCAGGGATTCTCATGACCCGCGCAGGGGTTCTCCCCAGCCACTTTGCCACTTTCATGCTCGCCGCCGGCACTTTCCGTGCTGGTGCTGGAGGCATTGGTGCTGGTGGTGTTGGTGGTGCCAGCGTTGCCGGCACCGGCAGTGGAGTCCGTGCGCGGACAGCCGCACAGCAGGCTCAGGAATAACACGCTGACGAGCGTGAGGGCAGTGGTCCGGTTCATAGGTCTACTCCGTTCCTTGTATTCGTCCGGCCGTCTGACACCCGGCAGGACAGGTATGGGTCTCTGGATAAGCGCACATTTTATCACGACAGCTGATCGCGGCCATGTGGCAGGTGGCCTCAGTCCATCATTTCCATGGATTCGATCACATCGCCCTCGGGATACTGCGCCCTGAATGCCCTGACGCCTTCCTCGCCGATCTGTTCGACCAGTCCCGCCCGCGGATCCCCCGTCACGTAGAGGGATTCAAGCACATCCATACCCTGCACCACTTCCGCGAAGGGCACGAAGCCGCGCGTGTCAAACAACGGATTGTCCTTCAGGTTCACGAACCACTGGGTATTACGCTGGCCTTGTGCTCCCTGGGCGAAGGCCACCATCCCACGCGTGTTGCTGCCCTGCATCGGATCAGGCGGCACATTGATTCCCCCCTGGGCTGCATTCAGCTCGGGGTCGGCACTGAGACCGGTCTGGGCCAGATCCTCGGTCACGCGGAACCAGGGCGCACCGTCGTAGAAATCAGTCTCAACCAGCTCGATGAAACGTCTTGCTCCGTTCGGTGACCAGTCGCCATGCAGAAGCAGTTGCACCTGTCCCTTGCTTGTATTCATCATCACGTGGCGGTTGCGCGGCGGAGGAACCAGATGCTGCTCCTGCTCGCCCGCCGCATCGGTGCTGCTCGGGACGGAGTCGCTGATGCGCCGGGCCTCCGGGCCG
Source organism: bacterium (assembly GCA_020440605.1). Lineage (GTDB taxonomy): Bacteria > 4484-113 > 4484-113 > 4484-113 > JAFGCY01 > JAHEFU01. Next base: position 181,401 of record JAGRNT010000004.1, on the reverse strand, counting down.
AAGTCGTACTTCTCCACGAGCATGTTCTGGCCGTCGACCACGGGCAGCTCGGTGACGACGCGGTAGGCCAGACCGTTGTCACGGCTGTCGGCCTGCTCTCCCTCGTCCTTGGCGTGACCGCTGCAGGCTCCGAGGAGAATCAGGAGCAGGCAGGGCAGGCTGGAGCGCAACAGGTTCATGCCGATGAGTATCCGGACTGCGGCATCTGGATGCCGCGAACTTAGCATTTTAGCAGTCCATGGTCGATTTGACCACGGAATGCACCGGGCCTAGAATGTGTTTTTAAACAAGGCAATTTTTCTTTTTCAGGAGTGAGGCACATGCCCGTCACGACGATCATCGGCGCCCAGTGGGGCGACGAAGGCAAGGGCAAGCTGGCACATCTGCTGTCCAGCGGCCAGGATTTCGTACTGCGCTACCAGGGTGGCAGCAACGCCGGACACACCGTCATCTCCGACGGCCAGACCTACAAGTTCAACCTGATGCCGAGCGGCATGCTGATTGACGGCATCCGCTGCATCCTCTGCGACGGCGTGGTTGCCAACCCGGTCACGCTCTGCTGGGAGATCGAGAACCTGCGCCGCCTCGGGCATTACCGCGGCGAGCTGTTCATCAGCAGGCATGCACATCTCGTGCTGCCCTTCCACAAGACCCAGGACCTCTACTTCGAGGAGGCCAAGGGCAAGGCCGCACTCGGCACCACGAAGCAGGGCATCGGCCCGGCCTACGCCGACAAGTACTTCCGCGTCGGCCTGCGCGCCGGCGACATGCTGCTGCCGGATTTCGAGGAGCGCGTCAAGGCGCTGGCCAGCCGCAAGAACGTGCTGTTCGGCGGCTACTACGAGCGCGAGCTGATGGACCCTGATGCCGTCTGGGCTGAGGTCGCCCCGACCGTGGAGATCCTCGCCCCGCTGGTGCAGGACACCATCGGCATGGTGCGCCGCGCGGTGGCGGAGGATGCCAGCCTGCTGCTGGAGGGTGCGCAGGGCACGCTGCTCGACATTGACTACGGCACCTATCCCTTCGTGACCTCCAGCCACCCGATCAGCGGCGGTGCCCTGCTGGGCACGGGCCTGAGCTGGCGCGACCTCGACCGCGTGGTCGGCGTTGCCAAGGCCTACAACACCCGCGTCGGCGCCGGTCCCTTCCCCACGGAGGACGAGGGGCCGGACGGCCAGACCATGGCCCGCACCGGTGCCGAGTTCGGCACGGTCAGCGGCCGCCCGCGACGCTGCGGCTGGCTGGACCTGCCGCTGCTGCGCTATGCCACGCAGCTGAACGGATTCACCGAGCTCGCCATCATGAAGACTGACGTGCTTGATGAATTCGAGGAAATCAAGGTCTGCGTGGCCTATGAGCTGGACGGGCAGCGCATGGACTGGCCGGACATGGCACCTGAAGTGCTGGAGCGCTGCCAGCCGGTCTATGAGACCCTGCCAGGCTGGAAGTGCAGCACCAGCAGCCTGCGTAGCGCGGCTGATCTGCCCGCGGAGCTGAACAGCTACCTGGAGCTGATCGCGCGCGAGGCCGGTGCACCGGTGAAGATCGTCTCCGTGGGCGCGGACCGCAACGCCACGATCATGCTGTGAGAAGCATTGCGCGCCTGACAATCCTGCTGCTGAGCCTGCTGGCCCTGGCCGGCAATGCCATCGCGCAGGACAGCGCACAGCCATCCCCTGTCGAGGGCAATGCCCTGGCAACCCTGCTGCTCGGCCAGCTGAACAGTGCACTCGATGGCATCGAGCGGGAGGCTGAGGCGGGCAATGAACTGGCCCGGCGCATCCAGTACGACCTGGCGATCCAGAGCCTCGTGAGCCTGCAGCAGCTGCTGGGCATCGACTGGGCCGGGGAACGCCTGGCTGAGCTGCTGCGCGAGCCGGACTGCCCGGACCTGCACCTCGGCTACAGCACGGACCGCCGCCTGCTGCTGCGCATTGAGCCACTGGAGCTGCAGAATCCGGCCTTCGCCGGTCAGCTGATCCTGCTGTGTACCCTGGAAAGCCTGGACGAGGCGGACATCACGACCGAGGAGCGCGGCCTGCTGGAACTGCAGCTGCTGGACGGCAGCCGGCGCAGTGCTGAACTGCTGGACAGCACGCATCTGCTCTGGGAGCACCTCAGGCGCCAGGCGGATTCCTTCAGCTCCCCGGACTACCTGCTCAGCGGGCACAACCTGGTCTTCAAGCAGCTCTACTCGGCCCCGGCCCCCGGCAGGGATTCGATCTCAGCGGTATCATTGGACTGGGCAAGTCACCATTTCACGGTCGAGTGGTTGGAGAACGAGGTAACAGATTGACTGACGACAGGGAAGAGATGATCCGTCCCGAGGATGTCGAGGAATCCGAGGACCAGGACACCGCCAGCGTGCAGCCGGCGGCCTTGCTGGAATCGCTGGGCAGCCAGATCGACGACGCGGCGCTGCTGCCGGCCACGAGCCAGGTGCACTACCTGTTCGCCTTCGACGAGCTGCTGGACCAGTCCACGATCGCCCGCTACGTGAAGGGCATGCGCGTGGAGAAGGTGGTCTGCGTACCGCGCCACCGCCTGGTGTTTCCGTACTTCTACCCGCCGCGCGAGACCTCGCTGCCGAGCCTGATCCGCACGAACAATGACAACGATGAGGTCTGGGGCGTGCTCTACAACCTGCGGGGCAAGGACCTGAAGCCGCTGGAGCGGCACCTGCGCGTGCCCAACCGCTACCACCGCCGCAGCGTGCGCATCCACGACCGCGGTGGCAACCGCATGGTGGCCAGCACCTACGTGCTGACGATCACGGATGATGAGCACCGCCCGCCGAGCAGCGCCTACCGCGACTTCCTCGTGGAGACGGCGCGAGAGCGTGGCCTGCCCGAGCACTGGATCGCCCGCCTGCTGGAAATCGACTGCGAGGACTGACGGAGGCCCGGAGCAATCCGGGCAACGAGGAGGCCAGGTGTGAGCCTGGCAACGGGGGAGGGGAGCGCGAGCATTCAGCTCGCCGGCACACGGGCATTCAGCCCGTGATTCTGACCTGAGACATCATCCATGACTTTCCTCAATGCCAACACATGTCGATTGTAATGTCCATGATTGCCAATCTATAGACTGCCTTGCACCATGGCGGCTGAATGCCGCCGGACCTGCGAGCTGAATGCTCGCGCTCCCCCTGACCACAGACCACTGACAACTGATCCACCTTCCGCGCGACCGGGCGAAACTTGCTTTCGCCCCAGCGCCAGACTGCCGAAGCTTCAGCTGAAGCAGAAAATCAAAAGGGGCATCTGTGATTGCTCACCGATGCCCCTCTTTTGCGACAGGAACAGCGAAGTTAGAAAGTCGTCACCGACAACGCGGTGAACACGCTGCCGGACTGGAAGCCCGTCACCTGTACGTCGAGCTGCGAGAGCTCGGTGATTGACAGGCTGAAGAATGCCCCGCCCTGGCTGCTTACCACGAAGCGCTCCACGGGGGTGAAGTAACTCACGTTGACATCCACGATCCGGCCATCGTTGTCACGGATGCTGATCAGCCCGCGCTCCTCGCTGACGGAGACCACCGTGCCGAGCAGCGTGCGGATCTCCGCCGAGCCCTGGCCGGCGGTGGCCGGAACCTCCAGCGGGTCGCCGGTGCCGTCGAAGTTGGCATCGTCAAAGCTGATGTCGTCACCGGGCTCGATGAAGCCGTCGCGGTCGAAGTCGGAGATCAGGCTCTCCGAGGCCTGCAGCTGGGCCAGCTCCGTGGCGACGTGCCCGCCGGCATCCAGCTTGTCAATGCTCGCGAGCACGGCCTCACCCTTCTCGGGAATCAGCACCGGGTCGATGCTGAGCGCCGTGGCGCGGCTGATCTCCACGTCCACATTGTGCACGCGGCCCTGCTGCAGGTAGAGCGGCACGGTCTGGCGGATCGTGTCCCCGCCGCTGCCGTCGCCATCCACGTCCTCGCTGACGCGGAATTCCACCTCGAGCCGCCCGAGCTGCACAGCGCCGTTCAGCAGCAGTTCGAAGTTGCCGTTGCCATCGGGGTTGCCGGCCACGAGGATGTCGTCACCGGGGTCGATCACGCGTACGAGGATCCCCGGCTTGTTCTCGGTGTCGGAAGGTTCATTCGCGAGGTTGTCCAGCACCGTGAAGTCGCGCACGGAAACCGTGCCCTTCACGCTGGTCTGTGATCCGTCGGCGTTCACGAGCAGGCGCGCCAGCCCGGCCGCGCTCAGCTCCTGCGGAGCCAGCACCTGCGGCTGTGGCCCGCCGTTGTCGGATTTGCTGCTGCCGCAGCCCGTGCTCCCCCAGATGCCGGCGCTCACGGCCAGCACTCCCATCAATCTCACCCAGTTCATGATGCACTCCTGTTCGATTTCTCTCGGCCCCTGTCGGCCAGCACCCGGCGGATCACCGCCCCCAGCCGCCGCACACCCTGGCGGATCTGCGACTGATTGAGCGTGCTGAAGGACAGGCGGAAGTATCCGTTGTCCTCGCGGCCGACATGGAAATAGTTGCCCGGTGCGAAGTCCATCCCGGCCTGCACCGCCTCCCGGAGGAGGTCCTTGCTGCTGAACCCGGCGGGCAGGGAGACCCAGTAGCTGAAGCCGCCGCGCGGGCGTTTCCAGCTGACCTCTGCCGGGAAGTGCTGACGCATCACTTCGTCCATCAGTTCACGCCTGCCGCGGTAGATACGGTCCACCTTGCGGCAGTGCAGGTCCATGTAGCCCTTCCTGATGAACTCATGCACGAGCGTCTGCAGGAAGTAGCTGTCACTTCTGTCCATCGAGCGCTTGGCAATGATGAAGGTCATCGCCAGGTCGCTGGGGATCACTACCCAGGCCACGCGGCTGCCGGGCAGGAAGGCCTTGGAGAAGCTGCCGATCTGGATCACGTTGCCGGCGCTGTCGAGCGTCTTCAGCGAAGGCTGGTGCTCGCCCTCGTGCCCGAGCAGCATCGCCCAGTTGTCCTCGATCACCGGCAGGTTGTGCTGCTGCGCGATGCGGATCAGGCGCTGGCGCTTCTCCCGGCTCATGGTCACGCCGGTCGGGTTGTGCATCGTGGGGATCGTGATCAGCAGGCGCGGCTTCTCCTTCTCCACGAGTCGTTCAAGGTAGTCAATGTCCATCCCGTCATGCTCCATCGGGATCCCGCGGTGCGGGATGCCGCGCGCCTCGAGCAGGTTGATGATGGCGTTGAAGGTCGGGTTCTCCACGGCGACCATGTCGCCGGGTTTCAGGAGAATCGTCAGCAGCAGGTTCAGCGCTGACTGGAAACCGCTGCAGACCACGAAGTCATTGCGGCCGTCGGCGACGTTCAGTCCGTCGCGGGCCTGCTGCATCTCGATGTACTCGCACAGCGGCAGGTAACCCTGCGGGTTGCCGTAGTCAAAGAAGTAGGCCTGGGGGTCCCACAGCATCTGGCCGGAGACCTTCTTGATGCGCTCGAAGGGGAAGAGCTTGGCATCCGGGATGGCCCGGCTGAAGCTGATCCATTCCTCCTCGCCCTTCCACTTCTGGTAATGCGCCGGCATCCGGAACCAGGCAGCGGGGATGGAGTAGTCACTCCAGTCCATCTGCGTGACCTCATGGTCCGGCTGGCCCGGGAGGATCTCCAGCTCACTGCGCCGCCCCTCGGAGACGTAGTCGCGCCGCCCGACATTGCTCTGCCCGGTGAAGGCATCGCGGTCCAGCACGTAGGTGCAGCTGCCGGGCTTGCTTTCCACCCAGGAGTCGGCGGCCAGTTCCAGATAGGCCTGCAGCACGGTCTTGCGCGAGACGCCCAGCTGCGTGGCGAGTTCGCGCGTACCGGGCAGCTTGTCGCCGGCCGAAAGCAGCCCACCTCTGATCATCTCCACGATCTTGTCGCGGATCTGCATGTAGACGGGCTGGCTAAGCTCCTTGTCTATGGATAGAAACATCCCTCATCCTGATTATATCCAGCAACCGGTGTGCACGATATACCGGTACCTCTCAAAATAGAGGGTACCAGTTTCTGCTGATTCACGCAGCCTGACTGATAAAGGGCTGGCGTACTGAGATTGATTTGCATCCGGTATCCTGACGGTGGAACTGGTACCCTTCATTCACTAAATGCCGGAGCCCATTGATTCACATCCCGCAAATTGACTTTACCCGTCTGATAGGGCACAATTAAACCAGTTTCTGATAATCATGTTTTCGGGGATTCTAAATGGACAGACTGCTGGGACACGAACTGAAGGCTCTGGCGAGCCTGATCCTGCTCTGCCTTCTCTGCATGACGGGCAGCTGTGACCGCAATGACAGCGCTGATGGCAGCACTGCTGCGGAAGCACCGCAGGAAGTCACGGCCGTGGGCGATGTCGGCCTGAGCCGCGAGGACATCGTGATTCCGGCTGATTCGGAAGTCAGCATTGCCGTGGACTACCACGGCTGGGCCGTGGACAGCGACGCCGCCGACCACAGCCAGCGTGAGCATATCTTCACGGTGCAGGCCCGCTGGGGCATGAACCTCTTCGAGGAAACCCGCGAACTGAGCGTGCATGAGGGCGAGGACGAGCAGATCCGCCTGGACATCGGCGACGGGCAGTTCCTCACGATCAGCCCGCAGTGGAATGAGCGCCAGCGCGGCAGCTATCTCTTCCAGGTGGAGGAAGCCGAAAGCGGCAAGGTGATCGCGGCCTTCGATGCCCGCGACACCAATGACCTCGCCAGCCTGACGAGCGCATCCAAGTATGGTCATCACACCAAGACCGTATTCGCTGATCTGGACCGCCGTGTCTACCTGCAGGAGGTCAAGCCGGGGGATACTCACCAGTTCAGCCGCAAGTCCGAATTCGGGCTGGCCTATGTCGGTGAGGGTTACCAGGACATGCCGACCTGCAAGGTCAATGACAACGGCCACTGGCATTTCCCGCGCTTCGAGCTCGTGGCCTGCCCGCGGGAGTGGATGGCCAACTACAGCTTCCGCGGCCTCGGTGAGAAGCTCGTGCTCGAAAAGCCTGGTGCCGAGGGCACGGGCGGCGTGAAGCGCATCAACTGGGAGCAGGTCTATGTCCCCGAGCGGCGCTGCATGAGCGGTGGTTGATAGGCCACACACGGCCCGGTCGGGCCTCTTAATCCGGAGGTGCTGTGAAACTGCACCATGGGAGGCCAAGCTGTAAGCTTGGCGATTGCCAGGCAAACTGCCTGGCCTCCAGTCGGCTGATTCGCCCTGGTCTAATCCGGCTGCCACAATCTGAAAGCTAGAACTTTGTGATCATGTATCCCTTTGTGGACTTTGAGTCCTTCGTGGTGAATGCCCATACCATCTCGGGCATACTGCAATAGAATATCCATATGGCTGTCCATCCGCCCCTGGATGTGCTGCGCCTCGGGCGCCTGGACTGGGCGCGCTGCTATGAGCGCCAGCTCGAACTGCACACCGCCCGGCGCATGGATGAAATCCCCGACACCCTGATCCTCGTCGAGCACGACCCTGTGATCACGCTCGGGCGCAGCGGCGACAGTGCCAACCTGATCGTTGACAGGGAGGGACTCAGCGAGCTGGGCGTGGACTGGCGCGAGATCGAGCGCGGCGGGGACATCACCTTCCACGGCCCCGGCCAGCTCGTGGGCTATCCCGTTGTCAACCTGCGCGCGCGGGGGATGGGCGTGCGCGAGCTGATGCACGGCCTGGAGGAGACGCTGATCCGCACCCTGCATGAATGGGGGATCGAGAGCGGGCGCAGCCCCGGCCTGACCGGCGTCTGGGTCGGGGAGGTCAAGCTCGCCGCACTCGGCGTGGCGGTGCGCGGCGGGGTGAGCTACCACGGCTTGGCGCTGAACGTGACGACGGACCTGAGCTTCTACGACCTGATAATCCCCTGCGGGATCACCGGCAAGCAGGTCGGCAGCATCGAGAGCATCAGCGGCCGCACGCCCACCATCGATGAGGTCGGCGATGCGCTGGAGCGCGAATTCCGTGAGGTCTTCGGCTACCGCAGCCCCGAGGGCGAATACCAGGCTGACCTGTGGGAATAGTGGTCAGTAGTCAGTAGTCAGTAGTCAGAAATCACTGGGACCTATGAGTACTGACCACTGACTACTGAAAAGGCCCCGGTTGCCCGGGGCCTTTGTTGATTCCGTTGTCAGTGCAGCCAGGCTGCCTGGGTTCAGTTCCAGCTCTGGCGACGGTAGTAGAGGGTACCCTCCACGTAGTTGTTGCGCTGAGCATACTTCTGTCCAAGGGCGTTGTAATCCTCATCAGTATCGATGAACCCGAGGTCACAGGTTACGCAGTGCTGATAACCTTCTCCAGCGGTGACGGAGTTGGAAGAGGAGATGTTGGGAATCATCTGTGCAGGAGTTGACCAACTGGTATCAGGACGCTGGCTGTATCTCCACGAGCCCGTCAACTGACCGGAGAGATCAAGCAGATCCGCTGAGTAGTTGACGTTTGTCCACAGGGCCACACCTTTGCCGGTTGGTGAAAACACAACCTGCGGATCCTGTCCGGTGAGGATCGTCTCAGCTTTCAGGTTGCCAAGGTCATATGAGAAATCACCCTGTTCGAGAACATTCTGTACCCAGCTGCTGCCATTCCAGAGGTAGACCACCGCGTCACTTACTGGGGCGATTCCGAATCCCGAATCTATCTCGCGCACTTCCGCATTGACGACGATCGGCACATTGCTGTTTGGGTCGATTTCGACAACCATGACATCGCCGCCATAACCCGTCGGACCTCCGGTCCAGCCGTCAATGCGGTTCGGACGCGTGAAGTAGAAGAACTTCAGTTTATCTTCAGTGCTATTGGCATGACCGAATGCTCCCACGGCCCACTGTGAACCATCATTCTCATTGATGACGATATCGCACTGCCAGACTTCCGGGTTGCCATCGGCGATCTTCGTGGGCAGGGTCCAGCTACCGCCGGCCTCACGCTCGCTGTAGTAGAGCTTCTCTCCGGCGTTGTCCGTAGCGTAGTTCACCGCGAAGTAGTCGTCCGTGGCACTGTAGTCCAGGCCGATCCCGAAGATGGAATTGATCCCGCTGTTGGCAATCGTCGTCAGCGTCCAGGTGCTGGGGTCACTGTCCTTGTCGCCATGCAGCTCATAGATTGCATTGGGGGTACCGAAGACAACATGGATGTCATTGCCACGGGCCACGGCCTGCGGGTGGTACTTGCGGTCCGGGTTGGAAAGGATCGTGTTCAGGTCAAGCGTGGTCCAGGCACTGCCGGTCCAGGTCGTGTAGTTGAGGGCCGTGCCGCGGTCCACGCTGAAGATGCGCGGCACCTCCTCACCGGGCATCCGCACGCTGGCGGTATCGCTGGCCGTCACACCGCCGATCTGGCCGGAGCCGGGGAAGATCTGCGGAGTGGCATAGAGGAAGTTCTCGTTCGTTGTACGATTCGGCGGGATGGCGCTGTCCTGGGCCTTGACCGCAAACTTGTAGCGCTGGTCGTTGGTGAGTCCGATCACATTTGAGCTGGTAACGCTGCTGTCAAAGACCTCCTGCGGGTTGTCCCAGTCGAAGTCCTCAGTGTCCTCGACGTAATACAGCAGGTAGCTCACCGGCGGGTTGCTGGCATCCACCGCACTGTACCAGCTAACGGAGACCGTCTGGTTGTCAGGTTCAGCGCTCTTGATGCCATCCCCCTGGAACCAGGCCGGAGGCGTGTTGTCAGTGCCGGCCGCCGGGGTGGCGCTCAGGAAGTTCTCGTTCGTCGTCACGTTGCTTGCGCTGTCCACGGCGCGCACGCCGAAGTCGTAGCTCGTGCCGTTCGTCAGGCCGTTGACCATCGCGCTCGTGCCGCTCTGGCCGGTCAGCTGCGGGGTGTTCCAGTTGATGCCCGTGCCGGTCTCGGCGTAGTAGACGTTGTAGGTCACGGGCACGCTGGTGTCCGTCGCGGTGTACCACTCCACGTTGACGCTGGCGTCACCGGGGGTCGCGGCCTTGATGCCGATGTCGGTGCCCGTCCAGGCCGGCGGGTCGGTGTCGCCGCCCACGGCGTTGGTCCAGATGTTGCTGTAGCTGCTCTCGTCCGTGCCGCTCATCGCGGTCACGGCGAAGTACCAGGTGCCACCGGTGGAAATCGTGCTCGGTACGATGTAGTTCGTGCCGCTGATCAGCGCGCTGTTCAGCTTGAGCGCGCCGCTCATTCCGGCGGTGCTGCTCACGTAGGCGTTGTAGCCGTCAGGCGTGCCGGTGGCGGGAGCCTGCCAGCTGAGTTCGAAGTTGGCACCGTTCACGACACCGCTGAGGTTCTGCGGGGCGGAGCCGCCGCCGCCGCTGCCGCCGAACTGCACGGCGTTGGAATGGGCGGAGGCCGGGTTGCCGTTGTCAAGCGCGGTGACCGCGAACCACATCCCGTCCGCGGGGGCCGGGCTGAGGCTGAACTCGAAGCTGTAGAAGCCGCCGCCGGTTGGCTTGATGTGCTGTTCGTAGTCAACGCTGCTGCCGGTGCCGCTGAAGCTGCCGCTCTCGGAAGCCGCGCTGTCAATCCGGTACTGCGAGACCTGGTTGTTGTAGTTGACACCGATCGGGGTGATGTCGGAGATGTTGATCACACCGTTGTTGTCACCGTCCGTCGGCTCGGCCTTGAACCAGTCACTCTCGGTGTTGCTCTTGCCGAGGTAGATGCCGATCGGGGTGATGTCGGAAATGCCGACCTGGCGGTTCTGGTCGTAGTCGCCGGTGTTGCGGTAGTTCCAGAGCAGCTTGTTCGGGTCGATGCCGTCCCAGCGCAGGGTGTTGACCGGGCTCTGGGCCACGGCGGAAGTCCCGCGCCCGAGCATCAGGGCCGGACCGTCGGCGAAGAAGACCTCGGCCAGCTCGACCTCGCCCGCGATCACCTCGCGGCCGCCGATCGTGCCGATGCCCATCGCCACCAGCCCGGGTTCGCTCGTGACGCTCACGAACATGCTGTCACCGGCGATTTCACGTCCGGCGCCCGCGGTCACGGGCCGCACGCTGGCGGGATCGTAGGCCAGGTGCAGGTAGGCGTGGTTGCTGGGCTCAAGCCCGCTGCCGAACACGCGCACATACTGCCCGCCGTCCCCGGCCTCGACTTCGAGGCTCAGGCGGCTGGTGGGCTCCACGATGCTGCGCTCGGTGTCATCCACCGCCACCACCATGAAGCTGCCGCTGCGCGCCGCGTCCTGGTAGCCGTGCACGGGCCAGCTTTCACTGGCGGCCGTATCAAGGCTGTCCAGCCCGCCGCCGCTGCCACCGCAGGAGGCCAGCACGAAAAGCGCCGCGCCCGCCAGCAGGGTCGTCAGTCTGCCTAGAATCTTTCCTGTCATAACCATCAGTCCTCGCAGTTCTGGTCTGTGGGAATCTCGGGTGTTACCGGTTCTTAACAACTGTTAATGATAACAACTTTCAGCCCGCGGTGCCTCTTTGCCGGGGACAGCTCCGGTAATGTACCGGAAGTTCTGGAGCGGTCCCATCAATGCACCCGTCCAACACATATCAAGGGACGCCCGCGCGCGACACGGGTTACATCGCTGGAGGTCGAGCGCGGATGGGTTCACCACCAAGTGCGCAAAGATCACAAAGCCTGCTTACAGTGCACCAAGACAGACTTCGTGATCGATTTCATCCTTGGAGTGCTTGGTGAGCTTTGTCGTGATTCAAACGCATGTCTGCCGTCGGAGGTCGAACGCCAGCTTGACGCGGATGGGTTGACCACCAAGTGCACAAAGTTCACAAAGCCTGCTTTCAGTTCATCAAGTCAGACTTCGTGATCGTTTTCATCCTTGGAGTGCTTGGTGAGCTTTGTGGTGAATCATTAACCCGGGAAGGGGTCGATGCTCATGCTGATGTTCACATCGCCACCGCTGACCACCACCTGCTGCGTATTCGGGTAGGTGTAGTCATGCTGGTTCCAGGCCGCGCTGCCGCGCACTTCCAGGGTGTAGGTCCCGTCCGGCACGCCGGTGATCTCATAGCCGCCGTGCGGGGCGGACTCCAGTGAGGTCACGCCGCTGAAGTTACCCGGCGTCAGCACCACGAGGAACTTCTTGTCCGGCTCCATCTCATTCTGCGTGATGTAACCGCTCACCTTGTGCGTATCCGCACTCACGAAGGTCTTCAGCACGTACTCCGCATTGCTGTCCGCAGTGAACTGGTCGCCCAGGTCGCCCCGGATCCCGATGCGGTAGGTGCCCGTGTTCGGAGCTACGAAGTTCACGAGCTCCATATTCGTGAAGTAGATGCGGATGCTGCTCCACTGCTCGTCGAAGGTGTTCAGCGGATCGCTCGTCACCCCGGGGGCGTACATCAGCATGTCGAGGTCATTGAAGGTGCCATTTGGCTGGTCGAAGTGGTTGACGTACTCATATTCCAGCGTGGCCGTGAAGTGCTCGCCGGCATTCAGGTCGATGCAGTAGAAGTCCCAGTGGTCCTGGGCCTCGTCAATCTCCAGCATCTCGGGCACGAAATCGTCATGCGTGCTGGCAACATAGCTGCCCACGCCGATCGGGTGGCAGTCGGCGAGCGTGTCGTTGTCCTCGAAGTCGTCGAAGATCGGATACTCGCCGTTGCCGGTGTCATCCATCGTGCGCTCCACGCCGGCGATGCTGATCTCGCGGTCGTCAACCACCACCACCGCCATGTAGCAATACTTGCCGGGGCTCGTGATGTCGAGACCCTGCCAGTCGGCGGGCGTAAGCTGCGAGGTGGCGAACTTCTCGCCCACGAGCTGCCAGCGTCTGCTCGTGTAGTCCGCCAGCAGCAGGTAGTAGATGTCATCCAGCTTGCCCTGGTGGAGGCTCACGCGGATCGAAAGCAGGTCGGCGGGGTTGTTCAGCGGGAAGCGGTAGACCGCCCAGGCGCTGGGCTGGGCCTCACTGCTGGAGAGCACGCCCACCGTGGCGATGGTGTCATGCACGGCAAAGCCCGGTGCGCCGCAGTCGGAGTAGGTCTGCGTGCCGTCCAGGGTTTCCAGGGCATTCACCTGGCGCGAGAAATGCGGGTCATCCTGCGGGAAGGCCGGAGCCGCTGTGGACTGGATATCGGGAGCGGAATCCACTGAACCGGCGGCGGAAGCTCCGCCACAGGATGCGGCATGCAGCGCAGTCAGCAACAGCGCCAGCATGCTCAGTCCGATCCCAGCCAGTCCACGCTTCATGTCCGCTCCTTCACCGTACGTACACCTACTTAATAACATGACGCAGGCGGGAGTCAATGGTTACTGCATCCGGTCCGATCCATCAATTGGGTCCATGAGCATGTAATCCAGCTCGGTGATCGTCTCCTCCAGCAGCCAGTCGAGGATGCTGCCATCCTCATCCGTGAAGCAGTCCAGGCTGTAGTCGCCATCATCATCCGAGAAGCCATAGCTGTAGCCGTGCGCCGGGTCGTCCATGCTGAAGGCCGCCGGGTCCGCCAGGAAATCCTTCAGCACCTTGCGAAATCGCGTGAAGAACTGATACTGCTGCCGCTTCTCGGCATGGTACGACGGCCCGTTCATCACGAAACGTCCGGAATCCGCGTCCCATTCGTAGAACCAGCTCCAGAAGTAGTCACTGAGATTGCGGCCGACGGGGGAGATGCCGCGGTAGACCCAGTGCCCGTCCGCCGTACGAAGGAGCTCCAGCGAGCCATAGAAGCTCCACAGCATCTGCGGCCAGAACTCGCCTTCCTCACCTTCGCTGACAGCTTCCAGCAGGCCTTCGTCAGTCATCCGGAACACATAGGCCCCACCGCCGTTGCTGATCCCGGTCATCCCGGAGACCACCACCTCGCTGCGGCCATCGCCTGTCAGATCCACCAGCCAGACATACTCCGCGGAAACCGGCGGAAACTCCACAGTCTGCCTGAGCACGGGCTGTCCCGAGGCATGGTCGTAGAGCTCCAGCCGGCCCTCGGCGATTCCGAACACCGCGATCTCCAGCGAATCAAAGCGCTCATCCGCTTCACCGAGCAGCGGCAGGCCCTCGGCGGAGTCAAGCAGATGCTCCTCAGCGCGGTAGCCCCCCAGGCCGTCCATCCCGTCCCAGCCCAGGAGCGCATGCGCCGCGGGATGGTAGCGCAGCAGGAAGTCCGGCGCGGCATCCTCATCCGGGAAGCGCTCGTGGAAGTATTCCTCGCTGGCCAGCAGGCCCATCCCGACCGGGATCGGCAGCGTGGCCGGCTCATCCGCGGGATTGAGCTCAAACTGCGCAAGGGCAGGGGAGCTGCCCAGCGTTGCCAGCAGCAGGACGGCGGTGATTGCCAGTTTCATGTCAGGCCTCATGCATGTTCAGATTCAGAATCCGGCCTACGGGTTGCACTGCATCCTCCCCGCCTTCCACGATCAGACGCAGTTCCTCCACCAGTTCATCATTGATTATGCCGTCCTCACTGATGAAGGGTGCGAGGCTGTACTCCTCGCCGTCAAGGAAGCAGGAATACTGCATGAAGTAGTCATCGGTATCGCGGTGGAACTGCTCCGGGTCATGCACCAACCGTTGCACCTGGCCGTACAGCCTTTCATAGAAGCGGTCCTGCGAGACGTAGTAATCCGGCGCGAAGCCGGGGTCCCAGCTCCAGGCGTTCTCCGCGCTGTCGAAACTGACGATGTCGCGGTAGTAGTAGCCGGCCGCGCTGAAGAACAGCGGGAAGCTGAGCTGCAGCTCCCAGTCGCCGTCGTTGTCATAGTCGGTCAGTTCCACGGAGCCATGCGCGCTCCACAGCGAGCTGGCGAAGTCCGAGGGCTCGGCGCTGTCGCCGAAGTAGCTGATGCCGCCATCCTCATTGACCGTCAGCAGGTCCACGCCGCCGCCGCTGCCGGCCCCCGTCATCCAGGAGGCGATCACGTCCAGCCTGCCGTCGTGGTTGGCATCCAGCACGAAGACCCGGCCGATGTATTCATGGCCCAGGTCATGGTGCGCAATCATCCGGAAACTGCCGTCGGCACTGCGCAGGTAGCTGCAGATCGTCCCGAGGCCCCAGTATTCATTGTCCTCATAATGTATTCCGACTCCGATGTAGACCTGTCCGGCCTCAGTGGAGTAATTGGCCTGCCACTGCTTGCGGTGGAAACCGGCCCAGTCCCTGGCGGGCAGCATGCGCTGCTCGGCGAAGAAGGGGTCGAGGTCTTCCACATACTCCTGTTCCAGCACGCGCATCATCCCGGATTGCAGTTTCAGCAGGCAACTGAGACTCGTACCGGGCCGCGAGGCCTGCTGGGCGGCGATCACATCCGGGGCCGGGCTGCACTGCAGCAGGCTGTTCTGCTCGGTAATGGCCTGCAGTTCATAGCCCTGCTCAAAGGGCTCGTAATACTGAGCTGAGGCCGCATCTACACTGGCCAGCAGCAATATCAGAGCAGCGCTGAGGGGCAAAAACGGACGAAAAAGCGCAAAAAGTGGAGTCATGACACCTAATAATAGGCCATTATTCAGAATGAATTAATGTAGATAGCAGCAATTGCCGCAAAACAGTGAAGAGTAATCAGTGGTCCGTGGTCAGAAGTCAGTAATCAGTGGTCAGTAATCAGTGGGTAGCGGTGCCGCCCTGCGGCAATTGGGAGCTAATGCAGCAATCGGCTAGAGTCAATCCATCACGAGGAAGGACCGGCGCCGCCTTGCGGCGACTGGGAGATGGCGCAGCAAAGAGATGCAGGATCCATCGAGACGAGCAAAGGACCGGCGCCGATTCCTGATCAGGCAGTGCACGCAATGGAATATGGCGGGCGTGAACGCCCTTCCACCGGTAGCAGGGCGTTTACGCCCGGTAAATGAGAGTGGCACTCCGCAAGAGCCCCTCCCAATCGCCGCCAGGCGGCGCCGGTCCTTCTTTGTTTTGATGGTTCCAAGGGGGTTGCAAGAGCCTCTCCCAATCGCCGCGGGGCGGCGCCGTCCCTTCTGCTGATTCTCATTCTGCTTCTGATTCCGTGTGCTCCGTGTTCCTGTGGTTGATCTTCTCCCTCCTCTCCCTCTCATATCTCCCTCTTCCTCCTTTCCTCATCTGAAGTCCAATCTTAGAAAAACTGCGCTTTTCCGACTTACTCTCAGCTAATTCGAAAGATCAACCTCAATATTTTCAAAAATGATCTTGACATAGTTGAAAATGCTTGTTACTATGCTCATGTGATGTTCAGAAACAACAAGAAGGCCAACAGGCTGATTTCCGAATGTCCCGTGTGCAGCGGGCAGCTCAGCGTCACGCACCTGCGTTGCAATGAGTGCGACACCGAGCTCAACGGCGTATTCATGGCCAATGAGTTCGCCCGCCTGCCCCAGGACAAGCTGGAGTTCCTGCGGACCTTCCTGTCCTGCCGCGGCAACCTGAAGGAGGTTGAGTCGGTGCTGAACATCAGCTATCCGACGGTCCGCGGCCGGCTTGACCAGCTGCTGGCCAGCCTCGGGATGGATGGCGGGGCCTATGCCGGTGAGGCGGCGGCCGCCGAGGATGATGACCATGAAAGCCGTGAGGAGATCCTCGCGGCCCTGGAGCGGGGTGAGCTCACGGTCGAGGAGGCCGAGAGCCGCCTCAGGGACTGACGCCGGGCGTCAGTGGGAAGGGAAACCATGAGATTCAGCGTGGAATACATGTTTCGTGATGTCTCGGCCGTGGAGCTGGGACAACTGGGTGAATTGATCAGTACCCTGCGCAGGCAGGGCTGGCAGCCGCTGGAGGAAGCGGAACTGCAGAGCGTCTCACAGATGCTGGGCGACACCCAGCGGGGCTCCTGCCTGCTGTGGATGAAGCGCAGTGTTCCGGTCGACAGGCTGGCTGCCGCGGCATAGATCAATTGGAGAGGACAACATGAGCAGAGAAAAGATCAAGATCCTGGAAATGGTGCAGGAAGGCCGGCTGACCCCCGAGGAGGGGCTGAAGCTGATCAACGCCCTGCAGGATTCGGAAAGCCGCGAAAGCGGACGTGGTGGAAGTTCCGGCGCAGCCGGAAACCGCTTCGATGTTCCGAACATCAAGCTGCCGAAGATCAACCTGGAGAATCTCGGCGAGGTTGCGGTGGAGTTCCAGAACTCGCTCGTTGACACCTTCCGCCGTACCCAGCGCCAGTACAAGCGCAGCAAGGCCGCCCGCTATACGGAGCTCAAGGACTTCCCCGTGAAGGTCGAGGTCCCGGATGGCATCAAGCGCTGCAATCTCACGCTCGACATCCGTGCCGGGCGCGTCAAGGTCAAGGGCGGTGACAGCGGCAGCCCGCTGATCCAGGGCAAGGTCAAGAACACCCCCACGGAGCCGGTGATCATCAGCGATGTGAAGGGCGGCAAGGCCGATGTGACGCTCAAGCACAGCATCGGTCGCAGCGGTCTGAAGCTCAACCCGGACATCGCCTACGTCGCCAGCCTGCACAATGCGGCGGCGGATGCGCACTTCGACCTGAGCAGCCTCGACGTCAAGGACCTGGAGATTGACAACCAGGCCGGCAACATGGTGCTGCAGCTCGGCAGGCGCGAGGACCGCGTGGAGATGGACGTACGCAACAACGCCGGCAGCATCACGCTGCACATCCCCGAGGACTACGCCCTGCGGCTCGAGGCCACGGGCAGCCTCTCCAAGCTCAACCTGGAGAAGTACGGGATGGAGCTGCACGACGGCGTGGCGGAGAGCAGCGACTGGGATGACAACCCGCGCGGTGTGAGCATCCACCTCAGCCAGAACGTGGCGGCCTTCCTGATCGAATGGAAGCGCCGTGACGGGATCGACCTGCGGGCCAACGGGCACCGCAGTGAGGCGGAGGCCGATCTCGGCGTGCCGGTGCCTGATGCCGACGATGACGACTTCGAGGATGAGGATGAGATCCTCGCCGACGACGACATCTAGATGACAACAGCCGGAGGTAGATCCTCCGGCGCAGTGTGTGTGTGTTGCGATGGGCTGCCTGCCGCGGTCCATCGCATTTGATTTTTCTGCCGCCTCGCACGAGCGCTCGGCGGTCTGACGCTGCGGCCGGCTAAGCCGTCCTGGCCGCGCTGAAGTTACATATCCCAAACGAAACATCTCCTGCAAGTGCAATCAGCGAGAAGCTTTGCTTTGAGCTGCATTGCAGACCCGAACCGCGAATGCTTGCATGAGCGGGCAACTAGAAAAGGAAAAGGCGCCGGGCTGAATCGGCGCCTCTTACATCGCTGTCAAATCAGAACTCCCTTGCGGTTTCTGAAGACTGCCAATGTGAACTGGTAATTAGAGAGACCACCCCCGCTGCGGATTTGTTCTAAGAAATAGGGGAACTGTTTCTGGTCTTTTTGGGGGGAACACTTTCCGGGCATAGAAAAAAAGTGAACCCCGATGCGTCGGCGGGGTTCACCAGGTCAGGAGTTGCTGTGTCGTGAAAACCTGTATCTTCGAACTGGTAATAATCCAGACGCCGCACATCACCGGCTGTTCGGAAAACAGCAGCGGATTTTTTCCCGCCCACGGAGGTCTGGCGCAAGCCAGGCGGCAATTGGGGGAGGCAGTTGCATACTCCAGCAGGACGTACCTTAATGGAGAAGGACCGGCGCCGCCCCGCGGCGATTGGTAGATGGCGTTACGATTCAAGCTCCACCAGTCCGCCTGAGTTCATCCAGATGCGGATTGTACAGAATGTATTGGCGAATGCGGTTCAGGGACGCTTCGCTGTTGACGATCTTCTCGTGGAATCCGTTCTGCCAGATTGCCAGTCCAGGAATTCCCGTTGTCAGGCGCGCTTCCTTCGTCACGGCCCCCTTGAATGAATTGATCACGGTTCCCAGCTTGGGTGGCCGTTCAGCATCAGCACCGTGGTGCTCTAGAAGCAGCAGGGCATGCAGGTGATTCGGCATGATTCTGTAAAGGTCATTGCTGACATTGCTGTAAACCTGATTGTTGCGTTGCCAGATTTCATCGGCAATCCTGCCAAGCATGCTCAGTTCCACGGTGTTCTGCTGTCCGATCCTGCCGAAGAGATTCCTATTGCCAACAGTGCAGATGGTGACGAAGTATTAGCCGGGAGTGGAGTAATCATATCCGGCAAGACGATTGGAGTTTCTTTTTGGAACCAACGTATGGCAGTAATAAGGCAATTTGTGGCACTCCGCAACTTTGCCTCCCAATCGCCGCGGGGCGGCGCCGGTCCTTCTTGTTTCGGAAGTTTCATTTATGGATGCAGAAGCCACTCTCATTTCCCGGGCGTAAACGCCCTGCTACCAGTGGAAGGGCGTTCACGCCCGCCATATTCCATTGCGTGCTCAGCCTGCCCAGGAATCGGCGCCGGTCCTTCTGCTGTTTCTCATTCTGCTTCTGATTCTCTTTCTGCTTCTGCTACCGCTTCGCCCCGAGTCGTCCCCGTTGCCAACCCGAGCACAGCAGGTCACTACCGCTGAAGCGGGTAGCTCCTACTCCCCCACCAGCCGGTTCGCCTGCGCCAGGCTCTCAAACGTGCCGGCATCCGTCCACCAGCCCGAGAGCACGCTGTAGTTCACCATCCCCTGTTCGACATAGTGCTGGTTGACATCGCTGATCTCCAGCTCGCCCCGCCCGGAAGGCTTCAGTGTGCTGATCACCTCGAACACGCCGTTGTCATACATGTACACGCCGATCACCGCCAGATTGCTCTCCGGCTCGGCCGGTTTCTCCACGATCTTCGTGATCCGATCACCCTCCACCGTCGCCACACCGAAGCGCTGCGGGTCCTCCACCGGCTTCAGCATCAGCCGCGTACTGCCTGCAGGGGCCTCGCTGAATTCGCGCACGGCTTCCGTGATCGCGTCCTCGAAGATGTTGTCACCGAGGATCACGCACATCCGGTCGCTGCCCACGAAGTTGCGCGCCAGCCCGAGCGCTTGCGCAATCCCGCCCGCTTCGTCCTGCACCTTGTAGGTGAAGCGGCAGCCATAGTCCTTGCCGCTGCCCAGGAGACCGACCACCGCCCCCATGTGCTCAGTGCCGGTCACGATCAGGATGTCCTGCACACCGGCCTCGATCAGCTTCTCGATCGGGTGGAAGATCATCGGCTTGCGCCCGACCGGCAGCAGATGCTTGTTGGTCACGCGTGTGAGCGGGAAGAGCCGGCTGCCCGTGCCGCCGGCGAGGATGATGCCCTTGACTGTATGCGCCATTGCTCAATCTTACATTGCAGCAGCCGCTAGAATCCCCCGGATGCAGCTGATCCTCGCCTCACAGTCACCGCGCCGCCGTGCCCTGCTGGACAGCATCGGCCTCACCTACACCGTCGAAACCGGCCCGGAACTGGATGAGGACGCGGTGCTCGCCGACGCCTCCATCGGCGATTTCCCGGCACGAATGCTGGAACTGGCGCGGCGCAAGGGCCGGCCGGTCAGCCTCGCCAACCCGGACAGCCTGGTGCTCAGTGCCGACACCATGGTGCTACTCGACGAACACCGCCTCGGCAAGCCCGCCGATCCGGCGGATGCCCTGCGCATGCTGAGCCTGCTCAGTGGCCGTGTGCACCACGTTGCCACCGCCGTCGTGCTGCAGCGCAGTGCGGACGGGCTCTGCCTGCAGGAGCTGGAGCGTACGGAGGTCCGCTTCCGTAAGCTGCCGCAGGAGTCCCTGCAGCGCTACCTGGAGCGTGCCCGGCCCTGGGATAAGGCAGGGGCCTATGCCATTCAGGATCTGGGCAGCCTGCTCGTCGAGCGGATCAGCGGCGATTACCCGAACATCGTCGGCCTGCCGCTGGTCAGAACGGCGCAAATGCTGGAAAAAGCCGGAATACCGGTGCTCTGAATGTGCGAATTGTAGCAATTTGATGGGAATTTAACCGCCAGTCAGTGTAGATTTGCCTATTTTAGCTGGATTTATTTTTTATTATTTGTAAAGGAAAGGTTAATTGTGTAAACTGTTAGTGGATGGCTCCCTGGAATAACAGGACTAGTCAGTCATCGGGAGTATTTGGGAAGGCGATCAAGGACCAGCTGCAGGAAGGAGAACTCCTTCTATGTGATGTGCTGGTGACGCAGAGCCAGGCTCTCGCTCTGACGGACCAGAGGTTACTCGACCTCAGCATGCGCTCGAACTTCCTCAAGCGCTCCATCCGCGTACGTGAGATCAGCCTCAAGGAAATCTGCGGTCTCGAGATTGACGACCTCTGCCCCCACTACATCAACGGCACGCGTCCCAGCGGCTTCAAGCTCAAGCTGACGAATGCCCAGGGCCAGGTCTTCGCCGAGTGGTTCGGTGAGAACGACGCCATCGACACCGCCTTCCAGATGATCCTCGAGCTGCAGTACCAGATCCAGCTGCAGGAGGACCGCCTGCTGATTGACCTCCCGGCCGCGCGCACCCGCAGTGAGCTGCCCGAGGAGCTCGGCCGCAAGGTGAACTTCATGCTCGAGGATGACGAGCAGATCCGCCACGAGCTGAGCGGCAAGAACGGCCGTGCGCTGTGCATCACGGACCGCCGCCTGATCCTCGTGCGCCGGGACCGTGAAGCCAGCAGTATCTGGGGCGAGAACAGCGTGCTCGAGATCCCCTACACCAGGCTGGACCGCGTGCTGACCTCTTCTCACATCGTCAACCCGCAGATCGTGATGCACATGGCGCTGTTCTTCGAGCGCTTCGGCGAGCCCCTGCCGGGCGGCCGCGCTGAGCACATGAGCGTGCTCGGCTCGCACTGGACGGAGGTCCTCAAGGCAGCACTGATCACGGTGGCGCTCAAGCACAGCAGCCGCCAGAGCTACGTCGCCGGCCTCGTCGGACTGAGCTGAAGAATAGTAATCAGTGGTCGGTGGTCAGTGGTCAGGAAGAAAGGACTGATACCTTTGTCCTGGACGGACCGCGCGCATGGAGCTGCTGCCAACTGCGAACTGTTCACTGATTACTGTTCACTGCCTACTGCCTACTGCCCACTGCCTACTGCCCACTATTCCACTAGAAGTTCAGCGAGATCTTCCCGGGGCTCTGGCTGCGCGGCGGCACGGCGGGCGGGCGGGCCAGCAGTTCGCTGCGCTTCTGCTCGAAGGCCGCGAGCGTTGATTCGCTGATCAGCTTCTTCTCCTGCAGTACAGGCAGCAGCAGCTTCTCGAACCAGGCGGCGTGCATGCGGTGCGGCATCAGCTCAATCAGGCGCAGCAGGTCATGGCGTTCCAGCTCCAGGCGCAGCGCGGCCTGCATCACCTTCACGCGCTGGCGGCTGAAGTCCACCATGAACTCCACCGGCACCAGCAGGAAGTAGCGGTAGCTCTGCTCCATGTAGTCCAGGTCCCGCACCGCGAAGGCCCAGAAGGAGAGGTAGTTCATCAGCTGGTGGTCGCGGTCCTCCTCGGGGACCTGCCCGAAGAATCTGTCAACGTGCCCGCGCGGGATCCCGATCCCGTGCATCGCGTGCGCCCAGCAGCGCTGGGTCAGGCTGCAGCGGGCTTCCATCACCGTTGCCAGCGGGCCGCGGCTGGCCATGCTGATGCTGACGATCTGCCCGCGGGCCAGCTCGGCACGCTGCATTGCGTTGGCAGCGAAGTAGTGCTTGAGCTGGTACTGCATGAAGTCGACATAAACCCCCAGCGCCTGGCGCTCATCCTCACTGAACGGTGCATTCGCCAGCGCATCGCGCGCCTGCTGCAGGCTGGCCTGGCAGGCCGTGTTGTTGTCAAGATATATCGCCTCCCAGAAGGGGGTGCGGTACTGCGCCAGCCAGTTGTCGAGGTGTTGGATCATGCCTGCCAGCCGGGAACGGGGCTGCAAAGATTCTAGCCGAGGTCGCCCTGGCCCTGCTTCAGAAGTTGAGGATCTTGCGGCCCTGCGGCACCGTGCGCGGCGGGACCTGCGGCGATTCCATCAGTTCGCGGCTCTTGACGCTGAAGGCACCCTCGAGCGCGGGGGTCCAGAGCTGCAGGCGCTTGCAGAACGGGATGATGTGCTTCATGAACCAGCGGATGTGGTAGTAGTGCGGCATAAGCTCGATCAGGCGCTCCACGTCGCGCACCTTGCAGGTGCCCTCGATCAGTCCGACCATCACCTTCAGGCGCTGGCGGCTGAAGTCCACCATGAAGTCCAGCGGGCTGGTGAGGAAGTAGCGGTAGGCGGCCTTGAGGTAGTCATCGGCGCGCGTGTCAAAGGCCCAGAATGAAATGTAGTTCCAGCACTTGGAGTCGATGTCAACCTCGGGAATCATGTTGAACCACTGCTGGAACTGCTTGAGCGAGAGTCGCACGTCATAGGAGCGGTGCGCCCAGCAGCGCAGGGTCAGGAGGATCCGGGCCTGCATCACGGAGGAGAGCGGGTCGATGATCGGCTCGCTCATGCTGCGCAGCACGTACAGGATCTGCTGGCGCTGCTGGTCCTTGTCCTCGGTGAAGGCATCGCTGACCTGGAACTCCAGGAAGTGCAGCACCATCTTCATGGCCTGCAGTTCGTCCGAGGAGAGCTTCTGCTGAGCCAGCCAGCGCCAGGCGTCGTTCAGGATCTGGTCGCACGCAGTCCGGTCGCGGGTATAGATGTTCTCCCGGACAGGATCGCTGAACTGGGCGAGCCGACGGTCGATATGCTCTAGCACTAGTAAAACCTCTTCCGAATAATCAGCTTGACAAAGACTGATGGGACCGCGCACTTACGCGGTAGCAGATATTACCATACCTGATTATAGTCGTGTCTGACAAGAGCCGGAAGTACTAAGGCGAGCTGATTTCGATTATTGGCGAATTCCGTGCAAAACCGGCGGCCTGAGGATTCAGATCACTGGACAGAATAGATAAATCTCATCAAATCTATCGATCTTCCTGAATCTATTGGACCACTCCACTGATATCCATTCCGCGAATCTGTAGCAATCATCTCTGTTGCGAGCCAGGTCACTCCGGTTCCAAACAGGTTCCTGATGAAAAATACGATTGCGAAAATTCCGCAGATGATTGAGTTGCCTGTGCAAACGTGCAATGTTCAGTTCGGACCGTGGCGCATTTGGAAACAGCCTTCTTAAGAGTCCAGGCGAGCGCCAGTACCTGGCGTCGTAGGATGCGGAAAGCATGGTGCTCCAGAATCCAAGTGTCAGCTCCGCCATGACGTTGTCTGGCGTAAGCGGCTTTCCATAGTCCTCAAGCCGGCGCATTACACCTGCAATAGTGTCTCCGTCACGTTTCACAAGGTAGCGGCGGTCAAAGATCCAGTCACGATTGCCAAAATGTTCGGAAAGGGTTTCATACATGCTGTTGCGCAGAGCGATCTCACAACAGTGCAGGGCAGGGTACATTGCTTCACAGAGGGATACGTTCCACAGATACACGGAAAGTCCCCTGCGCGCATCACCGCAGATACTCACATAAGGTTCAAGTCTGTTAATGGAGACAGCTCTCAATAGCTCAGCAGGCAAACCTGAAACATCCATGCACCGCTCCCGGTATAATGAACCGGTTGTCCCCGGGATTCTTCCCCGGCTCCTCACAGAGCCGTGCTCAGGCCCCGGGGCCTTTTTTATCCTAGCGCATGAACTTTTTATGCTTGCCTACTTCTTCGAGCCCATCCCGACCTGCTGGCCGATCTGCAGCGCCTTGCCCTCCGTCATGAAGCTGAAGCTGAAGGCGATGTCCGTGTTGTGGAATTCACGGATAGTCTGCGCGCCGCACAGGCCCATCGAGCTCTTGATCGCGCCGACGAGGTTCTGCGTGCCATCGGTCACCTGGCTGGGCCCGAACAGCACCTGCTTGAGCGGCACATGCACGTCGCTCTTGACCCGCGTGCCACGCGGCAGGTTCGGGTCCGGGGTCGCCATGCCCCAGTGGTAGGGGGTGGCGGGGCTCTCCGGGCAGCCGGCGAAGATGCTGCCGGTCATGATCGCGTCGGCACCCGTTGCCAGCGCCTTGCAGATCTCGCCGCCCTTGCGCATGCCGCCGTCGGTGATGATCGCGACGTACTTGCCGGTCTGGACGTAGAAGTCGTCACGGGCCGCCGCGCAGTCAGCGGTGGCGGTGATCTGCGGTACGCCCACGCCGGTCACGCCGCGCGTGGTGCAGGCCTGGCCCGGCCCGACGCCGACGAAGATTGCATCCGCACCGGCCTCCATCAGCGAGTAGGTGATCTCATAGCCGCTCACGTTGCCAACCATCAGCGGCACCTTGACGCGGTTGATCAGCTCACCGATGTCCAGTACGTTGCCGCTCTTCGAACGGTGGCGCATGCTGGTGACGGTGCTCTGCAGCACGAGGATGTCGATCCCGCTGTCCTCGGCGACCTGGCCATATTTGATCATCCCGGCAGGCGTCAGCGAGCCCGCGGCCTTCACACCGCCGGCCTGGATCTCCCTGATGCGCTTGGCGATCAGCTCGGGCTTGACCGGCTCGCGGTAGACCTCCTGGAAGATCTTCGTGGCCTCCTCGTTGTCAGCGGCCACGATCCGGTCGAGGATCGCCTGGTAGTCGTCGTAGCGGGTGTAGATGCCCTCGAGGTTGAGCACTCCGAGCCCGCCCCATTCGCCGAACATGCGCGCGATATTCACATCGACCACGCCGTCCATGGCGGCGGCGAGGATCGGCAGCTCGAACCTCTGCTCGCCCAGCTGCCAGGAGACGTCGACATCATTCGGGTCGACCGTGCTCTCGCCGGGGATCAGGGAGATGTCGCTGAACCCCAGGGCCAGCTTGATCTTGCGGTTCTTGGAAAGCATGAATTCCATGGCTGCCTCGTCTCCTCGAAATACGCCTGCTGCGAGTGAAGCTGCGCATTATAGCGAGCGGGCAGCCCGGCGTCAATGTGATTTGCCGCCTCGCCCAAGGGCTCGACGGTCTGAATTCTTCTGCCGACTCACGCTAGCGTTCGTCGGTCTGCAGTACAGCTCAAAGCAAAGCTTCTCGCTGCCTGCGCGATGCATCTTCCAACCACCTGCAACTTCAGCGCGACCGCCGGCGACTGGTTCGCCGGCCAGCGCCAGACCGCCGAAGCCTCGGCTGAGGCGGCAAGTCAATTCAATGCGGATTAGTACCCTGCCCGAAGGGGATTAGTTCATTGCTGCCGGAGTTCAGGCGGGGAGGTGCGGCGCAAGCCGGACCGGGAGTGAAGCGTGAACCATGAAGAGTGAACCGTGAAGACGTGTAGCGGCGGCGCCTTGCGACGCCTGGGAGTGCATGTTGCGAAGTGCTCATTGCCAACGGTTAATTGACCCCAATTGAATTTCTCTGTGCTCTCTGTATCTCTGTGGTTAGTCTTCATAACCGCTGCATCCCCACCTCGTTGTCACCCGAGCACATGCTAGCCTGGAAGAACTGTCAAACACAGAGACTCAGAGCCCACAGAGTTTTTTGGGCCTGGCCAAGGTGGGAAATCGAGCAACTTAGCAGCATTCACTTTCAAGCGCGGCTGGGCCGCGCAGCTACTGTTCACGATTCACTGGTTACGGCTACTGTTCACTGTTTACGGTTCACTGATCCTTGTACCGGCGGCGCCCTGCGACGCCTGGGAGCAGCTGCCGCGAAGTACGCATTGCCAACGGTTAATCGACCCCAATTGAATTCCTCTGTGCTCTCTGTATCTCTGTGGTTAGTCTTCATCACCGCTGCATCCCCGCCTCGTTGCCATCAGTGCAAAAGGCGAGCCGCATCCCTACTCATCATTCCCTGCATGCTCATCCCGCCAGCTGATCGTCTCGAAGTCGAACTGTGACAGCCGCTCGATCTCCGGCCTGTGCCTCCTGTACCAGTCGAGCACCTCGATTTCCTGCAATGTCTGCGGGTTCAGCTCATAGTAGAAATTGAATGCATAATGCCTGCCCAGGCTCAGCCTGGATTCGATACCCTGCAGTGGATTGACAAGCTGAGCAGGCAGCAGGACAGGCAGGTACTCCCGCGACTGCCGGTCCAGCTGGGCTGCAAGGTCCCAGGTCCCGTTTCGCAGCATCTGCTTGAAGTCGGTCCTGAGCTGCATGGCAATCGTGTCAAACTCTCCCAGCGCACGCTGCTGCGCGGCATCCGGTTGGCAATGAGCATTGATGCCGCTTGCGCAACTCGACAGGCAGACCAGCGCTATGAGGTAGCTGATCTCATTGAGGTCATCTGTTGCCAGTTGCTGCACCAGCATCCGCCTGACCTGTTCCAGTCCTTCCCGGTCCTGCTGTGCTGCCAGTCGCTTGATGAAGTCCTTCAGATGGATTGCATTGATCACGGCGAAATCCTGGTTCGTCAGCTGGTCCAGTGGCTGCATACCCATCTGGACCCGGTCCTGAGTGGACTTGTCTCCAGCCGGGATGGCCCGCGCCAGATCCTTGCGGAAACTGCCGGTATGGAAACTGCAGGGCAGTGTATTCCCCAGCCTGATCAGCTCAAGCACTTGCACATCCAGGAGATCGTGGTCAGACATCGCGATCCAGTAAAGCGGTGCTGCCTCATTGAGCCGGATCGCAAGCTCCCTGGCCCGTTCATGCAGTTTTAGCCGCTGACTCTCCAGTTCACTGGAGGCGCCGGGATCAACAAGCTGCCGGGCAGCATCACGGTACTCGATCCATTGAGATTGCAGCAGCCACAGCTCCCCCGGTGGATTTTCAACGCCACTGGCAATTGCGTCCGCTATGAGTTTGCTCGCAAGTTCCTCATTGTCCACTGCACCTTCAAAATCAAGCGCCAGCGGCATTTCGTGTGCATTGCTCAGCAGTTCATAGCGCAGACGCTGCCAGCGCGGGTCATCGCCGAACTGCGGTTCCGCCTGCTGCATCAGTTCATGGATGTAGAAATGGCCATCAGCAATGATGGTACCGGGCTCCGGGATCCTCGCAGGTGTCGCATCCAGCCGTTGTAGCCAGCGCCGCTCCACTGTCTGCTGGGCATAGCCGAAGTACCAGTCAATGAATGGGTCACCGGTGTCAGGCTTTAGCTGCTGCATCCGCAATGTGTGGATGAACACGCTCACGGCGAGCAACAGCGGCAGGCCCAATACAACTGCGTAGGTTGGCTTCAGCAGGCGCGAAGGAGTGCTGTCCCGGTCACCGCCAGCCGAGCTGCGTGCTTCCACCGCCTGCCTGTCATGCCGGCCGCTGGCAACGGACTCAATTGCCGCCAGTGCGCGTGCGCGCAGCAGGCGGGACAGCAGCAGCGGGACCAGCAGCAGCAGGCCGGTCGTTCCCAGGCTCAGCAGTTTCGCGCTGTCCTGCGGTATGCCCTGGCCGCGGATCACAAGCTGCAGGAGCAGCATCACAAAGAGCGGCGAGCCGAGCAGCAGCCACAGCATCAGCTGCTGGCCCACGGGATGCGTGATCCGCCGGCCGATCAGGATGCTCACATGCAGCAGCAGGCGGAATACTGCCATGCAGATGAAGTGGAACATTGGCGCCACCAGCGGAATCAGCAGGAACTGCCAGTGCCACTGCAGCTTTCCGTTGTCAAACAGTGGTAGGGGAAACTTCAGCACGGCTCCCAGCAGCACATACATACACGGGAACCACAGCAGTGGCGCGATGCGCCGGCGGTGGAAGCCTGTCAGGCCGTCGAAGATCGTCGCGCTGTCCAGCGGGTTGCCCTGCAGCAGGTCGTCAATCCGCAGCGTATTGCTGCGAGCGCGGCCCGTTGACAGGAGCTGCAGCCCCTGGCTGGCGGCGCTGAGCATCCGCGAGAAGGCCATCAGCATTGACAGGTTGAAGTAGAACCACAGGCAGGCCATTACGGCCACGATCCGGCTGGACTGCACATACAGCGGATTGGTTGCCAGCGGGTCATGCAGGGACAGCGCCCAGTGCTGGCGGCTGATCAGGATCACGGTGATGAGGAACAGCACTGCCGCGATGGTGACGAACATCGGCCGGCTGAACCAGCCCCGCCGGTACTCGCGGGATTGCCGCTGCAAGCGCTCAAGCAGCAGCTCAACGGGGTTGTCGGGCTGCCGCAGCTCCATCACAGATTCTGTCTCCCGTCCCCTTGTCATCACCGGTTCATTCTAATATGTGCAATTGCCATCACTTCCGTGGCTCCAGTGCATGCAGGCCGTGTGGCAGTTCCGGCAGTTCGTGCTCGATGCAGTCCGGCAGCAGCTCATCGCAGACCAGCAGCAGCTGATACTCCGTGACCGGCTGCTGCCCGTTCAGCACGGGCAGGTAGAGCAGGTCACCGTTGCCAACTGTAAATGGATCGGCATGCCCGAGTTCCAGATCGAAATCCCAGGGGCTGTGGGGCAGGGCAGCACAGACCGCCCCCGGGACATGGGCCAGCTCCGCGATCCGCTGCGGGAACTCCCCGTGCCGCTCGCGGTACAGTTCCAGCATCCGCTCCAGGCAGGCATGCGCCTCAAGCAGTGCGGCAGGGTGCTGCTCCTTGCCGTGATAAGCCAGGAAGCTGTGCATGTCAACAGCGGCCAGCTGCTCCTCCAATCTCCGGTCTGCACTGCGGTCATAGCCGGGTCCGCCCTGCTGCATTGCCAGAATTGCACTCAGCGGTTCCACCTCCTCGAAGGGATAGCTCGCTCCCTCCAGATTGGCAACGAGGTTCTCAAGCGGCGGGGCACTCGCGGCGGTGCGCACCCAGGCCATTCCGCCACCGGGCAGTTGTGACTGGTAGACCCGGCCGATCGGATACAGCGGCCAGCGCGAGGCATACTCCACGCCCGGCATGCGGATGATGCACTCGGCTGAAACGACTGCCGCCATCGCCGCCGGATCCACGCCCTCCGGGCAGCTGCCGGGATTGAGCGGGTCCACGCGGGGATCTGACAATGGACCGTCGAACTCGAACAGCAGCGGTTCGCCTGAACTGATCCATGCCCAGCCGACGCGGGCTTCCGTGGCATCGTCAAGAATGCCGTAGTCAACATTGAAGTAAGCATCAGCAAAAAACACCATCATGTACCCGGCGGCATTTGTCGCCACGATCTCAATCCGCGGTGGCTCATATTCCTCGCTTGCTGCAATGTCGCCGGATTCCTGCGCATGAGCAATGACGCCGAGCATGGATACTGCGATCAGCATTGCAATGATCCATCTATACATTTACCACCCCTTGTCTGATGCATACCCTACGTCATTGAGTATACCGTGGAGGCACTGCGAAGCAGTGCCATTGGAGGTCGAGCGCCAACTCGGCGCGGTTTACCTGCGCAAGCCGGGCAGGGAGTAGCGGCGACACTCCTGTCGCCGGTTTAACCGTAAAGCGTGAAGCGTTAGCATTAGCGGCGGCATGCTGCCGCTTGATCTTCAACGTAAGGCCGAGCTCAATGCCATTTGGGATGAAGCCCCTCAGCAATGAGCAATGAAGACTGAGCAATGAGCTCAATGACATTAGATTCCTCTGCGCCTCTGCGCCTTTGCGTTGAATAACACCGCAGCATCTTTCCTTGTTGCCACCTGAACGCAGGCGAGCCAGGAAGAATTGTCAAACACAGAGACTCAGAGCCCACAGAGTTTTCTGGGCCTGGCCAAGGTGGGAAATCGAGCAACTTCGCAGCATTCACTTTCAAGCGTCGCAGGGCGACGCCGGTACATCTGCATGTGGGAATGAACATCACTTATCTTCCTTAGCGGCTTAGCGCCTTAGCGTTAAGATTTCCCTGCATTCCTGACTTTTCTGCATAGCAAAGCGGATAGCGTACCGGCGGCGCCCCGTGACGCCTGGGAGAGCATGCAACGAAGTGCGCATTGCCAACGGGTAATCGATCCCCATTTAATTTCTCTGTGCTCTCTGTATCTCTGTGGTTTATCTTCAGAAACGCTTCATCCCCGCTTCGTTGCCACCTGAGCGTAGGCGGGCCAGGAAGAATTGTCAAACACAGAGCCATAGAGCCCACAGAGTTTTTAGGGCCTGGCCCAGGTGGGAAATCGAGCAACTTCGCAGCATTCACTTTCAGGCGTCGCAGGGCGACGCCGGTCCTTCTGGAATTGGCAATAGTTTCTGTCAGGATTCCTCTGCGTTTCTGCGACTCTGCGTTGAATAAACCCGCTGCATCTTCACCTCGTTGCCACCCGAGCGCAGGCGAGCCTGCTTTCTGCTTTCAGCTCTCTGTCCCCTATAGTGCGACTTGCGCCGCAGTTCCGGGCCTGGCTGGCGCCGGACCTCCGAGGGCACAGCTTCGCAGTGCCTCCCATGGTGCAGCTTCGCAGCACCTCCCGCTTCCCCCCCGGCATCATCCGGTGCACTTGACCACTGACTACAGACCACTGAATACCGACCACTGACTACTTTACGTATTAACATTGCAAAACCTTGACAAATATTCGCATTATGGTAATTTTTGTATAGTATACCGCGGGGTTGCTTCAGCATTCCACCGCCCCGCCGGGGAGAGGACATATGTCTCCTTGTGAAAAACTGCATGACGACCCCACCGTGCGCGCCCTGCTCTGGTGCCTGCTCAGCTCGGGTGAGCTGCACAAGGACGCGCTCAGGAGCAGCGGCTTCACTGACAGCGAAGCGCATGCCATCCTCAAGGATGAGTCGGGCCTGCTGCGCCGCATGAAGCGCCGCCATGCCCTGAGCCAGCGCCTCGGTGTGGCGGAGCTCGCGAGCCTGCTGCGCAACCGCCTCAGCGAGCATATCGAGGCCGCGAAGCAGGCCAGCGAACTGGCCACGCTGCTGCGCAGCCTGAAGGGCCTCCCGCTCTGGCTCTTCCCTGAATGGGAGCGGGCCCAGCTAGAGCACAACGGCGGCAACAGCCTCGACCTGCTGGTCGCCAGCCTCCCGCAGCGCGCATAACCCACGGAAATTTCCCGCTCCCGCGCAACAATCCGCCGCCGCACCCGCGTCTGAGGAATCAGCATGCTGGATGCGGATATCCGCAGGCGCTTCGACCTGCTGCTTACGGACGGGATCTACAGCCTGGCCTGGCGCTTCTGCGCGCGCCTCTGCAACACGCGCGAGGACGCCGAGGACCTGCTGCAGGACTCGCTGCTGCAGGCACTGCGGCGGCTGGACAGTCTGCGCGAGGATGATGCCTTCCGATCCTGGCTGCTGAGCATCGTGCACCGGCGCTTCATCGATCGCTGCCGGCGGCGCGACACGCGCGAGCGCACCCTGGAGGGCGTGCGCCAGGTATGGCACATCGACAGCCAGAGCACGGCGCAGAACCATCTCTGGTCGGTGCTCAACAGCCTGCCGGAGCAGAACCGCGAGGTGATCTGCCTGTTCTACATGGAAGGGCTCAGCACGGAGGAGATCGCTGTGATCACCGGGCTGAGCGGCAGTGCGGTGCGCCTGCGCCTGATGCGCGGCCGCCGCAGCCTGCGGGAGCGCCTGCAGGCGGAGGGGTTCAGTCATTTTGCAATGAAGGGACGGCCCGTGGAGGCGGCCGGAGGCAATTCACATGAATGTTGAAGAACGGATTCTGCTGGAACGGATAACTTCCGTCGCGCAGCTCAGCGAGGCGGAGCAGCGGCTGGTGCAGGCCGATGAATACCTGCAGCAGCTGATCGCCGACAACGCCCTGCTGGAGGACGCGGCGGATGTGGATGCGGCCGAGCCACGGCGTATGGCGCTGCTGAATGAAATCGCCTGCCTGGCGGAGTTGCCTGAGCAAAACAATACGGGACTGATGGGATTACTGGGCGGCCCCGGTGGCAGGCTGCGGGCCGTACTGGCCTGCGCCCTGCTGCTGGCCGTGATCGGGCTGGCCAGCCTGCTGCCGCTCAGGCCCGCAGCACTCGGGCCACAGCCGGCCTGGGCCTCCAGCGACGGCTACACCATCGTCTATGAACTGGCCGGCCAGCCGGCCTTCAGCAGCAGTGAAAGCGGGCTGAACCACGCGCTCGATGACTGGCGCAGCGAATTCGGCCAGAGCGCCGGACAGCTGGCACTGCGGGTGCGCTCCGCCGGAGACGAGACCCGCGTGGCCCTCTCCGCGCGCCGGGTGAATGAGCATGAACTGCAGCGCCTCGTGAGCCTGATCGAGGAGCGCACCGGGATGCGTGATCCGCAGGTGACGGGCACCACGCTCTTCGAGCCGGCCGGTCCCGGTCCGGCGCAGATCGTGGTCCAGGGCCAGCGCGATCCCTTCCCGGCGGCGGATCCGGCACTCGGGCGGATCGCCGATCTGTTCGCCGGTGAATCCGCCAACAGCCCGATCAGTGCGCTCGTGCACGGCGGCGGCGGAAGCATCTACCTCGGGCGCTTCAGCCCCGAGACCCAGCTCGACCACAGCCTGCAGGGAATGCTGCCACCGCAGCAGATCCTCTCCGTGGCCCAGGGCGAATGCCGTGCCGAGGGCAGCCTGGCTCTGTTCGGTGAAGCCGCACGGCCGAGTGCTGATCCGCAGCCGGGCAGCTTCTCCTTCCGCTTCCATGTCAACATGAATGATCCGGCCCACGATATCCAGTCCACGGCTGATGCTTCCGGCAATGCGGTTGCCGACGGTTTCTGGGTCAGTGATCAGGCCCGGCCGTTTGACTCGCACGGCGGCTACGGCATGTCGCAATCCTTTGGCAACGCCGCTCCCAGTTGTGCCGTGGCCTGGGTCGGCGATGGCGGGGCCAGCACCCATGCCTGGCTGGCCGAACCCGGCGAGGGCAATCTGAGCTGGACGCCCGCCACTGAGCATGGCGAATATCTGCAGAGCTTCTTCAGCACGGCCCCGGAGCCTTCGCGCTTCATCGTGATGGACGATGCCGCGAGCGCGCCCGCGGCCTTCCCCGGCGCGGCGGACTTCCCCTCCGGCTTCCGCGTCTGGGCCCCGCAGCCCGAGGGCGGCAGCGGCTACAGCTACCAGGTGCTGGAAAGCAGCCAGGGCAACAATGAACTGCTGCCGGGCTTCACGATCTTCGGCAGCCAGCAGGGCCTGCGTGTCTTCAGCTTCCCGCCCGGTGCGCAGGCGGGGGAGATCCAGCAGCGGCTTGATGAATGGTATGAGAGGAACGGCCGGCGCATCTCGCTGAATGTCAACCTGGCCCAGCCCCTTGATGATGAACTGCTGCTGCTCGTGGCCGAGGGCCTCGACAGCGACCAGTCGCTGATCATCCTCGGCGGCACGAATGATGTCGCCGTGGCCGGAGTGCCGGCTGCCCCTGAACGGAAGCAGGATGATCAGGAAGAGAAACAGAAGCAGGATGAGAAGCCGGCTCAGGAGAAAAAGCAGAAGGACAAGTAACCGACTGAACGTTGGTTAAATGGCGGTAAGCTATATTTGTGTCATCACACGGGGCTCTGCGAGGTCCCCGAATCGAGGAGCGATCAGATGAAGATACTGAAAGTCGTCGAGATCATGGCGGATTCCGAGACGAGCTGGGAGGACGCGGCCTGCAACGCCGTGAACCACGCCAGCAAGACCGTCCGCAACATCAAGAGTGCCTGGATCCAGGACCAGAGCGTCACCGTCAAGGAGGGCGTGGTCGCCAAGTACCGCGTGACCTGCAAGATCACCTTCGAGGTGGACGGCTAGACAGCCCGTTCAGATCATCGAACCACCTTGAGGGAGCGCCGCGGCGCTCCCTTTTTTGTTGGAGTAGTTGGAGCTGCATTATTGGAGGTTTGGCGGGGAGCTGCGACACTGGCTGTCGCACAATCCGGAGGTCTGGCGGGGAGGTGCGACACTTGCTGTCGCACAATCTGGACGTCGAGCGCCAGCTCGGCAATGGGTGTGAGGGGTGAAGCGTGAACAGTGAACCGTGAAGCGTGAGGCCGTGTAGCGGCGGCGCCCCGCGACGCCTGGGAGAGCATGCCGCGAAGCAATGAGCAATGACGAATGAGCAATGAGCCCAGAAAACACTGCATTTCTCTGCGCCTCTTCATTCTCTGCGCCTCCGCGCCAATAAAACCAGACTGGCGAGCACGCAGCTTCCCGCGCATGCGCGCCTCCAGTCAGTTGGCAGTTTATCCCTTTAGTTCTGACTTTACGCCTCACATAGGTTCGACTGACGGGAAGGCACTGCGTGGCGGTTCTTTTGGCGCAGAGGCGCAGAAGGGATCCTGAGGCGCAGAGTTCATTCCGCTCGTTGCCAAGTCCCCAGTGGCGATTGCTTCGTGACAATCCCTCTCTAGCGTCGCAGGGCGACGCCGGAACTGACTTCAAATGGGGAAACTCATCTCATATCTTCCTTCACGGCTTCGCGCCTTAGCGTTAAAGAATTCCTGTATTCATGTATTTTCGTTCATTGCCAATTCGGATTATGTACCGGCGGCGCCCCGCGACGCCAGGGAGAGCATGCACAAAGTGGCCAAATCCGGCGGGATGGCAATTAAATTATCCTCTGCGTTCTAGGCGACTAAGTGTCTTGACATAACCGCCTTAGTTGGCAAGGCAGCCCCGGTCGCGATCTTGTACAGTCAAAACATTGGGTTCCAGGACACTGGTGGGGGTCTATTGCTAGTGTTGATGAGCCTGGTTCGATTCAGGCACTTGCCAATCCATTTCCGCGAAATCAAAATTGAGCAAGTCGGATAACTCCACTACATGATCATGCTTCCAATTGCTTTTGTTGATTGTTTCATGGAATCTGCTGCCGCTGGCGATTTCCAGGATCGCAAGGCTGTTGCTTTTCCCCAGGCTGAGATATGCCTCCGCCAGGCGGAGTCCATCCTCCAGCTTCCTGTTCACATGAAAAGGCAGGTAATGGATCATCGGACTGGATCCGCTGTTCGCACCATGGTAGGTAAGCTTTCCGCCTGGACTTCCTGGACCCCTCAAAGAGTATCCGGCGTTTCCCAGAACCACATTGAGTCTGTTGTCTAATACCGAAAGATCCGTCAGATTGTCAGGGGAATCACTGAAACTCCCGGCTGCGTTCCTGACATACACTGTTGCACAGTTGCTGAGCACAGCCAGGTTGTCCAGGTCGCTGTCATCCGCCAAGCAGATCCTGGTCAGCATCGTCATGACGCCATTCACGGATTCCGGCTTCCCGCCGGCGATGCAGTCCGAGACGTACTCCTCCAGATTGGCGGAACTCCCTCTCAGATTCTGCAGGTAATACGTGAGCCAGGAACCTTCGCTGTGCATGATTGCCAGAATGCTCTGATCCGCTACTTCTGGGTGGCGGGCAAGCTCATTGATGAATCCAGGCAGGAAGTACTCGCAGACCGTTGTGCACGGCAGCTCGTTCCCCATTGCTATTAGTTCGCTTTTTCGTTCGCTGTCAGAGTTTGACGTCATCAGTGCCAGCCAGTAAAGCGGGAAAGCCTGCCTGGCTCCAAGCGCAAGATCCATCAGTCCGGCTTCAATCTCGTCCTTTTCTGCCTGCAGTCCTGCCAGTAAATGTTCGCTCTCAACGCCCGGGGTTTCCTCTTGCTGGAGTTCATACTGTCGCTTGTTGTTGCCCATCCAGCTGATCTTAAGCAGGTTGAATTCCAGGGCCAGGCTGTCAGGTATTGCCGAATTGCCCTGCTCCAGGATTCTCTGCTGGAGTTCCGGCACCGGCAGACTGCCATATTCACTATCAACCGGTTTGTCCGGTTGTTGCCAGTCAAATTGTTCGTTGATCAACTGGATCTTGAGCAGGTACCAGCGGGGATCTCCGGCAAAGCGGTCATGCGCCGCGCTGAATTGTGCAGGATCATACCGAAGCATGGAATCACCATGTTGGCGGCTGTTCAGGCTGAGTACTATGGAGCCCCAGCCGCCTCTGCAGCGATTGGATATCTCATTCACAGCCAGTTCGGCAATGTACTTCTGGTACCAGTCATACAGGTCGTCCCCGGTGGCAACGATTGCATACTTCCGGCTGCCGCTGTATATGAACACTGCTGCTGCCAGAACCAGGGGAAAAAGAACCATCAAGCATGTCACAAACCTGGCTGTTGCTGGTGTTATCCTGCCTAGCGCGCCTTGCAGCGGATCATGCAGAACGTGTTCCTCTGCTGGGTGGTGTGGGGACAGATGTCTGTTGGCAACTGCAATGAATGCCAGTCGACGAAACACCACGAACATCAGAATTGC
This sequence comes from bacterium, assembly GCA_020440605.1. Lineage (GTDB taxonomy): Bacteria > 4484-113 > 4484-113 > 4484-113 > JAFGCY01 > JAHEFU01. The sequence continues at coordinate 144,785 of JAGRNT010000004.1, read as the reverse complement.
CAGCAGCAGGAATGCCGGAATCAGCACTTGCCAGGGGCTTGAGAAGGTGTGTCCGTGGATTTTCATGCTCAAGGCGGCGGGTGGAATGCGTGACGTAATCAGGACCAGCCACATGACGCCAGCTGCAAGGATGTACAGCAGCAGATGGCTGAGCAGCGACCAGCGGATATGCCTGCCCAGGAACACTCCCAGCAGGATGACGCTTGCCGATATGAGCATTCCCGTACCGGCCGCCAGCAGTGGAATGGAAATCGCGAACAGGAATTCCAGTGGACCAGGTGTGCTGTCTCTCTCCGCATGAGCGGTGGATATCATGGAAATGCAGAGCAGGCCCAACAGAACGGCAGGAATCCACAGCACACGCGTTACCCGGGATAGATGAAATGCCAGCAAACCATTAAGCACTCCAGCGCTGCTGATCGGTGAGCTGCGCAGCAATTCGTCAAGTCTTACGCCTGTGCCGCGAGCGCGCTGGGTACCCAGCAGCATCAATCCCTGGTTGAAGCCGGAGAGCATCCGGGATATGGCAAGCATGAGAAACAGCAGACCCGTGTACCAAAGCACTGCCCCGCTGACGGTGCTGCGCGCAGCAGTCACGAACAGTGGATGGACAGTACCCTGTGGCAGCTGTGAAAGTGCCCATACTTGCCGCAGGATGATGCCGCAGCTCAGCAACATCAGCACGACTGCCAGGAACATGAAGGTCGGTCTGGCCAACCAACCGTGGAAACGTTCTGCGGACCTGCCATGCTGGCGGTTCAGCAGCAGGACCATTGGATTGTCCGAATCCATTCCGGCACCGCTCAGCATTCCACGTATGTCCTTACTGTTTGGCATGATCTGTAGCATTGAGTATATAGCTGGCGCCGGGATCCATTTTGGTGCTGTCACTGCCAGTCGCGGCTGGGCCGCGCCGCTACTGTTTACGGTTCACTGTTCACTGAAGTTCGTACAGGCAGCGCCCCGCGACGCTTGGGAAAGAATGCCGAGAAGTGCGCATTGCCAACGGAACACCGATTCCAATTGAATTCCTCTGTGCTCTCTGTATCTCTGTGGTTAATCTTCAGAACCGCTGCATCCCCGCCTCGTTGCCACTCTGGCTATTGCGAGCCTGGAAGAATTGTCAAACACAGAGCCGCAGAGGACACAGAGTTTTCTGAACTTCTCTGGTCGTTGCCCGGTAATCACTTCGCGGCAATCCCTCCCGGTCGCGGCAGGGCCGCGCAGGTCCTTCTGCTGCTTCTCATTCTGATTCTGACAATCTCTGCGTCTCTGTGACTCTGCGTTTTATAAAACCGCTGCATCCCTGCCTCGTCGTCTCCCGAGCGCATGCGAGCTTCTACCGCTGAAGCCGGTAGCTCCTTTCTGCGGCTGAAGCGGGCAGCTCCTTCCTCCCGCTAGAATCATTGCCTTGAGTGATGCAGTCTTCCAGACCACGGGCCTTGGCCTGACCTACCCCGACGGCACGCGCGCGCTCGACTCGGTGGACTTCCACATCCGCCCCGGCGAGGTCGTGAGCGTGATCGGCCGCTCCGGTGCCGGCAAGTCCACGCTGCTGCGTTGCCTGAACGGCCTGCTCGTGCCCACCGACGGCTCGGTGCAGTTCCGCGGGAAGGAAGTCCACAGCACGCCGGAGCATGCCCGCCGCGTGCGCCGCAGCGTCGGGATGATCTTCCAGAGCTTCGGGCTGGTGCCGCGTGTCAGCGTGCTCAACAATGTGCTGATCGGTCGCGCCGGCCAGGTCGGGCTCTGGCGCGGGCTGTTCTACCACTGGACCGACGAGGAGAAGCAGCTGGCCCTGCGCTGCCTCTCGCGCGTGGAGATCCTCGAGCAGTGGCACAAGCGCCCGCGTGAACTCTCCGGCGGCCAGCAGCAGAGGGTGGCGATCGCCCGTGCACTCTGCCAGCAGCCCGCCGTGCTGCTCGCCGATGAGCCGGTCAGCGCGCTGGACCCGGCCACGGCGCGCGTCGTGCTGGATCACGCCGTGCGCATCTGCCGCGAGGACGGGATCGCGATGATTGCCAACCTGCACAGCGTCTCACTCGCGAAGGAGTATGGCGACCGCATCGTCGCCTTCCGCCAGGGACGTGTGTTCTTCGAGGGCCTGCCCGCTGAGCTGACTGACGAGGTCCTGCGCGAGATCTACGGGGAGCACTATGCCGACTTCTGAGCAGCAGCCTCCCCAGCCGGCCGCACGCATCATCCCGCCGCAGAAGCCGCGCACGCTGCGCGACTCGCTCTGGACAGGACTGAAGTGGACATTGACCGCGCTCTTCCTCGTCTACCTGATTGCCAGTTTCCAGCGCACCGAGTTCAACCTCTATACGCTGATCAGCGGCGGCAAGGACATCAAGCGTGTGATGTACGATCTCGCGCACCCGGACTTCTCCTGGGTCGAACGCGATGCCGGGGGCGAGGTCGTGCTCAGCCGCAAAACGGGCCAGCCGAAGCCCGGCACCGTCCCCGTGCTGCTCGACGAAATGAACGAGACGGTGATGATGAGCCTGGTCGGTACGCTGCTTTCGGTGCTGCTCAGTTTCCCGCTGTCATTCCTCGCAGCGCGCAACCTGACGAAGGGCAGCGTATCCGGGCAGATCGCCTACAACTCCGTGCGGTTCATCTTCAATGTGCTGCGCGCCTTCCCGCCGATCATCCTCGCGATCATCTTCGTGTTCATGGTCGGCCCCGGGCCCTTCCCCGGCGTGCTGGCCCTTGCCCTGCACAGCATCGGCATGCTCGGCAAGCTGTTCAGCGAGGCCATCGAAAGCGTGGACCTTGCGCCTGTGGAGGCCGTGCGCGCCACCGGGGCCAGCAACAACCTGATCGTCTGGTTCGGGATCCTGCCGCAGGTGCTGCCGCAGTTCGTGGCCTTCTCGCTCTACCGCTGGGACATCAACATCCGCATGTCGATCATCCTTGGCATCGTCGGCGCCGGCGGCATCGGCTTCCTGCTCGACCAGTACATCCGCCTGTTCCAGTATCAGAAGGCCAGCACCTGCTTCCTGATCATCCTCGTGGCGGTCACGATCCTCGACTGGGGCAGCTCCTGGCTGCGCGAGCGGATGGGCTAGGCCGCCCGGTTTCACCATAGCTTGCCCTGCTTCCATACTGAGTGTCAGTTCCCGGCGGTTAGCCTTTCTGCAGAGGTTGCATGGAACGCTTACTGCCATGGAAGGTACATCTATGCTGCGCCCTGCTGGCGCTCTGCGTGCTGGCACTGAGCGGCAGCGCCGCCACTGAGCCGCTGCCGCCCCGCACGGACTACTACAGCGGACGGCTGCGCACGAACATTCCCGCAAGCCACCTCTTCCTCGAATCCGAATTCCTGCTCACACGCACGCTGGACCCCGCAGCGGGTCTGATCCGTGAACAGCTAAGCCTGCTGGAACCGGGTGGGATCTGCCGCAGTTTCGAATCCGAGCTCATGGTCAGCGGCAGCGAATTCAGCATGCCCGGGCCGGAGGGTGAAGCGGAGCGCAGCGGCGTGCTCGGCGGCGCGGACTGGGCCTGGGATTTCCAGCGTTATGTCAGTCCCGCCGCGGCGGATGGGCTGAGCGTGGAGGGCACGCTGCGCCTGGAGGGAGCCGGGCTGCACCGCGAAACCCGCATCGAGGATGCCAGCGGGCGGATCCTCGTCTACATCATCGAGGACGGCAGCCAGCTGGATGAGGAGCAGTACAGCGCCATTCTCACCCGCTGGGCTGCGCTCAGTGGCAACATCTCACGCAGCTGAGGGGATTGCAGGGCCGGGCTATTTCTGCTATCACTTGCATATGAGGGGATTTTTGATCTGCATCGGGCTCTGGCTGCTGACGGCCTGCAGCCTCGCCCTGGCCCAGCAGGGCCCGGGCCAGTCCGCCGCCACGCGCATCTTCGGCGTGCACATCTCCGGCACGATCCGCAGCATGTCACCCACCGGCAAGCTGCTGGAGGAGCGCCAGTACATCTGCCAGCGCACCTGCTACCCCGCCGAGCAGCGCTTCGTGGAGCACTACATGAGCTGGGTCGGCGAGGATGTTTCGAGCCTGCGCGAATGGGAATACAGCTATGAGCTGGATGGCCAGGCCTTCAGCTTCACAGGCGCGGAGATCAGCGAGGGGCAGGGCAGCGTCGAGGGCCGCAACTGGTCCTGGGACGAAATTGACTACACCTACAGCGATGCCGAAGGCCTGCGCTACAGCTTCAGCGGTGAATTCAGCGGGCGGGACTGCCAGCGCGCCGGGGTGGTGCAGGACAAGTCCGGCAGCGTGCTGCGTCTGATCGCCGACGAAAGCAGCGTGATCACCGAGGAGGAGTTCGCGATCCTGCAGGCGGTCTACATGCGCATCAAGTCCGGCCACAACTAGGCCGGCAGCCCTCAGCTGATCAGCGCGATCTGCTCATCCAGGAAGGCCCGACGCTGCCCATCATCCTTCAGCTCCAGCAGGCAGGCTGCCTGGTCCTGCACCTTCGTATTGCAGGTGAGGTAGTCAAACGGGATATCCTGCAGCGCGGTGAAGCTGGCAATCAGCTGCCTGCGCCCCTTGCTGGAGGGGTAGCTGCGCCATGCCGTGCCGTCGTGCCAGAGTGCATCCCCGGCGAACAGCACGCGGCCCGCCGCCAGCTTCACGAGGTAGCAGACCCCGCCGGGCCGGTGGCCGGGAGTCGGGATGGCCTCGATGTCCGCTGCCAGCCTGTGCCGCTCAAAGGGAAAGGCCGTGACATTCACGCACTTCTGCTCCACCGCCTCGCGCTCGGCCTCACTGCAGTGCAGGCTGCAGCCGAAATGCGCGCTGACCTCATCGCAGTGCGCGGTGCGGAAATGGCTGTCGCCCAGCAGCTGCATGCTGACGCCGCCCATTGCATCCAGCTCGGCGAAACGCTCCGTGATCGTGGACTGGTTGGAGAAGCAGGGGAAGAGCAGGTTGCCACTCCTGCGCCTGACCAGGAATGAGATGTACTTCAGCGCAGTCGCCTTGCTGGGTTCCACGATGATCAGATTGCCAAGCAGCTCCTTCACTGTTCCGCTCCGAAGACCCGGGCCTCGCCGGGCCAGGCGCAGCCGCTGAACTCGCTGCCGCCGACGCTGAGCCGCGCCTGCATCCCGAACCAGTCCTCGGCCATGCTGTCGCGGCAGGGGCTTTCCGTCAGGCGCAGTTCAAGGGTCGTGCCATCTTCCTGCGCGCTGGCAATGAACAACCGGCCGCTGTCGAGGGCTTCATCCTCCACGATGTCGAACAGGCGCTCGCTGATGCCGCTGCCGTCGTCCGCAGGCCTCAGCAGGGCGATCACCCGGCTTTCGCGGACCTCCGCCCCCCAGAAGGGTTCGTTGCCACGCATCAGGAACAGCAGGCCGCTCTGGTCCTCGCGGCAGCCGATCGTCTCATTGACGCTGGCCGCGCGCCACAGCCGGCTGAGTTCCACCACGTTGCCATTCGCCAGCCCGCTGAACTGCACGTAGAGGTCCGAGCCGAATTCATCGAGCAGACCCTCCAGTTCTCCGCTGCCGTCCACCAGGTCCAGCAGCAGCGGGCTGTCACAGGGCAGGAAGCGCAGGCCCTCTCCCTCACGGCGGGCCACGCCGCGCATCGGCAGGCCCAGGCCATCCGCCGGGGCTGTGTCCGCGCTCCCAGTCTCACAGGGATTGGCAGCGGGTTCGTCATGTGCCGGATCCGGCACGGTATCCGCAGCAGCAGTCGGTGTTTCAGCAGTTGCATGACCCGCATCAGGCGTGGATCCCACTGCGGGTTCAGTCCGGGTAGCACCGCCTCCGCCGCCCTGCGGGCAGGCACTGAAACCCAGCATGCAGGCCAGGATGCTGATTGCCAGAATGCCTCTCACTGATCCACATCCTCATCGCTGGTCTCATATTCCGCGAGCTGCCCGAGCGTGCCCATGAAGCCGCCGATCAGTTCGCGGGCGCGGTCCTCATCCTCCGCGAACACGAGGATGTCGCCGAAGCATCCCTTGAGCGAGAAATCGAAACCGGCAATGATGTTCGTGCGGATCATGCAGGGAACTCTGTTCTCATCCAGCATGTCGCGGATGGTCAGCGCCTGGAATTCGGAAGTGGCCTGGAATACGGATACTTTCTCCATACTGAGATTATAGGGAAGGGAACAGGCGGCTGCCAGGCAGGGATGCAGCGGGATTGTTCAACGCAGAGCCGCAGAAAACGCAGAGGACTTTAGTCAGAGATCATTGCAGCAACCAGCAGTACCGGCGCTGCCCCGCCGCGCCAGAAAGGGAATGCCGCGAATCGATCTGCAATTCCATTTGGCATATCCAGAAAACTCTGTGCCCTCTGAGCCTCTGTGTTTGAATTGCTTTCCATGCGAGCAATAGGCTTCTCGCGCGCAGCGCGGCTCGCTACGCTCGAATGGCTACGAGGCAGGGATGCAGCGGTTCTGATCAAACACAGAGGCACAGAGCTCACAGAGAAAATCAATTGGCTTCCATGTTCCGCTGGCAACGAGTACTTCGCGGCACCAACTCCCATTCGCGGCGGGGCCGCGCCGGTACGCTATTCGAATTGGCAATGCTGGAGAATAGGGATGCAGCGGGATTGTTCAACGCAGAGCCGCAGAGAACGCAGAGATACCAAATCAGAAACCATGGACAACAGGCAACTGTACCGGCGCTGCCCCGCAGCGCCTGACAGGGAATGCCGCGAAGCGATCTGCAATTCCAATCTGGCAGATCAGGAAAACTCTGCGCCTCTGCGCCTCTGCGCCAATATAACCGCTCATGCGAGCACTACGCTTCTCGCGCGCAGCGCGGTTCCAGCGCCAGTCATCAAAAAAAAAGGAGGGCCGTAGCCCTCCTCGCTGCAATCAGATTGTCACCGGGACCGGTTGCCGGCTTCCGGCGGCAGGAGTGCCGCCGCTACAGCCTCCCGTCCTAGCTCGCCGGGCCGACCGTGATGTCCAGCGGCGGGCCGAGGATCGGGTTCACCGCCGGCACCCCGAACTCCTCACCCCACATCAGGATGAAGGTCGAGCTCTGCGGCCAGCGCACCGCCTCGGCATTGCTGCCCTCGGCGATGGCGCGGAACTTGATGTAGCCCACGTTGCCACTGCCGTCCACCACCGGCGTGCCCTGCTTCTGCGTATCGTTGAAGCCCAGCAGCACGTAGGGGCTGTCGGCGGGAGCGACGTTGTCAATCCCGATGAACAGCGGGTCGACCAGCAGGTTGTCACCGCTGAAGGCGCCGTCCACGTAGTCCGGCAGGATCTGGTCCGCCGTGTCCACCTCCACGACCTCCAGCAGGCTGGAGTCGTACTCGAGGCGCATGTTGGCACTGAACAGGCCGATCACATCGCTGATGCGCACCGCCACCCAGAATTCGTCACCGAGCGTCAGGCTGCTGCCGGCAGGGTCCTGGATCACGAGATCCACAGGCGCACCCTTGGCGCTCACGCCGCTCTTGGCGATGTTGCTGACCGGGCCCTCACGCGGCGTCTGGTCCTGCGCGGCGATCGGCAGCACGGCCCAGGCATAGCTGCCGCCGCTGTCGGGAATCGTGTTGTCAAGGAAGGTGTAGGTCAGGCGCGAACCCGTGGCCGGGGCACCGGCGCGCGGGGCGCTCGGCAGGCCGGGGTCGCTGGCATTCTCGATCTTCGACCAGCGCGGATCCTTGACATCCGTGGTGGGATCCTCGGAGATGTCCGTGAGCGTGGTGCGGTAGACGTCGTAACCGACGATCTGCGTGCCGATGTTCTGGCCGATCGGCGTGATGTCCGCAAGCGTGATCAGGCCGTTCCAGTCACCGTCCGCCACCTCAACCTTGGGGGAGGCGTCGGGGTCTTCCTTGTCGTAGCTCTTGTTGAGGTTGATGCCCAGCGGCGTGATGTCGGCGATGGTCACGACACCGTTGATGTCGTAGTCGCCGGTCAGGCGCTCGCGCCATGTGAGGGTCGCCAGCGCCTCGCCGTTGTCCTGGGCGATCAGCTTCTGCTGGTCCACCAGGCCCACGCGGTTGTTGACGGCATCGATGGCCTGCACGCGGCGGCTGGCTGCAGCGGCTCCGGGAGCAAGCTCCACGCTGGCCAGCACGCTACCGGCCGGGAGCAGGGCCCCGTTGCGGCCGGTCAGGCCGATGGCCTGCACGCCGTTATCCAGCTCTGCACTGATGGCAACACCCGCCGGGTCGGCGAAGCTGACCTGCTGCACGTGTTCATCACCCGTGCCGCTCTGCAGATAGAGCATGGCGCTCGCCAGCGGAATACTGCTGCTGATCAGCAGGGTGTCTCCGCTGCGCTCCATGCGCAGCGCGGACTGCACGGCGCTGTCCGGATAGTTGCCACTGTCGAGGGCCGTGAGCCGGAAGCCACCGGCCTGCAGGCCGGCACTGCTGCGCAGTGCGCCGTCCAGCGACTGTACGGGGTCCATCGACTGCTGCGGCTGCCAGTTGGCATAGCCGAGTTCAGTGCTGCCGTCCTGCGCTGCATCCTGCAGGCCCGGATTGCCAGCGCAGGCGCCAAGCAGGATTGCGGCGAGCAGCAGCGTGGCGATGTTCACAGATGAAATGCGCACGGGGATTTCTCCTTCCAGTAGTAGCCGCAGTCGTGGGTACGAATACAGCCAGCCCACACCGATTATACAGTGAACCGGCCCCGCAATGAAACACCCCTGGTCAGGATTGACACCCGAAACGGGAGCAGCCGCAGCCTGATATGATTCAGGCGTGTCCCCAGGCGGGATCAGCAGTGAAGCGGCCCTGCTCGTGGGCAGCCTGCCGCGCGGAGAGGCGGACAGCCTCGTGCGCCTGTTCACGCCGGGACATGGCGCACTGAACCTGCTGGCCCGCGGCCTGCGCCGCCCCGGCAGCAAGCTCGCCGGCCAGCTCAAGCCCGCCGATGAACTGCAGATCAGCGCCGCCGCCGGGCGTGGAGGCGGGATGCTGATCCTCACCGGAGCCAGCAGCCGGCGCGAGCACCGAAACTGGCAGCAGGACCTGCAGCTGCTCTCGCTCTACTGGTTCATGCTCGAATGCTCCTGGCTGGCCAGTGCCGATGATGGCAGCAACGCCGACGGCTACCGGCTGGTTGTCAACCTGCTGCGCTCCGAACCGGCGGCGGAGGCGCGCTGCGCGCTGGCGAGCGTGTTCTGCATCCGCTTCCTCGGCCTGCATGGCATGCTGCCGGACCTGTTCCATGATGAGGACAGCGGCGAGCCGCTGGAGGGAGACGTGCTCTGCCGTCCCTCCTTCGAGGGTCTGTTGGATGCCGCGGTGCTGCAGCGCGGGATGCCGGAGTACGGGCTGATCCGCATCAGCCGGGAACGCCTGCGCTGCTGGCGCAGGCTGCAGTCGCGCCCACTGCTGGACTATCCGGAGGAAGCCTGCAGCATCGAGGATGTGCGCCTGCTGCTGGAGTTCACGCGGCGGCATGTGGCCAGCCTGGCGGGCAGTAGCCTGCGCAGCGCTGACTTCATGGCCGGGCAGTGGAAGCTGGGCGGGTCTACGCGCGAGCCCTGAACCGGACAGGAGCTATTCGGCGGGGATCTGCTTCTCGAGGAAGCGTACGACCTTGATCAGGCGCTGGTCCGTGATCAGCTTGCGGGCCTTGTCGAGAGCGGCGCGGGCCACGCCGAATTCACCCTTGTGAATGCGCAGCGAAGCGGCGACGAGAGCCACGATGCCGGGATGATCCGCCAGCATCTCACGGGGCTGGGAGGTCACGATCTTCTGGGCATCCTCACTGCGGTTCTCGGTGATCATGCGGATCGCCTGCAGCATTTCGCGCGGGATGTCATTCTCGCGCGGGGTGGGGATCTCCGGATCGGGACTGGGGCCCGGAGGCACCACGGCGGGTTCCGGGGCCGGCTGCCCGCTGCCGTTCTGGGCCGGGTACTCGCCGGACATCAGCTGGCGCACGACCTTGGTCAGCTTGCCGAGCTGGGATGCGATATTGCTGATTCTTTCGGAGAGGTCCTCGACCTGCAGCTCCAGATCCTGCACGCGCACGCGTGTTGCCTTGAGCTCTTCAGCCATTTCCCTCTCAGAGGATGAATTGTCCACTAACCGATCAGTCCTTCTCTAGTTCAATACGTCAATCATGAATCCTCGTCGTCGTCGTCACCAAGCATCGAGAGGATTTCATCCAGCTCGTTGATGATACTCGACTTGTCCGAGGAGGCGGCCGGAGCCGGAGTTGCCGCGGGAGCCGGCTGGCTCTCGCGCGGGGCGGCGCCGGTCTGGTTGTACAGGGCATCCAGACGCTGGCGGCTGTCCCGGAAGTTCTGGCGCAGCACGAGGATCTGCTCCAGGTTGCGGATCGCCTCCTCGCGATTGTTGAGGCTTTCCTCAACCTGGGCCAGGCCGTAGAGCGTACGCAGGCGCAGCTCGGGGTCGGCGTCGTCAAGCTTGTCATTGCGCAGCAGCTCCGCGAAGGCCCGGCGCGCGATGTTGTAGTCGCCGGAGAGGTTGAAGCACTCCGCCAGCAGCAGGTAGACCTCAGGCGCGACCTGGCCGCGGCCGATACCGGCCTGCAGCTCGTTGATCGCTTCCTCGACCTCGTTGTTGTCGAGGGCCAGTTCGGCGATGCGCAGGGTGCGCTGCACGCTGTCGGGTTCGTTGCGGGTTTCCTCGATGCGCTGGCGGTTGATGTCGCGCACCAGCTTCTCCACATGTGCCTGCAGGCTGGCCCGTTCGGGCTGCAGCTCGGCGGCGGCGGTGGCGAAGCCCAGCGCCTGGTCCAGCTGGTTCTGTTCCTCATGGATGCCGGCCAGCCGGATGTTGAGTGCGGCCAGCACCAGCTTGTCCTGCGGAGCCGCGCTGAGCGCTTCATGGAATACTCCGAAGGCTTCATCCCGGCGGCCCATGCGCTCCAGCAGCATGGCATAGCGGTACTTGAGGTCGCCGCTCTTCTCGGCCACGAGCCAGTCATGCGGCTGCGGATCAGCGGTGGCGTAGGCCCACACGAGGTGGTCGCCGGCCAGGTCCATGCGCCCGTTGGCGCGGTACCAGCCGATCAGCCAGGCGCGGGCCCGGGCCTGGGAGGGACTGCTGAGCAGGGCCTCCGCGAGGTTCACGGCCTGCGTGCTGCGATCGCCGAGTGCGCTGTCGTCCACGGCCTCCAGGGCCTCCACGGCGGCTTCATGGTCGCCGCGCAGCATCAGGATCTCGACGCGGGCCAGCTGCTGGCCGATGGCGAAGCGGTCGGCTGCGAGATCGGAGATCACGCTGAGTGCGGTCGGCGCCGGGGCTTCCTCACCCTCCACATAGAGCAGTGAGAGCTGCCAGGCGCGGGACTGGTCGCCCAGCTTGCCGAAGAGCTGCAGCAGCAGTTCGATCAGCTCGGGGCTGTCCGGGGTGGCCTGCACCAGATCGAGCACGATGCTGATCAGCGAGCGCACCTGCTGCTTGGGCAGGTTGCCCTGCAGGGCACTGAGCAGTTCATTGACGAACAGGTTGCGGCCCTCGGCATGGCTGAGGTCAATCAGCTTGAGGCGGGCCACGATCACCGGCAGGCTGTCACCGGCCTGCTGCTGGTACTCACCGAGGATGCTGACGGCCTGTTCGCGGCCCTCCGCCCCGGTCTGGGCCAGCAGGCTGGCGCATTCCACGACGCGGTCCTCGTCCTTCTCGACCATCGCGCTCTCTAGCTGGAACATGCGGATCTTGAAGAGCAGATCCTCATCCTCGGGCAGGTCACTCAGGTCCAGTTCGCGCAGGGCGCCGATCAGTTCCTCATTCATGCCGCCCGCCAGCTTGCGGGCCTCATTGAAATAGTTGATCGCATCCGCGCGGCTGCCGACCTTGTTGGCGAGGCGGTAGAGATGCAGCAGCAGCTGCGGGAGGTCATCCTCCTCGATCTCCACGTTCGGGTAGTTGCGGTAGAGGTCCTTGGCCAGCTCGTAGAGTTCCTCGGCGCTCCAGCGCGGTACGAGCCAGTTGAGGGCGCTCACGGCCCAGCCCCAGTCGCTGACCCGCTCGCTGTGGGCCACGGCCTTCAGCGCCAGCAGGTGCAGGGGGTACTTCATCGGGTTGGGCACCAGCGCATGGTGGTGCCTGAGCTGCGTGAGGATCGGCTCGGCCAGGCTCGGGTCCTTGTCGAGGGCCGCCGCGTATTCCTCGGCGCTGCGCTGCCAGAGGTGCACGCGCAGGTAGGCTTCGCCCAGCTGCATGCTGGCGCCCGGCCCGGCGGCCTTCTCCTTGATTTCCTCAAGCAGCTGGATGTATTCGGGATATTCACCGACAGCATCACGCAGACCGGCGAGGCGGTCCAGGGATTCGTCGATGCGTCCTGCATTGAACAGGGCGCGGCCCCAGCTGACCTCGATCGCGCTGGGAAGGTCGGTGTCCACGAGCGCGAGCTGGTCAAACAGCTCCAGCAGCTCGGGACTGTTCTCGTCACCGTTGGAATTGATCTCGCGCACGAGCGAGGTGGCGCGCTCCTGGTCGCCGCTGATCGCGGCCAGAGCCAGGTTGAAGCGCATGCAGTCCGCCTGGTCGCTGCAGTCCGCGAGCTGCTCCTGGGCATACTGGCGCAGCGGGCGCAGGGCCTCGTTGGCGTGGATCTCCTTCTGCTGGAAGAGCTGGCGCAGCTTCATCAGGCGGCTGGTGGCCTGCTTGAGGTCACGCACCGGCGGCACCAGCAGCGAACGCACGAGGGCGATCATCGCCTCGGGCGAGCTGGCATTGCTGTCCACGAGCTTCGTTGCCAGTTCACGGGCTTCCAGCGGGGCGTTGCCATCGAGCAGGTGCCCGGCGATGGTGATGCCCTCCTCGAGGTTGCCATTCTCCACGGCGAGGTCGCCGAGCCGCACCAGCCCCGCCACGTCGCGGGGCACGAGGTTCAGCTCCGAGATCTTGCGCAGGGCCCATTCGGGGTTCTCATTCTTGTTGCCGGCCGCGGTCAGGATGGCGATCGCGGAATCCGGACTCTGCTTGCTGTAGGCCGTGGCCAGTACCTCGGCGATCTCGATCACCGTGGTGGACTGCTCCGGGGCCTTGACCATCAGGAAGAAGGTCTCCTCCAGCTCGGCGAGTGCCTTCTCGTCATGGCCGCGGGCCAGGGCCAGCAGGTCGCGGGCCACGTTCTCGAGGTCGCCCATGTCGCGGTTGGTCTGCAGGCGGTAGCGCAGGGCCGGCTCGAATTCCTCGCGGCAGAGATCCATCAGGGTCTCATCCAGCAGGCCCTTGAGCGGCGGGTTGGAATCCAGCCCGAGCCCGCCGGCCTCGTAGCGGTCGCTCATGGACTTGATCAGGCCGAGGCGTGCGCCGCTGTCGTTGCGGCTGGCAAAAGCCCCGAGCAGCTTCTCCGTCGCAGGCAGCAGGGCCTCGTCCGGCAGTTCACTGCAGATCTGCTCGATGGTCATCGAGTCGTTGATGATGAACTCCTCGGGGGAGTCGAACAGGCTGATGGCCTCCTGCCACTTGCCGGCATGCACCAGCGAGCGGTAGCGCACGGTGAAGCGCACCCCGGCGGGCAGCTTCTCACCGTACTCGTTGATGAGGTCCATCGTGGCCTCGGGCGCGATCAGCGATGCCGCATGCTGCAGCACCTGCTCGAACTGCTCGATGTTGCCGATGCGCTGCGTGAGGTTCAGGTAGATCCGCGTCCAGCGCATGCGGTTGCGCGCCGGGTCGTTCTCATCGAGATCGTCCAGCAGCGGGCGCAGGTTGTCCAGCCACTGGATCGGTTCGCGGCTGATCTCCTCATCGAGGTAGTTGTCCAGCGCGTCGATCTCGTCCAGCGCGATCGGCAGCAACTCGCTGTGGCCCTTCTCCGTCGTCAGGTAACTGGCCTGGCGGGCGCGCTGCATGTGTACGTCACGCGGGTTGATGGACTCCACCCAGATGCTGTAGCCCTGCTGGATGTTGCCGTTGTTGAGGTCCAGCAGGCTGGCCGCGGTGGCGGCCTCGAAGCCGGCGAGTGGATCCTCGGACTGCATGCGCTGCGCATTGGCCAGCGCGAACAGCATGTCCGGCGGGATGTCCGCCTGGGCATTGATCCACTGCTCGATGGACTTCAGCAGGTTCTGGCGGTCCTCGTCACCCTCGGGCAGCATCGTGGCCCGGGCCAGTGCGGTTTCGTAGTCTCCGGTGCGCAGGGACAGGCGCGCCACGTGCGCGGCGATCGCCGGGGCATCCTGCAGGTTGCCGAACATGCGCTCCACGCGCTGCTTGAGGCGGCCGGCATGCTCCTCGTCGGGGACGCGGATACTGCGCAGCTCCATCGCTGCGGCACTGCTGTCATCCTGCAGGAACATCTGCTCGGCGAACCACAGATGTGATTCCTCAACCAGCCAGGGGGCCAGCCCGGAGGAATTGATGCTGTGGCTGATGGCATGCAGTTCATTGATGCTCTGCCTGTCGGCGTTGATGTGCTTCTCCAGCACGGTGCCGACCTGGTTGGGGCGCTCGCAGTCCGCGAGCTTCTCGATCAGCTGCTCAAGGTCAAAGTCGGACGAGACAACTGCGGCGACATGCGGTGCCTCCTGCACGGCGGGCTGCTCCGCGGCCACGGGCACGTCCTGCTCCTCCTCGTCGTCATCCGGCAGGTCATCCAGCGAGAAGTCATCCTCGGCGGCTGCATCCGTATCTTCCACGGCAGCAGGCTCATCAGCCGGCTCCTCATAATCGTCGTCGTAGTGTTCCTCGGCCGCGGAGTGCTCCTGCTCCTCGTCGTCGTAGACAGGGGCGGGCTCCTCGATCTGGATGTCGATGATGCCCTCCTGGTCGAGTTCGAGGCTGGCATCCGCACCGGGAGCCGGGCCCGCGCCGTTGACGCTGGCATCCGGGGTCGGGCGGCTGTCCGGGATCACGTACTCCGGCAGCTCGGGGAAGTCGATGTTGGCAACCTTGCCCGCCGCGATCTGCAGGTACTCATTGGCGGCGCTGGGCGGCTGCTGCTTGGCATGCTGGAACGCGCGGAACCAGTTGCCGATCTTGTCCTTGATCAGCTCGCTGTCGAGCTTGACGATGCGCTTCAGGCAGTACACGGCGAGCTTCTCGTCGCGCACCATCTCCTTGTGCACCGTCAGGTAGTTGGCGATCTCCAGCGGGTGCTGGTGCGTGCGCTCGAGCCGCTCGCTGAGCACGTTCCAGCCGATGCGGCCGCCGCGGTAGTCCTTGATGGAATGCTCCATCACGATCTGGTGCAGCTCCCAGCAGCACTGGGGGCGGTGGTCCAGCAGGGAATTGGCGAGCTGGTAGAAGTCCTCGCCGACGTTGCGGCCCTCGGAGATGATCTCCACCAGCAGGTCCTCTGCCTGGCGGTCGTTCTTGCGCAGGATCTGGGCCTCGGCCATCATCAGCGTGACTTCCACGGCCTTGTCGCCGAGGCTCTGGCGGTTCTCAATCAGGGTTTCAAGGGAACGCACAGCGAGGTCATCTCCCTGCTTGACGGTGCCCTTGTTGATCATCTGGGACAGGCCCCAGGCGAAGTCCTTCCAGTGGCTGACCTCATTCGTGAGGCTGGCCCGTTCACTCAGGTACGAAAGATGGCGCTCGGGGCGCATGTTGCCCGTCGTGATGCGCCAGTTGAGCAGGGACAGGCGGTGCTCGCGGGAATCACTTTCCAGCTCGAGCATGCGGTCCACCAGGCCGGCGAGGCCGGGAACCACGGGCACCTTGCGGCTGCGCGCCACCATGTCGCTGAAGGTCTCAAAGGCCACGCGGGTCTCATCGAGCACCGCGGCCGCCTCCACCAGGTTCTCGGCACCGCTCTTGAGCTGGCCGGGATTGGCGGAGTTGGGGTTGATCACTTCCTCGAGATAGCGGCGGGCATATTCCTCAAGACTCTTGAGCAGGGCGGGGCGGCGCTTCTGCTGCTGCTGGGGGTTCAGCCGCTTGTACGCTTCCACCTGCCGGTTGAGAGATTTGCCGAAATCAAACCTTTTTAACATTGACGCCTATCCTAACCCAGCTCAGGTAATTGCCTGGAGATCCGCAGTGACGGAGGTCAGGAACTGCCGGCGCAACATGCCATGCAGTTCATCCATTCCGTTTTGCCTGCTTTCAGCCCAGGCAAGTCCGGTTTCAACGATCTGGTCCTTCAGTTCCTCCCCTGAGGATCCGCGACCCAGCAGTTCACTGAGCAGGTTGAGCGTCTGCTCACGGTCAGCCAGCAGGTCGGCCTCCAGCGGGGAACGCAGGGCGTGCCCGAAGCTGGCGAGCCGGACCCAGCCGGTGCTGGGCGAGATCCACAGGTTCTCGGTGTTAATCCGGTTGTGGGCCACGGGATGATCCATGCCCTGCAGGTGGTCAATGATTTCCAGGATGCTGAGCGCCATGCGGATCCGGTCCGGCGTGGACATCGCATCCACGTCCATGTCGGCCAGGGGCTGCTCGGCCATCCAGGGGAAGCCGATGAAGGGGACATCGAAGTCCCGCTTGTCGATCTTCAGGGCGATGATATGCGGGTGGCTGATGGAACGCAGGGCGTCCGCCTCCACCGCGAGGCGCTTGAGTGAGACATCCGAACCGTCGGAGAACTTGACCCACATGCGCATGCCCGACGACTGCTCGCGGGCCAGGAACACCGGCTCAGTGCTGAGCGCCAGTGCCAGCTTCTGCTCCAGTAGAAAGAATTGCTGGATGCCCTCGGGCACACCCCACAGTTCGCTAAGCCTTGCTCCGTACATGTTCTGACAACTTACCCCTAGGTTTGGTACTGGAATTCAGGAAAACCCGCCAATAATGTAATCCCGAAAGCCGCCTGCTTACTTAAATCCCACTTAACACTAATCTTAACCCCAACCCTCCCGACGGAAGCCGTCATTTGACTTGGATTTATCCCCCGGAATCTGGACTTTCCAGATCCTGCAAATGTTGCAGGACTGACCGGATTCCGGGATTCACCCAAATCTTGATTTAAGGTGCCTATATATTACCTTATAAGAATACAGATGTTCAATCTCAGTTCCGGAGATGGACTGAACATTGCCTGAAAAGCGCGAAGGCGGCCCCGCAGGGCCGCCCTCAGGCAGGTTCAGTGCTCAGCGTTTACCGCTTCAGGTTCACGATCTCATTGAGGATCTCGTCCTGGGTAGTGAACACCCGGCTGTTGGCCTGCAGGCCGCGCTGGGTGATGATCATGTTCGTGAATTCCTGGGCCAGGTCCACATTCGACTGCTCCAGGAAGCCGTTGAAGACCACGCCGCTGCCGCCGCTGCCGGGACGCAGCTGCACCGGTGAGCCGGAGTTGGTCGTGGGGATGAAGGCCGTGTCGCCGGCGCGCTCCAGACCCTCGGGGTTGCTGAAGGTCGCCAGGCTGAGCTGGGCGATCGGGCGGCGCTGACCATTGTCATAGAAGGCGATCAGCGTGCCGGTCTGGTCGGCCTCGAAATCCGTCAGCACGCCCATCGGGTAGCCGTCCTGCTCACGGGCGGCGGTGGTGCTCGTCGAAGCGAACTGCGTGATGCCGTTGATGCCCTTGCCGTTGCCGTCGAAGGTCAGCTCGATGGAGGTCGGCTGGGCCCCGGGGGCGGTGAAGTTCACGGGATTGAGCGGGTTGCCGCTGGTGATCAGGCCGCTCTCGCCGAAGCTGATGCGGCCGGTGGTGTTGGTGAGCTGGATGTTCGGCTCCTCCGGCAGGCTCAGCTCATACTCCCATTCGTTCTCGTTGATGTGGGTGAACTGCGTCACGAGGTTGTGCGGGTTGCCCAGCGAGTCGTAGACGATGCGGCTCGTGCTGTGCATGAAGGCATCCTCGGTGCGGAAGTTGGCGACGCCGGGCATCAGCTCGTCGATGCTGATGTTCACGCCGGGCACGAGCGGCATGTCCGGTCCGCTGCCCTCGATGCTGTTCTGGACGTTGGCCAGCGTGCTCGCCATGTAGAAGGTCGGGGACCAGGCGGCGGGGGCGGTGCTGCGGTCGTAGGGCCAGTCCTCGAAGAAGCGCACGAGCTCGGGTGAGCCGTTCTCCGGGGTGAAGACCAGCTCGGCGCGGGCGTTCTCACCGTTGTCAATGATCCCGGCATCCGCGCCCAGTGCGCCGATGCCCCAGTCCTGGAAGGTGTTGAAGCCGTAGCGCGCGGCGAGACCGGCGGTGGCCGTGCCGTCGATGTAGATGTCGGCCTCGGCCGCATCCAGCGGTGCACCGGCGGGCTGGCGCTGCTTGCCGGCGTAGTTCTGCACGAGGCTCAGTGTGCCGTTGGGGTTGGCAATCGCCGTGACCTGGATGTTCGGGGTGTTGTTGATGGTGTTGGCGACGAGGATCGCGTTCTGCTCGGCGGTATCGGTCAGGCCGGCGGAGGTCGCGAGCGTGACGGTCACGCCGTTGATCACGAAGCTGTCACCGGCCACCGGGCGGTTCACGCCCACGCCCATCGGCACGGAGGTGGTCTCGGTGGCAGCCTTGGCATCCGTGACGGTCACGGCGTTCTGGCCGACGAGGAAGCTGCCCGGCTCGGTCGGTGCCTCATAGAGCGCGACGAGCAGGCCGCTGGAGGCCGGGTCGCTGACTGCGGTGATGTCGATGCTCGTGCCGGCGTTGCGGCTCTGCAGCACCACCTGGAACTCGCCGTTGACCTCGCGCACGGTGGCCTGGACCTGCAGGCTGCTGACCGGGTCGATGTTGATGGCCTCGGCGACGATGTTCGCGGCCTCCTCGAGGTCGGCGGCGGCGCTGCTGTCATAGGTGACGATGTTTCCGTTGACGGCGATCGTCTCCGGACCGGCGGAGAGCGCCGTGATCGAGTCCCCGGCGGCGATCGCCCAGGGCTCGGCGGCTCCGGCCACGGTCAGGATCCCCGTGGAACCGAAGCTCGCGGTCTCGTTGTCAGCACTGCCGTAGCGGAAGCTCGAGCTGTCGAGGTTGCTGGCGTAGTTGAGCATCGTGGTCTGGCGGGCCTCGATCTTCTGGCCGAAGTTGATCACGACGTCGCTGATCTTGGAGCCGGGGTCGATCTTCTGGCCGTCGGAGCTGAGCTGGGTGTAGCCCTGCACGCGCCAGCCGTTGTTGGCAACGAGCCGGCCCTCGCGGTCGACGTTGAAGTCGCCTGCGCGGGTGTACATGTTGCTGCTACCGTTGGAGAGCGTGAAGAAGCCGCTGCCGTTGATCGCGAAGTCCGTGGGGCGCGAGGTGTTCTCGAGCGCGCTCTGCTGCATCAGGTTGTGGATCGCCGCGATCTGCATCCCGAGCCCGACCTGCTTCGGGTTGATGCCGCCGAAGTTGGAGGTCGGGGCGCTGGCCCCGCGCAGGGTCTGGCTCAGCACGTCCGAGAAGATCACGTTCGAGCCCTTGAAGCCCGTGGTGTTGACGTTGGCGATGTTGTTGGCAATTGCGTCGATGCGCAACTGGTGGTTACGAAGGCCGCTCGCGGCCGTGAAGAAGGCACTGCCTGCCATGTTCTGGTTCCTCCATGATTGAGAGCTGCATGGAGGAGCGGCCCGCCGCAGCCGGCGGCGGGTCCCTGAGCTTCCATCCCACGGGGATGGTCCGGCTCACCGCTCCTGAAATGGCCCCTGCCGGGGCTTGTCCTACCGCGTTCCCTGCAGGAACACGGCGCTGTCAACGTTCGTGATCACCCCCTCGCGCATGGCGCCACGGTCCATGGCCGTGATCACCGTGCGCGACGGTATGTTGACAACCAGTGCGAAGTCCTCCGCCATCAGCAGGCTGTCCCTTGAGCCCTTGGAGGCGGCACGCCTGACGGCGTCCTCGATCTCACTCATCTCCCTGTTGCCCAGTTCGATCCGGCGGCTGCTGATCCGCTTCAGCGCATGCGCGCTGAACTTCACGCCGCCGTCGCTCCTGAGCGATTCGTCCAGGAACTGCCTGAACTGCACGTCCGGCACTTCCTGGCGGCGGACCGCAGGCCCCGCCTGCTGTCCGGCTGCCACCGGGCGGATCTGACCCGGCAAGAGTCCCTCAACCATCCTGCTCTCCTCCGTCAGCCATCCTGGCTATCTCCCGTCCATCCACTACTGTGCCTCGCGCACCGAGACCACCTGTCCCGGCAGCAGCAGCTTGTCTCCCACAAGCAGCATCGGCACGCCCTGCAGTACCTCGACGCTGTCGGCATGGCCCTCCACCAGGGCTCCGTTGGCATCCACGCCCTCAACCGTGTAGCCCAGCAGGGCTGTGGCCTCCTCGAGACCCGAGCCCGTGGTCTGATTCTCCAGCAGGCCCTTGATGTCGAGCAGGGCCTGCAGGCTGTTCATCGTCGCCAGCTGCTGGGTGAACTGCGCACCGTCCGCCGGATTGAGCGGGTCCTGGTGGCGCAGCTGTTCCATCATCAGGCGCATGAAGTCCTGGCCGCTGTCGGTCTGCTCGGGACCGGCGATCACCGGGTTCTCCGGATCCGGCAGGCGCACGGTCCGCTGGTTCACGCCGTTGGCGAGATTCGCGGGCAGGGTATTCAGTATCTCCATCTAGCTTCCTCCCTCCTGGCTCGTGTTGCGGTTGCCCCCCGCAGGCTCCCCGAGGTCCAGCACGCGCAGGTCCACCACCTTCAGGCCGTCCTCCTCGAGGCTGTCCTTCAGGGCATCCAGGCTGCGCTGCAGCTCGCTGCGCTGGCCGCGGCTCAGCACCGCGACCTGCAGGGCGACGTTGTCACCGCGCACTGCGAGATTGACGACCATCCGCCCGAGTTCCTTCGGGTAGAGGTCGAGCTTCATGTTGTAGAGGCCGTCGCCGGCGTTGCGGAACTCGCTGACCTTGTCCAGCAGCTGCTGGCGCAGCTCATCGAGGGCATAACCGCTGATCCCCGTGCCGACCTGCGGCGCGCTGAACTGCAGCAGGCGTTCCGGCACGTTGTCAGCGGCCTGCGGATGGGCGCTGAGCTGCGGCTGCAGATTCAGGCTGCCGCTCTCCACGGGGTGCAGCACGCGCTCGCGGGGCTGGCTGACGCCGCTGAGCAGGTCCTGCTCGGGACCGGCATTGCCACGCTCATGGCTGCCCCGGCGGCTGAGTACGGAGCTCAGCAGTGAGGCCCGTTCACTGGCAGCGGGAGCCGCAGCCGGCTGGGCTTCGGCCTTGTCAGTTTCGGGGACTGCCGATCCTCGCGGGGAGTCGTCGCCCTCATTGCCGTGCTGGCCGCTATGGGCCGGGGCCGTGCTGCGCATGGGACCCTCAGTCTGCAATGTGTCCGGGGCATCCACGCCATCCGTTGCCATGTCCGCTTCCGGGATGGCGACGGAGCGTGCGGGGGCCGGGCTGGCTTCCATCCGTGCCGCACTGCGGCTGGGTGCCACGCTGGCCTCTCCGCTGCCGTCACCGCTGAGCACCTGCTGCAGTGCTGCACTGACACGCTGCATTTCAGCCGCAGTGAACAGTTTGTCCGGGCCGCGGCTGCTCAGCTCCATGCCGATCTCCAGCTCCCCCTCCGGGTTGTCAGGATCGGAGAGGCTGAGCGTGAAGCGGCTGGTCGGGTCAAGTGCGTTGGCACTTTCAGCCCTGAGCTGCAGCTGCACGGTCTGGCCGTCGGGCAGCTCCAGGGCCTGGCTCGTCACGTAATCCGGCTGCTGCGCCGGCGCAGTAGTGAGCAGCGCGGGCTGGACAGCCGGCTGGACCGTCCGCATTTCCGCGGGAATGACCCGGGGCTGTTGCTGATCAGTCTGGCTGTTGAACCACTGCGCGGAGGGACTGAGCACTCCCCGCTCGCCTGCCAGCAGCGGGCTGTTTCCGGGCCGTTCAGCCACAGTGCCTCCGCGGGCGGGAAGCGTGATTCCGGCTTCATTGTCTGCATTGCCATCCGGGCTGCCAACGCCAGTTTCCGGATTGCCGGGCTCCGCGAACTCCAGGATCGGATCCGGGATCTCGGGGCTGGGCTGGCCGCTGTCAGGCCCGCCGGCCGCTTCCATTACCGGCGGCGGGATTGCAGGTCCGCCTGTCACGGGCTGCAGTTCCAGCTGGGGACTGGCCGCGCGCAGTTCACTGAAGAACTCCTGCAGCACCTGGCGCAGCAGCGGCATGAGCAGGACCGGACTGGCCGGCTGCGGTTTCGCTTCATGCGGAACCGGCCTGTCAGCATGCTCCGCCGCTTCCCCGGACTCCACGGACTGGCCCTTGCCACTGGGCTCAGGACGCGCCTGGTTGAGCAGGCGGCTCAGGCCCGGCGGCAGTTCCAGGGAAGCGGATGCACCGTTGACAGCCAGGCTGGCGCTGCCGGCCTGCTCTGCGGATTCGCCCGTCCCGGCACTGTCTCCGGGAATCTCAGCCAGAGCGGCAAGGGCCTCACGGATGCGGGAAAGCAGCTGCCCGGCGAGCTGTTCCGCTCCACCGGCGTTGTCAACCGCGAGATTCACGGCTTCGGCCAGCAGGCCGCGCAGCAGCTTCAGGGGGTTGGCATCCGCCTCTCCCGGGCCCGCCACGGGCAGTGCGCCTTGCGGTGTTTCATCCCCTCCAGTCCCGCCGGGGCGGGACAAGGTCCAGAGATGTTCCCCGAGCATCAGGGAGAAGGCCGCCGCATCGGGCGGGGCTCCCCGCGCTTCGCCGGGTATGCCTGCCGCCGTGGGCAGCCCGGCCAGGGCCTGTTCGCCAACGGGCAGCATTGCCAGCTGGTTCATGTACGCACCTCCTTTCAGTGCATGGATTGCGCTTCGTTTCGCGCTAGTCGCTCAGTTCGAAATCGGAAATCACGGGAATCACGCTCCCTCCCGCCGTATCTGTATCGGCACGGTACTGCGGGAATTGAGCGAGGACGGCCGCATGCTCCTCGGGGCTGAGCATGAAGTCAGGCCGCAGGGCAACCGCCGGACCGGAAGTGGGCTGCACCAGATTGTCAGCCTCAGCCGGAGTGCCGGCATCAAGGGAGTCGTTCACCTGATCGAGAATGCTCTCACCGGGGGGCAGCAGCTGCTGCGCATCGTCCATCTGCAGCAGGATGTTGACCCAGTTGGCAGCCACCGCGGGTTCACTGGATTCGAGGATGAAGGCCAGGTCGCGGCGCTTCAGGCAGCTCAGCACGAGCGTGGCGTCGTTGTCATTGAGGGCCGTCAGGCGCTCGGCGGCGAAGACCGGGTCCATCCGTCCGAAGGCGCGGCAGATCAGCTGGCGCGTGCGGCCGTCGATGCGCTGCGCACCCTCCGGTACGGCAGCGACCAGCGGCTCCGTCGTCACTGCACTGTCCGCTGCGGCGGCGGGATCCGCCGAGACTGTGTCGGCAGCCGCAGGGCTGGCCAGCAACAGGGGGTTCTGCGGTTTGGCGGCCTTCTTCGCGGCCTTGCCGGCCGGCAGCATGCCGGCGAGGTCGATGTCACCGGCCTGGATTCCCGCCAGCAGTGAGACCAGTGCGAAGATGGCAATCGCCAGCACCAGGCTCACGCGGGTGAAACCGCGCCTGTTCCTGCGGGAGATATGGAAATCCCGCAGGCCGCCAGGGCGGCTGCTGCGGGATGTCACAGGTGTCTCGTTCGATGTCACTGCGCAATAGATCGGCAGTGATTGGCCGGGCTTTACCCGGCGGCGGCTTACTTGCCCTTCTCGGGAAGTTTGACGGTGAGATCGATGGTCTCGGTCTTACCGATGCCGAGCTTGATGCCCGTGGCATTGCCGGAGGTGATCTCCCTCTTCTCGGTGCCCATCACCCAGACCTCGAGGGAGTAGGTACCGGCGGACAGTTCACTGATGAAGTAGCCGCCCTCGTTGTTGGTGGTCTGGCGGGTGAGTTCAGAACCGTTTTCATCAAGCACCGCCACCGAGGTGAAGCCCATCGGCACACCGTTCTCATCCATCACCTGGCCGGCGATGGAACCCTTGATGTTCTTGAGCTTGTCGCAGGAGTAGAGCTGGGCACTGATGGACACGACGGCCAGCAGCACGGCCAGCTTGATAAGAGTGATTTTCATCCTGTTCCTCCGGATCAGTCCCTGAAACGCAGTTTCGCCGCACCGCTGCCGCCGACCAGTCTGCCGATCCGCTGCGGGGAATGTTCCTCGCAGATCAGCATGACTTCATCCACGGCCTCGGGGGACACCACGACCACAAACCCGATCCCCATGTTGAATACGTGCCACATCTCATCCTGGGAGATGTTTCCGTGGCTCTGAATTATATCAAACACGGGTAAAACGGGGATCGCCGCCCGATCCAGTTCCACATCCAGGCCATCCGGCACCACCCGCGGGACATTGTCCTGCAGCCCACCGCCGCTGATGTGCGCTGCTGCCTGCAGCAGCCCGGCACTGAATGCCCTGCCGACCGCGTTGGCGTAACAGATGGTCGGCTGGAGCAGGGCATGGGCCAGCGAGGAGTCGAGAGCCGCGTTGTAGCCGGTCCACTGGTCATGGTTCAGTTCGCTGAAGGCGGCCCGGACCAGTGAGAAGCCGTTGCAGTGCACGCCGTTGGAGCGCAGGCCGATCAGCACGCTGCCCTCCCTGCAGGCCGAGCCGTCCAGCATCCGGCTGCGCTCCACCATGCCCACGGCGAAGCCGGCGAGGTCGAAGTCACCGGGCTTGTAGACATCGCGCATCTCCGCGATCTCGCCGCCGATCAGGGCGCAGCCGATCTCACCGCAGGCCGCAGCGATACCCTTGCCGACCATGCTGTGGATCTGCTCCGGAACGACCTTGTTGATGCCGAGGTAGTCGAGGAAATACAACGGCCGGGCCCCGCTGCAGATGATGTCATTCACCACGCAGCCCACCACGTCGCGGCCAGCGTTCTCCCATGTTCCGAACTGGCTGTGGACGATGGTCTTGGTGCCGAGGCTGTCGGTGCTGTTGACCAGTACGGGATTGCTGATTCCGCTCAGGTCAGGGGCGAAGGCGGCTCCGAAGGCGCCGACTCCGGCCACGACCTCCGGGCCATGGGTGGATTCCACGTCGCGCCGGAAGGCGGCGATGGCCTCATCCTGGGCCGCGATGCTCACACCGCTGGCCTGATAGTCGAGTGGTTTCTGCGACATGTGTGGGATCTCCGGGGCTTCTCGGGGTTTAATCGCGAGCAGATTTTAACACTGCTTTTGGCGCTATACTTTCTCCGTATCAGCAGCGGACCCGCACGGGGACCCGCCTGCATTGAACTGGAGGACCCATGAGCTCTGCAAAGCCGCATTTCACCGATCGTTTCGCCAGCCGGCTTGACGACTGCGGTACCGAGGATGCATTCGTCGTGCTGGCCCAGGCCAAGGCACTGGAGGCCCAGGGCCGCGACATCGTGCACCTGCAGATCGGCGAGCCTGATTTCGACACGCCCCGCAACATCATTGACAAGGCGCACTGGGCGCTGGATCACGGCTATACGCACTACACCGGCAGCGCCGGTGCGATGGAGCACCGTGAGAAGTATGCGGAGTACGTCTGCCAGCGCTATGGCGTTGAGGGTGTGACGGGCGAGAACATCGTGATCTATCCCGGCGCCAAGCCGATCGTGTTCCTGACGGCGATGGCGCTCGTGGATCCGGGCGACGAGGTGATCATCTTTGATCCGACCTACCCGGGCTACGAAGCGGCGGTGCAGCTGATGGGCGGTGTGATCAAGCGCCTGCCGCTCACCGAGGACACGGGCTTCCGTTTCGACCACGAACAGCTCAAGCAGCTGGTCAGCAACAAGACCAAGCTGTTCTACCTCAATACCCCGCAGAACCCGACAGGCGGCGTGCTGACCCAGGGCGACCTGGACTTCGTGGCCGAACTGGCCCGCGAGTACGGCTTCTATGTGCTCAGCGATGAGATCTACAACCGCTTCGTCTATGAGGGCGAGCATGCCAGCATGCTGAAGGTGCCGGAGTTCCGCGACCAGCTGATCTTCCTCGACGGCCATTCCAAGACATACGCAATGACCGGCTGGCGTCTCGGCTTCAGCGTGACGAGCCCCGCACTTGCCAGGCGCCTGACGCTGCTGGCAACGAACAGCTTCAGCTGCACGGCGGCCTTCACCCAGGTGGCGGGCATTGAGGCCCTGCTCGGAGACCAGAGCGGCAGCCAGGCGATGATCGCCGAATTCAAGGCCCGGCGCAGCCTGATCGTGGATGGGCTCAACAGCATCCCCGGCGTGAGCTGCACGATGCCCAAGGGCGCGTTCTACGTCTTCCCGAACATCAAGGAATACACCGAGAAGGCGGGACGTACCAGCCTGGATGTGCAGCGCTACATCCTGCAGAACTATGGCGTGGCCCTGCTGGCCGGCACCTCGTTCGGCAAGAACGGTGAGGGCTACCTGCGTCTGAGCTATGCCAACAGCCGTGAGAACATCCAGAAGGCCATCGACCTGCTGCGTGAGGCCTTTGCCAGTCTGGCCTGAGCCATGATGCCGCTGCGACACTGCAATCCGCGGATCCTGCTGGCGCTGTTGCTGGCGGCTCTGTTGCCACTGCAGTCCTGCTTCGATCCGGAGCCGGCGACGATCGTGGTTTCGGTGACCCTGCAGGGCCTGCAGCGCCAGTGTGACATCCTGCTGGAAAGCACGGACGGCCGCATCAGCCGCCGGACGACCACGAACATCCGCGGCATCGGTGAGTTCAAGCACATCCTGCCGGGTGTGTACGAGCTGCGCTTCGTGGATGGCAAGGACAAGGCCTGGCCCGCCGTGCGGGAAGTGGATGTGCGCTCCGGGCAGGTGCTGCCGCTGCGCGTGGAACTGACCGAGGAAGATGCCCCGCGCACCGAGGACAACGCTCCGGTCAAGGGCTGAACCAGGTGTTTTGCAATGCGGCGCGCATGAGCTAGAATTCAGTTTTCCAACCGCAAGAGGTGATAAATGAGGAAAATTGCTCTTATCGGCCTGTTCCTGCTTGCCATCCTGTTCGTATCCTGCGAGGACGAGGGCAGCGCGGAGATCAGCGTCATAACCAAGGAACGTGGCAACACGAAGAATGGTGTGTGGGTCGAGGTCTACAACGCCAAGGGGGTTCAGGTGCAGCAGGTTGCCACCGAGCGCGGCATTGCCTACGTCAAGGATCTGCCCTCCGGGACCTTCACCCTGAAGTTCAAGGGCCACGATGACAACTACTTCCCCTGCATCAAGGTGGTGACCGTGCGTGACGGGGATGCCCGTCCGGTTGAGGTTGAACTGACCGATCCGCCCGATGAGGGTGCCTCAGTCTCCTGAGCATCATCCAGATCGAGTTCTGACAACGGCGGCCACGGCCGCCGTTTTTTTATGCCTGGCGGCGCAGGCGCTGCAGCATCGCGGAACTGACATTCTCGCCCCCGGCGAGAATCTCCAGGCTGTGGCAGCCATTGAATGCCGCAAAGCCCCGCATTCCCTCTAGCAGTTCAGATTCAAACTCCGCAGAAGTGGCAAAGCCATTCTCGAGATGCAGGGAGCGCAGTTCCAGTACTCCCTCCCGGCGGTGCGCCTTTGCATCCAGCCTGCCGGCGAATCCGTCTCCGTACAGCAGCGGCAGGCTGAAGTAACCGAAGCGGCGTTTCGGCTCCGGCACATAGCATTCGATCAGATAGTCATATCCGAACAGCACCTGCAGGCGCTCGCGCAGGATCACGAGATTGTCAAAGGGTGAGAGCACGGCCAGCCTGGACCGCCGACGCCCGGAGCCAGGCAGCTGGTCCATGAGCTGCGGCAGGGCATACCAGCTCTGGCCCGGCAGGCCTTCGACCGCGAGACTGACAATCTCTCCGGCGGCCTGCATGCGCCTCAGTGCCGCGCGGATGTCAACCAGCCGGCTGGTGCGCAGCATGTGGCGGATCTCCAGTTCGCGGGCGATCCCGAAGGCCTGCAGGGTGCGGCGGATGATGAATTCCGCCAGCTCATCTTCATCCGGCTCGCGCATGTCGGTTCCGGCGGGCAGCACCCGATCACGCAGGTCATAGACCCGCTGGAAGCCACGCCGCTCGCTGACCATCACGTCCCCGAAGCACAGCAGCAGCTCCAGCGCGGACTTGGCCGGCTTCCAGTCCCACCAGCTGCCGCCGCGCGCCCCGTGCTCATTGCCGAATTCAGCGCTGCTCAGCGGCCCGTCCGTTTCCAGCTTGCGCAGGATCAGCGGAAAGAGTTCCCGGTGCTTCTGGATCGAGCGCGCAATGTAGATGCGCGGGCGTTCACGGTAGCTGCGCATAAGCGGCAGGTAGAAACGGTAGTCCGAGATCGGCAGGAAGGACGCGGCATGGCCCCAGTACTCGAAGAGCCGGCGCTGGCGCAGCAGTTCGTAGACCCCGCCCGCGCTGTAGCCCGGGATGCGCGACCAGAGCGTGTGATGGTGGGCCCGGTTGACAACGGCGATGCTGTCAATCTGCAGGTAGCCGAGATGCTCGATGGCCCTGAGCACGGCGGGATTGCCACGGCCCAGCCCCGGACGCGAACCGAGCAGCAGGGCATCGAGGGTCACGCGCCTGGCCTGGCGGAGACTGAGACTGTGTTGTATGTGGCCGGCTGGCATCCGCCAATCCTAGCCGAAGCTCAGAGTTCGCTGCGCAGGCAGGCCACGGGATCCTGCTTCGCGGCGCGGGCGGCCGGCCAGGAACCGAAGAGTACGCCGACGGCGATGCTGAACAGCGCTCCGAGGGCCACTGTACGGGGGCTGACCCAGGGCTCCCATTCCGTGTAGTTGCAGTAGATGTGGACCCCGATCACACCGATCAGGATACCGAGCGCGGCCCCGATCAGGGCCTTGACGCAGGCCTCGGTCAGGAACTGGATGGCAACCTGGGCCTGGCTGGCTCCCACCGCGCGGCGGATGCCGATCTCCGGACGGCGCTGGATCACGCGGATCAGCATCACGTTCATGATGCCGATGCCCGCCACCAGCAGCGCGATACTCGAAACTCCCAGCAGCACGACCTTGAAGATCTCCAGCGCCTCATCCATGAGCTGCACGGCGTCCTTCACGGTGAACACGGAGTAGCTTTCCTCGAGGATCTCATCCGGGCCGAGCGTGCTCTGCAGGGCAGTGCGCACCGCCTCCATCGCCGCGGCCTCGCCCGCCTGCTGGCGGTAGCGCACGAAGATCCCGGTCACGCCCACGAAGCCCAGCAGCTGCTGCTCGACCTCGAGCGGCATGTAGGCAGCGTTGTCCATGTCCTCCATGCCCACGCGCCCACGGGTCTTCAGCAGGCCGATCACGCTGAATGTTTCATCGCGGATCGTCACCTCACGGCCGACGGGGTCAGTGTCCTCGCCGAACAGGGCCGTGGCCACACTCGGTCCCAGCACCAGCACGCGGGCCTGCCCGGCGATGTCTTCCGGACTGAGGAAGCGGCCGGTGTCGATCTCATGGCCGCGGGCCGCGAAGAAGTGATCGTTGATCCCGAACAGCGTGGTGTAGGTCTGGGCCTCGCCGTTGAGGATGTAGCCGGGCAGCATCAGCGCGGGGGCCACATGCTCGACCTCCGGCAGCGGTTCGATCACGCGCCAGCTTTCATCGGGAAGCTGCACGCTGGCACCCTTCATGTTGGCGAAGGGACCGGCCTTGAAGTCGATGTAGGGCGAGACCATGAAGACGTTCGCCCCGAATTCATTGATCAGGCCCATGGTCTGGCGGCGGCCGAGGTCCGTGATGCTGATCAGCATGATCACGTTGGCAACCCCGATCGCGACGCCGAGGATCGCCAGGCTGCTCTGCACGAGATAGCGCCTGATCTGGACCATGCCCTGGCTGATGAAGTACTTCAGCACCGCGAGATAGTACTACCTTCCGGGCCTGTCGCTAGTCTTCCGCTGGCTATAATTCATCTGGGATGCGTACCATCGGTGCAAGATGAAACCTCGCTATGATCCAAGGCTGTTTCTCGGACTGACGACCTCCAGGACTGTGCAGAGCAAGCTTGAAGCCTGCCAGGCAGAGGTCCGCAAGCACCTGTTCAACTGGCACTTCATCCCGCCCGTGAACTTCCATGTGACCCTGCATTTCATCGGTGAGGTCAGCGAGAGCCAGATTCCGGAGATTGACGAGGCGATGAAGAAGCTCGGCAAGCGCTCCACGCCCTTCACGCTGGAGTGGCGCGGAATCGACTTCTTCGGGGATCCGGACAACGCCCGGGTGCTGTTCGTGGGAGCGAAGCCCTGCGAGGAAATGGGCACACTGGCCGGCCAGATCGCCGAGATCATCCCCACGAGCCGCGTGCGCAAGGAATACCACCCGCATATCACGCTGGCCAAGGCCCGCAAGCAGATGGAATACGGGGTGAAGCAGATGAATGCCAACATGCTGCGCCGTCTGCGGGAGCACAACCGTATCGGCCCCGAGCCGGTGACGATTGAATTCAACACGGTGCACCGTGAGTTCATGCTGATGGAGACTGTCTGGGTCGGAAGAGCCGTGAGCTATGAGGTGCGCAGCCGCTACCAGCTCGGCGGCAGTGAGGTCACGCCGGGCGATACCTACTGAAGCAGGCTCAGTGCTGCGGCAGGAAGAGCTGCATCACATGCAGTTCATTGCTGCCGCGGGGCACGACGAGCAGCTTGCCCTGCTGATCGACTTCGAAGTAGGAGCAGTCACTGCTGACCAGATGCTTGTCACCGCTGTGCAGGTTGATCAGCCAGAGCTGGCTGACGCTGTGGTTGACGGTGTTGCGCAGCAGGATCAGGCCCGGCTCGGATAGGCAGATGAGGTCCTGCGGTTCATCACTGAGCGGGACCTGGAGGTTCGTGCCGAAGTCGCGGGTATCAGCGCGGATGTAGTAGGGGGCATCCTGCCGCTCCGGGCTCATCAGGCAGGCGACGCTGCCCCAGTCCGCATTGTCGGCCATCAGCAGGCCGCGGCGCTCATCATCGAAGCTCAGCTGCTGCTGCGCCACGTCGATGATCGCCAGCTCAGGAGTCTCACGGAACTCACCGTTGCGCAGCTCGGCACTGGCCATGCAGACCTGGGAACCGGAATCGCCGGCCCACCAGATGCGTCTGAGGAAGCTCAGGTCATGCGTACTCAGGCGCCAGGCCTCGGAGCCGTTCTGCAGATCCAGCACGAGCAGGCTGATTTCACTGCCCTCACTCCAGGCATCATTGCTGAACACGGCGAAGCGGTCATCGGCGCTGAAGAGGATGTCGTGGATGCGCATCCCGCCCGGGGGCTCGAAGCTCTTGCTGATGTAGAAGGGCGGATCGGAGATGTCGAGCAGGCGCCAGCGCGTTGCGCCTGCGCTGTCCTGCCAGTGCAGGAACATGTAATGCAGGCTGGGGGACAGGCTCCAGGAGAGGTTCATGCAGTCCGGGAAGGTGGCGATGTGCTCATTGAAGAAGGGCGGGCTGATGAACATCGAGCGCTCGCCGCTGCCGTAGTCCACGCTCCAGACGCGCGCACCCTCCGGTCCGGCGGTCAGGCAGAGGAAGTGGGAGTCATCCTGCCAGGCGGCACTGCGCAGCAGCTCGCCGGGGAAGGACAGACGCTCCATCAGGCGGAACTGCGGCTCGGTGATGTCGGGGAAGCGCTCGTCGAGCACTTCGGTACTTTCACCCTGGGCCAGAGCCTGGCCGCTCAGCAGCACCAGCAGCAGCAGCAGGCCCACCGCCGGGATCCGGAAATTCGCAGAAAAAAAAGGCACCCGTCGCACCGCAACATTATCCGTCACGGAGCCGGGTGCCACCGGAATTCGGTTGTGTGTCAGCTCTTGAGGCGGTCGATGGCGTTCACGACGTCAGAGACGGTCTTGAACTGCTCGGTGTCCTCATTCGCGAAGTCGATCTGGTACTGTTCCTCGATCGCCATCACGAGGTCAGCCAGGTCAAGGGAATCGGCTCCCAGATCGTCGATGAAGCTGGACTCGGGCTTGACATCGGCTGCGTCAACCGACAGCTTCTCGGAGATCAGCTGCTGGACATCATCAAAAGTAGCCATAATTACTCCCCTGGCTGAAGAATTCGTGATTTACTCGTCGTCGCTTTCGCTCTTGACGCGATCGCGCTTGACGAATACCTGGCGTCCACTGTACCAGCCGCACTCGGGGCAGGCGAAGTGCATGCGCTTCGTTGTCGCGCAACGCGGGCACTTGTTCATCTCAGGCTTACTGATCTGGCTGAGAAAATTTGCAGCCCGCCTGCTGCGGGTATGGCTACGTCGAGTTTTGTACTTTGGTAATGGCATAATGGACCGCCGAATAAGAGCATACGATTATACAGTTATCACGCAGGCTGTCAACTTCATTTAGGCGTTATTTCCGGATTTGCAGCGGCTTCCGGTTCCACTTCTGCCCAGTCTCAGAAATTCCGGGAAATGACACGGAGTTATCCACAGGTTATTCACATGGACTATCCGGGCGCAATACCATATAATGAGCACTTCGGAATGTTCGGGGTATCTTGCAGACGCGCTCTGATGGCGGTCCTGGTGCTGTGTTGTGCAGCCTGGCCTGCCCATTCACGCGCGCAGGAAACCCGGGCCCTGGAACTCGAGAGCGGCAGCGCGCCCGCGCTGGAACTGGCTGATCCATCCTTGCTGGAGGGTGAGAGCCAGGCCCTGGAGATCCGGATTGACGACGCCGACCGGCAGCTCTTCAGTGCCGGGACAATCGAACTCTGGCGCAACATTTCCGCCAACTTCCGCATCAGCGGCGAGCTGCTGGCCCAGATCCGCCACGGGCTCGAGGAAGCGGGGGAGGACCCCGGCCTGCGCCTGGCCGTGCTGCAGCGCTACACGCCGCTGCTGCTGGAGGCGCGGGCGCGGCTGGTGGCGATGCGCGGAATCGTGGATGGGCGGCTCGGTGGCGAGGGCCTCACGCAGGACACGGAGCGCCGCATCTACAGCGGCTGGCATGACGACCTGTACCGCGTGATCGCGATGATTGACAACGACGTGATCATCCTCGATCGCGAGGCCAGCTTCTACGGCGGGCTTTCCAGCGATGTCTACGATGAGGCGATCGGCAGCGGCGTGACGGAATCTCCGATGGAGAGTACCTTCTGGGGCGGCGAGACCCGCAAGCCCGAGCCGCGTGCGGAGTGGGAGTACGAGGGCCAGATCGGCTACCAGGCCGGCAACAGCACCTATGCTGACAACGAGGCCTGGAACTACGAATTCGTGGAGACCCTGACGGCGGCCGGTGGCAACGAGTACGAATTCTTCCAGCAGTACAGCCGTGACATCAGCTACGTGGAGAGCGAGAGCTGGAGCTTCGGAGCCGAGCAGAAGATCAAGGACATCCTCTGGGACGGGGACCTGCGCCTCAGTGAGGAGTTCGGGCTGTACCGTGACAAGGACGACCCGCTCAATGACCTGCAGGAGGGCGAGTTCAAGCTGCGCTTCGATCCGGAATGGGCTGACGGGCGCTGGGAAGCCGATGCGGAATACAAGTACCAGCTCAAGGTCTACGAGACATTCTCCGCGCGCAGCTACAAGCTCAACAGCGGAAAGCTCAAGCTGGAGCATGAATTCAGCAAGGACCTCGAGGGTGAGGTCGAGGGCTCGTTTGACGACTACAACTACAGCATCGGCAGCGACCGTGGCAACTCCAAGACGGAGTATGGCAGCGCGCTGGACTGGGATGTCACGAACGACCTGAGCATCGGGGCCGAGGTCGGGCTCGAGCTCAAGAACTACGACGTGCGCAAGGACCGCAACCACGAGGAGAGCAGCTATGACATCGATGTCGACTGGAAGGCCGACGACCACAGCCAGCTCTCACTGAAGTACGGCTATACCGACCACAACCGCTTCTATGACCCCGGCGAGAACTACGAGGAGAACAAGAGCGATGTGCGCTACCGGCGCAACCTCAGCCAGGAGTTCGACTTCGACCTGAACTGGAGCTTCCGTGACAAGCAGTACGACCTCGACCCGCTCAGCGACACCGAGCAGACGGGCTACGGGCTGGGAATGAACTACAACCCGGATGAGGAATGGAACTTCGCCTACGGCTATGACTTCAAGGACTATGGCTACAGTGACCCCGTCCGGGAATACGAGGCGATCGGGCACCGCGGCAGCGCGGCCTGGCGCCATCACAATGTCAGCCTGACACTCGACATCTCGCGCAGCGAGAATGACTACGCGATGGATGCGCTGCGCAACTACACGCGAGACGACTACAACCTGGACTTCGACTACCGGTTTGACCGGCATTCGCTGCGGGTATATTACGGGGTTGGCTACCTGGACCAGGCCGATCCGGCCTCGACCAATGACTATACGGAGACCAGGCTGGGAGCAGGCTGGGACTACGAGCTGAGCGAGGACACGGATCTGCGCCTGAGCTATGACTTCAACGTGCGCGACTATGACAGCCAGCCCGAGCAGGAAGACAACCGGCTGCAGGCACTCATCTCATTCCGGTTCTGATGTTCCTGCTGAGCCCCGTGCTGGAGAAGGCAATGAAACTGAACATCAACTTCGGGCTTACAGGCATCCTGCTGGCAGCGCTGCTGCTGGCGGCGGTCCCGGCGCATGCCCAGAGCGACGCCTTCGGTGTCGTGATTGAGCGCATGGCGGGCACGGTTGAAGTGCGCCACAGCGAGCTGACTGACGACGAGTGGCGCATGGCCGAGAAGGGCGAGAGCATCGGCGCGGGCTGGAAGCTGCGCACCGGTGATGAGTCCAAGGTCCAGCTGCTGTTCCCGCAGGACAACGTGCTGATCCTCAAGCAGAACAGCGAGCTCGTGATTGACCGGCTGTCCGCGGACGGCGGGGCCAGCCTCGAGGCGCTGGGCGGGGGGATCCTCGTCAACATCCAGAATGCGTTGTCACCGGGCAGCCAGTTCGAGGTCAAGACCCCGACGGCACTGGCCGTGGTGCGCGGCACCGAATGGGGCATGGATGAGATCGATGAATTCGACTGCATCTGCTACGGCTACGACGGCACCGTGGCGCTCTACACGGTTGACACCTTCGGCGACCCGGACCCGGACAGCCGCGTGGACCTGACGATTGACACCGAGGTGCTGGCCAGCTATGGCAACCTGCAGGGCCCGGACCCGGCGGGCAGCGGGGCGCAGCTCTTCCGTGACGAGATGCTGGACACCAGCCTCTATGAAGCATATGAACAGGCGCTGCAGGATCTTGCCGATGCGCTGCGGCCCTTCAGGCAGCGTGCCGACGACCTGTATGACAAGCTCAGTGATTACGAGCGGGAGTGGAGCCGCTACGAGCGCAATGACCAGCGCTTCCAGATGCTCTACCTCTACGTGCAGGTGCTCTACGCCTGGGACGAGCTGGATGAGCTGGGCGAGGACTACGCCTCCTTCCTGAAGGATGCCGAGCCGCGCATGATCCTGCCCCTCGAGGACGGGCTTGCCAACTCCGCCTTCAGCGGCTTTGACGACTCCTCCGACCCGCGTGATTCCTTCAACTGGTACCGCGACCAGCTCGAGCTGCTGGAGGGCATCAGTTCCCCGGAACTCAGGGACGGGATCGGCGAGCTGCTGCGCGGCATCGCCACCACGCAGCGGGATGCCTACGAGATCCTCGAGGGCTTCATGGATGACGCCGAGCCCTTCATCGACACCAATCAGGATCTGATCGACCAGCTGCAGGGCCTGATCCAGCCGAGTGGCAACCCGGCGCTCTCCCTGCGCTGGAAGCTGTTCGACACCGACAATGACGGGATCAGCGACGTGGACGAGACGATGCTCGGGCTCGATCCCTTTGACAACAACTCCGACGGCTTCATCACCCTGCTGGACCCGGATGACGGCGAGGAGCTGCTCTATCCGGACGACAGCGAGGTGGAATTCGTATTCGAGGAGCTCGACACGGACTTCATCGAGCAGTACGACCTCGTGCTGACCTCCAGCCGCGGCCGGCAGTGGGTGGCGCGCGACGTTGACAACGACACCACGGTGGAGACGGAGTTCCTGTTCGGCAACGGCGGGATCTTCGCCGACGACATCGTCGCCGACGGCAGCGGCCGCCGCCTCGACCTCACCTGGCAGATCGTCGCAAAGGTTGACGAGGACGAGCTGTTCGCCGGGATCGCCGCCGCCAATCCGGACTTCGCCTCCGCCTTCGGAGGGACGATCGCCAGTGAAGTGCGCCAGCTGGCGATCAGCGCGCCCTTCATCGACCAGCAGGTAGTGATCGACCTCGAGGGCGTGGGCCGCACGGACGTGACCTGGGACGGACAGCTGTTCAGCCCCGACACCCTGCGCATCCGCGGCCTGATCAGCGATGTCAGCGACCTGCGCCGCTGGAGCATCACGGTGCTCTTCGACCCGAACGTGCTCGAGTTCGAGCGCGGCCGGCGCAGCGGACTGTTCAGCGGTTCCACGGTGTTCTTCAGCAACAACTCGAGCGGCGTGGTCACGATCAGCGGCCAGGTGCCGGCGGGTGATGCGGGGATCACGGGCAACGGTGAGATCTTCGTGCTGGAGTTCCGGCCCGCCGAGCTGGGCTTCACCACCGTCGAGGTGGACGAGGCCGAGCTGAGCGACAGCTTTGACAACCCGATCGATGCCGAGCCCGGTGACGACGTCGACGTCAGCGTTGACAGCGTGACCGGGGCCACGGCCGGAGCGCGGGACCGGTTCAAGCGCTGAACCGTCCCGCAGCGCGGAGGTGCGGATGAAGGAACAGCGGCTGTGGATCTCGCTTGGCTTCGCGCTGGCCTGCTTCGGGCTGCTGTTCATGCTCTACGTGACCCCGGCCAGCCGCAGTGTGCTGAACGGAATCGACACCTTCTCCACGGAGCTGCTCTACGCCTTTCGCGGCACGGTGCCGCCGGACAGCCGGCTGCGCGTGATCGGGATTACCGAGAATGACATCCAGCTCTTCCGCGAGGAACTGAGCGTGCCCTATCCGCTGCCGCGCGACTGGCACGGGGAGCTGATCCGCCGCCTGGCCGACAGCGGGGCGCGGATCATCGTGATGGACATCCTGTTCTCGGGCGAGGACAGCTGGGACAACGCCGAGGATGAGGCCCTGCGCGATGCGATCGTCTATGCGCGCTCGCAGCACTGCGAGGTGGTGCTGGCGGCGGCGATCGAGAGCATGCAGGTCCCGGGCGGGATGGTGCGCAGCAAGATCACGCCCGCGCCGGTGATCATGGAGGCCGAGCCGCAGCTCGGGCTGTCCAACACCACGCAGAAGCTGGGCTATCGCGCGGACGAGACGGCCTGGGACAGCCTGCAGGACGGGCAGGAGGTGCTCTACTCCCAGGCGGTGCAGGCCTTCCGCACGCACTGTTCGCAGGAGGGGCTGGACTTCGAGCCGCTGCTTGACAACGCCGTGGGCCAGACGCGCAGCTTCCGGATCAACTACTGCGGGCCGCTGGAGCCGGATGCGCAGGTCTCGGCCAGCCTCTCGAGCATCTTCGCCAACGAACTGTTCGAGCACCGCGACCGCGCGGAGCTCGCCCCGGAGGAGCGCGAGCGGCTGCAGCGGCGCTACACCGGCTGCCATGTGTTCATCGGCAGCCGGGCCCAGGCTGACAACGATTACTTCCAGACCCCCTACGGCACGATGTTCGGCGTTGACACCAACGCCAGCGCCTTCGACACGCTCGTAAGCGGGCGCACGGTGCGGGTCCTGCCGCCGCTGCAGGTGCTCCTGATCTGCTTCGCACTAGCGCTGCTGGCCTGGCTGACGAACCAGCTGAAGCCGGTGCGCAATGTCTGGATGGCGGCGCTGGCGATCAGCGGGCTCGTGCTGCTCTGCGACCTGCTGCTGTTCGCGCGCGCCTCAGTCGAACTTTCGCTGAGCATGACGCTCCTGGGCTATGGCCTGCCGCTCCTGACCTGCTTCTTCCACGGCGCGATCTCGGACGAGCTGGCGGCGCGGCGCATCCGCAGCCTGTTCGGACGCTACGTTGCGAGCGAGGTGGTGGAGCAGATCGTGCGTGACCCGGCGCTGGCTGACCTCGGCGGGGTGGAGCGCACCGCCGCCGTGATGTTCAATGACATCCGCAGCTTCTCGACGATCAGCGAGCAGCTGAGCGCGGCCCAGGTGGTGGAGTTCCTCAACCTCTACTGGGGTGTTGTCAACGACGTGGTGATCCGCAACCACGGCTGGATCAACAAGTTCCTCGGCGACGGGATGGTGGCCTGCTTCGGCGGGCCGGTGCCCACGGAGCAGCCGGTGGATGACGCCGTGCGCACAGCACTGGAGATCGTGCGCGCCCTGCATGAGGAGCTCTGGCCGCAGCTCGACGCGCGCGGGCTGCCGCGTTTCCAGATCGGGATCGGGATCAACGTCGGGCGCGTGATCATGGGCAACATCGGCTCGGACCTGCGCCAGGAGTACACGGTGATCGGCGATGCGGCCAATGTGGCGAGCCGCGTGGAGAGCCAGACGAAGGAATTCGGCTGGAGCATCCTCGTGACCCAGAGCGTGGTGGACGGGGTGAGCGGGGAGTACTGCTTCCGCTTCGTCTCGGCGCAGCAGGTCAAGGGGAGGGTGGAGGAAGTGCGCCTGCACGCGGTGCTCGACCCGGCGAAGGAAGAGATTTACAGGCTGAAGAATACAGTGAAGCGTGAAGAGTGAACAGTGAAGAGTGAAGAGTGGACAGTGAAGAGTAAAGAGTAAAGAGTAAAGAGTGAAGAGTGAAGCGTAAGGCGTGGAGCCAGACAAGAAGAGAACCTGGCATGCATGGGTTTTGGTAAAAAGTACACAACCACCACTTTCCACTCATTCTGCTGGACTCCATAATCTTTAACTGTCCACTCCATACTCTTCAACTCTTTAACTGTTTACTGTTTACTGTGACTCCGTCAGCTACACTCCGCCCGCTAAGCTACATCCCCCATCAATTGGGTAAAATATAGCGAACCATGTATATGGGAGTAACCTTATGCGCATCCTGATCGCGGCATGCATGCTCATGTTCGCCATGAGCACCTCCGCCTTCGCCCAGGCGGGCTACATCTACCAGTCCAGCGGACTGGAGTGGGTCGGTACCGCCCCCGTACAGTCCGGCGAGACCATGAAAGCCCTGATCACGCTCTACAACGGGCAGACCGCCATCGGCGACATGTACGTCGACGGCTGGTACCAGGACGATCTGTTCGGCTACTGGGAAGGCTATTACAACGGTGACTATTACTATTACGATGTCTACAGCGGCTACTGGAAGCCCGGCCCGGTGAACTACCGGTACGCCACGCTCAACTTCCAGGGCGAGGAGCTGGAGGGCTGGGCCCGCCAATTCGGCCAGGTGATCGACTACAACGTCTTCCTCGGGCGTGACGGCGTGCTCTACAAGCGGATGCAGGTCAAGCGCAACCGCCGCCGTGGCACGAACCGCCGCCGCGAGGTGATCTACAGCTACTTCCTCAACACCCAGACCGGTGAGCGCAGCGACGGCGGAGCCCTGCCGTACCGCGTGATCAGCGGCAGCGCTGAGGACGTGGTGGCACTGATCAACCAGCAGATCGAGGACAACAACACCGTGCTCTCGAACTACATCAAGGACAACCCGCTCTTCCCGCAGTGGCAGAGCGAGGCCTTCGTGGCGCCAGCGGAAGTGGTGGTGGCCTCAAACATTCCGCGCAGCGGCGAGCTGAGCCTGTTTGAACTGATCGAGGGCGAAATCGGTCCGATTGAGGTGGGGCAGGCTGCCAGCGGCGAGGAAGCCGCCGAGGTGCAGTCCTCAGCCGACGGGACCCTGACCGTCAAGTAACAATTTCAGGAAATCCTGAGGCCGGATCGCCTGCGGGTGGTCCGGCTTTGCCTTTCAAGGAGCCGCGATGCGAAACATCCATGCCTGCCTGCTGGCACTGCTGATCCTGCTCGGACTGCCGGGCAGCTGCCTGGCCCAGGGCGCTGAGGCAAAACCCGAGGGCCGCGTGCTGCAGCTGGCGGATGCCTACCAGGACGGCTACCTGCGCATGACGGCCGTGGGCTGCTTCTCGGTCTACAGCACCTCCGGCTTCATCTTCGGGGACTTCATGAATGGTGTGATCGACGGCCAGACCGCGATCAATTCGCTGGAACATGTGGCGCTGCTGCACAGCGTGGCGCTCGAGAGCGTGGGTGAGATCGAGGGCCTGACGCCCGAGACTGACACGCTCGGCCGCGAGGAACTGGGCAAGCTGCGCGACATCCTCGAGAAGGAGAACCGCCTGCTCGGCGCACTGCTGGACCTGTTCAGTGAGGGCGGGGTGATGCAGATGGAGCAGGTCAAGGCGGAGCTGCTACTTGTGGAACAGGCCCTGGATGACTATACTAGGCCTCCGGCTGAATGAGCCGGGACACGCACTGGTGGAAATCAAAGGGGCTGTGAAATCACTCTGGTAGGCTGATGTCGTTCACGACTGCGCTGGCGGAAATTGAGAGCAAGGGTGGCAGGCCGTCGCGCACGGGCCAGACGCCGCGCATTCTGGCGGTGCTGCTCATCATCCTGATCATCTTCATCGGCTGGACCTTCTTCTGGATGGCGCAGAGCAACCGCGATGCGCTGCTCAGCGCCCGCGAGGATGAGATCGTGGATGCGGCGCATGCAGCGCTGGCGATTCTCGAAGGGGTGGAGAAGAAGGAGCGCAAGGGCGTACTCAGCAACAGCCAGGCCCGCGAGATGTCGCTGGACCTGCTCGGGGAACTGCGCTTCGGACCCTTCGGCAACGGCTTCGTCTACGTGCTGAAGCGCGACGGCACGATGCTCATGCATCCGCTCAGCCGGGAACTGGCCGGCAAGGACGTGACGACGCTCAGCGATGCGATCGGCACGCGCTTCATCTCCCAGCTGCTGAAGCTCTACTTCCGCGAGGATGAAAGCTTCGTGGAATACGACATGGACTGGGAGGGCGAAGGAGGCTGGGCCCAGCCGCGCCTGGCCTATGCCACTGTGTTCGCGGAGTACGACTGGGTGGTGGTGGCGGACGCGCCGCTGGAGGACATCGACATGATCGTCGATGCGCAGATCCAGCAGCAGTGGATCGTGGTGGCGGTGATGTGCCTCGTGCTCGGCGTGATCGTGACGATCACCCTGAAGCGCCTGCTGCTGACGCGCGTGGACGAGCTGATCCGCGTCAGCCATGCGATCGCCGCCGGTGACTACAGCGCGCGCGTTGACAACCCGGAGACCAGCGAGCTGGCGACGCTGTGCGAAGCGATCAACCTGATGGCACAGGGCATCCAGGAGCGCGATGCCTCGATCAGCCTCAGCCAGCGTACCGCGGTGTTCGCGCTCGCCAAGCTGGCGGAGGCGCGTGACAACGAGACCGGCGGGCACCTGCTGCGCGTGCGCGAGTACGCCACGCTGCTGGCAACGGAGCTGCGCGGGCGCGAGGGCTGGCGGCGGATCATCGACGAGCAGTTCATCCGCGACATCTACGACGCCGTGATGCTGCATGACATCGGCAAGGTCGGGATCCCGGATGTGATCCTGCTGAAGCCGGCCAGCCTTGACGACCACGAACGCGCGATCATGATGTCGCACACGCTGATCGGTGCCAACACGATCCGCGCCGCGCGCCAGCAGATGCAGGTGGAGAGCGGCTTCCTGAATATGGCGGAGGAGATCGCGCGCTCGCACCATGAACGCTGGGACGGGCAGGGCTATGTGGAGATGCTGAAGGGTACGGACATCCCGGCGGCCGCGCGGATCTTCAGCGTGGCCGACGTGTATGACGCACTGACGACGTCCAGGCCCTACAAGCCGGCCTACTCGCATGAGGAGACGGTGGAGATGATGACGGCGGACCGCGGCAAGCGCTTCGACCCGGACGTGCTGGACTGTTTCCTCGAATCGCAGGCGGAGTTCAACCGCATCCGCCTGGAATTCGCTGCGAAGTAGGGGAGCATCGGAGGCCCGGAGCCATCCGGGCAATGCAGGTCAGCTGTAAAGCTGACAACGAGCACACAGAGGGTTCAACCACAGAGGGCACAGAGAGCACAGAGGGTTTTTTGGGATTGGCAAAGGAGGCCCGGAGCCATCCGGGCAATGCAGGTCAGCTGTAAAGCTGACAACGAGCACACAGAGGGTTCAACCACAGAGGGCACAGAGAGCACAGAGGGTTTTTTGGCTGAGTGGTTGGCAATTGCGAGTAAAAATCCGGGAACGGAAAGCAGACGTCAATGCGGGTAAACAGCTTCGCTGCGCTCATCCGACAGTCTGGCCAGAGATCCGGTTATACACAACGCAGAGCCGCGGGGACGCAGAGGGAAACAGGCAGCCCCGACGATGCAGGGTAGCGGTCCAGCCTGGCTGGACCAGCACGTGAGTAGTGCCTGCCAGAGCAACATTCCTCGCGCGGCAGGCAGTGCTGCCAATAGCTTCTCCTGTCTGACGAGTCTAAGATGGTGAATTCCCTCCCAGGCGTCGCGGGGCGACGCCGCTACCAATACTTTCCATCTGGCGATTCAGTTCTGATTCGAGGGGAACTCAGCTCACGGCATCCCGGTCTACCAAGCTGAAATGGATACACCGGTCCTGACCAACTCGGAGCTGCTGCACTGGCTGGCGCGGCGCATGCTGGACTGGATCATCCGCCACCGCTGGCAACGCAACTACCTCGTGGGGCTCGCCGCCGTGGTGCTGCTGGGTGCTCTGCCTTATAACCTGTACTTCTTCTCGCCACCGGATACCCCTTATCTGAGTGTGATGCTGCCTTTTGGCAACTCTGCGGGAAGCGTCTATGTGCTGACCAACTCGATTCTGTGGAGCTGGCTGTACTTCTCCCTTGTTGCGATGACCCTGCTTTTCGGAATCCGGATGCTGGTTGACTGCGTGCGCCTGCCGGGACGGCAGCCGCTGCAGCAGGCGGTACTGAGTTATGCAGTGCAGATCTGGTCGGGTGGGTCAGCGGTGCTCGCGATGGTGCTTGCACTGGCGATCCTGCCGATGCTGCCTGCGATGCTCGCGGGATTTCCGTTCAGATAAGGGGTTGGCAATGCCGACTTCGCGACATGCACTACATGGCGTCGCGGGGCGCCGCCGCTACACCTTGGTCTGGATAACGTGATGAAGATCAGGCGACAGCATATCGCCGTGGCATCGAGGAAGGGATGGTACATAGAAGATCAGGCGACAGCATGTCGACGTGGCATCGAGGAAGGGATGGTACATAGAAGATCAGGCGACAGCATGTCGCCGCTAATTCATGCGTTACTTCAGCGCGACCCGGGCGGCTTAGCCGACCGCAGCGCCAGACCAGTGAGCCTTCAGGCGAACTGGAGAAAAAACAATGGCCCCGGGATGGGATCCGGGGCCAGTGCAGATGGAAATTGATGGGAATGATGGGATATGGGAATCGCTCACTCAGGGCTCGCCCGGACGCACCGGGTGCCACGCACAGGTTGTCAATCTGCAATCCGGCTGGAAACCCCGGGGACCCTGGATTCCCCGGGAATTTCCAAACCATATCTAATACCCGGGCCGGAGAGGGGCTAAACAGGCTTGCTGGTAGATTGAGAAAGATTGTTCCGCCTTAGCCCAGGCAAGCAAGTAGTTAGTTGTTAGTTCTTAGTAGGAAAAGATCCAAGTGCTTAGTAGATTAGTTCTTAGTGCTCAGTTCCTTGTGATTCGGGCGGACCATGGGTCCGCTATCCTGTCAGGCCATGGGCCTGACCTCCGTCTTCACTAAGAACTTCTTCCACTTCTTCCACTATCCTAGTCCCATGTCCGATTCCCCGCGCAGGCTGTACTTTGCCTATGGTTCCAATCTTTCACGCGCGCAGATGGCCGAGCGCTGTCCCGCCGCCCTGCCGCTCGCTCCCTATGCACTCGGCGGACACCGGCTTGAATTCGTGGGCGCGGGCACTGCACGCTGGGGCCGGGGCGGTGTGGCGACTGTCGTTCCACAGTCCGGCAGTTCCGTGCCCGGAGCGCTATGGCTGCTGACGCCGGAATGCGAAGCCGCCCTCGACCACTTCGAGGGGATTGCCAGCGGGCATTACTTCCGCGATGAGCAGCTGATGCAGCATGATGGCAACCCGGTGCTGATCTACATCGCGACGGCTGAGCGCGGCGCTGCCAACAAGCCGAACCGGAAGTACCTGGATGTGATCCGTGAGGGCTATGTGAACTGGCAGCTGGACACGGCCGGCCTGGATGCGCTGGAGCACTACGGGTTGGACGAGGGCTGGCCGCCGGCCTGAGCCTGTCGCTTACTTCGCCGGGCCGATCTCCAGCTGTGCCGGTGTTTCCGTGATTACCTTCGCTTCCTCTTCCGTCCCCGCCGGTAGCCAGTCCAGGCGCAGGGCCGTGACCGTGGCCAGGGCCTGCTGCTCCGTGACACTGCCGAGCGGCACCCAGCTTGAGCCGCTGCCGAAGCGCAGGCGGATCACGGGCAGGGGCAGCTTCGCGGGCGGATCCAGGGGATTGAAGGGATAGAGGTAGCCCATGAACAGCGGAGCCTGCCAGGCCAGGGCCAGCTCGGTACTGCTCAGGAGCTGCATCCCGGCCTCCCGGCCATGCCCCTGTGCATTCACGCCGAGATATTCACGCCCGTCGCCACCGGGCACGCCGATCGCGAAAGCCGTGCTGTCGCAGTGCGCGATCCCGGCCGCGGGATAGGGGCCGGCCAGGCTGCCGCGCCGCGCAGCCTGCTGTGGCACGGTGCAGCGGGCGAGCTGCAGCTCCTGCCCGGCGAGCAGGAACTCCACCGCGCCGTCCTCAGTGTTGGCAATGCGCAGCTCGTCCGGCCAGTCCGCCGGGACGTACACCCCGACCACGATGCGGTCGCCGATTTCGATGTCGGGGTAGAGCGGGGAGAGGTCGAGGATCTGCTGGCCGCGGTAGACATTCACCGGGTTTCCGACGATCAGCGGCCAGGCCCCGCCGAAGATCGACTGCCCGGCGGGGATGTCCGTCAGCAGGGCATGCCCGGGCAGGCTGTCCCAGGCCGCAGCCGCGGCTTCATCAAGATAGGCTTCATTGTCGGCGGGGAGGATGCTGAACACCGCGCTGCTGTCATAGACCCCTTCATTCCAGGCCTTGACGTGGATCGCGTCCGTGCCGCTGTAGCAGACCACATTGGCGGGGGAGGGCAGGCTGGCCGCGGGGATTTCGCTGCGCGTGCTGCGCAGGGGCTGGATCACGGTGCCGAGATCCACGCCGGGACGGTTGAAGATGAATGTCGCGGGCGGGTCGACGATGCGGATCACGCCGCCGCGGCGGTTGTCGATCACGAGGCTGTAGGCCAGCCGGGCCTGGGGGCGGGGGATGTCCAGCAGCGGATCCTGCTCCAGCGAGAGCGGGCGGCTGTCCACGGGTG
This sequence comes from bacterium, assembly GCA_020440605.1. GTDB lineage: Bacteria > 4484-113 > 4484-113 > 4484-113 > JAFGCY01 > JAHEFU01. Next base: position 99,939 of record JAGRNT010000004.1, on the reverse strand, counting down.
GGGCCGCTGGCTGGACTGCCGCGGCGGGCTCAGGGGCTGGATCAGCCGCAGGCTCGGACTGCGCGGCCGCGCAGAGCAGGGCCAGGCAGAATAGCAGGCTGAGGCATGTCACTGTCCGCATACCTTATTAATATATCGCGGACCCTCTGCACAATCCGCATGTTTCTCCACAATCCCTGCACAGGCCTGAGCTGCTAAACTCTATGCATGGACAGTAAGGAACGGGACAGCAAGGGAAGAAGCGGGCTCAGCCCACTGGTGACGGGGATTCTCGTGGTGGCGGTGCTGGGTGCCGGCGCGCTCGGCTTCATGGCCTACCAGCGCATCGCGGGCAGCCGGCCGGTGCCGATCGGGGAGATCCTCGCTGACCTGCGCAGCTACGACGGCACTGTTGTGCATGTCGAGGGCGAGGTCACGAGCACGATGAACCTCGTGGTGAAGTGGTTCGAGATCAGCGACGGCACGGGCAGCATCACCGTGGTCACGGAGCGCGGACTGCCCACCGTAGGGACCACGGTCGCGGTGGATGGACAGGTCAATGAGCTGTTCAACCTGGGCGGAATCTCCAAAACCGTGCTGATGGAGATGCCCGAGCGGCAATAATCCGCGCAGGCACTTGATTTTCCCGGCATTCCCGGTAAAATACCTGATCCCCCGCAAGGGGGCTCGGCGGATTTCTTCCGGGGTCAGCCAGCGCTTCGCGGCCGCTTCCATGCGCCGTGTGCGTGCCTGCCTGTGTGATATAATCTCGCGAGCTAAGTAAAAAGGTAGAAGAAATTAGGCGCCAGGTGGCGTCCTGGAGAATACGACAATGGCAATGGATGCAGACGTAAGAGCCGGAATATTTTCGAAGTTCCAGCACCATGAGAAGGATACCGGTTCCGCAGAGGTTCAGATCGCCCTGCTGACCCAGCGCATCGAGGACCTCAACGCTCACCTGAAGGTCCACAAGAAGGACAAGCATTCCCGCCGCGGCCTGCTGCAGATGGTCGGCCGTCGCCGCAAGTTCCTCGCATATCTGCAGAAGAAGAGCTTTTCCAAGTACCAGACCGTGATCAAGGAACTGGGACTGCGCAAGTAGTCCGGTTCCATTTTCATTTTCTGACGCCAAGCCTTTCTTCTTCCTGCACATCTACCGCAACCTTTTTACCTGGCCGTGTGTGCGCGCAAGTGGCGCGCAAATGAACTCACAAGAGGCTAGAAGTGAAGAAATTCAAGCTGGACCTTACACAGGGGTCCGATACGTTTTCGATTGAATCCGGCGTGATCGCCAAGCAGGCCGGTGGAGCGGTGCTCCTCAGGCACGGGGACTTCGTACTGCTGTGCTGCGCCACCGCCAGCCGCCAGCCGCGGGAGGGCATCGACTTCTTCCCGCTGATGGTGGACTACGAGGAGAAGTTCTACGCGGCGGGCAAGTTCCCCGGCGGCTTCATCAAGCGTGAGGCCCGTCCCTCGGAGCAGGCCGTGCTGATCTCCCGCAAGATCGACCGCACGATCCGCCCGATGTTCCCGGACGATTACCACAACGACGTACAGATCATCGTGACCGCCCTGTCCCAGGACAATCAGGCGATCCCGGATGTCTATGCGATCAACGGTGCCTCGCTGGCGCTGGCGATCAGCAACATCCCCTACGAGAACCCCATCGCCGCCTGCCGCATCGGCCGCATCGACGGTGAGTACATCCTCAACCCGACATTCGAGCAGATGGAGGAGAGTGATCTCGACCTGCTGGTCAGCGGCACGAAGAACCGTGTCAACATGATCGAGGACGAGAGCAAGGAAGTGGCGGTCGAGGATGTCTACAAGGGCATCGAGCTGGCCTTCGGCTACATCAGCGAGCTGGCCACGAAGATTGCTGAGATCAGCAGGGAGTACAGCCGCGAGAAGGCTTCCTATACCCCGAAGCCCGAGATGGACGCGGCACTCGCCGAGAAGATCCGCGCCTTCGCCGAGCCGAAGATCCGCGAGCTGATCCCGGCGGATGGCAAGGAGGACCTGTTCGGCAAGCTTGATGCACTGAAGAGTTCGGTGGTCGAGCATATCCAGGCTACGGACCCCGATGCTGACGGCGGCCAGATCAAGGGCTACGTCGGCAAGCTCGTGAAGAAGGAAGCCCGCGCGATGACCATGAACGGCACGCGCATCGACCACCGTGCCCCGGGCGACATCCGCCCGATCGAGTGCATGGTGGACCTGCTGCCCCGCGTACACGGATCCGCGCTGTTCACCCGTGGCCAGACCCAGGCCCTGAGCTGCCTGACTCTGGGCAGCGGCGGCGACCGCCAAAAGATTGACACCGTCAACTTCGATTCCTCGAAGCGCTACATGCACCACTACAACTTCCCGCCCTACAGCGTCGGCGAGACCCGTCCCAGCCGCGGCCCCGGCCGTCGCGAGATTGGTCACGGCGTGCTGGCGGAGAAGGCCGTGGTGCCCGTGCTGCCGGATGAGGATGTGTTCCCGTACACGATCCGCATCGTGAGTGAGACCACCGAGAGCAACGCCTCGTCGTCAATGGCGAGCACCTGCGGTTCGATCCTCGCGCTGATGGCGGCCGGTGTGCCGATCAAGCGCCCCGTGGGCGGCATCTCGATCGGGCTCGTCACCAGCGGTGACGACTACCGCCTGCTGATGGACCTCTCCGGCTTTGAGGACTTCAACGGCGACATGGACTTCAAGGTGACCGGTACCCGCGAGGGCATCACCGCGATCCAGCTCGACGTGAAGATCGAGGGCCTGACGATGGCAATGGTCAAGGAGACGCTTGAGCTGGCCTACAAGGGCTACGTCACCGTGATCGAGCAGATGGAGGAAGTGATCCCCGCGCCGCGTGAGACGATCAGCCAGTACGCTCCGATGCTGGAGATGCTGCAGATCGAGGTGGACCAGATCGGCCTCGTGATCGGGCCCAGCGGCAAGAACATCAAGAAGATCGTCAGCGAGACCGGTGCCGAGGTCGACATCGACGACGAGGGCCGCGTGTTCGTGACCGGCACCGACCACGAGGGTGTGCAGCGTGCGTTGTCAATCATCCGCGCGATGACCACCACCGTCAAGCAGGGTGACGAGTTCAAGGGCGCAGTCGTCAGGCTGATGCCGTTTGCGGCATTCGTCGAGCTGGTGCCCGGCCGCGACGGCTTCCTGCACGTCTCCAAGGTGGCTGACCACCGCGTGGAGAACATCGAGGATGAGCTGAAGATCGGCGACATCATCCCGGTCAAGATCGAGGAGATCGACGAGGCCGGCAAGATCAGCCTGATCCGCACCGACATCGAGTACACCCAGCGCGACCGCGGTGGTCGTGGCGGCGGTGGCGGTGACCGGGGTGGACGTGGCGGCGGTGACCGTGGTGGCCGCGGCGGCGGTGGCTATGGCGGCGACCGTGGTGGTCGCGGCGGTGGTGACCGAGGCGGTCGTGGCGGTGGCTACGGTGGTGATCGTGGCGGCCGTGGCGGCGGTGACCGTGATGGCGGCGGACGCAGCGGAGGCCGCAGTGGTGGCTTCGGCGGCGGTGATCGTCCGCAGAGCGGCGACTGGAACAACCGCGGCGGTGGCAACCGTGAAGGTGGCGAGCGCAAGGAAGGCGGCGACGACAAGTACGGCTACGCCGACTGATCGCTCACGCTGACAACTGAATGGAACAGGGAAGCCCGGGGTAGATGCCCCGGGCTTTTTGCTTTTTCTGGCGGAAATGGACTGGATAGCATACTAAACATATGTTAATATGTCGTTATGTACATCTATTCGGAAGCGCAGTTGATGCAGGGGATTCTGGCCCAGTTGGCCAGGGGCAACATGATGATGGAGGAGATGATCCGGCGCCAGGAGCGGCTGGAACTGCTGCTGGGGGAGCATGAGGCGGCCACCGAGGAGCAGCTGCGCCGCCAGGCGGTGGAGATCCGCAGCAGGATTGACGACCTGTTGCTGCGGGTGTAGGGGAGGTCAATCCCATGGATTGACAGGTTGCCATTCCCATGGAATGGCGGGATCGCAGCTCCGATTGCCGAAACCCGAAACCGGAAACTCGTTGTGTGACAGTCCCGCCTTGGCGGGATCTCAGCTCCAGTCTGAGCATGGCTCTGGCCAACATGCCAGAGCATGGCTCTGGCCACCTGTCAGAGCATGGCTCTGACCTCCTAGCCTGCGGCGCGGAGGTTTTCTTCCATGGCGAGCAGTTCGCGGCGCAGTTCCGTATCGCGGCGCTCCAGCCAGTAGACCATCTCGCGGTTGATCAGCCCGGCGTTCTCGCAGTCGCCGAGCAGGTCCTCGCGGAAGTGGCTGAGCTGCACGGGGTGCTCGAAGCTGTGGATCAGGCATTCCACGTCCTGGCTGATGGCGCGGCCGCTGTGCAGGCGGTAGAGCAGGTTGGTCATGCGCCAGGCCTGTTCGTCCACCGCACCCGGGTAGCCCATCACACAGAATTCCAGGGCCTGCTCCAGCACGCTGCTGTGCCCGTTGCGGTAGGCCCACTGCGCGGCTGCATTCCACATCTCGTGGTTGCTGCGCCCGCTCGGGACCTGCTGCATCAGCTGCTGGAAACCGGCCAGGCTCAGGGCATGCTCCTCGCGATCCGGGAACATCCCGGCGAGCACGATCCCGGCGTAGGCCTGCATCATGGCGGACTGCTCACCGAGCGGCTCAGTGCGGATCAGCTTCAGGCGCTCCTGCAGTGTCCCGGTTTCATTGAGCGGTGGCAGCAGGCTCAGTTCCAGGAAGGCCAGGAAGCGTGTGGCGGCGCTGCGCTCGTCAGCACCGGGCAGCCAGAGATTGAGCTGCTCGCGCAGCCAGGCCAGCCGTCCGACCATGGCCTGCGGATCACGCAATAGCTGCGGGTCCATCAGCGGATCCACCGCCAGTTCGTACCAGCCCATCAGCCGTCCCATCCCGCGGATGCAGTCATCGCGGCGGGAGAGCCGTGATAGCCAGAAGGACAATTGTGTGGCACCCAGTGCGTTGTTCATCTTCGCTTCCCGATATTCGCGTTCCATCAGGCTCCGGCCGGTTCCGGCTGCAGGCCCGGCAGGCCCTGCAGGTAGTCCCAGAGCCTGCGCAGCAGGTCCCCGGTGAGGTCCAGCGGACTGAGGATGTTGTGTTTATCCATATGCTGCATATTAACGCGCCAATATGGACCATTAGTACCATGAAGGGTGAAATGAGGATGAAAACCGGGTAAGGCCAGGCGGGAATTGATCCGTCTGCTGAACTGCGACTGAGAGCCGGCCTGAGCCCTGTACCGAAGCGGGCAGATGTAAACTGGCAACACCCCGCGTTGCTTATCGATTTGGCGACGCGGCACGGAATCAGGGCGGAAATGAGATCGTTTGCCACAAGCATGTTGCCATAATTCGCGGGACTTGCATTTTTGTGCTATAATGCCCTGCAGTCAGTTGGGCCGCAGGCCCGTTTTCTGCATGACGCCTGTCCACTGCAGGGTCCGACCCGGACAGGCCGCCGTTGGTTCGCCAGCGGCTTTCCGGTTTTCAGACCGGATCACGCTTCGGATACTGACAACCGCCTGGGTGCACCTTCCGGTGCCCCGCCGGAGATGTCATGGAAATCATTGATTACGTCCTGTTCGGCGCATACATGCTTGTGGTGCTGGGCGTGGGACTCTATTTCTACAACAAGAACGAAACCGCCGATGACTACTACGTGGGCGGGCGCAGCATCAGCTCGACGCATGTCGGCCTGAGCGTCGTTGCCACGGATGTGGGCGGCGGCTTCAGCATCGGTCTGGGTGGCGTCGGCTACATCATGGGCCTGAGCGGATCCTGGCTGCTGTTCACCGGGCTCGTCGGGGCCTGGCTGGCGGCGGTGTTCGTGATCCCGCATGTGAAGGGCATGGACATGCAGCACGGGATGCTGACCTACCCGGATTTCCTGCGCAGGCGCTTCGGCGCGCGCGTGGCCCTGCTGGCGGCGCTGATCAGCGGGATCGGCTATATGGGCTTCACCGGGGCACAGGCCCTGGCGGGGGCGACGCTCGCCAGCGAGACGATCTTCACGAAGCCGCTCCTGGGTCTGGCGCCGTTGCAGTTCTCGCTGTATGTGATCGGCCTGTTCACCGTGGCCTATACGGTGATCGGCGGGCTGAAGGCCGTGATCCACACGGACAGCATCCAGTGGGGCGTGCTGCTGTTCGGGCTGATCTTCCTCGGCATCCCCTTCGCGATCATGAAGATCGGCGGCTGGAGCAGCCTCGTGGCCGCGCTGCCGGCGGAGTTCTGGAGTCTTGGCAACGTGCAGCCGCATGGCTGGACGACCTTTGCCAACTGGATGATCACGATCATCCCGATCTGGCTGATCGGCATGACGCTCTACCAGCGGATCTACGCCTGCCGGGACGTCAGGGAAGCGAAGCGCGCCTGGTACATCGCCGGGCTGTTTGAGTATCCGGTGATGGCCTTCGCCGGGGTGTTTCTCGGGATGTGCTCGCGGGTGCTGTATCCTGCGCTTGATTCCCCTGAGCTCGGCCTGCCGCGCCTGATAGCGGAAGCACTGCCGGTGGGCGTGACCGGGATCGTGATCGCCGCCTACTTCAGCGCGATCATGTCCACCGCCGACAGCTGCCTGATGGCCGCCAGCGGCAACTTTGTCAACGACATCATCCAGCGCTACTTCATGAAGCAGGCCTCGCACCAGACCATCGTGCGGGTTTCCCAGGTCGCCACCCTCGTGATCGGCGTCGGAGCGATCGTGATTGCCGGGCAGTTCGATGCGGTGCTGGAGGGGATGCTGTATGCCTACGGCTTCATGGTCGGCGGCCTGTTCATCCCGACGCTTGGGGCCTTCTTCTGGAAGCAGGCCAGCCGCTGGGGAGCTTTCCTCGGGATGCTGGCCGGCGGGCTGGTGACGATCTCGCTGTACATCATGGACAAGCAGGAGCAGCTGACGGGGCCGCTGCAGTGGTTCGGGGACACTAAGCTCGACCTGAGCATCTTCGGCATCCTAGCCTCGGCGATCTTCTTCGTGGCATTCTCCTTCATCATGCCGGACCCGCGTGACGGGGCAGCGGTGCGGGAGGAACAGGCTGAACCGCAGGAGGTGATGGCATGAGTGAGGCACGGACAGACAGTGCGCCGCAGTACCATCTGCTGCGCGATGACAACAGCTGGCCGGACTGGTGCAGCCGGGCAGCGCTGGTGGACTTCCTGCATGAGACGATGCAGCCCTATGAGGACCAGCCGGCGGACATTGACAACGCCATCACCTACGCATTCTCAGGTGAGAAGTACGCCGGCGGATTCATCATGCTGGTGGAGCTGCAGGGCAGGCTGGCCGGCGCACTCGTGATGCTCAACACCGGGATGGGCGGCTATGTGCCGGAGAACATCCTGCTGTTCGTCAGCGTGAACCCGGAGATGCGCGGGCACGGGATCGGCGGGGAGCTGATCAGGCGCTGCATCGCGGAGTGTGACGGGCAGGTCAAGCTGCATGTTGATTTCGGCAACCCGGCCAAGCGGCTGTATGAGCGCCTCGGCTTCGAGCATGTCTATGACGAGATGAGGTACAAGCGATGAACCGCGTGGTGATCGACCTGCACAAGCTGCAGCACAACATTGACACCATCAACGGCTGGATGGAGCGCCACGGTGCCAGCTGGACGCTGGTCACGAAGGTGCTGTGTGGCCACCACGACACCCTGCGCGCCCTGCAGGCGATTGGCGTGCGCAGCATCGGTGACAGCCGGCTGACGAACATCCGCGCCATCGACCGCGTATATGACAACCAGGAGAACTGGTACCTGCGCCTGCCGCATTTCAGCGCGATCCCGGAAATCGTCGAGCGCTGCGAGGTCAGCCTCAACAGTGAGATTGACATCATCGAAGCCATCAACCTGGAGGCGCGCCGCCAGGGGCGGATGCACCGCATCATCATCATGATCGAACTCGGCGACCTGCGCGAGGGCATCCTGCCGGGTTCGCTGGTGGAATTCTACGAGCATGTGTTCAGCCTGTCAAACATCGAGGTGCTGGGCATCGGCTCCAACCTCGGCTGCCTGAGCGGTGCCGTGCCGAGCGTCGAGCAGATGATGCAGCTGGCGCTGTACCGGGAGCTGCTGGAGCTGAAGTTCAGACACCCGCTGCCCATGATCTCCGCCGGTTCCTCGGCCTGGTTGCCAATGCTGCCGGAGGGCCGGGTGCCGAAGGAGATGAACCACTTCCGCATCGGCGAGAGCGTGTTCCTGGGCACGGACCTGATCAGCGGCGGCTGCCTGCCGGACCTGCATGACGATGCGATCACTCTGGAGGGCGAGATCGTGGAAATCAAGGAGAAGGGCCTGATCCCGCTCGTGGAAACGCATGACTCGCTCAGCTCCTTTGAGTATTCCGATGACAACGAATTCACGCCGGGACAGCGCGGCTACCGTGCGCTGCTGTCCGTCGGCGCACTGGATACGGACATCGGCGGCCTGCGGCCGGTCGACCCCGGGCACCGCGTGATCGGCGGCAGCAGCGACCTGGTGGTCGTCTACGTCGGCGATGACGACGCCGGACTGCGGCTCGGTGACAGCATCCGCTTCCGCCTGAGCTACGGCGCGCTGCTGAAGCTGATGCACAGCCACTACATCGACAAGGTGGTCACGCCGGGCATCGAGCAGTACAGCGCAGGGATGGACAGCGCCCAGCAGGTGGATGTACCGCGCGTCGTTGAGCCGGAGGACATCAGCACGCAGCCCTGAGCTGCCAACGGAGCAATCACATGCCCGAATCCACTCCCAGAACCACAGCTGCCCGGAGCACGGCCGCGGTTGTCAGTCCGCGCACGATCCTCATCAAGTACGGTGGCAATGCCATGCTCGATCCACAACTGGTGGACGGTGTGCTGGCACAACTGGTGGCGGCGCACGGCAGTGGGATGCATGTGGTGATGGTGCATGGCGGCGGACCCTACATCGTACAGCGTCTGGAGCAGCAGGGACTGGAGAGCAGATTCAGTGCGGGGCAGCGCGTGACCGGGCCGGAGGAGATGGCGGTTGTCAGTATGGTTCTCTGCGGTGAGGTGAACGGACGGATCGTCAGCGACCTGCTGCGGCTCGGAGCTCCGGCGGTCGGGCTGTGCGGCCGGGATGGCAACACCTGCATTGCGGAGCCGCTGCTGACACCTCCCGGCCTGGGACAGGTCGGTGTGGTCGGCAGGATGGACCCGGCACTCGTGAAGCTGCTGCTGGACAATGGCTACCTGCCGGTGCTGGCACCGGTCAGCCCGGGCCCGGACGGCAGCGATTACAACATCAATGCGGACATGTTCGCCGGCTCGCTGGCAGCCGCACTCGGTGTGGACGAGTATCTCGTGCTGACCGATGTGGATGGCCTGTACCGCAACTGGCCGGACAGGGACAGCCTGGTGCAGGGAATCACCGCGGACGAGCTTGAAGGCATGCTGGCGGATGGCATCAGCGGCGGGATGATCCCCAAGCTCCGGGGCTGCATCGCCGCGCTGCGCAGTGGTGCCCGCTCAGCGAGGATAATCAACGGTACACGGCCGGAAGCGCTGCAGGCTGCACTGGCAGGCAGCCCGACCGGCACCGTGATCAGGGAGAAGCAATGACAACGAAGACGAAGCGCAGCACAGCCGAACTGCTGGCAATGGACCAGCAGAACTACCTGCCGGTCACGAAGCGCCAGCCGCTGGCGCTGGTGCGCGGCAGCGGATCGCGCGTGTGGGACAGTGAGGGAAAGGAATACATTGACGCGCTGGCCGGGATTGCGGTGAACAGCGTCGGGCATTGCCATCCGCATGTGGTGGAGGCGATCCAGCTCCAGGCCGCGCAGCTGATGCACATCTCGGCATTCTACGTGAGTGAGCCGCAGGTGGAGCTGAGCCGCCGCCTCGTTGAACTGAGCGGGATGGAGCGGATCTTCATCGGCAACAGCGGCATGGAGGCGGTGGAATGCGCGCTCAAGCTGGCGCGGCGCTTCGCCCACAGCCGCGGGCGCGGCGGCACCGTGCTGGCCTTCGAGGGCTGCTTCCACGGACGCAGCCTGGCGCAGATCACGCTCGGAGCGGAGAAGTACCGCCAGGGCTATGACCCGCAGCCGGCCGGATACAAGCGAGTGCCCTTTGCCGACCTTGATGCATTGAAGGCCGCGATCACGGATGAGGTGGGAGCGATCATCCTCGAGCCCGTGCAGGGCGAGGGTGGCGTGCGTCCCTTCCCGGCAGAGTTCCTAAGGGCCAGCCGCGAACTCTGCGATGCCAAGGACCTGGCGCTCGTGTATGACGAGGTGCAGTGCGGCATCGGACGCACCGGGCGCTGGTTCGGGCATCAGTACAGTGGCGTGAAGCCTGATGTGATGGCGCTGGCCAAGGCGCTGGGCGGCGGCTTCCCGATCGGGGCCTGCCTGTGCAATGGCCGCGTGCGCGAGGCCGTCCAGTATGGCGACCACGGCACGACCTTCGGTGGCAACCCGCTGGCCTGCAGTGCCGCGCTGGCAACGCTGGATGTGATCGAGCGGGAGCAGCTGGTGGAGCGTGCCGCCGTACAGGGTGAGCGCATCATGCAGCGCATCCGCACTGAGATGCAGGGTAGCCCGCTCATTAAGGATGTGCGCGGCCTGGGCCTGATGATCGGCATCGAACTGAGCTTCAAGGGAGCGGATGTCGTCAGCCGCATGCGTGAGCAGGGCGTGCTGTCCAACTGCACCGCCGACACGGTGATGCGTCTGGTGCCGCCGCTGAACATGCCTGAGGCGGATCTCGACCGCGTGGTGGACGTGCTCCTGCAGTCGATCAGGGAGATTGGCAATGGATGAGCCTGGCCAACAGATGCTGAAGCTGGCGGTGGTCGGTGCCAGCGGTTACACGGGCAGTGAGCTGGTGCGGATCCTGCTCGGCCACCCGCAGGCGGAGATCACGCTGCTGACAGCCGGCAGCAATGCCGGACGGCGCTTCTCGGAACTCCATCCGCAGTTCAGCGGTGTGGTGGACACCGTGCTCGCTGACAATTCCGCGCTGGCGGATGCCGAACTGGACTACATCTTCCTCGCGCTGCCGCACCGCGTCAGCATGGACTTCGTGGCCGGACACGACCTGGAACGCACCCCGGTGATCGACCTGTCCGGCGACTTCCGGCTGGCGGACGCCGCAACATATGAGGACTGGTACGAGCAGGCGCACAGCTGCCCGGCGCTGCTGGAGAGCGCCGCCTACGGCATGAGCGAGCTCAACCGTGAGCGGATCCGGGCTGCGCGGCTGGTTGCCAACCCCGGCTGCTATCCGACATCGGCGATCCTGCCGCTCACTCCGCTGCTGAGCGCAGGACTGATTGAGCCCGCCGGGATCATCATTGACAGCAAGAGCGGGGTCAGCGGGGCCGGCAACAAGCCGAAGCCCAACCTGCACTTCCCGCAGCTGCATGGCAACTTCAGTGCCTATGGCCTGGCGACGCACCGCCATACGCCGGAGATTGAGCAGGCGCTGGGCCGGGCTGCCGGTGGTGATGTGACCCTGCAGTTCACACCGCACCTGCTGCCGGTCAGTCGCGGGATCCTCTCCACGATCTACGCACGGCCGAAGCAGGGAGTGGACCAGCAGGCCGTGGAAGCTGCCCTGCTGGATGCTTATGGCTCGGAGCAGTTCATCCGTCTACGCGGTACTCCGCCGAACCTCGCCGATGTGCGTGGCAGCAACTTCTGTGACATCCATGCGAAGCTGGATCAGCGCAGTGGCAACCTGCTCATCGTTTCCGCAATTGACAACCTCGTGAAGGGTGCGGCCGGGCAGGCCGTGCAGAACATGAACATCATGGCCGGCCTGCCGGAGGGCAGCGGTCTCGGGCAGGTGGCCTTAAGTCCCTGAACAAAGGACGGATCCCAATGGCAATGCAGATGGAAATCAATGACACCATATCCGGCGTGAAGGGCTTCAGCGTCTGGGGTGCGCATGTCGGCATCAAGAGCAAGCGGCGCGACCTCGGGCTGATCCACTCCGAGCAGCCCGCGCATGCCAGCGCCGTGTTCACCCGCAATGAGGTTGTTGCTGAACCGGTCAAGCTCAGCCGCCGGCACATCACGGACGGGCTGGTGCAGGCCGTGGTCGTCAACGCCGGTAATGCCAACGCCTGCACCGGTGAGCAGGGCCGGCAGGGCGCGGAGGCGATGGTGACCGCCACCGCCGAGGAACTCGGCATCGAGCGTGAGCTCGTGATCGTGGCCAGCACCGGTGTGATCGGCCAGCGCTTCCCGACGGACAAGGTGGTGGAGGGCATCCGCGTCAATGCGCGCAAGCTGAGCGGCAAGAAGGCCGCCAGCCACTTCCTCGCGAATGCGATCCTGACGACGGACACATTCCCGAAGGAGGCCGCGCGCCGCTTCACGCTGCAGGGCCGCGAGGTCCTGCTGGCCGGGGTTGCCAAGGGCAGCGGGATGATCCATCCGAACATGGGAACGATGCTGAGCTTCATCGCCTGCGACATCGCGATTGCCCAGCCGCTGCTGGACTCGCTGTTCCGCGAGGCGGTGGACCGCAGCTTCAACATGATCACCGTCGATGGCGACACCTCCACGAACGACATGGCGCTCGTGATGTGCAACGGCATGGCGGGCAATGTGGAGATCAGTTCCCCGGACAGCCCCGGTTATGCCGAATTCCGCAGCGCGCTGTTCAGCCTGACGGAGGACCTCGCCAAGCTGATCGTCAGCGACGGTGAAGGGGCCACGAAGTTCATCGAGTACCGCGTGATCAATGCGCCGGACGAGGAGGGGGCACGCCGGATGGTGCGCACGATCTCCGACAGCTCTCTGGTGAAGACGGCGATCTTCGGGCAGGACCCGAACTGGGGCCGGATCCTCGCGGCGGCAGGACGCAGTGGCGTGGCCTTTGACCAGGAGAGGGTGGACTTAAGCATCGGTGCCGAGGATGTTTACCAGGTGGCGCGCAATGGCAAGCCGACCGGGCAGGACCTGGCGAAGGTGCGTGAGGCGATGCACGAGCAGCATCTGAAAGTGATCGTCAACCTGAATGCGGGCAGCGCCGAGGCCACGGGCTGGGGCTGCGACCTCTCCACCGGCTACGTCAAGTTCAACTCGCACTACACGACATGAGGATTTCTCCGCTAAGCTGTTGACCCTCACGCGGCGTGAGGCTGTATTCTCTGCGGCCAATCACAGAAGGAGCGTGAATCAACATGGAAGAACAGCTGTATCAGGTGGGGAGCTGGCCGAGCTGAGCGGGGTGAGTGTGCGCACCCTGCATTATTACGGGGAGATCGGCATCCTCGAGCCCCGCGAGCGCACGGAGTCCGGCTACCGTCTGTACGGAGCGGAAGCCGTGCTGCGCCTGCAGCGCATCCGCGTACTGCAGGAGCTCGGGGTGCCGCTGGCTGCGATGCAGCGCCTGCTGGATGGCGAGGGTTCCGGACTGGCGGAGGAGCTGGCCCGGCTGCGCAAGGAACTGGCAACGCGGATCAGCACGCTGCAGGACCTGCAGCTGCGCATCGGCGGAGTGCTGCAGCTCATCGAGCAGGGCGGCATTGCCGAACCGGCGCAGATGTTTGCGATCCTGCGCCTGATGTCAGGCCTGTCCGCCGGTCTCAGCGATGAGGAGCGGGAGCTGTATGCAGAGCGCCGTGAGGCGGTCGGCGAGCAGCGCATCCGCGAAGTGGAAGCCCAGTGGCCGCCGCTGATTGCGGCGGTGCGTGCGCAGATGCAGCAGGGAACGGACCCACAGGATCCACAGGTGCGTGAACTGGCCAGGCAATGGCGGGCACTGGTGGCGGAGTTCAGCGCTGGCAACCCGCAGCTTGAGCGCGGCACGGTGCAGCGCATGCGTGAGCATGGATCAGAGCTGCAGCAGCAGCTGCCGGAAGCAATCCCGGATGCGGAGCTGATGGACTACATCCGCCGTGCGATGGACTAGACCTGCCGGCCTGGTCAGCCCTCGATGCTGGCCAGGCTGCGCATCTCCTCGCCCCACTTCAGCAGCTGCCTGCGGCGCTCGGCGTCGTCAGTGTTGAGCGCGATCTTGCGGCCGCGGGAGTCGAGCACCAGGCCGACAACGCCGCCGCGCACCTTCTTCGTGACTTCCTTGCCCATGCCCTCGCCGAGGTCGAACTTCTTCGCCGGCTTGACGGTGACGGTGGCCTCCGCACCTACGGTGAAGTCCGCGAAGAGCTTCATCTCGCCGAACTTCATCGAGCCGCTCTCCTCGGTGCCGTCGTCAAACTTGATGGCGTAGTCGAAGCAGGGATCGCCGAAGCGTGCCGTGCCCTTCGCCGCTACCACGGTGCCGAGGTAGACCATGCAGTCGCGGTCGAAGACCTGCTGCGCGGCGTCGCCATTCACCTGGGCCAGCACTCCGAGGTGCGGCATCATGAAGATGCTGTCCACGCCGAGGAAGGTGAAGCCCTCGGGCTGGAAGGCGTCGATCAGCATGTGCATCGTCTGGTTGCGGCGCGGGGCATGGCTCAGCACGCCGCCGGATCCGACCAGCAGGTCGAGGTTCATCATCCTGATGAAGGTATCCTCCTCGGCGGCACCGGCGAAGGCCTCATCGAGGGACTTGACGCGCTGCACGCCCTTCAGGCCCGTTGCCAGCAGCTTGTGCTGGTCAAAGCTCAGGCGCAGCGCCTCGCGGGCCAGGGCCTGCTCGATCACGAGGCTGCGCAGGGCCTGGGGAATCGTCGTGGGGCGGATCATCTTGTTCTTGATGGCATCGCGCAGTTCCTGCTCGTTGACATCGAAGGGCACCCAGCGCATCACGTTCTCCCAACCGGCCTCCGCCATCACGTTGGAGATGGAGTAGGACATACCGAGGTTGGCGGATACGCTTCGGTTGAACAGGCGCTCCTCCACGCCGGGGGAGGTTTCCACTTCATAGCTGGAGAACACGTCGGTGGTCGCGCCGCCGATGTCAACGCCGACCACGTTCATCTTGTTGAGGGTGGCGATGGTCTGGATGATGTAGCCCATCGCGGCGGGTGTCGGCATCACGGGTGCGCCGACCCACTTGAGCAGCTTGTCATAGCCGGGAGCCTGGGCCATCACGTGCTCCTCGAAGAGGTCCTGGATCTTGGCGCGGGCCGGCATCAGGTTCTCCTCCTCCAGCGTCGGACGCAGGTTGGGCACCGGGAACAGCGCCACCATCTCCTCGGGCTTGCCGTCCTTGCCGATCACGACCTGCTTCTTCTCGTCCCGGCGCTGGAAGGCGATCTCCACCTCGTCCTTGGCATCCTTGTTGCCGGCGTAGATCACGGGCAGCTGGAAGCTGTGCCCGAGGCGTGGGCGCGGGTCTGCCGCGGCGATCAGCTCAGCCATCTCGGCGACGTGCTTGGTCGTACCGCCGTCCACACCGCCGGAGAGCAGGATCATGTCGGGACGCAGGCGGCGGATGCGCTCGATGCGCTCGTGCGGCAGGCGGCCGTCGTTGCTGGCGAGGATGTCCATCACGATCGCGCCGCCACCGAGTGCGGCACGCTGCGCGCTTTCACCGGTCATGGCCTTGACCACTCCGGCGACCATCATCTGCAGACCGCCACCGGCTGAGCTGGTGGAGATGTAGATGTCCACGCCGTCATTGCCATCTGCGGGGGTGATGAAGGGCAGCACCGTCGGGTCGCGCTTCGGGTCCTCGAGCGCCTTCCAGTCGATGATCTTGCGTCCGCTGAGCTCCTCGAGCTCCTGCATGGCGTTCAGCACGCCCTGCGTCACGTCCTCGAAGGGGGCCTCGACGGTGGTCGGGGCCTCGCCACGGAAGGTCTGGCGATAGCCGTCAGACTTCCTCTCGATCATGATTGCCTTGGTCGTCGTTGAACCGCAGTCCGTCGCTACGATCACATCCAGTTTGCGCTCAGCCATCTAGTGCATTGACTCCTGTCGGGGTTGCAAAGGAGACATTATATATGGTGAAAGCACAGGCCGAGCCTGTGAAACCGTGTGAAACAGGACTTGTGCAGACTGGGCCTGTTCAACTCAGGATGGTTTTCGCGGCTAATCGATGAAGGTTGAGTAGTAGGCCCGGTCGCCGAAGGTTTCATACCAGCAGACCACCGGCCGGCCGGCAACGGTGCTCATGGAGATCCCACCGCGGAAGCTGGCGGGCAGGCCCGGGGCGACATCCTCGAGCGTCCAGCTGCCGTCGACACCGGCTGCACTGCTGCTGCGGCGGTAGACCACGTCATAGTCCGGCAGGGTGATATAGCAGACCGCGGGATTGCCACCGACGAGCGCCGCCGCCGGGGCGAGTTGCAGCTCCGCGGACTCCAGCGCCGCGACGGAGGTCCAGTCCGCCCCGCTGGCTCCCAGCGGCGTGCTGCTGCGCCTGAACAGCAGGCTGTCCGGACCGCCGGAGGAGTAGAACACCGCGGGATTGCCGTCCGCAGTGAGCAGCACGGGATTGCCTGACTTGTAACCGCCGGGCTCGAGCCCGACGCTGGCGGACCAGTCGTCAAATCCGTCGCCGTCCGCTCCGGCACTGCGCCTGTAGCTCAGGCTGTCGCCCGTGTCCGAGTAGGCCACGGCCGGGTTGCCGGCGATGTCCGCGATGTCGAGGAAAGCGCCGTTGTCAGCCTGGATCACGCGCACCACATACCAGTCCTCGGGCGCATCGCCGCTGGGATCATTGCTGTGGGCGTAGAAGATCCCGCCGCCGTCATTGTTGTTGTAGGCGATGCTCGGCCGGCCGTTGTTGACTGACAGAGCTGCATTCCAGCCCACGCCCGCCCCGCTGGCGACTTCCACGGGCGCTGGCCAGTCGGCCGCAAGCTGGCCATCTGCGGTGTCGCTCCTGATGTAGAGCAGCCGGTCCGGATCCCGCCCCTGGCAGACGATCGCCGGATTGCCGTTGACGATCGCGGCATCAAGGCTGGTTGCCAGGTCGGCCTGGTAGACGAGCACATGGCTCCAGTCCCCGGGGTCGATGCCTTCCACGCTGCTGCTGTAGGCGAACCAGATCTGGGTCAGGTCTAGGGCCAGGGATTTCAGGTAGGCGATCGCCGGCCTGCCGCCGACTTCCAGCGGCTGTGGTTCAATCCCGGCCAGAGCG
The DNA here is from genome assembly GCA_020440605.1 of bacterium. Taxonomy (GTDB): domain Bacteria; phylum 4484-113; class 4484-113; order 4484-113; family JAFGCY01; genus JAHEFU01. Next base: position 82,953 of record JAGRNT010000004.1, on the reverse strand, counting down.
CTGTCGTCATAGATCGTGTACTGCCAGCCGACGCGGTCCGTGGCCAGAACCAGCCTCACGACATTCAGGCTGTCAGCGCCGGCTGCGATCACGGCCACATGGGCATTTCCGGACGGGGAAAGGTGTGCGGCGTCATTGAGAGGCAGCGTCAGGCTGCTCTCCGTCGGACCGCTGATCTCCCAGCGCCCGGATGTGTAGTTGGCAACGGCGACCCAGGCCTCACTGCCGGCCGGGATGGAGAGCAGGGCCTGCACGTTGACAAGCTCTGCATTGCCCGGTGTCAGCTGCCAGATGCCCCAGCTCGGATCCTGCAGGGTGGAGAACAGCTCCAGCTCGGTGCCGTCCACCGCGGCGCTGCCGGACTTCAGCAGATAGTCCGCGCCGTCGATCTGCGTACTGACGGCAACACTGGCTGCGTGCTCAAACGGCAGGCCCGGCAGGGCATCGACGGGAGGATTGCTGCCGTTGTCGACCTGTCCGGTATCCGCAGCGGGACCGGCACAGGCAGCCAGCAGCAGGGCGCTCAGGCAGCAGCAGAGGAATATGGCAACTCGCATCACAACTCCAGGCCAGCCGGCCAGTGGGGCTGAGTATAGCTGAGGGGGTCCTGTATCACCATGCGGACCGCAGCGGCCAGGCCTGCTGCACATGCACCCAGCCCTTGCTCAGTCCAGCAGCACTGCATAGAAGAGCTTGTTCCCACCGGCCCAGGCCAGCACAGGTCGGCTGCCCACTTCCGCCATGTCAACCAGCGGGGAAGCACCGGAAGCGACGACCGTGCTTTCCGTCCAGCCCGCCGTGCCACCGGCCATTCCATCCGGACTGTTGCAGTGGAGGAACCTGATGGCATTGGCGCCGAAGTCGTGAATCGCGGCCGCAGGCCGGCCGTCAATCTCCGTGGCTGCGATCAGCAGGTTCACGAAACCGGATTCCGTGAAGGCCAGCGGGTCTTCTGGCCAGTCCTCCAGCTGCATGCCATCCGCCGTACTGCTCTGGCTGTAGAGCAGGTAGCGGCTGAAGGGGTTCGTTGACAACACTGCGGGACGGCCGTCGCTGACAACGATCCGGGTCTGGCCCGCCACCGGCTGGCCGCCCTTGGGGATGTCAACATACTCAAGCCAGTCGGAGAGCAGGGACCCTGTACTGCTGGAGGATCGCCGGTAGCGGATGCCTCCCGCGCCGGCGTGGTAGCAGGTCACCGCAGGATTGCCGTCGACGATGCGCAGGCAGGTACCGGCATCGCTGATCATGAAGTCATCGATGGGCTGGCGTGTAAGCCAGTCCGCTTCCTGCTCGCCATCGGCATCACTGGAGCGCGTGTACCAGAGATCGAACTCCGTGCTGTCCTGGAAGCAGATCGCCGGATTGCCGAGCACGATCGCCATGGAAGGCCACAGGCCGACCTCACCCTCGCTCATGATTTCCACGGGATTGTTCCAGTCCGCGCTGTCTGCACCGCCGGCGGTGGCGCTGCGGATGTAGTACATGTCCCCGGTCGCGCCGCGCTGATAGGCGATTGCCGGCTTGCCATCCACGAGCATTGCATCGACGAAGGCTCCCGCGCCGTCAGTGGCATCCACGGAGACGAAGCTCCAGTCCGTCTGGCTCAGTCCCAGCGCATCATCGCAGAGCGCGATGTTAAGGGTCATGTCGCCGGCTTCCACGTGCTGGAAGGCAATCGCCGGCCGGCCATTCATGTCGAAGATCGCCATTGCACCGACGCTGCTGCCGCCTGTTTCGAGCTGCAGTGGCTGCCAGCCCCTGCGGTCCGTTCGCAGCAGCAGGCGCAGCACGTCAAGGCTGTCGCCACCTGCCGCGAGCACGGCCACGAACACGCTGCCGGCCTCAGAGACGTGGCTGGCCTGGTCCAGTTCGAGGCTGAAGCCGCCGCTATGGGGACCGCTGAAGTCCCAGCGGCCACTGCTGTGGTTGGCAAGGGCGATCCAGGCCTCGTTGCCGGCGGAGACATCCAGCAGCACCTGCAGGTTCACCACCTCCTCGTCATCCGCGGGCACGAGTTGCCAGATACCCCAGGAGGGATCCTGCTGGGTGCTGCTCAGGCTCAGGGCAGTGCCGTCAATCGCAGCATTGTCGGACTTTGAGGTGAATTCCGCGCCGTCGGTGGCGGTATTGAGCAACTCGGCGGGAGCGCGCAGGCTCTCCAGCGGAGGCAGGGACTGCTGCAGCTCCGTACCGCCAGCCAGGAGCTGGCTGCCCCCTGAGGAGCATGACATCAATATAAATGCCGCGCACAGCGACAGAAAAAGACAGATCCAACGCATCTGACTAATTCTACGGAGCGGGGCTTTCCATGGAGCGCTTCCAGTTCAAAACCGGGTTAAATCAACTCAGTCCAGCAGCACGGCGTAGTAGAGGTCGTCATGCGTGGCATCGAAGCTGTTGCGGTAGAAGCAGAGCACGGGGCGGCCCGCCACCACCGCCATGTCGATGTCGAAGGCGTTGGAATCGTCGTCATTCTCAAACACCAGGGCTGCAGGCCAGTCTCCGGGCGCTTCGTTGCCATTCGCCACCGTACTGCGGGAGAACCAGACGTCATCCGTGTCATTGTCGCGCCAGGCGGCGGCCGGAAAGCCTCCGACGACTGCCGCGGCTCCGGTGTACTGCAGGTTCTGGGTGCCGTTCACCGTGGATTTGAGATCCCAGTCGGGCTTGCTCTCCCCGGTCGTGCTCGTGAAGCAGCTCAGCCAGTTCAGAGCGCCGGCGGTCGTGATGTGCAGCAGGCCGGGATGCCCGTCGGCCAGCAGCAGGCCCACCGGGCTGAGCAGCTGGTTGCCGCTGCCCTCCAGCAGGTTCACGTACTGGATCCAGTCCACCAGACCCTCGCCGTCCGGGCTGGTGCTGCGCAGATAGCTGACGCGGTCGTTGCCAAGGTCGTAGTAGCCGATCGCGGGATTGCCGCCGACCACGGCCAGCTGCGGGTAGTAACCGGTGTCGCCGCCTGACTCGATGGCGCGGAAGTCCCAGTCGGTGCCGGCCATGCCGTCGGCCGTGCTGCTCCAGGCGTAGCGCAGTTCATCGAAGCTGCCCGCCACCTGGTAGGCGATGGCCGGCCGGCCATCCACCTCGGCCAGTGAAATTCCCTCACCGGCGCGGAAGTCATCGTCAACCTCGATGGATGTGGCCCAGTTGGCCGGGGCCTGGCCGTGCACGGTGCTGCTGCGCAGGTACTTCAGGGCGCGGCTGCCGGCATCCTGGAAGGCCACGGCCGGATTGCCACTGATGACCGCGAGGTCGGCGGTCGCGGCCCCGGCTGCAGTGTCATTGATGGCGATGCTGAACCAGTCCTCGGGGTAGAGGCCGAGTTCGGTCAGGCTGTAGGCATAGACCAGTTCGGCCTCGGTGGGACTGATGTAGCGGCGGGAGATGATCGCCGGTTTGCCGTCCACCCCGGCGATGCGGCACTGGCGGCCCACATCGCCGTCCGTCACGACCGGGAAGACATGCCAGCCCGTGCGGTCCGTGCTGACACTGAAGCCGTCGGCAAGGATCTTGTCGGAATGCCGCGCGATCACGGCGATGAAGACATTGCCAAGCGGGGAGACATGGCGGGCCTGGTCAATGCCGAGGGTCTGGCTGCCGTCGGCGGCTGCGAGCAGGCTCCAGCGGCCGGTCGCGTAGTCAGCGACGGCGATAAAGCCCTCGTTGTCAGGATCGATGCGCAGTTGTGCGCTGATTTCGAGGATCGGATCAGCCGCCTGCGGGAACTGCCAGATGGCCCAGGCATTGGTGAAGGTATTTGACTGCAGAATGGCGGTATCGCCGACGGTAGTCACCCGCGGCGGGCCGGTGGAGTCGATGAATGCACTGCCGGCGAGGATGCTCTCGAAGGGTTCACTGGCAACACGGTCCTCGGGCAGGCCGGGCAGCGCGCGGGATTGTGCAAGGCCGGCGGAATCCGGTTTCCGTGGTGCTTGCGCGGCACATGAGCTGAAGGCCAGCACCAGCAGGCAGGTCATCAGACAGGTTGTGATTCGTTCCATTTTCAGATTCCACGGGATAGTCCGGCCGGGCCGGTCGTGCTGCCGGGCAGTGTAGTCCAGGCTGGCACAGCTGGCAAGTCAGGCCGGCGTTGCCAGCATTGTTCCTCGATCAGTCCAGCAGTACGGCATACATCAGGTCGTCCTCATTCGCCGAGGAATAACAGACCACCGGCCGTCCGGCAACCTCGCTCATGCTCAGCTCCAGCAGCGTGTCGCTTTCATCACTGAGTTGCGTGATGGTCTGTTGCTGCCAGGTGGTGCCTCCGGGTCCGATTCCGGTTGTCGAATTGCTGTGTGCGAAGACCAGTCTCCGGTTTACATAGTCCTCGTAAGCAACGGCCGGCCTGCCGTCAATCATCGCGACATCGATGTAGATGTTGACATCCCCGGAATCATCGATTGTGTGGAACAGGTTCCAGTCCGCCATCAGTCCTCCCGTCGTGGATGCGGAACGGCTCATGTACAGATTACGGGTGTCAAGGTCGGAGTGGAACACGGCGGGATTTCCTGCGATTGTTTCCAGGCGGAGGAGCCCGATCGGTTCAGGCGAGTTGTCCACCGCCGCCACGACATTCCAGTCCGCAGCGGAGGTTCCAAGTGGAGTCAGACTGCGCCGGTAGTGGATGGAATGATCGATGCTCTTGCGATACACGACCGTGGGATTCCCGTTTATCACCGCCAGGTCACTGCTCCGGATGTCGCCGGAGCTGGCAACTGTGACACGTGCGCTCCAGTCACCATTGCCGATTCCGTCAGGCGTGGAGCTGCGGGCATAGCGGAGCAGGTCGTTCGTGTTGTCCTTGAAGACGATTGCCGGATGCCCCTGCACTTCGGCCAGTCTGCAGTAGGAGCCGACATTGTTGGCACTCTCGACGGTGATGGGTGCCGGCCAGTCCCCGGGCTGGCTGCCGGTGGGGGTGGTACTGCGGGTATAGCAGACGTCTTCCTCCGGCCTTGCGATATACACAATTGCCGGATTGCCTCCGATCAGCTCCATGTGCATGGAAAGGTCCGCGCCGTGGTCCAGCACCTGGACGATCCGCCAGTCCCCGGGGAACAGCCCGAGCTCGGTTGTACTGTAGGCATAGTTGATCCTGTAGAAATCAGCACCCCGGTTCTCAAGGTAGCAGACAGCCGGTTTGCCATTCAGCGAAATCACGTTGCATAGACGGCCGATCTTTTCGCCGGCGTGCACCCGCACGATCGCCCAGCCGGTGCGGTCGGTGGTCTGGATCAGCCGTTCCACCAGCAGCTGGTCGCCTCCGGCAGCCACGACGGCGATGTGCACATTGCCCATGGGTGAGAGGTGGCTGGCATTGTCAAGGTTGATCGTCGTGCTCCCGTCCACCGGATCCAGGAAATCCCAGCTGCCGGCGGAGTAGTTGGCAACGGCCATGTAGGCCTGGTCTCCAGGCTCGATGTCCAGGAAAACCTGCACGTTCTCCAGCTCGCTGCCGGCAGCGGAAATCTGCCAGATGCCCCATGACAGCGTCTGGCCCGTTGACTGCAGCTTGAGTGCGTTTCCATCCGTGCTGGCATTGGTGGAAGCCTCGATGGCCTCATTTCCGTAGACCGTTTCACTTACTGGAGTCGCAGTCTCCCGGTCCAGCGGAAGCTGAGGCAGCTGGATGCCCTCCAGCCCGGTCCCACCGGCAGTAAACCCCGCTCCAGCCTTGCCGGAACCGCTGCAGCCGGACGACAGAATGATGATCAGCAACAGAACACAGATGTGAGTAAGTACAGCTCTCATGCGGAATCCCTTGCGCTGGAGCAGGATTTCAGGCTCCAGTCACTGGCCATTATACGGAAATTTAACCTTAGTCACAACTGCGGACATGCATCAGCATGGCCTGGGGTATCGCTGTGGTGATCAGGGTCCAGAGGTGAATGAGGGAAAGTACACCGCATAGCGCAGGCCCAGGTCCGCGATGTCCTGCCAGGCGACTGCCAGCCGGCCGTTGACCATGGCGAAGCCCGGGGCGAGCGGCGCGCCGCAGATTCAAACCCTGGTTAAGAAATCAGTCCAGCAGCACGGCGTATTCCAGGCTATGAGCGCCGTCTCCATCGACGTCCACCCGGATGAAGCAGACCGTGGGCCTTCCGGCGACACTCGCTGCCGAGATGCACAGCACGCCATCACCCTGCAGGTCCAGGATCTCGGTCTGCAGCCAGCCCAGCGGTCCCCCGATGCCACTGGCATTGGTGGCCCTGAAGTAGGTCAGCTTCCCGCCCGCCATGCAGACCACGGCCGGCCGGCCGGCATCGATGAAGATTGCCAGGATGTCCTGTACCGCCAGTTCGCCCTCCAGCTCCAGTGACTGTGACCAGTCCCCGGGAGCTGAGCCTGAAACGCTTGTGCTGCGGAGGTAGCTGAGCCCCCCGAGCGAGTTCTTGTAGGCCACCGCAGGGTTTCCATCCGCGATGAGGGCATACTGCTTTCCACCGAACAACAGGTCATCGGCAATTTCCACCGCGGCTGCCCAGTCCGCCAGATCCGCGCCGTCAACGCTGTTGCTGAGCCTGTACAGCAGCTCGCCGCCGGGCCTGCTGAAGAGGATGCCGGGCCTGCCGTCCGCCACGAGCAGCGGGTTGGGGGTGCTGAACTGGATGTTGCCGCCGTCCAGCTCCAGACTCGTTGAGCTCCAGTCCGCGGCGGACTCCCCGTCCGCCGTTGCACTGCGGCTGTAACGCAGCGTCTTGCCACTCCCTTCGAAGCTGATGGCGGGATTGCCGGCAATCACAGCCAGGCAGGGGCTGTCCCCCGTGTCGCCGCTGGAGTCCACGATCACCGCTCCGCTCCAGTCCGCGTCCGCCGCCCCGTCGGCGCTGCTGCTGCGAATGTACAGCAGGTCCATGGCCATGCCTTCATAGAAGGCAACCGCCGGCTTTCCATCAATGACGGCCAGCGAGCTGCGCATGAAGTTCGCGGATGGCATGCCGTCAAACACGACCGCACTGCTCCAGTCATCCGCCGTGATGCCGGGAGAATTCTGAGCCAGCGCATAGCGCAGCTGATCGGGCTGTCCCGGAATGGTGGTCACATAGTCGTAGGTGACGGCCGGAGCACCGCTGACCTCCGCCAGGCTGCAGGCCCCGCCGACATTCTGTTCCTCGATCGTGGTGAACTGCCAGCCGCTCAGGTCGCGTGCCAGCACGAGCCTGACGACATTCAGATGCTCACCGGCCGTTGCCAGCACTGCCAGGTAGGCGTTGCCCAGCGGGGAAATGCTGTCAGGGTCACTCAGGGGCAGGGTTACGGAAGCGCCGGCAGGGTCGCTGAATTCCCAGCGCCCGCTGCCGTAGTCGGCAAGCGCCACCTGGGCCAGGCTGCCGGCCGGGATGTCCAGCAGGAGCTGGACCTCGATCAGCGGCTCACCGCCGGAGGGCAGCTGGTAGATGGCCCAGCTCGGGTCCTGCAGGGTTGAGAACAGCTCCAGCTCACTGCCAGCCGGGGAGGCATTGGTGGACTTTAGGTGGAACTGGGATCCGTTGACAACGCTGTCCACGGCCTCGCCTGGAAGCCTGTCAACGGGCAGGGGAGGCAGCGGTCCGGATGTGATTCCGCTCAGCTCCGCGACCGCCGCCTGCGGGCCCGTTCCCGGACCGCAGCCCAGCAGCAGGCAGCAGGCCAGGCAGATCAACAGTCTGGCAAGCATGTACAGGTTCACTGCGTGACCAACTGGCATCGGTCAGTCCAGCAGCCCCGCAGGGGACAGGTGCGGGTGAGAGTTCAGATGGCAATCCGCCCCGGGCTGCGTGCTGCTCAGGAAGGTGGCGGGGGGCCAGCCGTCAGGCATGGCGGGCGGCTGGCCGGCCGGCCAGACGGCGATCTCCTCATGACTTGCAGGGGATCCCGCAACCGGTTGATCGGTGGTGAAACATGCCGCTGGCAACATGCAGACAGCCCAGGCCCCTTCGATGAAAAGCTTACGCATCCACGATCTCCTGTTCCAGTACCAGCGGGACCGTGCATCTGGAGCTGGACCCGACAGCGGAAAATTGTCGGGATTATACCCTGATTTAACCTTTGATGTCCCTGCTGCGCTGCGGGGAGTCAGGACAGCTAACTGGCGCGCGGAAGTTGCAGACTGCCCGCTCGCTCAGTCAGCGTCCGGAGCATCTTCGCCGGAATCATCGCCGGACGAGGACCGCTGCTCGATCTGCTGCAGCAGGTATTCGATGCTGTAGCGCTTCTCCAGCGCGGACTGCAGGCGTGAGAGGGTCTCGGGCGTGACGTAGCCCATCCCGAGCTTCATCATCAGCCAGCGCATGAATTCGTAGCTGATGTCATGCAGGGGTTCGACGATCTTCACGAGCTGGCTGCCGGTGAAGTTCAGGTGGCGGTGGCTCTCGATCCAGAGGATGGCCGGGGTGCTCATCCCGCGTTTGTGGATGATCGCGGCGACGTTCTCCAGCACTTCCTTCTCCTCGGCGCTGAGGCTGTTCTCGGAGAATTCCTCGATGGCGAAGGCATAGCGCAGCCAGGCCATGAAGCCTTTCGGCTGCTCCTGCTGCTCATCAGTCATCTGCGGCTGATCCTTGTCACTCACCATCCCGATTATATATATGGACCCAGCCGAAGCCAAAGGCGCGACAGAAAAGTGCAATGGCCCTCTCGGGCCACTGCGGGTGTACTAAAGGCTTTATGCGAAAGGGATGGAATCGTTGTTACATGGGCAGTCCGCCCGGGAGACTGAAGTGGAGGGCGGCCTGCAGTTCAGTGCCGGAACCGAGGGGGCTGAAGCCGATTGCCAGGATCACTCCCAGCGCGGCGATGATCACGATTGCCAGTTTCTTGGCGGTCTCGTTTCCGTATTCCCTGATGCAGTGCATGTCACGCTCTCCTGTTGGATTGCGGTCCGGGATTTCCCAAACCAGTTGGGATACCCGGACCGTCGTGAGTCAAAACATGCTGGGGAAAAATTCCCGGAAATCAGGAGATGTTCTGCAGGGGCTTCACGGCTTCGGAGTAGTCGACACGCTTGAGCGGCAGGCCGCTGCGGTCGGCATTCTCGTCACCGGCGGCACTGCCGGCCACGCCGGAGGCACTGTGCGTGCCGCGGTGGAAGTCGCCGCTGAGCACGTAGCCGGAGCCGTAGTCATTCGCCTGCGAGAAGACGCTGATGTAGTAGATGCCCGGGGTGAGCCAGATGTCGATGGATTCGTAGCGGCCGTAACCCTCGCTGCTGTCCAGCTCGTAGCGGCTGTCCTCCAGCGTGAGGTCGAGGTCGCCACGGCGGTAGTCGTCAATCGAGAGGTCGATGTGCACGGTGCCGCTGTGGCTCAGTTCGAAGTAGAACTTGTCAACGCTGTCCCCGGGCCCGCCGCAGTAGCCGTCCACTCCGTAGAAGGGGAAGCCGGGGATGTAGTCCGCATAGTAGTCCGTATCGTTCGGTTCATTCTCATAGTCGTAGGATGAATTGCGCGGCGGGACTTCAATGGTCGCCTTGCAACCTGCAAGGGCAATCAGGGTGGTCAGAATCGCGAGTAAAGCTGCATACTTCATGGTCGCTCCTCGTGGCGGTGTGTGGTCCGATGGGCCACCAGCAGCCAAGACGCGCAGCGTTGCCAGAAGTTCATCGCTTCATTGAGATCATTTCAATTGCAATGATTGTCAGTTGAAGCTGACCTTCGGCGCCTCACGGGCGGCCTCGTTCTCCAGCTCGAAGTACTCCGCGGGGCGGGCGCCGGCCATCGGGGCCACCATGTTGGCGGGGAACTGCTGCTGCACCGTGTTGTAGCCGCGCACGACATCGTTGTAGTGCTGGCGGGAATAGGCGATCTTGTTCTCGATGCTGGCCAGTTCCTGCTGCAGCATCAGGAAGTTCTGGTTGGCCTTGAGGTCGGGATAGCTCTCGGAGAGCGCGAACAGGCTCTTCAGGGTGCCCGTGAGCATGTTCTCAGCGGCCTGCTGGTCATGCACGCCATTGGCGTTCATTGCCATGTTGCGGGCCTCGATCACCTTCTCAAGGGTCTCCTGCTCATGTTTCGCATAGCCCTTGACGGTTTCCACCAGGTTCGGCACGAGGTCGTAGCGCTTCTGCAGCTGCACATCCACCTGGCGCCAGCTGGATTCGACGCCGTTGCGCAGGCCCACGAGCTTGTTGTAGGTACCGATCAGCATGACCACGAGGATCACGGCGATGACCAGGATGATGATCAGGACAGGCATTCTTGCGGCTCCTTGCGTGCAGTTGGGTGAGTTTACCACCGGCTCCCCCACCTCTTATGTAGACAGACGCAGGAAAATTGGCAGCGGTTTTCTCGAACTGGCGACGACGGCCTGCGTCATTGAGCGTGTGGAAGGGTTTCCACGAAGGAGCAGACATGAAGAAAGCAGGAATCACTCTGGCAATAGCAGCGGCAGGGCTTGTGCTGGTCAGCAACCAGGCCCTGTCCTACGGACAGCGTAAGGGTCCCGACAGGATCGGCGACGACCTCGACCGCGTGCTGCACGATCTCAGCGATGAGCGCAGCATGAACCGCTGGGAGATCGACGAGTTGCGTGACGACCTCGCCGAGATCCGCTGGCAGCTCGCCGAACTGGAGGATAACTGGCGGCCGTCCTGCAACGGCTGCGGAAAGTGTGACTACTGCTCCTGGGGTGGCAACAGCCACCGTGACAACGGAAGATATGACAGCGACTGGAAGGACTACGGCAGCGGCCGGCGCAGCCGCCACAGCGGCTATGACAACTTCGACGGCTGGGGTGCGCATGCCCGGGTTGACTACGACCTCGGCGACTACGGCGAGCTGCACGTGCACGTCAGCAATGACTACCGCGGCAAGGACTACCAGGTGGACTGGACGATTGACAACGCCTGGGGTGCCAACGCCCGCTTCGAGATCGAGCGCCAGGACCGCGGCGACATCTACGTGATCGTCAACGACGACCACGGCCACCGCCGCTTCCGGCTCGACAAGGGCGGGCTCGGCAGCAAGGTCTACTACGAAGGCGATCTCTGCCCCTCCGACTACTGGGACAGCTACCGGCGCAAGCCGCAGAAGCAGGCCAAACCGCGCTACCGACGCTGAAACACAGCTGATCCATCCTTCTGCCCCGTACCGGCCGCACGGTGCGGGGCAGTTCCCTTTCTTTCTTAACCTGCGGCCCGCGCCTGCCGAATAAGTAGCAGCGGGCAGCACCCGCAACTGGAGAAGGCAATGAGGTTTCCTGACATGCTGACACGTTCCCTGGCGCTCTGCGCCGTACTCGTCCTGATGTGGGTCCCGGCTCGCGCCGAGGAGGTCGTGACCGGCTCCGACACCGGCGAGTCGATCAACCGCATCCTCCGCAAGATTGAGGAGATGGCCGGCATCCTGGCGCTCAGCAAGACCCTGGATGAGGACCAGACGCGCCAGTTCATCGAGGATCTGAGCCAGCTGCACGGTGAGGTCAAGGGGCTGAAGCAGGCCAATGAACTGCTGCTGCAGATCGCGCGCCAGGCGGTGAAGGAAAAGGTCGAGGCCCAGAATACCCAGCCCGAGACTCCCGCTGCCCAGCCGCAGCAGCCGGCAGCACAGCCTGAGACTCCGCCGGCCCAGCCCCAGACTCCGGCAGCACAGCCTGAAACCCCTGCCAATGATCCGGAGGCCGGCACCACTCCGCCGGCGAAAACCTTCGATGAGTGGCAGCCCTACCTGGATTTCAAGCTGGATGCCCAGCCCCAGGACGCCAGCTACAACGGCTGGGTGGAGAAGTCCTCCATCGACATCCTCTGGGGAGAGCCGGGGCAGATGATCCTCAAGATCACCAACGGCTACAGCGCCACCTGGACCTTCGACGACGCCTACACCGGCAGTCCCTCAGTGAATGTCTCAACCCGTCAGCAGGGTGAGATCGTGGTGCAGGTCCGCGATGATGAGGGCCTGCATGAATACTCGATCCGCAACGGTGGCCTCGGGCCGGTGTTCATGCGCTGGATCAGCGAAAAGGAAGTGGCGGGCAACCCGGCCTGAACAGCCTGATTCGTTGAGCGGCGGTTGATATCCGTGAAACTTGACGCTCTGCAATCTGCCGCCTAATATTTCCGCCATGGCCACGGCCGTTTACGCTGGAACATTTGACCCCGTCACCTTCGGGCACCTCGACATCATCGGGCGCAGTGCCCAGGTGTTCGAGCGCCTGATCGTGGCCACCACGCATTCGCACTCCAAGAATCCGCTGTTCAGCCTGGAGGAACGGGTGGATCTGCTGCGCCGGAGCGTGGCCGGAATGCCGGGCGAGATCGAGGTCCGCAGCTTCAGCGGACTGCTGGTGGACTTTGCCCGCACTGTTGATGCAAGTGTGCTGGTCCGTGGTCTGCGGGCTGCCGGGGATTTCGACTATGAGTTCCAGATGGCGATGATGAACCGCGCCCTGGCCCCGGAAATTGAGACGAGTTTCTTCGTGACGAACCCGCGCTACATGTTCGTCTCCAGCAGCCTGATCCGCGAAATCGCGGCGGCGGGCGGACCGCTTGACGAGTTCGTTACTCCCCTGGTCCGGGATGCTATAATTTCCAGATTAGGGTGAGCCCGGTTCGGGCCGCATCCTGCGTCATTTTCTGAAGGTTGAGATCGAAATGCAGTCGAAGGATCCGCTGACCGAGATTGAACTGCTCCTGGACGAGCTGGAATCGTTCGCGGAAAAAACCCCCTGGTACCTCGGCAACCGCATTGCGATCAGTGACGAGGATTTCTTCCGCATCACGCGCAGCATCCGTGAACTCCTGCCCCAGGAGCTGTCGGAGGCCCGCAAGGTGCTGGAGAAGCAGGATCTGATCCTCAAGAACGCCAAGGAGGAGCACAAGCGGATCATTGATACCGCTGAGCGCCGCCTGGAGGATCTCACCAATGAAGAGCAGGTCGTGATCATTGCGAAGCAGCAGGCTGAGCATATCCGCGAGAAGGCCCGCATGGAAGGCGAGAGCCTGAAGCGCGATGCCCTGCTGTATACGACCGAGCTGCTGGAAGATATGGAGCGGCAGTTCGTGGAGACCGTGGAGACCCTGCAGAAGGGCAGGGCGATCCTGGAATCCGAGGTCGGGAAGAGTGTCCAGGCCAATATGGAAGCCGTCGAGGACGACGATTACCGGGCCCAGGATCCTCCGGAAGAGAATGTGTCTTAGGAAACCCGGGCAGGGGTAGTGTCAAATCCCGTGTCATGGGTATAAAATGTTTGCGATGGGACGAAGCTAATGCCACAGTTTCACAGAGGTGTTGATATGCGTATCGGGAATTACAACCGCCTGCTGGCGGTTTTGGTGTTTGTCATTCTGGCTTTCGGAATGGCAAGCTGCGGCGGTGGAGGCTCCGATGAGGTGACCACGCCGGGCGAGGTGAACGTGGGGAACAACAATCCCCCCGCGCAGAACTTCGATGGGCCCAATGCCTATGATGGCAAGCAGAACCCCGGCCCGGCCACTCCGTTTGATCCGTCCCAGCCGATCCAGCAGAGTCTCGGCGCGAACATCTTCGCCGTGCCGACCAACAGCACCAACAACGCCCAACTGCTGGCAAAGAGCTTCTCACCCGGACAGCGTGTGGCCTTCGTGGCTGTGAACACGAACCCCGCCTTCCTGGATGCCCATTACAATCCCGGATCGCAGGCCAGCCCGGTCCTGCCTGAGTCCGCTTACTCCGTGAGTGCGGACCTGGTCTCCAAGGGCAGTTCCAGTGTGAACTACAGCCTCGGTGACCTGCAGGCTGAGACTCTGGCGTCCCTCGGTGATGTCGGCGCCTACAGCGGCATGGACTACAGCCACATCCAGCTCAGCCCCACAGCTCTCTATGAGCGTGAGGCCTATGCGAACGGCAACGTGCCCTTCGCCGCTGATGAGGTCGTGAAGAGCACCTCCGCCCTGCAGAAGGGTGAGGTCCGTTACTTCCTCGCCGCCGAGCCGACGATCCCGCCCCCGACGATCAACCCCGGACCTGAAGAGCCCGAGAAAGAGGTCGATGACCTGATGTGGCCGCCCGAGTACCTGTACAGTCAGGGTGGCCGTCTCGTGGCGATCGGTTCCCACTGCTACATCTGGCTGACCACCGAGATCAACAACGGTGTGCCGGACAACGTGCAGTACACCGAGGCCCGCCTGAACCGCATGGCCCGTGAGTTCGACACCGTGATCTTCCCGACGCTGACCGAGGCCTTCGGCGATGTCCAGACCTACGACGAGCTCAACATCTGGAAGGATCTGGACCGCACCATCGTGCTTACCGGCGATGACTTCGGCACTGCCGGCGACCTGCTTGAGCCGCTGCCGGGCGAGCCTGATACGAACCTGCGTTTCGACAACCGCATCAACATCTTCATCCACAACAGCTTCAACCCCGGTGGTTTCTACACCTGGGGCGTGCAGCAGGCGACTGCGGATGCGCTGCGTGAGCAGGGTCGTGATGATCTGATCAACCAGCTTGAGAACGTCGGTTCCACGCTGTACATCACATCCGACAACTTCCCGAACAACGACGATTCCTGGGATGCCGCCTTCTCCGTGATGGCGCACGAGTTCCAGCACAAGCTGTATGCCGACAACGGCATGCCGGTGCGTCCGCGTGATCCCAATGCCAACTTCAGCTGGATCAACGAGGGCATGAGCCAGCTCTCCATCCACCTCTGCGGTTACACCGTGAACAGCGGCAAGATCGTCCCCTGGGCGATCACCAATCAGGTGGTGCCCTACCTGAGCGACATCCAGCACGTGCCCGTCCCGACAGACGGCAACCCGCAGGTTGACACGATCGCCCAGTACGGTGCGACCTTCATGTTCTTCCTGTATCTGTACGAGCACTATGAGCCCGGCATCGGCAAGCGTATCTACGCCGCCGGCAAGAAGGGTGAGGAGGATCCGATCGCCCTCGTGGAGGTCGGTGCCCTGCAGAAGGTCGTGACCGACCTCGGCGCGGATGATACCCTCGGCACCGCCGATGACACCGTCCAGGAAGTCAATGACACCTTCGAGCAGCTGTTCACCAAGTACAGCATCGCCAACTTCATCGACGGCATCTACACCCCGGAGACCGCGGACCTGTTTGACCCGCGTTTCCACTACAACACGATTGACCTGAAGGGTACGATCAACCTCGCCAGCGGCACCGTGGTGCTGCCCGGCGTGAAGACCGGCTACTTCCCGGCCAGCGGTACCTACCCCGTGACCTCCATCCACCGCGAGGTCCGTCCCTGGTGCTCCGACTACATCGTGTTCGGTGGTGGTGACGGCCGCGACCTGCAGCTGAACTTCTTCACCGATGAGCACATGAAGTTCTTCATGCTGCCCGTGACCTTCGACCCCGCCCAGAACGCGGTGACCATCACTCCGAACGTGGTGATCAACAACTAGTCGCGAACGACTGCAAAACCGGCGCCGTCCCATGGGGCGGCGCCTTTTTGTTTTTCTGCCGCACTGAGACGGATCAGGCAACTCAGGTGTCAGAAAGGTAGTATTAGAACGGTATCCCTCACAGGAGCGATTCAATGAACAGGCAGCTTGCAAGCTTGGTGCTTCCCCTGATCCTGCTGCTGGCATCCGCGGCACACGCCGGATTCCGCAATCAGGTGCTGGCCGTGGACCTGAAGCAGTTTGATGGCCGGGAGGTGCTGCTGGTCCGCAGTTCCCATGACATGAGCGTGCAGAACGGCTACAACCGCAATGCGGATGCCGCCACGATCAGCATCCTGCTGCCGGCCGTCAGCGCCGGGCAGTTCGCCAGCAATGTCAGCGAGCACGCATTGGTCAGCGGCTTCCTGCTGCTGGACAGTGCTGAAGGTACCGAGCTGCAGATCGGCCTGTCGCGTGCTGAGCTGACGAGCCAGCAGTACCTGCGCATCAGCCAGCCCAGCCGCAGGAGCCTGATGGTCGAAGTCTTCGGCAGCGAGAACGATCGCAACAGCCTGGCTCCGGTGATCAACCCGCTGGAGAGCCTCGAGCCCGGACCGGAAGCGGAGTATGTCAAGCCCGAACGCCGCGCCCCTGAAGCTCCGAGCCTGCCGGCGGTGGATGTTGACAGTCTCGGTGTTGCCACCTTTGATCTCTCCCAGTTTGACAGCCAGCAGGTGCTGGCACATGCAGCGGACAGCGGCCTGCTGAATCTCAAGGGCCGGGTAGTGGTGGAGACCGAGGATCTGGGCAGTCTGACCGTCAGTCCGGCGGGCCAGAGCCTGGCGAACTGGATGCCGGCCCAGCCGCCCGGTGAGATCTATCTTTCCGGCAGCCGCAGGGAGATTGATGAATTCCTGCAGGGTCTGGATGATGGCAGCATCTACAGCCAGGCCCCGCTCGGCGAGTACTGGGCGGACAACAAGCCGGGCCAGCGCCGCAGCAGCTACCGTGACGGCAGCTCCGTGGACAGCCGCCAGCGCCTCAAGGATGATCCGCACTCCGGCCTGTTCTATGACGGCTTCAGCCCGCAGGATACGCGCCTGAGTGATATCCGCGTGACCCTGCAGGCCCCGGGTGGAATGAATCTCTACGACGTGATCAACTATCTGTCCGAGATCAGCGGGATCAGCATCATGATCGATCCCTATGCCTTTGATGATCCGACCGGTGGTCCGCGCGACCCGAAGGTCCCGGACCCGCCCTCCAGCGCCGATGGCAGCCCCGGCTTCCGTGATGCCGACCAGTTCATGCCGCAGAACGCCTCGCGCGGCGGGACCTTCGTTGGCAATCTCGTGAATGTGCCCTTTGACACCGCGCTCAAGCTGATTCTCGGCACACATAACCTGGAGTTCGCAGTCTACGGCGGCGGCTCCGGGCGGCCGGGCCAGTCCGGCAGCGGGATGTCCGGCCAGGGGCGTGGTGCCCAGGCCTATGGCGACAAGCCCGTGATCCTCGTGACCAGCCCCGAGCGCCTCAACCAGGAGCTCGAGGGTACGAATGAGATCAACATGTACCAGTTCCACTATGCCGACCCCGACGTGATGACGGACATGCTGGACAGCCTTGGGATGCTGCCCGGTACTGACAGTGGCTGGTACATCTACCGCGGTGGCGGTGGCAATGGCGGTGGCTTGGGCGGTGGCAATGGCGGCGGCTTCGGAAACGGAGGCGGCGGTGGCGGGCGCGGTGGTGCCAATGGCAGCCGGGGCCGCATCAACGGTGGGTTTGCCAACGGCATGCGCGGCGACGGTGAGCTCGGCGGCACCGCCGGCCTGCGTCGCAGCAACGGCATGCTGGTCTACCGCGGCAGCAGCCGCATGCCCGTGCTGCGTGAAGTCAGCGATGCACTGGAGCAGGGCCGCACCGTGATCAGGCTGATCCTCAGTCCGGAGCGTGACGGGCAGCTGGTCACCGTGTTCGCCAACTGACAAATTTCGGTTAAATGGCCATAATTTCCGGCCCGGGACCCGATCTGGGTAACCGGGTCGGATTTTTTTACGTCTGACTGTATGAGGGGCTCTGGTCCCTTGCTGAATGTGCTGTTGTTACCGGCGAAACTGCAACAAAGACGATGAACAAAGGCTCCAACCAGTGCAAGGCCCTTCCCGGGCAGGGATCGATTCCGGCCAAGGCCAGGCACTCACAGCGCCTGAGCGGAAGTCATAAGGTGTCGAATCGGGGTTTTAAGGACATTTTGGCTGAAGTTATCCGCACCGCGCCATGTGGTATAAAACATGGTCAGCACGTGACCGGCCTCTGAGAGGCGGGAGTACTTGAAATGGTAATGCTTAGCAAGACGACTCTGTCGATGATTTCCCTCGTTGGTGTGCTTCGGCACAGGGACGATTCCGCACGTCTGGCCGCCGTTGAGAATCTCAAGAACCAGCGCAAGCTGGCCATGGTTGCCAGACATGATCCGAGCTTCGCCGTGCGCGAGGCGGCGGTGCTGCACCTCACGAACCAGAAGATCGTGAGCTACGTGGCCCTCAATGACGAGGACTACCACGTGCGCCTGGCTGCGGTCAGCCGTCTGGCCGAAGCTTCGATGATCGCCTACATCGCCCAGCGCGACCCTGACTACCATGTCCGTCTGGAGGCAGTGCGCCGTCTGGAGGACCAGCAGGTGCTGTCGGAGATCGCCCTGTACGACGCTGAGTGGATCGTGAACAATGAGGCCATCCGCCGCCTGACCGACCGCCACAAGCTCAACCACATCCGCCGCAAACACATCTCCATGCTGGCCCACAAGGCCGCCACGGAGCGTCTGCGTGCCCTGGATGAGCTGGAAATGGCCAGCCCCGACGAGAACCCGGAAATCTGATTTTCAGCGCCCCAGGGCGCAAGCAGCAACTGGTAAGTGCCGAAAAGACAGGCATGAATTTTGTGATTTGAGGTGAGCCATGATCCGGTTCAGTGTAGTTTCCAGCAGCCCGCTGGATCCCGCCCTTGCGGTCTGCGATTACGAGGACCTGCAGTTCGTCGCCGTTGAGCACAGCGGACCCGACATGCGAGCGGTGCTCAACAGCGCACCGGTCAAGGAGCTGGATCCCTATCCTCTGCACAGCAATCCGCGCTATCTGGCGCCTGAGCGTCAGTAGGCCAGCTTCGAACTGAACAGCCGTGCGGCAATGCCGAAGAGCACCAGCGCCAGGCCCGTCATCACCAGGCAGGGCAAGGCGATCCCGCTCAGGTCCTTGCCGTACCAGAAGATTCCGGTGAAGCCCTCCATCGCCCAGCCGTTGAAGGTGAAGTCGCCGAGGCGCTGCATCGCGGCGGGCATGATCGAGCGCGGCATCATGCTGCCGCCGATGGAGCTCATCACGAGGATCACGAGCGTTGAGATGGAACTGACCTGTTCGACGCTGCGGCAGACCGAGGCCAGGACCATCCCGAAGGATGTCGCGGCCAGTGCCACCAGCGCGCCGAATACCGCCAGGCTGGGCAGCGGTGAGATGATGTCAACGCGGAAGATCAGCCAGCCGGCGATGAGCATCACCCAGGTCTGCAGGTAGGCGATCAGGAAGAAGGCCAGGTACTTGCCGAGCAGGTAGTCCACCGGGCGGGTGGCGGAGATCATGATCCGGCGGATCGTGCCGTTCTGGCGCTCGCGCAGCAGCGAGCCGCCGCTGGCCGCGACCGTGAACAGCATGAACATCGTCAGCACGCCCGCCACCTGGTGGCTGAAGACGGGGTTGTCCTTCTCCTCGCCGAGCACGTCCACCACGCGGATGTCAACGAAGCCCGTCATCCCGCCACCGGAGGTGTTGTCAGTTTCCGCAGCATCGTCTCCGGCGTCTGCCTGATCATCCATATCCCCCGCGCTGCCGGAGACCGGGTCGCTTCCCTCCGCATCAGCCCCGCCAGGCTGCGGACCCCAGACGGCATTGTCCTGCATCCAGCCCTGCATCATGCTGACGACGGCAGGATCCATGCCGAGCTCGTCCCCCATGATCACCATGCCCTGGCTGGCCAAGCTGCTGCCCGCAGTCATGAAACTGACCTGCTGCAGCATGCCCTGCATGATTGCATTCTCGATCTGCAGGCTGGAATCCGCCAGCAGCTCGATCTGCGGTGCGTTTCCCGTGAAGTCGATGTTGTCAAGATGCTCGCCGAAGCCCGCCGGCACGACCACGGCCATTCCCGTTCCGCCGTCGCGGATCTCCGCCAGGGCGGTCTCACGGGTCCAGGGCAGGGCTTCCCCATCCCCGGGGGCTGGCTGGGTGGTGGAGAGCTTCAGGCCGTCCAGTTCCTGCAGGGCATCGCGCAGGCGCATGCTGGCCTCACTGCCGTCCTCGTCAACGAACATGGCGCGAACGGGACTGGCATCCGCGTCGCCGGACATCCCGCCGAACACGAAGCCGAAGACCGTCATCACCACGACCGGCACCAGCAGGCTGACGACGACCGCCACCGGCTGGCGGATCCAGATCCTCAGGGATGCAAGGCAGATTGTCAGGATACGCCGCATGCTCAGTCCTCCCTCAGGCTGCGCCCGGTCAGGTGCAGGAACACGTTCTCGAGGCTGGCGCGCTCCACCGCCAGATCACTGATGCGGGCCGCCTCCGGACCGAATGCGGCGCTGATCGCGGCCAGGCTGCGTCCGGCGTTGTCAACCTGCAGGGTCAGCTCCCCGTCCCCGATCAATGGCGCGAAGTCCGCCAGGCTGCCGGCTGCTAGCGCTTCCAGCTCCGCACGCTCTGCACCGCTGATTCCGATGCGGATCAGGTCGCGCACCGGCAGCAGCTCCAGCAGCTCAGCGAGTGTGCCCTCGGCGATCATCCGGCCATGGTCCATGATCCCGATCCGCCGGCAGAGCCGGGCAGCCTCCTCCATGTAGTGCGTGGTGTAGATGATCGCCGTGCCCTGCTCGGCAAGTCCGGCGATCAGTTCGTAGATGTAGTTGCGGCTCTGGGGATCGACACCGACGGTCGGCTCGTCCATCAGCAGCAGGCGCGGCTGATGCAGCAGGCTGGCGCCGATGTTGATGCGGCGCTTCATGCCGCCGCTGTAGCCGCCGAGGCGGCGGTCGGCATCCTTCAGCAGGCCGACGCGCTCCAGCACCTCACCCACGCGCTGCCGGAGTGTGTTGCCAGCGAGACCGTAGAGCCCGCCGAAGAAGGCGAGGTTCTCGCGGCCGGTCAGTTCGTCGTGGAGTGAGACTTCCTGCGGTACCACACCGAGCTGGGGACGCAGCAGCTGCGGCCGGCCGGTCAGGTCCTCGCCATTGAATAGGATGCGTCCGCCGGCGGGATCGAGCAGGCTCGCGAGCATCCCGATCAGAGTGGTCTTGCCGGCACCGTTGGGTCCGAGCAGGCCGTAGACCTCGCCGGGGCCGACGCTGAAGCTGACCCCGTCGACCGCTCGCTGCTGCCCGTAGCTGTAGGCCAGATTCTCAGCGGTGATGATCTGCAAGTTTCCCCCTCTGCGGCGCGCCCGCCGCGGATGGCGTTGTCAGACGCCTGACCGGGGAGCCGGGTTTCACTCCTCGAGGCGGCGGCTGCCGGCGACCATGTAGAAGCCGCCGCGCTGGTGCTTGAATTCCCGGGCTGGCAGGCCCGTGCTCTTCAGCAGGTTCACGAGTTCCGTGGGGGTGTAGACATAGCGGTGGACCCCGGTATGGCTCTCGCGCTTGCGGTCGTAGGGATCACGCAGCAGCACTTCCTCACCCTCGGGGCTGATGAAGATCGGGTTCTGGATCTGGATGCCGCTGGCCTTGTCCAGCCAGGCTTCCATCAGGAAGTACCCCTCGCGGATCCGCTGCCAGCGGCGCACGGTGCTGAGGTCGTCGCGCAGCGGGTTGTCAATCAGCAGGATCCCCTCGCGGTGCAGGGCCCCGGCGGCACGCTGCACCAGGCGGTACTCGTCGTCATCATGGAGCAGCCCGAGCGTATCGAAGCAGATCACCGTACCGTTGTTGCCGGGCAGCTGGGAGTTCTCGGTGAGATCAGCATGCACGAATGTGGCATTGAGGTTCTCCTCGATGGCGCGGTCGCGGGCGAAGCTCACGAGCACCTGGCTGCGGTCGATGCCGATCACGTTGTAGCCGCGGCGAGCCAGGGCCAGCTCGATCCCGCCTTCGCCGCAGGCCAGGGACAGCACCGGTCGCTCCCGGTCCAGCCCGAAGCTCTTCTCCAGCCATTCCGCGCGGCTGTCGGCGACCTTGCGGTAGGCCTCCCACTGCTCGGCGAACATGTCAATGCGCAGCAGCTGCGCCCAGAATCCGTCCCAGGTCTCTTCGCGTGTGATCATCAGTGTTTCCTCATCATCCCGCCCCTATTGTCGCGCAGGGCGCGGCTTGCTGCAAGCCCGCTTCAGGCCGAGGGGGGTTCGCTGCGCAGGGCCTGGTAGGCGGTCATGTAGCTCTGCAGGAAGCCGGCCACGATGGCGGTGCAGACCGTTGCCAGCGGCCCGCCGCCGGCCAGGGCCAGACCGCTGAGTGCCGCACTGCTGACGAGCACGGATAGGGCCCAGGCGGGATTGAGGCGCAGCAGCAGCTCGACGATCGCCGTTGCCAGGATCGCGGGCCAGCTGCCGTAGACGGACTGCATCAGCGCGAGGCAGCAGGCCCGGAAGAAAAGCTCATGCCCGAGCGGTTCCAGCAGACCGAGCTGCAGGGCGCTGCGGTTGAGTGTTGACAGGCTGCCGGGTTCACGCAGCAGCTGCTCCGCCGGATCGAGGAAGGCACTGCCGCCGAAGATCCGCTGGCCCAGCCCGCGCATGCGCAGCCGCAGGCCCCAGAGCAGCAGGCCGGCGGGGATGCTGCCGAGCAGCCAGAGCCAGAGCGGCTGGGGCAGGGCAGGGGCGGGCACCTTGCCGGTGATGATCAGGTAGGCACTGACGGCAATGAAGAACAGGGCATTGAGCAGGCCGTTGAGTGCGGCGGCGCTGAGCAGGCGGCTGCGGCTGTCCGCGGCGTTACGGGGAATCCCGCGCAGGCGCAGGTTGAGCATGACCTGCAGCAGGAAGTAGGCTCCGAGGCTCCAGGCGAGGGGCATGGCGCTGCCGTTGTCTGGCATGCGCTGATTATCCCCGACGGCGGCCTGTGCTAACTTCTTTGCGTGGAACTACCAGTCGGCACGATCGTCAATGCAGTGGCCGTGATCGCCGGTAGCAGCCTCGGACTGCTGCTGCGGCATGGACTGCCGCCGCGCCTCAGGGAGATCGTCTTCCAGGGCATCGGAATCTGCACCCTGCTGATCGGGATGCAGATGGCGCTCAAGGTCCAGAACCTGCTGGTGCTGGTGTTCGCTGTGCTGCTGGGCGGGCTCATCGGCGAATGGGCCCGGCTGGAGGACCGCCTCAAGGCGCTCGGTGAGCGGCTCAAGGAGCGGCTGCGCAGCAATGAGGGACGCTTCAGCGAGGGCCTGCTGATGGCCTTCCTGATCTTCTGCGTCGGCAGCATGACGGTTGTCGGCGCACTGGAGGAAGGTACCGGTGGCAACCCGCAGCTGCTCTATGTGAAGAGCGTGCTGGACGGCTTCACGAGCATCGCACTGGCAGCCACCTATGGCCCCGGCGTGCTGTTCAGCGTGATCCCGCTGCTGGTCTACCAGATCGGCCTGACCCTGCTGGCCGGTGCACTCTCACCGCATCTGAGCGAGGTGCTGATCAGCCAGATGAGCGCGGTGGGTGGCGTGCTGATCCTCGGGATCGGCATCAACGTGCTGGAGCTGCGCAGCATCCGCGTCACGAACTTCCTGCCGGCGCTGTTCATCGTGGTCCCGCTGCAGCTCTGGTTCGCCCCGCTGCTGGAGCGGCTCACCTCATCCGGCTGAGCCGGACTGCGCCGCTTCACCGTCAAGCACGCTGCGCAGGGCCGCCGCCAGTTCATGCATGCGCACCGGTTTGTTGAGGTACTCACGGATCCCGAGCCGCTTCGCCGCCTCCGGCGGCAGGGTCTGGCTGTAGCCGGTGCAGATCACGATCGGCAGTTCCGGCCGGATTGCCATCATCCGCCGCGCCAGTTCGTCCCCGGTGATCTGCGGCATGGTCTGGTCAGTGAGCACGAGATCGAAGGCCTGCGGGTCGGCACTGAACAGCTCCCAGGCCCGCGGGCTGCCGACACAGGCCGTGACCTCATAGCCGAGTGCCTCGAGCATCCCGCTGACGACATTCGTGATCATTTCCTCGTCGTCAACGAGCAGGATCCGCTCGCGGCCGCTGGCCTGGGCGGGACCGCTGATGCTGTCCGGGGAGGCTTCCTCGCGGCAGACCGGCAGGTAGATCCGGAAACAGGTGCCCTCGCCGGGGCGGCTGCTGACACCGATCGCGCCACCGAGGCTGTGCACGATGCCGTGCACCACTGAGAGCCCCATGCCCGTGCCCTTGCCGACTTCCTTCGTGGTGTAGAAGGGTTCGAAGATACGCGGCAGGTGTTCCTCGGCGATGCCGCAGCCGGTGTCGGCCACGGACAGGCAGATGCAGGGCCTGTCGGACAGTTCCGGGTGCAGCGCACTGAGCTCCGCATCGGGCTGGGCATTCTCCAGGCTGACGCTCAGCACTCCTCCGGTTTCCAGCATGGCATGCCAGGCATTGGTGCAGAGGTTCATCAGCAGCTGGTGGATCTCGGTGGCGTCGGCCAGCACCGTGGCTTCGCCGGCCAGCAGCTCGTGGCGGATCTCCACGGTGGCCGGCAGGGAGGCCCGCAGCAGCTTCAGTACCTCGCGCACCAGCAGGTCAAGGCGCAGCGGGGCATGCGTCTTCTCCTGCTTGCGGGCGTAGGACAGCACCTGGCTGACCAGTTCCGTGGCGCGGTTGCTGGCTTCGAGGATGGCCTGGACGCAGGGCACGGCGCGGTTGCCGGGCGGAATGCTGTCGAGGGCGATCTCTGAGTTGCCGACGATCGCGAAGAGGATGTTGTTGAAGTCGTGGGCGATGCCGCCGGCCAGGGTGCCGATCGCCTCCATCTTCTGGCTCTGCTTGAGCTGCTCCTCAAGCGCGAGCTGCTTCGTGACGTCACGCTTGACCGCGACGTATCCGGCGAGCTCACCGCGCGGTCCACGCACGGGTGAGATCGTGGCCTCCTCCTGGTAGAGCGAGCCGTCGCGGCGGCGGTTGACGAAGGTCCCGTGCCAGATCTCACCGCGGCTGATGGTTTCCCAGAGCCGGCGGTGGAAATCGGGATCCATCTCACCGCTGGCCAGCATGCGCGGGGTGCTGCCGAGGGCTTCGGCCCGGCTGTAGCCGGTGATCGACTCGAAGGCCGGATTGACATAGGTGATCACGCCGTGGCGGTCCGTCGTCATGATCGCCTCGCTGGCACTCTCCACCGCGATCACGACCTGGCGCAGCTGCTGCTGGGCGGCGTTCTGGTCGGTCACATTGCGCACGATCGCCAGGCTGATGGAACGGCCGGCGGGGTCGATGCTGCGCTCGCAGTCAATCAGCACGTCGAGCAGCGAACCGTCGCGGCAGATGTAGCTGAAGGCCTCGTCGCGGAACTGCCCGCTGCCCTGGTAGGCGCGGAAGATCTCGCTCTGCATGCGCTGGGTGGACTCCGGTGTCATCAGGAAGTCGCTGCGGTGGCCGATCACCTCCTCGCGGCTGTAGCCGGTCTCGTCCAGCCACTTCTGGTTGACATCGATGATGTAGCCTTCGCTGTCAACGGAGTACATCATCACGGGGGCGTTGTGGTAGATGTGGCGGAACTTCTCCTCGTTGGCACGCAGCAGCTCGAGGGTGCGCTCCTGTTCGGTGATGTCCTGCACGATGCCGCTGGAACCGCGGTAGCTGCCGTCGCCCGCGGTGTTGGGGTTGGCACTGATCATGCAGGTGCGCAGTTCCCCGTCATCACGGCGGATGCGCAGGCGGTAACTGCTGCTCATTCCCGCGTGGCGCAGGCGGTCCTGGCGGCTGACGACGCCCTGCTGCTCGCTGTCGAGGAACTCCAGCAGGCTGCGGCCCTGCAGGCCGCCGCGCTGCGCCCCCATGATCCGCTCCAGCGCCGGGTTGGCGAAGCTGAAGCGGTTGTCGGGATCGACGGCGAAGATGCCCTCGCTGATGTCGTTGACGAGGCTTCGGTAGCGCTCCTCGCTCTCGCGCAGGATCTCCTCCGTGCGCACCTGCTCGGTCACGTCGCGGACAAGCGCCAGGCTGCCGATGTATTCGCCGTCGGGCCCGAAGCGCGGACTGGCGGAGATCATCGCCGTGCGCACCTCGCCCTCGGCGGAGTTGATCGTCATCGTATATGTGCTGCTCTGGCCGCGCCGCCGCAGTTCATGCTGGCGGCGGATCATCTCCTCCTGCCCGCTGTCCATGAAGTCGAAGATGCTGCGCCCCGTGACCGTGCCCTCCGGGATGCCGATGATGCGCTCCAGGGCGGGATTGGCAAATTCCATGATGCCGTCGCTGTCAACGCTGGACAGGCCCTCGGACATCTGCTCCACGAGGTGCCGGAAGCGCTGCTCGCTCTCGCGGATCGCATCCTCGGCCTGGCGCATTTCGGTCACGTCCTGCACCAGCGCGTGGCTGCCGATGTAGTTGCCGTCGCGGTCATAGCGCGGTGAGACGGAGAGGTAGAGGTCGCGGGTCTGGCCATCGGCGCGCTGCACGCGCAGTTCATAGCGGTTGGAGCTGCCACCGCGGCGCAGCTCCTGCTGGCGGTTGGCAATCCGCTCCATCTCGGGATCGAGGAAGTCACGGATGTTGCGGCCCACCATCTGCTCGGGATGCAGGCCCATGATCCGGCCGAGCGCGGGGTTGGCATACACGAAGCGGCCCTCGGCATCGGCCATGCTCAGGCCCTCGAACATCGTGTCCACGAGGCTGCGGTACTGCCACTCGCTCTCGCGCAGGCGGTCGGTGGTGCGCCGGCGCTGGATCGCGAGGGCGATGTAGCCGGAGAGGTAGCTGACGAGCTCCACGTCCTGCTGGGTGTAGACACCGTAGCTGCGGTAGTCCTGCAGCACGATCACGCCGTTGACATCCTCGCCGTCTGAGAGCGGCACGCCGAGCCAGGACATGCTCAGCGGACCGTGCGGACGGATCCGTCCAATCGTACGCATCCGCTGCTGCTCGTCCCGGTTGACAACCATCGGCCGGCCCTCGCGGCGCACGATGTCCGTCAGGCTGCCGTCCATCGGCTGCGGATGGAAGCCGTCGTCATGTTCGTCGATGTGGAAGGGGAACTCATACATCCCGCTTTCGGGATTGAAGAGCGCCACATAGAAGTTGCTGGCAGGCAGCATGCGACCCAGGGCATTGTGGACGGTTGCCAGCAGCTCCTCGAGGCTGGCGGTGCGGCTCGTGGCCTCTGAGATCTCCAGCAGCAGCTGCTGGATGCGCTGGGCCCGCAGCTGTTCGGTGACATCCTGGGCCATGCCCAGAATTCGCGGATGCGGGCTGCTGTCACTGATCTGCCGGCCACGCACCCGCAGGCTGCGGCGCCTGCCGCTGCTGGTGATGATGCGGATCTCACAGGAGATCTCCCGGCCGTTTCGCAGGCTTTCCAGAAACTGCGAGAGCAGCAGGCGGCGGTCCTCAGGCAGGAGCTGACGCAGCAGCTCGCGGACCTCGGTCTCCGGTTCCAGCGGGCGCTCGAAGATCCGCGAAAGTTCATCAGTGAGGATGATCCGGGCACTGCCGGCTTCATATTCCCAGCTGCCGAGCTGGGCCAGTTCCTCGCCGATCGCCAGGCGGGTTTCGCTGCGCTCGATGCTGCTGGCCCAGCGCCGGGTCTGGGAGATGTCAGTCATCATCAGCGCCAGGCTGCGCAGCTGTCCGGACTCATCCCGGATCTCGATCCAGCGGGCGCTGACGTTGACAGCTTCGCCCCTGGCGGTGGCGAACAGCATCTCAACCGGCCGGCTGGAATCAGTTACACCCGCTTCGTTTCCAGGCGGGACCGGGCAGTGGATCAGCAGTTCATCCAGATTCCGGCCGCGCAGTTCTCCGAGTTCCAGCCCCAGCATGGCACAGCAGGCCGGATTGGCGGACAGGACCGTGCGCCGGTCGGAGATGTCGAGCAGCATCAGGCCTTCCGTGCTGTTGTCAAAGAAGCACTGCAGCGCCGGATCCAGGCCGGAGGGGATCTGTTGTGAAGGGATGTAACCGGAAACCGGTCCGAGGCTCAGCTGCAGCGCCGGCGATACGGACTGGGCAGGCTGCAGCGGCTGCAGGATCAGCTGCAGCATCCGGGCCCGTCCCGGTGCCGGGTCGCGGAATTCACGGCGCAGTTCAGCTGCAGGGTTGCGCAGGAAATCCAGCAGCAGCTTGTCAATATCGAGATCGTACTGCTCGAAGAGTTCGGCAATGGCCTGTGGCAGGCCACCTGGCAGGGAGCGCGCCCGGGCTTCCAGCTGCGGATCGGCCGTGCTCCAGTGCACCAGTTCCGGCAGGTCTGCGGGCAGGTTGACATACTGGATCGAGGGGGGCTGCTGTCCGGAGGCGGAGGGGGGATTGAGCTGCTGCAGGCGGGCCTGCAGGCGGCTGAGTTCAGCCTGCGCGGAAATGACACGCATGGCGTCCGCAGGCGCGTTGTCGGAATTGCCAACCTGCTGCTGTCGGGCCTGCTGGGCCCGTTCCTCTCCCGGCTTGCTGCCTTTCATCAATCCAGTCCATTATCCGGTGGCGGCTGCACACCCCATCACACGCAGCCAGACCTTCCGGCAAGTAAGTTGGCGGCCTGAAATCCGGCCGTCGCTCCCGGCCAGGGCCGGGTCAGCATGCCTAGACTTTAACCCAGATCGCACGGCGGATTTACACAGTTGGTACCAGTTCCGCCAATTGAGAAGTTAAATTCCGGTATCTCAGGTCAGTTCACTGGGCCTGCCAGCGGAGGGCGAGTTGTGTCTCAAGGGACTGGCAGCAGTCAGCCGTGCCGGGAAGGCAGCCGTGTTCCCTGCTGCAGTCCTGCATGGCTTGCAGTCCGAGGAGAATCCTGCTGCGGTCCGTGACTCCGTGCAGGTTGCGTGATTCCTGCATTGCCGCAGGCAGCCAGTCCAGCAGCGCGCTCAGCCAGGCCAGGCAACCGGCGCCGAAGAGCATGCCGTTTTCGCAGCCGCAGCGCAGTGTCAGATCCTCAGGGCCGAATCCCCTGAGCCACTGCTGTTCCAGTCTGCTGATTTCCGCAGCGGACAGCTGCGTGCAGTCCATGCAGCGCAGGCTGCGCATCCTCGGCCAGGCAGCGTCGATCGCCGGATGGCGCAGGCTTGCCACCTCGAAGTCATATATATACAGAGCATCTCCGACGAGTGCGACATTGGATGGGCAGATATCCGCATGAGTCAGGCATTGCCAGGCCGGCACTGCCAGCAGCTCCCTCACCTGCTCAAGCTCGGCAAGCGCAGCATCACCAAGCACCAGTCCCAGGCTGGCGAAGTGCTCCGGAAAACGTGACAACGAAGCCTCCATCCGCATGGCACTGTGGCCGGTGCAGTCAGTGGCCTGCAGCTGCTGCCAGTCGGCTGCGTCCTGCAGCCGGGAAGCGGGATGCAGCCTGTTGAAGCGTCCGAGAGCCTGCATCAGCCTGTCCAGAATGGCAAGCAGCTGATCGGGGGACATGTCACTGCGCAGATCAGCCAGGCGCTGCCAGCGCAGTTCCCCCAGGTCGCTGAGCAGCAGCAGGCTGCAGTCAGGATCCGCTGCAATGAATTCGGGCATGCTGATTTCCGGCAGCAGATCACGTCGCAGCAGGGGCAGAACGGCGGCTTCCTGGCGGCCGTGGCCTTCGCCCAGATTGGAGATCTTGGCAATCAGTGTGGGTGGTGCACTGCTTCTGCCCGTCAGACTGCAGCGCCAGACGGTGGAGCGGCCCCAGTCCGCCGCGACCAGCTCCTCCAGGACTTCCAGCCGGCAGTCCGCCCCGAAGCGCTGCCGGCACAGCCTGTTCGCAAGCTCAAGCATCCCCTCCTGCATGGGCTGATTCTAGCGTGGGGGCTGCAGTTGTCAGCATGCAGCCGCGTATAATCCGGGCATGCAGCGGATTGACAGCCTGAGCTGGAGCGAACTGGAGAGCCCATTTGGAAGCCTGCTGGCTGCCGCTTCAGAGTGTGGGCTGGCAATCCTGATGCGCACGGACAGCCGTTATATGCCGCAGGGCGAGCGGGGGAAGCACTGCCCGGGCTTGCCGCTGTTTACGGAGCTCAGCCGCCAGCTGGAGGCATACGCCGCCGGGGAGCGCCGTGAATTCAGCGTGCCGCTGGATCCACACGGAACCGAGTTCCAGCTCCGGGTCTGGCAGGCCCTGCTGCGGATTCCCTGGGGCAGCACCACGAGCTACCTGCAGCTGGCCCGCGAACTTGGCAACGAGGGTGCGGTGCGGGCCGTGGGGCATGCCAACGGGCGCAATCCGATCCACATCCTGATTCCCTGCCACCGCGTGATCGGTGGCGACGGCAGCCTGCGCGGCTATGCCGGTGGAATCGGCATGAAGCAGCAGCTGCTGGAGATCGAGGGACACGCCGCCCAGACACGTCAGGCCGGGCTGTTCGGCTGATCAGCCGCGGCGGCTGGCATGGAAGCCGATGCTGTCAACGGCCTCGATCAGCTGCTCAACCTGCAGGTCCTCTCCGCTGACGACGGCCGTGCCGCTGTGCAGGTCGACTGTCACGGAACTCACGCCCGGCTGTCCGGCCAGGGCCTTTTCCGCTGAACTGCTGCAGTGGCTGCAGGTCATGCCGCGGATCTCCAGCACCGTGGCGTCTCCCGGTGTTTCCCCGGACTGGGCCTGCTTCGCTGACTGTGAGCGCTGCGGCGGCAGCAGAGCGGCAATCAGCATCGCCCCGAGCAGCAGCGCGCTGAGATGATGCATCCAGTTCAGCTCCTCGATATGCAGGTGTGAGAATCCGCCGAGTTCAATCGAGGGCAGGAAGGCATCCAGCACATAACCGCTGAGCAGGGAAAGACCGGCGACGGTCAGCAGGTAGATGATCGACGTGCGGCGTCCGAGGATCCGCCAGAGGGTGGCAATGCTGGCGAGGTTCGTGGCCGGACCGCTCACGAGGAATACCAGCGCGGCCCCGGGGCTGATGATGCCCTTGGCCAGCAGTGGCACGACCATCGGTACGCTGCCCGTGGCACAGACATACAGGGGGATGCCGAGCGCCATCAGAGCCAGATAGCCCACGATGCCGCTGCCGATGTTCTCGGGCAGGGCGTGGTCGGGAATGAAGACATTGAAGACAGCCGCCAGCAGCAGCCCGAACAGCAGGTTGCGGGCCAGATCGCGGGGCAGGGTCACGAAGCCGTAGTGCAGGGCCTGCAGCAGCCGGTTGCCGGAGCGGGGAGCTGTGGCAGGTGAGCAGTGCCCGCAGTCATCCTCCAGTGTGCTTGCGTGGGAATGGGCATGCCCGTTGTGGCTGTGCTTGTGTTCCTTGACTGCCGGATCGCCGTCATCCCCGAGCAGGTCCGCCAGCAGGCCGCCCACGATGCCACTGATGAAGGCCGCCAGTGTGCGGTAGATCGCGAAGACGGGGCCGAGCATGCCCCAGGTGATGGCGATGCTGTCCACGCCGGTCTGCGGTGTGCTGAGCAGGAAGGAGACTGTGCTGCCGCGGCTGGCACCATTGCGGCGCAGGCCGGCGGCCACGGGAATCACCCCGCAGGAACAGATCGGGATCGGTACGCCGACCAGGCTGGCCTTGGTGACGGGCCAGAGACCGCGGCCGCCGAGGTGTTTCTCGATCCAGGCCTCGGGGATCAGCACATGCAGGATGCCTGCTATCAGGAAACCCAGCAGCAGATACGGCGCCATCAGCGCACTGGTGGTCCAGAGCGATTCAAGCAGCAGCTGAGCCTGTGAAAGGATGGCCTGCATCATCCATAGGATATATCCAGCGAAGCCCGATTTACACCTTTTGGGGAAGCTTTTACACGATTTCGTGTAATAAGGGATTATCAGTAGGGATCAGCCTGCAGTGGGCAATGTGTATGCAGCTACAGAGCATACAGTCAGGGCTTGTTCGGGGAGGTGGTGGGGAGGTCCGGCGTAAGAAAAATAAAAAGCTCGCGAGAGGGAGGTGCTTCCTCACCCCCCTCTCTCGAGTTTCCCATAATACCAGAAAGGATGGAGGTTAACGCTGTAGACACCCAGTAAGACCGGGCACCCGTTGTAATTGTTCCAGAAAATTCGCGAATTGTAAGCTGTTTTGGTCAAACTAAACTGCACAGTAGTCAAGACAACCCCCGCTGAGGCCTGATGAATACTGGAAACAGTACTTCAATATGACCGGTCGTCTTGTATGCTATGATTTAGCCTGAAATGCCCCGTGCAAGCAACAATCGTGAGCTGATTCTGGATGCGGCCTGGTCGCAGCTCTGGCAGCATGGCTATCACGCCATGAGCATCAGCGATGTGGCGCGCGCGGCACGGCTGCCGAAGGGTTCGATCTACAACTACTTCCAGAGCAAGGAAGATCTGGCGGAAGCAGCGCTTTCGCGCCTGCGACATCAGTACGAGAACACGATGCGTGTGCGGGTGCTGAGCGGGACGATTTCCCCTTCCGAGATCGTGCGGCGCTTCCTCGACTACTACGAGCAGCAGTATGCCGAGGTGGGCTATGGCCGCGGCGACCCGCTGATGAGCAGGCTCAATGAGCTGGCGGACACCAACCCGGAGCTGGCAGGCCGGCTGGCGGAACTGGCGGATGTCTGGCGTTCGGTGGTGGCGCAGAAGATCTGGGGCTATGCGACGGCCCAGCATGTGCAGGGTCTCGTGGACCACGCCGAGGCGATCGCGGGGATCATACATGCATCACTGCAGGGAGTGCTCTTGAACATGAAGGTCCGGCACAGTGCTGATCCGATCATCGAGGCGCGGGCCATCCTGCCGACGATGCTGGACAGTTACGTGACAAGCCTGGCGGCCGGGGAGCTGGGAGAGATCAGGCGCTGATCAGTAGCCGCCGTTGAGGTAGTCCACCGGGTTGAAGGAGGAGACGGGCTTGCTGTGCACGAACAGCACCTTCTCGGTGATGCCGATGCGGTTCTTGACGATGTCCAGCACGCTGAACTCGCTGTGCATGTCGCGGAAATCCTCACTTGCCAGGTGCTTCTGCTCGATCTCGCTGAGCTTCTGCTCGATCTTCGCCACGCGGGCCGCCAGCGGCGTGCCCTTGTAGCTTTCGCGGTAGTACTCCTTGAGCTCATCAAGGTTGTTGCGCAGGCGCGAGATCATGAAGACGGTGTCGGCGAACTGCGTGCTGTGCAGCAGGTCCAGCACCGCCGGATTGTTCTCGAGGAAGAGGTGCGTGGAGTTTCCGCGGTTGAAGTACTCGAAGGTGGCGAGGATCGTGATGTCCAGCTCGCGGGCCATGGCCTTCAGGTGGCTCGTGAGGGTGTCGACGTCGATCTCGCGTCCGCCGCTGCCGTCACCGTTGAGGCTGGGCTTGCCGCTGCGGGCGCGCAGCATGGCGACCATCAGCTGCAGCGAGTCGATCACCAGGAGCACGCTGGAGTGGTTGGCACCCTGCTCCTCGAGCTCCTGCTTCTTCTCCACGATCAGCTGGCGGATGCCCTCCAGGCTGCCGGCGGCGCTGCCCTCGAGGATCGTGATGTTGTCACTGAAGGTCTGGTACTTCTCGAAGGCCGCGAACATGCGGCGGTTGAAGTCCTTGTCCTCGTAGAGGTCGGCCGGGCGGCGGCGCTTGTCGTCGATCATCGGGCTGGGGATCCGGCCGATGTAGGACAGGCTGCGCTTGAAGACCTCCTCCACGCCGCGCTGCAGGCCCACGAACAGGCACTGGGCGTCGGAGTTCATCGCGGCGTCATTCATGAGCTGCAGCACGAAGGTCGAAGTGCCGCTGCCCGGGATGCCGGCCACGACGTAGAGGTTGCCGGGGTAGAGCCCGCCGCTGAGCGTGCGGTTGAGATGCTCGCTCTGGGTCGGCAGCACCTGGCGGCGGTCGTCGAACAGGCGCCGGAGCAGGGTCGGGGCCAGCTGCTTGAGCGAGCTGATCCCGCCGCCGGTGTCGGTCTGGCTGTAGAAGATGTTGGCGATCACGTCGCGCTCGTCGGACTTGGAGTCCCGCTCGAGGCTGGCGCGGAAGGACTTGAAGAAGTCGCTGGCCTTGCTGATCGTCTCCGGCCAGCGGCTGCGCTGCGGCAGGTCCGGACGCCTGAGCGAGAATTCGTGCAGGCGCTGGTAGCTCATCTTCTTGAAGGCCGAATATGACATGCGGATCTTGTAGATCTCGCGGCCGTCAATGGTCAGGATCGTGCCCGGGAAGTTGGTGATCAGGTCCGGGCGGTAGGCGTTCAGGTCGATCTGGCTGAAGGCCGCACTGCGCTCCGGGTTCTCCGGATCGACGCCGATCGTGGCGCAGGTCATGCGCCGGAAGACCTCGTGCAGGTTGCGGCAGGGGCTGATCCCGAACACTGTGTAGTCAATGTGCACGCTGATGTGCTGGCTGGTGTAGAACACCGTCACCGCGTCATAGGGCACGTCGTAATTCTGCTTGAAGCGCTCCACGAGGTCGATCGCCTGGTTGATGGCGTGCACGATCTCGGCGGAGCTGCCGGCCTTGAAGACCACGTAATAGTCGCCGAGCAGGCTCACGCGGCTGGTGGCGATCTGCTTCTGGAGGTCCTCGTAGTTGCCGGTGTTGTAGAGGAAATGCGAGCGGTACACATTGCTGCGGTACTGGCTCATGAATTCCTCGGTCTGGTCGAGACGGATCATCAGGCCGCGGCCCGTGGCACGCTGGCCGCCGAAGGAGATCTGCGCCGGACGCAGCTTGCCGTCCTCGCCTTCCGCGGGGGTGAAGTGTCCCACCTCCACGAAGCGGAACTCGCCGGTGTCCTCCTGGACCACGGGAGCTGATCCACCCGGCTGATCTGCAGAGCTCCCCGCCGCTTCGCCCGTGCCCTGTCCACCCAGCGGCTCAAGCGTGATCCCGAGCGTGCGGGCCAGATCCTCTGCGGCCTGGTTGTATTCCTTGCCGATGATCAGCGCGAACATGCTCAGCAGGTCCTCCCCGCCGTAGTTCATGTTGCTCGCTTCGCAGTAGAGGTTGCGGCAGTAGGCAGTGCGGGAGTCCTGCTCGATCACGAGCGTCATCTTGGAGCGGTCGTTGCAGACGGGGCAGTACGCCTGGATCTCCGTGTCAGTTGCGTGGTAGTCACCCTTGTTGACTCCCAGCTCCTGCAGGAAAGTGGAAGCATCGAGCCGGGCCCTGAGCTTGTCCAGAGATTCCTTCGTGTACTTCTGATTCATCTGCTACCTGTCACGACCATGATTGCCCGAAGGCGCATTTTAGCACGACCGATGCGGCAGACCCCGAGGCGGCCCGTCCCGGTCAAGCGCGTGTCACGACCCAGGCGGCTGCGATGTCCGTGGAAGTTATCCACCTGGCTGCTGGATTGTACTGTATTTCCACCACTTAGCGCGAACGCCCTATCAACGGGGAACAGTCGCCAAAGCACCCAGCAGAATAATGTACCCATTTATTCATTGAGAGATTTCAGTTGACCATGCTTAGCCCACACGAATTGAGACAGGTGGGTTATGCCCTGCTGGATTCCCATGCGGATCACCGGGATATCCGGATTTGACTTTGAGGCGAGAAACAATCGTGCTACAATTCTCGATATGCAGATCAAGGCAGTGAATATCAGGATCCCCCTACTTGCGCTTGCCGGCATAGCCGTCAGCGCTCAGCTCTATGCCGTGCAGGCGCATACCATCGACGTGGATCAGCTCACCGTGGCGGTGCAGTCGGAGGGTGAAGGCGATAGCAGCAGCAGCAGTGCTTCACATGGGCATGGACATGGTGCTCCCCCGCAGCCGCGTGAGACGGTCGGGGCCACCGACCAGTCGATGCTGCATGCCGAGGAAGTGCATCTCAGGAACATCCGCCAGCTGACCTTCGGCAATTTCAAGGATGACCCGCAGATCGCCGCTGCCAACTATGCCGAGGCCTACTGGGCCCCGGATGGCCGCAGCCTGATCCTGCAGGCGGCGGTGAATGAATTCCCCTGCGACCAGGTGTTCCGCCTGGACCTGCTGACCGGCGCGCTTGAGCTGATCAGCTCCGGCGAGGGCCGCGTGACCTGCAGCTACTACACCGCAGACATGCAGCACTACATCTACTCCAGCACCGAGTTCAACAACGGGCCGGAATGCCCGCCGACGCCGGACTTCAGCCGCGGCTATGTCTGGCCGGTCTATGAGAGCTACGACATCTACCTCGCGGACATCAATACCGGCGAGGTGCTGGAGAACCTGACTGACAACCCGGGCTATGACGCCGAGGGCACGATCGACTGGAACAGCGGCTGGCTGTACTACGCCAGCAAGCAGCATGACGACATTGACGTCTACCGCTACAACATGAACACGCAGGAGCGCGAGCGGCTGACGGATGCCTACGGCTATGACGGCGGCCCGTTCATCAACTATGACGGCACGAAGATCGTCTACCGCCGCAGCATGTTCAAGGACCAGGCTGAGGAGGATGACTACCGCGCGCTGCTGGCTGACAACCTGATCCGCCCCGGCGTGCTGGAACTGTGGGTGATGGACAGCGACGGCAGCAACAAGCGCGAGCTGACCAACGACGGTGCCGCCAATTTCGCGCCCTACCTGCACCCTGACAATGACACCGTGGTCTACTGCAGCAACCGCCACGCACCGGACGGGCGCAACTTCGACGTGTACATGCTGAAGCTCAGCCAGCCCGAGATGGAGCCGGTGCGTATCACCTGGGACGAGGAATTCGACGGCTTCCCGATGTTCAGCCCTGATGGGAAGTACCTCGTGTGGTGCGCCAACCGCAATGGCAGCGTGACCGGCGAAACGAATGTGTTCATCGCCGAGTGGGTGGACTAAAGCAGGGCTGTGGCCATGCTAGGATACGGACATGCAGGTCGCACACGCTGAAATCATTTCGGCCATCAATGGGGCGCTGGCCAGCCGCGGACTGAGCGGCAAGGTAGCGCTGCTTGAGATCGAGCCGCCGCGGGACTGGGGCGTGAGCAGCAATGTCTGCTTCATGCTCGGGCGCGAGGCCGCCGCGGAGGAGATTGCCAGGCAGACCGAGGGACTCGGCAAGAAGGAAGCCAAGCAGCTCAGTGGGCAGCTTGCCAACGAGGCGGGCGTGCGGCTGGCGGGGGAGCTGGCCGGCGAGCTGCAGCAGGCCGCGCTGCCGTACATCGGCCGGGTGGAAGCCGAGGGGGCCTACCTGAACTTCTACTACGATGCGGCACGGCTCAGCGCGCATGTAGTGGGCACGGTGATGGCAGGTGGGGACAGCTTCGGCGGCGAATAATCAATCCAGCATTTTCACCACTAATATCACGAAGTGCACGAAGGTTGCTCTGAGTCACAAAGCAGTGCTTCGAGTTCGGGAAAGTCACTTTGTGATCCGGAAAACTACTTCGTGAACTCTGTGTACTTCGTGGTTTGTGGTTTCTTGCCCGGTTTGCACCGGGCCTCCGCGCCGAGCTGGCGCTCGACCTCCGCGTCTGCAGCAGCAGGCACTAAAATAGGCAGTCCGTACCTATGACTGAGACACAGCACAGCAAGCGCCGCATCATGGTTGAGTATGCGCAGCCCAACACCCACAAGGATTTCCACGTGGGGCACCTGCGCAATGCCTCGATCGGCCAGGCGATCGCCAATCTGCTGGAATTCCAGGGGCACGATGTCTACAAGGCGACCTACATCGGAGATGTCGGGGCGCACGTGGCGAAGGCGATGTGGGGTGAGATCCACCTGAATGATGCACAGTACGCGGAGCAGTTCGCGGAAGCGCTGGCGGTCAAGGACAGCCCGGACCGGCTGCTGTTCTGGGGCAGCTGTTACCGCGCCGGCAACCTGCTCTCCGACGACCCGGAGGTCAAGCAGCAGCAGCGCGCCTGGCTGAAAGCCTGGGAAGATGACCCGCAAGGCCCGGAGCGTGAAAGCTGGATGCAGTCACGCAATGAGTGCGATGCTGCCTTCAGGCTGATCTTCGATGAGCTGCAGCTTGAGTTCACCGCGGACCCGGACCTGTGGTTCTACGAGTCCACGGTTGACGACACCAAGCTCGGGCAGAAGACCGCCCAGGAACTGCTGGAGCGCGGGATTGCCCAGATTGACGACAGCGAGGAATACAAGGGCTCGATGTTCGTCGACTTCGAGAAGCAGGCTGATGCGCTGAAGCCGGATGGCTCGCCCGTGTTCCGTGACGACGAGAAGAAGAGGATCCGCAAGCTGGGCAAGATGGTGATCCTGCGCAGCGATGGCACCAGCCTCTACCAGACCAAGGAACTGGGGCTGGCCAAGCACAAGTTCGACCTGATCCGCGAGACCACCGGCAGCGAGCTGCAGGAGAGCCTGTATGTCGTCGGGGCCGAGCAGAAGCTGTACTTCCAGCAGGTGCTGGCGATCCTCAGGCTCTGGGGCTTCCCGAACGCCGAGAACTGCCGCCACATTGACTACGAGCTGGTGGTGCTGCCCGAGGGCAAGATGAGCAGCCGCGCCGGCAGCATCGTTTCCTACCGCGACCTGCGGGATGAGGCGCTGCGCCGCGCGGAGGAGACCGTGCGCGAAAAGGGCATCATCACGGATGAGGCGCAGATCCGGGAGACGGCGCAGGCGATTGCCATCGCCGCTATCAAGTACACCATGCTGCAGGTCAGCGGCTCGCAGCAGATTGTGTTCGACTTCGAGCAGGCGCTGTCCTTCAGCGGGCGCTCCGCGCCCTACCTGCAGTATGCCTATGCGCGGGCCGGCAAGCTGATCGAGGGCGGGCCGGACGGCCCCGTGCCGGACGAGCCGGGCTACGAGCTGGATCAGAGCGAGCTGGCGCTGGCACGGCTGTTGTCAATGTGGCCCTCCACGGCGCGCCGCGCGGCCGAGAAGTATGAGCCGGCCTTCGTCTGCACCTATCTCTATGAGCTGGCAAGTGCCTTCTCGGACTTCTACCGTGACTGCCGCGTGCTCGGTGAGCCCGAGCCGCAGCGCGTGTTCCGCACGGCGCTGGTGCGCGCCTTCCGCCAGGTGGTGCGCACGGGCTTCAGGCTGCTGGCCCTGCCGCTGCCGGAGGCGATGTGAGCGTCAGGCTCGATGACTACGGCCTGGACCTCAGTGCACTGGCAACGGAACTACTGTCCCTCGAGGAACTGCCTAGTTCCGCAACCCTGATCAATGACTACCTGTTCGACGTGCGCGCCTGGCGCGAACTGCCGCAGCCGGAGCTGGCTGAGGCGCTGCGCGGCAATGCCCTCGCGGTACTGGCGGCGATCGAGCTGACCGCGGCCAGTGCGCACCTGCGCCGGCATGAGGATGAGGACAGCGCCTGGATGCCGCGCTTCCGCTACCCCTACCTGCTGAGGCGCATGACGCTTTCGCGCTGCTCAATGGAGCGTGAGATGCTGCTGGACTTCTTTGACAACAGCATCATGTTCTGCGACAGCGACTGGGACATGCTGCGCTTCATCCACCGCGTGATCCGCTGGGCCGAGCGCTTCGCGCACCTGCAGCCGGGCGACCCGCGCGAGTTCACGCGGCTCAACCTGCAGCATGAGTTCGCGCGCGTGATCGTCGAGCCGCCGCTGGACGGCCTGCAGGGCTTCATCATGGACATCATGGAGCTGCTGGGGATCCGCGTGGTGGAGTTCGACCCGCGCATCCCCGAGGAGGAGCACCGCAACTGGGTGCGCCAGCAGCTGGAGATCGACCCCCGGAAGAGCCGCAGCCGCAGCGGCAAGCTGGAATTCCACGAGGCGGGCGGCACCGACAACTCGATCTACGTCGTGCGCACGATGGGCGGCGTGGATGGCTACGAGGTGCGCGGCACGATGGGCGAGGACCTCGCGCTGATCATCGACATCGGCGAGAGCGAGATCCCGGCCACGCTGACGATGTTCATCGAGGAGCACATCGTCAACGTGATCAACCGCCGCACGGAGATCAAGGCCGAGCTGCTCGAGAATTCGATGCGGCTGCGCTGGTATGACAGCAACATGACGGCGGACGACCTCGGGCGCACGATCCACACCTGCATCAAGGAGGAGTTCGTGCTGAGTGTGGTCGCGGTGAACATGATCTTCGACCCGCTGCGGATCTCCAGCCTGCGCGGCAGCATCCTCGGCTACAAGGAGCAGCGCCGCCTGGAGATGCGCCGGCGCGACCCGGAGAAGCTGCCCTTCATCGTCTGCAATGCCTGCCGCAGCTATGCGCCGCATGCCTTCTGCGTCGTCAGCGTGGACCGCCCGCCCTGCTGCGGGCGCAGCTATGACGAGCTGGCCAGCCTGGCACAGCTCACGCATGGCATGGACCAGAGCACGATCGCGCGCGGGATCTGCATCGACCGCCGCAAGGGCCAGTACATGGGTGCCAACAAGGCGGCGCGCCGGCATTCCGAGGGGCATGTGACGCATATCAACCTGCACGGGCTGCGCGAGCATCCGCACCCGACGACGGCGATCCCGCAGTGCATCGCCTACTACATGGACGAATTCGACGTGATCTGCATCGTGAGCAGTGACTACGAGGGGCGCACTCCCGACGGCAAGACCTTCGGGACGCTGCTGGAGCGCGTGGCGGGCCGGCAGCTGCCGGGCTACCTCGGCATCGGCGAGGACTACATCCACAGCCAGTCCTTCCTGATCAATGAAGGCGGGCTCTCGCGCGTGGCCTGGATGAACAGCGCGCTCAAGCGCAGGCTGGGCCTGCGCCTGGAGAATCTGGCAACGGAGCTGGAATGTGTCAATCTGCAGGAGTTCCGCGAATTCCTGGCAACATGGAGCAAGTAGATGATGGAAGCAAGCAAGAAGAAGATGGAAGAACTGCTCAGGCAGCTTGAGCTGGCCTGGTCTGACAGCGAGGACGAGGGCGGCTTCGTGCTGTACAACGTCGTGCTCGACCAGGAGAATGAGCTGGAGCTGACAGCCGTGCTCTACGGCACGGAGGAGGACGGCTACTTCCTGCGGCTGCTGGCCTATGTGGACGAGCTGAGCGTGGACGAGCCGCTGGACCAGCTGACGATGCTCATGAAGCTCAACTGCGAGCTGCCGGCCGGGACCTTCTGCCTGAACCCCGTTGACAGCGTGGTCTATGCCACGCTCAACCTGCAGCTCGAGGATCTTGAGCCGGAGGATCTGGACAGTGCCATGAACCACGTGCTGGACTGCCAGGACTACTTCTTCCAGGAGTACTACGGCGACATGGACGGCGGTGACGACGGCGGCGCCCAGGCCTGAGCCGGATCAGCTGAGGATCACGGCCACCGCGCCGAGGCAGATCAGGATCCCGCCCGGGATGCGCAGGTGCAGCGGTTCGCGGAAGTGGATCGTGCCGATCAGCACGGCGATGATCACCGAGATCTGCGAGGTCGGTTCGATCTGGCTCGGGTGGAAGTAGCCGAAGCAGACCAGGAGCAGGATGTAGCTGCCGATCCCGAGAATCGAAGCGCTGAAGGCCGGCAGCGGTGACTCGCGGATGATCTGCATGGGCTCACGCAGCCTGTGACGGAATGCAAGCACCCCGAAGGCCAGTACGGTGACCATCAGATCGCCGGCCAGGGCATAGGGCAGGGGCTCGCTGAGCGCCACGCCGCGGCTGTCGAACATCCGGCAGCATGCCAGCAGGAAGGCATAGGCCAGCGCGCCGGCGGCTCCCGGACGCCGGACCACCGCCAGCGGATTGAGGGCCGTTGCCAGACTGAGACCGGGACTGAGGTTGAGCATGATCAGCCCCAGCATCACGAGCAGGATCCCGGCAAGTGCCAGCCAGCTGAAGTGGTTGCTGCCCGTTGCCAGTTCCATGGCGTAGAGGAAGATGAACGAGAGGCTGGTGAGGGGAATCAGCAGGTTGATGTCACCCTGGCGCAGGGCCCACATGAAGGTGATCAGGCCCACGGTGAAGAAGATGCTGGAAAGGGCCAGCCAGGGCAGGGCCGGCGGCAGACCGTTGAGGATTGCCGGATTGCGCAGGGCCAGGATCAGCACCACCGGAATGAGCGCAAGACTGCCGATCAGGCCGAAGACGGCGGTGATCGCAACGCTGCCGTGGCTGCGGCTGAGCGTCTTGAACAGCACGCTGACAACTGAGTTTCCGAGGATCCGCCCGGCGAGTGCGATCAGCCCCGGGGCAGCGAGCTGCTCCATCAGAGCCCGCCGCCGTCCAGCAGGCCGCCCGTGCTCGCCGACACAGGATCAACCAGGTCGGGCCGGTTGTTGCGCGAGCTGTTGACGTCCGTGGAAACCGCGTGCATGCGCAGGCGTTCTCCGGGATACTGCACCAGCAGGTCGCCGAGCGTGCGCGGGTCGCTGTCCGGATCGAGCCAGCGCTGCTCCGCAGCCGCATTCTGCAGGATCACGGGCATGCGGTCGTGGATGCGGGACATGAAGGGATTGGCGGCAGTGGTGAGGATCGTGGCGCTGTCCACGTCGTCACCCGTTTCCGGATCCTCCCATGTTTCCCAGAGTCCGGCCAGCGCCAGGAGCGGCTGATCCTGCGAGCCGATCAGATAGGGTTGCTTCGTGCCGGAGGTGGTCTTGTGCCATTCATAGAAGCCGTCGGCGGGGATGATGCAGCGGCGGCGGCGGAAAGCGGAGCGGAAACTCGGCTTCTCGGCGGCGGTTTCGCTGCGGGCGTTGATCATGCGGAAGCCGACGGCGGGATCCTTGGCCCAGGAGGGGATCAGGCCCCAGCGCATCATGTCCAGCACCCGGCTGCCGTGCTCGACATGCACGACGGCGATATCCTGGCCGGGAGCGGTGTTGTAGTTGGGGCGCAGGTCCACACCGGTGGCATCCTGCAGGTCGAAGCGCAGCATCAGGTCCTCCAGGCTGCGCGTCATCGTGAACCTTCCGCACATGGCTGAGTATTCTAATGCGCGGCGCGGCGGGATGTATGGCTCGAATTCACCGGGACTTTAGCGGGATGTGACGGCGCAGCGATCCTGCACGGATATATTCTCTGCAGAGGTTCGCTTAATTGTCAGTTTTCAGTCAGTACTTCGCGGCGCATTCACTGCGGGGCCGGATCGGCATCCTGATCATGGTGCTGACCGTTTCGGTCGTGGCGATCGACTACGTGCTGCACATGAGCCTGATTCTCCCCCAGTTCAACCAGTACGAGAAGCAGCAGGCCCTGGACAGCATGCGCGGAGTCGCCGATGAGCTGCACGCGCAGCTGGAATTCATGGACCGCCAGAACCTTGACTGGTCGAGCTGGGATGCCAGCTATGAATTCACGAAGGTCGAGAACGGCGAATACATCAGCGAAAACCTCTCTGACCACATCCTCGACACACTCAATCTCGACATGATGGCCTTCGTCGGTGCCGACTGCCAGCTGCGCTGTGCCCTGATCCATGGGCACGACAACATTCTGCTGCGCGACGTCACGGAACTCAGTGAGGAGCCGCTGCTGGACTATCGCGCACTGCTGGATTCCCAGATGCCGCTGCATTCCGTGCAGGGCATCGTGCAGACGAAACTCGGGGTGATGCTGCTCAGTGCACGCAATATCCTGCGCAATGACAACAGCGGCCCGCCCAGCGGCGTACTGGTGTTCGGCAAACTGATCGATGCGGAGATGACCGCGGATCTTGAGGATCGCATCGGGAATCCGGTGAAGCTTGCGATGCTGGCACCCGGAGAGGACATTCATGACCGGGTGCTGGGCGAGGTCATGAGCCATGAGGAGCGGGACGACAGCCCGGTGGCCGGCATAGCCTGTTCCATCGCCGAACATGGACAGGACCTGCAGGCCAGCCTTGTGCTAGAGGATCTGAGCGGCATGCCCGTGGTGGTGATCACAAGCATGATCCCGCGTACCCTGATGATGCAGTCGCTCAGGGTGCTGCGCTATTCACGCGTGAACCTGCTATTGCTGGGAGTCCTCGCGGGGCTGATGCTCTGGCAGACCTTTGATCGGGGTGTGCTGAAGCGCCTGGAGCGCATGAGCCAGTTCTTCCGCAAGCTCAAGGAGAACGGGAAGTTCTGCTCGCGGCTGGATGACCGGGGCCTGGATGAGATCGGCGAGCTCAGTGGCGAGATCAACCGCATGCTGGAACAGCTGCAGGTCCGCACGGGTGAGCTGGAAGTCCTTGTCGTTCAGGCCGAATCGGCCACAGCCGCCAAGAGCGAATTCCTGGCAACGATGAGCCATGAGATCCGCACCCCGCTCAACGGTGTGATCGGAATGCTCGGACTGCTGCGCCAGACGGAGCTCAACGGAGAGCAGACCGAATTCGTGAGCACGGCCCAGGAGGCCGCCAGTTCACTGCTGGACGTCGTCAACGACATCCTCGACTTCTCGAAGATCGAGGCCGGCAAGGTGGAACTGGAGAGCATCCGCTTCAACCTGCGCAAGCTGCTGGAGACCAGCGTGCAGATCTTCGCCGTCAAGGCTGCGGAGCGACGCGTGGAGATCCTGCTCAACATTGAGCGCGAGGTG
Organism: bacterium; assembly: GCA_020440605.1. Taxonomy (GTDB): domain Bacteria; phylum 4484-113; class 4484-113; order 4484-113; family JAFGCY01; genus JAHEFU01. The sequence goes on along the minus strand of JAGRNT010000004.1, from coordinate 39,262 downwards.
CCGCTGCAGCTTTTGGGTGATCCGGGCCGGCTCAAGCAGATCGTCAACAACCTGATCAGCAATGCCGTGAAGTTCACGGAGAACGGCAGCATCATCGTCAACGTGCACTGTCTGGCGGAGGATGAGGACGGCGCGGAACTGGAAATCGAGATCAGCGATACCGGGATCGGGATTGCACCGGAGATGCAGCAGCACCTGTTCGAGCCCTTCAGCCAGGCGGACAGTTCCACCACGCGCAAATATGGCGGCACGGGGCTGGGACTGGCGATCTGCCTGCAGCTGGCCCAGGCCATGCAGGGTGACATCAAGCTCACCAGCCAGCCCGGTGTGGGCACGAGCTTCTTCATCCGCCTGCATTTCGAAAAGGACCTGGAGAGCGTGCGCATTCCGGAGCAGCCGATTGAGGAACTGCGAGGCCTGCGCGTGATGGTGGTGGACGACCAGCCCACCAACCGGCGGATCCTGCAGGGCATGCTGATGGGCTGGGGCTGCCGGGTGGAGGAGGCCGCAACCGGTCAGGAGGCACTGCGCCGGCTGCTCAGCGCGGTTGCCACGGACCCCTTCAGCCTGCTGCTCACTGACTTCAACATGCCGGCGATGGACGGCGAGGAACTGACTCGCCAGCTGCGGGCCGATGAACAGCTGGCAACGCTGCCGGTGCTGATGCTGACCTCCACCGCCCGCCGCGGTGATGCACGGCGCATGCAGGCCGCGGGCGTCTCCGCCTACCTGCCGAAGCCCTTCCGCCAGGAGCAGCTGGCCGGTGTGCTGCGCATCCTGCTGGGCCGCGGCACGCTGCAGGATGAGCGTAGTGAGGAACTGGTGACGCGCCATACCGTTGCTGAGAACCGATCCGACTACCGGATCCTGCTGGTTGAGGACAATGTGATCAACCAGAAAGTGGCAATGAACCTGCTTTCGCGCTGGGAACTGAGCGCTGATGTGGCGGAGAACGGTGAGGAAGGCGTGGCTGCGGTTGGCCGCAAGGAATATGACCTGGTGCTGATGGACATCCAGATGCCCAGGCTGGATGGTTTGCAGGCCACCGAGCGGATCCGCCAGCTGCCGGGACGGCGCGGGCGTGTGCCGATCGTGGCGATGACGGCCAACGCACTGAAGGGTGACCGTGAGCGCTACATGCAGGCCGGGATGGATGAATACATTCCCAAGCCGATTGATGTAGAACAGCTGCGACTGGTGCTGGAGAAGTACCTCGGGCTGGGACTGGAGTCACCGGAGCCGCAGCAGGCGGACATCCAGACCCTGCCACGCGAGATGATCCTCAACCATGAGGGTCACAAGCTTCCGACACTCAGCGAACGCAGCGAGCCGGAAATCGTGGAGGATGACCAGATTCTGGACATTGAAGCCTCCGTGGAGCGGACCGGTGACCGGGAATTCTGGGAGCAGATGATCAGCCTGTTCGTGAGCGAGACCCGCACGCGGCTGGAAACGATCCGCGGTGCGGTGCAGAATGGCGACAGCCTCAAGGTGCAGCGCGAGGCGCATACCCTGAAGGGCAGCAGCGCGGAGATGATGGCGGAGCGCATCCGGCGCACGGCGCAGGAGCTGGAGATCCTCGGACGCGGAGGAGACCTCGGCGGAGCGGACGGGCTCGTGGAGACCCTTGACGGCAACCTCGGTGAACTGGAGAAGCTGCTCGGTGCCAACGGCCTGCCGGTCGGCAGCTGAGTGGCTGGCTATTCGCGTTCGCGGGGCAGGATGTAGTTCTCGTCCAGGCCGTCCTCGAGTTCCAGCACACTTTCCATTTCCTGGGCGATCAGTTCAGTCTCCTGCAGGTTGAACAGCAGGTTGTCAATCTGCATGCTGGAGCCCTTGGGATCGGACTGCGTGGTGATCTGGTCGACCACGAGGTGCATCGTGTCCTCGACGGTCTCCATCTGGGCGGTGAGGTATTCGAGATTGCTCCTGGCCTTCTCCAGCTTGTCGAGGCGTTTCTGGAGGATCTCGATGTTCTTCTTCTTGATGCCCACCACCCGCTCACTGGCCTCTCCCAGCTCGCGCTCGAGGCGCTCGATGTTGTCAGTGATCTTCTGCGGGTCGGCACTGTCGAGGTAGCGGTTGTAGCGCGTGACGGCCACGGCCATGCGCAGGTAGTTGGCGAGCAGGGTCGCCACCTTGCGGCGGTTCTCCTGGAAGAAGGGATCGTCCTGCAGGCTGCGCGGCAGTTCATCGCTGCTGATGCGCACGGCCTGCTGCTCCAGCGCGCGGTAGTTGTCACGCTGCTCGAGGTCGATCTGGTTCCAGAGCCGCTCGCGCAGGGCTTCGTAGTTGAGCGCCTTCTCATCCTCGACGAGGCTGTCAACGTGGCGCATGAAGCGCGGATTGCTGGCCATCAGCCAGAGGTAGAGCAGTTCCATCCCGCCGCCGATCAAAAGCCAGCCGGGGTCGACAATGATTCCAAGCCCGCCGAACAGGGCCATGGCGATGTAGTTGTACTGGTTCCGGAACGCACTTTTCAGGTATGTGCCGAAGGTGTTGCGCATGCTCATTCCTCCAGCAGCAGATGGTCGGAAAGTACGTGCGCGGCGTCATCATCGCCGTAGATCATGGCAATGATGCGGTTGGCAAGGTCCTGGTACTCGCCGCGGGACATGGCATTGCGCGTGTACTCCGTGGCGCGTGGTGCCTCCAGTTCGCCGACGATGCGCCCTGGCCGGGCCGAGAGCACATGGATCCGGTCGGCGAGGAAGATCGCCTCGTCGATGTCGTGGGTCACGAACACGAAGGTCTGGTTCAGATCGTTGTCAGCGAGCAGCCCGGCCACGAGGTCCTGCATGTCGCGGCGCGTACGCGGGTCCAGCGCTCCGAAGGGCTCGTCCATCAGGATGATGCGCGGGCGGCAGGCCAGTGAGCGGGCGATGGCAACGCGCTGGCGCATCCCGCCTGAGAGATTGGCAGGCAGCATCTTCTCCGTGCCGGCCAGCCCGACACGGCGGATCAGCTCGGCGGCACGTTCATCACCCTCGCCTCGGGGCACGCCCGCGAGGTCCATCCCGAAGCGCACATTGTCAAGCACATTCAGCCAGGGGAAGGAACTGTAGCTCTGGAAGACCATGCCGCGGTCGGCACTCGGGCCCTTGACCGGTTCACCGTTGACGAGCACCTCGCCGCTGCTGGGCTCGATCAGGCCGGCGATGATGCGCAGGATCGTGGACTTGCCGCAGCCGCTGGGGCCGAGGAACACACGGCACTGGCCACTGCCCGGCAGGTCACGGATCGTGAAGTTGATGTCCTGGACCGCAGTGACGCTGTCCTCGGCACCGGGCTGGCCGTAGACCTTGCCGATGCGGCGCAGCTCGATGATCGCGTCCTCATCGGGGGGCAGGGGTGAATCGGCAGTGGTTCCGCGGATGTCCATCAGGCCTCCCTCCCGCCGAAGAGCTGACGTGCGCCGAGCAGGAACAGCTTGTTCGTGCCGATGCCGAGCAGCAGGATCACGAATACGAGTGCGTAGATCCAGTCGATGTGGCCGCGCTTGGCGGAGAGCGTGATCAGGTAGCCGAGGCCGTAGCGGGCATTGAGCACCTCGGCGAGGATCACGTAGGTCCAGCCGATGCCGTAGATCACGCGGCATGCCTCCCAGATCCCGGGAGCGGCGGCGGGAATCAGCACGCGGCTGATCACCTGCCAGGGGCTGGCCCCGAGGGTATAGGCGGTTTCGAGGTAGACCTCGTCAACCTTCTCAACCTGTTCGACGACGATCGGCAGCAGGTAGACCACCGTCCCGAGGAACAGGAAGGCGATCTTCTGCATCTCGTCAATCCCGAACCAGAGGATGAAGAGCGGGGTCACTGCCGAGATCGGCAGGAAGCGCAATGGCCCGCTGAGCGGTTCGATCCAGGTCTTGAGCGGGGGGTAGGTTCCCATCAGGATCCCCAGCGGAATGGCAACGACCACCGCTGTCAGGAAGCCGAGCGTGATGCGCTTGAGACTGGCGAAGGCGCTGCGGACCAGCGCCTGGTCGGTATGCAGGTAGCCGATGGCCCTGAAGACCGCCAGCGGGCTGGGCAGGATGTAGGCAGGCACGATCGGCCGCTTGGCGGGAGCGGCTTCGGCAGCTTCCTCGTCAGCCTGGCCCCGGCCGTTCTCCTCTCCCTGGTCGAGGGCACCCTCGTAGCTGTGCGGCAGCTCCAGACCGTCACCGGGCAGGGGCGGCAGCATGGGCGTGGAGAGCAGGAACCACAGGATCAGGCCGGTGGCGATGCTCGCAAGCATCAGCAGGCGCTGGCGTGGCGGGTCAAGTTGCTGGCGGATCCTGAGCAGGGCGGTCTCCTACTGTCCGAAGACCTCGAAGTCCGTACGGCGGTTCTGCGCGCGGCCGGACTCGCTGCCATTGTCAGCGATGGGCTTGTCGGGTCCGAGGCCCACGACCTCGAACTTGTCACGCGGGAAGCCGTACTTCGAGACGAGGAAGTCCACCACGGCCTGGGCCCGCTTGCGGCTGAGCTCGACATTGCTCTCGCGGCTGCCGACGTTGTCAGTGTTGCCGATCACGCGGACCTTGGCGCTGCCGAAGGTCTGGGCCAGCTCGGCGCCCTCCTCGAGGATCTTCTGGGCATTCGGATCCAGCGTGGAACTGCCGGTGTCGAAGTAGACGCTGATGCGCTTCGTGACGATCGGCGCGGCGTTCTTCTCCGGCTCCTTGAATTCCTTGAACTCCTCCTCGGGTGCCGCGGCGATGGTGGACGTGTTGGTTGTTGCCAGATCCAGGAAGGAGGTGTTGACCGTCAGGCCCGGGCGGGTCTTCTCCTCCAGCAGTCCGACCTTGCCCCAGATGCTCTGGGCGGCGTCATAGAGCTGCTCGTAGCCGATCAGCGTGGAATTGTCGAGTTCGAAGAAGGCGCGGTTCTCCGCGGCGTTCGGGAGCTTGACGTCGCCGAGCATGCCGACGGAATCGTCCAGCGAACTCAGGCCGTCGAAGCCGTCGTACATCAGCTGGGCCGCGAGGTCGGGGTTGCTGTTGGCAATCTCCACGCCCTCGAGCCAGCCCTTGCAGAAGGCGGCCACGGCATCGGGATACTGCTGGATGAAGTCACCACGGGCCACGAAGATGTCAGCGATCAGGCTCGTGGCCTCACGCGTGCTGGCGAGGATCTGCGCCCCGGGACGCTCATCGGCGACCATGTAGACATTCGGGCTCCAGGAGACGCAGGCGTCGACCTGCTCGGCCTTGAAGAGGTCCGCGGCCTCGATGGCGTCATTCGTGAACACCGGCTTGACATCGCTGGCGTTCAGGCCGGCCTGGGCCAGCATGTAGAGCAGGAAGAAGTGGCTGGGCGTACCCTCGGCCACTGAGATCTTCCTGCCCTTCAGATCGGATGCGGTGCGGATGTCACGGCTGACGGCGATGGCGTCGCCACCGCGGGACCAGTCGTACTGCAGGATGCAGCGCGGGTTGAGATCCTTCAGGCCGGGATACTCCAGCGCGAAACTGTCGACGGTGGACCACATGATGTCCACGCCGCCCTTGTCGCCACCGGCACGGAAGGCGTCGCGGCTGGCGATGAAGTCGTCAATCTGGATCAGTTCGACCTCGATGCCGTGGTCCTTCCAGAACTTGCTGTCCTTGTTTGGCAGCATGCCGTTGTTGGCGCAGAAGCCGCCGGCATAACCGCCCCAGAGCACGATCGCCACCCGGATCGGGCGGTTGAGCTTGCCGCCGCCGCCCTGGGGCGGGACCGCCACCTGGCGGTTGTCATTGCTGATGCTGCCCGGATCCTGCTTGCCGAAGTTGAAGTCGTCCTTCTCCACCGTGCCGCCGGCCTTGCGGTCCGGGGCCACGACATTCATCATGCCGTTGAGCAGCCCGGCCTTCCAGGCACCGGCGCCGATCAGGATCAGGATCACCAGTGTCAGTAGTACCTTTGCACCTGGTTTGAGTCTCATGCTGTGCTTCTCCCTTGTTTACTTGTCCCTCAGGTGAGCTCCACCGGGTTCTCGCCCGGGGAGACGAAGGGGGTGACGATGTCGTAGAGCCGCTTTTCCTCGGCCTGCTTGGCCTTGCGGAATTCCTCGCGGATGCGGCCGGCCTCCTCAAGGCTCACGCGGTTGCGCTGCATCAGCTCCTGCTTCTGCTTCACGAATTCATCAATTTCCTGCTGCAGGCGCTGGTTGTCAGCCTCGACCTGTCCCCTGATCTGCTCGAGCTTCTTCTCGAGGTAGAAGTTGTAGTCCTCCAGCGCCTGGTCGCGGCGTCCGGCATCCTCGAGGATGCTTTCCATGCCGATCCCCGTGGCCTTTAGCGCCATCTTCACGCTGCGTGCGCGGATGTCCATCGGCAGGCCCTCAAGCTCCGGGTCATCCAGCATCTCGCTGATCCGGTCAACGTGGCCGGGGCCTTCATTGCTGATCTGGGCCCGGATGTAGACCTCGGGAATGCTCAGCAGCTTCGGGACATTGATGCTGGCAGAGCCCTCCGCCAGCGGTGCACTGCCGCGCGGCGCAGCGGGGGCCTCTTCCGGCGGATTTCCGATGTTGATCTTCATGCCGGTTTCGGGTTTGTCCGCGGCCGGACTGCCACTGCGCTCCCGGTGGCTGGCGAGCAGGCCGGGATCCAGGATGTCCTCGGCTTCCTCGAAGTCCGTATGGCCCTCGCTTTCGAGGTCCGTGCGGATCTTCTCGATGGCGGCCAGCACGTCCTCACCTGAGGTAGGAGGCCGGCCCGCAGCCGGACTGGGGCTGGCCGAGGCTGCCGGCTTGCCGTCGTCGTCGAACTCGACGAACATTTCCGCGAATTTGCGCAGTAGATTGGTCATGACATATTCCGTGGGTCAGGCCCATTATACTTTAGACAGAAAAATTTCAGTGAAAGGTCCAGTTGCGAGCGCAACTCTGAACGGATATGCTGATTTCTTGATCATTGCAATTGCAGTGATAGAATTCCATTGCCGCTGCTTCGCGGCTGACAGGATCCATATATGAGACACAATCTGAGATTTTTCCTTGCCGTCTGCGCGGGTTTCCTGCTTGGTGCGGGTCATGTGCAGCGCGCCAGTGCTGCTGAGGAGATGCAGTTCGGCGTGCTGCCGGTGCTGCAGGCCCTGCCGGTGTTCGTGGCGGATGAGCTGGGCTTTTTCACCGAGGCCGGACTGGATTTCGAGGTAGTGCCCTTCCAGAGTGCCGCGGAAAAGGACATCTCCCTCAAGGCGGGGGCGATTGACGGCTACTTCGGGGATCTCTTCACTCCGCTGGTGGTGGAAGGCAATGGCCTGGATATCGCGATCGTGGCTACCAACTACAGCACCGGTCCCGGTACGCGGATGTTCGCCGTGCTGGCCAGCAAGCAGAGCGGGGTCACGAAGATTGCGGAGCTCAGTGAGCATGAGATCGGGATCAGCAGCGCGAGCGTGATTGACTATGTGACGCAGCAGCTGCTGGAACTGGGCGGGGATCCGGCGGATGTGGAACTGCTGGACATGAAGAACATCGGGCTGCGTATGCAGATGCTGATGAGCGGCGAACTGGATGCAGCGACCCTGCCCGAGCCGCTGGTGACCGCGGCCCAGAAGGGTGGGGCGGTGGTGCTGGCTGATGACACCGGGATGCAGGTCAGCCAGACAGTGCTGATCTTCCGCCAGGACTATCTCGATGGCAACGCTGACTCGGTGAAGGGCTTCCTGAAGGCGGTGGAACGTGCCAATGCCTGGATCGCCGCCAACCCGCAGGATGCCCGGGCAATGATGATCAAGCATACGCGCCTGCCGGAGCCTCTGCAGCAGGTGTTTCCCGTTCCGGATTTCCCGGCGGAGATGAGTGTGCCGGACAAGGCGACGATCGCCGCCGTGGTGGCCTGGCTGAGGGCTGAGGGCATCGTCAAGCGGGACCTGGCCTATACTGAGCTCGTCAATGGAGCCTATCTCCCCTGAGCTGCTGCGCCTCAATGGGATCAGCCACAGCTATGGCGGTCCCACGGCGGCGGCGGTGCTCAGCGCCACGGGACTGAGTCTCGCGCGCGGCGAGAGCCTGGTGCTGCTCGGCCCCTCCGGCTGCGGCAAGAGTACGCTGCTGATGATCGCCGCAGGCCTGCTCAGACCGAGCGCGGGCAGCGTCAGTTTTGCCGGTTCCCCGCATCTCGCACCCGATCCACGGATTGCACTGGTGCAGCAGGCCTACGGGCTGTTTCCATGGAAGAGTGTGCGGGCCAATGTGCTGCTCGGCCTGCAGCTGCGCGGGAAGCAGCTGGCGGAACACGAGCTTGAGCGGATGCTGGCTGAGCTCGGCATCGAAGGCAAGCTGGAAAGCTACCCCGGCCAGCTCTCTGGTGGCCAGCAGCAGCGCGTGGCCCTGGCGCGGGCGTTGCTGCTGAAGCCTGAGCTGATGCTGCTTGATGAACCATTCGGAGCGCTGGACAGCCTGACGCGCGAACGACTGCAGGAACTGCTGCTGCAGCTCTGGCGGCGCGAGGGCTTCGCAATGCTGACAGTCACCCACAGCCTGCAGGAAGCGGCGATGATCGGGGAGCGGATCCTCGTGATGGACGGCACGCCGGGCAGGATCGTTGCGGAGATTGGCAACCCCGGGGCGCGTGAACCCGGCCATCGTGAAGGTGATGGGTACATGCAGACCCTTGCCAGGCTGCGCCAGGCGATCGGGGCTGCTGCATGAAGCTGCGCTGGGAATACCTCGCTGCCATCGTTGCGCTGCTGCTCTGCTGGTGGCTGCTGTACCTCTGGCTGGGTGAGCAGATCATCGCCGAGCCGCGCGCGACCTTCGCACTGCTCTGGGAGGAACTGGGCAAGGCGAAGTTCCGGGCGCACATCACGGCTTCTTTGTGGCGGATCCTCGCCGGGATGCTGATCGCACTCGCGGCAGCGGTGCCGCTCGGACTGGCAGCCGGCAGCAGCCCGCGGCTGGACCGCTGGCTCAGGCCGCTGCTGTACCTGACCTACCCCCTGCCAAAGATCGTGTTCCTGCCGCTTCTGCTGATGCTGATGGGGCTCGGCAACGGCAGCAAGATCGCGCTGATCGCGATCATCCTGTTCTTCCACCTGCTGTCAAGCACGCGCGATGCGGCGCGGGGCGTGCCACCGAGTGCCGTGACGGCGCTGCGCAGCCTCGGCGGCAATGCCTGGGATCTGTTCCTGCATGTCTACTGGCCGGCCACACTGCCCGCACTGTTCACCAGCCTGCGTATCGCCACGGGAACTGTCGTCGCGGTGCTGTTCTTCGTGGAAACGATTGCCACGACGAAGGGCATCGGTGCCTACATCTACAACGCCTGGTCGCAGACGGACATACCCTCGATGGCGGTCGGGATCATCGTGCTCTCGCTGATCGGGATCATGATGTACGAACTGTTCGACCTGCTGGAGCGGCGCTTCTGCCGCTGGACGGAGTACCGCTGATGCCGGAGCCGGGATTCAGGAGCACGCTCGGAGCGTGGTATCAGGCCAGCCGGCCGCCCTTCTTCATAGCCACGCTGATTCCGCTGATCCTCGGCACTGTGCTGGCCTCGCGCGAAGTGAGCGTCAACTGGGTCCTGTTCGGGATCGTGGTGTTCTGCTCCTTTCTCGTGCATCTCTGCACCAATCTTGCCAATGACCTGTTCGATCATCTGGCCGGGACTGACAGCGGAGAGAGCATCGGAGGCAGCCGGGTGATCCAGCAGGGTCTGATCAGCACGCGGCAGATCACGCTGGCAATGGTTCTGCTCTATGGCCTGGCAGCGCTGGGCGGACTGTACCTGCTCATGGCAACGCGCGAATGGTGGCTGGCCGTCTACATGCTGCTGGCCTTCTGCTCAAGCCTGTTCTACACCGCGCCACCGCTCAGGCTGGGCTATCACGGGCTGGGGGAGCTGACCGTGTTTGTCAACATGGGGCCGGTGATGGTGACCGGCGCATACTCCGTACAGACCGGACAACTGAGCTGGGATGCGCTGCTGATCTCGCTGCCGACGGGGATCATGGTGGCGATGATCCTGTTCTACCAGTCCCTGCCTGACATGCAGACCGACAGCCGCGCGGGCAAGCGCACCGTTGCCGTGCGCATCGGTCGCGATAAGGCACTTGCGGGGATATATGTCTTCGGTATCGCGGCGGTGGCAACGATTGTCGGGCTGGTCGCGCTGCGGGAGCTCTCCTGGCTGGCACTCGGCAGCCTGATGACCCTGCCGATCCTCTGGAAGATCACGGGCATGCTCCGGGCGACGGCTGACTGGCAGGATGTGCATGGGCGGGGCAAGGTCGTGCGGCTGTTCTATCTTGCCAACGGGATCCTGATGATTCTCGCGACGCGTCTGCTGCGCTAGGCTCAGGCGCTGAAGATGGCGCGCATCCCGAGGAACAGCAGGATCGTCAGCACAGCGGTGAAGGGGATGGTGTAGAGCCAGGATGCGCCGATGTCACGCACGACCTTCATGTCCAGCGAGCGCATGCCGCGCGCCAGGCCGACGCCGATCACGGCTCCGACCAGCGTATGCGTGGTGGAGACGGGCAGGCTGAGGCGGGAGCAGATCAGCACCGTGGTCGCAGCGCCGAACTCGGCGGCGAAGCCGCGGCTGGGGGTGATCGAGGTGATCTTGCGGCCGATGGTCTGCATCACGCGGTAGCCGAAGGTGGCAAGGCCGATCACGATGAACACGCCGCCCAGCAGCAGGATCCAGTTGGGCACGGGAGCCTTGGCAACCAGCTCCGCACCGTGGGCCTTCCAGACGGAGTGCACGGCGGCCAGCGGTCCGACCGCATTGGCGACGTCGTTGGCGCCATGTGCAAAGGCGGTATAGCTGGCAGTGATGATCTGCAGCACGGCGAAGATCGGTTCGGTCTGCTTGAACTTCTTGACGGGGTCCGTTTCTTCCTTCAGCGGAATGCGCTTGATGATCAGGTAGGTGATGAAGGCGGCCAGGGCTCCGATTGCCAGACCCCAGAGACAGGCGCCGCCGAAGCTCAGGTTCATATTGAGGTTCTTCAGGCCCTTGTAGACCATCGAGAGCGTGAGCAGGAAGAACACGAGGCCGGTTGCCAGCGGTACGAGCCGGCGCAGCAGCTTGCCGGGTTCGCGGCTGCGGTAGATCGGCAGCACGAAGGCCAGGTAGACCAGCACGCTCAGCAGGCCGCCGACAAGCGGGCTGACCACCCAGGACATGACCACCTGCCAGACCTTGGGCCAGTTGATCGCAGCGGTGCCTGCCAGCACGAGCCCGAAGCCGATCACGGCCCCGACGATACTGTGCGTGGTTGATACCGGCCAGCCCCATTTGCTGGCAAGGTTCAGCCAGATCGCTGCCGCCAGCAGCGCAGCCGTCATGCCGATCGCGAACAGCACCGGTTCCGCGGCGACGATGTCGTGGTCAACCATGCCCTTGCGGATGGTCTCCGTGACGTGTCCGCCCACGAAGAATGCTCCGGCGAACTCGAAGACCGCCGCAAGTCCCACCGCCGCGCCGATTGTCAGCGCCTTGCTGCCGACGGAGGTCCCGAAGGCATTGGCGACGTCATTGGCACCGATGTTCCAGGCCATGTAGGCCCCGAAGATGATGGAAAGAATGAAGATGATCTGAATGTGTTCCATTGCTAGCTCCGCCTAGTTCGCCAGGACACGGCGGATGCGCTTGCCCAGGGACTCGCTGGCGTCGGCCAGGCGGGCGATCTCGCGGGCGATGTCACGCAGCATGATGATGTCGATCACACTGATCTGGTTCTCCAGCTCAAAGAGATGCTGGGTCAGCTTGTACATCTGCTTGTCGGTCTCCCACTCCAGATGGTCGATACGCACGGTCTTCTCCACGAACTCCTCGGCGATCGGACCGGCGAAGCCGGCATCCACGAGCACGCCGAATCCGTCCACGACCTCCTTGACGAGGGCATAACTTGCAAGGCTCTTCTCCATCAGGCTCACGAATTCCCCGGTGAGGGATTCGGGAATGTGCGTATGGCGCACGGTGAGCAGGTAGCCCAGGTCCTCAGCGGCATCCGCGATCTTGTCAGCGCTGGCGATGATCTCAAGGAAGTGCCAGCGGTCGATCGGCAGGAACAGCGTGCGGGGCAGCTTGCCACGGATCTGGCCCTTGACGAGATCCGCCTCATGTTCGGCCTTGGTGATCGCGCGGAAGTGGTTCTTGACCTCATCGAAATCTGCCGCAATGTTGGCCCGCATCATCGGATCAATGTGACTGACGCAGACGTCGATCTTCTCCAGCAGTTCCTGCAGTGATTCGAAGGGACTGCTGGCAAACAGTCTCAGTATGGACATTCCCGACTCCACGATGATGGGCTCCGGCGCCTTCCCACGGCCACCGGTGCGCATATTCTATCAAGCAGTCTTCACATTAAACCCACGAAAATCACACATATGGAATGGTGCGGGGAATATCGGCGGCACTGGTATTCACCAGAGCTGGAATTCCTCCTGCAGAGCAGCCTGGACATCCGCTTCGAGCGCAAAGCGTTCCATCCCGGCCTGACTGCGCTGGCGCGTCAGTTCATAGAGGCAGAGCGCAGCAGTGACGGAGAGATTGAGGCTCTGCACCATGCCGCGCATCGGCACCGTGATCAGGCCGTCGGCCAGGCTGCGTGCGCTGTGGGTCAGGCCGCGATGCTCATTGCCGAACACGAGCGCCGTGCGAGGCTGCAGCAGGTCTGCCTCGGGCAGCTCCACACAGTCCTCACCGATGTCGGTGGCGAGGATGCGGTAACCCTCCGAGCGCAGTTCGCCATAACATTCCTCGATGCCTTCGTGGAAGGAGTAGTGCAGCCACTTGTGCGCGCTGGAGCTGCTCTTGTGGCCGAAGACGCGGGGGTCGAAGCGCTGCTCGCGGGAGAACACGAGGCAGATGCGCTGGATGCCGAAGGCATCGCAGGAGCGCATCACGGCCTGGGCATTGTGGCGGTCGTGGATGTTCTCCAGCACGACGGCACCCTGCTGGCGCATGGCGACCACGCGCTCGATGCGGCTGATTCTGTCGGGGGTATGCACTGCGCGATTCTAATGCAGGGCGGGCCGGCTCTGCTATGCTGCTCGGATGCGGATCCTCGTGACCGGGTTCGAACCCTTCGGCAGGCTGGTTGACAATCCCAGCCAGCGTCTGCTCGGACAGCTCTGCGCGGCGGATTTCCATGCTGCTGCCGAGCTGCGGCTGGAGCTCCTGCCCACTAGCTACGCAGGCAGCGAGCAGCGGATCCGGGCCCTGCTGGATGAGCTGCATCCGCAGCTCTGTCTCTGTCTGGGCGTGGCCCAGAACCGCCAGGCGATCTGTCTGGAGCGTGTCGCCGTCAATCTCGATGACTGCAGCCTGGCTGACAACGCCGGTGAGCTGCGCAGCGGCCGGGAAATCGTCTCCGGCACGCCGCTGGCGATGCAGAGCAGGCTGCCTCTGGGGGAGCTAATTGAAGCAACTGGAACAGGGGAAGATGGTGAGCTGCGCTTCACGATCTCCAATTACGCCGGGAACTTCGTCTGCAACCATGTCTACTATGCAGCGCTGGAATACACAGCCCGGCGCAGCATGTCCACGCAGTGCCTGTTCGTGCACGTGCCGATGACGGCGGAGTGCCGCGGTCCGCGGGAGCAGTATGGCTGGGAGCTGCCGGGCCAGTCACAGCTGCATGCGGCTGTAAGGCGTCTGACGGGAGCACTGGGCAAGCTGCTGGCCGGCGCAGCACTGCAGGACGCTTAGTTCGTTAAGCGGGATGGACAGAAGTGGCCGCAAGCCTTCACTGCAAAATAACCCGCGCCGGGTTAGCAGGTGTTAGGCTGATTGAGATGCACACACCCGATGAACTGCGCAGGAAACTGCTGGAGCTGGAGCGCCAGGTGCGCGAGTATCCGCAGGACCCCGCGCTGCACTGCCGGATTGCGGCCCTGCTGGAGAAGCTGGACCGGCCGGTGGAGGCGCTCGCGGAACTGCGCCAGGCGAATGTGCTGCGTCCCGGTGACCCGGCGATCCTTGAGATGCTTGGCAACCTGCTGATCCGCATGGGTGACTACGATGAAGCGCTGGACTGCTACAGCGAGGCTCTGGAATGCGTCGATGGCCGGGCCAGCCTGCACCTTGGACTGGCAACGGCCCTGGCCCAGCTCAGCCGTCGGGATGAAGCGCTGGCGGAGTACCGCCAGGCGGTGAGCCTCGCCCCCGGGGATGTGAGGATGCTGTTCGGGCTGGCGGCGGGCTATGCCGCGCTCAACCGGCATGCCGAAGCCGCCGAGGTGCTGGAGCAGGCCCGCGGCATCGAACCTGACAACCTGAATCTGCTGCGCAACCTGGCCAGGGCCTGGTGGGCGGCGGATGACCATGCACGCGCGGCCGAGCTGCTGACCGAGGTCGTGCGCCGCAATCCGCAGGAGACCCTCGCGCGCCAGCTGCTGGGACGCGTGCAGCTGCATCTGGAGGACCCCGAATCCGCACTCACGAGTTTCCGTGAAGCCAGTACGCTCGGCATGGACGACTCCGAGCTGCTCTGCGACATTGCCACCGCGCTGCGGGATCTCGGACGTGAGGAGGAGGCGATGCTGGCCGTGCGCCAGGCGGTGGAGCGCGACCCGGGCAACAGCTCGACACTCTACAACGCCGGGTTGCTGCATGCGGAATCCGGGGAGTACGAGACAGCGGCCTTCTGGTTTGCGCGCCTGCTGGAGCTTGATCCGGAGAACCTGCCGGGCCTGCATGACAGCGCGATCGTGCTGGAGCGGCTCGGCCGCACCGAGGAGGCGCTGGCGACCTACCGCCGCGCCATCGGCCTGCATCCTGACGACGCTTCGCTGCGCAACCACTTCGGCAACATGCTCTACAACCTCGGGCACTATGAACCGGCCCGCGAGCAGCTGCTGCTTTCCCTGGAACTGCGTCCGGATGACCCGGACTGCCTCGTGACGCTGGGGGCCGTGCATGCCTGTCTGGGCAGCCGGGAAGCGGCACGCAGCTGCTACGCAAAGGCGATGGAGGTGCGGCCGGACTTCCCCGTGCCCTATTACAACAGCGGCCTGCTGGAACTGGATGCCGGTCGCCCGGCCCAGGCCGAGGCATGGATGCGCCAGGCGCTGCAGGTCGCTCCCGGAGATGAGGCCTGCCTCGAGGGGCTGGCCCGCTGCCTGTACCTGCAGGCGCGCTTTCCGGAAGTCAGCGAACTCTGCAATGAGCGCGTGCAACGGGATGGCGACTGCATCTGGGCCTGGCGCTACTATGCCGCGGCGGCCCTGGAGCAGGGCAGTCCCGCTGAGCTGGTACGGGCCGTGGCCGGCTGCCGGGCGCTCGGGGTGCCGGATGCACGCAGCATCATCCCCGTTGTCAGGAAGATGCTGGACCAGCGTCGCGACCGGGAACTGCTGAGCTCTCTCAGTGCGCTCGGCGAACTGACGCCGACGCCGGAGCTGCTGCTGCACATGGGCGTGGTGCTCCGGAGGCTGGGCCGCCAGCATGAGGCTCTGGACCACATCACCGCCGCGCTGGAGCAGATGGAACCGGACTGCGAGGCCAGCCTGGAGCTGGGGCTCGTGCAGCTGGAACTTGGCAACACACGTATGGCCCGCGAGGCCCTGCTGGAATGCCTGGAGCTGCTGCCGGCCAGCAGTGCGACGGAGACCAGGCTCGTGGTGGCGATGTGCGACGCGGAACTGCTGGGTGAGGCCACGGCGCTGGCACGCAATCTCGTGGATGAGAACCCCTCCAGCGCCCGGCACCGGATGCTGCTCGGGCAGATCCTGCTGCTGCGTGAACAGTTTGACAACGCCGCGATGGAGCTGGAGGAGGCCGCCAGCCTGGGCTTCAGCGGGCAGATGCTGCACAGTGCCCTGGCCCTGGCCTACCGCAAGCTCGGCCGCCGCCGCGAGGCCGCCGAACAGCAGCGCCTGTGTGCGGGCGGACCGGACCAGCGCAGTGTCTGGCAACAGATCCGCAGCTGGTTCAGCCGGCGCAGCAGCGACTAGCGGCAACACCAAACGATCACTCACTTTCCAGTTCGGCAATGGATTCCACATGTCCGGGATGACGACCTGCACGCTGGGGAATCAGCGCGACGCACAGCACAACGAACCCGGCGATGATCAGAGATGTCTGGATGCGGCTGAGTTCCAGTCCTCCGTCGGCATGGGCCTTGGTGAGAAAGTCACCTAGGGTTGCGCCCAGTGGACGGGTGAGGATGAAGGCAACCCAGAACAGCAGTGCCTTGGACATTCTGGTCCACCTGGCAGCAGTTGCCACCAGCACGAGCAGTCCGCCGAAGACCAGTGCCCCGCCGTCATAGCCCAGGGGCGTCTCATCCGCCAGCCAGTCACCGAGGGCAGTACCGAGCGTGTTTGAAGTGAAGATGGTAGCCCAGTAGAAGGCCTCGACCCGTGGCGAGACGATGTGGTCAACCGAGATCCGGCCTTCCCTGTAGCGCCAGAAAGCCAGCGTTGCCACCAGCAGGGCAAGCAGCAGCAATGAACCGCCGGTATAGCCGATTCCGAGGCTGCGGTCGGCAAAGTCCGCCAGCGTGGTCCCCGCAGTCGTGGTTGCCACGATCACCGTCCAGTAGAGCACGGGGTGGAAGACCCTGCTGCGTACCTGGAAGCTGACGGCAACCAGGAAGAATGCAAGGAATATGAATGTGCTGGCCAGGTAGCCCAGGTTGAAGGTCATGGAGACCATGTCGCCCCCGGTCTCACCGAGCGTGGTGGCTGCGATCTTTATCATCCAGAACACAAGCGTCACTTCCGGGACCTTGCTCAGTAACTGTTCCTTCGAAAGCATGTTTTCCATCTGATTACTCCTGTGCATGCGCCTGGCATGCACAAGGCCGGACAGCAGGCAGGCCCTGCTTATTCAAGGGATTGCGCAGAAAGGAGCAGGCAGTTGCCAACGGTAATGCTGCGGTAATTCTCAGGCCGTTTACCGGCTGCCGGTCGCCAGGTGGCAGGCGGATTTCCACAGCAGGGACAGGCAATCGGACAGGCGTAACCTCTGCGTAAGGTTGGCAGGATAGGCTCTGCACAGGAGCAATGAGCTCCAATCTCAAGAAAAGGAGTGTCCATGAAGTACACGAATATGAGCAAGTGGATGCTGGCGCTGCTGCTGGTCGCAGGACTGGCGGGAGCGGCCGGGATCGCCCGTGGCGGTGAGACCGGTAATGACGAGGAGGTGGCGGTGACCGAACAGCAGCTGCCGAAGGCTGTCAAGGCCGTGTTTGACAAGTTCGCCGAGGCGGGTGAGGTCAGCGGCTACATGCGCGAGGATGAGGGCGAGGAGCAGTTCTACACCGCCCAGGTCATGATCGGCGCATCCTCATTCGAACTCAAGCTCGGGCCGAATGGTTCCGTGGAGGAGGTCGAGGCAGCGGACAGCGAGGACCCGGCCGATGATGAGATGGATGATGACGGTCCCGACGGCGATGGCGACGGTGAGACTGATGACGACTGATGCGGACAGGCGCATCATCGGATAGACTCCGGTATGCGCATCCTGCTGGTTGAGGACTCAGTCAGGCTACAACGTACTCTGGTGACGGGGCTCCAGCGCGAGGGGTATCAGGTTGATGCCACCGGCGAGGGAGAGAAGGCCCTCCGGCTGGCCCTGTCATCGGAGTACGACATCATCGTGCTCGACATCATGCTGCGTGGCATGGACGGCCTGCAGGTGCTGCGGGAGCTGCGGGCCGCAGGCAACGCCGTGCACGTGCTGCTGCTGACAGCGCTGGATACGGTTGCCGACAG
Organism: bacterium; assembly: GCA_020440605.1. Taxonomy (GTDB): domain Bacteria; phylum 4484-113; class 4484-113; order 4484-113; family JAFGCY01; genus JAHEFU01. The sequence goes on along the minus strand of JAGRNT010000004.1, from coordinate 21,613 downwards.
GGTTGCCGGACTGAACAGTGGTGCTGACGACTACCTCGTGAAACCCTTTGCCTTTGAGGAGCTGCTGGCACGCATCACGAGCCTGCTGCGCCGCAGCTTTGCGCATAAGTCAAACAGCATCATGGTGGGGGGGCTTGAGATAGACATGGCAGCGCACCGGGCCAGCTTTGAGGGAAGGGACATCGAGCTGCGGCCGCGTGAGTACAAAGTGCTTGAGCTGCTGGCACTGCGCCGTGACAGCATTGTCAACCGGGCGGAGATCGAGCAGCGCATAATCTCCGATCCGGACTCGATTGCCAGCAACAACATTGATTCCAGCATCTCACTGCTGCGCCGGCAGCTTCGTCAGGTGGGTTGCCCGGCACTGATCCGCACCAGGCGAGGGGAGGGCTACATCCTCAGTGGCAGCTGAAACCCGATCAATCGGTGCCAGGCTGCAGCGCGGACTGTCAGCGGCCCTTGTCATTCTGCTGCTGGCATGTGCACTGGCAATGCTGCTCGCCATGCGCATCTGGATGCTGCGCCAGATCGACGCTGACCTGGATTCACGCGCCAGGGCCATCGGCACCGAACTCGGGCTGGATGAGCGAAACGGCAGCCTGGAAATCGAGCGCGACAGTCCGATCCTCATGCAGTATTCAGAGGGACAGGATGATTTCTACTACCAGATAGTGCAGCAGGGCAGTGTGGTGGAGGGTTCTCCCGTGGTTGCCAACGAACTGCTGCCCGCTGCATCAGACATGCAGAGTGGGAGTATCCACAGGGTACAGCTGCCGGAAGGTCATGCCGGACGGGCAGTCGTGCTTGAGCTGTTGCCGGAGCTGGAGGGTGAGGTCCCGCCAGGGTTTACGCCAAGGCCCGTGCGCATCGTGGTGGCCCGCAGCCTTGAGGACCTCAGCCGCATCCAGGCCGGCGTCCTGATTGGTCTGGGATTCTGTGCGCTGCTCGGCATACTGTTCGTGCGCTTCAGCGTGCCCCGCATCCTGCGCAGCGGGCTGGACCCGCTGGACAGGCTGGCCCGCGAACTGGAAGAGATCCGCCAGCACAACCTGGACCGGCGTTTCTCAGAGGCAGCAGTGCCTGCCGAGCTTGGCCCGGTCTACCGTGAATTCAATAATCTGATGGAAAGACTGGAGCAGGCATTTGCCCGTGAGCAGCGTCTGACCGCGGACATGGCGCATGAACTGCGCACACCGGTGGCGGAAATGCGGGCCATGCTTGAGGTCGCAGGGAAGTATCCGCAGGACCAGGCGCTGGCGGTGGACACCATGCGGGACATGCATGCAGTCGTGCTGCAGATGCAGGGGATTGTCAACCTGCTGCTGAGCCTGGCCCGGTCTGAGTCCGGCAGCCAGAGCATCAAACCGGTGGAGCTGGAGCTGTGCACGGAGGTCCGGAAGCAGCTGTCGCTGCTTGGCAACGGGCTGGAGGCTGCTGGGATCACACTGGAGTGCAGCATGCCGGAGGCATTGCCGATTGCCTGTGATGAAACGATGCTGGGATCCTTGCTGCACAACTTGCTGGAGAATGCGTCTGAGTATTGCAGCCCGGGCGGGCAGGTGCGTGTCGGTGCCTGGTCTGATGCGGGTGAACTGCACCTGCGCATCTGCAATTCATGCAGCGGACTGGAACAGGCGGACCTTGCGCGCCTGTTTGAGCCCTTCTGGCGCCGGGAATCCGTGGTGGATGAAGGCGGACATTCCGGGCTGGGCCTGTCGATTGCCAGTTCCTTCACCACGCTACTCGGGGGCAGGCTGGAAGCCTCAATGCCGGCCAGCAGTACGTTCTGCATTGAGCTGATCCTGCCCCGCCAGTCTGTGGTCAGCGAGTAGTATTGAGGCATGGAAGCGGTTGAGCAATTCGTTGACAGCGCGGGTGCGCGGATCTGGAGCTGCGTGAGCGGCAATCCGGATGGTAAACCCGTGCTCATGTTCAACGGCGGACCCGGCTGCAGCGACTACATGGCTCCCGTGGCCGCTCTGCTGGAGGATCGTTGCCGCGTCGTCAGATTCGAAAGCCGGGGCTGCGGACGCTCGGACTGGGACGGGCGGTATGAGCTGGCAACGACGGTCGCGGATGCGGATGCCGTGCGCTGCCACTACGGGATGGATGGTTGCGTGCTGCTGGGGCACAGCCAGGGCCCGAACCACGCACTGGTGCATGCACTCAGGCATCCTGACAACATTGCCGGGATCATCGGCATCGCCGGCGGGAAGATCGTGGACGACCGGCACTGGAGCGCGGAGTTCCACCGGCGCTGGGATGAGACGGGGGGCGACCTGCAGGGCCTGGAGTTCCATGCCGATCCCGAGGTGAACCGGATTGGCAATGCCAGCTGGCGCGAGTACTGCCGCAGCGAATTCATCCAGCGTGATCTGTCCCGCCTGCCGCTGCCGGTGGCCTTCATCAACGGCGAGGCCGACATCCGTCCCAACTGGCCGACGCGCCAGCTCTCAGCCCTGCTGCCCCGTGCGCGTTATCTGGAGATCGAGGGGGCAGCGCATATGCTCTGGTTCACGCATGCGGAAGCACTGCAGCGCGAGCTGCATGCGGCACTGGACTGGATTGCGGAAAGCGAGGCGGGTTAGCCGGCGCTCAGATCTGCTCAGCTTCCTCGTAGCGGTCCTGCAGGACCTCCACCACGAGCTGGCCGACGCTCTTCATGCGCAGCCGGGCCTCGTCCGCCAGGCGGTTGCAGAGCTCGGCGGGCAGGGTGATGCTGATCTGGCGGCTCTGTTCGTTGCGCAGCAGCAGCTCCTGCACGATGCGCTTGCCGATCAGCCACTGGTCCAGGCCATCGGCGATCTCGGAGAGTTCCTCACGCGTGATGCGCACGATCCGTCCGCCCACGCTGAACTTCTCCGGCAGGTTGAGCAGGAAGGGCTTGATGCGGTCCTCATTGAGGGTCTGAGCGATGTCCAGCGCGCCGAGGCCATACTTGCGCGGCGCCTCGGCGATGGCCGGCAGCACGCGCAGCAGTTTGCCGAAGGGACGCCAGTCGGACCAGCCCTGGGGAATCGAGGCGGCAACCTCCTCGGGCCGGCCGAGAATGTACATGTTGTACATGCGCCCGACCTTGCCGGGAAGCTTGAGCACCCACTGCTGGTAGCGGTTGTCGCCGCAGAGATAGCCGAGCTTTAAGTTTCCGCCGATGCGGATGAGCTGCTGCCAGACCGGCTTGTCGTTCAGTTCAAGAGTGTGCTGCATGGTCACTGCCTGATCCTTCCACAGATGTCCTGCCACGGGTGGCGCTGCGTTCCTGCGGCCGTCCATGGCGTGTATAGATCATAGTGCAAAACCGGGGGATGTGGGAGCCTGGGGAGGAGAACAGGGGAACCAGGATTCGAACCCGAACTGACTGGACCAAAACCAGTAGTGCTACCGTTACACCATTCCCCTGTGCGGTCAGTGATTATAGCGTGTCGTGTGCCGGACGCAGTCGGGGTGAACTGATAGTCAGCCCCTAGTTACTGGGTTACAACATGTCTCAGCCGCCGGGGTACTGCGGGGCGAGCTCATCCATGTCCTCGTCCGGGGAGCCAGGTTCGCCGTCGGAGCGCCTGCCTGTCAGCCCGTGTACTGCCTGCCAGACCTCCGGGACCGGGGTCTCGAAGCGCAGGCGCTCTCCCGTGGCCGGGTGCAGGAAACTCAGACGCCGGGCATGCAGGAAGAAGCCAGGGTAATCCCGCAGCAGGGCCAGCAGCTGCAGGCGCTGCTCCCGCTCGGGCCAGGCATTGCTCCAGGCGCGCAGGCTGCCGCGCTCGATTCCGGTCTCAAGGAAGCGCAGCAGAGTTGTGACGCGGCCGGTACCGTACTTCTCATCGTTGACAATCGCACAGCCGATCGACTGCAGATGCACTCGGATCTGGTGTGTGCGCCCGGTGTGGATCACGATGTCGAGCAGGGTCAGCGGACCCCAGTGCTCCGCGGTGCGGAACTCGGTATGCGCGCTGCGTCCGCGCCGTCCGCCGGTCCACATCTTCTGGCGGCTGCGCGGATGGCGCTCGATCGGCAGGTCGATGATCCCGGCCGGCTCCGGCGGCGGGTCGATCACAAGGGCCTGGTATTCCTTCTCGGTGATGCGGTCGGCGAACTGGCGGGAGAGGGACATATGCGCCGTGTTGCTGCGGGCTACGACCATCACGCCGCTGGTTTCCTTGTCGAGGCGGTGCACGATCCCGGGACGGTCCGCGCCACCGGCGTCGGAGAGCGTGCCGAAATGGTGCAGCAGTGCGGCGGTGAGCGTCGGTCCGCTCTCGGTCTCGGAGGGATGCACGGTCAGGCCGGCGGGCTTGACGACGACCGCGATGTGTTCGTCGGCATGCAGGATCGTCAGGGGGATGTCCAGCGGTTCGATCTGTTCGGTGGGGACCGGGTTCAGCAGTTCGCGCAGGGCGGCGATGTGCACATCGATATGCATCCCCGGCTGCAGGTTTCGCTGCCCGCGCGGGATGTGCTTGCCGTCGCAGAGCACGCCGCCGTCCTCGATCAGGCTCTGCACGCGGGAACGTGAGACCTCGGCGAACTCCGGCATGGCACGCAGCCAGACGGTCACGGCGATGTCCGCACGTTCGCCCTTCGTGCCTTCGTAGTCGAAGCCCTGCCACTCTCTGCCGATGGAGTCCACACGCATATTATTTCACCGGCCGGGCTGCTGCGATAATGCCGGGGTGGAGCAGCAGGCATACATCGTCGCCACTCTGGCCCGGGGGACGGCCTCGCTCGGCTTCACCTACAGCGGACCGGCCGGGCTGGCAGCGGGGAGCCTGGTTGCCATTTCGCTGCGCGGCAGGCTGGAAACCGGCCTCGTGCTCTGCGAGGACCCTGAGCCGCCGGAGCAGGCGAAGCTGCTGCCGCTGATTGAACTGCAGCACTCCTGGCCGCGCATCGGCCCGCTGCTGCTGAGGCTGGCGGAAATGGCGGCAGCGGGTGTGCATGAAGTGGCAGGCCACCTGCTGCTGGACGGGGTAGCGAATGCGCTGCGCCTCGAACTGGCAATCGGCGACAGTACGCAGCTTACGGAGGATGAACGCCGGAACATCGGCAAGCTCTGCGGCAAGCTCGGCACGGGCCGGGCCCGGACCCTGCTCAGGGAGAACGGCTGGAAGCGGCTCAGCGAGCTGGCCCGGCTGGGGGGAATCAGATTGCAGTTGCATTTCGCCGGCACGCCGGGCGTGAGCCGCAGTGATGTGCGGCTGCGGCGCTGGTACAAGGCGGAGCTTCCGCTGGCGGAAATGGCAACAGATGGCTACCTGCCGGGCTGCTACCTGCATGGGCTGGGGGATGCCTTTGATCCGCAGGGCTGGCTGCACCGGGAACAGAAGCAGGAGCGCTGGAGCTATCCCGCAGCGGATGAGATATCAGGCTGGCAGGATGCGGACTGGCCGGAGGGCTGGCGCCTGCTGGCGGACATTCCGCAGCTGAAAGAAACGACTTTGCGCCATACCCGGACAACCCTATCTGAACTGGCGGGAATGCTCAGGGCGGAAAGCTCCCTGGCGATTGCCGATGGACGCCGGCTGCTGGTAGTGCTGCCGCAGCTCTGGTTGCAGCAGCATATCTGGCCGGAGCTGGCCGGACTGGCACCGCGGAACCACTGGTACGGTTCGGACAGCGGGATCAGTGTTGCCAGTTTCATCATTGACAGGCTGGATGAGGGGGGGCAGGTCGTGTTCGGCGGGCCGGCTGCATGGAAACTGACGGCCTGGGCCGGCTTTGACGACGTGATCCTTGTGGACCCGACCCATCCGCAGTATGGATCAGAGCGTGAACCGCATCTGGATTACCGTGAGGCCCTGCTGGCTGGGATCGCCGGACGGGGCTGCCGGCTGGGGCTGCTTGAGCTCGGGCTGTCGGTGCTGGATGGCAGTGGGCCGCCCTACACAGTGCGGCTGGAGGAACCGCGTCCGCAGGCGGAAGGCGTCGAAAGGCATGACGGCAGCGTTGACACGGACCCGCTGCCACTGAGGCTGCGCCAGCCCGGAGTGCGGAGGCTCGTGCACTTCAACCGGCTGGGCAGCAGCCGCGGCCTGCGCTGCGTGGACTGCGGCAGCCTGGCTGACTGTCCGAACTGCGGCTCACGGCGGATCCACTACAGCCAGCAGTCGAAGGCCTATGTCTGCCCGGACTGCGGACTGCATGACGCCCGGCTGCGTTGCCAGAAATGCGGCCTGGCGACACTGTCCTCACAACTTCCGGGGCTGGAGGCAGTCCAGCGCCGCAGCGGCGATCTGATCGTGCAGGGTAACCAGTCTGTTGTCAGACCGGGTCCGGAGACATGGTGCGTGATCGGGACTTCGCAGCTGCTGGAGCCACCACCGGGTTTCCATCCGGAGCAGGTGGTGCATGTGCACGCTGACAACCAGGTCGGCTACATCGAGAACTGGCCGGATGAGCTGGACATGCTCGCCCGGCTGCTGAACCTGTATGAGCCTGATGGGGACAGTCCAGCCTGGCTGGTCAGTGAACGGCTGCCGGCACTGCTGGGAACGGAGCTGTCTCCGGAGGAGCTGAGCCGGCGCTACATGCAGGAGATGGCCCTGCGCCGGCTGGCACTGCTGCCACCCTTCGGGCTGGTTTATCGCTTCCGGCTGTTCACGCGCGACTTCAGCTCGGCCCAGACCCTGCGCAGTGAACTGGGTGATGAGCTGAAGAAGCTGCCGGGCACAAGCGTGCTGCGGCTGGGCCGGCCGGTGGCCCTGTCCGGAAGCGTGCGGCTCAGTGGCTACTTCGTGAATGACGAATTGGACCCGCTGGAGCTGCAGCGCCTGCGCTGGAGGTTGTTCGCCAGACAGGGCACTCTGTCCCTGCAGCCGGTGCGCGGTCCCTGGCACTGAGCAATGAGGACCCGGCGTACTGGATATAATCAGGTAATGCGCATCGCGCCACTGATTGCCTGCCTGTTCCTCTGCTGCGGCCTGCTGGCAGGCACGACGCAGCCGGTGCATGCTCAGGCAGTGGACGAGGCTGGTGACGACAGCGGCTGGCTGGAGCAGGGAGAGCTGCTGTCCCCGGAGGATGAGCAGACTCTGCTGGAGATTGCCGGCGGCAATGAAACCCATGCCGGAGTTGACGAGGTCATCGAACGGCACAGATATGAAAGCACCCTGCAGTCCGAGGAACTCACCGGACTGCTGGAAAGTACGCTGCGCACAGGCGACGGCGATGAGAGCGCCGGGCTGCTGCGCGAGATCCTCAGCCGTCCGGAATTCCAGGATGGCAGCGCGCCGACCCAGCAGAACAATGGTGCGATTGACAGGTTCGTGCAGTGGCTGAACCGGACACTCAGCGGACTGGGACGCAGTCTCGGACTCGGTGCGGCAGGCGGTTCGCTGCTGACATACGTACTCGTGGTGCTGGCGCTGGCGCTGATGGCAATGCTGATCCGCCAGCTGATCATGGGAGCCGGACGGCCGGCGGCGAAGCGAGGCAGGGACGGGCTTGATCCCGAAGCGGATCCGGATGCCGACCTGGCGAGGATCGCCGAGGAGCATGCCCGGCGCGGTGAGTACCGCCTGGCAATGCGTTACCGCTTCCTTGCAGTGCTGCGCAGCCTGGACCTGCCCTCCTCGACTTTGACAACCAACTCCTCACTGGTGCGCCAGGTCCGTCGCGACTTCCCCATGCTGCATGAGGACTTCCGCGAACTGGTGGGGATGTTCGAGGATGTCTGGTACGGCGCGCTGGAATGCGGCAGCGGCCAGTATGCTGAAGCTGCAGGTCTGGCCGGATCGCTGGACCAGCGCATCCGCGTGCGCGAGGAGCAGGCGAATGGCTGAGCGGCGGGTCGCGGGCGACGGACGGGTGATGCTGCTGGCACTGGCCTTGTTCCTCGGGCTGGCTGCCTGGATCATCGGCCACCTGTCGTCCAGCCGTGAACCCTACCAGCCGCCCTATTCAAGCTACTCCAGCAATGCGGCGGGGGTACGCGCCCTGTATGAACTGCTGGCGGCCCGGGGCAATGATGTCTCGCGCCACCTGCTCAGTGAGCATGAGTACCCGCAGGGCAGCTGTGTGGTGATCGCGGATGAGTCTGCGCTCAATCCCTTCAAGATGCTGATGAATCCGCTGGATGTGAAGGCCCTGGAACTGCATCTGCGGGACGGGGGCAGCGTTGTCATCTTCTGTGATGACAACATGGCCTTCGTCAGCGAACTGGATGAGCTGCTGAGTTCACTGCATGCAAGGGAGGAGGACTGGACGCCCGGGGAAGCGGCTGCGCTGGCCAAGCGCGGTGCCGCGGGTGGGGCCTCCGGCAGCGGTACCTGGCGTGGCGGGATGCAGGGCCAGCAGTTCGATATGGCGCAGAGCCGTCCCCCGCTGCTGCAGGGTGTTGACAAAGTGGAGATCGCCCACAGCTGGAACCAGCCCCAGTTTGGCTTCGAACCTCTGTTGGAGATAGAGGATTCCAGTTCCGCCAGCGGCTTCAGTCCGATTGTCAGCTTCTCATCCCTGGAAGGCGGCCGGATCGTGTTCGTCAATGCGCCAGAGCTGGTCACCAATGACTGGATCGAGCGAGCTGACAACCACCGGCTGGCACTGGCCCTGATCGAAGGCACCGCCCAGGGTGCACCGGTGCTGTTCGATGAACATATCCACGGTTACGATGCCCAGCGCATGACCGCCGGCAGCCTGCTGACCCACAGCACCGGTGGCCGGCTGACGCTCGTGGCGATCTGCTGCATTCTGCTGATGTTCCTCAGCCTGGCCATCCTGCCGGCGCGGATCCAGCCTTCCCGCACACCTCCGCGGCGGCAGGCGAGTGAGATGGTGCTAGGCCAGGCCAGCCTGTTCCAGCGCGCGGGCTTCGTGAGCGGCAGCCTCCGGCACATCGTGGATGGCCTGAAGCATGAACTGCTTCACGGACACTATTACGGGCATCTGCCGAGCGATACTGAACTGCTGGACTGGGCCAGGCTCAACATGCCCTCGGGCTGGAAGATTGACCCGCAACTTGAGAACTACCTGCGCGGCGGGGGATTCCCATCCTCCAACCATGCACTGATGAAGGCCTCGCTTTGCTGTGATGCAATGCGCAGGCACGCCTGGCAGCGACCGGGCTGATTGCGGATACAATAGCGCCGTGGCCCAGCAGGCATCCAGAAAGCCGGTGTTCCCACCGGAGATCGCACCCTACATTGACGTCGGCGCCTATCTCGTCGACTCGCGCGCGGTCGCGGCCACGCTCTACCTGGATCCACTGCTGAAGGGCAAGGAACTGATCCTGCTGACCCGCAGCAAGCAGTCCGACGGCCAGGCCACCCGACGCTGGAAGAACTTCTTCCTGGAGCTCGGTTACCACGTCATCGTGATTGATTCCGTGGCCGGCGAAGGCCTGGAGGAAGTGCTCGACTATCTGGCGAACCTGCTGCAGCGCAAGCTGAAGGTTGCGAAGAAGCTCGGCATCAGCAATGCCACACTGCGCGTGGTGGCACTCGGCGTGCCGAATGTCGGCAAGAGCACATTCCTCAACCGGCTGATCGGCCAGAAGCGCCTGAAGACCGGTGACATTCCGGGAATCACGCGCGGCCGCCAGTGGGTGCGGATCTTCGATGACGTCGAGGTGCTGGATACCGCGGGAGTGCTGCGCGACCCGGAACAGATCAACCGGCGCAAGCCCTTCTGGATGCTCCTGAACCTGATGCCCTACGATTACACGCTGCGTGAGCAGAGTGTGGAACTGCTGCGTTCCCGGCTGGATCGCCAGGCCTGGCTTAAGCTGAGGCGCTACTACAAGGTTCCGGATGAACTGGAGCAGCCCGGGGATTTCTGGGAAATGCTGGAAGTCGTGGCGCGCTATGGCGGCTACACACTGAAGAACGATGACCTGGTGGACAAGGCGGCGCGGCGCCTGATGAAGGACTTCCGTATGGGACGTTTCGGCAGGATCTCGCTTGAGCAGCCGGAAACGGCTGTGATCACTTCGCCATTCCTCAACAGACCGGCGGTGGATGATGAGGACGCAATGTAACCACTGACCGGCTTCCTCCGTCATGGAAGTTGTTGATTTGGAATGCGTCGAGTGGCAGAAATGGAGTACCCGCCCGGGGTAGCGCTCTGTTTCGGGCTGTCTCCATTGCGGGTAGAACTACTGGTGGGAACTGCAACAAGGCATTTCAGGAAATTTTCGGAGCTGCCTGTAACATTTCCAATAACTAATTAATCTGGTAAAATGCTGGTCGCACTGTATTAAATATAGAGTGCCCTTATCCAGCTACCGGAGACCGGGACAAACTATGAAGACATTCGTTTATACGGCAAAGGACAGTTCAGGGAAGGTGATCCACTCCCAGGTGGAAGCCGACAACCCGAAGTCCGTTGTTGAGGCCCTCCGCCAGGAAGGATTCTTCGTTACTCGCATCGTCGAGAAGCGCCGTGTCTTCAATCCCTTCGTCTTCATTGAGCGACTGTTCAAGGTCGGCCTCAAGGAGCTGACGATCTTCTCCCGCCAGTTCGCCCTGCTGCTGAATGCAGGTCTGACACTGTCCGAGGCGATCGACACCATCGAGGAGCAGACCCAGAACAACAGCTTCCGGGAGATCCTGCACCGCGTCAAGCTCGACATCCAGTCCGGTACCACCCTCGCGGCTTCCATGCAGAAGCAGCCCCGCGCATTCTCCCTGTTCTTCGTGAGCATGGTGCATGCCGGTGAGATCGGCGGTGCCCTGGATGCGATCCTGGAGCGTGTGGCTCAGTTCTATGAGAATGAGCTGGAGCTGAAGAACAAGGTCAAGAGCGCCATGGTGTATCCGATCACGGTCACCGTGTTCGCCCTGGGCATCAGCCTGTTCATGCTGATGTACATCGTGCCGCAGTTCGCAGCGTTCTACTCCGACTTCTCCGGTGGCCAGGCACGCCTGCCTGCGCTGACCCGCAAGATGATGGACCTGTCAGACTGGCTGCTGGCCAAGTGGCCCTGGCTGCTGCTGATTCCGCTGTTCATCATCCTGTTCGTCAAGTTCCGTAACTCCAAGTGGGGACATATCCTGCTGGATCCCATCGTGCTGCGCATCCCGATCTTCGGACCCCTGGCCCGCAAGGTTGCCATCACGCGCTTCACACGCACCTTCGGTACTCTGACTCAGTCCGGTGTGCCGATCCTCGAGGCTCTCGAAGTCTCCAAGAACACCGCAAGCAACAACGTCATCAAGCGGGCGATCGAATACACCCGTGAGCGCATTCGTGAGGGTGAGACCATTCACGGCCCGATGAAGCGCACGAAGGTGTTCCCTCCGCTTGTGACCAACCTGATCAGCGTCGGCGAGGAAGCCGGTAACCTTGAGGAAATCCTCTTCAAGATCTCCGACTACTACGATGCTGAGATTGACGCGACGATCCGTGCGCTCGCATCCCTGATCGAGCCCATCATGATCGTGGTGATCGGCAGCATCGTCGGTGTGATCGTGGTGTCCCTGTACCTGCCGATCTTCAACCTGGTGAACATCATTCAGTAGGTTGAACCTGAGAATGTGAATCAAATCCTGCGGGCAGGTCCCGCGGGAGCCTGGACCGAGAGGAAGGCAAATGGAGCGAATTCTCCCTTTGGGTTCCCCCGGTCATCACCGGAATTCCGGTGGCGTACATAACAAAATTGGTTGTAGACCCGATCCGACCGATCCCATACGGCGGGTGGGGAAAACGACAGTACTGTCAAATTTACCAGAAGGAGGCTGATAGTGATCAACAGAACTAATGCCAAGGGCTTTACTCTCATTGAGCTCCTGGTTGTCATCGTCATTATTGGTATTCTTGCCGCTATCGCCCTGCCTAACTACATCAAGGTTAAGGACAAAGCGAAGGAAGCTGAGGTCAAGGCCAACCTCCACAACATCCAGCTCTCCGTTGAGCGCTGGGCTGTGGACAGCGAAGGTCCGTACCCGAACTACCTGATCGGTGGTGAGCCCAAGTACGCCGCCACGGTGATTGAGTCCGCTTCCGCGGGCGCCTTCAACCAGATCACGGATATCGACCCGACCGAGCGCGCCAGCGACCCGCTGCTTCGCCGCGGCTACATCGATGCTTATCCGAAGAACCCCTTCACCACGAATGGTGTGGCCATCCACCGCGTGCAGGAGACCCTGCCCACCAGCGCCGTGAACTCCAGCGATCCGCTGCGTAACGGCACGGGCAACCCGGGCGAGGACTACGGTACCCGCTTCGGTCCCTACTGCACCAGCATGGGCGCCGTCCTTGCGGATGCCCGCTACACCCAGTGGGTTTACTTCGATATCGACGGTGGTACCCGTAATGTCGAAAACACCTACGCCAACATCGAGTACAACTTCTGGGATATGTGGGAGGGCAACAAGCCGTTCCCGTATCTCCCCGGTATGTTCTTCTACAAGTCCGTCGGCCCCATCATCGCGGTGGGTAACGACGACGCTTCCGGCGGTCCGATCCTTCCCACGCAGTCCGACCAGTACATGCTGGGCGGCTACGGTTCCATCCGTACCAAGGGTAAGGACATCCTCGGTCCCGAAGAGCAGATCATCTACTTCCAGCGTTCCGACGCGGGCAACAGCCTCTGGCTGGCCGGCGGCGTGACGGAGCCCAGCTTCGGTACCACTGGTCCGCTGCAGGGTGGTCCTGGTGGTGGTCCGGGCGGTATTGGCACTGGTGGCAACACCGGCAAGACCGAGCTGGCGATCTGGCCCTGGACTCGTTCCCAGACTGACGTGTCTGAGGTCGAAGGTTCTCCCTACGGCCCGGCGCAGGTCGGCGACTCCAACGACCAGCTTCAGTACGGTAAGCCGAATGGTGTCCGCGACGCCATCATCCTGGTCCTCACCGCTGGTGAAGACTACGATGGCGACCGGTAATCGACTTACTTCCTGACCAGAAGTAACGGCGCCCCTCCCACGGGAGGGGCGTTTTTTTTTGCCAACTTACCGGCATGTTATGCTGATAGGCACTGAGTGTCCTTGCGAAGCAGCCGGAACCTGCAGGAGTCAGCCATCCGATCCATCCTTGCCAGCCTGATTGAGCGCATCCGCTTCAGCTTCTGGTTCATCCCGGCGCTGCTGGCCGTAGCCGCCATCCTGCTGTCCATCCTGACGGTGCGCCTCGATGAGGCCCTGAGCACTTCCAGCGGCTTCTCCGGTCCGCTGGGAGACTGGCTGTACAGTGGCAGCGCCCAGGGAGCCGGTTCAGTGCTGACCACGATCGCCTCCTCGATGATCACGATCGCGGGCGTCGTCTTCTCGATGACACTGGTGGCCCTGACCCTGGCATCCTCACAGTTCGGACCGCGACTGCTGCGCAACTTCATGGGGGACCGCTCAACCCAGGTGGTGCTCGGGACCTTCGTCGCCACCTTCCTGTTCTGCCTGCTGGTGCTGCGTACTATCCTGCACGGTGAGGATGATCCCTTCGTGCCGCATCTCTCCGTCACGGTCGCTGTGCTGCTGGCCGTGATCGACATGGGGGTGCTGATCCATTTCATCCACCACGTGGCCCTCTCAATCCAGGGTGACCGGATCATCGCCCGCACCGGGCGGGAACTCATATCAGCCGTGGAGCGGCTGGTGCCTGAGCCCGGGCAAGCTGCCAATCCGCGGGACGAGCAACTGGACATTGAAAATAATGGGGCTGATCAGGCAGCTGCACTCAAGGGGCAGCATGCCGCCCGCTCACGCACTGACGGTTACCTGCAGTTCATTGACGAGGATGGTCTGCTGCGCAGTGCCGCGGAACAGGATGCAGTGGTGCGTCTGCTGCTGCGGCCCGGACAGTATGCGGCGCGCGGAAGCCGTCTGGCAGTGCTGGACTGCCCGGAGGATAAGCGGGAGCAGATGGAAAAAGCGGTGCAGGCGGCACTCAGTCTCGATTACCAGCCCAGCTCAGCCCAGGATGTGGAACACGGGATGCGCCAGCTCGTGGAGGTGGCATTGCGGGCACTGTCTCCCGGTGTGAATGAACCCTTCACGGCAGTGCATTGTCTGGACCGGCTGGGCAGCGCGCTGTGCCTGCTGGCCGGCCGCGATCTGCCGGCAGAGCGGCTGCGGTATATGGATGGCCAGCTGCGGCTGATACTGCCGGCAGCGGATTTCGGGGAGCTCTGCAGCCTGGCCTTTGACCAGATCCGCCTCAACCTGCGCGGCGACCTGCGTCTGTGCCTGCACATGCTGGCAACGCTTGGCCTGGTGCTTGATGCCGTTGACGCTGCCGGCAGACGTGAAGTGCTGCGGCAGCATGTGCGGCTCGTGCGTCAGGCCGCAGGGCGTGATCTCAGTGATGAAGCCGATCTGCAGCGTGTTGAGAATGCCTGCACAGAGCTGGAGCAGTAATCTGCGCAGGGCCGGAGCAGCCTCCTATTCCGGAGTGTTCTCCTCAAGGTAGAGCCTGCCGTGCTGCAGGTCAAAGGTCACGATGCGCTCGAGGAACATCGAGTTGCCAAAAGAACCGATGCGCGACTGCTTCGGCTCCTCACCCGGGGCGAGGATCTCCACGAAGGTCAGCGGACGTTCGATGCTCGTATCCCCGACGCTGACGATGTCCGGGCGGATCACGTAGAAGGCGGTGCGACCATGGATCGTCACTCCGCTGCCGATGGTCTCGATCTCATAGTTGATCCCGGCTCGGTCGATCGCCCAGGCATAGAGCGTGAACTGCGGCAGTGCGCCGGTATTGACGAAGGCTCCGCCCCGGATGCTGCCATCCACCTCGATATCGACCCAGGGGAGGCTGTCACGGTGGAAGTCCACTCCGGTGTAGCCTGGATTCAGGTGCTGTTCGGGATCAAATTCATCCGGGGGATAGAGGTACATGCGGCGGCGCCGCAGATCCAGGCGCACCACGTAGTTGTTGAGCAGCAGGCTGCTGAGCAGGCCGGAGACGTTGCCATCCTCCATGTTCTCCTCGAGACGTCCGCCGTCGGAAAGCACTGCCGCCGGGAAGTCCGGTACGGGAATGCGGCCGTTGAGCTTGATGCCGCTGACCCGGGTGTACTGCACATCGGCCTTGCCACCATGCCCGGTGACTTCCTCGTCGCCAAGCAGGCGGCAGCCCAGAGCCTCCGCCACATCGCGGCGCAGCAGACCCACGTTGGCTCCCGTGTCCAGCTTGAAGCGCAGGCGCTGTCCGCCGGGTCCCGTGGCACTGATCAGGATGCTGTCATCGGTATAGCTGAAGGGTAGCTGGTAGGGCACGCTCGAAAGTTCAGGCTGCTCCACGGCCGGTGAAGTCCGGCTTTCGAAGAAGTTGCCAGGCTGCTTGTCGGCCCGGTCCACGCTGAGCGTCGTGAAGTGCCTGTCGCGGGCGATCAGGCCCTCACTGCCGAACTTGCGCAGCAGGATGTGCTCTGGATAGAGGCAGCCCTCCGCGAACTCCCGCCAGTCGTCAAATGCCAGGTAACGGAAGATCTCACTGGCGTCCATGCTGCGTTCATTGCCCTGCAGCATCCCGCGCAACAGCCAGCTGCCGGGTTCGATCAGGAGCAGGATCTCGCTCATGCCTGGCGGGCTGTACTTCAGCACGTGGTAGCCGGTGCGGAACTGCAGCGGGATGCTCGTCGCCGCCGAGATGTAGCCACGCTGCGGCGCACTGATGTACTGCATGTACTGGATGTACTGCTGGCTGACATCGGTGCCGTGTTCGGCATCGACCGGGTAGGGCAGCACCAGGTCACTGCCGTACCAGTGCTCGTTGCCATCGTAACCGAATACCTCGGTAAATCCCAGCCAGTAATGTTCCTGGCGGAAGCGGCGGTCCTGCACCCAGACGCCGATGCCCTTTTCCTCAGCCGGTTCTCCCTCACGGAACTCAAGCTTGACAGCGCCATCAGCGAAGTAGTCGAGTGTGGGCTGCATCTCCGCCAGATGCTGGCTCAGGACCTCTTCGGCCGGCAGGCTGTCATTGAAGGGGAAGAGCGCCGGCAGTTCGCTCACGCGGCTGAAGACCGCACGGCTGCGGTCGGTGACCTCCTCCTGCTGGGCGGAGGCGGGGCCGGGAAGCTGGCAGGAGAGGATTGCCAGCAGGATCAGGACTGACAGACGCGGAAACAAGGTGACTGCTCAGCCCCCGTTGCCGCTTTCAGGAGATTCATCAGTCTCATCCTGCATGCCGGAGCCGGTCATGGCATCGGCCGCAGCCTGCTTCTGCGCTTCGTAGTTCTCGCGCATCTGCTGCTGTACTTCCTCACTGGGTTCGATGTACATCTTCTGGTTGAAGAGGTCCAGGGTCACGCGCTGCTGCTGGAAGAAGAACACGCCGACATAACCCAGCAGCAGACGGCCGCTCATGGTGCCGCGGTCGTCACTGGTGAGCGAGGCGATCTTGTTCTCCAGATGCAGCGGGCCGATGTCGAAGCTCGGCACGTTGACGAAGTCGAACTTGCGCACACCGCCCACGACGGTGCTCTCGCCGGAGTACTGCTTCTCCAGCTCAACGCCGTAGTGCTCCAGCGTCTCGCTGAGCAGTGCCAGATCGAGCTGCAGGCCGGTGTCGATCACGACCTCGCCGAGCACGGAGTTGTCAAGGCGCCCGAGGGCGTAGATCAGGTCCTCCACGTCCAGCTCCAGCCAGGCATAGGGCCTGCTGAGCACGGCGTCGGGATCGAAGTTGTCAGCGTTGAAGAGCGTGATGCGGCTGCCCGCCAGGTCGAAACGTGAGACGTACTGGTGGAACATGCTCACACCCATCAGGCCCGAGGCGCCGTAGCTGCCGAGCGTGTCGATCAGGGTCTGGCTGCTGCCGGGGTCGATCACCGTCGCCGGGAAGCCGGAGAGCTTCACGTGCTGGCCGTCGGCGGTGCCGATGTAGGCACTGCTGCAGAGCCCGATCGAGAAGTCCGCACTGCTGCCGTGCCCATGGGCCTTGGTGTTGAGTGAGGTCTCGAAGTTGGCATCGGCGGCGGCGGCGGGGCTGAACAGCGAAGCGCTGGCACCCGTGTCCAGCAGGAAGTAATGCGTGTTGTCACTGCCCTCGAAGCTGACGGGCACGAACATGTAGCCGTTCTTGACGACGATGTCCACGTCCACGCCCTCCGGCGCAAGCTGCTGCGGCTCGCCCACGGGATGGCGCTCGAAGTCGAAGCTGAATTCCTCGGGAATCTCCTCCACCACCTCGCTGCCATCCACGATGTACTCGGTGAAGTTCACGCGGTTGCCGTTCTGATCAAGCTCGCTGGAGGTTTCCTTCTCAGTGATCAGCCGGCCGTCGTCATCGGTGGTGTAGTAGTAGAAGGTGCGGTAGGTCAGGCTCTCCGCATCCTCCGGAGCGAAGCGTACCTCGCTCGACATGATCTGCATGTACTCGGGGTCGTTCCTGTCGGAGAACATCACGAGCTTTACTTCCGGCAGGCCCTCCGGGCTGAACACGAAATTGTAGCCACCGGCATCCTCGTCGATGTAGTGCAGGTCATCCCAGTAGGGTTCATTGAGATAGTCCCCGCTGGCGAGCAGGTTCATCACCGCATTGGAGGGATTGTCCTGGGCTTCGATCTGATAGGGCAGGGTGTAGTTGCTGCCGGCCCAGTTGCCCTTCTCACCGTAGTAACTGATGGACTTCAGGTCGCCGTAGCTGTACTTCACGATCCAGACGTCATCATGGAACACGGCGCGGAACTCACCCTCGCTGCCGTTCTGCTCGATCCGGCCGCTGAGCAGCAGGCCCGAGTCGAAGGACTCGAAGTAGCGCTGGGCGGCTTCACGGTGCATTTCCTTGACATCGGCTGTACCCTGAGCCAGCGCGGTGGCGGGCAGCAGGGCGATCAGAATTGCGAGAAACAGTCGCATGCAGGCTTCCTGGACACTGAGTGTTAGACCTTTTATTCTATTCGACGCATCTGCGCGCTGAGACAAAGCGTCACTCAGACATTGAAGCGGATGTTCATGATGTCGCCGTCCTGCGTGATGTACTCCTTGCCCTCCAGGCGGTACTTGCCGGCCGCCTTGGCCTCCTTCTCGCCACCGAGCGCCTTGAAGTCCTCGAAGGCGATGGTCTCGGCGCGGATGAAGCCGCGGGCCAGGTCGGAGTGGATCGTGCCGGCGGTCTGCTGCGCTGTGCTGCCCGCGCGCACGGACCAGCTGCGGCATTCCTTCTCGCTGGCGGTCAGGAAGGTGATCAGGCTCAGGGTGGAATAGGCGGTGCGGATGAAGCGCGGCAGGGCGCGCTCACTGATGCCGTACTCAGACATGTACTCCGCGGCATCCTCGTCAGTCATACCGCTCAGTTCTGCTTCGAGGGCAGCGCTCATCACGACGTGCGGCAGGCCGAGTTCCTCACAGGCGGCGATGGCCTGGGGCATGCCCGTAATGGAGGCCGGGTCGGAGCCGATGTCGGAATCGGCGATGTTCAGCACGGCGATCACGGGCTTGATGCTCATCGGTGCCAGGTCGCTGAGGCTTTTCAGTTCATCGGCGTCCAGTCCCATGCGGCTCAGCGGTTCGCCCTCCTCGAGGCGCGCCATGATGCGCTGGCAGAGTTCGAGCTTGGCCTTCAGTTCCTTGTCGGGCTTGACGCGGGTGGTCTTCTCAAGGCTCTGGACTGCGCGCTCGAAGATCACGTAATCGAGCAGCACCAGCTCCTCGATCATCCCGCGGATCTGCTTCGCGGCCTCCTCGGCCAGTTCGTCGAACAGGCCGACGACGAGCGCCAGCGTGTCCATCTTGCGGTAGAGCTCCAGCACGGCATTCTTGAGCTTCTTCTCGGTGGAGGCCGGGTCGAAGCCGGGGATGTCAAACACCTCGAGCGTGGCATGCACCTTGCTCTTCGTGCTGTAGTGCTCCGCGAGGAAGTCCAGCCGCTCGTCCGGGATCCTGACCACGGCCTGGTTGGGCTTCAGGTCATAGCCGAGAAATTGCGGCGAGACGGCCTGCGCCGTCAGCGCCTGGAACACGGTGCTCTTCCCGCCGCCGGGATAGCCAAACAGTCCTACCTTGGTCATCGCGCCGTATTATAGCCGCGAACAGGGAAGGGGACCGGGAGAAGGGATCTGGGACCGGGGACCGGGGATCAGATGGAGGGAGCTCCGGCTTCAGCCGGGGCAGCTGGATCGGGGTAATCAGGACTTGTTGCCAGCAACTCAGGATCAGATCAAGCTGGACAACATGGCACTCATTGTTCAAACCCCACGCCAGCCAGATATCCGCCGCCCGGTACACCGATCAGGATCCAGCCGACCAGGCTGAGTATGTGAAAGAATGCATACTTCATGAGCCACTCAGTGTGCTGGGAAAGGAAGAAGGCACAGAACACAGATGACAGGCACATGATAGGCAACATTATTCGTGCAACCATCGGTCTGATCATGGCAATCAGCAGGCCAATGGGCATGGCGAAGTAGAACAGCGGAGTGATACTGCCAACCCAGTCTATCTGGCTGTAGTCCCAGCCCGTAATGTCCCAGAACATGAAGGGCCTGTCCCAGACGGCATTCCGCAGCAGCAGGTAACTGGGCAGCCAGACTGAATAGCTGATCACCCACCACGAGCTCACTCGTCCGGTGAATGGATGGAAGCGCTGCAGCGTCACCAGAATCAGGAGGATTGCCAACAATTCCACGGGGAAGGTCGACCGGAACTCACTCGCGGAAAACAGCCACGGTTTCCAGTTTGATCTCGATTCCAGCATTGCCAGACTGACGACGAATATCCCTGCCAGGCCAGCCTGCAGACAGAGCGAGGAAATGCGGGCGGAAAGTCGGATGGAATCACCCAGACCGGGTAGGGTTTCCTCGACCTTCGTCGGCATGAGCATTGCCACAAGTGGAATCAGGGCAGCAGCGATGAAAAGTGGCGAGGAATACGAATTGGCCATGAACGATGTGCCACTTTGCTGTGCAGGGAAAATGAATCCGCTTACATCTATAGGGTCAAACCGAAAGAAGCTGGCAGGGAGACAGAGCATCAGCATCCCGAGGACACTCCAGAATGCCAGCCGGCGGACAGCCGTCCGATGATGGGCATTGTAGATTCTCCAGCCGATCAGGAACTCGTCCCAGGGGACGCCCGTTGTCCAGCGGAACAGCCTCGCCATCATTTCACCATTATAGGCAGGCCGTAAGCGGAATGGCAATCAGGCTGACTCGCGTCCATGAGGGTGGGAGCTGAGCTGTACAGACGAATTAACCCGCTGCAAATCCGATTGATTCCCAATGTTTACTACCAATTGCGATTGCAGAGTTAAATTCTATGAAATGCAGGAACGGACAAAGCCCGCTGCCGAAAACAGGCAGGCGGAGCCAATTGTTTTCAACAGGCCGCGGCAGCTCGTGCTGGCGCTGGTGCTGGTGCTGTTCCTGATCGACCTGCGCATCCCGCTCGGTGTCGCCGCTGGTGTGCCCTACGTGCTGGCGGTGCTGCTCACGAGCAATCTGCTCAGCAGCCGCTGCACCGTGCGCGTCGGCATCCTCAGCAGTGTTCTGGTGATAGTTGGCATGCTGTTGTCGCCACAGGGCGGCCTGATGTGGATGGTACTTGCCAACCGCGCGCTGGCCCTGCTGGCAATCTGGTCCGTGGCCCTGGTTTCGATCCGTCGCAACTCCGTGCACGACAGTCTGGAGGAGATGAAGGAAGAGCTGGAACAGGCGCTCAACGGTGGCGACCTAGGCACCTGGCGCTGGAATGTGCAGACGGGCGAGGTGCAGTTCAATGAGCGCTGGGCGGCGATGCTCGGCTACCGCCTCGATCAGATCACGCCCAACGTGGACTCATGGGCGGAGCTGCTGCATCCCGAGGACAAGCCGCGTGTGATGGGCGCGCTGACCGACTACCTTGAAGGCCGCACGGATCATTATGAAGCGGTGCAGCGGCTGCGGATGGCCGATGGCAACTGGTGCTGGATCCTCGACAAGGGCAAGATCATTGAGTATGACCGCGAGGGCAAGCCGCTGCGCATGAGTGGCACGCACCTGGATGTCAATGCCCTGAAGCGCGCCGAGCGAGAGCTGGACGAAAGCCGCAGCCACCTGCAGGGCGTACTGGATGCTGCGCTGGAGACGGCGATCATCGCCACGGACCGCCACGGAATCATCAATCTGTTCAGCCGCGGAGCGGAGCGCATGCTCGGCTACAGTGCCGCCGAGCTGGTGGGCCGGCAGACGCCCTCGATCTGGCATGACCCGGCGCAGATCCACGAGCGAGCCCAGGAGCTTAGCAGCGAAAGCGGGCAGGAGGTCTGGGGCTTCGGGGTGTTCGTGTTCAAGGCGATCCAGAACGGTTCGGACACACGGGAATGGACCTATGTCCACAAGAACGGCGTGCGCTTCACCGTGCGCCTGACCGTCAGCGTGATCAAGGACTCGGATGGCAACCGCATCGGCTTCCTCGGGGTGGCGCATGACATCACGGACCGGATGCGGATTGAGCAGGAGAAGGAGGACGCGCTCGAGAAGATGAAGCAGAGCATGCAGCGCGTCTCGGAAGTGGCGGCGCAGCTCGAGTCGAAGAACCGCGAGCTGGACCGCGCCCGCCAGCAGGCGGAGTCCGCCACCAGGGCCCGCAGCGATTTCCTTGCCAACATGAGCCATGAGATCCGCACGCCGATGAACGGGCTCGTCGGGATGCTGGACCTGCTGAAGGGCACGCAGCTTGACGACGAACAGGTTGACTTCGCCAAGACCGCCAGCGCCAGCGCGGAATCGCTGCTGACGATCATCAATGACATCCTCGACTTC
>JAGRNT010000049.1 GCA_020440605.1 bacterium | reverse complement strand
CACTACATCTTCAGCGAGATCGCCGACCTGAGCAGCTTCCTCTTCGAGCGCAACAAGCTGCCCGAGCTGCCTGCGGAATTGAAGAAGGCGGTGGGGTTCGGGAGTTGAGCATAAGCGACATGTTCAATACAAAGCCATTCCTGCCTATATTCGGGTATATCAGAGAATCAAGATGGCACCCTCCAAAGCACTCTTCTTCTATGCGATCAGCCTCTTCGTGAGTATACTCCTGATGCAAGGAGTGGCTTCCTGCCAGGTCTTCGATGCATACGACGTTGCTCCAGCAGCACAGACCTTGTTTCGGTACAAAGCTGTTTTGAGTGATGGCAGTATTGTAGTCTCCGTTCCGAGGGAGTTTGGTGCTGACACAGCACGGTGGATTGCCTATGACAGAAATGGCTCGGTGATCAATTCAGTCGGCCATACTACATCTACCGGAACTAGTCAAACTTCTTCCGGAGATGGCGACTTTTTCTCTACTTTCAATATTTCCCCCTTATTATCCAATGATAATAGTATAGACCCGGACACGTGTACCACAAGATTCAGCATTACTAAATTCGGAAGCGACCTATCCCCTACATGGACCAGGTCATTGAACTTCACCTTCGTCGAAGACCTGATCTCAGAGCCTCCATACGGGAGTGAAAGCAGGGTCTACATGACACCCTCTAGTAGCAACTATTTCATAGCCGCAACTTATGAGAACAATGGGGTCAGTTATCCCCTTCATTTGATCAAAGTAGATTCCAATCATACTATTGTCTGGGCGCGCCAGATAGGCTTCGAGCAGCCTTTATCAATCCCGGCATTTGATGAGCTTCTATACCTATCATCAGAACCGAAAAATGTTCACATATTTCCTGACTCTAACGACAATGTATATGGATTGGTATTTGTCGATGAAGAACTATCCGTTTTTTGCGTAAATAACGATGGATCTCTTCGATTCTCAAAACGATATGGAATTCTTCCGGGTGGTCCATTTACGGAAGAGTGGGGATTTATGCATCCATCATCTACAGGGGTCGCTCTTGCAGCATTCAAACATGTTCAAGGAATCGGCAATTTCTGTTACGTCCTTGAATGTGATACTGCTGGAGCTCCAACAAGTTCATTCCGGCTAGATCTAGGAAATCAAGCTTCTGAAGTTTATTCTTTTGATATTTCGTCGAATGGAGATTACGTCCTTTCCGTTTTAGAAGCCGTGATCCAAACCCCACCAGCTGGCAATATTGCTACTTCACACAAGACTCGCCGCTTCAACGATGGGACAACCAGGCGTTTTCAGTTCATAAATGATGGAGCATTACAGAATGATACAATGGTCATCGTAGGCACGTTTTATGAGCAGGATCTATTTCTGGGCACGGCATCCCGTAGCACGTTGATATCACGGACTCCACTTTCTTCCTTCGACCAATGTGTTTGGCAGGATTCGATCATCACACGGTCTGATGTACCTCTTTCGGTAGTGACCATGACCGACTTGACACCTGACTTCATCATTCAGGATGTTACTCAGGAGTGGTCCTATGTCAATGACACGCTGCCTGTTCCCTTCTTTCCAATTCCCGCGCAAACTCCGATCGACCGATGCTCCATCTTCACCGGTACGGATGAGCAGACCGAGGAACTGGAAGCACTCTCCTTGTTCCCGTCACCCGTGGCAGGCAATGGCACCCTCCACGTGGAAGCCACTACTGGGACACTCTTCCGGATATTGGACCTGACCGGACGGTCCGTTCTGGCCGGCCGTCCTGTTCGCTCATCGGACCCTTGGTCCATCCCGCTCCCGGGATTGAAGCCAGGGCTCTACCTCCTGGAGTTGATGGACGCCACGGGTTCCCGCACGGGAACCGGACGCTTTCTTGTGGAGTAGTTACAGGTCGAAACCCTGCCCCTGCGCGGGGATGTTGATCTCCGGAAAGCCCTCCTGACGGAACCGTTCCGCCAGCGCATGCAGGGCATGCTCCGCGCCATGCACCAGGAAGAGGCGCTGCACCTGGGCGGGGTCCTGGCTCTTGAGGAAGCGCACCAGCTCGCCGCGGTCGGCGTGGGCGCTGTAGAACTCCATCCGGACCACCTCGGCCTTCACCCGGATGGGTTGTCCGAAGATGTGCACGACCTCCGCGCCGCTGAGGATCTCGGCCCCGAGCGTACCAGGCGCGCAGAAGCCCACGGCCAGCACGGTGTTGCGCTCGTTGCCCAGCGAGTGCCGCAGGTGGTGCCGGATGCGCCCGGCCTCCATCATGCCGCTGGCACTGATGATGATGCAGGGCTGCTGACGGCCGTTCAGCTGTTTGCTGCGCTCGCTGTTCTGCACGAACTCCACCCCCCGGAAACTGAAGAGGTCGGGGTCCTCCTGCAGTTTCTCCCGCACCTCCTTGCGGAAGAGCTCGGTGTGGTC
>JAGRNT010000048.1 GCA_020440605.1 bacterium | reverse complement strand
ATTGTTTCAGTTGTCAATCAGGCGTCAGGCCTTGCGGGCCTGCAGCAGCTCACGGTACCTGTCAACCTCGGGACGCAGGCTGTTGATGCTCGCCGCCCAGAACTCAGGCTTGGTCGCATCGTCATCCAGGCACCTGGCAACGCATTCCTCGACGGTGGCGCTGCCGGTCATCATCAGGAAGGCCTCGTACTTCGGCAGGAAGCTGCTGCCCTCCTGGTGCAGCCTGTTGGCAAGATTGCGCGCCAGCAGGAAGCCCACGGTGTACGGGTAGTTGTAGAAGCTCACGCCCGTGATGTAGAAGTGCAGCTTGCTGGCCCAGAACAGCGGGTCCTCGCCGCCCTCCGGCATCGCATCGCCCATCACGCGCTTCTGGGTCTCGACCATCAGTTCGCTGAAGCGCTCGACGCTGAGCGTACCCTTCGCGCGCTCCTCGTGGAAGGCCTTCTCGAATTCATAGCGGGTGGTGATGTCCAGCAGCAGCACGGACGCCCCGTTGAGGTCGGCATCCAGCATCTGCAGCTTGGCGCTGTCACTGATCGACTCGTCGGCGTAGATTCCGTCGGCGAGGATATGCTCGGCGAAGATCGAGGCCGTCTCGGCGAGCGTCATCGGGTACTGCCGCGCGAAGGGTCGCAGCCCCTTCAGCAGATGCCCGTGCCAGGCGTGGCCCATTTCATGTGCGAGCGTCGTCACGTCGCCAAGTGCACCGCTGAAGGTCATGAACACGCGCTGCTCGCGGGTATAGGGTGAACCCGTGCAGAATGCGCCGGGGCGCTTGCCCGGACGCACCTCGCTCTCCATCCAGCGCTGCTCGATGAAGCTGTCGTAGTACTCGCCAAGCGCGGGGTAGACCTTGTGGAAGGCTTCGCTGACCATATCGCTGCCCTGCTGCCAGGTGTAGGTGGAGTCGTCCTCCAGCGGCAGCGGTGAGCCCTTCTCGAACCAGCAGATGCCAGGCTGGCCGAGGAAGTCCGCCTTGGCCTTGAAGATGTCCCTGGCAACGCCGATGTTGTCATGGATCGCCTTGTACATCGCATCCAGGGATGCGCGGCTCATCTTGGCCTGGAACAGTGCCGGCTCAAGGAAGTGCGGGATCCCGCGGCGCTTGTTGAGGGTCAGGCGGGTACCGGCGATGGCATTCAGGCAGGCGGCGCAGATGTCCGTGACCCCGGCCCAGGCGCGGTTGCCGGCCTCGAAGGCCGCGCGGCCCTTTTCCCTGTCAACGTCGCTCATCATCGAGCGCCACTGTGAGATCGGGATCAGCTGCTTCTCGCCGTCAACTTCCATCTCGAATTCGAGCTTGCCGGAGACGGTGTCGTACAGGCGTCCCCAGGTGGCGAAGCCGTCCACGCTCAGGTCGGCGGCGAGCTTCTCCAGCTCAGGCTGCATGCGGAACTCAGCCTGCTCACGGATCCGTGCCAGGTAGTGCCCCATGCCCTCGAGCTCGGGACGCGCGGCGAAAGCCGAGAACACGGCGTCGTCAACACCCTTGAATGCGCGCAGCACGTCCACGCCGAACTTCGCGCTCTCCGCGCCTATCAGGCTCAGCACGGCCTGCTCGGAGGTATAGGCCGCATTGCGGGCATCGGCAGCGCTCAGGCAGCCGACATAGGAGGAAACATGGTAGAAGCGCGTGCCCCAGTCCTCACTGCGGACCAGCAGCCCGGCCCAGGCATCGGCGGTCTCGCTGCCGAGCTGGCCGAGAGCTGCGGCTTCCTGCTGCATCTGCGCCATTTCACTGCGCAGGGTGTCCTTGAAGGCCAGCATCTCCGGCCCGTTGAATTCCTTGAAATAGCTGTCCAGGTCCCACACGAGGCCCTGGTTCTGCTGCATGGCTGCGTCTGACATTTCTTCCTCCCGGCCAGGCCGGACATCACGTTACTGCTCAGGGGGCGCATGAGCGCACAGCCGTGGATGACTGGCTCGAGAAGTCTGGACCGCCCGGCGCGTGCCTTCCTCTGACTGCGGCAGCCGGGCTGCCACCCCATTGTTCAATGGGTCTGGGTCCGGGCTGCATTCCCCCGCAGGGCCGCGGACCTGTCAAATAAAGTATAGCGGGAGATGCTGCACAGGGTAGGGCGACTGCATGGTTTTGGGGCCTGGAGTCTCAGGAAGAAATGTAATGGCAAATGTACTGATTCATTGTACAGAAACCAGCCTCCCATCTCCTAACTCATACACGTCCGTTGCCACATGCTGCACCAGTCGCCGGTCATGGCTGACCAGCAGCACTCCGCCACTGAAGCCTGACAGCGCTGCCTGCAGCACTTCGATGCTCGGCAGGTCCAGGTGGTTGCTCGGTTCATCGAGGATCAGGAGATCCGCATGCGTGTTCATCAGCACCGCCAGCAGCAGCCGCGTGCGCTCGCCACCACTCAGGCTGCCGACGAGCTGTTCGCTGCGGCCCTTCAGGCCGATGCGAGCCAGCAGGTAGTGGATCTGGTTGGCAGTCAGTGAGCTGCTCCGTTCCAGCTGCTTATACAGGCTCAGCTCCCTGTCCAGGCCGGCCTGCT
>JAGRNT010000047.1 GCA_020440605.1 bacterium | reverse complement strand
CATCAGCGCGGCGATCGAGGTCAAGCGCAGCGGCAAGTCCGCGCTGCCGGAGATCATGGTGCCGCTGATCGGGCATGTGAAGGAACTGCAGCTCGTGGAGCAGGTGCTGCGCGCCGTGGCCACGAAGACCATGGAGGAGTACGGCGAGCAGATTGACTACATGTTCGGCACGATGATCGAGATTCCGCGCGCCGCCGTGACCGCTGACGAAGTGGCCGCCAGTGCGGAGTTCTTCAGCTTCGGCACCAACGACCTGACCCAGATGGGGATGGGCGTGAGCCGCGATGATGCACAGAAGTTCCTCGGGCGCTACGTTGACATGAAGATCTATGAGAAGGATCCGTTCAACAGCCTGGACCAGGGCGGGATCGGCAAGCTCGTGAGCATCGCCTGCGAACTGGGCCGCAAGGCGCGCCCCGGCATCAAGCTCGGGATCTGCGGTGAGCACGGTGGCGACCCCTCGAGCATCCACTTCTTTGACAGCGTCGGTCTGGATTACGTGTCCTGCAGCCCCTTCCGCGTGCCGGTGGCCCGCATCGCAGCGGCCCAGGCGAGCATTGCGGCCAGGCAGCAGAGCAGCAGCGCCGGCGCCTGAGCGGGCCGGCACAGGCGGCCCGGATCCGGCCGCCGCTATGAGATGGTTACTGGCAAGTCTGACAACACGGGACTGGAGCATGACCTGCAGCTCGTGCTGCGCCGTGATGGCGACACGCCGGAAGGTGTGATCCGCCTGGAGCTGCGCTACCAGAGTGGCAACCTGCAGGCCAGCCGCGTGTTTGACCGGACCGATCCGCGCTACCGCGGCAGCAGCCGCGAGATGCTTGCGGATGCGATGAAGCACCTGTTCGCGGAGCTGCGCTTCCGCATGAAGATCGCCAGCGGATTCAGCGTGTGGTACAGCGAGCCGCTGGACCGCACGATCATCGAACGTGCCGCGGCGGATTACTGCGCTGATGACAAGGCGCTGCGGCGCTATCTGGACGGTCTGGTGGCGCGGGGACATGTACTGGGAGAGACGCCGCGCCGGCCCTGAGGCCGCCGGCTGGGAGATGGCAATGACTCTGATAAATGCGGTACGCGGGCGCGAGGTGATCGACTCCCGTGGCAATCCGACGGTGGAGGCCGAGGTGCTGCTGACGGATGGCAGCTACGGCCGGGCCCTGGTTCCGAGCGGGGCCAGCACGGGCACGCATGAGGCCCTGGAGCTGCGCGACGGCGACAAGGCGCGCTTCCTCGGCAAGGGCGTTTCGCAGGCGGTTGAGAACATCAACACGCAGATCGCCGCCGAGCTGCTGCAGGCGGATGCCACTGACCAGCGCGGCATCGACCAGATGCTGATCGAGCTGGATGGCACGCCGGACAAGT
Source organism: bacterium (assembly GCA_020440605.1). Lineage (GTDB taxonomy): Bacteria > 4484-113 > 4484-113 > 4484-113 > JAFGCY01 > JAHEFU01. Next base: position 1,194 of record JAGRNT010000047.1, on the reverse strand, counting down.
CGCGGCTCGGTGCCAATGCGCTGCTGGCCGTCAGCCTGGCCGTGGCGCATGCCGCCTCGGAGGCGGTACAGATGCCGCTCTACCGCTACATCGGCGGCACGAATGCCTGTACGCTGCCAGTCCCGCTGATGAACGTGATCAACGGCGGAGCGCATGGTGACAATGATGTCGACATCCAGGAGTTCATGGTCGTGCCTTTCGGATTCGACAGCTTCCGGGATGCACTGCGCTGCGGCTGCGAGATCTACCAGACGCTCAAGGGCGTGACCAAGGCCCGTGGCTATGTGACGAACGTCGGCGACGAGGGCGGCTTCGCCCCCGCTCTGAAGAGTGACGAGGAGGCCCTGCAGCTGATCAGCGAGGCCGTGGAGAAGGCCGGCTACCGGCTGGGAGAGCAGGTCTGCTTCGCACTGGACTGCGCCGCCAGTGAGTTCTACCGCGACGGCAAGTACGTCCTGAGCGGCAGCGGGCTGGAGCTGGACAGTTCCGGGATGCGGCGCTTCTATGCTGAGCTGCGCGGCAAGTATCCGATCTTCAGCATCGAGGACCCGCTGCATGAGGACGACTGGGAGGGCTGGCAGGCCTTCACAGCGGAGCAGGGCGGCAACCTGCAGGTGGTGGGCGATGACCTGCTGGTCACCAACCCCATACGCCTGCGGGAGGCGATTGCCAGCCGGGCCTGCAACAGCATCCTGATCAAGCTCAACCAGATCGGCAGCCTGACGGAGACGCTGGACTGCATCAGCATGGCGCACAATGCCAGCTTCACGAGCATCACGAGCCACAGGAGCGGCGAGACCGAGGACACCACGATCGCGCATCTGGCGGTGGCCACCAACTCCGGGATGATCAAGACCGGCGCGCCCTGCCGCACGGACCGCGTTGCCAAGTACAACGAGCTGCTGCGCATCGAGGATGAGCTGGGCAGTGCCGCGGTCTACGGCGGACGGCGCGTGGTGCAGGGCCGGCTCTGAAACTGACAAATCCGGCATAAACTGCGGCTTGTGTACTGCGGGTCCAATCGGGCGGGTTAATGTCTGCGTATACGAAATACGCGGATCACCGCGTGGAGGGACTGCATGAGCGCGACTTTCATGGAATCCGACAGCCTGCAGATGGTCATCTTCCGCCTGGAGGATGAGGAATTCGGCGTGCCGATCCAGTTCATCAAGGAGATCATCCGCCGCCCGGAGA
>JAGRNT010000046.1 GCA_020440605.1 bacterium | reverse complement strand
GTTCCTGCAGGTACAGAACGCTGCGTGACATATCCACCGCATAGTTGAAGCGGGACAGGAATCCCGAACCGAGGATTCCATCAAGCTCCCCCAGCGCGGTCTGCTCCAGGTTTCCTTCCAGCGCGAGCACACTGAGCATCCCTGAATCGATCCCTTCCCCTTTCATCGCTGGCCAGTCCTGCACCGGCAGCTGAAACTGATCAAGCAGCAGCTCCTCTCCATTCAGACTGCCATGAAATCCGGTAAATCCATCCAGTTGGCGTCCGCTTGCTTCAAGTGCGTTTCCAAGCCGGCTGCAGCAGTTTCCGCTGAGCATCAATTCACCGGAGAAGCCGGTGTCAAGCATCAGCAGCAGGGGTTGACCCTGCCCTGCCCGTCCCTGGACAAGCAGCTTGTCGTGGAGCTGCAGCAGAGGTACGGCATACCAGCCGGCAGGGGCCTGAAAATTCTGCAGTGGATGCAGTCGCAGTTCGAGTTCATCATTGCTGACTTCCACGACACAGCTCCTCAACGCCTGCAGAGCAAGGCTGCCCTGGAAGTCAGTGCCTGGTAGCTGTTCCTCATAAACATAGGTACGCAGGGGCAGGTGACGGATCCTCAGATCGCTACTGCTCAGCAGTTCCGCTTCCGCATAGCGGAGATGATGGTCGTCGTATTCCAGCTCACGCTTCCCATCCAGGTCAGCAAGAAATGCATCATGGCCCGTGAAATGTAAACCTGTTGGTTTGGATTCAGAAGCAAGCAGGTTCAGAATGCTCAGCCTTGTGCCGGAATCCAGCAGGAACTGAAAGTCATGCTCGCCAATACGGACGTCCAGCGTTGGCCTGTTGGGATAACGGAAGGGAATCGAGAGCACATCGGAGCGGATGAGCAGCTGCTGATCACGTCCATCAATAAATGAAAGCAAGCAGTTGATTGATTCAGGGATATCGCCTTCTCCCTGTGCCTTGCAGGGTCTTGTGCAGGTCATCAGGAACAGGCCAAGCAGCCACAGAACGCGAAGTACTGGTCGTGGAATCACAGCCTGATTCTACTGGTTGAGGGCCGGATGGAGCTAAGCGTGGGCCTGGCGCTGGATCTGATCGCTGTTCTTCTCGAATCCGAAACTCTGGCTGAGGCCGCTGCCGCTGTCCGCCACTCCGAGCAGCCACGGTAAACGTGCGGCACTGGTGATGCAGTAACGGGCGCAGCCCGAACCCGATTCATTGTCGAGATGGGAATACTCCCCGGTCATGCAGCGCACGGTGGTGCAGGCTAGCCGGTTAGGCACCTCAAAGTGCTTCTGCGGGTTGTTGCCTACGAACATCACATTGCCCTGGCGGCTGATCATGGACTTAAGCAGACCCTTGAGCGCCCGGTCATCGGGAAGCCGGGAACGCAGCCCCTCTATCTCATCCGCATAGACGATGTTGCTGAACAGCTTCCTTGCATCAAGCGCGGACAGCACGGCCTTCTGGCTTTCAGCATTGCCCTGCACAAGCAGGCACAGCTCGTGCGAGTAGCGCAGGCTTTCAAGTGCTTCGCGCACCCCGGCGTACATATACAGGCTGCCGGGCAGCGGTTCATAGCGATTGACCCAGGCGCTGAAGGCACGGATGTTCATGACTGAATCACTCTGCCCGAAGCTCAGCAGGATGTGGTTGTAGATTCCGGCATCAGCCCGGCCATGCTGCTGAACGTAGTTGTCAACGCAGAGCGCTACGCGGTCGGGGTCCATGCCCAGCCGTTCAGCTGCAAAACACAGTGCGGGAATCAGCCACTCCTGGCGGTCGTAGAGAACATCATCAAGCAGCAGTACCAGACCCGTTATGTGGGTCAGTGCCTGGTTGCCATCATTTCTGGCCAGTCCACTCATATCTGTCATCCAACCTCGAAGTAATTTCCAACGGCGGCAATCTGCCAGCCGACGTTCAATATTTGAACCTGATTTAATAATAGCCTAGTTGCGGTCCTTTGCAATAGGCTGAGTGAATATTTCAATATTTACACATCGGCATTTCACGCCGGTCATACAGGTCTAATCCGAACTTTTCATTTCAATCCGGCATTTTGCGTCATTGTCCATCGTGACGTGCACGAAAAGATCATGAATCCGCCCCTGCTGCTTCCGGAAATGCACGCCCTCGAGGATCCGTGATGCGTTGTCATCTGATTCGTAACCAAGGCGGCTCAGCTCCGCAAGCAGGAAGGTGCAGGTTGCCAGTGTATCCCTTGCGGATACGGCCATGAGTGAAACATGTCCTTCAGCATCGGTATGTGACCATTCAATCTGCATGGACTGCTCCAGAGGCAGCTCCCGGCGAACTGCGTTGTCAATTCTGGAAGCAGCCGAGCTCTGCGTCCCAGCCACTGAGGCGGAATTTGCCTGCTGGCCAGTGGCAGCCTGCTGACCGGCTGCAGTCGTGCCGGAACTGCCCGGCTGTGTCACGGAAGGACATGAGCAGCACATCAGGCAGATAACCAGATAGGCAGCATGCCGGCCTTTCGGAATACGGGCAATCAGCCTATTCGTCGCCGCTATCTTCTGAACTGCTGCTGTCACTGCTGGATTCCCCACTGTCCATGTCGGCGTCCTTGAGTGTTCCCTGGCTCATCTTGTCAGCTATGCCGACGGCACCTTCGCCACCACCCTGGGTGGTATCAGCAGTCTCCTTGAACATGTCACAGGAGGTGAATGCCAGTATGGCGGCGATCAGAGCGGCGAAGAGATAGCGCATGTCCTTGCTCCATACCCCGGGCTGGGGCCAGAAGATCATAGCGGAACAGTCCCCTGCCCTGCAAACCGCTGCGGGCATGGCTGGGAAATTGCAGCAGATTGCCAGCCTAAGATGATTGACAGAAGGCACACCAGAAGGTATTTTATGCGGGCTGAAGACAAGCCGACTTAGCTCAGCTGGCAGAGCAACTGATTTGTAATCAGTAGGTCACCAGTTCGAACCTGGTAGTCGGCTTTTTCCTCAGGGTACGTTAACAACATGCTGGTGGGGTGTCCGAGTGGTTAAAGGAGGCAGACTGTAAATCTGTTCGGCTTCGCCGTACACTGGTTCGAATCCAGTCCCCACCACCAGCTTACCCTCACCACTTGCGTCTCTACACGATCCCCGAATCTTCTGATCCCCTCCGTCATTGCGTATTCTTCAGGCAGTGTGAACGCTGGCTCCCGCAGGTTCGAGTTGTGATATACTTCCGTTTCCCGGCGGGCGGGAGTAGCTCAATGGCAGAGCTCCAGCCT
>JAGRNT010000045.1 GCA_020440605.1 bacterium | reverse complement strand
AGACCAATGCGCGCGCTGCCGTGGCCAAGATCGTGGAGCCGATCGCGCGCGGGCTGCTGAAGATCGGCCTGTCTCCCGATGCGGTCACGGTGATCGGAACGGTCGGGGTGAGCGCGTCGGCCGCCTACTTCTTCCCGCGCGGCGACTTCGTGCCCGGGATCCTGATCATGGTGCTCTTCGTGTTCTCGGACATGCTCGACGGGACCATGGCCCGGATGCAGAACAGGACCGGTGTGTGGGGGGCGTTCCTGGACTCCAGTCTCGACCGGGTGGCCGATGGTGTGATCTTCGGTTCGGTACTCATCTGGGCGGTCCGCACCCAGTCTGTGGGTGTGCAGGTCGCAGCGTTCGTGTGTCTGGTGGGCGGGTTCCTGATCTCCTATGCCCGGGCCCGCGCCGAGAGTGTGGGTCTGGACTGCAAGGTGGGCATCGCTGAGCGCACGGAGCGACTGCTGATCCTCCTGATTCCGGCGTTCATCTATGGGCTCGGTGTCCCGTACATACTGCCGGCGGCGCTGTACGTGCTCGCGGTGCTCGTCCTGATCACCGTCTGGCAGAGATTCGCCCACGTCTATCGGCAGGCCAACGCATGAACGCACAGGATGAGGTCACCTATTGGGTCTATGCGACCGGATGGCGCATCGTGCGCGCGCTCCCGGAGCGGCAGGCCTACGCGATGTTCGACCGGTTCGCGGATCTGGCGTGGCGGCGGCGTGGTGGAGGTGTGCAACAACTCGAGAAGAACCTACGCAGGGTGCTCCCGGATGCCACCGATTCCGAGATCCGGGAAGTCTCGCACGAGGGCATGCGTTCATACCTGCGGTACTGGTGCGATGCGTTCCGGCTGCCGTCGTGGACACCTGAGGAGATCACGCACCGCCACCGCGCGATCAACGCGCACTATCTGCAGGACGCGCTTGACGCGGGCGACGGTGTGGTGTTCGCGGTGCCGCACGCCGGAAATTACGACCTGACCGGTGCCTGGGCCAGCATCCATTTCGCGCAGGTGATCAGCGTGGCCGAGCGGTTGCGGCCTGAGCGGTTGTACGAGGAGTTCCTCGACTTCCGCCGGGCGTTGGGTATGAAGATCCTTCCGCATGCCGGGGCTGAAGGGGTCTTCGACGAACTGGTCGAGCTCGTCCGTGGGAACGGACTGCTCGCACTACTTGCCGACCGCGATCTGAGCCGGCACGGTGTGCAGGTCGAGTTCTTCGGAGAGCCCGCGAAGATGCCGATCGGTCCGGCGGCGATCTCGCTGTTGACGGGCGCCCCGCTGCTGGCCTGTTCGCTCTACTACGAGGGTCCCCGTGCCCACGTCCACGTCTTCCCGCCGGTCGAGCGTCCCGCCGGTGACTGGACGCGAGCCGATCGTTTGGACGATGACTTCATCGAGGCAGCGCACGCCTTCACCCAGTCGATGGCGGTCCGTCTTGAAGAGGGAATCTCCGCCCATCCGGGCCACTGGCACATGCTGCAACCGGTGTTCCTGGCCGACCTCGATCCCCGGCGGGCACGGTGAGGGTCGGCATCGTCTGTCCGTACGACTGGACGTCGCCTGGCGGCGTCAAAGCACACGTGCACGACCAGGCGCTGGCCTTGCAGCGTCTCGGCCACGAGGTCAGTGTGCTGGCACCCGTCGATGACGACGACTACCCGCTGGAACCATTCGTGGTCGATGGCGGCAAGCCTGTCTCCGTGCCGTACAACGGCTCGGTGGCGAAGGTGAACTTCGGCCCGGTGTCCGCGGCGCGGGTACGGCGATGGATCAAGGACGGGGATTTCGATGTCCTGCACGTCCATGAACCGGCCAGCCCGACGTTGAGCGTTCTCGCCTGTTGGGCTGCACGCGGCCCGATCGTCGCCACCTGGCACAGTTCGCAGACCCGTTCTCGGGCGTTGACGGCCGCCTACTACCTGGTCCAGACGGCGATGGAGAAGATCTCCGCACGGATCGCCGTGAGCGAGGCTGCCCGCCAGACGTTGGTGAAGCACCTCGGAGGCGATGCGGTCCTGATCCCCAACGGCGTGACGTGCGCGGACTTCGAAGACGCTCGTCCGCTCGACGGTTATCCCAGGTCGGCGCCCACGCTGTTCTTCATCGGTCGCATCGACGAGCCCCGCAAGGGTCTGCACGTCCTGCTGGAAGCCATGCCGGCGATCCTGGAGGTGTATCCGGACACGCAACTGCTGGTTGCCGGACCCGGTGATCAGGATGACGCCATCGAAGACGTTCCGGAGGCGGTCAGCAGGCAGGTCCGCTTCCTGGGCCTGGTCAGCGACGCCGACAAAGTCCGGGCCTTCGCCAGTGCCGACATCTATGTCGCGCCCAACACCGGTGGTGAGAGTTTCGGCATCGTGCTTCTGGAGGCGATGGCCGCCGGCACACCGGTCGTGGCCAGCGACCTGGAGGCTTTCGCCCGCGTTCTTGAGGACGGCCGGGCCGGTGCCATGTTCACCAGCGAGGACTCCGCGGATCTGGCACGCACCGTGATCGAACTACTCGGCGATCCGGCCCGTCGTGAGACGTTGCGTCGCGCGGGACGCGTGCGTGCGCGGCAGTTCGACTGGGCGGTGGTCGCCCGTGAGATCGAGCAGGTCTACGAGAGTGTCACCACGAGCGGGGAGAGGGTGGAGAACGACATGCGTGGCCAGTTCGTCGGCCGGCTCGCCCGGCCGCGGGACGAGGCCTGATGGACGTCCTGTGGGTGGTACTGATCGTCGCGCTGGTGGCGGTGATCGTTCTGTACCTGTCGCAGACAGCCGCGCGACTGGATCGCTTGCACCATCGGATCGATACCTCCCGCTCTGCATTGCAGGGACAGTTCATGGAGCGCGCCAATGAGGTGCTGGCCCTGGCCAGTTCGGGGCGGCTGGATCCCGCGACGACGGTTCTGCTCGCCGACGCCGCGGACTCCGCGCTGAATCAGGCTCGCGCCACGGGCTCGGACTTCCCTGCGCCGCGGTGTGCCTCGGAGAGTGCGCTCACGCGGGCGTTGGAGGCCTCGATGGATGCCGATGTCGTCGCGGAGATCGCCGCACAGCCCGACGGTGAGCAGACGCTGGCCGGGCTTGCGGCGGCTGTGCAGAAGGCGGCCTGGTCGCGGCGCTTCCACAACGATGCCGTGCGTTCCTGCTTGGCCGTACGCCGACAACGCCTGGTGCGGCTGTTCCGGCTGTCGGGCTCCGCCCCGTTGCCGCGCACCGTCGAACTCGACGACGAGGTGCCATCCGCCCTCCGCAGTAGGTGATGTCGCGGTTCGCCCCTACCATTGGAGGCAGACCCGAAAGGAAACCCCAGATGACTGACCCCACGCACGTGACCGGATCGGCCCGCGTCAAGCGCGGTATGGCCGAGATGCTCAAGGGCGGCGTGATCATGGATGTGGTGACCGCTGAGCAGGCGAAGATCGCCGAGGACGCGGGAGCCGTCGCGGTGATGGCGCTCGAGCGCGTCCCG
>JAGRNT010000044.1 GCA_020440605.1 bacterium | reverse complement strand
CGTGAAGCTTGCCGACCACAAGGTCTGCCCGAGCTGCAACAGCAACAACCCGCTCAACAAGCTGCATGCCTATGAGGAGCAGGCGATCTACAAGAAGTGCGCCAGCTGCGGAGCTGACATCAGCGCCGTGCCGGTGCGCCGCGGTGGGTCGATCACGGCCCTGCCGGTGATCGAGACCCAGGCCGGTGACGTCTCCGCCTACATTCCCACGAACGTGATCTCGATCACCGACGGCCAGATCTTCCTGGAGAGCGACCTGTTCTACCAGGGTATCCGTCCGGCCGTGAACGTCGGTATCTCTGTGTCCCGAGTCGGTGGTAGCGCCCAGACCAAGGCCATGAAGAAGGTCGCGGGTTCGCTGAAGCTGGACCTGGCACAGTACCGTGAAATGGCGGCCTTCGCCCAGTTCGGTTCCGACCTGGACGCCGCCACCCAGCGCCTGCTGACCCGTGGTGAGCGCATGGTGGAACTGCTGAAGCAGGGCCAGTACGTGCCCCTGGCCACCGAGGAGCAGGTTGCTCAGATCTGGGCCGGTGGTAAGGGCTACTACGACAAGCTGCCCGTCGCCCAGGTGCAGGCCGCCAGTGCCGGTTTCGTGCAGTTCCTCAAGGACAACTACGGCCAGGTGCTGGAGACGATCCGCAAGAGCGGTAGCCATGCTGATGTCGAGGAAGCGATGAAGACCGCCGCCGATGCGTTCTTCGCCGACTTCGCGGCCCGGCATGCGGCTTAGGCAGTAAGGAGAGCCAGCTTTGCATAAGGCAGTCACGATGGAGGATGTGGTCGGCACACGGGTGCTGATCCAGCTCGAGCGGACAGCCTATGAACTGCTGGATCTGCCCGGCGTCTACAGCGAGAAATTCGCCGCGGACGTGACGGGTCTCGACGAACTGGGCCTGTGGATCGAGCATCCGAACTACAAGGTGGTGCCGGTCTACGGTGAGGATGAAAGCTACATCCCGCCCGAGGAACGCCGGGAGGAAAGCCACCGCGCGGTGGTGCTGATCCGCTGGAACTACATCGCCACGGTGATCCAGTTCCCGGAGCGCACGGGCTGGCGGGCCGGTGCCAACGAAAGTGACATCGGCTTCAAACCGCCGAACAACGGAAAGGACAACAAGGAGCAAGCAGGTGGCTAAGGGCGGCAAGGAAATTCGCAACCGAATCAAATCGGTGAAGAGCACCCAGCAGATCACCAAGGCCATGAAGATGGTGGCTGCCGCGCGCCTGCGCAAGAGCGAGGGCCGCACCCAGGCCAGCCGTCCCTACACGGACACGCTGGCCGGCGTGATGCGCAACCTGGCGAGCGTGGCGGCGGAGGTGGACCATCCCTTCCTGAGCCACGTGAACCCGGAAGCCCCGAAGGTCATGCTGCTGCTGTTCACCGGTGACAAGGGCCTCTGCGGCAGCTTCAACGCCAATCTCGTGAAGAAGGCCGAGCAGTTCATCCGCGAGCAGCGTGAGCGCGGCCGCGAGACCGAGATCATCTTCGTCGGCAAGAAGGGCTGGCAGGCGCTCGGCAAGGGTGGAAAGTGGTATCCGGGCTTCAATGAGAACACCAGCTATTCGGATCTGAAGCCGGTCAATACGATCCTCACAAATGCATATCTCGCGGGCGAAGTCGCCGAGGTCTACATGATCTACGCCCGCTTCATCAACGTGATGAAGTCCGACCCGACCGTAATGCGCCTGCTGCCGATCGAGAGCCTCGAACCGGCCGGCGAGGATGAGGCGGCGGGCTTCAGCGAGAACTATGATCTTGAACCCAGCCCGGAGGAGCTGCTCACCGCGCTTCTGCCGCGCTTCTTCCAGACCGTGATGTTCCAGGCCGCGATGGAGAACTTCACATCCGAGAACGGCGCGCGCATGGTGGCCATGGAGAATGCCACCAAGGCCGCGGGCGACATGATCGAGGCCCTCACGCTGGAATACAACAAGGCCCGCCAGGCCGGCATCACACTCGAGCTGCTGGACATCGTGGGCGGTGCGGAGGCCCTCAAGGGATGATCAGGCTGATTCCCGCAGTTCAGGACGTGCTGGCCGCCGTGCGGCAGGCCGTCGTGCGCGGGAAAATGCAGCACGAGGGATTGAACAGCGGGGAAGTCCGCACACTCCTGAGCTGCATGCTGATTAACTGCATGAGCCGCCGACCCGATTCAGTAGACATGTCTACTGAACTCACTTCCCTGCGCCCCCGCTCCCTCGCGGTGGGCATCGTGGCCCTCTGCGCCCTGGCGGGCAGCCTGCTGTTCGGCAGCAGCCCCGCACTCGCACAGCAGGGCGGGCAGAAGGATGATGGCAAGAACACCATGGCCATCACCCTCGAGCAGATGCAGAACTCCGTGGAGAAGTACCGCACGGAGCGCGACGGGATCGTTGTGCACTTCGTGCTGCCCAAGGGCTGGGACCTGCTCGAGCAGGGCATCGACCCCAAGACCGGCGAGGTCATCAAGGATGTCGGGGTCTATGCGCTGCTGGCGCGCCGACCGATGGTCGGTGAGGCCGCCACGGACTTCATCTTCGAAATGGATATCTACGAACGGCGGCTGATGGATGATCTGCCCTCGGATATTCCCGAGGACGAGCGCCAGGAGGACTATCAGTTCATGAGCTTCCTCAATGCGCAGATCGCCTTCAACGCCCGCGCCGGCATGAAGATGACGAGCGAGATCCGTGACATCGTCCCCAAGGAATACCGCAAGGGCATGTTCTGGGTCCCGATCTACTACGAGAGCCAGGCAACCGGCACCAAGCTCTTGACCTTCACCACGGCGATCGACCGCAAGCTGGTGATGATCAAGTTCCTGATCAGCAAGGATGCAATTGAGCTGCACAGCGGGCTGGTGGCCTTCATCATCAACAACTCCTGGGTGATCACGGAGGATGAACTCAAGGAGATCGAGAAGGAAGCCGGCGTCACGGACAGCAAACTCGGAAGCAAGTAACGCGGGCAGCACAGGTCTGCTGCCCTTCAGAAGTTGTAGTAAGGAAGGAGTTGACCATGGCGGATGTCGCCACACAGACTGGCAGCAGAACAGCTGGAAAGATCGCCGAGATCATCGGCCCCACGATCAGCGTCGAATTCCCGGAGGGACACCTTCCGGCGATCAACAACGCGATCGAGGTGAAGCACCCCGAGACCGGTGAGCTGATCGTCTCCGAAGTGGCGCAGCATCTTGGCAACAACGTGGTCAAGTGCGTCTGCATGGAGGGCACCGACGGGCTGCAGCGCGGGATGGAGGCCGTCGATACCGGCGCGCCGATCACCATCCCGGTCGGTGAGCGCTGCCTCGGCCGGATCTTCAACGTGCTCGGCAAGCCGATCGACGAGGCCGGCCCGGTCGCGGCCGGCAAGATGTACCCGATCCACCGCGACGCCCCGTCCCTGACGGACCAGAGCGTCGGCGTGGAGATCCTCGAGACGGGCATCAAGGTCGTGGACCTGGTCGCCCCCCTCGCCCGCGGCGGTAAGGTCGGGCTGTTCGGCGGCGCCGGCACCGGCAAGACCGTCACGAACACCGAGCTCATCCGAAACCTCGCC
>JAGRNT010000043.1 GCA_020440605.1 bacterium | reverse complement strand
CGGCAGGTCGGCAATGGACAATGTGCGGTAGACGTTGTACTTCTCCACGCGCCGCCCGAAGTTGGTGCCGATCGGCGAGAGGTCGGCGATGTTGATCTCACCATTGGAGTCGCCATCGACCATGCTTTCCACGCTGCCCGGCGGGAAGGGTCCGGCGCCGTTGGTGCTCTTGCCGAAATGCGTACCGATCGGGGCCAGGTCGGCGATGTTCACTTCACTGTTCTGGTCGTAATCGCCCTGGCAGGCATAGCCCCAGGTCAGGGTGAGGGTCAGTTCATCCAGGCCAAGCTTTGCCGCACTGGCGGGGGTGACAGGGGCTGCGAGTGTGGCACGCAGGCCTTCAAGCTGAGATCGCATCGCCTGCTTCAGCTCATCCCACTGCGCCTGGTTCATGCCTTCCGGCAGGGGCAGGCTGTCCAGCTCAGAGAGCTGCTGCGCCATGAAGGAGGCCGGGTCCTGCACTGCGGGACTGAGCTGCTCGGGGCGGGAAGCGTGGCCACCGCAGGACGGCAAGCATAGAAGCAGTACGAGCACCGGAAGCAGCACGGACAGTACGGCGGAATTCGACCGCGCAGGGAATGCGCATTCTCTCATCAGACACCTCGCCAAGCGCTGGGGCGGCGATGCGCACTTACTCCCTCTATGGCCTGGGTGCCTCTCGTTCCAGCAAATAATCAAGTATTAAGGATTGGTGAAGTATAGCCCAATTGAGACGGATCTGATACTCCATTTTCAAATAGCCCAATTCAGGCGATCAGCCGGTTCAAAGAGAGGTGGGCCGGGTGCTGATGCGCATCTCTCCACTGTTCTCGTCGAACTGGCTGATCACGTAATGTGTGCCATTGTGGACCAGCGAGCAGGACTTGCCTGGCCTGCCCTCACCGTCGATGATCTCCGTGGGGCCCCAGACCAGACCGGTGGGATCCTCCGCTATGGCGAAGGCCAGCGCGGAGTTGCTCAGGTTGCGCATTCTGAACGAGATCACGGGCAGATCCCCGAGCAGTTCCAGGTTGAAGTCCGAGAGCACCGGGTCGTCCAGGAAGGGCAGATCGACCTGGCCCTTGCCAAGCAGCCAGGCGCTGCCCTGCTGGTTCAGGGCAATGGCCAGCACGACCTGGGAGGAATTGTCGATGATCTCCTCATAGGCAACCATGGGGAAGCCGTTGGACAGCTTCGTCGCCGCACCAACGTATCGCTGATTGGAGGACTGGACTTCCGAGCTGACCACTTGCCCATTTGCAGGCCAGCTGCTGCCGTCGGAGCTGCTGGCTGCACGGTACTCCAGGTCGCCGAAGTTTGAATCGTTGAAGTGGAGCACCGCCGGCCTGTCATTCACGACCAGACCGCGCATGCCGGGGATGAAGCCACTACTGGCATTGTTGAATACATTCACAGGTGAACTGAATGCGGAACCCGTGGAGTCCGTCGCCCCTATGAAACGGATCAACAGGCTCGAACTGCTGCAGCTGAGCACTCCGGGATTGCCTCCGCTGATCACAGCGCTCAGGCGCTGCGCTCCGGCGGCACCGAAGGTGGCAACGGTCTGGGGTGTGCCCCAGCTGTTGCCCTTGCCGTCCAGGGCGCGCACATATCCCACACCACCGACATCAGTGCCACCCTCCAGGGTGAAGAAGGCGGCAGGTGCATCGTCAACCTCGATCAGCGAGACACCGGTCCTGCAGTTTCCCGCGGCCTGTACCGGCACAGTCCAGCTCGTGGGCAGGATCGCCGGGGCATTGGACGAGCGCAGCGTCGAGCCCGGGTCCTCGGTGTAGCAGACCACGAAGCGCTTGGTCAGGCCGTTGATGCCGGAGCTCACGAAGGCCACGGAAGTGTCGCCGGGATCAGCCACCGTGTCCACCGTGACCGTGGACCAGCCCTGGTCCGGCTGCACGGCAATGTCGCTGTCCGTGCTGCTCGCGCCGTCGTTGTCCGTCACGCGCAGTACAGGAGTGAATGTGCCAATGCGGAAATAGGGGTACTCCTGCACCGCATCACTGCCGACACTGATCTCAAAATCACCGTCGCCATCAAAGTCATATTCATACTTGCTGATCGAACCATCCGGATCGGACGAGGCCGAGGGGTCGAGGCTGATGACGGTCGGGAATCCGCTCTGCGTGACCTGTATGCTGAGCACCGCTGTCGGGGACTGATTGCCCGGGTCGCTGACCTCAACTGCATTAAAATCCGTAATGGAGGAAGACTTGCCTTCGTTGTCCGTCACGGTCAGCCTGACCGTGAACTGACCGGCATCAACGAAGGTGTGCTGCAGTACCGGGTCCGTGCTGTTGTCATCAATCAGCCCGTCATTGTTGAAGTCCCAGGCATAGCTGACGATCGTGCCGTCCGGATCAGTGCTGGCGGAGGCATCGAATTCGACTTCCAGTGGAACATTGCCACTCTGGGGCTGCACCGTGAAGCTGGGCTGCGGTGCCTGGTTGCCGATTTCGGAAACCTGAATCAGCAGCACGATCGCGGACTGTGCGCCCCGGTCGTCGCTGACCCGCAGGGTGGCGTTGAAGTTTCCGGCTGTTTCGTAGATGTGCGTGTACTTCTCCAGCGGGTCGAGACTGAAGTCGTCAAAGTTGCCATCGCCGTCGAAATCCATTTCGGTCGCGGCGATGCTGCCGTCGGGATCGGAGGACGCTGAAGGATCGAACTCAACGCTTAGCGGGGCATTCCCGATCGTCTGGTCCGCACTCAGCACGGCGGACGGAGACTCATTCGGCAGTGGATCGGCCACGGACAGGCTCGCTGTCGCGGTGGCACTCAGGCCGAAGGCGTCGGTCACGCGCACCAGCGGGCTGAACTCGCCACCGGTGTTGAACTGGCGCTGGGCCGTTGGTTCGGAGCCGCTGTTCAGATCGAACAGGCCGTCGCCATTGAAGTCCCATTCGAATGTCAGGTTGCCTGCTCCGCCGTCATCCGTGGATGCCGAGGCATCGAACTGCACCGGGAGCGGGGCCTGGCCGGAAACGGGTTGCAGGCTGAGTACCGCTGTCGGAGGCAGGTTGCCCGCCTGCCCGGCAGTGATGGCAACACTGCTGACTGCGAAGCCGGCACCACTGTCAAACACGACGAGCGTGGCTTCGAACTGCCCGGGCTGCAGGTAGGTATGCTGCGTAGTGGGACTGTTGCTGCTTTCGTCGACGATCCCGTCACCTTCGAAGTCCCACTGGAACTGCACGATGTCAGAGATGTCGCCATTCGTTCCATCGGGGTCGGAACTGCCCGAGGCATCGAAACCTACGGTTAGCGGAGCATCGCCACTTGTGGGATCCGCCGTGAAGCTGGCTACGGGGGAGAGGTTGCCGCCCTGCGCTCCGAAGCTGACGATGTTGCTCGGCGTGCCCTCCGTGTTGCCATCGGCGGGACGCACAAAGTAGAACCAGCCCGGTGCGGCGTTGTCCAGTACGAAACTGAAACGCAGCTGGCCCTGGCTGGCCGTGCCTTCGGCTTCGGCATGGGCCACGCTTCCCAGCAGCTCAGCGCCGCTGCCGACGGGCTCGGCATTGCCGGCCGGCAGGTCGGCGATGGAGAGTGTGCGGTAGACGTTGTACTTCTCCACCCGCCGCCCGAAGTTGGTGCCGATCGGCGAGAGGTCCGCGATGTTGATCT
>JAGRNT010000042.1 GCA_020440605.1 bacterium | reverse complement strand
CTGCAGTCGACATCCCCGTCGGTCCCCGGCGTCACCGTCTGCGACCAGTTGGCCAGCACGAGGTTGAGGTCGTCGAAATCCACCGTGCCGTTGTCGGTGGCATCGCCGGCACACGACGGCACGTGGTTGATGGTGAGCAGCCAGGCGCCTTCGTAGGAGGTGTGACCGACGATGTAGCGACCGTCGCGGCTGATCGCCTGGGGCACGTGCAGCCCGAGCGGAATGTCCACCACCGCGCCGTGACTCTCGGCCCACGCCTTCAGTTCAACCAGCGGACCCTCGCCCCCCGGCTGGATCCACGCCCGCCGGTTGCCCAGCAGGAAGTCGAAGCCCACGATGGTGCCGTCATCAGCGATGTCCTGCGGAATGCCGCCCCAGCCGGGAAGCAGCGAGCCCGCGCCGATCGTCTCCAGGCCGCCCGCGGCCGTCCACTTCGTGGCCCGTTCCGAGACATCGCCGGCGGCGCCATCCAGCCATCCCAGCAGCAGCAGTGAGCCGTCATCGCTCATGCCGTACACCTCGCCCTGCACCTCGCCGGCCGGCGGATCCATCAGATCGCCGTCCGTCGACACGCCGTTCCACGTCGCCGGTGTCCGTGAGAACGCACCCTGGGCGAAGCCGCCGACGATGGTGCCGTCGGCCGACACCACCGAGGCGCGGTTGCCGCCGTTGGCCAATGGCTCCAGTTCCTCCATACCCGTGGACTGACGCCACACGAAGCCACGGCCGCTGCAGCCGTCCCACGAAAGCCCGACCGCGACGCTGCCGTCCGCGGAGAGTTCGTAGCCGTCACTCCGGCTGGGACAGGCGCCGGCCCGGGGAAGGAAACCGAGGCTGACCCAGTTGGTCTGCAGTGTCCACCGCGCCGCCACGTTGCTGCCGATCCCGGTGGGATCAGGCATGTCACCGAGGATCACGCCCCCGTCGTCGGAGATCGCCGTCGCGTTGATTCCCTGGGCCGGGAGCATGAAGAAGACGTCGTTGAGGCGGTCGTAGCGGTAGGTGCCATCCGGGAAATAGTCGCCGTTCACGTCCGTCTCGCCGACGATCCAGCGGCCGTCGGGCGTCATGTCGTTGGCCGACAACGCCGGCAGCAGACGCTGGAAGGTGACCGTGATCTCGGCGCTGGCCATCGAGGTGACCATGCCGGCAGACATGGCAAGCATGCAGGGGAAGCGTTTCATCGGGTGTGTCCTCATTGGGGCTCGAAGAGTTGCTGGTTCAGAATGGCGTGACGAAGCCATCGCCTCGACACGCCTCGGGATGCAGGAGCGAATCACTCGCAATCAGCGGCGACGGCGACGCAGGGCGCCGAGGCCGACGCAGGAGAGCAGCGCGGCCGCGCCGGGCGCCGGGGTCCACGACGCGTTGTCCATGTAGGTCGTTGGGAAGAAGCCGTACCCGAGAATGCGGATCTCGTCGAAGACCATGCCGCCGTCGGCGGAGATGTCGAGCCACTCGTTGCCCAGTCCGCCCCACGCCGGCTCATAGAAGTAGTTGGCCACCTCGGTGCCGTTGTTGTAGACGAACACACCGGCGCCGCCGCCGAAGGGCGAGGGCGGGCCCGAGGGATCCCAGATCTGAGCTGAGAAGTTGGTGAGGTCGGTGGAGAACGTCATGAAGACGCCGTAGGCGCCGTAGAAGGAGTTGCCGTCGTTGATGCCCCAGAGCTGGTTGTTGTCCCCGACCACGGTCGAGCCTTCGCCGGAGATGATGTCGGCGAGGCCGATGCCCGCCCAGGAGTCGGCGGGCACGCTGCCGGTGGGACCACCGGCTTCGTCGAAGTTCAGGGTGACGTCGTAGGTCGGGGCGCTGGTGCCGTCGGTGATCGTGATCGCGGCATGGCCGGTCGTCGCCGCCGCCAGAAGTGCCAGGGTCGCAGTGTGCGTCTTCATCCTCAGTCCTCTCGTTTCTACGCTGCCGCGCCGCGGGGCCGGCCGCCATGGCCGAGGCTCCCCGAGGTGCGATGGATCCAAGACTACGGCCTCCCGCTGCCTTTGCAAGTGTCTCTGGAGACATTTTTGGAGTTTTCTTTGTTCTTGGTTCTGACGACGAATGGGAGTCGTGGTATGCTTCCCCCAACCCGTCTGGAGCCCGCCATACGCATGCCTGAGACTGAACACAACCCGATTGCTACGGACGTCCCGCCCTTCCAGCAGCACTACGTCTCCTCCGTCGAGCGACTGCGCGGCGTGCTGATCGAGGCCTACCAGGCCCTGGGCGTGGACCCCGGCAGCCCGCGTGAGGCATCGCGTCAACTCAAGCTCGACAAGACGCTGTCGTGGAAGCTGTCGCGGATCATCAATGAAGAGGCGCCCTCACGGGTGGCCGCCAATATCCCGGGGGCCGCGGGCATCCGGATCGCACTCGATGCGCTGGAGGGCGCGGGGGCGCAGCCGCAGTTGCTGGAGCGGGTGCGGCATGCCTTCGAGGGATTCGACGAGATGGTCGAGATCCACTCCGGCGACAAGGCCAATCTCGAACTGATGCTCGACAGCATGGCCTCCACCGGTTCCGACCGGCTGGAGAAGAGTCGCAAGCTGGCGTACCAGGGCAACAGCGGCATCTGGGGTGTACAGGCCAGCACCCGCCTGGCGTGCCACATCATCGCACCCAATCGCGAGAACCCCGCGCTGCTCGACTATGCGCAGCTCTCCGGCTTCTGCGACTTCCAGCGGCTGCGCTCTGCCAACGGCTGGCCCATCCTTGCCATCCGGGGCTTCAACGACGACGGCACACCCGCCGGGGTCAACCTCACCCCCATCGATCGTGACTTCGATCCCGAACTGCCGCTGCTGATGCGCCGGTTCTGCCGCGGCGACATGTCGCAGCTTCAACTCGTCACCGACCGGCGGGGCGTGATCTACGAACTCACCACCGGACCGGTGGGACGCACCGGGCTGTTCAGCCCCTACTTCGGCTACGTCGACCGTGCCGCGCTGACGCGCTATCGCGACGAGCACAACCACCTCGGCGAACTGCTGTGCATCATCTCGACGCCGGTCGAGGCACTGGTGCTGGACCTGATCGTGCACAAGGACATTGCCCGCGAGATTCAGCCGCCGCGGCCGCTGGTCTACGGCCGCGCTTCGGGTGAACTGGACGAGCACGAACTGCGTGACGACCGCACGCTGCTGCCCATCAAGGACACGCCCCGGCACCTCGGTGGTGATTCGCCCACGCTGGCGACGCCACTGATCCCGGGGTATGCCGACATGGCGCGGCATGTCTTCCGGGAACTGGAGCGGGACCTGGGTGACTTCACCGGCTGGCGGCTGCACCTCCCCTTCCCCCCGCTGCCCTCCACGGTGGCCCTTCGCTTCGAGCTTCCTACCGCCAGGTAGGCACGGACCGGGGCATCAATCCAGCTGATGGCGATCTGTTAGGTTCTGGTGAGTCGGTCTCAAGGGTGGGATCGGGTGAGCCGATGGGGTGTGAAGCGCGGCGGTGTCATGCCGCGATCATTGCTGCCCCTGATCGGGAGCGATAGTATTCCCTGACCCTGCACGGGGCTCCGACCCGATTTTCAGGCGGAAGCCAACGAGGAACGGACTGTCCATGGCCAAGTCGGAGCTGGAATCCGATCTCCAGGTGTATCTCAGGCAGATCAACGACTTCGATCTGCTGACACCCGACGAAGAGCGTACGCTCGGCTGGCTGGTCATCAACGACAGCTGTCCGGAGGCACGTGACCGGCTGGTGCGGGCCAATCTGCGCCTGGTCGTGTCCATTGCCAAGCACTACACCCATCGCGGCCTGACGTTGACTGACCTCATCGAGGAGGGCAACATCGGCCTGATCCGCGCGGTGGAGGGATTTGATCCCGCCCAGGGGGCCCGCTTTTCGACCTATGCCTCGTGGTGGATCAAGCAGGCGATCAA
>JAGRNT010000041.1 GCA_020440605.1 bacterium | reverse complement strand
GCCTTCTTGTTCTTCTTGAAGCCAGCGAAGACCTCGTCCTTACGTTCCGAGATGTAGAACTGGTAGAGCCAGCCGATCACCTCCACGTCCTGGCAGACCTCGTCGCTCAGGGCTTCGCGGATCTTCGCGAGGATCGAGCTATCCGAGAGCAGGTCGTCGGGCATCAGGAGTTCGGTGAAGTCCTCGATGCGCTCGAACATGAAGGGCATCAGCTCGTGGTAGCTGTTGCAGACATCCAGCAGCAGCAGGCGGTAGGCCTCCTGCTCGGGATTGTCATGCGTGATGGCGCGCGACAGAAGATCATTGATGCGAGAGCGCTGCAGGCGTGGGGTGAACAGTTCGTCGTCAAAGTGGCCGGCCTTGGCATCCGCAAGGATCGCCGGCTGGCTATGTGCCTGCCGGGGAGTGACGGTGCCGACACGGGTGTATCCGTTGGCATCCATGAAGCGCAGGGCGCAGAAGCGGTTGAACCAGATGTAGGCGGCGCGCTCAATCACAGCCTCGCGCGATGTGGCAGCAACCTGGCGGTGCAGTTCCTCCACGGCCTGGCGACGCTCGCGCGACTCGATGCTGCCCTCGCGCAGCGATTGGTCCAGGCGCAAAGTGACGGCCTCACGCAGCTGCTTGCGTGCTGCAGGCGCGAACTTCTTCAGCTTCCCTGTGTCCATTCCTCTTCTTCCCCTAGAGCTGGATCCGTCGTCCAGCCTTGATTTCCGCCTTCAGCGCCGCGCGTAGCGACTCAATGTAACTGTCAACGTCATCATCGCTGGCCAGTAAACCTTGCTTGAAGTCGGGCTTGAGTTCCCTGATCCACACAAACTCGACGGGAGCAGCACCCGCAGGAGCAGCAGCCGCTAGCAGCTTCTTCAAGTGGCTGTTGACGACATCATTAGTGAAACGCCAGACCTTGTCACGCAGCACGGCCACCAGCCGCACTGAATCCAGCTCCTTGCTCATGTTCTCGAACAGCTGGAGCAGTTCCACCTGCGGTTCGTGTGGCAGCTTGCCCACCTCGGGCATCTGCATCACCAGCTCCCGCGTGGCGTCAATCCTCTTTCGAGCAACCGCTCGTTCGGACTCGAGCAGTTCCTCGCAGGCCTTGCTGAGCCGGTCCTTGAGCTGCTTCAGCTCCTGCATACTGCCATTGCGGAAACAGTCCGGATCGCTGAGGATCTCCTGCATGCGGCTGGCATCCTGACCTGAGAGCAGTGACAGGTTGTCCCTGTTGTCACGCTGGAACTCAACCGTGTCGCGGTAAATGCTTCGTTGCGGACCATTCATGAAGGCCAGAGCCTTGTCCAGCAGTTCACGCTTCTGATCCAGCAGTTCCGTGAAGCGGCTCTGCAGGGTGCTGAAGTAGTAGGACTCCGGCTTGGCAGCCAGGTCCTCCAGCTTGCCAACGGGCTCAGTCAGCGTACTCAGGAATGGGAACTGCTCAATGTGAACGAGTATCCCCTTGAGGTTCTGGATCAGCTGCTTAAACTCGGCCAGGGTCTCCTTGTACAGGGTCTGGGGCTCTGCCGACCCCGGCTCGTGATCAAAGTAGTCCCGGAAGAAGTGTTGCAGCTGGCGCACATGCTCAGCCTTGTATTCTTCCTTCGGGCTGAACTTCAGCGAGCCATGCTGCTGGGTGTTCTTCAGCTTGGCCAAAAGCTCCTGCTCGGACAGCTCATTTCCTTCAGCACCGGCAGTGATCTTCTGCCTGGCCCAGAGGCTGGCAACGGTGCAGACAATACCTCCGAGCCACCAGCCGTAGGGCTTGCGCTCGAAGTGGTCGGTGATGTTCTTCAGCGTGGCTTTGATTCCAAGGGCGTGCTTGCCCGCAATGTAGTTGAGCACCTCGATCTCCGGCTCCAGCATATTGCCAGCCTGGGCCGCAAACAGCTTGTCATGCACCTGCTTTAGCTGGTTGGCGTACTCACTCTCATTCCAGCCGGAGGGCAGCATCTTTAGGTTCGGATAGACCTGGCGCACCAGCTCCTGGAAACCAAACTGGATCCTGCTGGCAGGGTCGTTGCCCTTGATCGGGACTTCCGAGCCTGAGACATACATGCGGGCATCTGCCAGCAGATTTCTAACCTGCTCGTTGATCTCCTTGCGCAGCTCCGTATTGCGATTACGTTTGTCGTCAAGAATCCGCTTGACGTTCTCGCTCTGCGTGCTTGTGTAGTGTTGCCTGAGGTACAGGTCTGTTTTCTTGAAGCGAATCAGGCTACGTACCAGCTGGTCGTCCGCATCCATCAGCACCAGGAGCTCATTGTTGGGAGCCGAGGCCGTGATGATTGCCTGCTGCTCCTCAAAGTGGGGATGCAGGGGACTGGCAATATGGATGGTCAGCTCCGAATCCTTGCCGTAGGAAATGTTGTCCAGCTTCTTGCCGAAGGTATAGCTTTCACCAACTGGTTCATAGCGGATCTTGCGATCCTTGATGATTTCTGAGAAGATCAGTTCGCTGAGTTCCTTGCCAACTTCAGTGTCGTCCACGCTGAGGTTCTTGATTTCGTGCTCGACGTCCTTTTCCTCATTCGTGAGGAACTCGTACTCCTCGCCCGAGCGCTGAATATAAACCTGCTGCTCGAGATTCTCGAGCGCTTCCATGATCCGGGACTGCAGTTGCTTGATGTCCTCGCCGAATCGGGAATACATCAGCACCACGAGGTTGCGTGGTGTGGCCTTGAACTCCTTGACGTACTTCACAAGGAACAGCACCTTGAGCACTCTCAGCGCGAAATCGTCCTCCAGATTCTTGCTGGCAACATCAATCGCCTGACGCACCTGTGTCTTGATGGTCTGCTGGATGCCGGCATACATCAGGTCGAAGGTGGCAAGGTCTCCAAGCTGCTTGTCCTCCAGCTGCCTGGCAACATCCTGGAACACCGCCAGCATGCTGCGCTCACCGACTGCGGTGTGCCGGCCTTCAAAGGCATTGTGCTCGGAGAGGGATCGAATTGCCGCCTGGAACAGGCCAAACTGATAGGGGATGAAAGGGTACTTGTTGACGAAGTCAGGCTTGTCGACATAGTCCCTGTACTTCCTGCCAGTATGACCAAGGCCGAACAGGGTAGGGAAGTTAGCGTTCTGGGCATCGAACAGTTCACCGAGCTCAGCCTCTGCTTCATCCGTTTTCAGCAGCAAGCGCTTTTCAATGACCTCGGCGACGTCCGCGCTGCCCAGCTTGAGCCGGTTGGCAAAACGTGCCTGGATCTTGGTGAAGTCATGGCTCTGCTGCTTGCTGTTCTCACCGAGGACAGTGTCCATGTCCTCCTGGGCGGTGACTACGATCCAGGAGCGGCCCTCGCAGATTGTGGCCAGGCTCTCGGCAATCGTCTGCAGGTTGGTCATCAGCTTGGTGTTGTCTGCGATGTACTGGCCAACCTCATCTACGAAGAAATTCAGCCTGAAGCCGGCTTCCTGCTGGTCAATGTAATTCTTGACCCGGTTCGCAAAGTCGACGATGGAAAGCTTGTGATCTTCACGATAGCGGTCCATGATGCCTTTCGCGGCATCCTCACTGCTGTTGGTGGTGGCACTGTAAGCCTGGGAAACATGATCTCCAGCCAGCAGTACCGTCTCCCGGCCTTCTTCCCAAGGCGCGCCGGCCACATTCATGTAGTTTTCTTTGTACTGCTGCAGCAAGCCCTGCCTGTCCAGGTCGCGTTCGAAATCAGCAATGTAGCCGTGCTTGCCGTAGTACCCGCAGGCCTCGTCAAAGACCTTGACGAACACTCCCAGCAGTGCATCCACATCTTCCTTCTTGTTAATGACATCAGCCTTCTGGTCTATGTTGAAAAGGATGCTGCGTGATGGAATGGCAACTGCCTGACGGATCTCACCGGCAAGGATATGGTTCTCACCGCACTTCTGCAGGAAGGTCTCCATCACATCCAGCCCGTCGACGGGACGGTTTTCGAGCAGCAGCGACAGCATCTTCAGCAGGTGCGACTTACCAGATCCGAAGAATCCGGAGATCCAGACGCCGTTTTTTGTGGTGGAGGAGCGGTAGGCTTCGAGGAATTTCTCGATCTGCCGGCTGACCTCATTGGTCAGGACGTACTCCTCTACTTCTATGCGAAGGCTTTTGTCGTCATCCGCCTTGATGACCCCTTCGATCGCTCGATCGACGGGTTTCTCGAATATTTCGCGAAGCTTGGTCATCCCGCCCCCCTCAGATTTCGTAGTGCGTTATGTCGAACGCCCGATAGTATTTGTCGTCGTGCAGGATCCCAAAAAGATCGAGCGATGCTCCCGTGGCCAAGCTATGCGTGTATTTCCCCGGAAAGAACATCACCGTCGGCTTTTCCTTGGCGGTGCTCTGGAGGTTATTCAACACATTGTGCGACCGGATATAAGGATAGACCTCCCCGACGCCCGACAGAAACAGGACATCGTATTCCTGACCTGAAAGCCGCGCCCCGATTTCCGGGACGAGATGCGTCTCGGGATCGAGGACCCCTTGCAGAAGCTCCTTCAACTCGTCCATACCGATGTCGGGTTCCGCCGCGAGGGCATCACCCC
>JAGRNT010000040.1 GCA_020440605.1 bacterium | reverse complement strand
ATCGAGGACCACGACATCGAGGCCGGCCGTGACCTGTGGGGTTACCTGCGCAGCGATTACTCCTTCACCACCCCCGGTGAGGGCCGTACCGTGGACTTCGACTACGGCACCGTGATCGGCTTCAACGGCGACCTGAACCGCAACGGCGTGTTCGGCGAGGCCGCTGACAAGTTCCCGGTCCGTGTCCGCTTCTTCACCGACGTGGACGCCTACGACGATTACTTCGACGACCTGAACGGTTACCCGAACTTCTGGCCCGATGGCGACACCTTCATCGAGGGTGGCTGCTACATGGTCGACGAGGGTGCACCGAACTATCCGGTCCAGATCTTTGATGATGTCAACGAGGATGATCCGCTGGATACCGTCAGCGGCATCGGCCCGGACTACGATGTCGATCTGTTCTTCCAGCTCGCCTTCGGTACCGGCCCCTACGACGTCGATCTTGACTGGAACTACGACTTCATCGCCTGGGGCAACAGCGGCTTCACGCAGGCTGTCGGCACCTATGCGACCAACGGCCCGCAGTTCGCCGCGGTGAACGTTGATCCGACCCCCGCGGGCGGCGACGGCAACTACTTCTTCAGCCTGATGGTGACGGACAGCTCGCTGCCGACATCCTCAAGCGACAGCTTCTTCTGGCCTGACGCGGTTCCGCTGATGCCGGGCGCTCTGTTCTATGACGACATGTCCGCGTACAACACGTACACCGATGCCAACGCCGCCGGCTGGCTGCGCGGCACGGGTCCGGGTCACACCGGAGCGACCAACTGGCACATCGGCCCGCAGTGGGAGACCGCGTTCAACCTCTACAGCGGCCAGGCCTGGCATGCCAATGACGGCGCTGACGGCACCAACGGCGGCACCTACAACGGTGTCCCGCGTGCCACCCTGCGTTCACCTGCTGTCAATGCTCCCGCAGGTTCCGACCCGTGGATGCACTTCCGTGCCAACCTGGGCTTCCAGGAGAGCACGTCATTCGACCAGTTCTGGCTCGGATGGGACAGCAGCGCGGCTGCCAACAACGAAGCCTCCGCCACCTGGAACCAGCGCTTCGGTCCGTTCGGCAACTTCGACGTGGCCTGGGGCAACAACGCCCAGGTCACGCTGCGTACCTTCAACATCAGCGCTCCGGGTGGTTCCACCTTCTACCTGATGTTCTCCCTCGAGTCCCTGGACAGCATCGGCAATGCGGCTGATGGCGTCCACCTCGATCCGGTGACCTGCACGGACGGCAACTTCCCCGATCCGAGCTGGTAAACCGCATTAGTCTGATCGACTGAATCGATTGCCCCCGGGGTCATGTGCCCCGGGGGTTTTTTCTTGCCGGGCCCCAGGCCTGGGCTATGCTGTTAAGCGAGGAGAGGCATGCCATGAAGCTATTCCTGCTGTCCCTGATGATGATCCTGGTGTTATGCAGCTGCAATCCGCAGCCTGATGGAGCAGAGCATTCGACTGCCGGGGCCGGCAGCCTCCAGCAGGAGGAATCAGCTGCAGCCGAGCCTGAGGAACCCCAGGTGGCTGAGGAAGGGGGGCAGGACACGAATCCGGATGCGAAGCCGCTGCGCGGGTATTCGGAGCGGGAACTCAGTACCTTCGCCAACCTGCTGGATGAGGACCCGGGTGAGGCCCGGCGCCGGCTGCAGGACGAGGGCGCCGTACTGGACAGTGACCACCTGATTGATTACATCGAGCTGGGGCGCACGGTGATGGTCGTGCGCATGATCGCCGCGGGCATTGATCTGAATGCACCGGCCAGCAACGGCAAGCGGCCGCTCGCGGAAGCCGTCCTGCAGAATGATCCTTACCTGCTGGAGCTGATGCTGGAGCATGGTGCGGATCCGCTGCTCAGTGATGACCCGGAAAAGGGTACCGGGCGCAGTCTGCTGCACTACGCCACAAAAATGGACAATGCCGAGCTGGTGGAACGCCTGCTGGAGCTGGGGATTGCAGCGGACATCACGGACGCAAATGACCAGACACCGCTGGACGTGGCGGCCACCTACGGCATGGAGCAGTCCCTGCAGCTGCTGCTGGATCACGGAGCCGACCCGCAGCGGCAGGACAGAGGTGGGTCGGTGCCGATCCTGCTGGCGGGAGGCTACGGAAGGACAGGAGCGGCCAGGCTCCTGCTGGCCCACGGTGCGGACATCAACTACCAGCATGAGCGCGGCTGGACACCGCTGCTGCTGGCAATCTACTACGACCACATCGAGACCGCCGGCTTCCTGCTTGACAACGGTGCCGACATCAGCGCCTCGCTGCAGACGGGTTACGGCGCGGCGGGGATTGCGGCGATGCTCGGCGACCCCCAGATGCTGGAGCTGGTACTGGATTCCGGCGCTGCAACGGATTCCCTGATCGAGGAAAGCGGCCGGAACCTGATCCACCTCTGCGCCATGAACAACCTGAGCGCTTTCATTGAGCGGCTGGCGGCGGACGGTGTGGATCCGGGACTGGAGGATGCAGAGGGCAGGACCCCGCTCATCCTGGCCCGGGATGCCGCAGACGAGGAGGCGATGCGGATCCTCAGTGAGCTGACCGGTGTGAGCATTGACGATCTGCCGCCCCCGGATGCCGAGCTGCCGCCCGAGGCGGAATCGCCGGAAGAACCAGTCGCGGATTCAGGTGCGCACTGAGACCGGCCTGTCCACTTCAGCTGCGATTTCCAATGTTGCCTGATAACCGTTTCCCAGTATCAGATGGCAATTGCCTGGATTTCGCTGCGCTGAATGCCAAAGCGGCCTGAGCGGGGTTCAGCTGTGTTAGAATCAACTCGGTTGAAATTGAGGAGATCCGCTCCATAGCACTTGTCCACGACCGGACCGGGCCACTTATTCTCCGGCCAGCCATGCCTGTTGGCAGAACTGGTCCCGCTGGATCGGATCAAGGCGGGTAATCACATGCACAGATACTTCTTCGCGGCCCTTCTCGGAGTGCTGCTCACTTCCTGTGTTGACAACGGCCAGGAGCCACCGGTGGCCGGAGGCGGCACGCCTGCGGGAAAGGGAGCAGCGGGTGATGGTGCCCGGCGCTTTGCGGACCTGCCGGAATCAGATGCGGAGGTCAGCTCCGTCGCCTTCAGTGAGGCGGCCGGCGGGGGCGGTTACACGCGGCTCGGCCCCGACGAGTGCGGGATTGACTTCGTCTCCGAGGTGATCAGCAAGGAGCTCAGGCTGGATGCGATCTCCGTCCAGGCCGGGATGGCCTCCGGCGACTATGACGGCGACGGTGACATCGATCTCTACCTCTGCGGCATCGAGAATGACAACGCCCTGTATCGCAATGAGGGCGGCTGGAAGTTCACGGATGTCACGGATGATGCCGCGCCGGGCCTGCGCATGAGCGGGGACATGGCGGAGAGCGCGGTGTTCGCGGACCTCAATGCCGACGGCGTGCTCGACATCTACGTCGCCGTGCGCGGCGGCGTCAACCGCTACTTCGCCGGCAACGGGGACGGGACATTCACGGACAGGAGCGAGGAGGCCGGCCTGGCATCCGCCCGCAGCACCGTCGTCAGCGCGGTGTTCGACGTTGACAACGACGGCGACCTGGATGTCTACAATGCCAACAACCGCAAGGGCCGCAACGACGACCGCAAGATCGAGGACCTGCGCAGCGACGGCGCCTACTTCAACATGATGCGCAACATGGAGACCGGCGAGGTGCGGCTGGATGAGTCCCGCCATCCCGACCACTACATGGATGCCGCGGGCAAGATCCGCCTGAAGCCGGACAGCGATGAGCTGCTGATCAATGACGGCAGCGGGCATTTCCGCAACGAGGCCATGGAGCGCGGCATCGAGCCGCTCGGCTGGGCCCTCAATGCGCTGGCCTGCGACTTCAACAATGACGGCTGGACCGACCTGCAGGTCAGCGGCGACTTCGATACGCCGGACTGGTACTACATCAACGATGGCAACGGACATTTCACGGAACGCGGCAGGGACATGCTGCGCGTGACGAGCTACTTCGGGATGGGCAGCGACGCCGGTGACCTCAACCATGACGGCTGGATGGACTACATGGTCGGTGACATGTCGCCGACCGGCTACAAGGACGGCAAGAAGCAGAGCGGTGACATGAACCTCTCGCGCTACGAGCTCGTCAACTATGAGCCCCACCAGAACATGCGCAATACCGTGCTGCTCAACCGCGGTGACGGCTGGATGAGCGAGGCCGGAGCGCTGCTGGGAGTCAAGAGCACTGACTGGACCTGGAGCATCCGCCTGGCGGACCTCAACAGCGACGGCATCCTCGAGATCCTGGCAACGAACGGCTACATCTCCACCTCCGTGGAGTATGACGTGCAGCGCCGCATCAAGCAGATGTTCGAGGAGGGTGCCAGCCAGGAGGAGGTCGACGCCTACGAACTCGGCCTGCCCGCCCTCAGGACCGACGACATCATCTTCACCGCCAGCGAGCCCCTGCACTACAAGAAGGCGCCTGACAACTGGGGCATCCACGACGAGGCGGTTTCCTGCGGCTGCGTCCTGCAGGACCTCGACGGCGACGGCGACCTGGACTTCGTCGTCAACAACACCGGCGACCAGCTCGGTGTCTATCGCAACGATCTTGACAACGGCGGCCGTGTGCTGATCGATCTGCGCCAGGACGGTCCGAACAGCGAGGCCGTCGGAGCCCGCGTCGTGGCCTGGTGCGGTGACAGGCAGTACGTGCAGGACGTGATCCTCGCCCGCGGCTATGCCAGCGCGGAGAGCAGCCGCGTGCATCTCGGCCTCGGCGATGCCCGGCTGATCGATGCCCTGTGGATCCGCTGGCCTGACAACAGGGTGGAGGTGCTGCGCGACCTGGAGACGGGACGCCACTACACGATCCGCCGCGGCAGCCGCCTGACTGACTACGCTCCGCAGGGGCAGGAACCGCTCTTCAGCCAGGAGAGCCTGAACTGGGAACAGCAGGAGCAGGATACGCTCACCGCCGAGTTTGATGCCGAGCCGCTGCTGCCCCTGCGCCGCAGCACGCTGGGCACCGGTCTCGGTGTGGCCGACCTGAATGCGGACGGCCGCCTGGACATCTACCTCGCCGGCCCGCAGAACCAGCAGGGCAAGCTGTTCACGGGACGCGAGGGCGGCGGCTTCGCCGGCTCTCCGATGCTGGACAAGGCCGTTGATGAACGGCCTGAATCGATGGCTGCCCTGCTGTTCGAGGCGAATGGCGACGGCACCCCGGACCTGCTGCTAAGCAGCGGCGGCATCGAGAGCGAGGAGCAGCCGCAGTCATATCTGGACCGGATCTACCTCAGCGGCGGCGACGGCTTCAGGCCCGGAACCCTGCCGGTGGAGCAGCTTTCCTCGGGCAGCGCCTGCGCCAGTGACATTGACAACGATGGAGATCTGGACGTCGTGATCGCGGGCCGGCTGAAGCCCTTCGTGTTCGGCGAGGCCGTGCACAGCCACGTGCTGCGCAATGACGGCAGCGGGGTGTTCTCGCTCGCCACGGGCCAGATGGCCCCGGGGCTCGCTGACAGCGGACCGGTCTCCGACATCTGCTTCTCCGACCTCAACGGCGACGGCCGGCAGGACCTGCTCGTCGCGAGCGAGTTCGGCAGTGTTGAATGGTGGGCCAACAACGACGGCGTGCTGATCCGCCAGGGGGCGATCGGCCCCAGCGGGATGTGGCAGTCGCTGGCCAGCGGAGACTTTGACAACGACGGTGACAACGACGTGATCGCCGGCAACTGGGGCATGAACACGAAGTACCACCCCAGTTCCGAGAAACCCTACATGGTGATCGCTGACGACTTCGACGGCAACGGCACGCGAGACGTGGTGGAGGTCAAGTTCGGCAGTGACGGCACGCTGCTGCCGGGCCGCGGACGCTCCTGCAGCGGCTACGCGATCTCCACCATCCCGCAGCGATTCCCGACATGGGAGAAGTTCGCGGATGCGACGCTGGAGGAGATCTACGGCCCGCTGGAGCAGGTCAGCGAGACGCTGACCGCGGACCATGTCGCCAGCGCCTATTTCGAGAATGACGGCAGCGGCGGATTCACGATGAGCGACCTGCCCGACATGGCGCAGATCTCCTGCGCCTTCGGCATCGCCACCGGTGACTTTGACAACGACGGCAACCTTGATGCCTGGATCAACCAGAACTTCCGCAACACGCAGCCCGAGGAGACCCGCTGGGTCTGCGGCTACGGGACACTGATGCTCGGCAACGGCGACGGCAGCTTCCGCTGCCTTGAGCCGCTGGAGTCCGGCCTGCGGGTCAATGCCGAGGGACGCGGAGCCGTGGCTGCCGACTTCAACGGTGATGCCTGCCTGGATCTCGTGATGAGTGTCAGCAGTTCCAGCCCGCAGATCGCCTATGCCGATCCGGCCCGCATGCAGGGCAGTGGTCTGCTGGTCAGCCTCAGCGGTCCGGCGGGCAACCCGGCCGGAGTGGGGGCAGTGCTGACGCTGAAGCTGGCTGACGGTCGCAGCCTGAGGCGCGAGGTGCAGGCCGGGCATACCTATCTTTCCAGCTATGTGGGACCGGTGCACTTCGGTATTCCGGAGGGCACCGATCCCGTCAGTCTCAGTGTGAACTGGCCTGACGGCAGCAGCAGCGAAGTCAGCGATTTCGGGGAGCAGTCCCTGAATGTGGCACACGGGTCTTAGTCAGGCAGCTGCACTGGACAATTCAGGAGGTTTCACGGGGAAGGTCTCTGGCCTTCCCCGTTTCATTTCCGGGTTCCACAGGACTGTTTAAGTCAGATTTAATCGATTATCGGCGTTAAATGATTGTTGTTTCTCATTTCTATACAGCTGGCCCTTTGTTTGCACGCCGTAACTGTTATACTTTTACTGCACAGCTATAGGTACAAGTCTGGGGAGGCCCTTCTCCTCGCGTGCTTCAAGTTCTTCCGGAAGCTGCATGAGGGGTTTGTCCAGGCAAAACACACCATATCCACATAGGAGAGTGTATGAAGACTCATGTGAACTGGTGTAGGCACCTCGGGCTTTCGCTCGTGGCGCTTACGGTAGTCTTCGTGGCAGCTT